>NZ_JAHKPS010000022.1:175194-829630 GCF_018860565.1 Winogradskyella psychrotolerans
TAACTTGAGCTAACCATAGCACTGGCTGTTAGCATCGTTGGTTCGGTAACCGTTACAGAAGTATTCGCTGTACATCCATTGGCATCTGTGACAACTACATTATATGTACCTGAAAAAAGTCCCGCCATATCTTCTGTTGTTGCTGAATTACTCCAAATATAATTATAAGGTGCTATTCCTCCGCTTACCGTTAAATCTATTGATCCATCAGAACCTCCATTACATAATACATTAGATTGTACTATTGCACTTAGTGTAATGTTACAATTAATCACAATATCATGATTTGCACCTAATGAACCAGGCGTACCTGTTACAGGTAATGAAAGAACAGCATCATTATTTTCTATATCTTTTATAGAAGCACCATTTAAATTTAAAGCAAAATTTGAAGCGTAGTCTAAATCTGTAGTACTATCACCATTCTGAACATTATATCTAAATGTTAATTGATTAGTTCCTGTACCAGAAATATAACTAGCACTTTGGTCAATAATTCCTGTTTCTAATAATAATTCTGGTAAACCACCCGATGTATTTACATTAACTACTTCATTAAAAGTTACTATTACATCTACAACATCTCCTAAAGTATATGTACCATCAGTATTAGTACTGGTAACATTAGTTATTACTGGATCTGAATTTGTTTCCATTAGATAAACAATATCTGAAAAATCAAAAGAACCAACATAACCTGGAATATCGTAATAAAAAATTCCATCAGTAGTTGAAGCTGGATTATGATGAGTAGTACCTACACCACCAATATCTGTCTCAATCAAAAAAGTATAGGTTTGACCTTCAATAAGAGGAATACTATTTGAGGTCAAATCATTAGAAATAAAATCAGAAAAATTATACCAATCTCCCGTTCCATTAACCTGAAGTCCTGTTAATGTACTTCCAACTTGTGGTCCATTTAATCCCTCTCCTTTAAGTACTCTTATAGAATAATTAATAGTATTAGGATTGAACCATTTAATATCTAAATTAGTTAGTCTTCCTGAACAATTAGCAACAAAAGATTGTCCCGCAATTCCTTCATTTGAAAGGTATTCTGGTATTACATCATTTTCATTATTACATTGGGTAAATGCAATATTGTAACATAATAATAAATAAATAAATAGGTAAATGTGTTTCATAAAATAATAAGATTTAAGGTTTAATAACTCAAACAAAAACACATATTATTTTACATAATTCAAAAAAAATGTTCTGAAATACTATTTTTTTGTTCTGAAATAATAGAAAGCTGTATATTACTATTAGTTAATACTGTAAAAAAAAACCTTGAGACATGGTCTCAAGGTTTTTTAAGTATATTATTAATAGCGTGATTTTACTATTTTATTAATTTTCTTGTAAAACTACCTTTATCCGTTATAATTCTTACCAAGTACATACCAGATACTAAATGACTTGTTGCAATATGAGTACTTGTAGATTTTAAAATTAATTTTCCTGAAATATTGTATATACTTACGTCGTTTAGAACATCAGTATTATTAAGTTTAATTTGTAATTGATCTTTTATTGGATTTGGTCCAACAAATACTTTAGTAGCATCAAATTCTATATCACTTAATGGAGCACTACAGTTTTCTCTATAACTACAAATTGCATCTTTTTGCCAATTAACATAAATACCAGAAACTGAAGTTGCATCTGCTTCATTTGCTACAGTAATACAATCTAAATTTGGAGTATTTAAGGCATTTAAAATATTTAAATTTGTATTTAAACTTACATTTAAATCACTAATTAAAGTGTTATTAACAAATAAGTCAGTTAATGCTATATTATTACTTACGTTTACATTAGTTACCGAAGTAAAAGAAACATCTAAAACAGTTAGTTCTACAAAATCTTCAATACCTGTTAAATCAGCTACACCAGTATTATTTAAATCTACTGAATTTACATGCTTTATATTAGCTGTAGGTACATAATTATCTATTGGTGCTACGTCATAACCTTGATCAATTAAATACTGTTCAAAAACATTATCTGGTACATAAGTAAGACTACAGCTTTCACTATAATTACAAGCTTCATCTTTTTCCCATTGTAAATAAATTCCTGTACCTGCATTTGCTGCTGCTTCATCTGCTACAGTAATACAATATAAGTTATCAGTGCTTGTAGTTTTTAAAGTTGTTAAAACACTATTATTACTAACATCTAAACTACTTATTAATGTATTGTAAATAGATAAATAAGTTAAAGACGTATTATGACTTAAATCTAAACTAATTATTGGAGTATCAGAAACACCTAAAACCTCTAAAGACGTATTATTACTTACATCTAAACTATTAATTTCTGTATTAGTAATAAACAAAGTAGTTAATGCTGTATTTGCACTTACATCTAAACTATTTAAAAGTGTATTATCTGCATATAAATTAATTAATGCAGAATTATTACTAACATCTAAATTACTTATTGAAGTATCATAGATATTTAAAGTAGTTAATGCTGTATTTGCACTTACATCTATATTAAGTACTAAAGTACTAGAAATGTTTAAATTAGTTAACGCTGCAAAATCTTCTATACCTGTTAAGTCTGTAACGTTTTTATCATATAAGTTTACTGTATCTATGTTAGCAATATTAGCTGTTAAAACATAATTATCTAATACGGTATCATAACCTTCATCGATTAAATATTGTTCAAAAACATCATCTGGAAGATATGTTTGTTGAGCATTAGAAAAGTTAAAAAATAATACGCTAAATAAAAACGATAAATAAAATAATTTTAGTTTCATAATTGTAGGTTTTATAAATTAATAAATTTGGAATTTGGTACAATGATATATCAAGTTTTTCTATTTTGTATCAAATTAGTTTTTCATCGATTTTTTAAGCAAAAAAAAACATCAAATCGATAATTTTTGTATTTTATAGCTAGTAAACTACTAGCGTATAGTATGTTAAAGAGATTTAAAATTTTAAAGAATAATTAAATTTTTATTGGATTTTTACTAATTATCTTCTAGAAATTCCTTTTTTAGCAATACTATTTAGTAGCTATAAATCTTACTTTTTATAGCTTGTAGAAATAATGGTATTTGAAGTTATTAGAACTCATTTTCACGAAACATATAAAGTGATTAATTCTGTTAAATTTTAAAGAATAATTTAATTACTAGCATCTAAATTACTTGGATCTATTAATAATGCTACTCATTATATAAGTATATAAAGTTCTATTCTAAACTTAATCTATTAAATACCACTTAAAAACATTATCTAGTATTTAGGTTTGTTAATAGTTATGATAACATATCTTATAACTTGTTAATAAGTGTTCACAAGTCTTTAAAACTAAAATTAGGTTTATTCATTAATTTTTTCAAACAAAAATAGAGATGAGATAACCAAATAAGTTAGTTGTTTTTTTCGCCGAAGTTATTAAACATCATTTGTAGTGAAATGAACAAGATTTTAAAATAAATATATCAGTCATTTCTATTAACATTCGTTATTAACAGTTGTTAATAGCTTTTTAATTTAGCTTAAAAATGAAGCGTTTAGATGTAAACTTAGTGTTAACTAAAATGTTGTAAAATGTAAATTACGATTAATCAAAATAAAACTTCAAAAAGTTATACTAGCTATTAACAGACTATAATAACCATTATTTTATTTTTTAAATTTTAAAAAAAAAATGATAATATGTATATATATGTTGATAACATCGTTTTTTAGCAATAATGACTAATTATTAGAATTAAACATCTAATAGATTTATACTTCTTAGATTTTCTTGTTTTGAAAAATAAATTTCAAACGTTTAAATTATCGCTATTTAAAAGTGTTTACTAAATACGTTAAAAATAAACTTCTGGTTTATATGCAGTAGAAATAGAAACTACCTAAAGAAAAAGGCGATAAAAAGTTGATTATAGACTAGTTTTAATACTATGCTTTTAAAACAAAACTCTGTGAAATTTACAGTGCTTTTCCATTAATTTAACGTTCTATAAACATCATTAAAAAATTAAAACGTAACTTTGTAGCAAACTTAATAACCTCTCTTCGCCTTAATTAAGTTTTAAATTAGAATTCCTATCACTTATAGGAAATGAATATGATTACAAATTAAATGACAAAAAAGAAACACAGGAAATCTTCACATAATAAGATTTCCAACCTTACAAATACAATTCTTAGTATTTTAAAAAAAGAAAGAAACTCAACTTTTAACTATAAACAAATTGCAGCTAAACTAGGCGTTAATGATGCTAGTAGTCGCAACCAAATTATAAAGAAACTTCAACAACTTAAAGCAAAACAAGAGATTGAAGAAGTAGAACGTGGCAAATTTAAAGCCATAGTAAATACAGAATATCATACAGGTATTTTAGATTTAGCAGCTAAAGGAAACGGTTATATTATTTGCGATGATTTTGAAGAAGATATCTTTATTGCTTCAAACAATATTAACAAAGCTTTAAATGGAGATGAAGTAGAATTTTACGCCTACAAAAGAAAGCATAGAGGAAAACAAGAAGGAGAAATTACCAATATTATAAAGCGTGCAAAAACAGAATATGTTGGTACCATTCAAATTCATGATAAAAAGAATTTTGCCTTTGTTGTAGCAGATAGCAATAAAATGTACACCGATATTTTTGTACCTATTAATAAAATAAATAAAGCCGAAGATGGTGATAAAGTCTTAGTATCATTAGAAGATTGGCCAGAAAAAGCAGATTCACCAAACGGTAAAGTAATTGAAGTACTTGGTAAACCAGGTGAACATGGTACTGAGATTAATTCTATTATGGCAGAATATGGTTTACCATTAGAATTCCCTCATGAAGTGGAAGCTTACGCTAACAATATTGATTTAGAAATTAAACCAGAAGAAATTGCCAAACGTCGAGACATGCGTAAAGATTTAACCTTTACCATAGATCCTAAGGACGCTAAAGATTTTGATGATGCCTTATCCTTTAAAGTTTTAGATAATGGCTTATATGAGATAGGAATACATATTGCAGACGTTTCACACTATTTACAACCAGGAACGGTTTTAGATGATGAAGCTTACGAGCGTGCAACCTCTATTTATTTAGTAGATCGCGTAGTGCCTATGTTGCCAGAAGTTTTATCTAATGGCGCTTGTTCATTACGTCCACATGAAGAAAAATATACCTTTTCTGCAGTGTTTCAAATGAATGATAAATGCGAAATTAAAAACGAATGGTTTGGTAGAACCGTAACTTACTCTGATGCACGTTTTGCATACGAAGAGGCACAAGCTATTATTGAAAATAATGCAACAATTAATGAAGTTGATGTATTAAAACACAAAGAAAAAATTGATACAACTATTCCGGCAGAAGTATCGTTAACTGGAGAAGAATACCAAACTTCTGTAGAAGTAGCTCAAGCTACAATTAAAATGAATCAACTGGCACGTAAAATGCGAAATGCACGTATGCGAGATGGTGCTATTTCTTTTGATAAGGTCGAAGTAAAATTCGATTTAGATGAAGAAGCAAATCCAGTAGGAGTATTTTTTAAGACCAGTAAGGATGCTAATAAAATGATTGAAGAGTTCATGTTATTAGCGAACAGAAAGGTGTCAGAATTTGTTGGAAAACAAAAGAAAACCTTTGTGTATCGTGTGCATGATGAGCCAGATGAATCAAAATTAGCTCAGCTTCAAACAGTTGTAGCACGTTTTGGACATAAATTAAATTTTAAAGATAAAGGAAGTATTGCATCATCTTTAAATAACTTACTAAAAGATGTTGTTGGTAAAAAAGAACAAAATTTAGTCGATACACTTACTATAAGAACCATGTCTAAAGCCGAATATACCACACATAACATTGGTCATTACGGTTTGGCATTCGATTATTACAGTCATTTTACATCGCCAATTCGTCGTTATCCAGATGTCATGGCACATCGTTTATTACAACAGTATTTGGATGGCGAAAAATCTGCTAACGAAGAAATTTACGAAGAACGTTGTAAACATTCTAGTAATATGGAATATTTAGCTACAAAAGCAGAACGCGATTCTATAAAATACATGCAAATTCGTTTTATGCAAGATCATGAAAACGAAGAGTTTTTAGGTGTAATTTCTGGGGTAACAGATTGGGGAATTTATATTGAAATTATTTCTAATAAATGTGAAGGTATGGTGAGTGTAAGAGATATGAAAGATGATCACTACCAATTTGACCAAGACCAATATGCTATGATTGGTAATAAATCAAAAACCATGTATCAACTCGGAGATGAAGTAATTGTAAAAGTTAAAAATGCAGATTTAACTAAAAAGCATCTCGATTTTTATATGGTTGGAAAACCTGAAACTAGTGAAGAATAAGGTTATTTCAAGGTATGAAGCAATCTGTAACATTTTTACTAAAAGCAATACTTATAATAAAAACTTTATACTATGATTCTTACAACCACTAATTCCATAGAAAACCATAACATTATAGATTATTTAGGTATAGTTACTGGTATTTCTTTTAATTCTACACATTCCTATAAAGGAAAAAATATGTCTTTTAAGGATATGTTTAGTTCCCAAAAATACTATGAAGCCTATGCTAAAGGATTAGAACATGTTAAGGAAGAAGCATTTCAAAAACTTCAAGATAATGCTAAAGCTTTAGGTGCTAATGCTGTTGTAGGTGTTCAAATTGATATTGAAACACTCGCAACTACAAATACATTAATTGTTTCAATTACAGGAACAGCAGTAAAAGTTGCCATATAATGAAAACATCTACAAAAGCAGGTCTATACGTTTTTTTAATATTTGCCGTTATTTATGTTATTGTAAGATTTAGCATTCAAGCAATTTTTCCAGATATTAATCAAATGGTTTTAGCAGTGGCATCTGCTGTGATTACTGTAATATTAACACCTCAAAGACGGGTGATAAAAAAGCAATCTGGAGACCAGATTCAACTCAAATGGTTATTTAGTAAAAAGATCATTGTCTTAAAATAAAATTAAATATGAAATACATCATCTTATCCATAGCATTGGTATTAACCATGCATAGTAATGCCCAAGAATCTATAGAAAAACAAATAGGAGAATTTTCAACCGTTAAAGTATTTGATTTAATTCATCTTAAAATGATTGAATCTGATGAAAATAAAGTGGTGATTTCTGGTAAAAATAGAAAAGATGTTGAGATTATTAACAATAATGGTAAACTTAAGATAAGAATGAATCTAAGAGAAAGTTACGACGGTAATGATACCGTTGTATTACTTTATTTTACTGAAGTAGATGAAATTGATGCTAATGAAGGTGCAAAAGTCACTGTAAAAGCACCAATTAAGCAATACGAACTCGATTTAAGAGTACAAGAAGGAGCAGAGATTACAGCCGAATTAAAAACTACATATACCAATTTAAGAGCGGTTACAGGTGGAGTTATTAATGTTTCTGGATATTCAAAACATCAAGATATTTCAATTTATACTGGTGGAGTGTTTAATGGCGAAGATTTAATTACCGAAAATACAGAAGTCAGTATTAATGCTGCTGGTGAAGCTTATGTGCATGCTACAGAATTTGTAAATGCTAGAATTAAAGCAGGTGGAAATATATATATTTATGGTAAACCCAAACAAGTTGATGAAAGCACTATACTTGGAGGTCGAATAAAACGTATGTAATATCAGTTGAGTTTCTTACATTTGTGTAAACCGTAAGTTTTACATGTTAGACGATATCTTAACAGCCATTCCCTTCGGAATAATCTTAGCCTTTACCATTGGTCCTGTGTTTTTTGTTTTATTAGAAACCAGTGTTACTAAGGGGTTTAGAAGCGCTATTGTATTTGATCTTGGTGTTATTTTTGCAGATATTGTTTTTATCCTCGTTATTTTTAAAAGTACAGATACCCTTTTAGATAAAATAAAAGACGATCCAAAATTATTGGTTTTTGGAGGAACTTTATTAGTTATTTACGGACTCATTAGTTTTGTAAAAACTTCAAAATCATTCCGATCTATAGTTAGAGAACATCACAAAATTGTACTTCCCAAGAAAGATTATGGTAAGCTCTTTATTAAAGGTTTTCTGCTCAATTTTATTAATATTGGTGTACTGTTAGGTTGGTTAGGTTTTATTGTTATTGGGACATCTATTACAACTTCAGATAATGGAGTTACCATATTTATTGTAACTATGTTAGTGTCTTATTTTTTAGCAGATCTTTTTAAGATTGCAGCTGCAAAACGTTTAAAAAGTAAATTAACACCTAGACGTATTTTTAAGACTAAAAAAATTGTATCTCTAATTATTTTAATTTTTGGTATTATACTTCTAAGTCAAGGCTTATTTCCAGAGCTTTATGAAAAAAGTATGGAACAAATTGAAAAGGTTAATCCTATAGATTAAGCATTTCTATAAATTTTATTGAGGTATAAAATAAGTACTAAAGTTATTTTATAATATTATTAGTAAATTCAACACCATTGTATTTATATTTAAAATAAGTTATAGAATGACATATAGACTACTGCTGGTATTTTTCTTACTTTCCTTTTTTAGTATTAGCGCTCAAACTACTAATAGTACTAGTGAATTAAAAGAATTAGCCTTTTCAGAACTCATTAGTGAATTAACCAACGGTAAAGATTCTATATTTTCTCTTAAAAATGCCATCGTTAAATTTGATAAAGCAAAGAGTGAAAGGTATAGTCTTATTGAATATAGATTTGGAGACAAAAAATATCCAACAGATACCATTCATATTCATAAAACTATCAATTTTGATAATGTTCATTTTGATAAAAATCAAACTGTTTATAATTACGCTTTTATTAATTTTCACTTTTATAAACCTATAAGTTTCAAATCTTGTAACCATTAATCTAAAATTTCTTAAAGTTTGAAAATAAAAAAGCCTCAATGTAAATAGAATATTTTTTGAGATTACTAAAGCGTTAGGATTCGAGCCGTGTAACTATTAATCTAAATTTTCTTAAAATTTGAAAGATAAAAAAGCCTTAACAAAAATAGAAAGCTTTTTGAGGTCATTAAAACGTTAGGATTCGAACCGCATATCTATTAATCTAAATTTTCTTAAAATTTAAAAAATAAAAAAAGCCTCTAAGATAACTTAGAAGCTTTTTGAGGTGTCGAGCGGATTCGAACCGCTGTAGATGGTGTTGCAGACCACTGCCTAGCCACTCGGCCACGACACCCTTTTTTCCTTTGAAAAAGGAATCTCGTCAATTTAAATTTGATTTAACGAGAGCGCAAATATAAAAATTATATATGTTTTAGCCTAAATAGGTTTGCTTTTTTCGCTTTTGACTCATTTTTATGGTAACCATCTCAACGTCACCACCTATCGGAGGATTTATTTTACTAACGGCAATTGTAGCTTTGGTAATTAATGCTTCTTCATTAAAAACACGATTCAAAATACGCTTGGCAACCGTTTCTAAAAGCTTAGATGGTTTAGCCATTTCTTCCCTCACAATTTTATTCAGTAATACATAATCTACAGTATCATTCAATTCATCAGATGCTGCGGAGGTTTGTAAATTAGCCTTTACTTCAATATCTACTCTGTAATCACTACCAATAGCGGTTTCTTCTTTTAAACAGCCATGATTAGCAAATACTCTTATATTTTCAACTTTTATAATTCCCATAAAGCAAAAATAATATAAAAGATAATAGAGCGAAGCAGTCTTTACGCTTTTCTAATTCGTAAACAAATCAAAAATGTTACTCAATGCACCAGTTTTAGCTTTATAGAATTCAGTATACGTGCACTTTTTACAAGTAACAGATGTAAATTTTTTGTTTTGAATATCAAAGATTTTAGAAAACATACCACCAGTAGCTCTCATCTGATCAACTGTACAAGTGTTATTATTGCATTTTGGACATTTATAATTCATTTTAATATTCAATTATTGATTCATAGTATCAGTCTAAAAAAGTAAATAAATGTTACAATTTGTTTAATTTTACCACCTGGAATAATGATGTTGAGAATTGTAGCTGTATAAGGATTTTACCTAACAGCTAATACCTAACAGCTAACACCTAAAATAATGTCAGAAGAAACAAAGTCACTCAATTTTATTGAGCATATTATAGAAGAAGATTTAGCCAACGGTTTGTCAAAAGATAAATTGCGCTTTCGTTTTCCACCAGAGCCAAATGGGTATTTACACATTGGTCATACCAAAGCTATTGGTATTAGTTTTGGGTTAGGAGAGAAGTACAACGCACCTGTAAATTTAAGGTTCGATGATACCAATCCTGCCAAAGAAGAACAAGAATATGTAGATGCTATTAAAAAGGATGTCGCTTGGTTAGGTTATCAATGGGAAAATGAATTGTATTCTTCAGATTATTTTCAACAATTATACGATTGGGCTGTACAATTAATTAAAGATGGAAAGGCCTATGTAGATAGCCAGTCGTCTGAAGCTATGGCAGAACAAAAAGGGACACCAACACAACCTGGTGTAGATGGTCCATACAGAAATCGTTCTGTTGAAGAAAATTTAGACCTTTTTGAACGCATGAAAAATGGTGAGTTTGAAGAAGGTGCACATATCCTACGTGCAAAAATAGACATGCAACATCCTAACATGTTAATGCGTGATCCTATTATGTATCGTGTTTTAAAGAAACATCATCACCGTACAGGTAATGATTGGTGTATTTATCCTATGTACGATTGGACACATGGAGAAAGCGATTATATAGAGCAAGTATCTCACAGTTTGTGTTCTTTAGAATTTAAGCCACATAGAGAACTTTATAACTGGTTTAAAGAGCATATCTATAACTATGCTTCAGATATGCTTCCAATGTTACCTAAACAACGCGAATTTGCACGTCTTAATCTTAGTTATACTATAATGAGTAAGCGTAAATTACTTAAATTAGTAGAAGAAGGTATTGTGTCTGGTTGGGATGATCCGCGAATGCCTACGATTTCAGGTTTACGTCGCAGAGGTTATACACCAAATTCTATTAGAAAATTTATAGAAAAAGTTGGTGTAGCTAAACGCGAAAATGTCATTGATGTCTCGCTTTTAGAATTCTGTATTCGCGAAGATTTAAATAAAACAGCCAATCGTGTAATGGCGGTTTTAGATCCTATAAAAGTAGTGATCACTAATTATCCTGAAGATAAAGAGGAATGGTTAGAAGCTGAAAATAATCAAGAAGATGATTCAGCAGGCTATAGAAAAGTACCATTTTCTAGAGAAGTTTATATAGAACGAGACGATTTTAAAGAAGAAGCCGGAAACAAGTATTTTAGGTTAAAACTTGGAGGAGAAGTCCGATTAAAAAATGCTTATATCATTAAAGCGAATGATGTGGTAAAAGATCAAAATGGAGCTATTCTTGAAGTGCATTGTACCTATGATGAAGATACATCTAAAAAGGTTAAAGGAACCTTACATTGGGTGTCTATAAAGCATGCTATTATAGCCGAAATTAGAGAGTATGATCGTTTGTTTAGTCATGAATCTCCTGATAGTGATAAAGACAAAGATTTTATGGAATTTATAAATCCGAAATCTTTAACCATTAAAACAGGTTATTTAGAACCAAGTTTAGCAACAGTTGAAGTAGGAGAACAGTTTCAGTTTCAGCGTTTAGGTTATTTTAATGTGGATGATGATTCTACACCTGAAAAATTGGTATTCAATAAAACTGTAGGATTAAGAGATAGTTGGGCAAAGCAAAAACCAAAACCTCAGAATAATCAAAATCAGAATAAAGCAAAACCGCAACAACAAAAACGTTCAGCAATTAGTGTTATTCAACAGTTTGGAAAAAAATATACCAATTTATCTGAAGAAAAGCAGTTAAAAGTTAAATCTGAAATACAAGAGCTAGCTAAAGATGTTTCTTACGATGATTTAGAGCCTTTATTTGGCACTGCAGTAAAAAAAGCAGGTACTCGTATAGCAGTTTTAATTGCGTTAAAAGAGTTGCTTAAAAATGGCTTAGAGCGAAATGATGCAATTAACGAGTTTATTGAGAAGGCTAAAGCGGATAAAAATGAGGTGTTAGTTGCTGAAGCTTCTGAAATTTAACAATTTTTTGAGAGATATTTTGTCTTAATGTTCATAAATTTAGGGATATACCATATAATTATGAATATATCACAAAAATTACTTACAGAACTTTCAACAGTTACAAGAGACATTGAAGACAATTATCCTGAACTTCAAAAACATTTAGATGAAACTAGAAGTACATTGCCTCAAGGGGCTAATGGTACAGCAAGTATCAATGAAGAAGATTTGAAAAATTATTTAAATGAATTAAAAGAAATTCGAGATAAATATAAAGAAGAAGGGCATTAGCACTTTATATTATTTTAACTTAATTAGAAACCTCATAAGTCAAACTTATGAGGTTTTTTGTACATTTAAATTCTAACTAACACACTAAAATTCATGGAATTACCAATTAACCCAATCGCTATTCCAATTGCAGCAGTAGCTGCTTTATTTGTAGGTGCTTTATGGTATAACCCAAAATTTGGATTCGGAATCGCTTGGATGCGAGAATCTGGAATGACAGAAGAGCGTATAAAAAGTGGAAATATTGCAATTATTTTTGGCTTAACACTAGTTTTTGCTACTATGTTGAGTTTTTTATTAATGCAATTTACTAATCATCAATGGGGAGCTTTAAGTATGGTAGGAGCAGAGCCAGAATTAGCAAAACCATCTTTTGAAGCGTTTATGGCCGATTATGGAGACACATTTAGAACGTTTAAGCATGGTGCATTACATGGAGCTATGTTTGGAATACTAGGTGCACTTCCAATTATAGGAACTATCGCTTTATTTGAGCGTAAAAGCGCAAAATATATTTTTATAAATTCTGGTTACTGGATTGTAACGTTAGCAGTTATGGGAAGTATTATTTGCGGTATGTAATATGTGAATATAAAAAAACCTCTAAATATAATTTTAGAGGTTTTTTTATGCTATAATATTCTATTTAGAGTTTTTCAACTTTTACATCATCTTCTGGGATGTCTAGTGCTGTTTCAAAATTTGGTAATATATTATCTGCTAAAGCCTTATTTTTAAGTTGCTTTGCTTCAATAAACCACCAATGTTTATCAGCATCATTATAAATTCCTAAAAGATAGCTTTTAGAAGAAATACGTTGTTCAGACATTTTCATCTGATTATAACCTTCAACGACACAACGAAATTGATCTTGTTCTTTTACAATTTCAGAAACACTAATGATATCAGCTTTTTCAAACACAAAACCTTGTGCTTTCATACCATCAAAAGTTGTTTTTAAAACTTGTAAAGCAGCATCTTTTCCTCCCATCATATCTAACACAGAAGGAAGTGTATAATTGAGAAGCGTTTCAAAATCCATCTCTAATGTGGCTTTTGAAGTTGTTTTAGCATCCTTTAGAGCATCTGCTTTTGTTTGTGAAAACACATTTACACTTGTTGCTATTACAACCAATAGCATTAATTTTTTTAATTTATTCATTATCATTTTTTTTGTTTAATTTTTTAGCTTTCATAGCTTCACCAATCTGATTACTTGCGGTAAAACTAGCCACCATATCGTTTAGCATCTGACTTCCTGCTTGTGGTGAATTAGGTAATAATATTAAATTACTATTGGTTTCTTGTCCAATAGCTTGTAATGTATCGTAATGTTGGGTAACAACAATTAGTGCAGAAGCTTCTTGTGAGTTAATACCAACTCTATTTAAAACATCTACAGATTCTTCTAATCCTCGAGCAATTTCACGACGCTGGTCTGCAATACCTTGACCTTGTAATCGCTTGCTTTCAGCTTCTGCTTTTGCTTTTTCTACAATTAAAATACGTTGCGCATCACCTTCATATTGTGCAGCAGTTTTTTCTCTATCGGCAGCATTAATACGATTCATTGCTATTTTTACTTGTGGATCAGGATCAATATCGGTAACTAAAGTTCTAATAATGTCAAACCCATAGTCCATCATTGCATCATTTAATTCTGCTTTTACCGCTAATGCAATATCATCTTTTTTAACAAAGACATCATCTAATTTCATTTTTGGTACTTCAGCACGTACCACATCAAAGACATAACTCGTAATCTGTTCATGTGGATAATCGAGTTTATAAAAAGCATCATAAACACTTTCCGTTACAACTTTGTATTGCACAGAAACTTTTAGTTTTACAAATACATCATCCAAAGTTTTAGTCTCAATAATAACATCTAATTGTTGAATCTTTAAACTTAATTTTCCAGCAATTTTATCTACTAACGGAATTTTAAGTTTTAATCCAGAATGTCTAATACTGTGAAATTTACCAAAACGCTCTATAATGGCTGCTGTTTGTTGTTTCACCACAAAAAATGATGAAACTAAAATGATAAGTCCAAAGAATATAATTGGAACGAAAATAAATTGACCCATAGCACGTTTTTTTAAGGTTAAACAATACGAGACTCTAAAAGTAAATTATTTTACTTAGGTTTGCCTCTATCAGCTTTAAAAATAGCATGAAAAACATACAATCTCTCTTATTAGTACTTATTTGTTTAACATTTGTTACAAATAGTTTTGCTCAGCGCAAAAATTATAAAATTCAAAATGGCATTGGTTTACAAGGTGGAATTACCCAATTTGATATTCAAACTGATAATTTTGAAACTAAAAAAAATTCAGGTTATATAGGTGGAATGTCAGCATCTGTAGATATTCCGCATCGATGGTATAATGTGAGCTATAACATTCAATTATCTGAAAATTATGTAGATATTAAAGCGTCAGCATTAGGAAACTTAACTGAAGAATTTGTTGAGTACAAACTATTTGTTGCTAACATTTCGTTTTTATTTCATATAAAACTTATAAGTAATAATTTAACCTTAGATGTTGGTCCTATGTTACAATACAATAGTGAGTTAGAGCTTAAAGATGAAGCTAAAGAAGGATATTTTATTAAAGGCTATAACAATTTATTAACTGAAGATATAAGAGATATTTCAAACTTTAATGTTAATGGAGCTGTTGGTTTATCTTTAGGAGTAAGACGTTTATTGATTAGAGCGCAGTATATGTATGGTTTTACCAATATGTTAGGTAATTTAAACAAGCAAGATCTTGATATTGGAACGAACAAAAAATTTAAAGGTAACCAGTCGCTATTAGCTTTAACAGCTATGATTACCTTTTAAACTTTTTTAAAATGTGTTATAACAAAACGACGTATCGAAGTTGTTTTTAGATGCTTTTTACCAAAGCTTCAATACGCTTAACCGTTTCAGCTTTACCAATCAGATACATAATATCAAAAACATCTGGTCCTTGTAATGCACCAACAAGAGCAAGTCTTAAGGGCATCATTACTTTACCAAAACCTATGTCGTTGTCTGTAATCCAACCTTTAATGTTCGTTTGAAGGTTTTCAACAGTAAAATCTTCAGTGACATTAACAAGCTCAATAACTTTAGTCATAATGTCAGCGGTTCCTTCTTTAAGTGCTTTTTTAGAGGCTTTCTCGTCGTAAGCTGTTGGAGCGGTAAAAAAGAAGTGACTTAAGTCCCAAAAATCACTAACAAACGTTGCTCGTTCTTTTATTAATCCTACAGTCAATGCAATGTAATTCACATCAATGTCAGCTAATTCAGGTTGTCTAGCTTTAAACGTTTTAGCCAAATCTAAATCGAGCTGTTGTTGCATATACTGATGATTAAACCATTTGGTTTTATCTGGATCAAAACGTGCACCAGCTTTATTTACTCTCGCTAAATCAAAATCAGCAACCAATTGCTCTAGACTAAAAATTTCCTGTTCTGTTCCTGGATTCCATCCTAAAAAGGCTAAGAAATTAATCACAGCTTCTGGAAAATAACCATCTTCTTTGTAACCTCTAGAAACCGTTCCGTCTGTTGCTGTATATTCTAATGGAAATACTGGAAAGCCCATCTTATCACCATCTCGTTTGCTTAATTTTCCTTTTCCTGTTGGTTTTAAAATCAATGGCAAATGTGCAAATTCAGGAGCATCCCAACCAAAGGCATTATATAATAATTGATGTAATGCTAATGAAGGTAACCATTCTTCACCACGAATCACATGCGTAATTTCCATTAAATGGTCATCTACAATATTCGCTAGGTGATAAGTTGGCATACCATCACTTTTAAACAACACTTTATCATCTAAAACATTGGTATCAATTTTCATGTTTCCACGAATAATATCTGTAAGCTGTAAGGTTTCATCTTGAGGCGATTTAAAACGAATCACATAATCATCACCAGCTTCAATTTTCGCTTTAGTTTCTGCTTCCGTTAAGACTAAAGAATTTACTAAGCGTCCTTTTTCACGGTTATGCCAGTTGTAGATAAACGTTTTACCTTCGGCTTCATGACCTTTGCGTTCTGCATCTAATTGTTCTGCGGTGTCAAAAGCATAATAAGCGTTTCCGCTTGCGATTAAATCGTCAGCATATTGTTTGTACAAATGCTTGCGTTCACTTTGTCTGTAAGGACCAAATTTTTCGTTTTTTCCTGGACCTTCGTCAAAAGGCATTCCACACCAATCTAAAGATTTAATGATATAATCTTCAGCGCCTTCAACATAACGGTTTTGGTCTGTATCTTCAATTCTAAGAACAAAATCACCACCATATTTTTTGGCAAATAAATAGTTGAATAAAGCGGTTCTTACACCACCAATATGTAATGGTCCTGTTGGACTTGGTGCAAAACGCACACGTACTTTTTTAGACATAATTGTATATTAAAGCGCAAAGATAGTTTGATAGAATTTTAGAACAAAGAAAATAAGCAGTTGTTAAGTTTTACCGTATTTAAGCGTTAATTCTTCTATATTAACAGAATCTTATCACTTTTCAACTAATTTCGATTAAAATAAATTTGTAGTTTAGTCAGTTAAAGATAGTAATGAGTTTTAAGCCAACAGTTAATAGCTAAAACCCAATAGCCAAAATCTAAATGAGCAATTTCGAAACCATAAAACAAAAACTAGAGCAATTCATTAAAAGGTACTACACCAATGAATTATTAAAAGGCGCTATCTTATTTTTCGCCATTGGTTTGTTATACCTCATAATTACGCTTTTTGTAGAATACGTACTTTGGCTAAATCCAACTGCAAGAACCGTATTATTCTGGACATTCATCGCAGTAGAATTAGCACTCTTCGTAAAATTCATAGCTATTCCGCTGTCACATTTATTTAAGTTAAGACAAGGCATTAATTTTGAAACGGCTTCGAAACTCATAGGAAATCATTTTCCTGAAGTGAATGATAAATTACTAAACGTACTTCAACTTAATCAAAGCCCACAACAATCCGATTTACTATTAGCAAGCATAGAACAGAAGTCTCAAGAGTTACAACCCATTCCTTTTAAATCTGCGATTAACTTTAAATCGAATACAAAATATTTAAAATACGCAGCCATACCTATTGCAATTCTATTATTATCCTTTGTAACAGGAAAAATCAATTGGTTTAGTGATAGTTATGAGCGGGTTGTGAATTACCAAACGGCTTATGAGCCACCAGCACCTTTTCAGTTTTTTGTATTGAACGAATCCTTACAAGCCATTGAAAATAAAGATTTTAAGCTGAATATTTCAACCGTAGGAAATGTAATTCCTGAGAATGCACAAATCCAATTCAACGGTCAATCGTACTTTTTACAGCAAGTTGGAGCTGGCGAATTTCAATACACATTCAATTTACCTAAAGAAGCTGTTGAGTTTACCTTATCAGCAAATGAAGTAACATCAAAGCCTTATAAGCTAAATGTAGTTAAAACACCAAATCTGGTCAATTTTGAAATGGTTTTAGATTATCCTGCACATACTAAAAAACAAGATGAGGTTTTAAAAAGTACAGGTTCTGCTGTAATTCCAGAAGGTACAAATGTGATTTGGAGAGCAAAAACAAAATCAACCACAGGAGTTCAAATTTATGCAGAAGATACTCTGAGTTTTAAACCAAGCGAAAAAGGAAATTTTGAAGCCTCAAAACTCCTTTATAAAAACTATAATTACAGCATCACAACTAGTAACGATGATTTAAAAGATTACGAGAATTTAGCTTATAATATTAATGTTATCAAGGATGTTTATCCAGAGATGAAAATTAAGGTTCAAAAAGACTCAATAGACCAACAAAGTTTGTATTTCTACGGACAAGCAAGCGATGATTACGGTTTAACCAAACTACAATTGGTGTATTATCCTTCTGAGGATGAATCTAAAAAAGTAGTAGAACCAATTAACATTTCAAAATCTAATTATAGTGAATTTGTCAGTGCATTTCCAAACCAATTCAATCTAGAAGATGGTGTAAGTTACCAATTGTATTTTGAAGTCTTTGATAACGATGCTCTTCATAATTATAAACGTACAAAAAGTTCGGTGTTTAGTTATAGAAAATTGACCAAAGACGAAGAAGAAGAGAAACAACTCAATGAGCAAAATGAAACCATAAAAGATATTAGTAAAACCTTTGATAAACTTAAAGAACAAGATAAAAAGCTCGAAGAATTATCTAAAACGCAAAAGGAAAAAGAAAGCCTCAATTTTAATGACAAAAAGAAATTTGAAGAGTTTCTTAAACGTCAGAAAAATCAGGAACAGTTGATGAAAAATTTCAACAAAAAACTACAAGATAATTTAGAAGAATTTCAAAAGGACGAAAAGAAAGACGACCAGTTTAAAGAAGATTTAAAGGAACGTTTAAAAGAGAATGAAGAACAATTAAAGAAAGACGAAGAATTACTTAAAGAGCTTGAAAAATTAAAGGATAAAATTAATAAAGAAGAATTTACACAAAAGCTTGAAGAATTAGCAAAGCAAAACAAAAATAAGAAGCGTAGCATGAAACAGCTATTGGAATTAACCAAGCGTTTTTATGTGATGAAGAAAGCTGAAAAGGTTTCTAGTGCGTTAGAAAAACTATCTGAAAAGCAAGAAAAATTATCTGAAAAGGATAAAGAAAACACAAAAGAAGCTCAAGAAAAATTGAATGAGGAGTTTGATAAACTTCAAAAAGATTTAGAAGATTTAAAGCGTGAAGATAGACAACTTCAAAAACCAATGAAGATTGCTAGAGATGAGTTTTTAGAAGATGAAATTAAATTTGACCAAAAAGAAGCCAAAGAAGCATTAAATAAGAAAGAAGAAAGCGAATCTAAAGCGCAAGAAAAAGAAGCTCAAGAGCAGCAAAACAAAGCTAAAGACAAGCAAAAGAAAGCTGCTAAGAAGATGAAAGAAATGAGCGAAATGCTAAAAATGGCAGCTGCTGGAGGTGGAGGAGGTGGTGATCAAGCGTCTGAAGATGCAGATGCATTACGTCAAATATTAGAGAATCTTTTACTTTATTCGTTTGATCAAGAGGCTCTTATGGAAACTTTTGAGAGTATTGGTATTAATAATAATAACTACGGAAAGTACATTATTGAGCAAAGTAATTTAAGAGAGCATTTTGAACATATAGACGATAGTTTATTTGCTTTATCATTAAGACAGCCTAAAATATCTGAAAAAGTCAATTCACAAATTACTGAGGTTTATTTTAATATTGATAAAGCCTTAGATCAACTTTCAGAAAATAGATTATACTCAGGTGTTGGTGCACAGCAATACGCAGTAACTTCTACCAATGAATTAGCGAGCTTTTTGAGTGATGTTTTAGATGATATGGAAATGGAAATGAATCCGTCAGCTGGACAAGGAGAAGGGGATTCACAATTACCAGATATCATTAAATCTCAGGAAGAGATTAATAAAGAAATGGAAGAAGGCGTAAAGAAAGGTGAAGAAGGTAAAGAGGGAGAGGAAGGAAAAGAAGGAGAAAAACCTGGTAAAGATGGTAAAGAAGGAAAAGAGGGAGAAGGAGAAAAACCAGGGGAACAAGGTAAAGCTGGAAAAGAAGGACAAGATGGAAAGAGTGGAGAGAATGGACAAAGCGGCCAAGAGCAAGGAAAAGGTGGTAAAGGTGGTAAAGCCGGAGAAAATGGTCAGCAAAAAGGAGAAGGTAACCAAAGTGGACAAAAAGAAGGTGGCGAGAATGGTAAAGATGGAAAAGGTGGAAAAGGTGGAAAAAACGGTAAAAATGGAGGTGATGGTACAGATGGTGATGGAGAAGGGGAGAAAAACGACGGTTATGGTGAAGGAGGAAGTGAAGAACAAAATGGCGAACTATTTAAAATTTATCAAAAACAACAGTTATTACGACAGGCTTTAGAAGATAAATTAGCCAAGGAAGGAAAAATTGAATCTGCAGGACAATTAATCAAGCAAATGGAAGATATTGAACTCGATTTATTGAATACAGGGTTTACAAGACAGACGCTTCAAAAAATGATGGATGTACAACACCAATTATTAAAAATGGAGAATGCAACGTTTATGCAAGGTCAAGATACCAAACGTAAATCTGAAACAAATAAAGAAGAATTCAATCAAAATAATCCAAGTCAAATTCCAACGGCAAAACAATATTTTAATACTACTGAAATGTTAAATCGTCAAGCATTACCTTTGCAAAATCATTTTAAGAAAAAAATCAGAGAGTATTTTAAGAAGGATACTGAATAATATGATTTAATGCTTTCCTGTAATTTTCAATACAAAGTAATAATTCTAACATCGTTTAGACATGAAAATATTAATGGCGTTTTTTATTTCGGTTTGTTCTTTTGCTAATCATCCCAGCTATGATCCTGTAAATAAAATTGAAATTGATGAAAAGTATAAAGTAGAAAGTACGTTTTCAGGTAATACAGTTGGTAATGATAGTTTTCATTTAATTATAGCTAAAAATGGAGATACCAAAGACTATGATGTTATTCCTTATCTGTTTAAAGACAATCATATTGTTAAACTAAAAACCTTTTCATTTGATAAACAGCCTGTAATCCTATCTTTTCACAATGCCAAAGATAAATTGTCATTACTCACGCAATCTAAAGTAGGTAGTTCTGAATTTATAAATATTATTGATGTCGATTTAATTTTAGGTAATTATGTTAAATCTGATAATATAGCAACGGAAGATTTTAAAGCATTAATTAGAAAAAAGGATAAAAACTTAATTGTATTTTCTGATAAGAAAAGTGTAAGAATTATAGAGGCTAAAGATGCAAATACATTACAGACTATTACAGTGAGTTCTGACGCTTCTTCTGCTGAATTCTTAGCGTCGCTTTCAGAAAATAGTGTTGAGGCTATAAATAACGATGAATTTGTTTCTAACGGCTCTATAAGTGCTTTTAGAGCTTATAGCGATGGTGATAAAGTTATTATTACTGAAGAAAATATTAAAGAAGCAATAACTAATGCTCTTCAGATTCCCCTTAATCAAGGCAATGAAGTTAGTGCTCAATTTAAAACCTTTGGTGGTAAAACCAAGGATAGTAAAATAAAGAAAAGTACATCTTATATAAATAACGATAAATTATACCAACTTAAAATCGGTAAAGAAGAAGGTCAATTAAATGTTTTTGGTCTTAATGATGTTTATAATTCATCTGTAAATATTTTAGAAGTTAAACCGACAAGACACGGACAAGGATTTAAAGGTATTAAAGACTTTGTTAAAAATGCTTCTAAGAAGTTTAATGAACCTACAGTTACTATAAATAGCACTAAGAATGGTAAATTAAAGGTAAGGTTCGATTTTGTAAATAAAAACCTATACAATTACCACTATAATTGGTGGTGGCATCACCAATGGCACATGCAACAGATGCAGCATTTTCAAATGATTAATCAACAACAAATGCGGAACTCTATTCCTAGTTTTGGACCTTCTGAACCATTGGATTATTTTTTTGTAGCACAAGAGAATTCTTTTTTTGAAATTACTTTAGATCTTGCAGGTAAGATTGTAGAAGATGAAAATGATGAAAGTGTATACCCTAATTTAAACAAAAAGACCTACATCAAACCTTTAAATGATAACAAAAAGTTGAAGCATACTTCTACTGTATTTACACAAGATAATTTTCGATATATCGCTTATGATAAGCGTAACAAATCGTTTAATATAATTAATAAAGCATTATAAATGATTAGTTTTAATTACGAAACCGAGTTTCTCATAAACGATGAAGCCAGTTATTCTAAATGGATTTCAGACACCATTTTAGAAGAAAATTGTAGAGAAGGAGATATTAATTATATTTTTTGTTCTGATGATTATTTGCATAAATTGAATGTAGATTTTCTAAATCACGACACTTTAACTGACGTTATTAGTTTTGATTATTCCGTGGGAAAAGAACTACATGGCGAAATTTATATATCAGTAGACAGAGTCAAGGAAAATGCTTTAGATTTTAAAGTTTCTCTTAAAGAAGAAATGGCTCGTGTTATGATTCATGGCGTTTTGCATTATTGTGGTTATAAGGATAAATCTGAAGCTGATGAAAAGCTTATGCGTTCAAAAGAAGATTACTACTTAGCCAAACGAAAGTAGACTTGTGTTTTCATTGTATATTTGCAGCCGCAAAAAATTTAATAGTATAATGTTCCACGTGGAACAAAAATAGATTTCAATATGTTTAATGAAGAGTATGATGTTATAGTTGTTGGTGCAGGTCACGCAGGAAGTGAAGCTGCAGCAGCTGCTGCAAATATGGGAAGCAAAACATTATTGATTACCATGAACCTTCAAAATATTGCACAGATGTCTTGCAATCCTGCAATGGGAGGTATTGCAAAAGGACAAATTGTAAGAGAAATTGATGCACTTGGAGGTTATAGCGGAATTGTATCAGATACATCTGCAATTCAATTTAAGATGCTTAATAAATCTAAAGGACCTGCAATGTGGAGTCCAAGAGTGCAATCCGATAGAATGCGTTTTGCTGAAGATTGGAGAATGCTCTTAGAGGGAACTGAAAACCTCGATTTTTATCAAGAAATGGTTTCTGGCTTATTAGTAGAAAACCATAAAGTTGTAGGTGTAAAAACATCGCTTGGTGTCGAAGTAAAAGCGAAATCCGTAGTGCTTACTAATGGGACATTTTTAAATGGACTAATTCATATTGGAGATAAAAACTTTGGTGGAGGTAGAGCAGGTGAAAGAGCAGCAACCGGAATTACAGAACAACTCGTTAATTTAGGTTTTGAATCTGGCCGAATGAAAACAGGAACACCTCCAAGAGTCGATGGACGTTCTTTAGATTTTTCTAAAATGATAGAACAACCTGGAGATGAAGATCCGCAAAAGTTTTCATATTTAGATGTTACAAAACCACTAACTCATCAGCGTTCTTGTCATATGTCTTATACCAGTGAATTGGTTCATGATTTATTACGCGAAGGGTTTGATCGCTCACCAATGTTTAATGGACGAATTAAAAGTGTTGGACCAAGATATTGTCCATCTATTGAAGATAAGATTAATCGATTTGCAGATAAAGATAGGCATCAATTATTTGTAGAACCTGAAGGTTGGAATACTTGTGAATATTATATTAATGGTTTCTCAACGTCCTTGCCAGAAGATGTACAATTTAAAGCTTTGCGTTCTGTGGTTGGTTTTGAAAATGTAAAGTTCTTTAGACCAGGTTATGCTATAGAATACGATTATTTTCCACCAACACAATTAAAACATACTTTAGAAACTAAGTTAGTAGAGGGCTTGTATTTTGCTGGACAAATTAATGGTACTACAGGTTATGAAGAAGCAGCGTCTCAAGGTTTGATGGCTGGTATTAATGCAAGTTTAAAAGTACAAGAAAAGGAAGCGTTTACATTGCAACGTGACGAAGCTTATATAGGTGTTTTAATAGATGATTTAATCACTAAAGGTACAGAAGAGCCTTATAGGATGTTTACGTCACGTGCAGAGTATAGAACATTATTAAGGCAAGATAATGCAGATTTTAGATTAACACCTAAAGGTTATGCTTTAGGTTTAGCTTCAGAAAAACGTTTAAAACGTATGGAAGAAAAGCAATCTAAATCTGAAGCCTTTGTTCAGTTTTTTAGAGATACTAGTGTTACTCCAGAAGAGGCAAATCCTGTTTTAGAATCTAAAAATTCAGCAGCTGTTAAACAACAAGATAAGATGTTTAAGTTGTATGCTAGACCAAATATTACTATAGATGATGTTCGTAAATTTGAGTCTGTAGAAAACTATATTCAGAATAATGATTTAGATACAGAGATTATTGAGCAGACTGAAATTCAAGTTAAATATGCGGGCTATATTGAAAAGGAAAAGAATAACGCCGATAAATTAAATAGACTAGAGAACTTAAAAATTCCTGTAGGTTTTGATTATTCAAAACTAAAATCAATGAGCATAGAAGCGCGACAAAAATTAGAGAAAATACAACCTGTAACTATTTCTCAAGCGTCTCGAATTAGTGGAGTAAATCCAAATGATATTTCTGTTTTGTTGGTTTATTTAGGACGTTAATTCGTAAGAAAATTGAAATCTCACAATGAATATTGTAATGTTCCACGTGAAACAATTGTATAAAACGCCCACTTGGTGCTTCGCTCGTTAGTTGCGAAACATGAATTATTTTGTTTCGAGACTAATCTTTGAGGGGTAATTTAAATATTCAAAATTGAACTAACTGAATATAAAAAATGGATTTATGACAAATTGTTTGTTATTAGAAATCCGAAAAATAGTGATAAAACCATTGTTCTCTTGAAGGGGTTTTAAGGGTGTAAAATTAGATAAGGTTAATGGCAGATCTTAATACTGAAAACATTGTTGATATAGAACCCTATAGTTTTACTAATTATTTGGTGAATTCCTTTCTTAGTATTTTTGGTTGGATGTTTGTTGCTTTTGTTCTTTCAATTTTTATTTCAGGTAATGCATCAAATCAAGTAACTATATTGTTGTTTTATATTGGTGTCGTTTTTGTATTACTAGCTTTAAATTTAATAGCTGGTTTTAGGCGACCTTATATTTACATATATAGTATGGTAATTGATAATGACATTGTCACAATAAAATATCTAAGACTTTTTAAAAGGCAATTAATGACTGTTAATATTAATGACCTAGAAGTAAGGTTAGAAAAACAAGGACAGAAAAATTTCGCTTTAATTATAGTTGGTTTAATAGGTGAACATACCTTTCATATCAAACAAACTGAAGTACATCAATGGAAAAAAAAGTTATTAAGTACTACTTTTGAAAAATTATCTGACATAATTACACCAAGAACAATACACTAATTATTATATCATATTCTTAAATTCGTGCCCAAAACAACAAGAACATATCTTACTCTAAAAGACCATTCTGTTTCCCAACAAGAGTTCCAATTATTATATAATAAGGAGCTCGATATGCTAGAAACATATCCACAGCCAGAAGGTGAAAAATTATCCGAATATTATAAAAGTGAAGACTATATTTCGCATACAGATACGAAGCGAAATCTATTAGAATTTGCTTATCATAAAGTGAGAGAAATTTCTTTAAAACGAAAATTGAAATTAATCAATTCGTTTCAATCCGAAACTAAAGTACTTTTAGATATTGGATGCGGAACAGGAGATTTTTTGCAAACGGCTTTAAATAATAATTGGAAGGTTACGGGAATTGAACCCAACGATAGTGCGCGGCAAATTGCAAATTCTAAAACCAACAATTCTGTTTTTAGTACAGAAGAATTATTAAAATTGAAACCTCAGAGTTTTGATGTTATTACACTTTGGCATGTTTTAGAACATTTGCCAAATTTAGAAATGCATACGGCATTGTTAAAATCACTTTTAAAACCAAATGGTACTTTGGTCATTGCTGTTCCTAATTATAAAAGTTACGATGCGGAGTATTATAAAAACTTTTGGGCAGCATATGATGTGCCAAGACACCTTTGGCATTTTTCTAAAAATTCGATTTCAAAATTATTTAGTAAAGAACATATGGAATTGGTGAATCTGTTGCCAATGAAATTTGATGCCTATTATGTATGTCTACTTTCAGAAAAATATAAATCTGGTGTTATGAACCCAATCAAAGCATTTTGGATTGGATGGCAATCAAATCGTAAAGCAAATCGATCAAAAGAGTATTCTTCGCACATTTATGTCTTAAAGAACGCTAATTCTTAATATAAGCAACGCTGTTTTTGTATCGTAGCTATAAATGTGTAATTATATTGTAAAATTTTAAAGTGTGCTTAAAACGCTTTATTTAGCTTCGTTTTTAATTGATTTTTAAAATAACAAGAAGAAATTTCTATAGAAAACATCAATACATAAAAAATAGAGGAAATCACTAACTAACTTTTATACATTTGCAAAAATTAAATTAAAGTAGAAAAATGAAAGTTTGATGCTTTCACAAACAATTAAACAATAAAATAAAATGAAGAAGTTAATTTTAGGCTTAACAGTTTTAGTTGCATTTGCATCTTGTCAAGAACAACAAAAAATTGCATTCATAGATAACGGTAAAGTTATTAATGAATATCAAATGAAAATTGATATTGAAGATAAATTCAAACTTAAAGACGAAGCTTTTAAAGCGAGAATGGATAGTATTGGTAAAGCATTTCAGGCCGAAGCTCAAGCGTTTCAAGCAAAAGAGCAAACCTTATCTGCAAAAGCAAGACAAGAGATGTACCAAAGTCTAACTCAAAAACAACAAGGTTTACAACAACAATTTCAATACGAGCAGCAACAAATGCAACAAATGTTTAGTGTAGAAATGGATTCTGTAATTTCTAAAGTAAATACGTTTGTTAGTGATTATGGTAAAAAGAATGGTTATACATACATTTTAGGTAAAAATGAAGCTGGAAGCGTTATGTACGGAAGTGCGTCTAATGATATTTCTGAAGCGGTAACTACAGCAATTAATGCTGCCTATAATACTAAAGATTCTAAAAAAGAAGCAACAGAAACAGCTGAAGAGGTTAAATAAAAATAAAAAAAGTATTTTTTTTAAAAGCCAAGCCTAAGACGCTTGGCTTTTTTTATGTAGCAAACGTGTTAATTTAATAGATAAATCGGTAAGCACAATTTTAGAGTTTCCGTTACGCTCAATATGGTAAATGGCATCTTGTAATTCGTCTGAAATTTCTAAAATATTTGAATCGTGAACAAAAGGAGCAAAATTTTCAAGTTTAAAGTTGTCTGATTTTGGCTCTAAATACACTAATTCGTTAGCTTTATAATTTAGTAATAAAGCTTGTCTAAAATAGTTTAAGCAAAAGCTTAAAAACTTCTTTTGCGTTTCGCGTCCTGTTTTGGCAATTTCTTCGGACCATGAAATTAAATCGTGAATAGCTGCCTTATTTCCTCTAGCTTTAAAAGCAGAACGTACCCAGAGTACAAACCATTTTTCAAACTGAATATCTTCACTATCTTGATATATTAAATCACAAGCCTTGTTATAGTTACCATTGGCTTGATGTGCAATTTTAGTTGCAACTGACTGTTCAATATGATAGTTTTTAATTAAAGCTTCAGAAATAGCTTCTTCTGCTAAAGGAGGAAAATGTAAAATCTGACAACGCGATCTAATGGTGTTAATGATCTGTTCTTCGTCTTCAGCAATGAGAATAAAGATTGTTTTTTCTGGTGGCTCTTCAATTAATTTTAATAATTTATTAGCACTAGATGTGTGCATTCTTTCAGCCATCCAAATCACCATAACCTTGTATCCACCTTCATAAGACTTTAGTTTTAAGGATTTTACAATCTCTAAAGCTTCGTCAACACCAATTTGTCCTTGTTTATTGTCTACGCCTAAAAGTTTGTACCAATCAAAGAGGTTTCCATAAGGTTGCTGTTCTAAAAGTTGTCTCCATTCTTCGAGATAATATTTAGAAACCGGTTTGCTTTTTACTTTATCACTAGTTGTTACAGGAAAAGCAAAATGTAAATCGGGATGCGAATAATTCTTAAATTTTAAATTACAAGAGTCGTTTCCTCCTGTATTTTCACCGTTCTTGTTACTACATAGTATATACTGTGCATAAGCTAAAGCCATTGGTAACGTGCCAGAACCCTCTGGACCAACAAATAATTGCGCGTGTGCAATCCTACCAGCATCAACACTTGTAGTAAGGTGATTTTTTATGTGTTTTTGACCTAAAACTTCTGAAAATAACATAAAGCAAAACTATATAAAAAAATTATGTTTCTAATCTTTATATTTGTGTTTCAAAATTTATAAAATGAAGACACTAAACGATTTTAATTTTCAAAATAAAAAAGCATTAATCAGAGTAGATTTTAATGTGCCATTAAATGATGATTTCGAAGTAACAGATGCTACTAGAATTGTATCTGCAAAGCCTACAATTATTAAAATTTTAGAAGATGGCGGAAGTTGTGTTTTAATGTCGCATTTAGGGCGTCCAAAAGGTGTTCAAGAAGAGTTTTCTCTAAAGCACATTATTCCAAAAATTGAAGATGTATTAGGGGTTGAAGTAAAATTTGCTAGCAACTGTGTTGGCGCAGAAGCAGAAGAAAAAGCAAAAGCTTTAGAACCAGGTGAAATATTATTACTTGAAAATTTACGTTTTCACGAAGAAGAGAAAGAAGGTAATAGAGATTTTGCAGAACAATTATCTAGATTAGGTGATATTTATGTAAATGATGCGTTTGGTACAGCACACAGAGCACATGCTTCTACAACAATTGTCGCTGAGTTTTTTCCAGAAAATAAATGTTTTGGAAGTCTTTTGGCTCAAGAAATAGAGAGTATTAAAAAAGTTTTAGAAGATGGTGAAAAACCTGTTTTAGCAGTTCTTGGAGGTGCAAAAGTATCTTCAAAAATTACAGTTATAGAGAACATCTTAGATAAAGTAGATCATTTAATCATTGGTGGTGGAATGACGTTTACTTTTATTAAAGCACAAGGTGGAAAAATTGGAGATTCCATTTGTGAAGATGATAAAATGGAATTAGCCTTAGATATTTTAAAGCAAGCCGAAGCTAAAGGTGTAAAAATTCACTTACCAGTAGACGTCGTTGCTGCAGATGCATTTAGTGATACTGCAAACACACAAATTTGTGATGTAAAAGCTATTCCTGATGGATGGCAAGGTTTAGATGCTGGTCCAAAATCTATAGAAAATTTTGATGCCGTTGTAAACCAATGTAAAACGATTCTTTGGAATGGTCCTTTAGGTGTTTTTGAATTACAAAGTTTTGCTAATGGTACAATAGAACTTGGAAACTCCATAGCAAATGCAACTAAAAATGGAGCGTTTTCTTTAGTTGGAGGAGGTGATTCTGTAGCTGCTGTAAAACAGTTTGGTTTCGAAAATAAAGTTAGCTATGTTAGTACAGGTGGAGGAGCAATGCTAGAAAGCCTTGAAGGTAAAACCTTACCTGGAATAGCTGCTATATTAGATTAGTAGTAAAAAAACACTATTTTTAGCAGTTCCAGCGTTTATAATACGCTGAGCTTTTACGAATTAATTTTCAATGTATATTGAAACGAGCTTGTTCAAAATTTTATCAGTTAGAACACAGATAGAATATGAACAGTGTCTAACCATTCAAAAACATAAGATATAAACACATGACATTCAAAACGTTTTTATTAGCTTGTTTATGC
Source organism: Winogradskyella psychrotolerans (assembly GCF_018860565.1). Lineage (GTDB taxonomy): Bacteria > Bacteroidota > Bacteroidia > Flavobacteriales > Flavobacteriaceae > Winogradskyella > Winogradskyella damuponensis. Next base: position 204,784 of record NZ_JAHKPS010000022.1, read on the forward strand.
TTGTCTGTTTGTAGTGGATATTCCCAAACTAAAACTGATAGTATTTCAAAAAAGTCGTCTGACATTGTTTCAAATAAAGATTCGGTTATAGATGGTAAGCTTTTCGCTTCTAAAAAAAAGATTGACGTAGAAGTTGATACATTAGGAGTTAAAAATCTTAAAGATTTACCTCAGGTTGCAGAACTCGATAAAAAATGGTTAGATGAACTGTATAATAACTCTCTTTTTGATACCATATATAAATCGGTTACAGAGTTAGAGTATGAGCCTGTTTATTATCCTGAACTTTCTACAGATACTTTAAAAGCAAGATTAGAGCGGCTTAATGCGCGAACACCTTTTAATGTAGAATACAATCCATCATTAGAAAGTGTGATTAAAAGTTATCTTAAGCATAGACGTAATTCTTTGGAACGTTTAATGGGTTTAAGTCATTTTTATTTTCCAATGTTTGAGCAAGAATTTGACAATCAAAATATACCTTTAGAGATGAAGTATTTGGCGATTGTAGAATCAGCTTTAAAACCAAGAGCACGTTCACGAGTTGGAGCAACAGGTATTTGGCAGTTTATGTATGGTACCGGAAAGGAGCATGATTTAAATGTAAGCAGTTATGTAGATGATCGTAGTGATCCTATAAAATCTACAAAAGCAGCTGCAGAATATTTAAATAGAGTGTATCGTATTTTTAACGATTGGGATTTGGCTTTAGCCGCATATAATTCGGGACCCGGAAATGTAAATAAAGCCATTAGACGTTCTGGAGGATCTAAAAATTATTGGAATATCCGTCAGAATTTACCAAGAGAAACGGCAGGTTATGTACCAGCGTTTTTAGCAACAATGTATATTTTTGAATATGCAAAAGAACATGGTTTTAAGCCTGAACGTCCTGCATTTCAGTTAATTCAAACCGATACAGTACACGTGAAACAAATGATTTCTTTAAATCATGTTTCTGAAGCTACAGGAATTAAAATTGAAGAATTACAGTTTTTAAACCCAGCTTATAAATTAGATATAATCCCTAAAGTTAAAGGGAAGACATATGCTTTAAGATTGCCTAGAGAAGCAATAGGGACTTTTGTCACTAATGAAGATAAAATCTACGCTTTTGCTAATGCCGAATTTAATCAGCGTGAAAAACCATTACCAAAAATTGTTAGTGATGACACTAAAATTAGATATCGTGTTCAAAATGGAGATTATCTAGGTAAAATTGCAAGAAAATATGGCGTTAGAGTTAGCCAATTAAAACAATGGAATGGTCTAAGAAGTAATAACCTTAAAATAGGGCAACGATTAACTATTTATCCTAGAAATCATGGTGCTTCAAGCAGTTCAAAGCCTGTAAAAAAAGTTGTTAATACAGCAGGAAAACAAACTTACAAAGTAAAGTCTGGAGATTCACTTTGGACCATTGCACAAAAATTTTCAGGAGTTTCTGTTCAAAATATTAAAGATTGGAACGATATTAGTGGTAATAAACTCAAGATAGGAATGACACTCGTTGTGTCTAAATAAAAACCAACAAAAACTTAAGCTTATGAGAGCGTTTTATACCGTGTTCTTTTGTGCGTTGCTATTAGCGTGTGGAGATTCAAAAAAAGATGATAAACAATTGTACTTACCCGCTTCTAATGGGAATTTAAACACAATTTCGGTTGTTGTAGATAATATCTTATGGGAAGATAAAGTAGGGGAAAGCATAAGACATATTTTTGCTGCACCCTTAAATGGTTTGCCTACAGAGGAACCAATGTTTAACATGAAACAAATTCCAACTCAGGTATTTGATGGTTTCGCAGCACGAAGTAGAATTGTACTTAAAATTGAAAAAGGCGATGTTGAAGCAACAACTAAAATTGTGAATAATGCCTATGCTAAATCACAAACTGTTGCTGTTGTTGCAGGTAGAACAGATAATGATATTATTGCGCAATTAAAGGAAAATAAAGCTAAAATAATTGATGCATTTAATAAAGAAGAAGTAAAAGAGAAGCTAAGGAGAATTAACTTGTCATTATTGGAAGATAAAGACATGGAAAATAAGTTTGGAATAACTATAGATATGCCTTCAGCATATAAAATTGGTAAAGCAGACGATGATTTCTTTTGGATTAGAAAAAGTCTTAGTAATACCAAAACTATAGATTTAATGGTTTATGAAGTGCCTATGGAAACGATTTCTAAAGGAGATAGCACAATTATAGATATTATAAAAATGCGTGATAACATTACAAAAACTAAAATACCAGGAGAAGATGGTATTTATATGGCTGTAGAAGATGCTTACGCTCCTTCAATGTTCAAAACTATTATTGATAATAAACCCGCTTACGAAGTAAGAGGTATGTGGGAAATGAAAGGTTTTACAATGGCAGGACCTTTTATTACCTATGCTATTGAAGATAAAATAAACAATCGTTATTTAGTTGCAGATGGCTATGTATATGCACCGTCATTACCAAAACGAGACTATATTTTTGAGCTAGAAGCTATGATTAAATCAATCACTATTAAGTAACAAAAAAGCCAACTTTTTAAAGTTGGCTTTTTTTTATGTTTCTTGTTTTGAGGTCTCTATTCTTTATCGTCAGCAGACTCGTCTTTGTTTGCTTTTTTAAATTCTTTTAAACCACTACCTAAACCTTTCATTAGTTCAGGAATCTTTTTACCACCAAATAGTAATAAAACAACTACAGCAATTAGAATTACTTGAGGCCATCCAATCATTAAAGGTATAATGCTTAAACTCATAACTTATAATTTAGACCGCAAAGTTAGTAATTATAGTTTAATTATAGCGTTGTTCATTCTATTTTAACTTTGAGCTTGTAATAAAGGCAAATGAGTGTTTTATTATTGTTATTATTATGTTATAATAAGCTCAGCTAACTTTAATATTTTATCATGGCGCTATTTAAGTATTTTAACTAATTTTGTTTTAATGGCAAAGAATAAAAAAAAGGAAAAGAAATTCACTAAAAAGTTACTTCACAAGTATCGTTTGGTCATACTAAATGAAGATACTTTTGAGGAGCGTTTTGCTATAAAGCTAACACGTCTCAACGTTTTTATTTTAACATCGCTTTCTGCTATATCACTCGTATTTTTTACGGTTTTATTAATTGCATTCACACCTTTAAGAGAATATATTCCAGGATATTCCTCAGCTAAGCTAAAAAAGAAAGCAACCATGTTAAATTATAAAACCGATTCTTTGGTACAAGAATTAGAGTTAAACAAACGCTATTATGCCTCTATAAGAAAAGTACTCACAGGAGATGTTGCTACTTTAGAATTTAATAGAGATTCAGTTATAGAAGCAGCTAAAAATGATCTTGATATTTTACAAGTACCTACAAATAGGGAAGATTCGTTGTTAAGAGAAAAAGTTGCTAAAGAAGATAAGTATAATTTGTTTGAAGTTTCTGGAGATCAGTCTAATTATGTGTTGTTTCCACCAGTAAACGGTACCATTTCAGAAGGCTATAATTTAGAAGAAAAACATTATGCGGTAGATGTTGTTGTTGCAGTTAATACTCCAGTAAAAGCAACAGCAGATGGTACTGTTATTTTTGCAGAATGGACGGTAGAAACGGGCTATGTGGTCATTATAGAACATAATAGAGAGTTAATCTCTGTTTATAAGCACAACTCAGCAATTACAAAAGCTCAAGGAGATATTGTAAAATCTGGAGAAGTTATTGCCATGTCTGGTAATGCAGGTGAATTAACCACAGGACCACACCTTCATTTTGAACTTTGGAGTAAAGGTTACCCCGTAAACCCAACTAACTTTATTAATTTCGAATAATGGCATCATTAAAAGCTGCGCTTTCAAAACCCTTTGCTAAATACGTCGCAAAGCGAATTAAAAAATGGTCTTCTAAGCCTATTGAAACGCAACAAAACGTTTTTCAAAACTTAATTGCTCAAGCCAAGCAAACGGCTTTTGGAAAAGACCATAATTTTAGTGCTATAGCTACTTATGAAGATTTTCAAGCTAATGTTCCTATTAGAGATTATGAAGAATTAAAGCCTTATGTAGAACGTGTTGTTGGTGGTGAAGAAGATGTTCTGTGGAAGGGTAAACCTATTTACTTTGCTAAAACCTCAGGAACAACCTCTGGAGCTAAATATATTCCAATTACAAAAGATAGTATGCCAACGCATGTTGAAGCCGCTAGAAATGCGATTTTAATGTATATCTATGAAACAGGACATTCTAAATTTGTAGATGGCAAAATGATTTTTCTTCAAGGCAGTCCTATTTTAGAAGAAAAGAATGGTATAAAACTGGGGAGATTATCAGGGATTGTAGCGCATTATGTACCTAAATATCTTCAAAAAAATAGAATGCCAAGTTTAGAAACGAATTGTATTGATGATTGGGAAACTAAAGTTGAAGCTATTGTAGATGAGACCATAAATGAAGATATGAGTATCATTTCGGGAATTCCGTCTTGGGTACAAATGTATTTTGAAAAACTGATTGAAAAGTCAGGTAAAAATGTTGGAGATCTCTTTAAAAACTTTAATCTTTTCATTTTTGGAGGTGTCAATTATGAGCCTTATCGCGCAAAATTTGAAAACTTAATAGGAAGAAAAGTAGATAGTATAGAATTGTATCCCGCAAGTGAAGGTTTTTTCGCTTTTCAAGATAAACAAAATGAACGAGGTATGTTACTTCAGTTAAATTCAGGTATATTTTATGAGTTTGTTGAAGCAGAACATTTTTTTGAAGATAATCCTAAACGGATCACCATTGGAGAAGTAAAGTTAAATGTAAATTATGTAATGATTATTTCTACTACAGCAGGACTTTGGGCATACAATATTGGAGACACTGTAGAGTTTACATCATTAAAACCCTATCGCGTGATTGTAAGTGGACGCATAAAACATTTTATTTCAGCATTTGGAGAGCATGTTATTGGTAAGGAAGTAGAGCAAGCTTTAAAAGAAGCTACAGCAAATACATCAATATCTGTAAATGAGTTTACGGTTGCACCTCAAATAAATCCAGAGGAAGGCTTACCATATCACGAATGGTTAATTGAGTTTGAAAATGAACCAGAAAATTTACAAGATTTTATTATAGCTTTAGAGCAGTCTTTACAACAACAAAACAGTTATTATTTAGATTTAATTGAAGGAAAGGTACTTAGACCCTTAAAAATCACTAAAATTGTGACTAACGGATTTCAGACGTATATGAAATCCATTGGGAAATTAGGAGGGCAAAATAAAATCCCTAGACTTTCTAACGATAGAAAGATAGCAGACATGATGTATCAACTAAATTTAGCGAAATAACGCTATATTTGCAGGTTAAAATAGAGTATGAGTACAACTAAGAAAAAACACGAAAGAACTAGAGCACAAGAAAGTTCTAGCGCTATAGAACGCATGTATATTACAATGCGTCACCTTTTTAATAGAGGATTTTATAAACCTATGGGTGTTTCTGGAGAAACATTACGAGAAGCGTTATTGCTTTTGCGTCCAGAAATATATGGTTCTATTGGAGATGAAAAAGCAGAATTAGAGGGGTTGCTTTATGTTGTAGACCGCTTACCACAAGGTATTGAAGAGTGTACGTTTATCAATCTTACTAGTGATGAAGGTTATGCTAATTCGCATTTTAAAGCTATAATTCCACCTAAAAGAAGGCGTAATTGCTATCGTATAGACAATGAGCAAATGAATATCGAAATCACGAGAGGTCGCTCTGAGATTTATGATATTTTAACGCATCTTACGTTTTTATTTGTAGAGTCTCATAAAATCAGTAAACGCGTTATTATCGATGAAGATGGTTCTACAGTTAGAGACTGGCAAAAACTAGAAAATGCTGTTAACTCTACTAAGAAACTAACCCAAAAAGAACGCGAAATTGCCATTACACATACCGCTAATATATTAGGTAGAACGTTTAATGAATTAACAGAAGCGTATCCAAAATTTGCTACTGAAAATCAACCAGAACGTTTATTACAAATTGTATATTGGTTGGGTAAATTGGCAATAGAAGAAACCATTAATAACAATAAGCGTACAATAACCTTTAGTCCTGTTTTAAGAGAGCGTTTAGGGCACCATATTCATGGAGAAATTTGGGCAGATACGATTAAAGCTACGTTACATAAAAACGGTTTGTTAGAGCGCCCAATTCATATCATTAGTGCTAATATGCACAGTGTAATGAATTCCTTATTTGCTAAAGGAGCACTTAAGGGAGCTGATGCTAAAAAAGACATTTTTCAAACTTATGAAGCTTTAAGTGATTCTAAAAATTCTGCATTACGCAATAAAGTAGAAAAATCTGCGTTGCAGAACGGCATGATCTATATAAAAGACACGTCTGGAACCAACATAGATGTTCAAATTTTTGATACGGATAAAATTGATTTTTCTAAATCAGAATTTAAATACTTAGAAGAGGTAAAGGATAATAAAGCTGTAATATTTGTAATGGATTATGCTTTTGGAGAGCAAGCTTACGAAACTTTAGATGAGTTTTTAAAGCCTATAAAAGTTGATGATAAAAATGTACATTTAGATGTGAAGTCTATTTCTATAATGGGAAAAGCGGGCATTTTAGAAGGAGGTAAAGGTGATGTTATGATTCCTAATGCACATATTTTTGAAGGTACAGCAGATAATTATCCCTTTAAAAATGAGTTGAGTAAGGATGATTTATCAGATTGTGGCGTTTCTGTTTATGAAGGCACAATGGTTACAGTTTTGGGAACTTCACTTCAGAATAAAGAGATTTTAAAATTCTTTAAAAAATCAACATGGAATGTTATTGGTTTAGAGATGGAAGGCGCACATTACCAAAAAGCAATACAAGCAGCTTCTAGAGTAAGAGGAAGCATTAATGAAGATGTAAAGGTAAGATACGCTTATTACGCTAGTGATAATCCATTAGAAACTGGTGGCACTTTAGCCTCTGGAGGGTTAGGAACTTCTGGTGTAAAACCAACTTACGTGATTACAAAAAAAATACTAGAACAAATATTTAATTCATAACCAATGAGTGAAAAATTACCACAACAAAACAATAATGAAGAGATAGATTTAGGGCAATTGTTTAGCGCTATAGGAGGTTTGTTTCAAAAATTATTTAATTTTATTGGTAGCATATTTAAGGGTATTCTTTCTGCTATTATCTATACAATAAAGCCTCTTATAGTACATTTTAAAGTGGTTGTAGTTGTATTGATAATATCGGTAACATTAGGTTACATTTATGAAAAGTCTAATGATCCTATTTATTATTCAGAGATGTTGGTAAAACCATACTTTGAATCTAAATATCAATTATCTAATAATATCAATTATTTTAATGCATTAATTAGTTCTAAAAACGTAAAAGAATTGTCTAGGATTTTTGAAATAGACACTTTAAGCGCTAAAGAATTAATAGGTTTTGATTTAGAAGCTGGTCCTGAGTCACAAAATGATTTATTTATTGAATATGATGAGTATATTAAGTCTATTGATACTTCTCTTGTAGATGAACTTACTTATCAAGATTACATAGATAAAAGAGATTTTATGTCAGGAAGAGTGTTTGCTATAAAAGCAAAATCGAATGATATCTCTATTTTTCCAAGGCTACAAGAAGGGTTTAGAAAGACTTTTGAGAATGAATTTTCAAAGTATCAAAAGCATGTAAGAGACACAATGGCCTATATAGACCGTTTGTCTTTAACAACAGAATTATCACGTTTAGATAGCATTCAAAAAACATATTTGGCAGCGATAAGAGAGGAGTCTAAAAATAGAAATCTAGTTTTTGGAACAAGTAGTATGCTTCCGCTTCAAGAAGAGAAAAGAGCGACTAAAGAATATGAGCTATTTTTAAGAGAGCAAGGGATACGACATAAATTAAATGAATTAAACCGAACAATAGCAGAGGAAAATACATTTTTTGATATCCTAGCACCTTTTGATAAATTAGGAAAAAAAGATAAGAGTTTTGAGTACAGTTATCGTCTTTTATTTCCTGCGATAGCTTTAGTTCTTTTTATCCTATGGTTTTTAGTATTAAAAGCATTCAAATATATTAAAGACTATGAATAAAACAGTTTTAATAACAGGTGGAGCGGGCTTTATAGGATCTAATTTTATAGTCTATTTTTTAGAACGTTATAAAAACATTAAAGTTGTTAATTTAGATAAGCTCACTTATGCAGGTGAGCTTTCTAATTTAGAAAAACTAGAAGGAAATAGTAATTACGAGTTTATTAAAGGAGATATTTGCGATACAACGCTTGTAAACGATCTTTTTATTAAACACCAATTTACTGATGTTATTCATTTTGCAGCAGAATCTCATGTAGATAATTCTATAAAACATCCAGATGCCTTTATTAATACTAATGTTTATGGCACTTTTAATTTATTAAATATAGCCAAAAACCATTGGATGGATGCTCCTTTTTCATTTAAAAAGGCATGCGAAACTAACAGATTTCATCATATTTCTACAGATGAGGTTTATGGTACTTTAGGTGAAACAGGTTTGTTTACAGAGGATACTCCTTATGCGCCTAATAGTCCGTATAGCGCCTCAAAAGCATCGTCTGATTTTATTGTAAGAAGCTATTTTCATACTTATGGAATGAATGTTGTAACCACCAACTGCAGTAATAATTATGGTCCAAAACAACACGATGAAAAGCTTATACCAACTATTATTAGAAAAGCCTTGAATAGCGAACCTATTCCAATCTATGGTGATGGAAAGAATATTAGAGATTGGTTGTATGTAGAAGATCATTGTAAAGGAATAGATATGGCGTTTCAGAATGGTAAAGCTGGAGAAACCTATAATATTGGTGGGAAAAATGAACGTGATAACTTATATATAGCACATAAAATTTGTGATATTTTAGACGATTTAAAACCCAAAAACAAAGCCTATTCGGAACAAATTACCTTTGTAAAGGACAGGCCAGGACATGATTTTAGGTATGCTATTGATGCCTCTAAAATTGAAACAGAATTAGGTTGGCAAGCTGATGAAAATTTTGAAACAGGAATCGTTAAAACCATTGAGTGGTACTTAAATAAATATAAAAACGAATAGAATTAGTACTCAGTTTTTAAACTGAATGGTAATTTTTCAAAAATACACTGAGGATGAAAGGAATAATTTTAGCAGGAGGATCTGGTACAAGATTGCATCCATTAACTTTGGCGGTAAGTAAGCAGTTAATGCCTATTTATGATAAACCCATGATTTATTATCCTATTTCTACTTTGATGTGGTCTGGTATAAAGGATATTTTAATTATTTCTACACCTCAAGATTTACCTTTATTTAAAAAGCTGTTAGGAGATGGAAAGTCCTATGGTTGTAATTTTGAGTATGCCGTTCAAGAGTCACCAAACGGATTAGCAGAAGCCTTTATTATTGGAGAAGAATTTATTGGAGACGATAAGGTGGCATTAATTCTTGGTGATAATATTTTTTATGGTACGGGTTTAGCAGATTTATTGCAACAAAATAATAATCCAGATGGAGGTATTATTTACGCTTATCATGTGCACGATCCCGAACGATACGGAGTTGTAGAGTTTGATGAAAATGACATAGCTGTTTCTATTGAAGAGAAGCCTAAAAAACCAAAATCAAATTATGCGGTTCCAGGTATTTATTTTTATGATAACTCAGTTGTAGATATCGCTAAAAATATAAAGCCTAGTAAACGTGGAGAATTAGAGATAACAGACGTTAATAAAACCTATTTAACCCAAGGAAAATTAAAAGTTAGTGTATTAGATAAAGGTACAGCGTGGCTAGATACAGGTACCTTTAAATCTTTAATGCAAGCATCTCAATTTGTACAAGTTATAGAAGAACGTCAAGGCTTAAAGATAGGGTCGATAGAAGAAGCTGCATATAGCATGGGTTATATTGATAAAAACCAATTTATAAAAGTGGTGAAACCATTAACAAAAAGCGGTTATGGAAAACACTTATTAAGTTTAGTCTCAGAATAAAATGATTGTAAAAGAAACCAAATTAAAAGGGTGTTTTATAATAGAACCTCAAGTGTTTTCCGATAAACGTGGTTATTTTGTTGAAAATTACAACCAAAAAGCCTTTAATAAGGCGCTAGGTTTAGATATTAATTTTGTTCAAGATAATGAGTCAAAATCTTCAAAAGGAGTGCTTAGAGGCCTGCATTATCAATTAGGCGAGTATGCGCAAGCCAAGTTAGTAAGAGTTGTTAAAGGTGCTGTATTAGATATTGCGGTAGATCTCAGAGAAGGTTCTAAAACGTTTGGGGAACATATTTCTATAGAGCTTTCAGAAAACAATAAAACCCAATTATTTGTACCAAGAGGTTTTGGACATGGTTTTATTGTTTTAGAAGATGAAACCATTTTTAGCTACAAATGTGATAATTACTATCATAAAGCATCAGAAGCTGGCATCATATATAATGATAAAGATTTAAACATCAATTGGCAACTGCCGAGTTCAGATTTTATACTTTCAGAAAAAGACCTCATATTACCGACTTTAAAAGACGCTAAATTATGATAGATGTACTTGTGACTGCGAAAGACGGTCAATTAGGACAATGCTTTCAAAGTTTGGCTGTTAAACATCCCAATATTCAATTTGTTTTTAAATCGTCATCTGATTTAGATATTACAAGCACAGCCAATATCGAAGAAGCACTTAAAGACCATACGTTTGACTATTGTATTAATTGTGCCGCTTATACAGCTGTAGATAAGGCCGAAGAAGCAATAGAGTTAGCAGATAAGGTAAATCATATAGGAGCAAAGCTATTAGCAGAATCGTGTAAGAAATTTAATGTCACTTTAATTCATGTCTCTACAGATTTTGTGTTTGATGGTAAAGCAACAGTACCGTATTTAGAAGATGATATTACGAATCCCTTAGGTGTGTATGGTAAAACGAAATTAGCAGGAGAACAAGCCATTTCTAATGTATTGGAAAACTATTTTATAATTAGAACATCGTGGTTGTACTCAGAATATGGTAATAATTTTTTAAAAACCATGTTGAGGTTATCTAAAGAGCGTAATGAAATAGGTGTTGTAGGTGACCAAGTAGGAAGTCCAACTTACGCAAGAGATTTAGCAGATATAATTCTAAGACTTATTGAGTCTAAAAATACAAGCTATGGTGTCTATCATTACAGTAATAAAGGTGTGGTAAGTTGGTATGATTTTGCTAAAGAAATTTTTAAACTAAGTGATAGCTCTATTACACTCAATAAAATTGAAACGAAAGATTACCCAACTCCCGCTGTACGACCTAAGTATAGTGTATTACATACTGAAAGTATAAGTAAACTATTAGATCTTAAAATTCCGAATTGGAAGGAGAGTTTAAAAAAAGCAATTATATACCTAAAGGACAATAAATAATGTTTTTTTAAATCTAAAAACAAAATTTATAGGTTCTCAAAGTAATTTTAACCTTTAAAAAATCGTATAAATATTTTTTTGTTAATATGAATATTAGGTGTAAGTATGGGGTTAAATTTTAATTCTATATTAGAATTTAGGATAAAATCAAATCATAAAATATTATAAGCTTACAAAAGCATTGAACAATTGAAAAACAATCTAATTATATGAGAAAGTTATTTATGAAAATAACTAATAAAATTGATAATTTACTTGATGCGAATTTAAAAGATGTAATTAAGAAGTCGGGAATATCTCTTATTCTTAAAATTTTTGGTGTTGGTTTTTTATTTTTTAATAGTGCTTTTTTAGGGAGATTTCTTGGTCCTGAGGGATTGGGTATAATTAATATTTCTCTTAAGATTATAGCTGTTTTATTAATGCTTTCTTTATTAGGTATTCCACACTTATTAATTAAAGAGATATCGATAGCTAATTATAATAAAAATTGGAATAGAATTAGTGAGTTATCATATACTTCATTTTTACTGAACTTCATAAGTTCTACTGTCATTGCTTTGATAATAATATATTATGCAGCTGATATATCACGTGTTGTATTTAATGAATCAGAGCTTAGTGAGCCTTTACAAATAATGCTTGTAGGAATGTTACCTCAGTCGTTTACAAGGCTTATTTCTTCATTAATTTTAGGTTTTAATAAGGTATGGCAAAGTAATTTGTTAAATGAAACGTTAAGTGCTTTTTTAGTCAGTTTACTATTGATTTTTTCTTATTTGTTAAATATTGAAATTACTTTAATTAAAGTGACTTATATGTATGCAGGATCTTATTTTTTTGTAAGTATTTGCTCTTTTGTGTATTGGAAAAGTATTTTTAAATTCAAAGGGGATAAAGGAAATAAAATTTTAAAACTAATTATTGCAGCTGTACCATTTTTATTAGTGAATGGCTCTGGGATTATTGCTGCTAATACAGATATATTAATGGTTGGTTGGTTAACGGATTCTTACCAAGCAGGTTTGTATTCGGTAGCTACACAGATTGCTTTAGTTACAAGTTTTTTTTTATTGGTTACTAATTCTGCATTATCACCAAAATTAGCTTCAATGTTTGCTAATGGTGAGATTTCAGAAATGAACAAAATGGTTCAAAAAATTACATTAGGACTTTTAGTTATTGGTACTGTATTCTTTCTCTTTTTTGTTATTTTTGGCAAGAGTATATTGTCGATATGGGGAGAGCCTTTTGTAGAAGCTTATCCTCTTCTTGTAGTTTTAAGTATTGGTCAATTTTTTAATATAGGCACAGGTTGTGCTGGGTTTATATTAATTATGTGTGGATATGAAAAAATACATGCTAAATTATCACTGTCATTTGTTTTTATAAATATTATCTTAAACTATGTGTTAATAATTAATTACGGAATTATTGGCGCAGCAGTTGCCACTGCAATAACGGTTGGATCTGAAAATATTATTAAGGTTGTGTTAGCTTACAAAACCACAGGAATTTCTACAATAAAAATTTTAGGAAGAAAAAATGAAAAATAACATATTACCAGAATTTTTAATTGTGGGTGCGGCAAAGTCTGGTACAACAGCCATCGCCAAATACTTGTCAGAACATGAACAAATATTTATTCCAGAACGGAAAGAATGTCGTTTTTTTTCTGAGATGAACGCTGATTTCAAAGGCCCTAAGGATAATCATGTTAATAAGACAATAGTTAAAGACGTAAATCAATATATATCATTATTTAATAAAGCAAAAAAAAATCAGATTAAGGGAGACGCTTCACCTGATTATTTATTTCACTATGACAAAACAATAGCAAACATTAAGAAATATTATGGTGAAGCAGGGCAGAATTATCCAAGGATAATAATAATTCTTAGAAACCCTATTTTGAGAGCTTTTTCTAACTATATGCATTTGTTGAGGGACGATAGAGAAAAAGAAACTTTTCTAAAAGGAATAGCCTTAGAGAAAGAGAGAACCAATGAAAATTGGGAATGGTTTTGGCGTTACAAAGAACAAGGGTTCTATGCCAAACAAATAAAACCGTTTATTGATGCTTTTCCAGATACAAAGGTTATTATATACGATGATTTTAGAAAGGATAATCAGAAAGTTTTAAATGAGTTAACAGATTATTTAGAGGTTGATAGAAAACAATTTGACTTAGCTAAAAAACACAATGAATCAGGTAAACCAAAAAATAGAGTTTTCCATAAAGTTTCTTCAAAATTAGTTATACCACCTTCAGTTAGAAATATTATTCCTGAGAAAAAATTAAATCAACTAAAAGAATTAAAACAGGTCATTGTTAAAAGAAATTTAGAAAAGATTAATATTTCTGAGGATGAAAAAAAATATTTAAAAGAGGTGTACAAGGAAGAGATAATACAGCTGGGAGAATTATTAAATAAAGATCTTTCTCACTGGTTAAAATAAGAAATTGAATACATGAAAAAATATGATTATTTGATTGTAGGATCTGGGCTTTTCGGTTCAGTATTCGCTCATGAAGCAACAAAAAGAGGCAAGACGTGCTTTATTATTGAAAAAAGAGATCACCTTGGTGGTAACTTATACTGTGAAAATATTGATGGTATTAACGTCCATAAATACGGAGCTCATATTTTTCATACTAATGATAAGAAAATATGGGACTATGTCAATTCTTTTGTAGAATTTAATCGTTATACTAATTCTCCAATCGCCAATTATAAAGGAGAACTCTATAATCTTCCATTCAATATGAATACTTTCTATCAATTATGGAAGGTAAAAACACCAGAAGAAGCAAAAGAGAAGATTAAAAGTCAAATAGAAGCTTTAGGCATAAAAAAACCTAAAAACTTAGAAGAGCAAGCCTTATCTCTTGTTGGAACAGATATTTATGAGAAGTTAATAAAGGGCTATACAGAGAAGCAATGGGGACGAAAAGCAACAGAACTTCCTGCGTTTATTATAAAAAGATTGCCAGTAAGATTTACATATGATAATAATTACTTTAACGACAAATATCAAGGTATACCTAACGGAGGTTATAATGTATTAATAAATAAAATGCTTGCAGGTGTTGGTACAGAAGTAAATGTAGATTTCTTCTCTGAAAAAGAAAAATGGATGCAGTTAGCAGATAAAGTTGTTTTTACTGGCAAAATAGATGAGTTCTATGATTATCAATATGGAAAACTAAATTATAGAAGTTTACATTTTGAAAATACGAGATTAGAAAAGGAAAATTACCAAGGAAATGCAGTAATCAATTATACAGAAAAAGATATCCCTTATACAAGAATAATAGAACATAAACATTTTGAGTTTGGAAAACAAGCTCATACAGTGATAACAAAAGAGTATCCTAAAGAGTGGGAAGAAGGCATGGAGCCCTATTATCCTGTAAATGACGATAAAAACGTATCTGTTTACGAGAAATATAAAAAAATGTCAAAAAATGAGAGTAACATTATATTTGGAGGAAGGCTCGCTGAATATAAATATTATGACATGCACCAGGTCATTGGTAGTGCTTTAACATCTATAAAAAAAGAATTTAATGAGTAAAACTTGTGCCGTTGTTGTAACATACAATAGATTACCGCTTTTAAAAGAAACTATAGAAGCATTAATAAATGTAGGTGAGGGATTAGATAAGGTATTTGTTATTAATAATGCAAGTACAGATAATACTCATGAATTTCTATCGAAGCTAACAAAAGAAAATGCTTTAATAGAAGAATACTTAATGGAAGAAAATCTAGGAGGTTCTGGAGGCTTTTATATGGGTATAAAACATGCGTATGATAAAGGATACGATTATATATGGATAATGGATGATGATTCTATTGTTACACCAGATAGTCTTCTTCCATTGAAAACAGCATTTAAAGAGGTCGAAAACGTAGGTTTTTGTTGTAGTAAAGTGGTTTGGACTGATGGTGATGCTCATAAAATGAATATACCAGAAGTGTCTAGAATGAATGACAACAAGATCTCATTTTTTGCAGATCCAGGTTATGTAAATGTAAATTCTTGTTCATTCGTATCTGTGCTAATTCATCGTGATATTGTTAAAGAAGTAGGGTATCCATACAAAGACTTTTTTATATGGTTTGATGATGTAGAGTATACTAAACGTATTATTAAAAAAGGGTATAAAGGGTTATTTTCAGAAAAAAGTATCGTAATACATAAAACCTTAACAAATTATGCTGTGGATTTGTATAATTGCGAAAAAAAGGATTTTTGGAAAATGAAATACGGTATTAGAAATAGAACCTTTATGCTAAAAAAACATAAAGATTATGCTATGCTATTGTTATACACTCTAAGAAGTTTTTATAGAGCTTTAACGAGAAAAAACAATAAATTAGAAGCATTTAGTATTGCTGTTGTTCAGGTCTTCAAAGGCTTAAGGTTTAACCCGAAAAACGAGAGTTAAATACAATCTTTTAATTTAAGGTGACAATTAAAAAGTATGAAAGTTAGTTTAACCAAAATAGTATCCTTCCTCTTCCTAATCACACTATTTTTTATACCATTTGATGGTGTAGGGATGATTTCTTTTGGTGAATTTTCGAAAGAAGCTTATATCGTTTTTTTATTGCTTTTTATTTTTATATATGGTCTTAGTAGGTACGTCAGACCAATAAGTATACCAAAATTTACTGTAGAGCTACAGTTGTTTGTTTTATTTTTTATACTCGTAATATTTAGCTCTATTATAAATTTACCTGAGATATTTTCTAATGAGCATTTTTCACGTACTGGACCTGAAAAACTAATAAGTCAACTTTTTGTTTTATTCTTTTTTTTTCCAATTGTTTTATTTCTCTTTTATGATTTATTAAAGAATAATAGCACAATAATCGCTAAGATAAGAAGGGTGTTTGTGGTAGCTCTTTATATTGTTTTTGTAGTTGGGCTTTTAGAAACAATTTACATCTATTACAGAATACCCCGTGTAGAACAGTTTTTAGATTTTATAGATGAAATACCGCAAGTTAGTATCTTTAAAAATCACTGGGATAAAAGGTTGTCTTCTATAACAAAAGAACCACCTTCTTTAGGTATGTTTTTAATTATGGTATTGCCTTGGATAATTGCATTAAAACCAATTAAAAAGTCTTTTTGGAATTATAGATTTCCTCTAATAATGATTTTATTTTTAGCAATATTCTCAAATTCTCGTTCTGGATTAGTTATTATATTGCTTCAATTTATTGCTTACGGATTTCTAAAATATACCCATAGTCTGAGCTATAGAAAGCTCATGAATATTTTTAAATTATTTATTGGTTTATTTATTTCATTTATAATAGTTTTTATTGCTGTTAAGGATACAGAATTCGTTCAAAAGAAAATAGAAACGTATGATTTTATTGGTAAATACAATAAGAGTCAATCTAATAAAACACGTTTAGGGACTTACATAGCTTCTTTTGAGCAAATTAAAAATCACCCATTTTTTGGAAGTGGGTATGGCCAAGGAGGATTTCATGTATTAGATAAATACCCTGATTGGGCCGTAAAAGATAATGTGGAAATACATAGATACAGAACCGGAGAACGGTTTCCACCATTATTTAATATCTATATAAGGATTTTATTAGAGGTAGGTATCGCAGGACTTATAGTTTTTCTACTTTTCCTATTTATGCTTTTTATGAAAAGTGTAAAACTCTACTACCGAAATAAAAACTATTTTAAAAATTATGCTATAATAATGATTTTATCATTGATTGGGTACGCATTAACATGGATACAATTTGATACATTTAGAGTTTTAGGGTTTTGGTTGTTTTTTAGCTTTTATTTATATACTATAAATACGGAAAGAAAATATGAAATTGAATAAACAAAGCTTATTTAGTATAGCTAACCTAAGAGGATTATTTTCTTTTGTGTTTTTAATTAGCTTCCCTTTTTCTACGGCCATAAATAATATTGCTTTTGGATTATTAATGGCAATATCAACATATTTATTAATCAGGAAGAAAAGTAAACTTCAATTTACAAGCTTGGGCTACATTTCTATTGGTGTCGTCGTTTTTTTGATTTCAGATATTGTGTTTTTTGGAAGTATCTCACAGGATATAGACAATATTTTGAGGTATTTTGTTTTATTGATTTCTCCAATGCTTTTTCTGGGAGACAAAGAATTTGCGGTACAGTTTAAAAAGATTTATCTATTTGTTTACGGCATTTTTTTTTGTATAATCCTATATAATTTATTTCAGCATTATTTAGAGTTTAATCAATTTGTCTTGCATAAAAGCTCTGTAAATGTTGGCAAATCTTTATTTTTTGAGAGACTTTATTTTGGACTATTTGGCACTATTGCAGCAATTATTACTTGTAGTCTCTTTAAGAAGGCGTACATGATCAAGTATATCATTCTTATATCTATTTTGTTGATTGATTTTATGATTGCAACTAGATTGGCTTTTTTTATGTTAATCTTAATTATTGTATCCCAAGTAATTATTGATAGTAAATTTATTTTTTCAAAAAAAATATTATTACCAGCAGTTTTACTGATTATAGTATTCGTTAGTTTAGCATCTGTTAATAATGGTTTTAAAAAGCGTTTTTTCTTTCAGTCAACATCGTTTGATGACTTTGTAGAGAATTTTAAAATTAACGAGCCTCGATATGCGATATGGAAATGTGCAAGACTGATTAGTTTTGAAAATTCCGATTTTGATAAAACTTTGGGATTTTCTGGTAACCCTGAGCTGTTTAGTAATCTATTTCAATGTTATGAAGAGCACGTTTACATAAAAGAAAAAAGAGCATGGTTTCTTAGGGATAAGTTAAATACTCACAACCAATTTATCCATATATTCCTTTTGCATGGACTGATAGGTCTAACTTTAATTATTTTCATGTTTACTACGTTTTTTGTGTATAAAAAGGATTTAATTAGCATTTATTTATTATTAACAATTATCATGTTTGGTATGATTGAGATTTTTATTTTTAGACAGATAGGGATGTATCTAATATTTATTTGCTTTTCTCTTTTATCAAATAATGGAACAAGTATTTTACATCAATCAAATAATAACTTAAAAGAGATTTAAAAGAATGATTAAAATTATTCATATACTACATTCAATAGGCGGAGTAGATACCTCCTTGAGAGTGCTAATAAAATCTATTGACTCTTCAAAATTCGAGAATATTGTAATTCATGGTACAAAAGATAATTCTAACTTTTTAGATGATTCTAATAATTATGTAAAGGAATATAAAATACCTATAGAGCGAGAGATAAACGTATTAAAAGATTTTAAGTCAATTATTAAGGCTTACAAAATAATTAGAAAAGAAAAACCAGATTTAATTCACGCTCATAGTGCCAAAGGCGGACTCGTTGGAAACACCATAGGCTTTTTATTAAACGCTATTAATGTTTTGCACACTCCACAGGCTTATTCTTTTTTAAGTGCCAGTAATAGTCTTAAACGCCGTTTTCTAGTGTTAATAGAAAGGATTCTTAAAAACAAAAAGTCAATTTTGTTGGCTTCATCTCATTCTGAATTAGAAAGAGGTATTAAGGAAATAAAATATAAGAAATCTGAAACGGCACTTTTTAATAATTGTATTTCTCCAATCACGCTAGATCCTGAGTTTAGTGATATATCAAGTTATAATCTTCCTGATGAATATATCTGTACTGTTGGAAGACCATCATATCAAAAAAATATTGAGTTGATGATTGAGGTATTAAGGGAGGTTAAAAAAGAGATTCCTAAGATCCATTTGGTAATTATGGGAATAGGTGTTGTAAGCCCCAATACAGAAAATGTAAAACGTTTAATAAAAGCATACGATTTAGAAGCCAATACTACGTTGATTGAGTGGACAGAACGCGAGCGAATTTTTCATATCGTTTCCAAATCTAAATTATATATTACCACGGCCAGATACGAAGGCTTGCCATATGCGGTTATTGAGAGTCTAGCCTTATCTAAATCAATTATCGCAACAGATTGTGACGGCAATAGAGATTTGGTTTTTGATGGTGAAAATGGATTTTTAGTTGATGCAGATGATATTAGTTTAATGAGCAAGAGAACGATAGAATTATTTCAAAATGAGTCTAAAAGATTAGAATTTCAAAAGAAGTCGCTAGAGATTTTTAATCAAAACTTTAATTTAGAAACTAATATTAAAAATTTAGAAGCACTGTATTCTAAATATTGTATTAAATAACTAAGCGTTTTTATTAATGGTAATAACGTAAACGGACGATGTAAAGAATCAGTTTTTTTTATAAGGAAGTTTTGTTGAGTTATTGATTTGTACATTTTTTTAAGCATTTGAAATATACACTCAAATTTATTTATATTACGTAGATTCAATTATATTTGCCGCATAAATATCAGTTGCTACACAGATTAGAGGATTATTATGAATGATAGATTTTATACACAATTATTAAGACCTGTCCTGTATATTATCGATTTGCTATTTGTATGTTTTTTGTTAGTTACGTTTTTAACATCAGACATTAACATTATAATTATACCTATTCTTTTTTGGATTGTACTTTCTTTGTTTTCACCTTTTAAAAATGGAAACAAAATCTTAAGAATTATCAGAATTATATCTGTAACTTTAATCGTTAGGATTTCTTTGTTCATATTGTTAATTCTTTCATATTTCTATATTATTGAATATAAGATAGATATTGTGACAATAATTAAGTTTTACTTTTTATTGTTTTTTGTTCTTTGTTTTTGGCGAATATTCACGTTTGTTTTAATTAAGCGGTATTTACATTACAAAGGCATTTACTATAATAATGTTGTTATTATTGGTTACAACGATTCAACTAAAAAGTTAGAAGATTTTTTTGAGAATAATAAAGATCATAATTATAAATACAAAGGGTTCTTTACAAATAAAGAGACAAACAAAAAATTAGGAGATATAGCAAAATCGTTTAATTATATAATTGAGAATAATATAGACGAAATATACTGTTCTGTAAAAGAATTGTCTGATGAGCAAATGAGTGAATTGGTCTATTTTGCCGACAATAACTTAAAAACATTAAAACTTATTCCCAACAATAAATACGTTTTTTCAAAAAAGTTAAAGTTTGAAAATCACGACCTTATTCCAATATTCTCATTAAGCAATATACCACTTAAGGACAACTTAAATATAGTTATTAAAAGAACTTTTGATATTGTATTTTCACTCATAGTTATAGTCGGTTTTCTTTCATGGTTTACGCCTCTTATTGCATTAATGATTTTATTAGAATCAAGAGGAGATGTTTTCTTTAGGCAATTGAGATACGGAGCCGATTTTAAACTTTTTGCTTGTTATAAATTTCGTTCAATGAGCGCCAATAGAGAATCTGACAGTCTTCAGGCATCAAAAAATGACATGAGAATAACAAGGGTTGGAAGATTTATAAGAAAAACAAGTATTGATGAGTTGCCTCAATTTTATAATGTATTGTTTGGAAGCATGTCTGTTGTTGGACCAAGACCACTCTTATTAAGTCATACAAACGATTATAAAAATAAAATAAATAAATTCATGGTTAGGCATACTGTTAAACCAGGTATAACAGGCTTAGCTCAAGTTAGTGGCTATAGAGGAAATATTGAAAAGGATTCTGATATGCAAAATAGAGTGAAATACGATATTTTTTACATAGAAAACTGGTCCATGTTTTTAGATATTAAAATTATTATTAAAACGGTTATAAATGTAATTAAAGGTGAAGAAAAAGCCTATTAAATAAGGCACATCATTAACATTGTAGATATACTACCAAGATTAACTTCAATAACAAATCCTAAGAGACTTATTAATACAATGAAAAAATATGGAGTTTAAACGCGGAAGATATTCATGGGTATTGAGGCCAATATTAATAGTATACGACCTTATAATTATAAATACATTTGCTTTTATCTTTTTGGATTTTAATAGTGAAAAATTATACTTTTTCTCTTATGAATTGCTCAATGATAAGAACATACTCTATCTTTTATACTCTGTAGTATTTTGGCTTTTATCTACCTATTTACTTAAATTTTATAAAGTGTATAGGTACACTTCTGTAATAAATATTCTGTCGCTTATTATAAAGCAATTCTTTGCTTATACGCTTCTTGTTTATGCCTTTGAAGGTTTTTTTAGAAGTATTAATATTGAGATAACCTTAACGTTAAAATATTTAGCCTATGCCTTTATTGCAATAAGTTTTGTTAAGCTGTTAAGCTATTATATTTTAAAGTCATTTAGGATATATTTAAAAGGTAATTTAAGAAATATTATCCTAATAGGTAGTGGTGATAATGTACACGAGTTAAAGAAAATATTTAAAGAAAAGAAAGAGTTAGGCTATAACATAAATGCAATTTTTAGCGATTCTGAAGATGATGATACGTCTGGCTCTATTGCAGATAGTTTTGACTATTTAGAAAACAATAATGATCATATAGATGAGATTTATTGCTCAATTTATGATTTATCAGAAAAAGAGATAAACGAATACGTTAGGTATGCAAATTTGAACCATTGTAATATTAAGTTCATACCTAATACCAAAAAATTATTCACCAAACGATTTAAAACAGACTATTATAACTACATACCAGTTTTATCTATTCAAGAAGTAGCACTTAACAATGAAATAAATAAATTTTTAAAACGAACGTTTGATGTTGTGTTTTCGTTGTTAATCATAGTTTTTATACTGTCTTGGCTTTCTGTTATTTTATTTATTTTAATTAAGTTAGAGTCTAAAGGGCCATTATTTTATAAACATAAAAGAACCGGAATAAACTATAAAGCCTTCTACTGTTACAAGTATAGATCGCTTACCGTAACAAAGGAGTCCAGAGGAACTTATGTAAGTCCAGATGATAAGCGCCTAACAGTTATAGGAAAGTTTATTAGGAGAACAAGTATAGACGAATTACCTCAGTTTATAAATGTTTTAAAGGGAGACATGTCTGTTGTAGGACCAAGACCACATATGCTATCATATACCGATGATTATTCAAAGAAGATTAATAAATATAATTTTATTTATAGACACAATGTGAAGCCAGGCGTAACCGGTTTAGCACAAATTAAAGGGTATAGAGGCGAAATTAAACACGATAAGGATATCATAAACAGAGTGAAGTACGATATTTTTTATATAGAAAACTGGTCACTTCTACTAGATTTAAAAATCATTGCCCAAACGATTATTAACGTTATTAAAGGTGATGAAAAAGCGTATTAAATGACGTTTTTAAGCGCCATAAGCTGTTTTTTAAAATCAAATTGAAGTCGAGCTGTTTCTTGAATAGATACGCTTAGCGCATAGTTGAGCTCTTCAGAGGTGATAGAGGCCAATATTTTATTTAAATGACTGTAATCGCCTTCATTTGCAATCCAACCAAGCTTATGTTTTGTAATCACATCCTCTCCTTCACCACCTCCAAAATATAACATTGGCAAGCCTAATTTAGCGTATTCAAAAATCTTAGAGGGTACAGATCCGTAAATTCTATTTAACAACGGAATAATGGTAATATCATATTTTAAAAGGACTTGGTGTAACTCCGCTCGGTTTACTCTACCATGAAAATAAAGAGGTAAGTCTTTATTAGAGTCAATTAAGTTTTTAATAGCTTCCTCTTCTGCACCAGACCCGTAAATATGAAATTCAATAGTCTCATAATTAATTTCTTTACAGAGCTTATGGATACCTTGAGCCACACCTAAAAGGCCTGCATAAACCATTTTTATTTTACCCTTAGATGAGGTGTTTTCTATAAGTTTAGGGTATTCAATTTCTGGGAAATTTCGGTATAGAAATAGCTCTGGCTTTGTGGTTATAGTTTTAATATGGGTTAGTATTTCATTACTTTGTCCTAAGATGAGGTCTGCTTTTTTGTAGTTAAAGGCTTCAAGTTTTTTTAGAAGCCTATATGCAAAACCTTCTTTTAAAGCTCCTAATTCTAATCCTGCGCTTGGCCATAAATCACTTACATTTAAAATTAGTTTTCTTTTCTTAGATCTTAAAAAGAACATACAAGTAAAGGACACTAAAAGCGGTGGAGACTGTACTATAACTTTATTCGGAATCTTATGCCACATAAAAAACCAAATCAAACTAAAGCTATAAGATAACATGGCTATTAAACGCAGAAATTTATTTTTAGAAACTGAAGCATAAATCCATAAACGATTAATTGTAATGCCATTTTCTTCAGTTTTTAAACTGAATTTTCCCTTGTAAGCTGCAAAAATTTTTCCGGTTGGGTAATTAGGTAACGGAGTAACAATATTGACATCATAATCATTTTTTAAGCCTTCTGCCAAATGATAAATACGATTAGAAGCTGCACCAATCTCTGGCGGAAAGTAACTCGTTATAATCATTAATTTTTTCACTAATACTCTATTTTAAATGTGATGTGAATTGTTTTAACTTACCAGACTTTGAGCGCTTTAGTTTTTTAACACGTTCAAAATTAATAGTTATATTAGGCTCTAAATAACGAATCACTTCATTCTTAATCGTTGTTTTTTTAGCTTCAGAAAGTTCAATTTTACTAACGTAACTAATTTTAAAGTTATCTAAAAGCGTCTGCTCTACAACAAATTCTGAAACATTACCATCGTTTTCAATGACGCTTTTGGTAATGTAATAAAACGTGAGACCTGCTGCTTTTTTGCCACTAGGCAAAACAATAATGTCATTGGTTCTTCCAATAAGCTTCTTTAAAATGGGTTTCTTAATGGTACTTTTTTCAGATAACATACCTATATCACCAATATCGTAGCGTATAAAGGGATGTGCTTTGTTGTAAAGCGATGTAATTACAATTCTCCCTTCTTCTCCGTACGGTAAAACAACATCATTCTCATCTAAAATTTCTACATAAAGCGTTTCGCTATTAAGTTGCCATTCATCAGTCGTATTCTGAAATGCAATAAGGTCTAATTCAGAAGCTCCATATTCATTTATAACTGGCAGTCCAAATTGTGTTTCAAGTAGCAATTTATCATCATCAAATAACATTTCGGAAGTTACAATACAAGCTTGTAAAGTGGGACATACAGATTTTAACAGAATGTTTTTACGCTTTAAATACTTTGCAAATTGTACAATTGAGCTCGTATAACCATTAATATAATCGAATTGGGTAGTTTTAAATTTTGCTAAAGTGTTTTCAAATGCAGTATCACTTAAATCAAATACCGAAAACCGAAATCGGTTACTGAAAAAATCCTTTAAACGTTCTTTATAATAGCCTTTCTTATCTAATGGAATCCCATAAAAGCGTGCTTGTTTAGAAGTATTAAAATCAATACCATACCAACCAAACCGATTCATAATTTGTACCCAAGTCATGGCATGGCACCATTTGTCTTTCGCAAAAATAAAAGGGTCACCAGAGCTACCAGACGTTTTATTTATATAGACGTTTTTAGTCGTAAACCCATCACTTAAACGCTGCTCTAAAGGCCGTTGCAAATGCTTCTTTGTAATAATTGGTACAGAATTCCAAACGTTAAGATCAATTGTTTTTCCAAGTGTTTTATAAAAAGAGTTATGTTTTAAATGGTAAGAAGTAATGGCTCTTTTCTGTTCTTCAACATAAGTTTCAAATTCAGAATTAGTTTTAGCCTGAATTTCAGACAAAGTCAATTTTGCCTTGTCAATTTTAAAGCCATTTATTTTTAAAGAAAAATCAAATAATCGCAAGATGTTTTTTTGCATTTAAGGTTTTGAATTCATCAAAGTGAGTTCTTTGGTAAAATAATTGTTTTTTAAACTTAAAACCAATTATTTTTGTCTAAACAATTTTAAGCATGAATATTTTAGTACTTGGCTCTGGAGGAAGAGAACACGCATTTGCATGGAAATTAGCAAAAAGTAATCGTTGTAAGGCGCTTTTTGTAGCACCAGGAAACTCAGGAACCAACGCCATTGCAACAAATTTAAATATTGGTGTTACTGATTTTGAGGCCATTAAAGCAGCCGTTTTAGAACATCAAGTTGATTTAGTTGTAGTCGGACCAGAAGATCCATTAGTACAGGGTATTCATGATTTCTTTTTAGAAGATGAGGCCTTAAAAAATGTAGCAGTTATTGGGCCCCAACAGGCAGCCGCTGAACTAGAAGGAAGTAAAGAGTTTGCTAAAGAATTTATGGTACGTCATAATATTCCAACGGCAGCATATGAAAGTTTTACTAAGGATAATGTTGACGATGGTTACAAATTTTTAGAAACCTTAAAGCCACCTTATGTTTTAAAAGCAGATGGTTTAGCAGCAGGAAAAGGTGTTTTAATCTTAAATGATTTAAAGGAGGCTAAAGACGAACTAAAAAGTATGCTTGTTGATGCTAAATTTGGAGAGGCTAGTACTAAAGTGGTTATCGAAGAATTTTTAGATGGTATTGAGTTGAGTTGTTTTGTCTTAACAGACGGAAAAGATTATAAAATTCTACCAACAGCAAAAGATTACAAACGTATTGGAGAGGGTGATACCGGTTTAAATACAGGAGGTATGGGTGCCGTTTCTCCTGTGCCATTTGCAACGCAAGAATTTTTAGATAAAATAGAAAATCAAGTTGTAAAACCTACAGTTGAAGGGTTAAAGAAAGATAAATTACCTTATGTTGGCTTTATTTTTATTGGTTTAATTAAAGTTGGAGATAATCCTAAAGTAATAGAGTATAACGTTAGAATGGGAGATCCTGAAACTGAAGTAGTCTTACCAAGATTAAAAACAGATTTAGTTGATATTTTTGAAGCTATGGCTAATCAAACCTTATCTAAAGTGAATATTGAAATTGATGAGCGTGCAGCAACAACTGTAATGTTGGTTTCTGGTGGCTATCCTGAAGCTTATGAGAAAGGTAAAGAAATTTCAGGATTAGAAAATGTTACAGATTCTATAGCATTTCATGCAGGAGCAATAGAAAAAGACGGTAAAGTGGTGACTTCAGGAGGTCGTGTTATGGCAATTACATCGTATGGAAATACGTACAATGAAGCCATAAAAAAATCTTATCAAAGTATAGATAAACTACATTTTGATAAGATGAATTATCGTAAAGATATTGGTTTCGATTTATAGATAAGAGTGAGAAGAAATACTTTTATCTTCTTCGTTGTTATCATTGTACTTTTTGAGTTCTAGCATCCAATAAACAAAAGCAACAAAGCCAATAGCTATAAAAATCCATGAGAATATATTAGCAGAAAACCAGCTTTCTAACTCTAATGCTCTTAAGGCATCAAAAGGTGCAAATAACACATTAACAAATAAATCAGCTATTCCGTTAAAGAAATCATTCATAACTTTATAAATTTACACCAATTCTAATTTTGAATTGGTTTCTAAATAACAAAAATACAAAAAGAGTTAATGATTACAAGCATTTTTAGTAAATCTAAGCCGATAAATTTCGTAATAATTGCGCTTTATATCATTTTGCTTTTTGTAATTACAAATTATACCTTTCTGTTTTCAGACTTAAATAGTTCTCTTACAGCATTTTTTAAATTAGGAATTACTCTGTTTTTAGTCTTTTTACTCGATTTTATTGTAGCAAAAAACAACCTAACTCAGGGTAATAGCTATGCTATAATGACTTTTGGTTTGCTTTTTGGAATGTTACCACAAACGATGACAAATTTAGATTTACTATTGTCTAATTTGTTTGTGCTTTTGGCTTTAAGGCGCTTAATAAGTTTGCATTCTAAATTAAGTGTTAAAAAGAAATTGTTTGATGCCGCGTTTTGGATTGCTGTTGCTGCTTTGTTTTACTTTTGGGCAATACTCTTTTTTGCGCTAGTGATTGTCGCTCTGATTTACCATTCTCAAAATGACTTTAAAAATGTAATCATTCCATTTGTTGGTATTGCAACTGTTTTTGTTTTACTCTTGGTGTATAATATTGTAATCTATGATGAATTTATAAGGTCTTCAGACTTTATAAGATATGCAAGTTTAGATTTTACAGCTTATAACAGTAAGGAAAGTATACTTAAATTTACGGTGTTATTTTCCTCTTTTATTTGGACGCTTATTTATTATTTTAGAACCTTACCAGACAAAAATAAAAAGTTAAAACCGTCTTATTTTATCATAGCTTATGCTTCAATAATAGCTGTTTTAGTGGCTATTGTTGCGCCATTAAAAGACGGAAGTGAATATCTGTTTTTGTTTATGCCATTTTCTATCATCATGGCAAAATACATTGAAATTATTACAGAGCGTTGGTTTAAGGAAGTATTTGTGGCGCTTTTAATACTAACTCCAATTATCAGTCTATTGCTGTAGCTTATTGCCAAAAGCTAAATCGCCAGCATCACCCAATCCCGGAATAATATATCCTTTATCATTAAGCTTCTCATCAATAGTTGCAATCCAAAGGTTAACGTTATCATCAAAAGCTTCATTAACAAAATCAATACCTGGTTGTGCACCAATAACACTTACCAAATGAATTTCCTTTGGAGTGCCAAATGGCTTTAAGGCTTCAAAAGTAGCCACCATAGATTGTCCCGTGGCTAGCATAGGATCTGCTAAAATTAAAGTTTTACCTTCCAGACTTGGGCAAGCTAAATACTCAACAACGATCTCAAAACTTTCAGGATGGTGTTTATGTTGTCTATAAGCCGAAATAAAAGCATTCTCAGCAGCATCAAAATAATTGAGTAAGCCATTATGAAGCGGTACACCTGCTCTTAAAATAGAACATAATACAATATCATTGTGATGTAAAACTGTTTCAGAAGTGCCAAGAGGAGTTTCTATAGTGCACGTCTCAAATTGAAGAGATTTGCTTAATTCATAGCCAATAATCTCACCAATACGTTCAATATTTCTTCGGAAACGCATACTGTCTTTCTGGATGGTTTTATCTCTTAATTCAGACATAAACGTGTTTAAAATTGAAGGCGTATCAGAAAGGTTGTGAATTTGCATATTATGAGAATTAGTTCAGTCGTTAAAGTTAATAATTCCTACTATATTTGTAAACATTAAATCAATTTCATTATGTTTTCACAAAAAGCAAACGCTATATTTCAAGAGGTTATTAAAACGTATAAAGTTTTAAATACAGTAGATCAACCTTTTACAAATAAGTACGATAAAAATGACGATCTCATAGCGCATTTATTATATAGAAAATCTTGGATAGATACTGTTCAATGGGCATACGAGGATATTATTAGAGACCCAAATATAGATCCAGTGGCAGCTTTAAAGTTGAAACGAATGATTGATGCTTCTAACCAAGATAGAACAGATACGGTTGAATATATCGATAGTTATTTTCTAGATAAATATAAAGATGTAACTGTAAAACCAAACGCCAAAATTAACTCTGAAAGTCCAGCTTGGGCCATAGATCGTTTGTCTATTTTAGCATTAAAAATTTACCATATGCATCTTGAAACGGTTAGAGATGATGCCAGTGATGCGCATAAAGCAGCCTGCCAAAAGAAACTAGACGTGTTACTAGACCAACGTGTAGATTTAAGCACAGCAATTGATGATTTGCTTAATGATATTTCAAATGGAGACAAATACATGAAAGTGTACAAGCAAATGAAAATGTACAACGACGATGAACTAAACCCTGTTTTGCGAGGACAGAAATAAATCGTACCTAAGACCTTGCAGATTTCTATTTCTAAAATCTTGTAGGTCTATTAGCAATGCCAAAACCAAAACACATACTCGTCCTTAGGTTTTCTGCCATGGGAGACGTAGCCATGACAGTACCTGTGTTGCGAGCTTTGACGGCACAACATCCCGAATTAAAGATAACAGTAGTTACCAGAGCCTTTTTTAAACCGTTTTTTCAAGATTTAGAAAATGTAAGGTTTTATGAAGCGGATTTAAAAGGGAGACACAAAGGGGTTTTGGGACTCCATAAACTGTCTAAAGAATTAAAAAAACTTCATTTTGATGCGGTTGCAGACCTACACAACGTACTGCGCAGTAAAATCTTAAAATTATTTTTCTTCGGAAAAAAAGTAGTCCAATTAAATAAAGGTAGAGCCGAAAAGAAAGCACTGACTTCAGGTGTGTCTTTTAAGCAATTAAAAACCACACATCAACGTTATGCTGATGTTTTTGAAGATCTAGGTTTCACAATAGATTTATCTAATCCAGTATTCCCAAAACCAAAAGTCTTAACGGAACAACTAAGTGCTTTTATTTCAAACAAAAGTTTCAAAACTATTGGTATTGCTCCTTTTGCGGCATACCGCAGTAAAATGTATCCTTTAGAACAAATGGAAAGCACCATTGAGACACTTTCTAAAGACTATAATATAGTTTTATTTGGAGGTGGTGCTAAAGAAATAGCGCTTTTAAATCAGCTTGAGGCTAAATACTCTAACGTAAAATCTGTTGCAGGACAATTGAATTTAGAGGAAGAATTAATGCTTATTTCAAATTTAGACCTCATGCTAGCTATGGATTCTGGTAATGCACATTTAGCGGCAATGTTGGGTAAAAAAGTGATTACAATCTGGGGAGTAACACATCCTTTTGCTGGATTTGCACCATTTAATCAACCTTTAGATTTTGCACTTACTGCAGACAGAACACAGTTTCCATTACTACCAACGTCTATTTACGGTAATAAATTCCCAGAAGGTTATGAAAAGGCGGCAAGTAGTGTTTCTGAAGCGGTAATCATTTCTAAGGTAAAAGAAGTTATTTAAAGTTAAAACTTCTCAATACTATGTCTTTGTACCAAAAAAATCACTCGAAGAGATAAAACGATATAGAACTAAGTTTACGTCAATTCAAGTCAAATTCATTTCTAAAATTTCGTATTAAGAACGTCTTGAAAACCAAAAGACCTTTCGTGTTATTAAAACATGAAAGGTCTGTATATCTAATGATCCAAAAATCTAACGAATCTAATAATCTAGATTAAACATCATCATAATCTACAGCAATAGTAGCAGACGTTGGATGTGCTTGGCAAGTTAATATCAATCCTTCTGCAACTTCGCTATCCGTCAAAATATTATTCTGACGCATTTCTGCTGTACCTTCAGTTACTTTAGCAATACAACTACTGCAAATGCCACCTTGACAAGAATAAGGCGCATCAATATCTTGTTTTAAAGCGGCTTCAAGAATGGTTTGTTTTTGTGACATGTTAAATTCAAATTCCTCTTCATCTACCACAACTTTAATTTTGGTTTCGCCAGATGGTAAATCAGTAGTAGCATCAGAACTAGCTTCAACAGGAGCTGTAAACAATTCAAACTTAATGGCTTTTTCTTTTACACCATTTTCAATTAATACATCTTTTACCGTATGTATCATTTGTTCTGGTCCACAGAGGTAGAAATTTTCAATGGTAACACTTTTGTACTTATTCTTTACGATGAGGTTTACCGTGCTTTTTTCAATACGTCCAAATAAGGCATCGGTTTCTTGAGACTGACTGTATATAAAATGCGCATGAAAACGGTTATCGTATTGTTTTTTTAGTTGCAATAATTCATCAACAAACATCGCGTCAGTTAAGGTTTTATTACCATAAACCAATATAAAATTGCTAAATGGTTCTTCTTCTAAAAGTGTTTTAGCAATACTAAGCACTGGAGTAATTCCACTTCCTGCAGCAAAGGCAGCAATAGTTCTAGTTTTGGCAGCATTAGCTTCAAATATAAAACGACCATTTGGTTCTGAAACCTCTAATACGTCACCTGTTTTTAAGGTGTTGTTGGCATAAACAGAAAATGTTCCGTTTTCAACTGCTTTTACAGCTACAGTAACGTTTCCGCTATTTTGAGACGCACAAATAGAATAATCTCTACGGATGTCTTCGCCATTAATAGTGGTTTTTAAGGTAATGTATTGTCCGGCTTTAAAGCTGAACTTTTCTTTAAGATTTTCCGGGATATCAAAGGTTATAGCAACAGAATGGTCTGTTACTTTATCAACTGATTTTATAGTGAGTGAATGAAAATGTGCCATTAAAAATAATTTTTTGCAAAGATAAACAAACTCTTACAGACCTAGCAGGTCTAAAATTTTAATAAAACATAAAAACATAAAACAGAATGCATAAGTTTCTTATACATAAGAAAATTATGTATATATTTGTACTACGATGAGCAATTCAAAATTATATAAAGGGAGTTTAACCACTATCATTTTAAAGTTATTAAATGAGCACGATAAAATGTATGGTTACGAAATTACCCAAAAGGTAAAGGAATTAACTAAAGGAGAGTTGAAAATCACAGAAGGTGCATTATATCCTGCGTTACACAAATTAGAGGCTGAAGGTTTGTTAGATGTTGAAGTGGCAAAAGTAGACAACCGACTGCGTAAATATTATAAACTCACCGAAACCGGAACCAAAGAAACCGTTAATAAACTAGAAGAATTAGCCGAGTATATTAAAACGATGCAAGCCTTAGTGAATCCAAAGCTAGCTTAAACCTGACCTAGCAGGTTTTAAAAACCTAACGGGTCTTCATTTAAAATGACAATGAAACTAACCAAAGAACAAATACAATTTATAGATACGTATTTAGAGAATTCTGATGTGGTTTTTGCTGACATTAGAATGGAAATGGTAGATCATGTCGCCTCAGATATTGAAGATAGAATGCGGGCGAGTACGACTAACGATTTCTATAATGTGTTTAAAGCGTATATGGTTGAGAACAAGGCACAGCTGTTAAACGACAATAAACAATTTTTAAAAGCTGCCGATAGAAAAATTTGGAAGGCATTTTTAAAAGAATTATTAAATCCATTAACACTATTGATATTTTTGATGTCTTTTGGTGG
Organism: Winogradskyella psychrotolerans; assembly: GCF_018860565.1. Taxonomy (GTDB): domain Bacteria; phylum Bacteroidota; class Bacteroidia; order Flavobacteriales; family Flavobacteriaceae; genus Winogradskyella; species Winogradskyella damuponensis. The sequence continues at coordinate 237,058 of NZ_JAHKPS010000022.1, forward strand.
GTTTTACTTTTTGTATTCAAATTTCAATATAGAAACGTTTAGAATAGTGGTTTCTTATGTTCCGCTGATTGGGTTGTCAGGCTTTATTTTAACCTATGTCGTTTATCATAAAAGGAAAAATCTAAAACGATTTTCAGTGGTTGAACGTTTAGCGATGCCATTTTTGGTGTTTTATCAAATACCCAATATTATTTTTAATTTTAGCTACCAAGCTAAAGATTTAGCGACTGTACTTTGGATTCTCGGAATTGTAAGTATAGTTTTAACTTTAATGTTGGTCTTGGTTCGTGTTAGCATAAAATTATTTAAGAGTTACGAAAAGCAATATAAAACTCTAGCATAACCTAAATAGAAGGAGACCTAGCGGGTTTTTAAAACCTAGCAGGTCTAAAAGTGAATTAACAATGAAACTAACCAAAGAAGAAATACAATTCGTAGACAACTACCTCATTAAAAACGAGGTAAAATACTGGGATGTGCGTTTAGAATTGTTAGATCATATTGTTTCTGCCGTTGAAGATAAAATGACTAACGATGGTATTTCTTTTAATGAAGCTTTACTTGACGTTCATAGAGGTTTTGGAAACCAGTGTATAGAATTTGGAGTTCCTAAGGGTAAAATATTTGAAAGTGGCTTATACCAAAGTAATATTGGGTTTAAGAAGTTTACAAAAAACAAGCAAAAGGAAATCAGTAGAAAAAACAGAAAACGGTATTGGGTGCTTTTAAAACAAACGCTGTTGTCTTATAGCTTTATGTTAGAGTATCTTCTATTTGTTATGATGATATTTGTCACTTATCAATACAAACCAAAAACAGCATTATTGGTGGCATTAATTACGCTGGCAATTCCAGAATTACTAAAATTTAAATATGTGTTTAGAAAAGGGGTTAGGCACTCATTAAACGCTAATATGGTGGGTTTGCTTAATTCTTCTTTTTTGTGCTTTCAAGGTGCTATTCTAAATTTTTATAAAGATGAGTTTACTTATAATGGCATCGTGGATTATAGATATATTATAGGCTTTTATGTCCTTATTTATCCTTTAACTAGAGTCAGTTTTATGCTTTATAAAGAAGTATTAAATACCACCAAAGAACGTTATCAGCTTTTAACATCATGAAACTTACCGAACCTCAAATACAAGACCTCTACGCTTTTACAAGACAACATTTTGTAGAGCACTACGACTTACAAACCGAACTCGTAGATCATTTAGCCAACGATATTGAAGAGCAATGGCAAAATCAACCCAAACTCAGTTTTGAAGATGCTAAAAATAAAGCCTTTAAAAAGTTCGGGATTTTTGGTTTTATGGATGCCATTGAGCAGAAACAAAAGGCTATGAACAAACGCTATAGAGGTTATTTGTGGAACGAACTTAAAAAATGGTTTGAGCTACCGCAAATTATTGGAACTATAGCTTTGTTTTTAATGTTTTATGTCGCTTTTTCTTCAAAATATACAGCCATTCTTACGATGGTTTTTTACGTTATAATTTCAGGTTGGTGTATCTATAAAGGTACACAACTCAATAGGCAGTTTAGACGTAGAAAAGAAATTTCTAACAAAAAATGGTTATTAGAAGAACTAATTTTTAAGCAAGCAAGTGGAACATCTTTAATATTTATTTCACAAATGTATAATGTATTTACAATTCCAGATAAGTTTGAAATAAACACCTTGTTTTTACTGCTCTTTTCTTTAGCTTTTACGGTATTAACTTTAGTTAATTATATCAGCTTAAAAGTGATTCCAAGTAAGGCCGAAAAACTACTAAACGAAACCTACCCAGAATTTAGTTTGTAACAAATTTCTGTTTTTTAATACTTACTACATAAACCAACCCATCATTACACTATGATAAAACATTTTCTCAATCTCGAATGGAAACAATATTTCCGTTCGTCTTATTGGCAGAAAAATATAGCGATTAATATCTTAATGGTATTTTTTGCACTTTATTTTGTTGCCATGTTTTTAGGCTTAGGATTCGGCCTTCTTTTTATCCTTAAAGAAATGTATCCTGAGCAGGACCCATTTGTAGTAGCCAATGGATTTTTGTTTTACTGGATTATTGGCGATTTATTAATGCGTTTCTTTTTGCAAAAACTACCAGTAATGAGTGTAAAACCTTTGCTAACACTTCCTATTAAACGATCTACTGTTGTTAATTATGTGTTAGGAAAATCAGCATTGTCATTTTTTAATTTTTTACCATTATTTGCTATCATACCCTTTAGTATAATGCTAATAGGAGATGGTTATGCTGTTTCTGAAATTATAACCTGGCTGTTTGCGTTAATTATAACAGTGCTCATTATTAATTTCTTGAATTTTATAATCGAAGCGTTTTCGGCAGAATCAGAATTGTCATTTCTACCTATAATCGTTGTAGTAAGTGTTTTATTTGGTTTAAATTATTTTGAAATTGTACCAATGACGTCGTTAATAGGAAGCGGGTTTTTAGCCATTGCGAATCATCCCATTTTTATTCTAATTCCTATTGCAGTTTTAATTGGTTGTTATGTTTTTAACTATAAGACGTTAATAAAGAAACTGTATTTAGATAGCTCATTAAAATCTAAAGTCGCTGAGGTTAATGCTTCAGATTTATCATGGACAGAGCGTTTTGGAGACATTGCACCATTTATGAAACTCGATTTAAAACTGATTTGGAGAAACAAACGCACCAAGTCTATGACATTTTTGTTACTCATTGGTGTGCTTTACGGTTTGTTTTTCTATCCACAACCTATGTATAGAGAAATGACCTTTATGTCAGCATTTATTGGGATTTTCTCAACCGGATTTTTCCTTATCAACTTCGGACAATTTATTCCGGCTTGGGATAGTGGTTATTATAAACTTTTAATGAGCCAGAATATTAAATACGAACAGTATCTACGTTCAAAATTTATCCTTATGGTGATTAGTGTTGTACTTCTTTTTGTGTTGGGTATTCCTTATGTGTATTTCGGATACAAGATTTTAATCGCGCATTTTGCGGCTGCCATTTATAACATTGGTGTTAATACGCACGTCATACTTTGGGGAGGTTCTTTTAATAGAAAAAAGATAGAATTAGATAAAAAAGCAGCCTTTAATTATCAAGGTACAGGTGCTGTACAATGGCTCATAGGTATTCCGCTTATGTTAGTGCCAATGGGATTATTTGGATTAGTGAACTGGCTTGCTGGTTTTGCTGCAGCAATAGCTTTATTAATTGTTCTCGGAGTTTTAGGAATAGTGTTTCATAAAAAATTAATGAAAGGCATTACTAAAAAATATGGCGATTCAAAATACAAAATGATTGACGCTTTTAGTCAAGATAATTAATTAACACTTAAGATTATACATCATGATATATACTAAAGACCTTTCAAAAACATATAACGGAACAACTGTTCTTAATATTGAAGAATTAACCATTCCTAAAGGCCAAAGTTTTGGTTTAGTCGGTAATAATGGAGCTGGAAAAACAACATATTTCAGTTTATTACTCGATTTAATAAAACCAACCACTGGAAACATTACCAGCAATAACGTTGTTGTAGATGAAAGTGAAGATTGGAAACCATTTACGTCATCGTTTATAGATGAAAGTTTTTTAATAGGCTATTTAACACCTGAAGAGTATTTCTATTTTATTGGAGAATTGCGAGGGCAAAACAAAGCAGATGTTGATACTTTAACAGCTAAGTTTGAAGACTTCTTTAACGGAGAGATCATAGGAAAGAAAAAATACCTCAGAGATTTAAGTAAAGGAAATCAAAAGAAAGCCGGTATTGTAGCAGCACTTATTGGTCAGCCTGAAGTTATTATTTTAGATGAACCTTTTGCTAATTTAGATCCTACAACTCAAATTCGTTTAAAGCAAATTATTAAAGATTTAGCCGAAAAACAAGGGGTTACCGTTTTAGTGTCTAGTCACGATTTAACACATGTTACAGACGTTTGTGAGCGTATTGTTGTGTTAGAAAAAGGAAACGTTATTAAGGATCTAGAAACCAATCCTGCGACATTAAAAGAATTGGAAGCGCATTTTGCAGGTAGAGCAGTAGTTTCGCAAGAAGAAGAATAACAATTCATTTTATATAATTTAGAGCTCGTGATTATTAAATTAATGACGGGCTTTTTTTGTGCTTTTACATAGTGTACTACCTCGAAAAACCATGAAATAACATCAAAAATTCAAAAAGATGCTTATTTTTACCACAGAACACACTAAACAGGGTGTTTTTAAGTTATCTATTAACCAAATAGAACCAACGTTTGAAAACCTATTATAAAAATATACTATTACTTTTTTGTGCACTGATGCTTGCTCAAAGCTGTTCGACCAAAAAAGATAAATTCATTAACAGGCAATTTCATGCCTTGGGCACTAAGTACAATGTGCTCTATAATGGTAATATTGCTTTAGAGCGTGGCAAAGACGGAGTAAATAATGAATTTACAGAGAATTTCTGGGAGCTTTTACCTGTAGAGCGTATGAAGGTTGATGAAGATGATATTTTTTTACCAGGGCAAACCAAAAATGCAGACTTTGAGCGTGCTGAAGAAAAAGCCATTAAAGCCATACAAGTACATGGAATGAATTTTAATGGAAAAGAAAAAAATCCTCAGATAGACGAAGCGTATTTGCTTTTAGGGCAAGCGCGATATTTTGATAAACGTTTTGTTCCAGCTATGGCAGCGTTCAACAATATTTTAAATAAATATCCTACAAGCGATAAAATTAACCAAGTTAAAATCTGGCGCGAAAAAACAAGCATGCGTTTAGATAATAACGAAGGTGCTATTGAGAAACTAAAACGTTTACTTAATGAAGAAGAAATAGAGGGGCAAGATTTGGCAGACGCATCAGCAGCTTTAGCTCAGGCTTATCTTAATATAAAATCTAAAGATAGTGCTATTGCGCAACTTACTATTGCTGCAGAAAACACAGAGATAAAAAGAGAAAAAGCACGATACCATTATATTAAAGGGCAACTCTATAATGAGTTTGGAAAAAAGGATAGTGCAAACATGGAATTTGATGCTATAATTGATATGCATCGTAAAATTCCAAGATCTTTCTACATTAATGCACACATTGAAAAATCAAATAATTTTGATATTGCCAATGGAAACGATATTGAATTTCAAGAATATCTTACAGAGCTTGAAGAAAATAGAGAAAATAGACCGTTTCTAGATAAAATCTATTATCGCATTGCAGAATATCATCGTGCTAAGGCTTCAGATAGTCTTTCAGAAGTATATTATAATAAGTCCTTAAGAAAAATAAGTTCAGATCAATACCTAAGATCCTTAAACTATGAAACTTTAGGGAATATGTATTTCGACAAAAACAGTTATAAAACTGCTGGAGCATATTACGATTCAACACTTACAGCTATGGTGAAAAACACCAAGCCGTACAGAATTATAAAAAAGAAGCGCGAAAACCTTGATGATGTAATTTACTATGAAGGTATTGCGCAAACTAACGATAGTATTCTTAGAATAATTGGGCTTTCAAAAGCGGAGCAGTTAGCTATTTATACAAAATTTGCTGAAGACCAACGCTTAAAAGCTTTAGAAGAAAAAGAACTACAAGAAAAAGCCGTGCAGCAGCAGAAAAATCAAACGGTAGCAGCTAATAATTTCGATAAAAGAAATCCAAAAAGCCTAGGTAATCCACCAGGTTTGTCTCGAGATCTTAAAACGCTAAGTGGAAACAAGAATAATAGTAGTTTTTATTTTTACAATACAACAACGGTTGCTTACGGTAAAAACGAATTTCTAAAACTATGGGGAAATCGTAAACTTCAGGATAATTGGAGGCATTCAAGTCAGGGTGCTAATATTGCAAATACAATACAAGGGGATAGTTTGACAGATGCCACTATTGAAGATAAGCTATTTAACCCTGAGACCTATTTAGCATCATTGCCAACAGAACAAGTAGAAATAGATAGCATTGCTAAAGAACGCAATTTTGCGTATTACCAATTGGGAATTATATATAAAGAGAAATTTAAAGAGCTTGAATTGGCAAAATCAAGATTTGAAGATCTTTTAGAAAACAATCCAGAAGACCGATTAATATTGCCTTCAAAATATAATTTATATCGTATTTATTTAGAATTAGGTTTAAATCTAAAGGCCGAAACGATGAAATTGGCAATTATTAATGAATATCCAGATTCTCGTTATGCCGAAATTCTATTAAATCCACAATCAGAATTGTCTAAAGACGAAAACAGTCCAGAGTATATTTATACCAATCTCTATAAGCAATTTGCTAACGAAGAATATGCGGCTGTAATTGCAGAGGCCGAAACCCAAATTAAACGACTAGAAGGTGATGATTTTGTTCCTAAGTTTGAAATTTTAAAAGCATCAGCTAAAGGGAGACTTTATGGTTTTGAAGCTTATAAAGCGGGTATTAATTATATCGCCTTAACTTATGTTAATACAGAAGAAGGTAAAAAAGCCCAAGACATTATTACAAATGCGTTTCCAGTTTTAGCAAAAAAGGAATTTATACCAGATGATAATGCTGAAAAATTTAATGTTATTTTTCAATTCGAAAATAATGCAGGAGAAGATATAGATGCATTTATAAAGATTTTAGATGAGGAAGTGGCTAAAATAGACTACTTTGACCTTAAGACGTCAAAGGATGTTTACGATGAAAACACTACCTTTGTTGTTGTTCATGGATTAAAAAGTATAGGAGGAGCAAAAGGATTTGCCGAATTGCTTAAATCTGAAGAAAAAGATAAAAGAGGTCGCGTGGTGAAACCAAAAATAACACGACCTTATTTTGCTATTTCTTCCCCAAACTATGCAATTATTCAAAGACATAAAAATTTAAATGCTTATTTAGAGTTACAGTAATTTAAAACCAAATCAACATGTTTTCTTCAGATAGAAAAAAACCAAAACACAAATCAATCATGGAAACAAGTACTCAGCAAAACATAATAGCGCAAGGCACTAAAATTGTAGGTGACATTGCAAGTCAAGGACCATTTAGAATTGACGGAACCGTTGAGGGTAATGTAAAAACATCGGGAAAGGTCGTTGTTGGTAAATCAGGCTTTATTAAAGGTACCTTACAAGGTGAAAATGCCGATTTTGAAGGTAAATTTTCAGGAAAACTTATTTTGTCAGGTACGTTGTCATTAAAATCTACGGCACATATAGAAGGCGAAGTTCATATTACCAAATTAGCGGTTGAGCCAGGAGCAACATTTAATGCTACATGTAGTATGAAAGGTACTGTTAAATCAATTTCTAATGAGCCAAGCCGACCGCAGCAAGCCGCAGCAGCCCAAAGCAAATAAAAAAGGACCCAATAAATTTATACGGTTTACATCTGTCGCATTTCAAATGGGAGGCACTATTTTTCTTGGAAATTATTTAGGACAATGGTTAGATGTAACATACGATAAAGATTATTTAGAGACCACAATAACACTTGTCTCTATCTTTATTTCAATGTATTTGGTGATTTCTCAAGTTATAAAAGTATCTAAAGAAGATGATTAAATCACTTATAATATATGTAATATCCTTTGCGGTATTATTTCTAATGGTTCATTTTTCGCAAGAATTTATTCTTAACCAATTACATAGTACTGTTAGATTTAGTCTTTGGGATACTAACTTGTTTTTTGCGGTAGCTTCTTTGCTAATCTGTGTTCATTTTCAATTTTTCTCTCTTATTAAAGGCCTAGAGACCCAACTAGGATTTATCTATTTGCCTACGCTTTTTATAAAAGGCATACTGTTTTATGTCGCGTTTAAGGATACCATTTTCAATATTGAAATTTTAAATACAACCGAACAATTAAACATTCTAATTCCAATACTCTTATTTCTAGGATTGGAGGTGTTTTTTATCGTTAAAATAATATCAAAAATGGGGTTTAAATATTAGATACAAAAAACACATTGTTATTTTAATAAATTGCGTACTTTTGCACGGAATTTGAGAAGAGGTTTTTTTTATTTTATTAGAATGAAGATAGTTAAACAAAGTTTTAAGTTTTTAGTATTAGCAGTTTTGATGTTTTTACCAACATCTATTTTAGCGATTAATGCTGGAGGAGATGGTGGTCAAATTTCTGGTAAACAAGAGGTAGAAGAGTATATAGTTCACCACCTTAAAGACTCTCATGATTTTAATCTGTTTTCGTATACCGATGATGCAGGAGAACGTCAGCATTTTGGTGTAGCATTACCTGTAATACTTTGGTCTTCTGAAGGATTGGTAACTTTTATGTCTTCAGAATTTCACCATGATGATAACGGACAAGTTATTGTAGAAAAAGACGGTCTTAAGTTTACAAAGATTCACTCTAAAATTTACGAATTAGAAAAAGGAGCTACTGCTGTTGAGTTTGATGCAGATCATCATGCGACTAATGCTTCAAAGGTTTTAGATTTTTCAATTACTAAAAGTGTTATCGGTATCTTATTAATAGGACTTTTAATGCTATTCTGGTTCTCTAGATTAGCAAAACAATACAAGAAAAAACAAATTCCTACAGGTTTCGGTCGAATTTTAGAGCCGTTAGTGCTTTACGTAAGAGACGAAATTGCAAGACCAAATATTGGTGAAAAGCACTACCGCAAATTTACAGGGTACCTTTTAACGGTATTCTTCTTTATATGGATTTTAAACTTAGCAGGTTTAACTCCATTAGGTTTTAACGTTACAGGTCAGTTAGCTGTTACAGCATGTTTAGCAATATTTACTTTAATTATTTATACTATAAGTGGTAATAAAGATTACTGGATGCACATATTATGGATGCCAGGTGTACCAATCTTTGTAAAACCAATATTAGCTGTAATTGAATTGGTAGGTGCATTTATTATTAAGCCTTTCTCATTACTAGTACGTTTGTTTGCAAACATTTCTGCAGGACATATTGTATTAATGAGTTTAATTGCAATTATGTTTACACTTAAAGAGTCTTTAGGTGTGGTTGGTGCAACAAGCTTATCGTTTGTATTATCATTTTTCCTTTTATTAATCGAATTATTAGTAGCGTTTTTACAAGCGTATATTTTTACAATGCTTTCCGCTTTATTTATTGGTATGGCTGTAGCAGAACACAATCATGAACATGATCACGAAGTTTCTTCTGACGTAGAGGACGTGAGAGGAGATTTCATTTAAGACGAATTTTTTTAATTTAATTTTATATATCAATTTTTATGGAACCAGTAACTTACAATTTAATTGGAGCAGGATTAATCGTAATCGGAGCAGGTATTGGACTTGGTCAAATCGGTGGAAAAGCAATGGAAGGTATTGCTCGTCAACCAGAAGCAGCAGGTAAGATCCAAACAGCAATGATTATTGTTGCCGCACTTTTAGAAGGTTTAGCATTTGGTGCTTTATTCTTAGGAAAATAAGAACCAAATCAAATGTACAAGAACACAAAGCCTGCAACGGTTGGTTGCAGGATGTGTTTTTAAATTAAAAAAAGACAAAACATTTAATTATTTAATAGTATGGAAACATTATTAAACGATTTTTCACCAGGATTATTTGTAGTATCAACAATATTAATGTTGGCACTAATAGCCCTTATGGTGAAGTTTGCGTGGAAACCAATTCTTAGTTCTTTAAATGAGAGAGAAGAAGGAATTCAAAGCGCTTTAGATGCTGCAGAAAAGGCAAAGCGTGAGATGGCAAACCTTCAGGCAGATAACGAAAGGTTATTGCAAGAAGCACGTTTAGAAAGAGAAACGATGCTTAAAGAAGCACGTGAGCTTAAAACTAAAATGATTGCTGACGCAGAAGAAGAGGCGAAAACGCAAGCCAATAAAATGATAACACAAGCGCAAGAAGCAATTGTAAGTGAAAAGAAAGCAGCTATGGCAGAATTAAAAAGTCATGTTGCCGGATTATCATTAGATATCGCAGAAAAAGTAGTGCGTAATGAATTATCTAACAAAGACAAGCAACTAGAATTAGTAGAGTCTATGTTAGGTGAAGCAACTTTAAACTAGTAAGAGATGTCAGGATCAAGAGCGGCAATACGATATGCTAAAGCGGTTTTAAGCTTAGCTACAGATCAAAAATCTACTGAGGTAGTAAATAGTGATATGAAATCAATTACTAATGCTATCGCTGGGAATGAAGATTTAAATCAGATGCTTCAAAGTCCTGTTGTAAGGTCTTCAGATAAAAAAGCGGTTTTATTAGCTATCTTTAAAGATGCTAATGTAGCAACCACTAATTTAATTGATATCTTAATTGCTAATAAGAGATTACCTTTATTAAATGATGTAGCTTCAAGTTATGTTCATTTATATGATCAATTAAAAGGTCGCCAAATAGCATCTGTTACAACAGCAATTCCTTTAACAGAAGAGTTAAAAACGAAAGTATTAACTAAGGTTAAGGAACTTACAGGAAAAGACGCAGAAGTAAAAAGTATTATAGATGAAAGCATCATAGGTGGTTTCATATTACGAGTAGGTGATATTCAGTACAATGCTAGTATTGCTAATAAGCTCGATAAATTAAAAAGAGAATTTACATTAAATTAATATAGTTTTAGGTTAGTTCTAAAAAAACTAAAAGCTAAAAGCTAAAGACTAAAAGAGATGGCAGAAGTAAAACCAGCTGAAATATCAGCAATCTTAAAACAACAACTTTCAGGTTTTGAAGCAGGTGCTTCATTAGACGAAGTAGGAACGGTATTAACTGTAGGTGATGGTATTGTACGTGCTTACGGATTAGCTAATACACAATATGGTGAATTAGTTGAATTTGAAGGTGGTGCAGAAGGTATCGTACTTAACCTTGAAGAAGATAATGTAGGTATAGTACTTTTAGGAACTTCAATAGGAATTAAAGAAGGTTCTACAGTAAAACGTACAGGACGTATCGCATCTGTAAAAGTAGGTGAAGGTATTGTTGGACGTGTTGTAGATACTTTAGGTAACCCAATTGATGGTAAAGGACCAATTGTTGGTGATACTTATGAAATGCCTCTAGAGCGTAAAGCACCAGGTGTTATTTACAGAGAGCCAGTAACTGAGCCATTACAAACAGGTATTAAGGCTATTGATGCTATGATCCCTGTAGGTAGAGGTCAACGTGAGTTGGTTATTGGTGACCGTCAAACTGGTAAAACTGCCGTTTGTATTGATGCTATCTTAAATCAAAAAGAATTTTACGATGCAGGTGAGCCTGTATATTGTATATATGTTGCTGTAGGTCAAAAGGCTTCAACAGTAGCTTTAATCGCTAAAACTTTAGAAGAAAAAGGAGCTTTAGCATACACCACTATAGTAGCTGCAAATGCATCAGATCCTGCTGCAATGCAAGTATGGGCACCTATGACAGGAGCATCTATTGGTGAATATTTTAGAGATACTGGTCGTCCAGCTTTAATTGTATTTGATGATTTATCAAAACAAGCTGTTGCTTACCGTGAAGTATCTTTATTATTAAGACGTCCTCCAGGACGTGAGGCATATCCTGGTGATGTATTTTATTTACACTCAAGATTATTAGAGCGTTCTGCTAAGATTATCAATAACGATGAGATTGCTAAAGAAATGAATGACCTTCCAGATGTTTTAAAACCAATGGTAAAAGGTGGTGGTTCATTAACAGCATTACCAATTATTGAAACGCAAGCAGGTGACGTTTCTGCTTATATCCCAACCAACGTAATTTCTATTACAGATGGTCAGATTTTCTTAGATGGTGATTTATTTAACTCTGGTGTTCGTCCAGCAATTAACGTAGGTATTTCTGTATCTCGTGTGGGTGGTAATGCACAGATTAAGTCTATGAAAAAAGTATCTGGTACATTAAAATTAGATCAAGCTCAGTACCGTGAATTAGAAGCGTTTGCTAAGTTTGGTTCAGATTTAGATGCTGTGACTTTAAATGTGATTAATAAAGGAAAGCGTAACGTTGAGATTTTAAAACAAGCGCAAAATGATCCTTTTAAAGTAGAAGATCAGGTAGCAATTATTTATGCAGGTTCTAAGAACTTATTAAAAGATGTTCCTGTAGAGAAAGTAAAAGAGTTTGAAAGAGATTATATCGAATTCTTAAATGCAAAGCATAGAGATACTTTAGATTTACTAAAAGCAGGTAAATTAACTGATGAGGTTATTGATACGCTAACAAGTGTAGCAAAAGACCTTTCAGGAAAGTACAGATCATAAAGTTATAAGTTTAGAGTTATGAGACAACCAACTCATAACTCTAAATTTTAAGTATTAAACTAATGTCACTCTGAGCTTAGGCAAAGAGTCTTTATCATATAAAGAATGGCGAATTTAAAGGAAATTAGAAACAGAATATCATCGGTGTCATCAACGATGCAGATTACCAGTGCCATGAAAATGGTATCTGCTGCTAAGTTAAAGAAAGCCCAAGATGCTATTACAGCGATGCGTCCTTATTCTAATAAGTTAACGGAATTGCTTCAGAGTTTAAGTGCAACTTTAGATGCAGATTCTGGAAGTAAGTATGCAGAACAACGTGAGATAAAAAACGTACTTATTGTAGCTGTTACATCTAACAGAGGGCTATGTGGTGCCTTTAATTCTAATATTATTAAGCAAACTAATATTTTGATTAATGATGTTTATGCAACTAAAAATGTTTCAGTATTAGCTATTGGTAAAAAAGCTAATGATGCATTTGCAAAACAAAATAGAGTTATTGGAAATAAAAGTGAAATTTTTGACGATTTAACCTTTGATAATGTTTCTGTTATAGCAGAAATGCTGATGGATAAATTTGTATCAGGTGAGTTTGATAAAATTGAAGTTGTTTACAACCACTTTAAGAACGCTGCAACACAAATTATAATGACAGAGCAGTTCTTACCTATAGTGCCTGTAGAAAGTGACGATAACATTAATTTAGACTACGTATTTGAACCATCTAAATTAGAAATTGTTGAAGAGTTAATTCCTAAGTCCTTAAAAACGCAATTATACAAAGGTATTAGAGATTCTTTTGCCTCAGAACATGGTGCACGTATGACAGCAATGCATAAGGCAACAGATAATGCTACAGAATTAAGAGATCAGCTTAAATTAACATATAATAAAGCACGTCAGGCAGCAATTACTAACGAAATCTTAGAGATTGTTGGTGGAGCAGAAGCTTTGAATAATTAATACATGTGTCATTAAATAGTAATTAGTAGCTATAAATTATATAAACCTAACTTTAACGAGTTAGGTTTTTTTATGGAAATACATTTCCAAAATCTTATATTTATAATATGAAAATATTCAGAAGCATATTGGTTTTAAGTCTAGTACTGACTTGCGTTGTTACTTTAGTTCAATGTTCAAGTATACCAAAAATCGAAAAAAACATGCCCTTAACTTTTGAAACAGTTTATTATCAAAAATGGAATGCTGGAACACAAGAAGGTGGCTCTGGAATTAACGTTTATTTACAGTCAAAAAAATCATCCGTACAGTTAGATAGCATTTATTTTCGTGGTCATAAAACTAAATTACTGCCCGATGCGAATAACAGTTTGTTATATGTTGGACGATTCAAATCTAATGATAACACATCTAATTTGCCATTTAAATTAGAGGACGACGAGTGTGTTGTTAGTTATGTAAAAGCTAATAAAATGCGTTATTTTAAAATTTCAAATCTAAATGAGCGTAAGTTCTTAAATTATCCTAGTGCATCTCCAAAGCCTTTCCCTTAAGATCATATAGTGTTAAAATTATCTTTTGTTTCTGACTAAAAAATACCGTTTATCGAATAAATAGCACACTTTATAGTTGAAATTGGTTTTTTATCGTATATTGCGATTCCAAATCTTAACCTACAATAAAATGAAACTATTAAAGAAGGTAACTTATACCATTGTTTTAGCTGTTCTTTTTTCTTTGACTTTTCAATGTGCAGGATTAAAAGTAAATACGGCATCAGAGGCCACTACATCTTTTAAAGTTAAAACAATAGCTTATCAAGAGTGGCATGCTGGTGGTGATGAAGGAGGTACAGGAATTAATCTTTATGTACCAATCGTAAATAAAGATGATAACATATTAATAGATAGCATCTATTTTAGAAGTTCTAAGGGCCAGCTGGTTCGAAACTATAGTAGATATACTTCAGTTATAAAAAATAATTCACCAGAATACACTTTTGAAAATTCAGATAAATCTAATGACTATCCATTTTCTTTGGCTAATAATGAATGTGCTATTAGGTATGTAGAAAAAGGTGAAGTGAAATACATAAAAGTAACTGATGTTGTTAAAAGAGAAAAAATTTATTATGAAGAAGGTCCACCTTTAACTTATCAAAGGAGACGAGAAGCAATGATAATATCTGAAGAAAGTCCAAGTATAAAACCTATACCAACGTTTCAAATACCTTCTACGTTTAAAGTTAAAACCATAGCTTTTCAAGAATGGTATGCAGGTATAAAAGTTGGTGGTACTGGTATGAATGTTTTTGTACCGATAGTAAATAAAGATGATGATATCAAAATAGATAGTGTTTATTTTAGAAATCTTAAAGGTAAACTTGTCGAAAATTATGGTAGATATCAAGCCGTTCTAAAAAATAAATCTCCTTACTACACCTTTAAAAAGGCTGAAAAAGATAAAGATTTTCCGTTTACTTTAGCTGACAACGAATGTGCTATTAGTTATGTTGAAAATGGTGAAATTAAATATCTAAAAGTGACGGACATTAGTGAAAAAGCAGGTGTATATTATGAAAATGGCCCACCTTCAATTTATGAAAATAGCGCAACAACTTTAGTCGCATCTAATGATGAAGAAACATAATAGGGCTTTGTTTTAATTTTGGTGTAGTGTGTAGTTAGTCGATAAAATAGGTTTTTTACGGAGGTAATTGAATTTTTTATTTATATTGGCTTTTCCAAATCTTAACCTACACTACAATGAAACTACTAAAAAAGGCAACTTTAGCCATAGTTTTTGCTTTCATTTACGCCTTTTCTTTTCAGTGCGTAGCCCAAGAAGGCAAATTTAGACCCGTTTTCGAAGAGCAATTACCATTTAAAGTCAAACCAGCTGCTTTCCAAGAATGGTATGCGGGAATTAAAGTTGGAGGAACAGGAATAAATATATTCATTCCTATTACCGACTTGGATGAAAACATTAAAATAGATCGTATTTATTTCAGAAATCTTACATCAGAGTTAAGTAAGAAAGATGATAAATATTTTGCTGTACTTGAGAACAAATCTCGTGATTACACATTTAAGAAGCCTGAAGCAGATAAGGATTACCCATTTAAACTAAAGGATAGTGAATGTGTTGTTAGTTATATTGAAAATGGTACAACTAAGTATTTAAAAATAGGAACGGTGAATGAATTCGCTGGCGTTTATTATGAAAACGGTCATCCTTCAATTTACACAAATGAGTCGGCTACTGCTATTGCTACAGTAGATGACGATGATGAGTAAAGTTTTTAATTGAAAAATTTAGAAGAACCTTGTTTATTAACAAGGTTTTTTGCTTTGAATTTATTTTGACTTGTACTGTTTTGTGAAATATGAGTAAATGCTAGCCGTTTCTAAGGAAATAGAAAAAGTTAAGAAGAGTTCTTTATAATTAATTGTTTTAACTAGTTAAGTATGGCAAGTATTAATTTAATACTTTTGAAGTTTACTGTAAACAATACTTTTGAGCGGATTTAAATCACTTTTTAAACAAACATTCATTTATGGTTTAGCAACTGTATTACCAAGAATGTTGAGTTTTATTTTGGTACCACTTTACACAGACCCATCAGTACTCTCTATTGAAGAATATGGTCGTGTGTCCTTTATATTTGCTTACTTTGTGCTTTTTAATGTTGTTTTGGCTTACGGAATGGAAACCGCATTTTTTAGGTTTTTTAACAAAGAAGAAAATCAAGAAAAAGTAACAAGTACATCTGCAATCTCATTAATCATAAGTTCTTTTGCATTATTGGGCATTGCTTTTCTCTTTAGACATCAGATTTCAAATCTTATAAATATAGAGCTTAAGTATCTCAATTTAGTCTTTGTCATTTTGTTATTAGATGCCTTGGTCATTATACCATTTGCTTGGCTAAGAGCCACGGCAAAGCCTATGCGCTACGCGGTTATTAAAATATGTAATGTAGCCATTAACTTAGGACTCAATGTTTTCTTATTACTGTATTTAAAAGATTTGGCTCAAGGGAATTCGCTTTTTGAGAGCATTTATAAACCCGATTTTGAAATCAGTTATATTTTTATTTCTAACGTAATAGCAAGCGGACTAACATTGCTGCTGTTAATTCCTTTTTACACTAAAATCAGGTTTAAATTCGATACCGTTTTATGGAAAAAAATGATGCGTTATGCTATGCCAGTTCTTGTTGCAGGAATTGCGTATTCCGTTAATGAAACTTTTGACCGCATTTTATTAGAATATTTGTTGCCACCAGATGTTGCAGACGAAAAAATAGGGATGTATTCAGCCTGCTACAAACTCGCTTTATTTATGACTCTATTTGCAACAGCCTTTCGTTTAGGTATAGAACCTTACTTTTTTAGCCATTCTAAAGCAGATAATCCGCAAAAAAATTATGCTAAAATTTTAGAATATTTTGTGGCTTTTGGATCTGTGATTTTATTAAGTGTTGTGGTTTTTGCAGATGTTTTAAAGCCTTTTATTATACGAAGTGAAGCCTACTATGAAGCCATGTGGATTGTGCCATTTATTCTGTTAGCTAATTTTTGTTTAGGTATTTATCACAACCTTTCTGTTTGGTATAAAATAACAGATCGCACTAGGTTTGGAGCCTATATTTCAATATTTGGAGCTGTGGTTACTTTGGTCTTAAATTATGTTTTAATTCCTGTTATAGGTTTTAAAGGCTCAGCAATAGCAACTCTTTCAGCATATACTCTTATGATGCTATTGTCGTTTTATTTTGGAAAAAAATACTATCCAATTCCTTATAATTTGAAGAAAATAAGTTTATATCTTGTGGTATCAATCCTGTTTTCATTTATATTTTTCTATAACTATCGTGAGAATTATATTATTGGAATTGCAATGTTAATTGTATTTTTGGGACTGGTTATTCTACTTGAAAAGAAGGAATTAAAACAACTTTTAAAACAAAATTAATGTGTCATTCAGAGCCGTAGCAAAGCATCACATTAGATAAAATTTAACATGAAAATTAAAATAATAAATAAATCAAATCATCAATTACCACATTACGAAACTATTGCTTCCGCAGGTATGGATTTGCGTGCTAACTTATCGGAGTCTAGAATTTTAAAGCCTTTAGAGCGCAGTATTGTTGGTACAGGTTTATATATAGAATTGCCTGTTGGTATTGAAGCACAAGTAAGACCAAGAAGCGGATTGGCTGCAAAAAAAGGGATTACAGTATTAAATGCACCTGGAACTATAGATGCAGATTATAGAGGAGAAATAGGTGTCATTTTAGTAAATCTTTCTAATGAGGATTTTGAAATTCAGAATGGTGAACGTATCGCACAACTAGTCATAGCAAAACACGAACGTGCCGAATGGGTAGACTCCATAGAATTGTCTGAAACCGATAGAGGTGAAGGTGGTTTTGGGAGTACTGGAACAAAATAGACAAAGCATATCCTGCAAGGTTTCAAAAACCTTGTAGGTATTATTCGATTTTAGATGAGGTCATTTAATCGTAACCAAAAACGTAAATAAAGTTTAACAGTAAAAGATTTCCACTATTGTGGAAACGAAAAATAAATTTTCCGATGAAAATAATAGTACCAATGGCAGGCCGAGGATCTCGCCTAAGACCACATAGTTTAACCGTACCAAAACCATTAATACCTGTTGCAGGTCAGCCGATAGTACATCGCTTGGTTAAAGATATTGCTAAAGTTTTAAAGCAACCTATTGAAGAAATAGCTTTTGTTCTTGGTGACCCAGCATTTTTTGGTGAAGAGGTCGTAGAAAGTTTAAAAGAATTGGCAGAAGGTTTGGGAGCAAAAGCATCTATTTACAGACAAGATCAGCCGTTAGGAACAGGTCATGCTATTATGAGTGCAAAACCTTCACTTTCTGGTCCTGCTGTAATAGCTTATGCAGATACATTAATTAGAGCAGAATTTGATTTAGATCCTACAGCAGATAGTGTTATCTGGACAAAATGCGTTGCAAATCCTGAAGCTTATGGTGTTGTAAAGCTTAATGATGATAAAAATATCGTTGAATTAGTTGAAAAGCCAGAAACTTTTGTAAGTGACCAAGCCGTTATAGGTATCTATTACTTTAAAGATGTGGCTGTTTTAAAGGAGAAGTTACAAGAGATTTTAGATGAAAACATAATGAATGGAGGAGAATACCAAATTAATGATGGTATTAAACGCATGATGGCAGATGGAAGAATCTTCAAAACAGGAACTGTTGATGAGTGGATGGATTGTGGAAACAAAGCTGTTACTTTAGAGACCAACGCTAAAATGTTAGGCTTCTTAACGTCTGACAATGAAGAGCAATTAATCGATGATGCTGTTGTTTTAGAAAATTCAAAAGTGATAGAGCCTTGTTACATTGGAAAAGGAACGGTTTTAAAAAATACAACTGTAGGACCTTATGTTTCTATTGGTAAAGATTGTATCATAGAAAATTCAACCGTTAAAAATAGCTTAATACAAAACCAAACGACTATTAAAAACGCTAATTTAGACGAAGCAATGATTGGTAACCACGTTAAATATAATGGTGAGTTTACAAAGATTAGTATTGGTGATTATACCATTATGGAATAATTATTGAAATAGAATAATCGTGCTATTTAAATTTAGCAACTATGTATATCGTATTGTACACAATTAAAATAAAACCTAATCAAGAAGATAAATTCATTGAATCTTGGAAAGGATTAACAACGTTGATTTACAAATACGAAGGAAGTTTGGGCTCTCGATTACATAAAAAAGATGCACTAAACTTTTTTGCATATGCACAGTGGCCAGATAAAAATACATTTGATAACGCTGGAGGAAACTTGCCAGAAGAAGCCAATTATTTTAGAAATACAATGAAGGCATCTTGTGAAAAATTTGAAGTGTTAGAAAAATTTGAAATGATTGAAGACTTGCTAAAGCAACAACAAAGTGAATAGGACATTTATCTTAATATTCGTTTTTCTTTTCGGAATGGTAATCGTTCCGCAGACGACTTATGCTCAAGTTGATTTTAACAAGCGTCCAGATGACGATTTAGGAAATGTTGAAGACGAATTTCAAGAACACTTTTTTGAAGCTTTAAAGCAAAAAGGTATTGAGAATTATGATAGAGCCGTAGACGCACTTCATAAATGCTTAAATCTTAATAGTAAACTTCCTGTAATCTATTTTGAGCTTGGTAAAAACTACAATAAGCTAAAAAACTTTGGAGCTGCAGAAGAGAATCTAAAGAAAGCCATTAGTATGCAGCCAGACAATGTTTGGTTTTTAGATGAGCTTTACGATGTGTATTTTCAGAAAGATGATATTAAAAATGCTTTAAAAACCATTAGGCAATTGGTAAAATATCATCCAGATTATAAAGAGGATTTGGCGGCACTTTACGTTAGAGAAGAAAAGTATAAACAAGCATTAGATTTATTAGATGAATTAGATGCCGAATATGGTTTAAGCGATTCTAGAGACGCCATGCGTAACGATATTTATAGCATTACAGGCAATGCAGACGATCGTATTGAAAATTTAGAACAACGTATTGCAAATAATCCTAATAACGAAGATAACCACTTAAAACTCATCTACAGGTATAGTCAAACAGGCGATCAGAAAAACGCTTACAAGGCTGCCAAAAATTTACTAGAAGTAAAGCCAGATTCAAAATTTGCGCATTTGGCATTGTATAAGTTTTATCTTCAATATAATAAGATAGATGAAGCCATCAACTCTGTAAGAACTGTTTTAACAAGTCCAGAGATAAATGCAGATGCCAAAGCTAAAGTGCTTAAAGATTTTGTGGCTTTTGTGGCTAGAAATCCCGACTACGAATCAGATTTAATAGATATAACAGCACTTATAGACGATGACAAAGACGCACAAACCCATAGCGATTTAGGACATTATTACTTAAAAGCAGGCGATAAGGTTAAAGCGCTTACAAATTTTAAAGAAGCTTTAAAACAGAGCCCTAACGACTTTAAATTAATAAAAGACGTATTACTACTTCAATTAGATATTAAGGACTATAATGCGGTTAAAATAGATAGTGAGCGTGCTCTAGAATTATATCCTGCACAACCAATTTTGTATTTGGTAAACGGTGTCGCAAATAATAATTTGGGAGCATATAAAAAAGCTATCGATAATTTAGAAATGGGACTAGACTTCTTAATCGATAATCCAAGTATGGAAGCCGATTTTTATTCGGAATTAAGTTTAGCCTACAAAGCCTTAAATAATATTAGTAAATCTGAAACGTTTGCTAAAAAGGCAAAAGCCTTAAAAGCCCAATAATTAATGAAGTTACCTCAAGTATATAATAATTTGAAACTTATACTAAGTGTCATTTTAATAGCATTTGCATTCAGCTGTGGTTCCACCAAAAGCGTTATAGCTTCTGGAGTAGCTAGTGATAAACTCTCGGCTAAGCAAGTGATAAAACAGCACAAAAAGAACGATGCTGATTTTAAAACAATGAATGCTAGAGTTAAGATTGAATTAATCCAAGGAGATAGCGAGCAAGGATTTACCTTTAGCTTTAGAATGGAAAAGGATAAAGTGATTTGGTTAAGTGCGCCAATTGGTATGGCGCGTATGATGATTACTCCAGATAAAGTAAAGTTTTATAACAAGTTAGATAACGAATATTTTGATGGTGATTATAAACTATTAAGTGATGTTGTAGGTATAGATCTCGATTTTATGAAAGTACAAAACATCCTTTTAGGTCAGACGATCTATGACCTTAATGATGAGCCTCACCAGGTTTTTGTTAATAATAATTCTTATGCTTTAAGTCCAAAAGACCAGCATGCATTGATAGAGTTATTTTATCTTATAAATCCATCACATTTTAAAATGGATAGCTTGCAGTTACAGCAACAGTTTGAAAAAAGAATGCTTCAGGTAGATTATTCATCTTATCAAGAAGTGAAAAAACAAATACTACCACAGCATATAAGAATAGTAGCAGTTGACGATTCTGACCAAGTTACTATTACCATGGAATTTAAATCGGTATCTTTGAATGAAGAGGTTCGTTTTCCTTTTAATATTCCTTCAGGCTATAAAGAAATTGAAATTAAATAATGACTAAATATCGTTTCTATACTACACTAATAATAGGACTTTTACTGTCCTGTTCGTCGTTATTCGCGCAAAGCGATAAGCAAAAAAAATTAGAGCTTCAACGTCAACAAGTTTTAAGAGAAATGAAGCAAATAAATGCTTTATTATTTACTAAAAAGAAGGAAGAAAAATCAGCAATTACACTTATTGAGGATATTAACTACAAAGTAAACGTTAGAAAAAATTTAATTAGAATTACTAACGAGCAAGCCAATCTACTTACTAGAGAAATTAACACCAATCAAAAAGAAATTACAAGTCTTAGAACGCAGTTGCAAGAGTTAAAAGACGATTATGCTGCTATGGTTGTAAAATCATATAAAAGCAAATCAGAACAAAGTAAAGTGATGTTTTTATTGTCGTCAAGCAATTTTCAACAAGCTTATAAACGACTTCAATATATAAGACAGTATAGAGATTATCAGAAAGAGCAAGGAGAAGCTATAAAAATAAAAACAAAGGAACTTCAAGATTTAAATATTCAATTATCTAAACAAAAAGAAGATAAGAAAAAACTTATTGAAGAAAACCGAATTGCTAAACGCGAATTAGAAAGCGAATTAAAACAACGTGAAACCTTGATGGCTTCTATTAAATCTGACATGAGCAAATTTGCTGCTCAGATAAAAGCTAAAAAACAAGAAGCAGATCGTTTAGATAAAGAAATAGATCGTTTAATTGCTGAGGCTATTGCTGCAGCCAATAAAGAAACGGGTAAAAAATCGTCTACCGGAAAGTTTATTTTAACACCTGAAGCTAAAAAATTAGCAGCAAATTTTGCTTCTAATAAAGGTAAATTAGGTTGGCCAGTAGCAAGAGGTGTTGTTAAAGCTAAGTTTGGAAAAGGACGATCATTAACAGACAGTTCAGTTGAGGTAAACCATTCGGGAATTAAGATTGCCACGGAGGTAAATGCCGATGTTAAAGCAATTTTTAATGGTGTAGTATCTTCTATCCATGTTATGAAAAGAGGAAACCCAACCATTTTAATTAGACATGGTGATTATCTAACAATCTACCATAACCTTTCTAAACTCTATGTAAAAAAAGGGGATCAGATTACAACAGGACAAGTTATAGGTAAGGTTTTTAGCAATAAGATTACAGGAGAAACGCTTCTCGATTTTAGAATTTATAAAAATAACCTGAAGTTAAATCCAGAATCTTGGTTAGCTAGACGATAAATAAAAGAGGTTACTGTTATTACTCAAAAAGCGCCTTTAACTCAGTCGCTTCAGAAGGTTTCATTTTGCCAGCCAAAACTAAACTCAATTGTTTACGACGTAACGCAGCATCAAAACGCTGTTTTTCTAATTTGGTTTCTGGGACCAGCTCAGGCACTTTTACAGGTCGTCCTGTTTCATCTACAGCAACAAACGTATAAATAGCTTCATTAGCCTTTACGCATTCGCCAGACTCTCTGTCTTCAATCCAAACGTCCATATACACTTCCATAGAAGAGGTAAACGCTCGTGACACTTTAGCTTCTATCATCACAACGCTACCTAAAGGTATAGATCTGTTAAAGGCAACATGATTAACCGAAGCTGTCACGACAATACGTCTAGAGTGTCGTCTAGCAGCAATACTAGCTGCTCTATCCATACGAGCCAACAATTCGCCACCAAAAAGATTATTGATAGGGTTTGTTTCGCTTGGTAATACCAAATCGGTAACAATAGTTTTAGACTGAAATGCTGTTCTAGATGGCATAGATTTTTAAAATTTGTGCAAAGATAGAACGAATTTAGGATGAAGGTGGCATTATTATAACTAAAAAGTAATATTACTGAAGACTAATTGATAATCTCCGTGTAAATATGTTTTACCTAAAGTTAAAAAGTAGAGTAGTAAAATGGGCCTTAAAAATCTATTTAAGCTTCTTTATTAATAACCAAGCATCTCGGTTATGTTCATGACGAATCTTATATAGTTCGCGTTGTGCTTCCTCTCTAGTTTCAAAACTACCATAAACTACCTCGTGTAATCCATAACGATTGGCACCAATTTGACGCGCTTTAAACCCTTGTGCTCTTAGTTGATTTACTTTCTTTTCAGAATTAGCTTCTACTCTAAAAGCGCCAGCAACAATATGGTAATTACCACTCTGCTTTTCTACAGATAATGTTGCGGCAGGTAATGGGTTGCTGATAACAAAAGTAGCTTCTTGCACTTTCGCATCGAGTTGTTCGTTGGCTTGTTCTTGTGCTAATTGGTTGTGATCTTCAATTGTACTATTGTAGTAAGTTGCGGCACCAAAGCCACCTAAGCCTAAAAATAGGACAGCTGCAGCAGCATATTTTAACCAGTTACGATTAGAACGTTTTTCAGGAGTTAACGCAATAGGTGCAGTTTCTTCAACAGCCTCTGCCGTTTCTCTATAAACTTCACGATTTACATCTGTAGATGTAAAGTGAGATAAACCAAAAGCATCTGTAAGATAATTGATGTGATCAGATGGATTAAACTCAATTTTACCATCAGCATTCAACTTTAACTCACCAATATTTTTAAATTGAATCGTTTCTCCTTCATTTAAAAAGGATTTAATAGACTTTATATGCTTAGAAATTTTATTTAAAGCTGTTGTGTAAGGTATCTTTTCAACCTCAGCGATATAGTTTGCTAATAAACCATCATTTTGTTGTAGCTGCTCATTAAAAGACAAAGCTTTTTTTGGAGGATAAAACGTATGAGTGGTTTCGTGAATTTTTGCCGAAACACGTTGCGTTAAGAATGCTCCAAACTCAGGAATGGTAACACAATCGTAACGGTATAATAGGTCGCTAATGTAAGTCTCTAACTGCATATAGACGCAAAGTTAAAAATTTTTATTTCTGAATGAAATTAAGTGCAGCATAGTTATTAACATCAAAATAAATAGTTGCCTATGTGATTGATTTTCTTGGAATTTACAATGACTTTTTTTTTTGAAATAATTCTGTTTTTTTTAATTGGGATTATCCAAATGGTTTTCATTAAGCTTTCTGTTTAGGAAGATTTCAAATCCATTCAGAATTAAATAATTATATTCGTGTAAAGACGGTTAATTTTCTTAAGTATTTAGTTTTCAATGACAGACCAACAATTAATTTATGCTTTAGCTTTACAACATGTACCCAAAATTGGAGCTACAACGGCTAAGAAATTGATTAATCATTGCGGATCTGCTGAAGCGGTTTTAAAAGAAAAGAAAACAAAGCTTTTAAAGATTGATGGTATTGGTAGCATTACTATTCAAGGCCTTTTTGATAAGATTCATTTGGAAGAAGCTGAGGAAGAATTAAAGTTTATAAAAGACAATAAAATTATTGCACATTATTTTACTCAGGACACTTATCCAGAACGTTTAAAGCATTGTATCGATGGTCCGATTTTACTATTTCAATCAGGTAATATTAATTTAAAAGAACAACGTATTATTAGTATTGTTGGTGCCCGAAAAATTACCACTAGCGGTATCGCTTTCTGTGAAAAATTAGTAGAAGCGTTATCGCCATTTAACCCCATAATTGTTTCTGGATTTGCTTATGGCACAGACATTACAGCTCATAAGGCAGCTGTAAAACAGAATTTACAAACCATAGGGTGTTTAGCACATGGCCTCAATCAAATTTATCCAAAAGCACATAAAAAGTATGTGGCAGATGTTGAAAAATACGGAGGGTTTTATACCGATTTTTGGAGTTCAGATGTCTTTGATAGAAATAACTTTTTAAAACGAAACCGAATTATAGCAGGACTTAGTGAAGCTACAATAGTTATAGAATCTGCCGAAAAAGGAGGTAGCTTAGTCACAGCAGATATAGCTAATTCTTATAACAGAGAAGTCTTTGCTGTACCAGGAAGAACTACTGATAGTCAAAGTGTGGGTTGTAATAACTTAATAAAATTTCAGAAAGCCCATTTATTATCTCATCCTTTAGATGTACCATATATGCTAAATTGGGAATTAGAACCTAATAAGAAGCAACCTGTACAGCAACAACTATTTGTAGAACTAGAACCCGATGAAAAAATCATTTACAACTTTCTAAAAGAAAATAACAAAGAGTTGTTGGATGTTATTGCCATTAAATGTGAAATGCCAACCTATAAAATAGCTGGTCTTTTATTGAATATGGAGTTGAAAGGTGTTGTAAGACCTTTACCAGGAAAATTGTTTGAGGTTATTTAACAATACAACGATAAAAACCACTTTTGATACAGAAAAAGCTTACAAGCGAATGTCGTTTTTATACTTTTGTGAGCTTATGCTAGTGTTTGGGTTTATGAAGTATTTTTATGTTATCTGTTTTTTCTTATTTCAGTTTAATTTAGTTGCACAAAATCAAGAATTATCAGTTTTTACTTGTGGTGAGTTAGAGGATGTTAGTCAGACGGCTCAATCAAGAAGCTCTTTTCTTACAGCGGAGAATCCAGATAATATTTTTGTAGATCGTTTTGGTAATGAAAAACAAAAAAGGATAAACCCTAATATTGCTGGTCAACAAAGAGCATTACCTTTAGCACCAGATTATATTAGTCCAGAAGGTTTGTTTGCCATTTATTTAACAGACCTTGTTGCCGACAATAGCATTCAAGATTTTAATAGTAATTCCGGTTATAGAAATGTCATTGCACAGATTTTTGCAGATTTAGAGCAATTAATTATAGAAAACCCTTCAACAGGTGTTGCAGAGCCTGTAAAGATAGAGCTGCAATCCATGTCTGTTAATAGTGGTGTGTTGGCATCAGCATCTTCATATTATGATTACTCAGGTGTTGCAGCAGGTACTATTGTAGAAGGTGAAGTATGGAAAGCTATTAATTCGGGGTCTAATGATCCTGATAACTGGGATGGTTTAATACGAGTTAACTTTTTTCATTCTTGGTACAGTGATTTCAATAATCCTACTGGAATTACTGGAACAAATGCATTTGATATGTATGCCGTGTTATTGCACGAAGTTATGCATGCATTGGGTTTTGCTTCAGGTATAGACGAATTAGGAAACCCCAAAAATGGAAGGGCTTTTTTAAAATATGACAACCTTTTACACACTGATACAAATGATGATTTAATTGTATCTACAGGATTAGACTGGAGTTTTAATAGTGCAGTCCCTATTAACGCCATAACAAATGGCTGTCCAAGTACCTCTCAAATAAGACTAGGAGATAATAATTTACCAGTGCATTCACCACAGGTTTTTTCTAACGGATCTAGCTTAAGTCATATCGATTTAAATAATGACTGTAACTATCCCGTTAACGATTTTATAATGGCTTATGCTATTGCTAGAGAAACGGCAAGAAGACCGCTCTCTCAAGAATTTGATATATTATGTAGTTTAAATTATAACCTATCTACTCAATTTGGAAACAATAATATTATCGAGTTTGCTAATCCTGCAATTATTACTTCTGTAAGCAATAACACCAGTAATATTATAGCTTATTCTGGTTGTCAGCCACCTGTTTTTGGAATTGATGATTTTAAAGACCCAATTGCGCAACCAACAATTGAAAACTGTCCAAGTAATACTTTAAATATATTAGAACAAGATTTATTGAATAATGATATATCTAATCTTGGCTTGGCATTAGAGGTTGCCAATTTAAGTTTAAACGGTGATTTAATTACAACTTTTACAGGCGTTGCACCAAATAGAACTTTTGTTATTACACCAAATTTTGTTGGAGATCTTCAACTTCTGTACCAACCAAAAGATACTAGTGGTAATTTAGGAAACAACACTTTTGCAAACATTAAAGTGACGATGTGTCCAAATTTTGGCTGTGTAAACACAAGCTATTGTAATTTAATTTGTAATCCAGAAATTGATTTTATTGCTAATACTAATACAAATTGTTTTGTTGAAGGCAACATAGCTGCTAATGGTGTAAATACAATTCCAGGATGGCGCTTTAAATTTTCTACTCCAGATTGGTTCGATGATGATAACAGTACGTGTAGTCCTACAAATCGAAGTGCTTATTCAAACAGTGTTTCTTTACCAAATACAGGCGCATCTAGTGGAAGATTCCATTTTTTCTCTACTCAAAACTATCAAACCTCTTATTCTAGAAATGATTTTTCAAGTGAGGCAATAATGACAAATGTAGCGTTAAAGCCAAATACAAAGTATATTTTGTCCTATCATAAAAGCGATGGGTTAGATCCAAGTTACGTTGGTACAATGCCTGTAGGTAATGGTTCGTCTATTGTTCAACCAAATATAGGTTTAGATGTTAGTTTAAGTACCATAAATTCTACTACGAGTTTGTTATATTATAAACATGAGTTTGGGCCAACACTTGTTAGTTCCCCTTATGCCCATTCTACTAACTTTTTAAATAATAGTTTATTAATTTTTAATGACAATAATATAGGTTTTGATTGGTCTCAAACCGTCACAGTATTTAACTCGCCTTCAGTAATTGATAATTCGAATGCTGTCTTAGTTTTTAGTCATGCCATAGGTAATAGTTTTGTTAACTCAGGAAGACCATATAGTACGACTTTCGAATCGTATTTTTTAGCATTAGATAGAATAGAACTAATTGAAGATCGTTTGCAAGATACACCTGATAGTTATACTATAAATTGTGGGGCAACCCAAGTAATTGGAATAGACTTATGTTCAGTCGCTAATTTGCAATACGAATGGTGGGATATTACTAACGGAATACAGTTAACGGACTTAGATAATACCACTACGACTTATACTGATGGTATAATTACAACGCTTCCTTTATCAGTGAATTATACAATTAATTCAATCAATGATAATGGCTCTACTATTACACTAAGTAATGTTGAGAATTCAATAGAATTAGAGCTGCGACGTAATTTTCCAACAACCTTTATTAATAATAGCGTTACACCTTCAACTACAGCTGCAAATAATATTCATATTACCGATAATACTGCTACAGTTAGTATAACCGTTTTAAACGAAGCTCCAACGGATGCTACATTTAGTTTTTCACGTTTAAATTGTTTTGAATATACTTTTCAAGCTACTGAAACTTACGAAACTCATGAATGGGATTTTGACAATGATGGTGTACCTGAGGTTTCAGGTTCTGGTACTGATTTAGCAAACACCAACCCAAGCTATATCTTTCCTGGATCAGGTACTTATGTCGTAACACATATGGTATCTAATGAGTGTGGTAGTTTATCTTATCAAGAAAATATTATACTCGCTTGTGGTTGTTCTAGTACTACCACTTGGAACGGCACAACATGGAGCAATGGTAATCCAGATATTAATACAGAAGCCATAATTAATGGCAATTATGATACTCTACTTAACGGAAGTTTTAGTGCCTGTGAATTAGTTGTAAATGCAGGTGCGACACTTTTTATACAAAATGCAACCTATGTAGAGGTACAAAGCATAGCCTCTATCAGTGGAAATCTTTGGGTAGAAACTCATGGAGCATTTGTTCAGAATTTAGATTTAGAAAATGCATTTATTCTTAATCCTGGAGGTAATGCGCTTGTAAATAAACAGACCACTGTTGTTAATAATTGGTATGATTATACCTATTGGAGTTCTCCAATTGTGGATGAAACTATTGGTGATGCCTTAGATATTGCACCTGCAAACCGACGTTTTTGGTACAATGCACAAAACTATTTAGATCAATACTTAGATAGTTCTAATAACACACTTCTTGGTAGCGATGATATTGATGATGATGGTAATGACTGGCAAATTGCAACAGCAGGATCGATTATGGCTCCAGGCGTAGGCTATGCAGCAACGGTTTCTCCTATTGGTGTTTTTCCAGGTGCTTATCTAGCCACTTTTGAAGGTGTATTTAATAATGGTATTGTAGAAACACCCATTTATGTTAATGGCTTAGCCACTGACAATGATTGGAATTTAATTGGTAATCCCTATCCTAGTGCTATAGATTTTAATGATCTATATGCATTAAACTCTGGTCTTATTGGTGGATCTGCGTATTTATGGTCTCATGCTAGTCCTCCAGATATCGTCAATGATGGTAATGAAGGTTTAAACTTTAATGCAAACGATTATGCCATTATTACGGTTGGAAGTGGAAATATTGCTGGTAACGGTACTTTAACAGATAATAATATTCCTAACAGTGATAACACAATTCCTTCTGGTCAAGGATTTTTTGTAAAAGGCTTATCTAACGGAACATTAAGGTTTAATAATGTTATGCGTAAAGCGGATTTAATAAGTAATAATCAGTTTTTTAGAAATTCTAATACAACAAATACTAATAGATTGTGGTTAAACCTTACTACTGAAAGCGGTATTTTTAACCAAATACTTATCGCTTACGTCAATGGTGCTAGTGATGGGTTTGATGGGTTTTCTTTTGATGCCACTCGAAGTCTGCATGGTGGAAACACCTCAATTTTATTTACTGAAATTGAAAATGATACCAGAAGATTTGCGATTCAAGGGAAAAATCCAAATGACTTAAATCTTAATGAAATTATACCGTTTGCGTATTATTCGGGAGTAGATGATACTACCGTTTACACTATTTCTATTCCACAATTAGAAGGAGATTTCTTAACAAATAATACCATTTATCTACGTGATAAATTATTAAATGTAGTCCATAACTTAAATGCTGAACACTACAGTTTTTATTCAGAAATGGGAGAATTTAAAGATAGGTTTGAAATCGTTTTCAATTCAGAGAATTTATCGATTAAGGATAAGGAAATTGAAGCTTTAGAGGTATATCCAAACCCAACAACAGGTATTATTCATGTAAAGTCTGAAACAACCGTAAAATCATTACAGTTGTTTAATAATTTAGGGCAGTTAATTTTATCTAAATCTGAGGCCAACCAGTTAAATCTTTCTAGGATTAGTGAAGGTATATACTTTTTAAAAGTGATGGACTTATATGGAAATATTAAAAATGTATCTATTATAAAAAAATAGGTGCGAAGTTTTGTTACTGTATATTGCCAACAAATAATAGTTACTAGATTATTTTATAATATGAGATTGAAAGGAGTTATTAGACTTTTGCTAGGTAAGCTTTTTGAGGTTATTTAATAAATTCCTATGCAGGTAGAAATCTTATTAATTGGAATAATATTGATTTCAATTAATAAGATTCTCTATACATCATAATAAGGCTTACAATTGCAACAACAATTACTGCAATAGCTAAATAACCTAGCCAATCCATAGATTTTTCGCTTATTAATTGTGAAATTAATAACAGTAACATTGCGAAAATAGTAAGGATTGGGCTAAGAGCTTGCTTTTTGAAATTCATTTTTTTAATATCCTACTTTCTCTCTAACACGTTTCAAAACGTCATCTGCAACTAATTTTGCTTTAGCGGCACCTTTTGCTAATGCTGAATCAACTTCATCAAGATTATTCATATAATAATTATAACGTTCTCTTTGTTTAGAAAAACGCTCTAAGATTAATTCGTACAAGGCTTGTTTAGCGTGGCCATAACCGTAATTTCCTCCTTCGTAATTAGCCTTCATTTCTGCAATTTGAGCTTCAGAAGCTAATAAACTATAAATAGCAAAACAGTTACATGTTGTCCAGTCTTTTGGTTCTTCAAGAGGTGTGCTATCGGTTTCAATAGACATTATTTTTTTACGTAATTGTTTTTCAGGTAAAAAGATATTAATAAAATTACCGCGACTTTTACTCATTTTTTCGCCATCTGTACCAGGAATAAGCATGCCGTTTTCTTGTATTTTTCCTTCAGGCAAAACAAAAGCTTCTCCCATTTTAGCATGAAAACGAGAAGCGACGTCACGTGTCATTTCAATATGTTGTAATTGGTCTTTTCCAACCGGAATGATTTCTGCATCATACAACAGAATATCCGCAGCCATAAGCATTGGATAGGTGAATAAACCAGAGTTAACGTCTTCTAAACGATCGGCTTTATCTTTAAATCCATGTGCTAATGTTAAACGTTGGTAAGGAAAGAAACAACTTAAATACCAAGAGAGTTCCGTTACTTGCGGAATATCACTTTGTCTATAAAATACGGTTTTTTCAATATCTAACCCAAACGCTAGCCAAGTTGCAGCAACAGAATAAGTGTGATTTCTTAATTCTTCAGCATCTTTAATTTGTGTTAGCGTATGCAAATTTGCGATAAATAAAAATGAATCGTTTTTAGCATCATTAGCCATTTCTATTGCTGGTAAAATAGCACCTAATATATTTCCTAAATGTGGTGTGCCTGTGCTTTGTACTCCTGTTAGTATTCTTGCCATAACATTACCTGCGCATGCAGATATCTCTTTAAATTAAACTTAAATAATAAACAAAGGTAAATTTTTTAGTAGAACTATAAGAAGTCATTTAATTTAATTAATTAGTTTTGATGCTATGGCATTTTTGAAATATCCATTTTGGCTTTTATATCGCATTTGGTTCTACATTTTGGTAACTATCCCAATTATTGTATTGTTCCCTTTATTAATTATCTCTATCTCTAGAGAGGAATGGTATCGGTATTTTTTTAAACTAGCACGCATTTGGTCTAAGTTTATTTTAATAGGTATGGGTTTTGGGTATAAAATCATAAGAGAAGAAATGCCTGATTCTAATAAAAGTTACATGTTTGTAGCTAATCATACTTCTATGGCAGATATTATGCTAATGCTGGTGGCTGTTAAGAACCCTTTTGTCTTTGTAGGAAAACAAGAACTCGCAAAAATTCCATTGTTTGGATTCTTTTATAAACGTACCTGTATTTTAGTAGATAGAAGTAGTGCTCAAAGCAGACAAGCTGTTTTTTTAAGAGCACAACGACGCTTAAAACAGGGAGTAAGTATTTGTATTTTTCCTGAAGGTGGTGTACCAGAAGAGCATATTTTATTAGATGAATTTAAAGATGGAGCGTTTCGCTTGGCAATTAACCATCAAATACCTGTAGTACCAATAACTTTCTATGATAATAAAAAGCGATTTTCATATACTTTTTTTAGTGGAGGTCCTGGTAAAATGCGAGCCAAAATTCATCATTTTTTGCCAACAAATGGTTTAAAGGCTGCAGATACTAAAGCATTAAATGAAAAAACACGGACTTTAATTTGGGATGAATTAAGTCGTCATCAAATAACAAAAAAAAGCTACTCTAACCAAGAGTAGCTTTTGTTATCATTGCATTTATCATAGCTTACTTGCTGCAATAACCTAAATTAAATTAACCTAAAACCTAAAACCTAAAACTTAATCCTGTATACACACCGATAAAAAACGGTTTAAAATCTCCCGTTGTATTATTAAATGTGTTTATTTGATACTTTAATGTGGGTTCAAGATTTATAAGCCATTGTTTAGACAGATTGTAATTCATTCCTAAACCAAAATTGGCACTAAAACTGGTAGTATTAATATTGTTGGCTTCTCCAATTAAGGTCGAATTTCCATTGATATCTGCGTAGATTTCATTTTCATTTAAAATAAACGTGCTAAATCCACCAATAACATTAATTCCGAATTTTTTATCTAATAAGCTATACTCTAACTCTAAAGGCACTTCAATAAAACCAAATTTTTGATCAATTTTACCTGCAATTTTAGTGTTGAATAGTTCTGGAGTAGAAGCTTTATTCATCATTGTAGAGCTTATAAGTGATACGTGTTGCTCCCCTCCTTTAAAGGAAATATTACTAAACTCAGCATCTACACCTCTAGCAGCTGTTTCAGCTCCTGTATAAGCATAAACATCTGAGGTCGTTTGACTAAGGTTTACACGATGGACACCTGCTCTAATTTTTAATTTCTTAGAAATAGCATAGCTACCAGCAATACCATAGCTCATGGTAATATCAGAACTTTTGGAGTTTTCATTAAATTGCTGATCTAAAGGAGACCCAGCTCCTAAAGAACTAAAATAAACAGGCGCAACATTTGGGGCAATGCTCCACCTGTTTTGGTCATCTTCTTTTTCTTCTTCTTCAATAGTCGTGTTCTGTTCTGCAATAGCATCTTCAATAGACGCTTTTTCTGGAATTTCAATAAGTGAATTCTCGGCTTCTGGCTTATTTGTTTTGCTTAAATCTGTATGAGGTGTTTCTGATTTTGTGTTTTCAGATGATTTATTTGCAGCAATACCTGTGTTACTGTTTTCTATGGCCTCTTTAATGGCAGATTTTATTTCTGTTTCAGATGCTAATTGAGTGTTATCGTTTTTCTTTAAATTAGAATTTGATGTTTTAGTTTGGTTAGCAATCTTGGTGCTTTTGTCTTTATTTGATGATAAGCGATGTTGCTTTTGAGACAATTTAGGTCGTTTTACAACTTTAGAGTTATTAGCAACCGAATTTAACTTTTGATTATAATTATTAGGGGTTGTTAATTGTTTTGAAGTAGACGTTTTTTGAGATGTATCATCTTTAGAATCGTTTAAATTTGATTCTTGTTCAGAGTCTATATTTGAATTAACTATTTGGGTTTTATTATTAGATCCAACTGTATTTAGCTCGTTTGGACTTTCATGAGTTGGTGTATTTGTGTTGTTGTTTAGGTCATTGGTGCTATTTTCTGTATTAACAATAGGAAATTTCTGATTATTATCATCAGTATTAAATACAGAAACTCCAACAGTTAGTAATAAAGTAACCATGGCTGCAACACCACCAATTTGCCACCACAGGGCAATAACTCTACGTTTTTTCTTTTTCTTAGGAAGACTTTCGCTTATGCGTTCCCAAACGGCATCGTTAGGCGCAACTTCAAAATCTTTGAACTTTTCCTGAAAAAGTCTATCTATGTTTTTTTTATCGTTCATTATTTATAAGCTTCGCGAATTTGAGGTTGCGTTATAAGCTTCAATTTTATCTTTTAAAATCATCCTTGCTCTTGCTAGGTTAGATTTTGAGGTGCCTACTGAAATATTAATCAATTCGCTAATTTCAACATGAGAATAGCCATCTAAAACATATAAGTTGAATACCAACCTATATCTATCTGGTAATTCTTGGATAATTTGTAGTAAATAATTAATACTTACGTCGTTTTCATTAAGATCTACTGAAACGTCTTTAATATTATCTTCATTCACAATATCGTAAACGCCTACATCTTCTCTATAGCGTTGCAAAGATGTGTTTATGGCAATTCTTTTAAGCCAACCTTCAAAAGACCCTTTGTTATTATACTGTTCTATTTTATTAAAAATAGTTATAAATGCGTCGTGCAGATTATCCTCTGCTTCTGCATAGTTTTTTGAGTACTTAAGACAAAGCGAAAATAATTTACTTGCAAATTGCTTGTATAATTGGCTTTGAGCTTGAGCATCTTTGTTAATACAATTTTTTATGAGTTGGTCTAAACTCACATTTGTTATAGAGTTAGTTAATAATTAAAGTTTTAAATGTCCGCATGTTTTAATCGTCAGATAACACAACAGGAACTTCTACAATATAGTATTGGTCAACAGTTACTCCGTTTGTTTCAACTTCTCCTTGGAAAAACTTAAATACATAGGTTTCGCTTCCAGTGGCATGAAAATTAAAATGAACGGTTACTTCTTCAGGGGCATCAATACATGTTGTGTTGTTTATAGTATATACTGTATTTACAACTGCAACGGTTCTTTGTTGTCCATCTATTTCATAAAAAAAATCATTAAAATAGTAACATGAACTTGGCTGTGTATACGTTATATCTATTTGGTAAACTTCGCCTTTTACAAAATATTCAGGCATTACTACGCTATCAATAGGTACAATTTCTAAATAAAAATCATGGTTACTGACATCGTCAACATTACATGAAGTTAATATTGAGGCAAGTAAAAAGGCGATTAGGACAAATTTCTTCATACATTAATTAATCAATTTCTATAATATAGATGTAAAAAGTGCAAAATGGTTGCGTCTAAAATTAAAAAAATCCTGATTTTGTGTCAGGATTTTTTTAATTCAATTTATTTAGATTCATTAATGAGCGCTCTCACTTTTTCCTCTAATTCATCCATCAGGTCTGGATTATCCTGTATTAAAAGTTTAACAGCATCACGACCTTGACCTAGCTTGGTGTCTCCATAGCTAAACCAAGAACCACTCTTTTTAACAATTTCGTGTTCTACGGCTAAATCTAAAACTTCTCCTACCTTAGAGATACCTGCACCATACATAATATCAAATTCTGCCAATCTAAATGGTGGAGCAACTTTGTTTTTAACTACCTTAACTCGCGTTTTATTACCCATTACATTACTGTCGCTATCTTTAATCTGTGTAGAACGTCTAATGTCTAAACGCACAGAAGCGTAGAATTTTAAGGCATTACCACCTGTTGTAGTTTCAGGGTTACCAAACATGACACCAATTTTTTCACGTAATTGGTTAATAAAAATTACGGTACAATTGGTCTTGCTAATAGAAGCTGTTAATTTTCTTAAAGCCTGAGACATTAAACGCGCATGTAAGCCCATTTTAGAATCTCCCATTTCACCTTCAATTTCACTCTTAGGTGTTAAGGCAGCCACAGAGTCAATTACAACAATATCAATAGCACCAGACCTAATTAAGTTATCAGCAATTTCTAAAGCTTGTTCTCCATTATCTGGTTGAGAAATAATTAAATTGTCAATGTCTACGTTTAATTTTTCGGCATAGAAACGATCAAAAGCATGCTCTGCATCAATAAATGCAGCAATGCCTCCCGCTTTTTGCGCTTCAGCAATGGCGTGAAGTGTTAGTGTTGTTTTACCAGAAGATTCTGGGCCGTATATTTCAATAACACGTCCTCTAGGATATCCACCAACGCCTAAGGCAATATCTAAACCTAAAGAACCAGAGGAAATAGCATCTACATCTACAACCGCCTGATCG
This sequence comes from Winogradskyella psychrotolerans, assembly GCF_018860565.1. Classification (GTDB taxonomy): domain Bacteria; phylum Bacteroidota; class Bacteroidia; order Flavobacteriales; family Flavobacteriaceae; genus Winogradskyella; species Winogradskyella damuponensis. Next base: position 273,218 of record NZ_JAHKPS010000022.1, read on the forward strand.
CTCATTTTCATCACAGTCCCTTTACCATAAGCTTTATCTAATTTATCTAACGTTAGTTTTAAAGCTTTTAATTTTGCATCTTTTTCGCTACTCATTTGTTCTTTTTCTTAAAATTAATTGTCTTCAAAAATACCACTTATTTTATTTATTTCATTTTTTGTTTTAAAATAACTGTAAAAGAAAATAACGTTTTTTCACTTTTATTACGCAACCCTTTTGCACTTTTTACATCTACTAAATGAAAAAGGAATTAATTGCTATGAAAAAGTTTTAGAAAGCAGAGGTAAATCTTTTGATTTCTCTGTTTTATAAACAACACAATTAGTAAAGCATTAGGTGTTTCAGTTACTGTTTAACTCTCAGTAATTGTAAAGCCGGTGTAGATTAACTTTTTAAGTTGTTTTAAGTTGGTAAGTTAATCTGTAAAAGCACTTTGAAATATTCAGAGTGCTTTTTTTTGTGCTTATTTTGAAGCTTTTGTACTAAAAATAATACCTTTGTCGCTTATTATTTTATTCTTTAACCTTAAAAATTAGTATAGCATGCAACTGTACAATAACTTAAGTGCCAAAGAAAGAGCAGAACTTATTGCACAAGCGGGAAAAGAACGCTTAACCATCTCTTTCTACAAGTACGCTAAAATTAACAATACCGAAATTTTTAGAAACCACATGTTTCTCGCTTGGGATGAATTAGAAGTCTTAGGAAGAATCTACGTGGCCACTGAAGGAATTAATGCGCAACTTTCTGTACCTGCAGAAAACTTTGAAGCTTTTAAGAAACATCTGGATACCATTTCGTTTTTAGAAAATGTAAGATTAAATATTGCTATAGAGCACGATAATTTTGCCTTTTTAAAACTAAAAGTTAAAGTGCGTAAAAAAATTGTAGCAGACGGATTAAACGATGCGTCTTTTGATGTGACTAATAAAGGTGTTCATGTTAATGCTAAAAAATTCAACGAGCTTATTGAAGACCCAAATACGGTTCTGGTAGATATGCGAAACCATTACGAAAGTGAAATTGGTCATTTTAAAAATGCCGTAACACCAGATGTAGATACTTTTAGAGAGTCTTTAGATTTAATTGAAGAAGATTTAAGAGCACACAAAGAAGACAAGAAGCTAGTGATGTATTGCACTGGAGGTATTAGATGTGAAAAAGCAAGTGCATATTATAAGCATAAGGGCTTTAAAAACGTATTTCAGCTTGAAGGAGGTATCATTAACTATGTTAGACAGATTGAGGCTGAAGGCTTAGAAAATAAATTCTTAGGTAAAAACTTTGTCTTTGACGAAAGACGATCAGAACGTATCAGTGATGATGTTATTGCCAATTGTCACCAATGTGGAAAACCAGCAGATATGCACACAAATTGTGCTAATGAAGCTTGTCATTTATTATTTATTCAATGTGATGAATGTAAGGAAAAAATGGAAAATTGTTGTTCTTCAAACTGTATGGAAATAAATAGATTACCATACGAAGAGCAAAAAGCATTACGCAAAGGGCAGGGCAATAGCAATGATATTTTTAAAAAAGGACGTGCAGATCATTTGCCATATAAAAAGGACTTGCGTAATATTTTTGATACCTTAGGCAAAACAATTTAAATGAATATTTACAAGCTATTACAACTTAACAGAAAAATTAAGAGCCATAGGATTAAGTTCTTTGGGCTTTTTCTGTTGCATAAACTTAATAAGCGGTATTTAGCCGTTAATTTAGATCCTGTAATGGCTTGTAATTTGCGTTGTAAAATGTGTTATTTTACGGATGAAGATTATGTAAAAACACTAAAAGGACAATTTAAAGATGAAGAATTAAATTTAGTAGCAAAAACTATTTTTAAACGTGCCTTAAAGCTTCAAATAGGTTGCGGTACTGAGCCTACATTGTATAAAAATCTTGTAAAAATTGTAGAATTAGGCAAGCAGTATAAAGTACCCTATATTTCTATAACGACAAATGCTAATTTATTAACTGAAGAAAAGATTGAAGCACTTTTAAAAGCAGGTTTAAATGAGTTTACAATTTCACTTCATGGCGTTACAAAAGAAAGCTACGAAGGCTTTATGAAAAAAGCTAATTATGAGAAATTTCATAATGCGTTTAATGTTTTTAAGAAGCTTAAAGAAACTTATGATTTTAAAGTTAGAATAAACTATACCTTCAACAAGGATAATTTTTACGAGCTTAGTGAGTTTTTTAACCATTTTGATGCCAAAAGCTTTGATATATTGCAAATTCGTCCAATTCAGAAAATTGGAAATACAGAATATAACGATTTTGATATCTCATCGTTAGCTAATGATTACCCTGACCTTATACAAACAATAAGAGCAACTTGCGCAAGTAATAATATAACGCTTATGGCTCCTAATACAATTTCTAAATTAGATTCAGAAAACCAATCGAGTTTTATTTTTGATTATACATTTTGCTATGTATCACCAAACAAATTTTGGAAAGAAGGCTTTAATTGGAAAGAGGAAAGCTTTAATAAATACTCAAAACGAATTGGCTGGAGCAATACATTGTTTTCTAATATCTTTAAGTCTAAAACACAGTTAAAATCGCTGTCTAATAAATTGAATTACGAAATAGAATTCACCTAGATGTCACACTTAATAATTGAAAATATTAATAATATGAACACTGAACTTTTTAGTGTCATATAAGAATGACGTGCAGCAATAACAATTTGACTTTAGATAACTAGAGAAATAATCTTATCTTTACTCATTAATTATTTACGAATCCTATATCTAGATTTTTTTATTTCTAGATTTAATATATAAAATTTTTATGGCTTGTAACAGTTGCTCAACTGGTAAAGATGGCCAACCAAAAGGATGCAAAAACAATGGGACTTGTGGTACAGATAGCTGCAATAAACTTACTGTTTTTGATTGGTTAGCTAATATGTCGCTTCCAAACGGACAAGACCCATTTATTGGTGTTGAAGTGCGTTTTAAAAACGGCAGAAAACACTATTATAAAAATACAGAAAACCTCACATTAAGCATTGGAGATATAGTGGCAACACAGGCAAAGTCTGGCCACGATATAGGTATGGTTACACTTACAGGAGAATTGGTAAGGGTACAAATGAAACGCAAAAAAGTAAGACTTAATGACACTGAAAATGTTTTAAAAATATACCGAAAAGCGTCACAAAAAGACATCGATATTTGGTCTGCAGCTAGAGACAGAGAGGAACCAATGAAGGTTAAAGCACGTCAATTTGCTATAGATTTAAAGCTGAAAATGAAAATTTCAGATATAGAATTTCAAGGAGATGGCAGCAAAGCAACCTTTTATTATACCGCAGAAGAGCGCGTAGATTTTAGAGAATTAATTAAGGTTTTTGCACGTGAGTTTAGGACACGTATTGAGATGAAGCAAGTTGGCTTTAGACAAGAGGCTGCACGATTAGGTGGTATTGGATCCTGTGGTAGAGAATTGTGCTGTTCTACATGGTTAACAGATTTTAGATCTGTTAGTACATCTGCAGCACGTTATCAACAATTATCTTTAAACCCTTTAAAGCTTGCCGGACAATGTGGAAAATTAAAATGTTGTCTTAATTATGAGTTAGATGCCTACTTAGATGCTTTAAAAGCTTTTCCTAAATCAGACACTAAATTATATACAGAAAAAGGAAATGCAGTTTGCCAAAAAACAGACATTTTTAAAGGATTAATGTGGTATGCCTATGAAGGCGAATGGATGAATTGGCATATTATTACCACAGATCAAGCCAACGAAATTATTGAAAAAAACAAAAGAAAAGAAAAAGTCGCAAGCCTTGAAGAATATGCGGTAGAGCACATTCAAGACACTAAAAATGAGTTTGAGAACGTTGTAGGTCAAGATAGTTTAACGCGTTTTGATAGTCCAAAACCGAATAAGAAACGTAAAAATAACAGGAACAACAGAAATAACAAGAATAGAAAGAGCAACAATAAGAGTAATAACAGTAAAAATAAAACTCAAAATCGAAGCCGTAATCAAAAACCAAAAGCCAAAACAAATACAAATGCGAAGAAAGACTAATGGATTATTTTTGGTTATAATCAGTTGTTTTTTATTGGCGAGTTGTGACTCAGAAGCTGTGTTTGACCAATATAAATCAGTTCCAAATCAATGGCATAAGGATTCTGTTGCTAGTTTTAATTTTAAAGCACCTGATACTTTAAAAAATTACAATTTGTTTGTTAATTTAAGAAATACAGATGCTTATAAATTTAGTAACTTATTTCTTATAGTAGAATTAAATTATCCAAACGGAAAAGCAGTAAAAGACACTTTAGAATATAAAATGGCTGCTCCAAATGGAGAATTGTTAGGAACAGGTTTTTCAGACTTAAAAGAGAATAAATTGTGGTTTAGAGGTTATAAAGAACCTTTTAGGTTTAATGAAGAAGGAGATTACACCGTAAATATTCAACATGCCATGAGACATAATGGCGATGTTAATGGTGTTAAAAATTTAGAAGGTATAACAGATATTGGTTTTAGAGTAGAACAGGCTCAAAAGTAGTAATTATGGCAAAAAAGAAAACAACGAAATCTAAACCAGAAACTTTAGATTTTTCAAAATATGTACGTTGGTTTTGGATGGTATTTTTAGGAGGTGTTTTAGCCTTTGTATTATTATTTCTATTCGCTTCTTGGGGATTTTTAGGTGAAATGCCAGATCACACCAAGTTAGAAAATCCTGAAACTAATTTAGCTTCGGAAATCATTTCTTCAGATGATAAAACATTAGGTAAATTCTATTTTAACGATAATAGAACGCCTGTAGATTTTAAAGAATTACCTCAAAATATTGTAGATGCTTTAATTGCGACTGAAGATGTGCGTCATTACGAACATTCAGGTATTGACGGCAGAGGTACACTTAGGGCTATTTATAAATTAGGAAGCGGAGGAGGAGCTAGTACAATCTCTCAACAATTAGCTAAGAATTTATTTACAAAACAAGTGTCTAGTAATATTATTGAACGTCTTTCTCAGAAAGTAAGAGAATGGATTATTGCTATTCGTTTAGAACGTCAATACACAAAAGAAGAAATTATAGCCCAATATCTTAACATTGTTGATTTCAATAACAATGCAGATGGTATACGTAGTGCCGCTAGAATATATTTTGGTAAAGAACCTAAAGATTTAGATATCAAGGAATCGGCTATGATTGTAGGAATGTTGAAAAATCCAACCTTATATAATCCTAGACCACATAGAAACCCTGTTGGGACTAGAAATAGACGTAATGTTGTTTTAGCTCAAATGAACAAATATGGATTTATTACTGAAGAGGTAAAAGATTCACTTCAAAAAACAGAGTTAGATTTAAATTATTCTCCAGAATCACATCGTGAAGGGATTGCTACTTATTTTAGAGAATACCTTAGAGGTTTCATGAAAGAATGGACAAGTGATAAAAAGAATAGAAAGCCAGATGGTAGTAAATACGACTTATACACAGATGGTTTAAAAATCTATACAACAATAGATTCTCGAATGCAACAATATGCAGAAGATGCTATTGAGCAACACATGCCAAGATTACAAGCAGAATTTAACAATCAAAATACTCCAAAACGTAATAAAACAACACCGTTTTTAGGTTTAACTACTTCAGAGGTTAATAAATTACTAAACGATCATATGAAACGCGGTGAGCGTTGGAGGGTGCTTAAAAGTCAAGGGAAATCTGAAAAAGAGATTAGAGCTTCGTTTCAAAAACCTACCGAAATGAGGGTTTTCAAATGGGTAAATGGAAAAGCAAGCGAAGTAGATACGGTTATGAAACCTATAGATTCTATGCGTTATTATAAATCGTTTTTCCATCCAGGTATGATGTCTATGGACCCGCTTACAGGTCATGTAAAAGCTTGGGTAGGAGGTATGAATTATAAACACTTCCAATACGATATGGTAAAACAAGGAACAAGGCAAGTAGGTTCTACGTTTAAACCTTTTGTTTATGCCACAGCGATAGATCAATTACAATTTTCTCCTTGCGATTCATTTCCAAGAACTCCAATAACTATTGAAGCTAATAAATTTGGAAATCCAGAACCTTGGACGACTAAGAATTCTGATGGAAATTATTCAGGGAAACAAACCCTTAAAGATGCTTTGGCAAGTTCTACCAATACAGTAACAGCGCGTTTAATTAACGAAATTGGACCGCAACCCGTTGTAGAAATGGCAAAAAAATTAGGGGTTACTTCAGATATTTTACCTGTACCAGCAATTGCATTAGGTACGACAGAGATTAGTGTTTACGAGATGGTTGCTGCCTATTCTACATTTGCAAACAAAGGAGTATATAATAAACCTGTAATGGTAACACGCATTGAGGATAAAAACGGAACAGTACTTTATCAGTTTACGCCAGAAAGTAAGGATGTTCTAAGTGAAGAGGTTGCTTATGTAACTGTAAACTTAATGGAAGGAGTTACTCAAGCAGGATCTTCTGGAGGTCGTCTAAGGTCTAAAGGTGTAGATAAATACAATACAATGTATAGAGAGATAATGACGGGTTATCCTTATGAATTAGACAATCCAATTGCAGGTAAAACAGGAACAACTCAAAATCAAAGTGATGGTTGGTTTATGGGTATGGTGCCAAATTTAGTTACCGGAGTTTGGGTTGGAGCTGAAGATAGATCTGTACATTTTAGATCTATTACCTATGGTCAAGGTGCGTCTATGGCATTACCAATATGGGGTTTATATATGAAGGCTTGTTATGAAGATGAAACTTTAGATATTTCAAAAGATGAATTTGAAAAACCTTCAAACTTAACCATTAATATTGATTGTGATGTTAAAGGAGAAGGGGATCTTGGTGGCAACGAAGACCCAGAAGGGGTTATTGACTTCGATTTCTAATAATCTGTAATAGTCACACCCTTATTTTATGACTATATATTATAAAGTAAGAGCATAGTTTTGTATTTTTCAGAAGCAAAATTTCTTTATATATGATTAATAAAAAAGTGGACAATATTACAGAGGCGCTAAAAGGTGTTAGTGATAATATGACCTTTATGTTTGGCGGTTTTGGATTATCTGGAATTCCAGAAAATGCCATTGCAGAACTTGTAAAACGCAAAGTAAAAGGTTTAACCTGTATTTCTAATAATGCAGGAGTCGATGATTTTGGTTTAGGTTTATTACTACATCAAAAACAAATCAAAAAAATGATTTCCTCTTATGTAGGCGAAAATGATGAGTTTGAACGTCAAATGCTTTCAGGTGAGTTAGATGTTGAGTTAATACCTCAAGGAACATTAGCTGAGCGCGCTAGAGCAGCACAGGCAGGTTTTCCTGCGTTTTATACTCCAGCGGGTTACGGAACAGAAGTTGCAGAAGGTAAAGAAACAAGAGAGTTTGATGGTAAAATGTATGTGTTAGAGCATGCGTTTAAAGCCGATTTTGCTTTTATAAAAGCATGGAAAGGCGATGCTGCCGGAAACTTAATCTTTAAAGGAACAGCAAGAAATTTTAATCCAAACATGTGTGGAGCAGCTAAAATTACTGTTGTTGAGGTTGAAGAATTAGTTCCAGTAGGTGATTTAGATCCTAATCAAATACATATTCCTGGCATTTTTGTTCAACGTATTTTTCAAGGTGAGACATATGAAAAAAGAATAGAACAATTAACAGTTAGACAAAGAGCATAGTTATGTTAGATAAAAACGGAATAGCAAAACGCATTGCAAAAGAAGTAAAAGACGGTTACTATGTTAATTTAGGAATTGGGATTCCAACATTAGTAGCAAATTTTGTAAGAGATGATATTGATGTCGAATTTCAAAGTGAAAATGGTGTTTTAGGAATGGGACCTTTCCCTTTTGAAGGTGATGAAGATGCCGATATTATTAATGCAGGAAAACAGACCATAACGACTTTGCCTGGAGCTTCATTTTTTGATTCAGCAACAAGTTTTGCGATGATTAGAGGACAACATGTTGATTTAACGATACTTGGTTCTATGGAAGTGTCAGAAAAAGGCGATATAGCTAATTGGAAAATTCCAGGTAAAATGGTTAAAGGTATGGGAGGTGCTATGGATTTAGTTGCTAGCGCAGAAAACATTATCGTTGCCATGATGCATACGAATAGAGCGGGTGAATCTAAGTTACTGAAAGAGTGTTCTTTACCATTAACTGGAGTTGCCTGTGTAAAGAAAATAGTAACAAACTTGGCGGTTATAGAAGTAACACCAAAAGGATTTAAACTTTTAGAACGCGCACCAGGTGTTTCTGTAGAAGAGATTAAAAAAGCAACAGAAGGCGAATTGATTATTGAAGGTGATATTCCCGAAATGGAATTATAAAAATAGCTTACATAATAAATTTAAAACCGCTAATGTATAGCGGTTTTTTTGTACGAAAAATAACAATAAAATATGTTAAATGTTAAAATTAAGTGTATTTCAACGATTAATTATGTGTTTTAGCTGATTAAATAAAAATAAATTACATATTGCAGTCCCAAACAAAATGAATTAAATTAACCTGATTTACCATAAACTTAATTTACCTTTTTGCCCCAAATCTACCATGAATTACTGCTTATGAAATCAAAACCAAATCTACCAGAACCTACTTTAAATGAAAACGATGAGTTTTCAGTATTAGAAAACACTTTTGAGTTAGTGTCAAATGTTTTTAAATTAGCAAAAAAAGTATTCATGCTATAATCCTTTTGGAATAGCATGAATTAACTTTTTTGTGTAAGCTTTTTTTGGTGAAGCGTAAATTATATCTGCATCTCCAATTTCTTCAATTTTTCCTTTATTCATTACTAATAGTTGATCAGACATATATTTTACAACCGCCAAATCGTGCGAAATAAATATATAAGTAAATCCAAATTGCGCTTTTAAATCATTCAGCAAGTTTAAAACTTGTGCTTGTACAGAAATGTCTAAAGCAGAAACAGACTCGTCACAAACTATAAGCTGAGGTTCTAATGCAATAGTTCTAGCAATACCTATACGTTGGCGTTGTCCACCAGAAAACTCATGAGGATAGCGATCAAAAGCAGTAGCATCTAATCCTACTTTGTTTAAAATGTCAATTACCTTTTTTTTACGTGCTTCATGAGAAATTCCAATATTATGAACCGTCATAGGTTCTAAAATAGCGTTACCAACAGTTAAACGAGGGTTTAAAGAGGCAAAGGGATCCTGAAATATAATCTGAATATCTTTTCGCAAGGCTCGCATTTCTGAAGTACTCAAATTAGTGATATCCTTGCCTTTGTATAAAATTCTTCCAGCTGTGGCTTTGTCTAATTGTAGTATGGCATTTCCTAAAGTAGATTTTCCGCAACCAGATTCTCCAACTAAGCCTAAGGTTTCACCTGTATATACCTTAAAGCTTACTCCATCAACAGCGTTAAACGGTTGATTTTTAGAAAACCATCCTGTTTTTGAGAGGTACGTTTTTTCTACGTCAATGACTTCCAATAGCGGTTGTTGTGCATATAGCTTTTCATGATTTTTTATGCGATCTGCTTCAGAAATAATAGTAGTATTCACATTACCTGTCATAAAATCAGAAATGGTAGGTAGTTGTTTTAACCTAAAATCTGTTGAAGGTCTTGCTGCAATTAATGCTTTTGTATAAGTGTGCTTTGGTAAATGAAAAATGTCTTTAGTCGCTCCTTGTTCTACAATTTGGCCTTGATACATCACTAAAACACGATCTGCTAATTCAGAAACCAAGGATAAATCATGCGAAATAAATAAGACACTCATTTCTGTTTCTGTTTGGATGTCTTTTAATAGCTCTAAAATCTCTTTTTGAACGGTTACATCTAATGCTGTTGTTGGTTCGTCTGCAATGAGTAATTTAGGTTTACAGGCAATAGCAATAGCAATCATGACGCGTTGTTTTTGTCCACCAGAAATTTCATGTGGATAAGCCTTTAAAATTCGCTCTGGATTGGGAAGTTTTACTTTTTCAAAGAGGTTTATAACTTCAGATGTTAGTTCTGTAGCTGATAATTTAAAGTGTTGTTTTAAGATTTCTTCAACTTGTTTCCCGCAACGCATCGATGGATTTAAAGAACTCATAGGTTCTTGAAAAATCATCGCAATGTCTTTTCCTCTTAGGGCTTGAAATTCTTTTTCAGGCAAACTAACGAGATCTTTATCCTTAAATAAGATAGAGCCAGAGGTAATTTGGGAAATCTGCTTGGGTAATAAACCCATTAGAGCTAATGACGAAATGGACTTGCCAGAACCAGATTCTCCAACAACAGCTACAATTTCATTTGCTTTTATATCAAATGAAATGTTTTTTATAATTTGTTTTTCAACCTTGTCTTTATAAAAAGAGATATGTAGTTGTTTAACGCTAATTAAATTTGCCATAAATAAAGTTTCAATCTAATGCGCTAAATTACACATGTTTTATTTCATTATCGTGAAGTAATTCGTCTCCTCGCAATCTTAAGAAAATTTGAGCTACTGCAATGGTGTCTTTTTCACAATAAATGATAATACGATCTATTTCTTTCTCTTTATAATAGACACGGTATACTTCACTACCATCTATGTCATCTTTTGGTGAAGGAATGCCTAAAACGTTGGTTAATAGTTTTAAAGAGGTGTAGGTTTTATAATCTCCAAATTTCCATAATTCTAACGTATCGAGATGTGGTACTTCCCATGGTTTTTTACCGAAAAGATTCAATTTGTATGGTAATTCTATGTTGTGGATAATCATACGTCTTGCAATGTATGGAAAGTCAAATTCCTTACCGTTATGGGCACAAAGTAAATGCTTATTAGAACTGAAATGTGAAATCAGTAAATTTTTAAAATCCTTTAAAATCTTGACTTCATCACCGTAAAACGATGTGACTCTAAAGCTTCGAGATTCGCCTTGCATTTTAAAATAGCCGACCGAAATACACACAATTTTACCAAATTCGGCCCAAATACCAGCTCTGTCATAGAATTCTTCCGCCGTAAACTCGTCTTTACGTTGGTAACGCGATTTAGCATCCCAAAGGTCTTGTTTTGTTTTGTCTAAATCAGTAAAGTTTTCTGTTTCAGGAACGGTTTCTATGTCTAAAAATAGAATGTGTTCTAAGTTGAGTTTTGAAATCATAGCTGTTAATTTTCTAAATCTCAAAAGATTTAAAAAGCTTTAGAGATTTTAATTCTAAAAATCTATTTCTTCATCATCGCATAAGCTTCATCAATATAAACATAAAAATCCGAAGGAAAAAAATTAACTTTTTCGGGACTCCTATGGTGTCCTAGTCTGATAATGATGACGTTATCTTCAGGAATTGTAATTACATATTGCCCTAAAATACCAATCATTGCAAAGGTGTGTTTGTTATTATAATCACTAACCCAAAAGCCATAACCATAAGGTTGGCCTTCAAATCTAGATTGCGTTGATGTGGCTACAAAAGTAGAATCTAGTAGTTGTTTGCCATTCCATTTGCCATGGTCTTTGTAAAGTTTGCCAAATCGACCAAAATCTCTAGCATTACTAGAGATACAGCAAAAGGCTTTTGCTAGTTGATTGTCATCATCATCTAATTGCCACAACGCATCATTTTCGGCACCTAAGGGTTGCCAGAAACTTTCAGAAAGATAGTTAGCTAATTGTTTTCCTGTGGCTTTTTTAATAACCATACCTAATAATTGTGTGCTGCCACTTAAATATTCGAATTCTTTACCTGGTGTTTTTGTAACTTTCTGATTTAAAATGGTTTCGGCTAAATCGTCATCATAATTCGCTCTTGCAGTAATAGAAAATGGACTTGTATAAGATTCTACCCAGTCTAAGCCAGAGGACATTGACGATAAGTCGCCAACAGTAGTTTTTGTATCTTTAAATTGCGGATAAAAATCACTAATGGGTTGATCTAAATTTTTTATATAACCCTCCATAATAGCCTTACCAAGTAAAGCTGAGGTGATACTTTTAGCCATTGAAAAAGAATTGGTTTTAGAATCTTTGCTATAATTCTCAGCATACTGTTCGTAAAAAATGCTGTCATTTTTTATAATTAAATAAGCAATTGTGCCATATTCATCATTTATAGATTTTAGCTCATCTGTGGCACTTACGGAATTGTAATTTTTGTGTAAGGGCCATTCATCTGTTCTTGTACCTTTTTTAATGGTGTCATTTTCAAAATAAGGATAGTCATCAATAAAAGCAGTAGAATGCCCTGTAAAATACACAACACGTACACCTTTTAAGATATAGTCGTAATCAAAAATATAGGATGCTATAATGAGCATGCCAATAATTCCGACAAGCCATTTTAATAGTTTTTTAATAAATTTCATTGCGCTAGATTTTAATTATTTGCTTTGCGATTTTTTAGTTTTTCTTTGTAAAAGGCTTTGTTGGCGATATAAATGGTCTTTTTTAAAGTAGCAATTATATGTTGTTTGTCGTCAACTAAATTCATGGTTTTAACAATGTCAATTTCACGAGATTCAATAACCGATTGTTTTATAGTGTCAATCTCTTCTTTTGTAAATATAAATTCACCATAAATTGTAGTTTTACCTGGTTTTTTATAGCGTGCTTCAACAGATTTATCCCAAACTACAAAATCATTACCCAGTATTTGAATGAGTTGAATCATGTAAATAGGATCTGTTGCAGATAACATGCTGCCACCAAAAATAGAGCCTGCATAATTGCGGTTTTTCCAACTTGGTTTTAATCTAATTTTTACAAAAAGCAAATCGTCACTAACCTCTATAAGTTTGGCAGTAGATCTACGATACATTGGTGACCAATTGAAACCATATTTGTATATCGTTGAGGTTTTAAAAAAACGTTTTAAAAATTCAGTTGCTATTTTATACATTAAAATAAGGATTGTTGTTTGTATTCACTTTCATGATTGAGCAACCATTGTTTTCTGTGTAAGCCACCAGCATAACCTATGAGACTTCCGTCGCTACCTATGACTCTGTGACATGGTACAATAATCCAAAGTGGATTTTTACCATTGGCACTTGCAGCCGCTCGTATGGCTTTTACATCTCCTAATTGCTTGGATAATTCTAAGTACGAAATGGATTTTCCAAAAGGAATAGCCTCCAATTGTTTCCATACCTTTTTCTGAAAGGTTGTGCCTTTGGGATTCAGTTTTAAGTCGAATGTTTTTCGTTTTTCGTAGAAGTATTCCCTAAGCTGAATCACACAATCTAGTAGAGATTCTGGAATAGTACGAGATAATTCTTCTTGAAAATCTATGATTGAAACGGAAACAATACCATTCTCATTTCCGCTAATTTTGGCATGTCCAAGTGGTGTTTCAATATAGCAGATTTGTTGAGGTAACTGTTCCAAAAGTTAGCTTAGTTTTCAGGATTGTCATTATCAATGATACCTAAACGTTTTGCTCTAGATTCCCAGCTTCGTCTTGCTAAAAGTTGTAAGTCGGATACATTATCGCTTTCATCCATAATTTCTAAGCCAAGTAATGTTTCAATAACATCTTCCATAGTTACTAAACCACTTACTGAACCGTATTCATCTACAACTAAGGCTAGGTGGTTTCTACTTTCTACCAACTGTTCAAATAAAGTTGGAATAGGTAAACTACGATTTACAATAATAATACTTCGTTTAATATCAGATAATAATTTTGAACCATTACCTAATGCCATTTCTTTAAAAACTTCAGCTTTTAAAACCAAACCTGTAATATTATCTGCATCATTAGTAAATACAGGAATTCTTGAAAATCTAACATTAGAGTTTGCATTAAAAAAGGCTTCAATAGTCATGCTTTCGTCTTCCGTTTTCATTACTGTACGAGGTGTCATAACATCTTTAGCTTGTACCTCTTTAAAGCTCAATAAGTTTTTAATGACTTTACTTTCGTTTTCTTCAAAAACACCTTCTTCTTGTGCAATCTCTGCCATAGCAGCAAAACTCTCTCTGCTTAAAACACTACCATGACCTTTACCGCCAATTAATTTTGTAGTGAGTTGAAGTACCCATAAAATACCAGTGTATTTTAATGGAAATATTAAAATGTTTAAAGCTTTTGATGTAAAGTTTGCTAATTGTCTCCAAAATGTGGCTCCAATGGTTTTAGGAATAATTTCAGAAGCGACTAAAATAAGAATAGTCATTATTGTAGAAACAACAGCAACCATAATGTCCTCAGTGAATTCGAATCCTAAAATGCTTCGTTTAGTAGAGCCATAAAGCTCTACATAAGCCACTTTTGCTTGCACACCAACTAAAATTGCGCCAACAGTATGGGCAATGGTATTTAGTGTAAGTATAGCGATGAGTGGACGATCGACATCTTTTTTTAATTCTTCTAATTCTGTAGCATAAGTTTTTCCTTCTTTCTTTTTTATATTAATAAAAGTAGGAGTAATGCTTAAAAGTACAGCCTCTAAAATAGAGCATAAAAATGAAAAAAAGATAGAGATGACAGCGTAAAAAATGAGTAAGCCCATTAATGTTTTGTAGTTTTTATAAATACAAAGTTACGAAATGAATACTAATTACAACCTGGCTATTTTTTTAGTTATTACTAAGTTATGATTTGTAATGAAAAAGTAACTGTTAAAAACATGTTGTATAATTTCAATTATAAGAAATATATTTTTAATACGCATTTTGCTAGACACTTATTGTTTATCTGCACAAATAAAAGGGAAGATAATATATCGTCTCGAAACCATTAAGGATAGTATTGGGCCATTCTTTTGCTGATAATTAAAATATTAGACGGAAAAATGAGTATATCACTAACTTTCTAATATAATTCTTGTGTTAGGTACACCATATTGTGAAATACGTTCTAGCATCGTAACTAACTCTTTATTGTTTTTAAAATAAGCTAGTATGCATAAACTGTCTTCACCAGAAATTCGGTCACAACGCTGCACTTCCTTAAAAGTTTTAATTTGATTATAAGCCGTTCTCAAAGTACTAGATTGGTGAATTTTTAGATTGATATAAGCTTTAACATTAACTCCAAGTTTTTCATGATTAACCCGAAGGGAATAGCCTAAGATAACTCCTTTTTCTTCCAATTGTTTGACGCGTTTTCCAACAGCAGGAGCAGATAAATCTACAGATTTACCAATAGTCGCAAAGGACTCACGTGCGTTTGCCCTAAGCATTTTTATAATTTTATCGTCAATAGCGTCCATTTTTAGTTTCGAAACTAATTTATTGGTTATTCAATTGATTCGAAACTAAAAATAGTAAAATTAATTTGATTAGTGTTTAATATTTATTAATCGTTAAGTAGTTTAACCACATCTTTAGCGAAATAGGAAGCAATAATATCAGCACCAGCACGCTTAAAAGCCATTGTGGTTTCTAGCATCACTTGGTCGTGATTAAGCCAACCTTTTTCTGCTGCTGCTTTTATCATGGCGTATTCGCCTGAGACTTGGTAAACTGCCACAGGCACATCGACTTCATTTTTAATATCTCTTAAAATATCAAGATAAGAAAGGCCTGGTTTAACCATAACAATATCGGCACCTTCCTCAATATCTATTAGAGTTTCTCTAACCGCTTCTATTCGGTTACCAAAATCCATTTGGTAGGTTTTTTTGTCTTTAGGGACATCCACTAAATCCACAGGTGCAGAATCAAGAGCGTCGCGAAAAGGACCATAAAACGAAGACGCGTATTTTGCAGTATAAGCCATAATACCAGTGTTTTTATAGCCTTCTTGTTCTAATAATTGGCGAATTTGTAACGTTCTTCCATCGTTCATATCGCTAGGTGCTACAAAATCAGAACCCGCTTGAGCGTGTGTTAAGGCCATTTTTGCCAGCACTTCGGCCGATTCGTCATTAATAATCATCCCGTTTTGTACAATACCATCATGACCAACAGAAGAATAAGGGTCTAGGGCAACATCTGTCATCACTATCATATCCGGACAAGCATTTTTTACCGTTTTAATAGCACGTTGCATCAATCCATCTGGGTTTAATGCCTCTGTACCTTTATTATCTTTTAAATTATCCGGAACTTTTACAAAGAGTAACACCGCTTTTAAACCTAAGTTCCATAATTCTTTGACTTCACCTTCAAGTAAATCTAAACTGTACCTAAAATAATTGGGCATAGACGGAATTTCATCTTTTACGCCCTTGCCTTCAACCACAAAAAGTGGCACTAAAAAATCATTTGGTGTAATGTAGTTTTCTCTAACTAAACTTCTAATAGCCGCGTTAGTTCTTAGTCTTCTATTTCTTCGTAATGGAAACATGATTTTATATTTTGCAGACCGGTTAGGTTTTTAAAACCTGGCAGGTCTTTGTGTGTGAGATTATGATTACTTTTATCAAATACAAAGTTAACGATTTAAACCCATTTTTAAGTGCTCAAATCCTTAGATGATTTAGAATTTATTTTTCCATGGAGAAGCTATCAAGCAGAACTTTTAAAGCATTTTAATAGTCATATTGCAGACAATCATTTTCATGTTATCGCACCTCCTGGTTCAGGGAAAACCATCTTAGGATTAGAAATCGTTAGAAAATTAGGAAAGAAAACACTTGTCCTTGCTCCAACATTAACCATAAGAAACCAATGGGAAGACCGCTTACAAAACTTTTTTACCGAGAATTGTGATTTTGAAGCTTATTCATTCGATATTAAAGCGCCAAGCGATATCACGTTTTCTACCTATCAATCACTTCATGCGTTTTATAAAACTTTTGAAGATAAAAACGACTATTATCAATTCTTCAAAAGCCATAATATTGAAACTTTAGTTTTAGACGAAGCCCATCATTTAAAAAATGCGTGGTGGAATTGCTTAATGGATTTAAAACGGCATTCTGAGTTTTATATCGTGGCACTTACAGCAACACCACCTTACGATAGTAGTAGAGCAGAGGTGTCTAAATATTTTACACTTTGTGGTGAGGTTGATGATGAAATTGCGGTTCCTGATTTGGTACGCGAAGGCGATTTAAGTCCGCATCAAGATTTTGTCTACTTCTCAAAACCCGAAGATTTAGAGATTAATTTTATCGTCGATTACAGACGAGATATAGCCGATTTTAAAGATGAATTATTAAAGGATGAGATCTTTATTAACTTTCTAATTGAACATCGTTTTTATAAAAATCCGAATTGGCATTTGGATGAACTCTATTCAAATACCGAATATTTTTCTGCGATTCTCATCTTTTTATATGCCTGTGGCTTTGAAATAGATCATCAAAAACTAGAAGTTTTAGGTTTTGAAAAACAAGAAATGATTCAGTTTCCTAAACTCGATTTACATTGGTTGGGTATTTTATTTCAGAACATCTTAGTTGGAGATAGAGAACAATTAATTGAACAGGAAGACTATGTTTCAACTTTAGAAAAACAACTAAGACGACTTCATGTTTTTGAACGAAATACAGTCGATTTTATTGGAGAACAACTGCTTTACAAATCTTTATCTAACAGTCCAAGTAAATTAAAAAGCATCGTTAGTATTGTTAAGGCAGAACGCGAAAGCTTAAAACGAGATTTAAGATGCGTGATTCTAACAGATTACATTCGAAAAGAATTTTTAAATATTAAAACTGAAGAAATAGAAGACATCGATAAAATTGGTGTGCTTCCTATTTTTCAATATGTTCGTTATTATTGTAATAGGCCTGAAGAATTAGCGGTACTTTCTGGCAGTATTGTTATTATTCATCAATCCATTTTAAGGCATTTTGAAACGATTGCTTCTTTAGATAATTTTTCCTTTTCGTCCTTACAAATAGATGAATCCTTTTTATTGGTAACTTCAAAAGGAAAGCCGAAAATTTCTATCGTTAGCATTCTCACCCAACTTTTTGAAGCAGGTTATATTAGAGTTTTAGTCGGTACAAAATCCTTATTAGGCGAAGGTTGGGATGCTCCATCTATTAACAGTTTAATTCTAGCGTCTTTTATAGGATCTTTTGTGTCTTCTAATCAAATGCGAGGAAGAGCAATTAGAAAAGATGCCAATGCACCCAACAAAACCGGAAACATTTGGCATTTGGCTTGTGTAGACCCAACAGATTTAGATGGCGGAAGAGAAGTAGATACTTTAAAGCGACGGTTTGAAGCTTTTGTAGGGGTTACCAACAGTACGATTCCGTTTATTTCAAATGGTTTTGAACGCTTAAATATTCCTGATGAAATTTCGGTAGAATCTATTGAAACTCTAAATGATGCTACATTAAAACGCGCTACAAAACGTGGTTTAATTACTGAAAAATGGGACAATGCCATCGGAAAAGGTACGAAACTAACTAAAGAAGTTAAGATTTTACATTCCGGACAACGGCCTTTTAAAAAGCAGAAACAAATCTATTATTTTGATGTGCTTCGCTTTTTTATAGTCGAATTGTTATTTACCATGATGCTGTTTTATGTTGAGTTTGTTGCTCAAAGTTTTCATCTCATCTTACAACGTGGTGTTTTTTATTTTATATATGCGCTTTTAGCGGCCTTTGTTGGTGTTTTTGGGTATAAACTTTACAAAGCGGTAAAATCATATTTTCGTTATGGTTACCTCTATAAAAAGATTGGCAAAATGGGATTAACCATTCTCGATACTTTAGATGAGTTGGGTTATATCACTTTGGGTAGAGCTAGTATAAACGTGAATTCTTATGTATTAGGTAAAGGCGATGTGGTTTGTAATTTGGTTGGTGCTAATGCGCTTGAAAATTCCTTATTTTCCAAAGCCTTAAGCCAACTTTTAGAACCTATTGCCTCTCCTAGATATTTAATTGTAAAGACGAATTTTTTCAGAAAACGTTTAGATGTTGAAAATTTCTATCCAGTTCCAGAATTGTTTGGCGATAAAAAAGAAAATGCCTTAGTGTTTCAAAAACATTGGAAACAGTATTTAGGCAAAAACAAACTGGTTTTTACACGAAGCGTGGAAGGCAGAAAATTACTTTTAAAAGCACGATTATTTCATGTGTATAATGCTTTTAAGGAAGTAACCAAAGAGGTTATGGTTTGGAAGTGATAAGTTAGACCTGCAAGGTTTTTAAAACCTGCTAGGTCAGGTTTGAGGTTTTTGCTATCGACTCAAGCCTAAGTAAAACCATTGCTCATTCTCTTTTACAAAAGCTGATTTTTCATGAATGACATCTACGTTTCCATTTTCAAAAAAATAAGCTTTAAAGGTTACTGTTCCCTCAATATCGTCTTTAGAACCTTTTGAAGTGTCTAAAACTTCCAACTTAATCCATTGTACTGATTTTGCCCATTTTACAATCGCTTTTTTCTCTTTTTTTGGTCGTGTCGATTTGTGGTGTGTTGTCATTAAATAATCTCCATTGGCTAAAACAAAAGCACTATAGCGAGATCGCATGAGCTGTTCGGCAGTATCTGTTTTTCCGTTGTTGCGATGGAAAACTTCGCAGCACTCTTGGTAAGTTTTGTTGGTTCCGCAGTAGCAGTTCATTGTTGCTTTTTTTTTAAAGACCTGCTAGGTTTGAAAAACCTGCTAGGTCTGAGATAGTGTCAACTGTTACACCCAATCCACAGGGTTTTGTAAAACCTTAATCAGTTTTTCTTCCTCACTTCCAGCCTTTGGTTGATGGTCGTAAACCCATTGTACATGTGGTGGTAAACTCATTAAGATACTTTCTATGCGTCCATTGGTTTTTAATCCAAATAAAGTGCCTTTGTCATGGACTAAATTAAATTCCACATAACGTCCTCTTCTAATTTCTTGCCAATCGCGTTGCAGTTTGGTGTATTCTATATGCTTTCGTTTTTCAACAATTGGTACATAAGCTTCTAAGAAACTATCTCCAACTTCGGTTACAAAATCGTACCAGTTTTGCATACTCATATTGTCGGTAGCTTTGCAATAATCAAAGAATAAACCGCCTAAACCACGACCTTCGTTTCGATGAGCATTGTAAAAGTATTCATCGCAACGCGATTTGTATTTTGGATAAAATTCAGGGTTATGCTTATCACAAGCCGTTTTGCAGGTTTGATGAAAATGTTTGGCATCATCTTCAAACAAATAGTAAGGCGTTAAATCTTGTCCGCCACCAAACCATTGATCTACAATGTTTCCTTCTTTATCATACATTTCAAAATAGCGCCAATTAGCATGTACGGTTGGCACCATTGGATTTGTAGGATGCAGGACTAAACTTAATCCACAAGCAAAGAAATCAGCGTCTTCTACACCAAAATATTTCTGCATGCTGTCTGGCAACTTACCGTGAACACCAGAAATATTCACACCTCCTTTTTCAAAAACAGCACCGTTTTCAATAACTCGTGTTCTTCCTCCACCTCCTTCTGGTCGGTCCCAAAGGTCTTCTTGAAATTTAGCCTTGCCGTCTACTTCCTCTAGTTTAGAGGTAATAGTGTCTTGTAATTGGTGTATGTATTTGAAGAATTTGTCTTTCATTGAAGACCTAGCGGGTCTAGAATCATCATCATATTCCATATTTAATTCTGTTGATATTTTATTACTATGTGTTGATCTAAAATTTTCTAAAGTATCAAAAAGTTCAATGATATATAATTTTTTTCTACTGATTAATGTTTCACTTTCAGAAAAGAATGATTTATATGAAGAAAACTTATAACTTTGAAAATCTTCAACAATCTTATGATTTTCAGGATTTTTATGAATATATAAAACGAGTTGTTTTAAATAATTTTCATCTTTAATTTGTTTTCTTTTAAAAGGGCGTTCAAACAAAGCGCCTGTTCTAAAATTCTGCTTATTATAGGCTTTAGTATAAGCATTAAACAGATTTGAAAACGCTTGGTTAACTTCCTTGGTTTCTGAAGTTACCTCGATAGCAAAATGAAAATGATTATTGAGTAAACAGTAAGCTAGAATGTTAACTTTTGGAATTAGGTATTTCTCAACAAGTTTGAGAAAATAAGACATATTGTTGTCGTCTTGAAAAACAGTTTCACTATTGATACCACGATTATAAATATGATAGTAATTGTCTTTTTTTAGTAATTCCATTGTATTACAAATTTAGTCTTGAATTAAGTGTAGGATTGACCTGCTAGGTTTTAAAAACCTGCAAGGTCTTTGCGTGTGTTTTGGTTATTTAACTCATACAATTCCATATCCAAAGGCGCTTCTCCAATGGGTGTAAACTCATTAATTAAAGTTTTAACCCATTTAAAATTAGTTTTCAAAGCCACTTTTACGCTTGGTAAATTGTCTTTATGTGCAATAATTTGAAGGGTTTCTAATCCTAAAATAGTAAAAGCATAGTCCGATAAATGTTGAATTGCTTTAGAGGTTAATCCTTGCCCTTCAAATGGATAGCCAATGCAATAGGCAAATTCACCTTGTTTGGTGTTCCAATCGAGTTCTTTGATGTAAATGAGTCCTGCGAGTGCTCTTGTTTCGGAATGTTTTAACGTGAATAAAAATTCTTCGTCATTTTCAAATTGCTTCACTTTTTGTTCTACAAATAATTGCGATAATGTTGGGTTGAGGTTTTGCTCTAAAGTTTTTGGGAAATAACGTTTTAAGCGGTCTTCGTTTGCGATTATGAAATCACAAACTTTCCAAGCGTCTCCATCATGAATAGGATTGATTTCAAAAGCATCGAATTTGGCAACCATTATACTATGATGCTATTTTGATTCAAGGATCTTTCTTGTTCTAATAATTTTACCGTATTCACAGAAGAGGCTGTTACGCTTAAAGGCAAAACCAAAATAACACCAATAACCGGAATTAATAAAAACAGCATAAAGACCATTCCATTTCCTATAGCAATGCCTTTGTATCGTCCAACAAAATTGATGCTCTCTCTGTATTTAAAATGACGTTCTAAAGTGTAATCCATATTGCCAAAACCAGCATAGTAGGATTGTACTAAGAATAATATTACAGACGAAGCGATGTTTCCAATTAATGGGATAAAATTTAAAAGTAAAATAGGAATCGTAACCAATAGTTCTTTGGCTAAATTCCTGATATTAATTCTTATCCCTCGCCACAGCTGGTCTTTAAAGGATGTGTTTCTGTGATTGTGTTGTTCTACTCCTGTTAAATGCGTTTCAATTTTTTCTGAAACCGGACTCATAAAAGGAGCAGACAAGGCCATAATAATATGCTTATAAAGAATTAAACCAATAGCCACTATCATTATACCACCAATAAAGGTAGAAATGGTAGTAAAGGTTGCTTTGCCCCAATCCCAAACCCATACTTTAGCTATAAAACGCCCCATATTATCAGAAAAACCATAAGCTGATAGCCCAATAATGGTAGCAGTAACAATGCTAATAAGTATAGGAATAGCGAAGTATTTCCAAAGTTTTAATTTTGAAATTAAAGCGAAAGTTCCGGTATAGGCTTGTATACCTTTTAATATGTTATTAATCATATTATTGTTTTTAATTGACGATACTTAAAAGACGTTAAAAGGTGTTTTAAGTTACAATAATAGAGAATTAATCTTACTCCGCTTTGTATTCCTTAACGGCGTCAATAAATGCTTTGGCATTCTCTAATGGAATGTTTGGTAAAATGCCATGTCCTAAATTAACGATGTATTTATCTTTCCCGAAGTCGTTAATCATTTGAGTGACCATCTTTTTAATTTCTGCCGGTGGCGAGAATAATCGTGTAGGATCAAAATTACCTTGTAAAGTGATATTCCCTCCGGTGAGGTAACGTGCATTTTTAGCAGAACATGTCCAATCGATACCTAAAGCAGAAGCTCCAGATTTAGCCATTGTATCTAAGGCAAACCAGCAGCCTTTTCCAAAAGCAATAACAGGTGCATCATCCTTTAAGGCATCAATGATTTGTTGTATATATTGCCAAGAAAATTCTTGATAATCTACAGGAGATAACATGCCTCCCCAAGAATCAAAAACTTGTACAGCATTACAACCCGCTTTTACTTTTTCCTTTAAATAGGCGATGGTTGTATCTGTGATTTTTTGCAGTAAACCATGTGCAGCAATCGGATTTGTAAAACAAAACTCTTTAGCTTTATCAAAGTTTTTAGAGCCTTGACCTTGCACACAATAACATAAAATGGTCCAAGGTGAACCCGCAAAACCAATTAATGGAATGTCGTCATTTAGCTTTTCTTTGGTCGCTTTTATAGCCTCGTAAACATAGTTTAAAGCTTCTTTTACATCAGGAACAATGACGTTATCGACGTCTTTTTGAGAGCGAATTGGATTTGGTAAGTAAGGCCCAAAATTAGGCTTCATTTGTACCTCAATATTCATGGCTTGAGGAATCACTAAAATATCTGAAAACAGAATGGCAGCATCCATTCCGAATCTACGAATTGGTTGTACTGTAATTTCACTCGCTAATTCTGGCGTTTGACAACGTGTAAAGAAATCATATTTCGCTTTGATTTCCATGAATTCTGGTAAATAGCGACCTGCTTGACGCATCATCCATACTGGTGGACGTTCTACAGTTTCTCCTTTTAATGCTCTTAAAAATAAATCGTTTTTTATCATGTTTCTGTCATTCCTGCGAAGGCAGGAATTTATTTAATTAGACTTTATCTTTTTTGGATTCCTGCTTGCGCAGGAATGACAACAGTGGTGCTAATAGCTAAAGGCTAAAAGCCAATGGCTCTACTCGTAAAACTCATTAACCAACTCCACAACACTCTCAACCAAAGGTACTTTAGCAACTCTCACTTCTTTAAAGTACTTTTTAGCTTCCGTAGCCGTCGTTTCGCCAATACAAAATGCGATGCCTTTGGCTTCATTTAGTTGTAAAAAACTTTGAACCGTTGATGGACTATAAAACATGACGCCATCTAAGTCTCCTTCAACTTTCTTAGCATCAAGCTTAGTTTCGTATGCTTCAACTTCATTGACTTTGATGTTGTGTTTAGATAAAATATCAGGTATGGTGTCTAATCTTAAATTACTACAGAAATAGGTCACTTCGGTACCATCCATGTATTCAGCCATGTGTTCGGCTAAATCTTTAGCGTACTGCTCGTAATGTTTTACTTTTCCGATACGTTTTTCAACCATTCGCTTTGTCTTTCGACCTACACAATAAATATTTTTGAATTGTAATTCTACAGGTGAAAAATTAGTAAGTAAAGAATCTACAGTATTCTGACTTGTAATGATAACGTTCTCAATTTCATTACGGACGATAGTTTTATTTAATCGGTTAGGATTAATTTTAATATCATCATTACTTTCAGCAACCACTGCTTCATGAAACTTG
This sequence comes from Winogradskyella psychrotolerans, assembly GCF_018860565.1. Lineage (GTDB taxonomy): Bacteria > Bacteroidota > Bacteroidia > Flavobacteriales > Flavobacteriaceae > Winogradskyella > Winogradskyella damuponensis. The sequence continues at coordinate 297,449 of NZ_JAHKPS010000022.1, forward strand.
GCTAGCTGATCGTTGGTTAGTTTTTTTGTGGAATAGATATTAGTGATTTTGTCACCTTGCGTTAATTCGTCAATTAAAACTTTACCACCTTTGCCAATGATATAATTGGCACAGAATTCTGCTATCTCTTCATGTTTGCCTAGAGGTACCACTTTAGTAACTTCTATTTTTTTAGTACCGTCCTTACTTAAAAGAACACCTTTAAAGTTAACCTCTTCTTCTTTATTTATATAACAAATAGCTCCAATTGGTGCAGTACAACCTCCTTCTAAGCGATTTAGAAATTCGCGCTCAATAGACGTACAAATTTGTGTTTCTTCGTGATTAATTTCTGCGCAGATTGCTCTAGTGTCCTCGTCAGCTTCTAAAGCCGTAATCATAATAGCTCCTTGTGCTGGTGCTGGAACCATCCAGTGTAGATTAATTGAGTTTTCGGGTGTAATGTTTAAACGGCCTAAACCAGCTCCTGCAAAAATAGCAGCATCCCAATCGTCGTTTCCTTCTAACTTTTCTAGTCTTGAATTTACGTTACCACGCAAACCAACAATGGTATGTGTTGGGTAGCGGTTTAACCATTGTGCTCGTCGCCTTAAACTACCTGTGGCTATAATGGCATCTTTAGCAGATAAAAACTCTTCATTGTCTTTAAAAACTAAGGTGTCATTAATGTTTCCACGTTTTAAAACTGCCGCTTGAATTATACCTTTAGGTAGAATTGTTGGGACATCTTTTAGTGAATGTACCGCAATATCAATACTCCCATTTAACATGGCAATATCTAAGGTTTTAGTGAAAATTCCGGTAATTCCAAGTTCGTATAAGGGTTTATCGAGTACTAAATCTCCGGTTGATTTTACTGGGACAAGGACGGTTTTATGACCTAAATGCTCAAGTTGTGATTGAACGGTTTTTGCTTGCCACATAGCGAGCTGGCTGTCGCGTGTGCCAATGCGAATTATTTTAGACATTATTGGTAGTTTCTAACTGAAATATTTTTTTGATAAGCTCTATACTTTCATCTGAAGTGTTACTGTCTTCTCTAAGATGGTGTGCAAATTGATTGGTAATTTTTTGAATGATATTATTACTAATTAATTCTGCTTGATCTTCATTAAAATCAGCAATTTTCTTGCGTTGTGTATTAAGTTCAGAGTTTTTAAAATCTGTTAACTTATGTTTTATAGCTTGAATGGTTGGGACAAATTTTAAAGTGTCTAGCCAAGCATTGAATTCTGATGTGATTTCTGAGATTATGGCCTCAGCATCTGGAATAAATGCTTTACGATTTTCTAAAGTATCATCTGTAATTTTAGCTAAATCATCCATATGTATTAGTGTGATGTTAGCGTGCTCTCTAATGTCTTCGTTTACATTTTTAGGAATCGAAAGGTCTAAAACTAATAGTGGTTTTTCAGTAGAAATTAGGCTTTTATAAACCGTAGGGTTTTGTGCTCCTGTTGCTACAATAACAATGTCTGAAGCATTAATTTCATCTTCTAGTTTCTCGTAATCTTTAACGATGAGGTTAAATTTACCAGCAACTTCTTCAGCTTTATCTTTAGTTCTGTTTATTAAAGTGATATGAGAATTTTTGGTGTGTTTTACCAAGTTTTCACAAGTGTTTCTTCCTATTTTTCCAGTTCCGAAGAGTAAAATGTTTTTTTTAGAAATGTTCTCAACATTCTTCATTATGTATTGAACTGAGGCAAAAGAGACTGAAGTGGCACCAGATGATAATTGCGTTTCGTTTTTAATGCGTTTGCTTGCCTGAATAACAGAATTCACTAAACGCTCGGTAAATGAATTTAATAATCCAACTTTTTTTGAAGCTCTCGCTCCAGCTTTAAGTTGAAAGATAATTTCAAAATCACCTAAAATTTGACTATCTAAACCAGAACCTACACGAAACATGTGATTAATGGCTTCTTTGTTTTTGTGAACATAAGCGACGTCTTGAAATTCTTCAACGGTCCCTTTTGTGTTATCGCACAATAATTGAATGAGTTGATAAGGATGTTCTGCAAATCCGTACATTTCTGTTCGGTTGCATGTTGAGATTACTAAAAGACTCTCAATACCGTTTTGTTTGGCCTGCGATAAAACATTTTGCTTAGCAGTATCGCTTAGACTAAAGTGACCACGTATTTCGGCATCTGCTTTTTTATAGCTGAGACCTATAGCGTAAAAATATTTGCTTTTATTATGCATGTGTTGCGTTCGCTCGTTTACCTGACTTTGGAAAGTAACAGCACAAATGTAAATTTGATATTTAAATAAAAACAACGCTAGAAGAACTTAAAGTATCGATTGTGGTTTTTTAGCTTAGTTTTTTACTAAAACATGATAAATATCATATTTTTGTAGTAAAACCAATGGCTTTTTAGTCTTTTGTTTAGAACGAATCTAAATAGGAATGAAATGAATTTAGAAAATACAGGTTTAAAAAGTATCGCTAAAGGTACTTTTGAAGAAACGCGTATTGAAGATGGCTTTTTTGTGCTAACGCATAAAAATGAGAACGATACGGTTGAAATTCTTGAGCGCGAGATTGATAGTAGTTTTATTCAGTTTCATTTTTGTACTAAAGGATCAGCTGCGTTTATGTTTAATCAAGGGAATTATACCTTGAATATTGATGAAGAAACATCGTTATTACTATATAACCCACAGCGCGATTTGCCCATTCACTTAGAATTAAAACCACATTCTTGGTTGGTGTCTTTAGTGATTTCTATTAAAAAATTCCATGGCTTATTTTCTGAAGATGCGAATTACGTTACCTTTTTAACAGATGATAATAAGGGGAAGAAGTATTATAAGGATGGAAAAATATCTCCATCCATGGCGGTTGTTTTAAATCAGTTGATTAGTTTTAATCTTAATAATTCTATTAAGTCTTTATATTTTAAAGGTAAAGCTTACGAATTAATAAGCTTGTTTTTTAACAGAAGTGAGGATGCCGATATTGAACAATGTCCGTTTTTAGTGGATGAGGTTAATGTAGCTAAACTTAAAAAAGCTAAAGATATTATTATAGCTAATATGGCAGAACCGCCAACCTTACAAGAGTTAGCAGACGACATAGATTTAAGCTTAAAAAAATTAAAAGAAGGGTTTAAACAAATTTATGGTGACTCGGTTTTTAGTTTTCTATTTGATTATAAAATGGAAGTGGCTCGTAAACTTTTAGAATCTGGTGATTATAATGTTAACGAAGTTGGACTAAAAGTGGGGTACAGCACAGGAAGCCATTTTATTGCGGCTTTTAAGAAGAAATTTGGGACGACGCCTAAGAAGTATATTCAAGCGTCATCTTAAATTTCTAATAATCATAATACCCATCACCACCACTTGGCGTAACGCGTTTTCTATCCTTGTAAATTGCTAAGTTGAGTATCTCAGTATATTGCTCTTCTAATTCTTTTGTCTTATCTACGATGGTACCATAACTTTCAGATTTAGAATAGTAATCGACAACCAATTGCTTTGGGTCTTTTGGCTTAATAAATGAAATGTAATGTAAGGCTTCAACCTTGCCAGAATACTCATCGTCTTTATCTATTTTAAAGAAATACATTACGGCATTTTTGCCTTTATCGGTTACAAAATCGCGCTTAAAAAGAAAGGCAATAGAATCTTTTTCTTTTTCAAAATTAGCATCAGATAAGAGCTTTGATTTGGCGAATTGTTGTTGACTGATATTAATAGATTTTAACTTACTTAAAAGCTTGGCGTCATCTAGTTTTTCTATAAGTAAATACTGATTTTCTTCATCTTCTAAAAGCTTTTTTGTTAATGCTTCTGGAATTGTTTCTTTAGCTTTAGTTAACAATACGTAATATTTTACTAAGGCATTTGTATCCTCTACATTCATCAGTTTTTCAAAAAAATCTTGAGCACTGCGTTCGTTTCTATAAGGGAAAATTAACCTTACATAAGTCGCTAAATTTTGAGAATAGGAATTGTAACCGTAATTATTGTAGTTTCCTAAATTTCGTTTAATCTCCATTTTAGCATCATTAATCAACTGGTTTTTATATTTCTTATAAGTTTTTTGCTTAACCATTCCGCTATCTTTCAGTTTAGCTAGTAAGGTGTAAAGAGGGTATTTGTATTCTTGTATGGTGCTGTATTCTAGTATTTTAGGAAATAATGAGGCCTTTAGTTCTAAAGAATCTTTTCCTTTATAGTTATAAAACATACTACTAACACTTCCTAAAGGTAAATCACGCTCCATTAATTCTAAAGCGATAGAATAAGACGCCTTTGTGTTAGAATCTAATAAGCCTTCTAAAATAGAGGTTTGAGTTTGTGGATCAGAATAGCTATCGTGATAGAGTTGTTTTATAAATGGTAAATTGTTTTTTAAATCTATTTTAATAAGTTGTTCTACGAGATGCGATTTTATCTCTAAGCGTTCTTTATCAAATTCAAAATCCTTAAGAATAGAAACAATGTCTTTACTGTTATGTTTCTTGAATTTAACTAAGCTATAAGACTCTAAAACAATACTGTCTTTTGCTCGTAAGGCTTCGAAAAACTGTTTGGTTTTATCTGTTAACACATTTTTACCCAAAAGCGTATCTTTTGGTGTGAATGTCTCGTAAAATTCAGTGACAAACTTAGAAGGTCCACTAATAGAATCTATTAATGTTTTTAGTTCAAAAAGCACTCCTTCCTTAAGTATATTTTTTACCAATACTTGTTTGGCGCTTAAAGTATCTGAATAGGTAAAACTATGTGTGTAAATAGTACCTTTTTTTGAAGATGAACGGTTGCTTATAGAAAATGCTTTTTCTGTTTTATAATAACGCGATCTATAATTTACTTTGTCCTCTAAATTTTTCCACAAACTATCTACATTATGAAACATTTGTAAATCATGAAACTTAGTTCTTGATACTGAGATTTGCTCGTTAGCATAGGTAGAATAAACGGTTTCGTTTATGGTTTGTTCGTAATCTTTGGTTTTTTTATTTCCATTGTAGTTGTACGGATTTGGCAAAGGCGCTTTTCCGTTTGTGTTAACCGAAAAATGTAAAGAGGTATCTATAACTTTTTCAAATCCTTTATAATCTGTTTTATTGAACTTAAACGACTTAAAATATGCCGATTTATCAGCTTCATTTGTGCCTACATAACCTAACAAATAATAACTGCCATCTTTTACAATGGTTTTTAAATAGAGTCTTTTGTTGGTGTTGGCATCTAATATGGCATTAGATTCATAGGTTCGGTAATCGCCTGCTTTAAAACCACCTTCAGCTTCGGTTAATTTGTAGTTTTTATATAAGGCATGGTGGAAGTATTTAGCCTCAAAACTGTCTTCTTCTATATATGTTAAGTCGTTTAAAACAGCTTCTTCAATAAAATAATAGGCTCCGTTTTTGTAGCCTTCTACTAGCTTTTTGCCATAATTATGCATATTGCTAGAAATGTAATACTCTGGAAAATCAACTTGAAATTTTTTCTCAGGCGACACAAATAATTGTGTGGCGTTTGAAGGATGTTTAAGGGCTATAGAATTAAATATTTTTTCTTCATGTTTTAATACAAAATCACTGCGCCCCGCAAATTTTATAATTATAATTTCTAAAGGTGTTTCATAAATATGGTACTTCTGAAATTCTCCTTTTTTGGTTTTATTAACGATGCTGATGCCAGGATAAGGTTGGGTTAGTTCTTCCTTTTTAATGATGTCTCCAGGGATGTCTTCGTATAATAGGTGGTCAATCTCTTTAAGACTAATGTTTTCTTTTTCGTTTGGTAAATAGGTAAAACGACTAATTCTATTGATGGTTAAATAGGCACCGTTAGTCATGTCTGGGTCTAGATAATATTTTTGTCCTCCATAGGAAAACTCTCTAAGTTTATCATACGTGTTAATGCTTAAGAATCCATCTGGTGTACTGTGTTTTTGTAATTCTGGTGTTACAAAAAGACTATCGAGTTTTGTTTTCTCTGTTTTACTATAATCTGTCTGGTTAGATGTTAACGCTTTTACAGTATAACCGCGTTGACGTAACATGTTAATCATACCGTGTTCTCCTGGTAAATGTGCAGCACCAACTCCTGCAAATACAGATTTGGTTGGCATGAGTTTTTCTAAAGAAATTACCATATTCTCGTTTCGGATGTAGAGCATGTTTTTGCGGAAGAATTCAGTATTTACTCCGGCTCCAATAGAATCGAGTAGGCCTAAGTTTCTATCGCGATATAGGTTTTCTTGAATTAAATAGGCATTTTCTTTAGCATATAGTTTTTGTACCCAGGGATCTAATTCTTTTTTGTTGGCGTTATAAGCGGCTTTTGTGGTTAAATATCTAGATTCTTCTAAATCCTCTAAAGCATATATTTTTTTGTTATTTTTCTTTCCAGCCTGAAAAATGAACATATCCAAATAGGTTTCTTCTTCAAAATTATCTGAAGCGCTGCTTTTTCTATATAAATACGCATTTACAGCATTGTTGTCCATACGTACAGAACCTCTAATGGCCATTTCTTCAGGATGGGTAAGCTTAAAAAGATTGGTGTAGAAATTCTCATTATAGTTAGTATAAGCAGCCATTTGGCCAAGCATCATTTCATAATTAAATTCAGGCCACGTAGTTGGGTCAGATTCTAGGGCAATACAATCACTTTTATCTAAAGCTTTATAAAATACATCGTCTAATCTAAATGCTACTTTTTTACTAACGTGCATAGTACCATAGAGGTACGACGGTTTTTCTAATCCGTTTCCTGTAATTTTCCAAAGTAAACTTTGATATTGTTGTTGTGAAAATGCAATTGTGGTAAATAAAATAAGTATTAGTGCTAAGAATTTTTTCATGTGCTTGTGTTTATTGACATTTAATTGTCACATGCTATTCGCGATTAATCATTGCTTTAAATGATGCCATTTTGAATAAGCTTCTCTTTTCATTATAAAATTTAGTCAAGGCTTGTAAAGATATTTAAATCCTTTAAACAGCCTTAAAGAAAAAGTTAAACTCGATTAAAAGCTAATAATAAAACTATTTGTTTTAGTGAGTATAACTGAAAAGTATATAAAATATTTTAAGATAGTAGGATAAATAAAAGCAATGCAAACCGTTATTAAGTATTACAATTAGTATCGTATTTTTGTAGTTGAAAATGAAAAGCATGTCAAAAGGAATTTTATTAGTCAATTTGGGCTCTCCAGACAGTCCTAAACCTAAAGATGTTAAGAAATATCTTGGTGAATTTTTAATGGACGAACGCGTTATTGATGTGCCATTATGGGCGCGTACGCTTTTGGTTAAAGGAATTATTTTAAATACCAGACCTAAAGCATCTGCAGCAGCGTATCAAAAAATTTGGTGGGACGAAGGCTCGCCGTTAATTGTACTTTCGGAACGGCTTCAAGAAAAAGTGCAGCAAAAAGTAGATTATCCTGTGGCTTTGGCCATGCGTTATGGTAGTATGACAATTAAAAAGGGGTTACAAGAATTAGTAGATAAAGGTTGTACGGAAATAAAAACCATTCCGCTATATCCACAATTTGCGATGGCAACAACAGAAACGATTGATGTTAAAGTAGATGAGTTGGTTGCTGAGCATTTTCCAGGAGTGAAAATTACAAGAACACCGGCATTTTACCATCGTGAAGATTATATCAATGTGCTTTCAAAAAGTATTGGTGAAGTTTTAAATGATTTAGATTACGAACATATCCTTTTTAGTTATCACGGAGTTCCTGAAAGACATATTCGCAAAAGTGATATTACTAATGGCAACTGTAAAATGAATGGCAAGTGCTGTTTTAAAATGGGGAGCAAACAACACGAATTTTGTTACCGTCATCAGTGCGAAATTACCACTGTAAATGTGGCTAAAAAGCTAGGTTTAAAAAATGGTACGTATTCTACGACGTTTCAATCAAGACTAGGTTTTGATCCATGGTTAAAACCTTACACAGACCGAACTATTGAAAGAATGGGAAAGGCTGGTACTAAGAAAATGGCTATTGTAACACCCGCTTTTGTGAGTGATTGTTTAGAAACGTTGGAAGAAATTGCCATGGAAGGTGAAGAAATTTTCCACGAAATGGGCGGAGAAGAATTTACAGTTATTCCTTGCCTTAATGAACGCGACGATTTTGCCGATGTGCTCACTAATATCGTAGAGGAATGGGCAACTGCTAAAATCGAAGCCGTGTAATGGCAAATGTATCGTCACAAGATTTAGGAAATGAGCCTATAGGCAAATTACTTATTAGGCAAGCCGTACCAGCATCAATTGGTATTTTGGTGATGTCATTAAATATCTTAGTCGATACAATTTTTGTTGGTAACTGGATTGGTTCTATAGCCATTGCGGCGATTAACGTGGTGTTGCCTGTGTCTTTTTTTATTGCTGCACTTGGTATGGCTATTGGTATTGGTGGATCGTCTATTATTTCTAGAGCTTTAGGTGCCGATAATACAGTAAAAGCACTTAAAACCTTTGGAAACCAGCTAACGTTAACACTTCTTTTTACCGTTTCGTTTGCTGTCTTTGGGCTAATTTTTGTAGATACACTAATTCCTGCTTTTGGAGGTAAAGGCAATATTTTTGAGCCTGCAAAAGTATATTATGAAATCATTCTTTACGGTGTTCCCATCTTAGGGTTTGTAATGATGGGAAATACCGTTATTAGGGCAGAAGGCAAACCAAAATTTGCCATGTATGCAATGCTTATTCCGTCCGTTGGCAACTTGGTTTTAGATTATATATTTATCAATATTTTAGGTTATGGAATGGCAGGTGCAGCATGGGCTACAACAGGTTCTTATATCGCCGCATTTCTATTTATTTTTTGGTATTTTTTATCTGATAATTCCGAATTAAAAATCAATCTCTCGCATTTTAAATTAGAAAAATCAATTGTATCTGAGATAGCTTCTTTAGGTTTTGTGACTTTAACGCGACAAGCCGTTGTAAGTGTTACGTTCTTATTGGTTAATAATGCGCTCTTTAGATTTGGTGGCGAGACCTCAGTTACAGCTTATGCTATTGTTGGTAGGATGATGATGTTTGTGTTGTTTCCAGTTTTTGGAATTACACAAGGCTTTATTCCTATTGCAGGTTTTAATTATGGAGCAGAAAAATATGAGCGAGTAAAGGAGTCTATTTATACAGCTATAAAATATGCCACTATTTTAGGAACTATAGTGTTTATTGGTTTAATGTTTTTTCCAGAAATTATTACAAGGTTGTTTACAACAGATGCAGATGTGATTCGTATTACTCCAAATAATATGCGTTGGGCATTCGCTGCGGTTCCAATTTTAGCGCTACAACTTATAGGAGCGGCCTATTTTCAAGCTGTTGGTAAGGCATTGCCAGCATTGTTATTAACACTGACAAGGCAGGCCATTTTCTTTATTCCGTTAATGTATATCTTACCTTTGTATTTTGGGGAATTAGGAATTTGGATGGCATTTCCTATTTCAGATGTATTATCAACCATCGTAACGGGTTACTTTTTAAATAGAGAGATAAAAAAAACATTAGTAGATAAACGTTAACTCTATGGAATATTATAATTATATAAAATCGCTACATCTCATTTTTGTGATTACTTGGTTTGCAGGCTTGTTCTATATTCCAAGATTATTTGTCTATCAAATAGAAGCTTTTCATAAGTCATCTCCAGAAAAAGAAATTTTAGGTAAACAGTTAAAATTAATGGCCAAACGTCTCTGGTTTATTATCACTTGGCCTTCTGCAATTTTAGCAACACTATTTGCGGTTTGGTTACTAATTTTAATGCCAAGTTGGTTGCAACAAAGTTGGATGCATGTGAAATTATTATTTGTAATTCTGTTGTTTATCTACCATTTTAAAACACACATGTATTTTAAACAACTTCAAAACGATGAAGTTAAGATCACGTCTAATTTTATGCGCATTTGGAATGAAGGCGCTACTTTTATCCTATTTGCTGTTGTTTTTCTAGTCATTCTAAAAAGTTCTATCAATTGGATTTTTGGAGTTCTAGGCATTATTGTTTTAGGAATATTATTAATGTTAGGTTTTAAGATTTATAAACATATTCGTTCTAAAAATCCGGAAGCATAATACTTGCTTTAAAGGTTAAATTTTGATGTTTATTAATTTGAGATTTGCACATGTTGTCTTTGGATTGATTATTGCTATATTTAAAACTTATAATTCAGAATTAAAAGCGACCCATCGTCATGGGCATTTCTATGAGTAAAAAACGCCTATCCTTAAGAGCTCGAATAAATTTAGCTATGATATTGTTAGTGCTTGTAGCATCGGTTTTAATCGCTGCGGTAACTATCTATCAATATAGTGAAGAGGCGAAAGAATATCATACAGAACGTTTAGAGCGTAAAGAAAAAGCGATTAAGCAGAGTATTAATTTTGTTATTGGCGAAACTACATATCCTGTTACAACAGAGAATATTCCTTTAATTTTTAAGGATGAAATATTTGAAATTGATGCCATTCATAATTTACAAATTAACCTTTACGATTTAGAGGGACAACTATTAAAAAGCTCAAAACGAACCATTCAAAGAGATTCTTCGGATCTTTGTTTAGATGCCGAAATATTAAATACCTTATCCAATACTTTAGAACATCGTTATGTGGTAAAGAATAAAGTAGCTGGACAAACATTTCAATCCTCTTATTCTTATATCATGGATGAAAAGTTTAAGACATTAGGAATCTTAAATTTACCTTATTTAGAGAATGATGATTTTTTTAATAAAGAGTTAAAGGAGTTCTTAATGCGTTTGGCTTATGCGTATTTAGTTTTGATTTTAGTGGCCATTATTATTGCTTATTTTATTTCAAAATACATTACTAAATCACTGAGGACGATTAGTGATAAAATGAATGAAACACGACTAGAAAAGCGCAATAAGAAAATACAGATAGAATCCTCTAGTGAAGAAATTGAAACACTTGTCAATTCTTATAATAGCATGATTGATGAGCTCGAAGCTAGTGCTGTAGTTTTAGCAACCAATGAACGCGAACAAGCCTGGCGTGAAATGGCAAAACAAGTGGCGCACGAAATAAAAAATCCGTTAACACCAATGCGATTGACGGTACAGAGTTTTCAGCGTAAATTTAATCCTGAAGATGAAAATATTCATAAAAAAGTAGATGAATATAGTAATACCTTGATTCAGCAGATAGACACAATGAGTTCAATTGCATCGGCATTTTCTAATTTTGCTAAAATGCCAGCACAGAAAAGTGAAAACCTAAACGTAGTACATATTGTAAAACTAGCGCTCGATATTTTTAACGAAGACTATATTGCGTTTTATTCTGAAACTGAAGAAATCATTGCTAAATTTGATAGAACTCAGTTAATACGAGTGGTGACTAATTTGGTAAAAAATGGTATTCAAGCCATTCCTGATACTAATGAAAACCCAAAAATAAATGTTCGTGTCTTTAGCGAAGGAGAAAATGTAAATATTACTATTGAAGATAATGGTTCAGGTATTAACGAAGAAACTAAGGACAAAATCTTTGAGCCAAAATTCACCACAAAATCTAGTGGAATGGGCTTAGGGTTAGCTATGGTGAAAAATATTGTGGAAACTTATAATGGAAGTATTACCTTTACAACTCAACTAGGAAAAGGTACTGTTTTCAGGGTAACTTTCCCTAAGAGTCAAACCATTTCTGTGTAGGCAGAAATCTCTAAGTAAAAAAACTATAGTCCATTGTTGAGGCGATAGTGTTTGCAAAGACATTTTAAGAATATAACAACTAGATTTCCAGTTTCAATGGGAATGAAAAATAAATTTTCAATGAATTACAAAAACATTTTATCAGAATACTCAAACGGAATTACAACCATTACGATCAATAGACCAAAGAAGTTGAATGCCTTGAATAAAGAGACTATTCAAGAACTACACGATGCTTTTAAGGATGCTGATGCTGATGCAGATACTAAAGTTATAATTATCACTGGTAGTGGAGAAAAAGCTTTTGTAGCAGGTGCTGATATTAGCGAGTTTGCAGATTTTAGTGTAGAAGAAGGAGGAAAGCTAGCTGCGCAAGGACAAGATTTACTATTTAATTTTGTTGAAAAATTAAGCACACCTGTTATAGCAGCAGTTAATGGTTTTGCTCTTGGTGGAGGCTTAGAATTAGCAATGGCTTGTCATTTTAGAGTCGCGAGTAGTAATGCAAAAATGGGATTGCCAGAGGTGTCTCTTGGTGTGATTCCTGGGTACGGAGGTACACAGCGTTTACCACAGTTAGTAGGTAAAGGTAGAGCTATGGAAATGGTGATGACAGCAGGTATGATTGATGCTAATCAAGCTTTAAACTACGGTTTAGTTAATCATGTAGTTGAATTAGAAGAATTATTGCCTTTGGCTGAAAAAATTGCAGGTAAAATTATGCGAAATTCTTCAGTAGCTATTGGCAAAGCTATAAAAGCGATAAACGCTAATTACACAGACGGAAAAGATGGTTATAAAGTAGAAATCAAACAATTTGGAAATTGCTTTGGAACTGAAGATTTTGTAGAAGGTACAACAGCATTTTTAGAAAAACGTAAAGCTGATTTTCCAGGGAAGTAATTTACTTAATGAAAAAAGTAATTCTCGTTTTTGTTTGTTCACTATTCATAATCTGTTTGAATGGTCAAGAGCGCGATACACTTTTTTTAAAATCTTACGATAATCTTTCTAGTTTAATTGATAAAAGCTATCTAGAAGATTTAGAGCTTACTGAAGAATTAATCGTGTATTACATTCAAAAAGCAGAAGGGGAGTCTAATGCAAAAGAAGCAATACGAGGATTATCTAAGTTTATTGATCTTCAAATTAATTTAAGACAGTTTGATACTTTTGAGGCCGAACAAGAGAAAATGTTTGCCTTAGCAACAACAGATGTTTTAGAGCAAGAGTTGGCTGCAATTACCTATAAGCTAGGTCGCAGTTATTTTTTTCAAGGGCGTATTGGCAAATCTATGGAAATGCAAAATAGAGCCTTAGCCTTGGCCAGAAAACAAAATAAATTGGAGTTAGAAAGCACCATTTTAATGCAATTGGGTTATGTAAAATCTTTTGTTGGCGATCGGGAAGCATCTATAAATTATCTTAAACAAGCATTGGCTTTAAGTAGACGCAAAGGTGTAGAGCTTACCTCTTCAACTCATAAGAGTAATTTAAAATCTCAAACAGTTACACTATATTATTTAAGTTTAGCTTATATAAAATCTAAAGTAAAAGATTCTGCTAAAGCTTATTTAGACCAAGCCATTGCATTAAATAAGATTGTAAAGGATAGTTGTCTTTCAAAAACGCTGTATAGAACTCAAGGCGAAGTCAATATCTTGTATGGCAAGTACAATGAAGCGCTTTCTAATTTTGAAACCTCAAAAACATATTGTTTACCAATAGGTGAATTGGAATCTTTGGTTTATTCCGGACTGTATGGCAAAGCGTATATAGGTCTCAAAGCGTATGCAAAAGCCCAAACAGTTTTGCAAGAAGGGTTAGATAATTACAATGTTTCTGAAGAGGAGGAAGGCTTTATGGAGGACCATTATAAAATGTTAGCTAAAGCCTATAAATACAATGGTAATATAGAAAAGTCTAATTTTTATTTTGAAAAATATATTCTTACTACCGAAGCGCTTAATAAAATTCAAGATACAGTGGTTGCTGTTTTTAAACAGCAAGAGTTAAAGGCTTTTGAGGCCGAATTGGATGCTATAAATTCTGAAAAGAATAACTTTAAATATAGTGTTGCGGTTTCCGTTGTAATCATTCTTATTCTGTTAGTTTTTCTTTTTAGATTCAGTAGGCTTAAAAAGAAAAACGAAGCAAAATTTAAGATACTTTTAGAAAAGGTAAATACAGAAAACAATATGGGATCTGTTAGCGATGATGTAAAAGATGAGGCTCAAGAAGATAATTCTTCGGATATAAATGAAACTACCAAACATCAGATTCTCGAAGGTTTAAATAAGTTAGAAAAACAAGAATATTTTTTAAGGCATGATTGCAATTCTTACAATGTAGCTAAGAAAATAAAAACAAATACGTCGTACTTATCTAAGGTTGTAAATTCTCATTACCAGAAAAATTTCAATGCCTATATCAACGATTTACGAATTAACTATGCGGTTTTAAAACTCAAAAATGATAATCGTTTTAGAAAGTTTTCCATTCAATCCATTGCTGAAGAAGTAGGTTATAAAAGTGCAGATTCCTTCACCAAATATTTCAAAAAACAAACCGGATTAAATCCGTCGTTCTACATTAAAAAGTTGAATGCTTTAGATTAAAATACATTCATTTTTACCCTAAATTTATAAATTTAGGGGTTTCACTATACAAACGCTGTCAAACTACTTGTTGGTGTGCTAATTGTTTTGATTTCAGATAATTAGGATTTATTTTTCATACCCTATTTTTCTAAAACTGGGTATGCTTCCTTTGTTTTATGCGTTTTTTTAAAGGTACTTTGGCTTCACAATCACAAACCAATTAAATCTCTTTTGAAAATGAAAAAACGAATTATTTACATCTCAATCGCTATGGTAATAGGAGCTTTTCTAGTAGGTGTTTTTAGTGCTTTTTATGATAGCTATACAGCTGATGAAATCACGGTAAATCAAATTGAAGCCTCTTTAAATACGCATTGCTATTGCGAGAGCATTTCAAAGGATATGTATTCTAAAGGAGTGCAATATTCTAATGTTAAAGGGTTTTCTGTAGAGCATGTAAGTTTCAGTTTAATTAACTGCAAATACGAATCCTTACAAAAAGAAGCCAATCGTATTCATCAATTATTAATAAATGATGTAGAAGCTCTTGAAAACTTCAACTTAATAAGCCTAGATATTATTTCAGAAGATAGGCACGACACAATAACAATCAAAAACGGTCAATTAGAAATTTAAAATAATATGGTATCCCTAATCAAATTAATTATAGAAACTTTAATAACAATATTAAGCTAAATCATAATCATTAATAAAACTAAAATCATGAGAAAATTAAATCAAATCACGTTCATCATAGTTGTATTTATCGCAACAACATTTAACATACTAGCTCAGAATAATCCTAAAACTAATTTGTGGAAAATAGAAGGAGATAATATTAAAACGTCTTACCTATTTGGTACCATACATATGATACCTAAAAAGGATTTTATCATAAAGGACAAAGTACAAAAGGCTTTTGAATCTTCAGATAAAGTGGTGCTAGAGATTGATATGGATGATCCTAATTACAAAGTAGATTTTATGAAATTATCAATGTTAAACAAAGGTGAATCGTTAAAAATGTATATGTCTGATGATGAATTTAAAATATTAGATACTTACTTAAAGGAGAAGACAGGTGTAGGCGTTAATAATTTCAATACGTTTAAACCTATGATGTTAATGTCTGTATTAACGATGACAGCAATTGGAGATGGACCATTAGAGAGTTATGAGATGAGCATAATAAATATGGCTAAATCGGCGAACAAAGAGGTGAGTGGGTTGGAAAACATAGCCGATCAGATTAATGCTTTTGACGGAGATCCTTATGAAGAGCAAATAGATACCTTAGTTGAAATGGTAGACAATGGAAATAGCGAAGAACTCTATAACCAGTTGTTACAATACTATCTTGCGGAAGATGTAGATGGCATGTATGACTTTATGGACGACTATATGAATGATGATATTGAAGGCATGAAACGTTTTCTAGATGACAGAAATAATAGGTGGATTCCTAAAATGGAAGCTTACTCTAAAGATAATACAGTGTTTTATGCTGTAGGAGGAGCACATTTAGGTGGCGATCAAGGGGTTATTAGTTTACTTAAAAAAGCAGGTTATACTGTAACTCCAATATTAGATTAATAAGAACAACAGCAATCAAATTTAAAGAACCTTAGTTTTTAAATTAAGGTTTTTTTTATGCGTAAACTTTAATACTGTTAAATAAATCAATAGCGTTAAAACTACAACCTGTAGCCACACTTATACAGGTTTCATGCTAATTTTATAGTATGATAAATCCCAAATCTAATATAAAAGGAAGAGGCGCTCAGAAAAATACACATAATCGTTTTTTTGAGTTGTCTTACGAAATGCGAGATGATTTTTTGGAGTTTTGCCATAAAGAAGGTGAAATTGCAGACAAAAATAAAACCCAATATCTTAACGTATTTCCTAAAACGATTGTCAATAAAGTAACGAGTCCAGATGTTGGTATGGCTTATTCTATGAATATGTATCAAGGTTGCGAGCATGGCTGTATTTATTGTTATGCACGCAATAGTCATGAGTTTTGGGGGTATAGTGCAGGTTTAGATTTTGAACGTAAGATATTAGTTAAAAAAGATGCATCTAAACTATTAGAAGCACATTTAAAAAAGAAAAGTTGGAACGCGCAGACTATTGTTATGTCTGGCAATACCGATTGTTACCAACCCGCAGAACAACAATTTGAGATTACTAGGCAATGTTTAGAGGTGTTTTTAAAGTACAAACACCCTGTTGGTATCATTACTAAAAATGCTTTAATATTAAGAGATTTAGACCTTTTAAAAGCCTTAGCTAAGGACAATTTAATATCAGTAAATATTTCTATAACATCATTATCGGAAGATACTAGACGAGTTTTAGAGCCGCGGACTGCAACGATTAAAAAACGGCTTCAGGTTGTAAAAGAATTAAGTGACAATGGTGTTCCGGTAAATGTAATGTTAGCACCTATCATTCCATCTATTAATAGTCATGAGATTTTACCTATGGCGAAAGCCGTATCAGAAGCTGGAGCTTTAAGTATTGGGCACACTATTGTGAGGTTAAACGGAGCTATTGGAGAAATCTTTACAGATTGGATAATGAAAGCAATGCCAGATAGAGCAGAAAAAGTCTTACGTCAAATTGAAAATTGCCATGGAGGTACACTAAATGAAAGTAGATATGGCAAACGTATGCAAGGCGAGGGGCAAATTGCTAAGCAGATTAACGATTTAATAAAATTGGCGAGGTTTAAATATTTTAAGTGTAAGACAATGCCAAAGCTAAACACGTCTCTTCATCAGCCTTATAAAGATGGTCAAATGAAACTCTTTTAAACAAAAAAAAGTGGGTATTAGAGAACCCACTTTTTTAACTAAATAAATAAAACTAATTTATAAACAATCAATTTATAATTTAAAATCTTCAACAAATACACGGCCATTTGCTCTAATGATTGCTGTGTAGTTACCTTTAAGGTTTTGATCTAATTTGTATACGCGATTTAGAATCTCTTTTCCTTTTATAGTTTCAGTATGGATAAGGTCATTTTCAAAATATAACTCTACAACCATTTCATTAGTATCCATGGCTAATTTTGAGATGATAACTTTAGAATCTTCAGATCTAAATACAGGCTTAAAGATTTTTTTATTTGAAGTTTCTAAATAAGTAACCTTGTTGTTTTTTACTTGTATTGAGTTAATATCAATTTCAAAGTCTTTATTCACTTCAACAGTGTAAATACCATCTTCTAATTGTGAAAAATCATAAAGCTTTTCTATGTTTCCATTATAGTTAATACGTCCACTGTAAACAACTTCTCCTGCCGTATTAGATACAGAAATATGGTCTCCCTTGCGTAAATCTTTAGAAGGTAATGTTGTGTTTATTGTTGTGTTTGCGTAGCTTGTGCATGTTCCTAACACCACTGCTAATACTAAGATGTTTTTTAATAATGTTTTCATAATCTTTAATTTTAATCGTTTTGTGTTGTTAAAGACATCACTTCAACTATTAACGATTTTATACTGCAAATTTATAGCAGGTTTGCCTTTTGAAAAACAAGCATATTGGTAGATTAGTATACAAAATTAACATGTATAGGATTTTGATTGAATCAATAGGTTAAAATAGTATATATTGATGGTAATTTGCTATAATTTTATCGAATTCAAATATTTTTAAAGTTTGAAATTCTATTTGCCATACTTTTATTTGTGTTGATTAGTACCGTTTTAAATAAAAAAAGTGGGCCTTAAGTGGCCCACAATCAATTATATAATTCTAAATTTAGAAAATAGAATAATCTATAGTTTAAAGTTTTTAGTAAATACTCTGGCGTTGGATTTAACAACTGCTGTATATTCTCCTTTAATAGCATGGTCTAATTTATAAACTCTATTTAGTACTTCTTTTCCATTTACCGTTTCTGAATAAATTAATTCGTTATTGTAATATAGCTCTATGTCCATTTTTGGATTGTTTAAAGCTATTTTGGAGATTATAAGTTTGTCATTTTGAATTCTAAATACAGGTTTGAAAATCTTTTCATTTTCAGTATTTAAAAAATGTACCGTATTGTTTTTAACTTCTACCGTATTAATTTCAATTTCAAAATCCTTATTGATTTCAATCATATATATACCATCCTTTAATTGTGTGAAATCGTATAGTTGTCTAATATTACCATTAAAGTTAATAAGACCACTAAATACAATATTTCCGCTAGCGTCAGTAACCGATATGGAATTCCCTTTTTTTACACTATTAAAAGAAGGTAATACTTCTAATGTTGCATTTGCGTAGCTCGTAAATGTGCCTAACATTACAGCTAATACTAAAATGTGTTTAAATAATGTTTTCATAATATTTCATTTTTTAGGTTAAAACTGAAATCGAAGAGGTTATTTACAACTCCAGCTCAAATGATTTTATACGACAAAGGTATTGCCAATATTACTTGTGTAAAACATTGATTTTGGCACATTTATATACATAATTAACTTTATGTGTCGTTTTATTATCATATTAGGTTAAAATAGCGCACATTATTATCAATCTGCTATAGGTTTTAAAATGTAGGAGAATTAAATTTGCAATAATTGATATGTTATGAATACAAGAAAACCTACTTTAGAAAAAATAAGCCCTGAATTTGGTAGTTCTATTTTAGTTAGAAAGCATCAAATAGACTCTTATAAAGAAGAAAAGAAGCCGTTTTGGCATTTTCATCCCGAGATAGAATTAGTTTATGTTAACAAAGGACAGGGTAAGCGCCATATAGGAAATCATTTGTCTTATTTTAATAATAGTCAACTGTTATTAATAGGATCTAATTTACCGCACAATGGTTTTACGGATCGATTAACCATAAATGGCTCAGAAACCTTAGTGCAGTTTAAACCTGAATTTTTAGGAGATCATTTTTTTGATATTCCAGAAATGGAAGCGATTAATAAAATGTTTGAATTGTCTAAGAAAGGCATTCTATTTGGCGTTAAAACAAAGCAAAAATTAGGAAAGAAGATTGAAAAATTAAATGAAAAAGAAGGCTTTAAAAAAATCCTAATTTTATTAGAGGTGTTGCATGGTTTGGCTAAATCTGAAGATTATACCATTTTAAATGCAGATGGTTTTGCTTTTGAAACAGAACCACAAGATAGTGCTAAAATAGATGTCATTTTTAAGCATGTTAACCAAAACTTTAAAGAACATATTAGTTTAGATGAGATTGCAGATAAAGTAAGTATGACGGTTCCAGCGTTTTGTCGCTACTTTAAAAAAGTAACAGGTAAAACATTTACAAAGCTAGTTAATGAATACCGTATTGTACATGCCACAAAATTACTTTCGGAAAGCCAAATGAGTATTACAGATATTAGCTTTGAATGTGGTTTTAATAATTTTTCACACTTCAATAAATTATTTAAAGAGTTTACAGGCAAAAGCGCTTCTAAATATAGAAGTGAATTAAAATTAATGGTTCAATAATTAAATTTCATACTTATGGATGACAAAATAGATATTGCAATACTTTATTATTCTAAAAAAGGCCAAGATATATTAGATGCAGTAAATTCTAATAACAACTTGTCTGCAGATGAAATTATTCATTACGGAGAGGAAATGGCAGCTATTGAATATAAATTAACGGCTTTAGAGGTGGCTAAAGAGAGTTAGCCTATTTTTTTATTCTCATTCCTTACAAGAGGCTGTATTAAGAATTTATAAGCAATATCTAAAGTAATAGTATGGCTTCAACTCCTCTTTTAAAAATATTGTAAATTGGCAAAATAATTTTCAATATGAAATACACAACATTTTTTAAAGTAGTAGTTCTATGTTTAACGTTACTGATAGTAAGCTGCGAAAAAGATGAGATTAAAGTTTCAGATGCTGAATATGTTTCAGGAGGTAGTGGTACATCGTTAAATACAGGGGCTATAGCGATTGATTTTAATATTCCTAATAATTATGCTATGGCAAGGGTTCGTATTGAATTTCCAGAAGTTAATATTATAAAAGAAGAAAGCGGATCTGGTGATAAACAGGTTAGGCTTGAAAATGTGTCTTCTGGCATATATAATTATACGTTTGAATTCTGGGGAACAGAAAATAGTTACAATACTGGAGGCATCGAAGAAACACCCTTAAGTAAATATTTTATAATTAATGAAACCGTTGAGGTTATAAATGGAAAAACATTAAATATAAAAGTATATTGGGATTAATTACAGCTTTCCTTCCCATTCTGCATAAAACTGTTTCAGAAAGCCTTCCATATAATTATGGCGCTCTAAGGCCATGCGTTTTGCTGTTTTGGTGTTCATTTGATCTTTTAGAAGTAACAATTTTTCGTAAAAATGATTTATTGTTGGTGCTTCAGAATGTTTGTATTCGGCCTTAGTCATGTTAAGATTAGGCTTAATGTCTGGGTTATAAAGCGCTCTGTCTTTAAAGCCTCCATAATTAAAACAACGTGCAATACCAATGGCACCAATAGCATCTAAGCGATCGGCATCTTGTACGACTTCCATTTCTTTAGACGTAAATGCAGTATTCAAATCGAATGAATTTTTAAAAGACATGTTGTCTATAATTTGAGTCACGTGCTCAATAATTTCACTGTCTACATTGTGTTTTAATAGAAACGTACTGGCTATTCTAGCTCCTAATGCTTCATCTCCATTATGAAATTTAGGATCTGCAATATCGTGTAGTAAAGCTGCTAATGACACCACTGTAAGGTTTACATTTTCATATTTGGCAATTGATAAGCTGTTTTTATAAACGCGTTCAATATGAAACCAATCGTGGCCACCTTCAGCATGCTTGAGTTCGGTTTTAACGAAATCAATAGTAGCTTCAATGAGTTGCGCATCAGAAATTGTCATACGAAATTATTACGCAGGATCTACCCATTTAAATTGATAAGAATTCTCAGGAATCTTCATACGTTCAGACAAACGATACATTCTAGGAGGTAGTTTCATTAAGTAGTCTCTTGCTTTTTCGGCTTCCTCATTAAGTCCGGTCATTTTTCCTATTTCCCAACGGTCAATTAGTTTCTGTAAGATATCTACATAATCGTTAGACGTGTATACGCCAAGACGTTGTGCAGTGTTAGAAAATTCTTCAAAAGCTGTACCAATACTCTCGCCAGATTCTCTTAAAAAGTGTGCTGGCATCGCAATTTTGCGTTTCATCATATCATGAAAAGCCATCATCATTTGGTTAGGATCTATAGCAAAAATGCGCTCTACAAATTCCGAATAGGCATGGTGGTGGCGCATTTCGTCTCCTGAAATGATTTTACACATTTTAGCCAATTGCTTATTGCCTTTTTGTTTGGCAATTTTAGCGACACGGTTATGAGAAATATAGGTTGCTAACTCTTGAAAGCTTGTGTATACAAAGTTTTTATAAGGATCTCTGCCTGTACCAATATCAAAACCGTCATTAATTAAATATTGAGTCGTTTTTTCAATCTCACGCATATTTACGCGGCCAGATAAGTACAAGTATTTATTTAAAACATCACCATGTCTGTTTTCTTCACCTGTCCAATGTCTTAGCCATGTAGACCATCCATTACGTTCAATTTGGCCTACACCTTCAACGTCCATAAGCCATGATTCGTAACTTGGTAAGGCTTCTTCAGTAATCATATCTCCAACTAAAACAACCCAAAAATCGTAAGGTAGTTCTTTAGATAATTCTCTAATTTCTCTAACCTCTTCATGAAAAGAATCTTTTGTAGAGTCTGGTAGGAAATCTGTAGGTTGCCAGATTTTTTCAACAGGAATTAAATATTTTTCAATTAGCGATTGTACATCTTTTTCGAGATGCTGCATCACTTCTAATCTTACATTTTTTAGAGACATCTTAATGGTGTTTAGGTAATTAATTCTCAATAGCAGCAACAATGGTTTGTTCTACTTGCTCAATTAATTCAGTCTTATTTGTAAAGTTAATAATTTCTAAGGGCTTATGAACAGTAAATTTCATATGATTTCCTATTCCCATTGGGAAATTCCCGTAGCGTAACATTTTCCATGAGTTATTAACTGTAATAGGAACAATGTGTGCCGAAGGTATCTTTTTGATTAACATTTCTAAGCCTTTGGTTTTAAATGGTCTTGGAACTCCATTTTTGCTTCGTGTACCTTCGGGGAAAATAACGGCTGCTCTTTTGGTTTTTTCAATATAGTCTCCAAAGGTCATCATTGCAGATAGTGATTGTCTCGCATCTTTTCGGTCTATTAAAACAGAGCCTCCGTGACGTAAATTATAAGAAACACTTGGGATCCCTTTTCCTAATTCTTTTTTAGAAACAAATTTTACGTGATGCTTACGCATATACCACATAATAGGAGATATGTCATACATGCTTTGGTGGTTACAAACAATAATTAAGGGTCTGTCTGTACTAATGTTATAGGGATTGTAAAATGAGATTCTGGTGCCCAAAAGGTTAAGGCAACGCATAATAAAAAATTGTAGCCAATCTACACTAATCTTAAGTGCTTTATAGCCAAATACATTAAAGCTAATCCATTGGATTATATGAAATATAACCAAGGTTAACCCAAAGCATAAATAAAATATAATAGAAAGCGGATAGGCTAGTAGTTTTCTCATGTAACAAAGGTAATCATTGCAATTTATGTACAAAAAAACCACGATAAAAATCGTGGTTTAAATACTTCGTTTTTTTATCTTTTAGCAATGCTCGTTATAAGCATCTTTAAGATTTTCTGCAATTAATTCTGCAGGACGACCTTCAATATGGTGGCGTTCTAACATGTGTACTAGCTCTCCGTTTTTAAACAAAGCCATACTTGGCGAGCTTGGAGGAAAAGGCACCATGTGTGCTCTCGCTGCATCAACAGCTTCTTTGTCTACACCTGCAAAAACAGTAACGATATGATCTGGTTTTTTAGGGTTTTGTAAACTTGTTTTAGCTCCTGGTCTAGCATTTGCTGCTGCACAACCACAAACAGAATTTACAACCACTAAGGTTGTACCTTCTTTAGCAATAGCATTTTCTACAGCTTCTGATGTGTGTAATTCTTCAAAACCTACGCTGGTTAAATCCTCACGCATTGGTTTTACTAATTCTGCTGGATACATATTTTTAAATTTTAATTTATCTATTTTGAATTGCAAAGATAATGAAAATATGTCGGCAGTCCTTAGTCTTCAGTAGGCAGTTTGAATTGTGGTATTTTGGTTTTCAATAGTGAAAAAATATCAGTTAAAACTTCGTGATATCGTTTAGTTTTTTCATGATAGAATTTGTTTAATTGTTGTTTTGGATAAATTGAAGAGACGAATTAACACTAATTATTCCCACCTAGCTTTTAATGTTCCTGAAAACTCTATATTGTTTCCTAAGTTTGGGAAAAAAGCATCTACAGATACCTCATTAAAGGTTAAATGAATCTCACCTCCACTATCTGGATAACGCTCGATAAAAGTAACTTCAAAACTTCCAGTAGGAGAATAGTCGTAAAGTATACCGTCAGAAATAATTCTAGCATATATCTTCGGGGTAGATGGATATGGATCACTAAAATTATATATACCTTCGTCTAGGATATATGTTGAAAGGCGTATCCTTGAAGGACTATTTTCATCTCCAAAAATGATTATATGGTTACTTCCTGACTCTAATGAACATAAATTAGAAAAATTAAATTGTCCGTTTTCAATAGTCTCACTATTTGCATAATCAATAATGATAGTATTTTCAATAATTTCCTGCTCTTGATTATTTCCATTACCTGAATCAAAGTCATCACAATCTTCTAATGGGTTTGTTGGACAAATTGTAATAGCTTGACCACCATCGGCAGACATAAATGTGTCTGTATAACTGTAACCATTATCCCAATCAACAGTATAAGTATATTGGGTGTTTTTATCAACAATAAACTTACTAATTGTACACCATTCAGATGTGTTATATTCGCCGGTAAGTGGATTAAATAAGGTTTGTGTATTACATAATGTTTCAGATATATCATTATCAACATCTCTATGGTATTTGGTTGTAAATAAATCACCATAAGTAGATTGGTCACATAAAGCTCCGTTTTCATTATAATGAGTTCCTAAGCCATATAAGGTAATGCCATTAATAGTTATAGAAGCACTACAAAGTTCGTTATGAGAAAAGAAAACAGAGGATTTAGTTCTGGCATCTGTCCACATTTGTTCATATTCTTCAATCCAAATTATTTCTATTTCACCGTTTATTGCAATAGGAGTAGAGTCAATATAAGTTCCTTCTATATTTAAGTTTAAATTATCTAAATTTAATTGACCATCAGAGAATGTAGAACTCTCAAAAGCACCATTACCACTTATATTGGTAATGGTATAAATATTGTTTTCAAGCTCAGCGTTACCAGTAAGTCTTCCAGAAAATGATTCTAAAATAAAATTGCCTGTTTCAGATATTGAAACGACACCTTCAATATCATTGTTTATGTTTCCTGTTATCATATTTCCACTAAATTGGGCTCCAAATTCTTCATTTAAGGTAGTATCATTATTATCACTAGATTTTGAACAAGAACTAAATATTAATAATGTTAGAATAAGAACTATTGCGTATTTGTTTTTCATAATTTCAGGTTTAAAAGTTTCTTTTAGAATAATATTTTAGTGCTATATTTTGCAATTAGCAGTAGTTAATATTTCTTCGTGAGAAAGTCCATATAAGTTATAATATTCCCATGTGCCTTTGGGCGCGCTTCTTGATACATAATTCTTTTTTTCAAGCATCTCTATACTTTTTGGGTCTTCTTTACACTGTGCTATCATAGATGTTCTAAAAAATACTAGTGCCATGAATATAGTCAAAAAATTTTACAGTGGATGCTTTCATTATAACGTGGTCTTTGTTATCAATCAAATTAAGTGGTTATTTAAACTGTTTACAATACCCAATAGTAGGTATTTTTAATCTACTGATTATCAGTTTTAAAATGTGTGTTTTTAGAAAATTGTTTTTGATTGCATTTAAGAAAGACAACTAATCATTTTAAGATAATATGGTGTAGGTTGTCTTAGTAAAAGCCTATTTTCTATAAAAGGTTGCGTACAAAACGTAACAAATTATAATTTCATCCAACTAACTAATAGTATATTTACAACTTTAGAAAATCAAAAATATAATATGAGTTTTGCAAAATGGATTGGTGGTGCTTTAGGTTGGTCTTTTGGTGGTCCAATAGGCGCTATTATAGGATTAGCTTTGGGTAGTTTTGTCGATAATTTAACAGATAGCGGTACGCCTTTAATAGGTGATCGTCAAACGGGAAGACAGCGTGATACGTATCGAAAAACACCAAATTATGGTCAACGTACATCACGATCACAAACACAATCTGGTGATTTTGAAGTGAGTCTTTTGATTTTGGCATCTATTGTTATTAAAGCTGATGGGAAACAAGACCAACGCGAATTAGATTTTGTACGTCAACAATTTACCAATATGTATGGTAAAGATAGAGCGAATAAAGCCTTTGAGTTGTTTAAGCTTGTTTCCAAACAGAATATTTCTACACGCCAAGTGTGTTTACAGATTAGGCAAATGATGGATCATGCGTCGCGATTACAATTGCTTCATTTTCTATTCGGAATTGCAAAAGCAGATGGTTTAGTTACTGAAGACGAATTACGTCAAATCTATACAATAACAGGGTATTTAGGAATTAGTAATAGAGATTACGAAAGCATAAAAGCCATGTTTTATAACAGTAGTGATAATGCTTATAAAATCTTAGAAATTGATAAGTCAGTTTCTGATACGGAGGTTAAAAAAGCATATCGTACTATGGCTAAAAAATACCACCCAGATCGTGTTGGTCATTTAGGTAAAGAACATCAAGAAGGTGCAGAAGCTAAGTTTAGACAAGTGCAAGAAGCTTATGAGCATATTCAGAAGGAACGTGGGTTTAAATAAGTCTATAGTTGTTAGAAGACAATAGGATGTTATAAAAGTTTATTCTTTCCTTTCTTTTTCTTTCTGTCGTTTTTCAATGTATTTAAAATAGCGTTGTGTTTTATACTTGTTATAGATAAAAACACATAGTACAATAAACCCTAAAAGGATTAATCCGTTTTTACCTGTAAGATAATTTAATAGGTTCATGATGGTTTAAAAATATTGGCATCTGTCGTTATTAAGTATTGAAGCTTTCAATAGTATTACAAATAAATCCAATTTATCCTCTAAACAGAAAGAAGTCATCCTTCATGTCTTCAATTTGCGCATCTTCATTAGTAATAATGTAATCAATGGCTTTAGACGTGAATTCATCTCCTTTTTTAGTTAAGGACACAATATTGTCTTTAATGTGAATCATATTATTTTTTTTAGCTAAATCGAGAACAGTTTTAGCACGTACTTTTTGCCAATTAATATGCTCGTTGAGGTGATTAACGTGGCGCTCTTCAATGTCATCATGATTCTTTAAGTGTAGTAAAAACGTCAATAAAGAGACTTCGGTACGTTGCTGTTTTTCTCTGTACATAACGGCGATAATACCTTTTGAAGGAGCAAATAAATAAACCAATAAAAATACTAAACCAAGAACCGTTGTAATAGAACCTGCAATTGAAGCATCTAGCCAATGTGCTACCCAATAGCCAAAAATGGCACTAAAAATGCCGAAACCTATGGCTAAACCTAGCATCTTCTTTAGGTCTGTAGTTAGTAAATAGGCAGCGGCAGCGGGAGCAATCATTAAAGCGACTACTAAAATAGCTCCAACCGCATCAAATGCACCAACAGTTGTTATGGATGATACAGACATTAATCCGTAATGGATAATCGCTGGTGAAAACCCTAAGGATGCTGCCAAACCTTTATCAAAGGTGCTTATTTTCAATTCTTTAAAAAATAGAATTAAAAGTGTAATTGTGATGAGTAGAATAGTGCCAACGACCCAAAGTGATTTTGGACCTACATCAGTTCCGGCAATGAGTAACCTATCAAACGGAGCAAAGGCTAATTCGCCTAATAAAACAGCATCGACATCTAAATGGACATCGTTGGCGTTTTTAGCAATTAGAATGACGCCAATACTAAACATGGCTGGAAATACTAGTCCTATGGCTGTGTCTTCTTTTACCAATCCTGTTTTCTGGATATATTCTACTAAAACCACCGTAATAATACCTGTTAAAGCCGCTAGTAGAATTAATAAAGGTGAATTTAAATCTTGTGTTATAAAAAAACCAACAACAATACCAGGTAAGATAGAATGACTAATGGCATCACTTATCATCGCCATTTTTCGCAGTACTAAAAACGTCCCAGGAATGGCACAAGCCACGGCAACTAAACTTGCAATAAGTTGTATTTCTAGTTGTGCGTTACTCATCTTCAGTAGATTGTTTAGTGTATAAGTTAGAAGCGACCTCAAAACCTGTTTTGGTTAAACTCCACATATTGCCATGAAGTTGAACGTAATTTTTATCTACTAACTTTTGAAGTGTAGAACGGGTGTACCCTTGAAAATTATTTAAAAGTTTTACCGCATGTGGGTGAGAAATGTCTTCATGAGTTTCTGCAATATGATGCATAAATGCGAGTGTTTTATGTAGTTCTAAATCGCGACGATTTTTAATGAATCGGATTTGTTTAAATAATAAGCCCCGACTAGGAGAAAATATAAATGAAAACACGACAAAAACGCCAGCTACTAACACAATAACAGGTCCTGTAGATAAATTATCTTGACTCGCACTAATTGCTGTTCCAAAGACGCCAGAAAGGGCTCCGAAAATAGCGGCTAAAAGCACCATAACCGATAAACTATTTGTCCATTGTCTAGCAGCAGCAGCAGGAGCTAAAAGCATAGCACTCATTAAAACCACTCCAACGGTTTGAAGTCCTAACACAATAGCTAAAACAATAAATGTTGTGATAAGAATATCTATAAATTTGGTGTTAAAACCAAGTGTTTGGGCGTAATCGGCATCAAATAGTAAGATCTTAAACTCTTTCCAGAAGGTAAGCATGACTATAAAACATATTCCTGTAACAATAGCCATTAACCATACATCACTTTCTACTAAGGTAGCTGCCTGTCCAAAAAGGTACTTGTCTAACCCTGCTTGGTTAGCATTAGGTTGTTTTTGAATAAAGGTGAGTAACAACATTCCAAATCCAAAAAATAAGGACAGAATTAAACCTAAAGCGGTATCTGATTTTAAGTGGGTTTTGGTGACAATACCTCTAATCCAAAACGTACCAATTAATCCACTAATTAAAGCTCCAATTAATAACGTATTACTGTCTTTAGCTCCAGTAATTAAAAAAGCAATCGCAATACCTGGTAAAGCGGCATGAGAAATAGCATCTCCTAATAAACTTTGTTTTCTAAGTACAGCAAAACTACCAAGCATTCCAGTAACAGCTCCTAATATGGTTGTTCCAAGTGTGATGGTTCTTAGCGTGTAGTCTGTAAAGACAAGTTCTATGTATTCGATTAAGTTTATGACCTTTAATGTTTTATTGGTGTACAAATTTCTATTAGAAACCCATTAATATCTCTTAAATATCCTACTTTTTGTCCCCAAGGTTTTTGGGTGATACTTTCGTATTCAACAGCACCTGCTGCTAATGCGTTTTTAAAGTCTATTTCAATGTTTTCAGTTGTAAAAGCCATTTCAATTCCGTTGGGCTTTTCATGTATTGAAAGTTGTTTAAAGCCTTTTTTAAAGTTTGAATTGCCTAAGGAATGAGATGCAAAAGCGATTGTGGTTTCACCGGAAAGTAACTCGCCATAATCATGCTCTGGTGTGATGAATTTTTTTTGAAATCCAAAAGCATTTTCATAGAATGATATGGTCTTTTCAACATCTTCGACATATAAAATAGTGTATGCGTATTTCATGTTTTTATTGATTTCATGTTTTTTAATATCGTAAGCACTGCTTACTGCGACTGAAAACTAATTTTATTCCTGTATACTTACTTTGTAGTTAATACCATAAGTTTTCGTTAAATTATCGTCATTAAAGATATCCTTTACAGGGCCTGTGGCAATTTTCTTGACGTTTAAAAAGGTCACCCAATCAAAATATTCGGGTACGGTCTGTAAATCGTGATGTACCACAATAACTGTTTTACCTGCTTTTCGTAATTCTTTTAAAATATTAATGATGGCGATTTCAGTGGTTGCATCAACTCCTTGAAATGGTTCATCCATAAAATAAATAGAAGCATTTTGTACTAAAGCGCGTGCTAAAAAAATACGTTGTTGTTGTCCTCCTGAAAGCTGACTAATTTGTCGACTTTTAAACGCTAACATCCCTACTTTTTCTAAAGCTTCAAGTGCTGCTTTTTTTTCTTTTTGTCCAGGACGTTTAATCCAGCCTAGACTTCCATAGGTTCCCATCATCACCACATCTAATGCTGTGGTAGGGAAATCCCAATCTACACTTCCTTTTTGAGGCACGTAGGCAACGAGTTGTCGTTGCTTTTCGTATGGTTTTCCGTAAATGCTAACACTTCCAGCAATAGGTTTTAGTATCCCTAAAATCGATTTTATAAGTGTAGATTTTCCTGCGCCATTAGGTCCAACAATAGCCATTAAAACTCCTTCTGGGATTTCTAAATCGATGTCCCAAAGTACGGGTTTGTAGTTGTAGGCAACGGTAAGGTCGTCTACTTTTACGGCGATTACTTCTGTAGAAGTAGACGTCTCATCACTAGAACTACTATGTTTTATATTTTTCTTTGAGTCTTTTTTCATTTTAGAATAGAACTAAATTTCATGAGATACCTGCCTTCGCAGGAATTTTATTTCAGGGCATTTACAATTGTCTTTACATTATATTCAAACATACCAATATAAGTGCCTTCTGCTGTGCCTGCATTTCCGAGCGCATCAGAATACAAGGTGCCTCCAATTTTTACATCG
The DNA here is from genome assembly GCF_018860565.1 of Winogradskyella psychrotolerans. Taxonomy (GTDB): domain Bacteria; phylum Bacteroidota; class Bacteroidia; order Flavobacteriales; family Flavobacteriaceae; genus Winogradskyella; species Winogradskyella damuponensis. The sequence continues at coordinate 327,665 of NZ_JAHKPS010000022.1, forward strand.
TGGCCTTTTGATTTTACTGCAGCTTGTAAGGCTTCAATTGTTCGTTTAGGTACAGAACTTTCTACAAATATGGCTTTGATTTGTTTCTCGATAATAAATGTAGCCAATTTTTGAACATCTTGAACACCTGCTTCAGTTGCTGTAGATATTCCTTGTAAACCAACCACTTCAAATCCGTAGGCTTTTCCAAAATAATTAAACGCATCATGAGCAGTTACTAATATTCGTTTTTCTTTGGGAAGTGTTGCTATAATTTGCGTGATGCTAGTTTGAAGTGCTTCTAATTTAGTAAGGTATGCGTTTTTGTTGGCTTCAAATGTTTTAGCATTCTCAGGGTTTCTTTCAGATAAAATGGTCGCTGTTTTTTCTGCAAATTGTTTAAAGTAATTAATATCAAACCAAACGTGCGGATCAAAATTTGAAGCAAAATATTCAGAACCTATTAGTGTACGCTTGTCTAAAGCATCTGCTAGAGCGATTGGAGTTTTTGTTTTGCTGCCCATTTTTTCAAAAACTTCTACGAGTTTACCTTCTAAATGTAGCCCGTTGTAAAAAATAATATCTGCCTTAACCAGTTTATTAACATCTCCTTCGCTGGCTTTGTAGAGGTGTGGATCTACTCCGTAACCCATTAAACCTTGTACATTCACCATATCACCACCAATATTTTGAACCAAATCGGTTATCATGGTCGTAGTGGTTACAATATTGAGTTTGCCGTTAGCTTTAGATTCATCCTTACACGCCTTAAAAATGAGCGTGATAGCTAAGAAGAAAATTATTTTTTTCATATATCTAAATATTTATTACGAAGGTACTAAAATTGTATGATTAATTTAGGTTATATCTCATTCCAAAGAATAATCTTATACCTTGGTTGGGTCCATAAACATATGACGGGTCAAATGTTAGTGCGTATGGATTGTCTGTTGTAGGAATGACATCACCATCTCCATTAAATTGAACGTTTTCGTCAAAAGGATCATCCGCTCTAGCGATTATAAAAGGGTTTCCTTTATTTGGTGTCCAGTTTAATAGGTTTTTTACTCCAGCATAAATTTCAAGATTATCTAAACCATCATAGGTGGCTTGTATGTTTTGAATGCTCCACGTTGGTGAATACTCTTGTCTTGGATCTAAATCTCCTAATAATGGCAATCGCATTGGTCCGTAAAGATTTCCTGTATAATCGAAAGTAAGATTAGTGGCATAATTTTTATACGATAATGACCAAACACCAGAGTATTCCTCTGTTAATATTTGTTTGGTGCGTTCACCATTTTCTGTTTGTGCAACATCTTGAAAAGTAGCACCAACTGAAGCTCTAATACCACTTCCAAAAACCGCATCAATATTAAAACTTAAACCTTTAGATTCAGAGTAGCCATCAAGATTGTCGTAGATAATTTGATTAGGGTTGGTATCGTAATCTGGTATAATGGCATTGGTAAAGTAGGTGTACCAAACTGAGGTATCAAAGGTGAAATACATGCCATTGTTGAGGTAGAGTTTTTTGAGGTAGTTTAAATTAACGTTGTAAGATTCTTCGGGTTGTAACTTGGATTGAATTATAACATCTCGTGCTCCGGTAAGTGCAGCGTGTTCTTCGGTAAATAAATTGACGACTCTAAAGCCAGTACCTGCATTAAGGCGTATAATGTCATTATCAGTGGGTTTGTATCTATAGGCTATTCTTGGTGTAAAAATATTGCCATGTCTGCTATCGTAATCATAACGCATACCAAGTAATAAACTTTGCTTTTTGTTGAAAGCAATTTCATCTTGAATAAAAAGTGAAGGTATTGTGACTTCGTCTGCAGTTATGGTTGCTGTAGTGTTATCGTTGTAATAATTGTAGCGCAGTGCTGTTCCGAATAATAAATCATGTTTATTGATGGTCTTATCCCAAATTAACTGTCCAAATCCAATACGTTGTTGCGCTAAATACGGTGTGTTTCCATACACTGAGTTTTGATCGTGATCAGAATATGAAAACTGAAGATTTACTTTTTCAGTCATTGGTAATTGGTAGTCACCTAAAATTTCGAAACGTGAAGTGTAAATACTTTCTCCATAAATTTCATCACCTCCTCTATAGCTTGAATTCCATTGCATTTCTCCGCCCCAACGATCTTCATAAAAATAACGACCTGCTATAGATAGTTTTCGATTGTTAGTCCGTTTAAAATCCCATTTTTGAAATATAGATATGCGGTCTTGAAGCGTAACATCCGTAAAATTATCATTGTTGTTATCAATAGGATTGTCGTATTTAAAATAATTAGTACCAACCAATACATTGGCTTTTTCTCCAACTTTAGCCTTAAAACCTATGTCTAAGTTTTTTTCTCCCCAACCTGTTACAAAAGCATCAGCGAAAAAACGAGGTGAATTTTCTGGTAATTTTGTAATCACATTTATAAGTCCACCAACAGCTTCACTTCCGTATAATGATGATGCAGGTCCTTTCACAACTTCAATTTGTTCGATAAGCGAATTAGGAATGCCAGAAAGCCCATAAACTGTGGATAAGCCACTAACGATAGGCATACCATCGATTAAAACAAGGGTATAAGGTCCTTCTAAACCATTGATGTGAATGTCGCCAGTATTGCAAACGTTGCAGTTTAATTGTGGACGAACTCCATTAACATTCTGTAGCGCTTCAAAGATATTTGGTGTTGGATTTTTCTTTAAAAACGTAGGTGTATAAACCTCTACAGGGACAGGGCTTTCTAATCTTGAAACCGCTTTTAAGGTTCCTGTGATAATCACTTCATCAAGTGTGTCATCTTCGTTTAAGTTAAAGGTGATATAGCTATCCTTAGCTTTAATTATAACCGTTTTCTTTTGAAGAGTATACCCTGTAAAAGAAGCAGCTATAGAATAATTTCCAGGCGCTAAGTTAGGGATGCTAAAAATACCATTCTCATTAGTTGTGGCGCCTTTATCTGTGTTTTCAATATACACATTTGCATACGGAAGAGGCTTACCGTTGGATAGAACTTTTCCTTCTAAACTAAAAGTTGACTGTGCTGTTGTATTAGCACAAATCATAAAAACAATTATATTAATTAGTCTCATCTTGAATTAATTTTACACAAATATAAAAATATTTTTAGATTAGTCTAAAAATATTTTAAGAAATTTATCTTTTCTATATTTGCAGAACACGATAAACTTATGATTACACTAACAGAAGAAAATTATATTAAAGCGATTTACCATTTAAGTAGTAATGGCGAAAAAACGGTAAATACAAATGCTATCGCTTCTGCTATGCAGACCAAAGCATCTTCTGTTACAGATATGATTAAAAAACTATCTGAAAAGAATTATGCGGATTATAAAAAATACCAAGGTGTTACTTTAACAGATGACGGTAGACGTGTCGCAGTAAATATTATTAGAAAGCATCGCCTTTGGGAAGTGTTTTTAGTAGAAAAATTAAACTTTTCTTGGGATGAGGTTCATGAAGTGGCAGAACACTTAGAGCATATTAAGTCTGAAAAGTTGATTGACGAACTCGATGCATTTTTAGAATTTCCGACGTATGATCCTCATGGAGATCCAATTCCGGATAAGGAGGGGAACTTTAAGCATATTGAAAAAATAGTTTTGGCTAAAGCTGAAGTCGGTTCTACATACAAATGTGTTGGAGTAGATGATACTTCTTCTAAATTTTTGAAATACCTAGACAGCAATAATATTGCACTTGGCACAATAATTACAGTGAAGCATAAAGAGCCTTTTGATAATTCTATAAAAATAGCTTTAGAGCATTCAGAAATAGTAGTCTCTCAAAGTGTGGCTAAAAATTTATACTTAAAGAAGGTTTAATACCGCTTTAGCTATAATTTTTACATAAAACGCTAAACTTATCTTAAAATTCCTAGACTTAAGCGTCTGTGTTCAATTTACACTCTAATTTGGTCGATTCGTTTAATAAAACCCCAAAATATGTCTTATATGTTTAAGTTTAGTATTGTCTGTGTATTGCTTTTAATTGTTTCAATAAGTTGTAAAAGCGAAAAGAAAGCACCAGTTGAAGTAGAAACCTCTGAACCTGTCATAGAAAATAAGATGCTCACACCTGTAGAAACTATTGAAGAGGCATATAATAAGGACGTATTTTTGTCTAAAGAAGCTATTGAATTAGATATGGTCATTAGTTTTGGTGGTAAAGAACGTCTTAATGGCAAAATGACGTTTTTAACCAATTCTACAAAAGGAAAGATTGCATTAAATGATGGTACTTTCATTTATTATGATGGCGAAAATGTATTTCATTCGCCAAACCTTAAAAATGATAAAGCAGCGCGATTTGATGCTTACACTTGGATGTATTTCTTATTGTTTCCTACTAAGTTGAGCGACCAAGGAACTATTTGGTCTGATGTAGAAAGCGCAAAGCTTAATGATAAAACATACAATTCGCAACGTTTAACGTTTGAAGCCAATACAGGAGATGCTCCAGATGATTGGTATATTGTTTACAGCGATCCAAAAACACATATAATGGATTACGTGGCTTATATTGTTACGGTTAATAAATCTACAGAAGCAGCAGAGGCAGATCCGCATGCCATAGGTTACTCTAATTATAAAATGATAGATGGTGTACCAGTAGCACATCACTGGGAATTTTATGAATGGTCTAAAGAGGGGGGCTTAGGAAAAGTTATCGGTAATGCAACGTTAAACAATGTAAAGTTTGTAACACCAGATGCTGATACGTTTTCTGTTCCTTCAGGTTTTATAGAAAAATAGGAGCAGCTTATTTATTACTATTGTTATTACGCTGTATAAAGGATTTTAGGACGAATACGAGAATGATTTCTATGCCTATATAGAAAATTCCATGAACAATAGTTAGATTAAATATGGCTACAAATATTAATGCCGAAATTAAAAGACCAATGCATATAAGAAAGCCATTTATGAAGTCTTTTAAAAATGTTGATTTATTAGATTTGTAATCAAAAAAGTAAGCGATTGAAATAACAATTAATGACATCCGCAGCCATCATCACCTCCACAAGCTTTAGCCGATTTTTTCTTAGGTGTCCAAATAAATTTACGCACTAAAAAAAGTAAGGCTAAACCTAATGCTGCAAAAACTAATATGTTTTGAATAATGGTATTCATAAGTTTGTTTTAGGCTTATTTATATTAAAAGTTGATAGGCAACTAAAGCTACAATATAAGCAAAGCCACTCATAATTACTAATTGATACATTGGCCATTTCCAAGAATTTGTTTCCTTTTTTACGATGGCAAGTGTGCTCATGCATTGCATAGCAAAGGCGTAAAATAACAGTAATGAAATACCAGAAGCAAAGTTAAATAGTGGTCCACCTAAGATAGGGTTTATTTCTCCTGCCATTCGGTTTTTAATGGTTTCTTCTTCGTCACTACCAACACTATAAATAGTGGCCAGTGTTCCAACAAAAACTTCACGTGCCGCAAAAGAACTCACTATGGCAATACCAATTTTCCAATCGTAACCTAAAGGTCTTATTGCTGGTTCTATAGCATGACCTGCAATACCTATAAAGGAATGTTCTAATTTATGAGATTCTATTTTTTGGTTTAGCTCCTCTTCAGATAAGTTTTCTGAAGCGTATTGTTCTGTAACAATGGTTTCGGCATTATTAAAATCGTCTCCAGGGCCATAAGACGCTAAAAACCATAATACAATAGATATGGCAAGTATAATTTTACCCGCTCCAAATACAAAAGCTTTTGTTTTTTCTAAAACTGTTAAGGCTACATTTTTAAATAATGGCAACTTGTAATTTGGCATTTCAACAACGAAGAAACTCTTGCTTTTTATCTTAAGAATTTTATTTAAAATCCAAGCAGAACCAACGGCAGCACCAAATCCAATAAGGTATAAGAGCATTAAAGTTAAGGCTTGATAGCTTAACCCTAATATTCGTCCTTCGGGTATAACTAAAGCAATAATAATAAGGTAAACAGGTAACCTTGCCGAACACGTAGTGAAAGGAGTGACTAAAATAGTGATTAAACGTTCTTTCCAACTTTCAATGTTTCGAGTTGCCATAATAGCAGGAATAGCACAGGCTGTTCCCGAAATTAAAGGCACAACACTTTTTCCACTAAGTCCAAAACGTCGCATAATACGATCCATTAAAAAGACCACACGACTCATATAGCCGCTTTCTTCAAGAATAGAAATAAACAGAAACAAGAAGGCGATCTGTGGAATGAAAATCACAATACCACCAAGTCCTGAAATAATACCTTCTGCCAAGAGGTTTGTAAATGCTCCATCGGGTAAAGTGCTCTTTGTCCACTCGCTTAATGAGGCAAATGAACTATCAATAAAATCCATTGGAATACTCGACCAATCGTAAATTGCTTGAAATATGGTGAGTAAAATAATCCCAAAAATTAAATACCCCCAAACTTTGTGAGTTAGAATTCTGTCTAGTTTTATACGTAAGTCTTTTGCCGATTTAAGGTCAATAGTTTGCCCTAACTTTAGTGTTTCGTTTATAAATTGATAACGCTTTATGGTTTCCTTTTGTTGAAGTCGTTTTAAGTCTGTTTTAGACTTCGTTTTGAAATCTTCAACGGCTTCAAATGTTTTTCGGTCTGTTTTTCCGAAGTTGACATCTTGGGTAATTACCAACCAAAGCTTGTATAATAATTGATTAGGAAATGCTTTTCTTAAGTTATCAAAATAAGCTTTATCTATGGTAGAGGCATCTAAACAAGGTTCAATAGAGAGTTCTTTATGAGTCGCTATTAATTCTTTTAACTTGTCTATGCCTTTATTTTTTCGCGTACTTATTAATGCTATTTTAGTTTTAAGTTGCGTTTCTAAATAATCTAAATTTAATGAAATGCCTTTATATTCCATTCTATCAGCCATGTTAATGACTAAAATTGTTGGAATTTTTAGATCTTTAATTTGAGTGAATAATAAAAGATTTCGTTTTAAATTTTCTACATCACTAACAACAACAGCAACATCAGGGTAATCTTTATCGGTTTTATTTAGTAGTAATTCAATAACAACGTTTTCATCTAAAGATGATGCGTTTAAGCTATAGGTTCCTGGTAAATCAATAATATGTGCTTTTACTCCTCGTGGCAGTTTACAGATTCCTTCTTTTTTTTCAACCGTAATACCAGGGTAATTACCAACTTTTTGATTTAATCCAGTTAGTGCATTGAAAACAGATGTTTTTCCAGTATTTGGATTTCCTATTAACGCGACGTTGATTTGCTTACTCATGCGCAGTTTCAATTATAATATGAATAGCAGTTTCTTTTCTAATAGCTAAATGCGTACCATTAATGTTAAGATACATTGGGTCTGCAAAAGGAGCAACTTGTACAAGTTCTACCAAATTACCAGGTAAACAACCCATTTCGAGAAGTTTTAATGGAATATGTATAGAAGATACATCAGTAATAATGCCTTGTTGTCCGCGTTTTAGATCTGCTAATGTCAACCTTATCCTTATTTAGATTAATTTTAAAGAAGCAAAAGTAATAGAAATTTATTAGCTTAAAAAGTTAGTCAATAAATATTTAAATGCTTTACAATTATTTATGAGCCACCAAAAGATTTTAAAGTCTCAATATCTTGTAAAAGTTGGTCAATATCTTCAGGTTTTGTGCCATCGTAAAATCCTCTAATTTGACGTTTTTTATCAATCAACATAAAGTTTTCGGTATGTATCATATCGTAGGCATCTCCATTACCATCGGTTTTTACGGCTAAGTAGCTTTTTCTAGCGAGTTCGTAGATTTGTTTTTTATCGCCTGTAACTAAATTCCATTTTCGATCTATAACTCCTTTTTCTTTAGCGTATTTTTTTAGTTGTGCGACACTATCAATTTTTGGTGTTACGGAATGTGAAAGTAACATTACATCGTCATCGTTAATAATTTCTTTTTGTATTAAAGACATGTGGTCTGTCATTATTGGGCATATTGTTTGACATGTTGTAAAGAAAAAATCGGCGACATAAATTTTATCCTTGTAAGTCTCTTGAGTTATGGTTTCTCCATTTTGATTGGTCAAGCTAAAATCAGCTATTTTGTGGTATTTTAATTGGTGTTGAATAGTGCTGTCTACCAATTCTTCGCTTACCATACCAGGCTGATAAACAGGAAGTGGATGTTTTACATTTAATACATTGTATATTATTGCGATGATGATGATACAAAGTATTGAAAAAAAGATTCCGAATTTTTTATACCCTTTAAAAAATGAAAGAAATGACATTACGTGTGTATTAAAGCTATGTTGAAGAGCAAAAATACGACTGAATCTCAAGAAAAGCTTTATTTTTAACATTAAAACTAGCTCTATGAAACGATTTTTTAGCTGCCTTATCTTGGTATTTGCTTTAAATATAAACGCACAAGATTATAATCAGACATTACATGCTATTCGTTCAGCTGAAGCGAATTCAGCATTACGCCAAATAATGAATGCTCAAAATACTAATACAGGAAATTACGATGTGAAATACCATCGGTTAGAATTAAATATAGATCCGTCTGTAGCAACAATTTCTGGTGATGTCACTACTTATTTCGAAGCTAAGGAGGCCATGACTGAAATCACTTTTGATTTGGCAGATAATATGATTGTGTCTCAAGTGTTACAGCGTGGTAACAATTTAAGTTATACGCAAAATTCTGATGACGAATTGATTATTACCTTACCAACTACACAAGCGCAAGGAGTTTTAGATTCGTTAACAGTGAGTTATGCTGGTAATCCTGTGAGTTCTGGTTTTGGTTCTTTTGAGCAGACCACTCATGGTAATGATAATGATCCTATTATTTGGACGCTGTCTGAACCTTATGGTGCCAAAGGTTGGTGGCCGTGTAAGCAAGATTTAATAGATAAGATAGAAGATATCGATGTATATATTACCACTCCAGTATTAAATCCATTGAATAAACCGTATGTGGTAGTATCTAATGGGTTAGAGCAAAGTCAGGTGGTTACAGGTTCTGAGAAAACCACGCATTTTAAGCATGGTCATCCCATTCCTGCTTATTTAATTGCTGTAGCTGTTACTAATTATGAAGTGTATTCCCATGAAGTAGCAAATAATGGAAGTCCATTTGATATTGTAAATTATGTCTATCCAGAAAATTTAGCAAGTGCACAAGCGAGTACTGGAGTGACTGTAGATATTATGAATCTTTTTACAAATTTGTTTGAAGAATATCCTTTTGCAGACGAAAAATATGGCCATGCCCAATTTGGTTGGGGAGGAGGTATGGAGCATACCACAATATCCTTTATGGGCTCTTTTAATAGAGGGCTTATTGCTCACGAACTAGCACACCAATGGTTTGGCAATAAAATAACCTGTGGAAGTTGGAAAGATATTTGGTTAAACGAAGGCTTTGCAACGTATTTGTCTGGGTTGGTTATTGAAGGTTTAGATGGAGCATCTAATTTTAAATCGTGGAGACAGCAGATCGTTAATAATATTACCTCACAGCCTCATGGCGCTGTATATCTTACAGATCAAGATACTACAAGTGTTAACAGGATTTTTAGTAGTCGCCTTAGTTATAATAAAGGAGCTATGGTTTTACACATGTTAAGAAAAAAGCTTGGTGATACAGACTTTTATCAAGGGTTACAAAATTATTTAGATAGGCCAGATTTAGCTTATAATTATGCTAAAACAGAAGATTTTATTGATGTTATGGAAGCGATAACGGGTGAAGATTTAGATGAATTTTTTAACGATTGGGTTTATAATCAAGGCTATCCAACTTATGCTGTGAATTGGAATCAAGATGAAAGCCAGTTGCAACTTATGGTGTCGCAAACCCAAAGTCATGCCTCGGTTTCTTTTTTTGAAGCCGAAGTACCAATTAGAATTTTAGGAACTTTTGGAGAATCTTTAGATCTTGTTTTAAATAATACTATTAATAATGAACAATTTTTTGAAACGGTCAATTTTACAGTTCAAGAGGTGTTAATTGATCCGGATTACCATTTAATTTCAAAAAACAATACGGTAAGTTTAAGTACCTCTGATTTTAATTTTGATGATGATATAATTTTATATCCCAGTCCAACAACTTCTGTAATAAACCTTATAAAGCCCGAACATATAGAGGTTGAAACGATTAAGGTGTATAACAGTTTAGGACAATTAGTATTGCAACACCATTGGAGCGCTCAAATTCATTTAAATACTTTAGCGTCAGGTTTGTTATTTGTGCAAATTCAAACAAAGGATAAGACAATCACTAAAAGAGTTGTAAAAATATAACTAAGGTGCTGTTTTAACGTATTCCTATGTTTTTTTTAAATATACGTTTGAGATAAATACATTACTTTTGCACATCGAAATTTGAAAAAAATTACATGGAATTTATTATAAAAATATCTCAATTTTTACTCAGTTTATCTTTGCTTATTGTATTGCACGAGCTTGGACACTTTATACCGGCGAAACTTTTTAAGACTAAAGTCGAAAAATTTTACCTCTTTTTTGATGTGAAATTTTCACTATTTAAAAAGAAAATTGGAGATACTGTATATGGTATAGGTTGGTTACCACTTGGAGGTTATGTGAAAATAGCTGGAATGATTGATGAAAGTATGGATAAAGAGCAAATGGCATTACCTCCTCAGCCATGGGAATTTCGTTCTAAGCCAGCATGGCAACGTTTAATTATTATGTTAGGTGGAGTTACGGTGAATTTTATTTTGGCCTATGTAATTTATGTGGCTATTTCTTTTACCTATGGAGATACAGATGTTACTACTGACAGTATGAAAGATGGTTTTTGGATTGAAAACGAATTGCTTTTAGATGTTGGTTTTAAAAATGGAGATAAGATATTAGCTATTAATGATGAGAAGGTGGACACCTATTACGACGTAAAGAAAAATTTAGTTAATGGAGAGAAGTATGCGATAGAAAGAGCAGGTGAGAAGAAGGAAATTGTGCTCCCAAAAGATTTCTTAGGTCAGCTATCATCTGCCGAAAGAAAGAATGGAACTTTTAAGTTAAGAATTCCATTTATGGTTGGTACTGTACCAGATACTTCTACAAATAAAGGTGTAGATATAAAAACAGGAGATATTTTACTAGCGCTTAATGGAGAAGAAATTCGTTATTTTGATCAGGTAGCAGATAAATTATTAGAGTACAAGAACCAATCTGTAACAGCTACATTTTTAAGAGAAGATGAAAAAATAGACAGAACCTTAAAGGTAGATAATAACGGAAAGTTTGGTATTGGTTTAGCTACTCATAATTCAAGGTTTGCAGAACTAGGTTATTTTGATATCATACATAAAGACTATACTTTTTTAGAAAGTTTTGGTGGAGGTGTAGATAAATTTAAAGAACAAGTTTCTGGTTATTTTGATCAATTAGGAAAAATTTTCACACCTAGTACAGGTGCTTACAAAGGAGTAGGTGGCTTTAAAGCCATTTTTGACGTATTCCCTGACCAATGGATTTGGCAAGATTTCTGGGGTTTAACCGCATTCTTATCTATTATGTTAGCCATACTTAATTTATTGCCAATACCAGCATTAGATGGTGGGCACGTGGTGTTTTTGTTATTCGAAATAATATCTGGAAAGAAACCAAGCGAAAAGTTTTTAGAGCGCGCACAAGTGATAGGCTTCTTTATTTTAATAGCTTTAGTGTTGTTTGCCAATGGTAATGATATTTTTAAAGCCCTCACGAATTAATTTTTTTAAAAAAAATAATATTTCATTTTGTAATAATGAAAATACTGTATATATTTGCATCCGCTAACGCGAAAAATAACCTTCCTCTTTAGCTCAGTTGGTTAGAGCATCTGACTGTTAATCAGAGGGTCCTTAGTTCGAGCCTAAGAAGAGGAGCATACAAAGCCATTACGAAAGTAGTGGCTTTTTTGTGTTTTATGGTTTCTTGTTAACTATTCTTAGGATCAAGATCAAAAGTTGTGTTTAAGCAAAGATTGTAGTTAATCTAAACAGAAAGAATTCCACATTCTTGACCCCTCTAAACTGTGCCCTGAACGCTTTTATTTTAGCATTGAAAGATTCCGCGGCAGCATTAGTACTTCTATTTATAAAATAGTTTAAAATTGACCGATAGTTCAATGTTATTGTATTAGCTATTGTGTTGAATGCTCTAAATCCAGCTTGTTCCACCTCCTTATACCAGTGAGCTAACTTAGTATATGCAACCTGTATTGAAGTTGCTGTATTAAATATATCTCTAAAGCTTTGAACTAAATTAAAAGCTATTTTTATATCTGGATATTCCTTAAACAAAATTTGACTTCTTTAGATATTGGTTCTCAGTCCAATTTTGTGGTGATTTATACAGTAGATATCTACTTCTTGCTAAGAGTTGTTTTCTTGTGTCTCCATTGTTAAACACTAGAGGGTTATAAGTTTTATTGTTTAATCTAGCTTGTTTTATTTGCTCATTTTCTAGGTCTATTGCATCCCATCTGTGTTTTATTCTAATGTCTTGCAAGGCTTCAGTGGCAAGTTTTTGAACGTGGAAGCGATCTGTTACCTGTATGGCTTTAGGGAAGCATTTTTTTACAATGGTTTTCATTGAGTTTGCCATATCCAATGTTATTTCTTTGACCTTAGCTCTTTTTTTTTGCTGATATTTTAAGTAGTTGTTCAATAATAGGTTCGACTTTAGTTCCTGCAACAACCGCTACAATACTGCCTTTCTTACCTTTTGCATTTTTATTGGTAATGATTGTATAGAGTTCGCCCTTTGACAATGCTGTTTCGTCAATAGAAAGATAAGGTCCTATATTCTCTGGGAAGATAAGCCATTGTTTAGCATGTGGTTTCTGCTTCCAATGATTAAATTCACTAAGATAATCTCTGTACTGTCTAGATAGCTTTTTACCATTAACATTGTAAAAACCAGCAATAGTGTGACAGTCTGAAGCTTTAGTATCGATTAATTTCTTTTAAAAAAGCAGCGAACTCGGTAGTCATTCGTGTTCCCTGTGCGACTAAGTTCCAGTCTCTTTGTACAACTTCTTAGGTGGTTTTATCTAACCATGTACGACGCTTAACATGTAAATATACTGTGTTCCCTCTTAAGGGAAGGTCTTGTATTGTGGCTTGTTTATGAAAGCCATGAGCTATTAATTCTCGGGCAGTTTCTTCTTTTGGTGTGATATTGCGTTCTTCGAAATAGAGATGCATGACTTCTCCATTCTTGGTATGCCTAATTAAATCAAAATGATCTATTAAAAATTCAGGAAGAATAAGTTTCAGTAGTTCTAGATAATTGTCCAAAAGTCTTTTTTTTTACAAAAATCAGAATCTTTTTTTAATCATCACACACACACACACAACTTTTAGCAATGACCCATTCTGCTCAATTAACATTTACTTAATAATTCCTTGTCAATCTCTTGATGTCAATCACTGAGGGTATTTTCTAATTTTCTACTCATAGTAGTAAAAGGGAATACTCCATGACGGAAATGACTAAAAATGAAAGAAAATGCGTTCGATATTTAACGCAGGAATTGTCTACAGCAGCTAAAGCGATATTCGAAATAGAGCTAACTTTAGATCATGAGTTAAAAGCAACCTTTGATAACTACAAACTTATTTGGGATAACTATCCTGAAAGTTTAAAAGCCTATGAAGCGCAAAAAGACTTACAATTAGAATCCCAAAATATTCTTAGAACTCAGCGTTCAAAACCAAATGTTATACGTCGGGTTGCCTATAGTTTAGCGGCATGTGTTTTACTTTTTATAGCCTTCGGTTACTTTTCGCATTCCGATGAATTAAGCTATACAAACCAAGTCACTACAAGTAAAGGACAGCGACAAACCGTATATCTTCCAGATAGCAGTTTGGTGATTTTAAATGCATCTAGCGAAATCCAATACAACTCAGATTTTAATATTAAGCGTCAGGTTTACGTCAAAGGAGAGGCATATTTTGACGTTACGCATAACAAAGAAATTCCGTTTGTTGTCCATACAGAGGATTTAAACATTACTGTTTTAGGAACCGCTTTTAACGTTAATACCGTCTTAGATAATAAGTCCGTATCCTTAGAAAGAGGTAAGGTCAATGTCCTTATTAAGAAGTCTCAAAACAGTCTTAATTTATTACCAAGGGAAGAGCTTATTTATAACACCAAAACTTCGGATGTTACTAAAAGAAACTTCAATGTTACTAAGACTTTAGCGTGGAAAGACAACATGTTAATTCTCGATAATTTAATATTCAAAGACGCCTTATATAAAATAAATAATTTTTACGGAGTAAGCTTCAAGATTACTGATGAAGAAATCAATCAAAAAAGGTTAACAGGTGCTTTTAAAGAACAAGACCTAGAGGCATTTATTCACTCCATAGAATTCATCGCTGATGTTGAAATAAAGAAGGTAAATCATAACGAATATCTAATAACTCAAAATCATGAAGATTAAAAGCATTCGTCATTCAGTCATCCCAAGTGAAGACCTTTTTCTATTTGAACAAATTCAAGAAGGTGATACCAAGGCACTCGATGTGTTTTTTAAAAAATACTATGACAAACTGTGTAGATTTGGTGTTTTGTTCGAGTCTAACATTCATATCATAGAGGAAAAAGTAGACGATGTTTTTATTCAATTATGGTCTAATCGAGACCAACTTAATAAAATTAAAAATCCAAAATCATATATCTATGCGATACTAAAAAACGATCTCCTAAGAATTAAGAACAATTACCAAACAAGACCACTACAAAACGACGACCAGTTAAATAGCAGTAGCCTATATCCAAGTATAGAGGATGAAATCATTGCTAACGAACAAAAAGAAATTAATAAAAATGTCATTAAAAATGTTTTAGAATCCATACCAAAACGTACCCGTCAAATTTTTGAAATGAGCAGAATTGACGGATTTAAATACAAAGAAATATCAGAACTATTAGACATAACCCCTAAAACCGTAGAGAATCATATTGGGTTAGCCCTCAGGCATATCAGCTCTAATGTAAGCAAGCTAAAGTAGAACAATACACTATTGAGCAATGTTAGCTTATGCTTTTAATCCCTTAAGATTATATCAATCACAACTAAACAATAAAAAAATCACAACTTTATGAAACACCATAAATTCATATTAAGTACTGTCATCATCTTGGCAAGTTTATTAAATGTTTACGGAAGTACACATCCAACACACAAGACTGAGCATTATAATAGTAATACTAACACTATTAATTTACAGTTAAAAGAAGCGTCTTTAATTCAGGTGTTTAATTTAATTGAGAAACAAACAGATTTAAAATTCATTTATATTTCTAACGCACTTTACCAAAACACAAAAGTTGATTTAAATGTCAATAATCAACCTTTAGAAACCGTGTTAAAGACGTTAAAGCAAAAATCGCCAATCGATTTTAAAATTACAGATAATGGCATTTTAGTTAAGCCGATAACCCAAACGGTTTCTAAGATTAATCAAGAGAATATCACCATAAAAGGTGTGGTGTACGACGAGACTAATACGCCTGTGTTAGGAGCTAATATTTACGCTACAGCTTATAATATTGGTGCTGTAACGGATTATGACGGCCAGTTTACAATTACCGTTCCTGCGGATACGAAGATGTTAAAAATCACTTACATCGGATACGAAGACGTCGATTTTCCTTTAGATGGTCAATTAGAAATTGTAGTGAATTTAAAACCTCACTTTGCAGCATTGAACGAAGTTGTTATTACAGGGCAAGGTGCTAGTGTGCAACGAAAACGGTTATCTAGTAATGTTGAAGTGCTTAAGTCTGAAGATTTAGCCGGTTTGCCATCGCAACGTATAGACCAGTTGATTGCAACCAAATTACCAAATACGCAGATTAATTTTACCGGAGGCCAGTCCGGAGCAACAACATTAATTAGATCTCGAGGTATTAATTCAGCTTTTCTTAGCTCAACACCAGTATTTTATATCGATGGTGTGCGTATGGATAACTTAAACACCACTAGTGCTTTAGGTGGTGGTAGTGCACAAGGTGCTGCTATGAGTTCTATCGCAGATATTCCAATGGATAATATAGAGCGTATTGAATATATTAATGGTGGAGCCGCAACCACATTATACGGTTCAGATGCCGCGAACGGAGTGATTCAAATTTTTACCAAAAAAGGAAGCTCTAGAGGAACACAAATTACAGCTTTAACGCAAATGGGCATCATAGCGCCAACTGCAGATTTCCTTTATTTTGATCGCTCTAAAGACTTATTATTTGAAACAGGAACTTATCAAAAATACAACTTAAGTATAAGTGGAGGTAACTCTGAAGGTTTTGGTTATAGTTTTTCTGGAAATTTTTTAGATAACACCGGAGCTCAAATTGCAGAAAATAACGCCAACAAGAAAATAGATTTTAGCACTGGTTTTAAAGCGAAATTAGGGGATAAAGTAACCTATAATAGTTCTTTTATTTATGTGAATAATACGTACAACAGAAACCGTAATGGTAACCAAGGAGGATATACAGGTTTATGGTTTGCAGAAAGTGGTGCTTCGGTTTTAAAAGGGTTTAACAATAGGTTAGACGACCTTAGTGCTGCCGAATTTAGTGAAATTAAAGATTTTGTGAAAACTGCAGAAGAACTACAAGACAACGAAATTTCAATAAATAGATTTACAACCTCTCAAAGTTTCGCTTACAAACCTGTAAATAATTTTGAAGCTAAATTTGTTGGAGGTATCGATTATAGAGTTCAAAACGATCAAACCATTCAAACCAACGAGTACTTATCACATACAACTCAAACGCGTGTTACAGACGAAGGTAATATAACCAATGTAGAACGTAAATATTTTGGTATTACTTTAGAATTAAGTGCACAACATAAATTTGAAACGGGTAACTTTTCGTTTATCTCAACTCTAGGTGGCCAGTTGTTTAGAAACTCAGATCATCAAATTCAGTACACTGGTACAAATATTAGAGATGGAGCCGAAACCATTAGCGATGCGGCTATAAAAACAAGTGAAGAATATTTAGCAGAAGTGCTTAACTATGGTTTCTATTTTCAAGAAAATATAGGTTTTAAAGATAAGTTGTTCTTCGACTTAGGTATTCGTGGCGACCGTAACCCGTCATTTGGTGATAATATCGGTACACAATATTACCCTAAAGCTGGTGTGTCTTATTTAGTAAGCTCAGAACCTTGGTTAGAAAATGCAACAGCTATAAATTCTTTACGATTACGAGGAAATTACGGTGTTGCAGGTAACTTACCTCCAGCGTTTGTAAATGAAAGAACTATAGATTTTGACGGATTTTTAGGAGAACAAGCCGCCTTTTTTGGACAATCTGGAAATCCGGATTTAAAACCTGAAAAAACCACAACGTTTGAAGTCGGTATAGACGCAGCCTTGTTTAATAACAGAGTGAATTTATCGGTAGGTTATTACAATGCAAATACCAAAGATGCCTTGTTCTACGTGCCGCCAACACCATCTAGCGGCTATGCCAATAGTCAATTGTACAATATCGGAGAGATCGAAAATAAAGGGTGGGAAATAAACGCCAACTTTATTCCGATTCAAACTGAAAATGTAACCCTATCACTTAATGTATCTATAAATACGTTAGATAACTTAGTAGTAGATTCCGGAGGTGTAGCACCATTTAATATCAATGGATTTAGTGCTAGAACCATTCAAACGGTAGTGGAAGAAGGGTATCCTATCGGCTATATTAGAGGAAACTATGGAACTTTTGATGAGAATGGTGTTTTAGAGTCTACAACGGCACAATCGTATTTAGGGACTACGATTCCAGATTTATTTGGTAATCTAGGGATGAACTTCGCTTATAAGAACTTCAGTTTCTATGCAAATGGTAGTTACCAAAAAGGAGCTTACGCTAATAGTTTCGATCAACAGTTTAGATTTCTATATGGTGCTTCAGATGATATTGTACCAGCAGCTGAGGTTGAAGCTAACGGCACCTCAAATTGGTTGAATTTCACAAATTTATTTACTGAAAAAACAGATTTTATAAAAATTAGAACCATGGGAATAAATTACAATTATATCCCTAAAAACACCAAAACTATTAAATCCGTATTAATTGGTTTTAGTGTGAATAATCCACTCAATTTTACAGCATCGTCATTTGATCCTGAAGCTACAATTAGTGGTTCAGCAACGGGTCAAGGTGGTGCATCTACTGGTGGTATTTCTTACGCTACGTACTCTGCGCCTAGAGAATTTTTAACCTCATTAAAAATAAACTTCTAAAAACAAATAACATGAAAACAGTATATATATACATCACCGTTTTGTTTCTGACACTTACCGCTTGTGTCGATAACCCTAATGTTACCGAAGAGGATTTCTTGGACAATACTAACTCTGCAACGAGTTGGATAGTGGGTATTAAAAGGCAACTTGCCTTAACCATGAATGAGATCGTCATCAATTCTGAAATGGTATCGGATAATTATTTTAACAATTATACGCTTTATAATAAAGTCTATGATATTCCTCAAATTGATTATACAGATATCGATGGGAATAGTATGCAAGTTGAAATTGGAGCCTTAAGAGAAATGGCAGAATATGCTTTAGAAACCGTATTGCCTAGCGATCCAGATGCAACAGCACAACAATGGTCTTATGCTTATTTTGCTAAAGCTTACGCCTTAATATTATCTGGTGAAAATTTCACAGGTTTACCAATGAACAGTAATGGTGAGGCTTATTTGCCAAGCGAATTATTAGACGAGAGCCTTAGTTATTTAGATCTTGCGATTGAAAATGAAAGTGATGCTGAAACTATTTCAGCGTACCAGTTATTAAAATCTAGAGTGTACCGTAGTTTAGGAGATAGAGCGAACGCAAAATCTTTTGCTCAAACTGTAATTAGCAATACTGGTTTGTTGTTTACTGTAGAATTTGATGGCACCAATGGTGTTTCTAATGAAATTCAAAATGCCACGTTTACAGCTAGCGAAAATAGATTTGCACCATTACCAAGGTTAGACTTTTTAGACCCTAAATTTTTTGATATAGGTACGGCTGCAGAAGATCAAAAACCAATGGCTCTTGCTAAAGTAGAAGAGTCGTATTTAATTTTAGCCGAAGCGTATACGGCTGAAAATAATATAGAAATGGCAACAGCTACATTACATGATTTAATAGATAATGTGCTTAGCGCGAGACCTGTGATGTATTTAGATGATAGTGAAGAATTAAGAAATGGAACCAACAGACAAGATTATCCAACCACAGCGGTAGATGTTCGTTTTGAAAGCGGACAAGAATTTAGATCGGGTTATGTCTTAGACAGACAAGCAGATCTTATTCCTGTTTACACTGTTTCTGGAACAAGTGTTTCACATCTGGATATTGATGCAGCCGAAAATGTAGATGATGTATTATACCTTATTTACTTAATGCGTCAAGAGATTTTTATCAGTGAGGGTAGACGTTCAAATGATTTAGGTATTAAGTTTCCTGTGTCTCAAACCGAACAGTTAAACAACCCTAATATTTCAGATGAATTTACCTTACCTGTGATTCCTAGTTTTATTCCTATGGATCTTGGTTTAGATGATTTTACTGTAGATGAAACGACAGGAAATGTGACGATGCTTTACGATATGAATCGTGTGTTGGTCGCCAATAAAACGTCAACTCACGTATTGCCTTTTAATTAATTTAGAAATATGAAAAAGCAATTGAGATATATTTATGTTCTGATATCCGCGTGTTTTGGCTTCAACCTTATCGCTGCACAAGAGGCAAAGCACTTGGTGATTATTAGTATCGATGGGTTTAGACCAGATTTTTATTTGCAAGACCAATGGCCCACTCCTCATATTAAGGATTTAGCTCATAACGGTATTGCAGCTAAAGGTGTAAATGGCATTTTTCCTACGGTGACCTATCCATCGCATACCACTTTAATTACGGGTGTGGGTCCAGATAAACATGGGGTTTATTACAATACTAAAGTTTCGGAAGAAGGTACAACAGGTAACTGGTATTATGATTTTAATTCTGTAAAAGCGGAAACTTTATGGGAAGCTGCTAAAAACGTCGGATTAAAAACAGCTTCTGTGTCATGGCCTATTACAGTAAATGCCAATGTTATTGATTATAACATCCCCGAAATTTGGTCTTTTGATAATCCGAGAGACCGACGTGGTGCGACTCAAAAATATGCAACGCCTAAAGGTTTGTTTGAAGAGGCTATAGCGAACGCGACAGGGAATTTAGATGTGAATGATTATAACTTAAGTTCCTTAAGTATGGATCAAAATTTGGGTCGAATAGCTGGCTATATTATCAGAACCTATATTCCAAATTTATTAACGATTCATTTACCAAATACCGATGGAGCACAGCATAGAAATGGACGTGATGGTGTTGGTGTTGAAAAGGCAATTGCTGGTGCAGACCAAGCCGTGAGTACTATAATAGACGCCTTAAAAAAAGCTAATATTTTAGAGCGAACCAATATTATTATCACTGGAGATCATGGTTTTTACACGGTACATTCTAGTATTGCTGCCAACCTATGGTTAAAAGAATTAGGAGTATTGGATAAAGACACCTTCTTTATAAGTACTGGTGGTTCGGCTTTCTTACATATGAAGGATAAAAACGATACCAAAACATTAGAACAAATTGTAGATAAGCTCGAAAGTTTACCTTTTAGTATCAAACAAGCGTTTCGAATTATCTCAAGAGATGAGATGACTTCTAGAGGAGCTAATCCAAATGCTGTTTTGGCTTTATCTGCAAACGATGGTTTTAGTTTTAATAATGCTAGAGAAGGAGATTTGATTAAACCGGCACATGGTGGTAAACATGGTCAGTATCCAGATACTAAAAATATTCAAACGGGTTTTGTAGCCTATGGTCCAGATTTTAAAAAAGGCGTGGTGTTTTCTGAAATTCAAATGGAAGATATTGCAACTATAGCTGCTTATGTCCTAGGAACGCAATTAGAAGCTTCTCATGGAATTATATATAAGAGTATGCTAAATGATAATAGTAAAGATTAATAATACCAATTATTACCTCTTTTACAGTAAAAAAGCAAGAGCTCGGTTTCTCTTGCTTTTTTTATGCGATTATATTTTATTTTAATGTTATGACTGATACTTTTTCTTTAACTGCGTTAGCATTTCTGAAGTCATTTTTTTAAGATCAAAATCGTGCGACCAGTTCCAGTCTTTTCGTGCTACGCTATCATCTATAGAAGTTGGCCAACTGTCCGCAATGGCTTGTCTGAAATCTGGTTTGTAGCTCATTGTAAAGTTTGGCATTTCCGCTTTAATACTGTCTGCAATCTCTTTTGGTGTAAAGCTCATAGCCGCTAAATTGTAAGACGATCTGATGCTAATATTTTCAGAAGGTGCTGCCATAATTTGCGTAGTGGCCTTTATAGCATCATCCATAAACATCATCGGTAGATTGGTGTCTTCAGATAAAAAACTCTCATATTTACCTTCTTTTATGGCTTCGTGATAAATTTCTACAGCATAATCCGTAGTTCCCCCACCTGGCATCGCTTTATGGCTAATAATACCAGGGTAGCGAATACTTCGTACATCTACACCATATTTGTCGTGATAATATTCGCACCAACGTTCTCCAACTTGTTTGGTAATACCGTAAACCGTAGTTGGCTCACAAATGGTATGTTGTGGAGTGTTTTTATTGGGAGTTGTTGGTCCAAAAACAGCAATGCTACTTGGCCAAAATACTTTTTTGATTTGTCCGCCTTTGGCTAGATTAAGCACATGGAATAATGAATTCATATTGAGATCCCATGCTTCCATCGGATACTTTTCACCTGTAGCACTGAGTAAGGCTGCCATTAGGTAAACCGTATCTATATTATGATTAATACAACAATCTTTAATGGCATTAAAGTTTTTAGCGTCTAAAATTACAAAGGGTCCAGCGTTTACTAACTCTAATTTACGTGTATTAATATCGCTAGCAATAACGTTATCTGCACCATGGATTTCTCTTAACTTGGTTGTTAGTTCTGTCCCTATTTGCCCACAGGCACCTATGATTAATATTTTTGAAGACATCTGTTCTTTTTAAATTATCGTCAAAAGTAATAAGAATTAATGCTTGGTAATATTAAAATTTTCAGAAAAAAGACTGTTTTTTACGAATATCTCAATTTAGTTTCAAAAGCATATACTAAAGCCTGAAAAAGGATAGTTTAGTATATTTACATTCAAATTAGTAAATACTTATGAAAATTAAATTTGTCCTTTTGTTTTTAAGCTGTGTTGTATTAGTGAATTGCGGTGATGATACTAACACAAATGACGTTAAGATAACTGAAAACAAGGAGCAAAATGCACCTATAACAGCAAAAACTATTGAGGGTATAGATTATAAGGATTATGTGCTTAGCCCAGAAAGTGAAAAAGCCATAGTTACATGGGAAAGGTATCACGAATTAGCCATGCAAATCAACTATTTAAAGAAAGCCGATTTTTCGTTTTTTAATGGTGAAAAAGAATTGTTGAAGAAGTTTATTGAAGAATTTAAGACTCAAATGCCAAAAGAGTTAGCCACAAACCATATTACTTCTCGAAATGCAATTATTGAAACCACACTTTTAAAATTAAACGAAAGCTTAACATTAGATAATATCTCTAGAAAAGATAAATTAAAAGGGATAAAAGAAGTGTTTATTGCGTTTTCTAATCTTAATTACATGATTAATGAAAAATTAGAAAGTGATGTTTATGGCAAAATTCAACCAGAATAATATCTAAATATGTTTGTAACAAATCAATACTTTTTGGGTCTTATAGGCAATTACTTTTAATTAAAACTAATTAATATAAATTATGAAAACCAATATTAGTCGCGCATTAGTGCTATCAAGTTTGGCATTTATTACACTAGTAGGGTGTAAGGAAGAGGTCAAAAAAGATTCTGCCATGACAGAGGTAAAAATACCCGGAATTGTTTTGGAGAATATGGATACTTCGGTAGATCCAAAACAAGATTTTTACAATTATGTCAATGGAAATTGGGCAAAGAATAATACCATTCCAGATGATGAAACTAGTTGGGGAGGATTTGGAGTCCTACGTAAAGCGACAAGACAAGATGTTTTAGAGATTTTAAATACTTCAAAAGAATTAGGAACGTATAAAGAAGGTTCTGATCAAAAGAAGGCATTATTAATTTATGAATCTGAATTAGATACACTTGCGCGTAATGAGGCTGGTATTAAACCCGTTCAACCTTTATTAGATAAGATTAATGGGATTAAAAATCTTAGTGATATGCAGACAGTTTACGCGTCTACATTAGGGGTTAGCGCACCGTTTGCAGGTATTGGAGCTAGTGCCGATCTTAATGATAGTAGTATGAATATTGCGTGGGTGTTTCCTGGTGGATTAGGATTGCAACGCGATTATTACCTAGACCAAGATGAAAAAACAAAAGAGATAAGAGGTAAATATGTAGATCATATTACAAGAATGCTTCAATTTATCAATTATGCTGAAGCAGATGCACGTACTGCAGCAGAAAAAATTTTAGCGTTAGAAACGCAATTGGCAGAGCCACGTTTAGATAAGGTAGCTAGTAGAGATATTAGAAATTTTAATAATCCTACAGCGCTTACAGATTTACAAAAAATGGCACCTTCTATTAATTGGCAAAAATTAATGGATGACATGGGGGTTGAGAAAAAAGTAGATACCCTTATGGTTATGCAACCTAAGTATTTAAAAGCTATGGATGCGTTTTTGAAAACCACTTCTATAGAAGATATCAAAACACTTATGACTTGGAGTACATTAGATAATGCTGCGAGTATGCTTACCACAGAAATGGAAAAGGCTAATTGGGAGTTTTATAGTAAAACACTTAATGGTTCTAAAGCCATGCGTCCAGCAAAAGAACGTGCTCTAGGTACTGTAGATGGTACTGTTGGTGAAGCTATTGGTCAATTGTATGTACAAGCAAAATTTCCGCCAGAAGCTAAAGAGAAAGCAGAAAAAATGATTGCTAATGTTATTAAGGCATTCCAAAATAGAATTAATAATCTAGATTGGATGAGTGAAGAAACCAAAAAGAAAGCTATTGTGAAGCTCGATAAATTTACGGTTAAAATAGCTTATCCAGATGAGTGGGAAGATTATTCAGCGATGCAAGTAAAAGAAGGTAATTCTTACGCAGAGAACATGTTAGCTGTAGGCGCTTGGGCTCAAAAGAAAAATATTGATGATATTAACGAGCCTGTTGATAAGTCAGAATGGGGAATGGCTCCTCAAACGGTTAATGCTTATTTTAACCCAATGAATAACGAAATTGTTTTTCCTGCAGCTATTTTACAACCGCCGTTTTACAATTATACAGCAGATGAAGCTGTAAATTATGGTGGTATTGGTGCGGTTATTGGCCATGAAATTTCACATGCTTTTGATGATTCTGGAGCTCGTTTTGATGGTGACGGAAATGTGAATAATTGGTGGACTCCAGAAGATTTAGTAGAATTTGAAAAACGAGGAAAAGCTTTAGCTGATCAGTATTCTGCTATTCAGGTTTTAGATAGCGTTTATATTAATGGAGCTTTTACTTTAGGTGAAAATATTGGTGATCTTGGTGGTGTATTAGGGGCTTATGATGGTCTACAATTATATTATGAGGAGAACGGAAGGCCAGAAAATATTGATGGTTTTACACCAGAGCAACGTTTCTTTATGTCTTGGGCAACAGTATGGAGAACATTAACAAGAGAAGATGGATTAAGATCTCAGATAAAAACAGATCCACATTCTCCAGGTGTTTACAGAGCAACACAACCTTTAAAAAATATAGATGCATTCTATGAGGCATTTGATATTAAGGAAGGTGATGCAATGTATTTAGCACCCGAAGATCGTGTTAGAATCTGGTAAAAGCATTAAAAATGTATATAAAAAAAGCAGCTCATTGAGCTGCTTTTTTTTATCTAATGTTAATTATTCTTAGCCTTTATTTTTAGCTGCTGTAGAGGCTTTTTGGGCTTCTAAAGCTTCTCTACTAATCTTTGCTAAATTAAAATTAGGATCAATGGCTAAAGCATCGTTCATAAATTTTAAAGCAATATCAATATTAGCGGTTTTGTTTTCTGAAAACTTTAATAGTCCATTAAGGTACATTAAAGCGGCTTTCATAGACGTTTCATAAGGTTGTTGTTGATCGTAAAAGGCACGTTTCATGTCGTCAGTTACATTTGCCATAGCATAGTCAATATTTAATTTAGCACCAGCCAAATCTTTCGTCTGAATTTTCATATCTGCCATTTCGTACGCCAAATATACATTTGGGCTGCGTTTGTAAAGCACTTCAAAATGTTCTAAAGCCATTTTGGGTTGGTTAAGATTTTTTAGAGCTAAAGCTTTTACTTCAACATTCAAATCAGAATCTGTTGCATTTTTTTCCACTCCAATAGTGTTTAGGGCTTGCATGTGTTGTCCTTCAGAAAGGTAGATGTATGCTAATGTATCTTTACGTGCTACGGAAGGTTCTAAAACGTCGAGATGTGTCATGGCATTAATTATACCTTGTACATCACCTTGCTTTTTCATCTGTTTATAATAAGCTTCGTAGTGTTTTTTTAATTCTGTATTAGTTTGTGCAAACATACTTACTGAAAATAGCGTAAGCATTGCGATTGTAATAGTCTTCATTTGTAATGGCTTTATTGTTTGTTATTTATTCAAAAATTAATGGGATAAAACTAATAATTTTAAACCACTTTTAGTGTTCTGCTTTAAAGGTATAATTCAAAAGTTGTACCAATGTTGTACTGTCAATAATTTTTCCCTTACTTTCTTTAGAGTAATCATACTTTGGAAGCTCTAAGTTTTCTTTTTTACAGTGCTTAGAATAATAGACTTCTTTACTTGGGTGTTTAGGATAAACAGCATTTAGACTAACATTCCAAAGTTCTTTCTTTAGAATAGCGATGCAAATAGCAATACAGTCTGTTTTGTGAATTAAATTTATTGGAGCTTTTGGGTTTGGTACATGATCTCTTCCTGATAAAAATTTTGAAGGATGCCGATCTTCGCCTATTAAGCCACCAAAACGTAAAATAGTAGTATTAAAATTAGTGTTTTCTTGAAGCAGATTTTCAATAGCTATGATTTGTTTAGCAGTATTGGATGTTGCATTTGGAATAGATTTAGCTGTTTTAACTGGAAAATGAGCTTCATCCTTGTATACCGAAGTAGAACTGATATAGAGTACATTAGTAATGTCGTGTTTTTCAATCGCTTCTATTAAATGTGTTAGCTCGGCAACATGATTTTTAGTAGGATTTTTTCTTAAACCTGGCGGAATATTAATGATTACGGTTTTGCTTCCTGTTAAAAATTGGGAGTAATTACCTGAAATTCCAGATGTGCTTAAGGTTATGGTAAACGGTTTAATTTGAAAGTGTTTTAAGATATCTATTTTATCTTTAGACGTTGTAGAACCGTTTACATTAAAGCCTTCTTTAACCAAGGTTTTGGCTAAAGGTAGGCCTAGCCAACCGCAACCTATAACGCTAATTTGTGTTTTCAATATAAAGAGTCTTAAATTAACGGTAAATGTACAAAATACTAACTCGTTTTAACTTCTGCTTGGTTAACCAATTAATTTTCAGTAACTTTAGTATTCACTCTAAAATTAATCGTTATGGCAATAAAAAGTTTTCAAGGAGCTCGAAAGCAGCAAAACACATCTGAACCCGTACAATTAAAGGTTAGGGACTATATGACAACAAACCTCATCACGTATAGACCTGATCAATCTGTGCAGGAAGTGGTAGAGTCTTTAATCAATAATAAAATTTCTGGAGGACCTGTAGTTAACAGTAGAAATGAATTGGTTGGTATTATTTCAGAGGGAGATTGTTTAAAACAATTAAGTGAAAGTAGGTATTATAATATGCCTTTAGAGCATGATAATGTTGAAAAACGAATGGCTACAAATGTAGAGACTATTGATGGTGACATGGATGTTTTTGATGCTGCAAACAAGTTCTTGCAATCTAAAAGACGACGTTTCCCAATTGTGGAAAATGGAAAATTGGTTGGTCAAATTAGTCAAAAAGATATTTTAAAAGCGGCTTTACAACTTAAGGGTGAGAATTGGAATAGCACAACTAAAGGAAGTTCTTAGTCGTCGCGTTTTACCAAAGCATAATACTCACCTTCCAAAGGTAAATACCCTTGGTCGTACACAAAGTAGTAAACAGTACCTGCTTTTGTGGTGTATATGCTTGTGAAATAATTAAAATCAAACCCCTTTTCTATGAGTTTGGCTCTAGAGCACTTCATTTTTTTGTTAGGATTAAGCGCTTCTAAAATTCTGTAATTTTTTCTTAATCGGTTATTGGTATTCCTTATTAAGTTTTTAGAATCTTTATTGAGACGATTATTTTGTGCATTTCTGCAGCCATCACTACAGTATTTTTTGTCAATTCTGCCAATGATTACATCTCCGCATTCTGGACATTTTTTTCGCATAGCTTTAAATTAAGTCCTTACAATATACTAATTTATAACATTATAAAGAACTGGTAATGATGATGGTATTGGTGTTGTTTACTTTTTTGTAAACATCAACTTTGTAGACCTTAGTTTTGAGGTAACTCACTAAAGCTTCAATGTTATTGCTATCAGTTTCTTTTACTGAAGCATTAAATAGTAATGATCCCTTAGATGATTTTGATTTAAGGACATGATCCCAAAACTCAGTGCTTAGAAATTTATCAGGAACCGAAAGGTCGATGTAGAGATCAATGATAATTAAGTCAAAACTCTTAGTGTTGCTTTCTAAGAATGAAAACGCATCAGCACAATGAATTTTAAGATATTGGTTTTCTGTAATCCCAAATTCGGTATTAGCAATATCAATAATTACAGGATCTAATTCTACGGCTTCAATATTATGCGTGTAGTTAAAATTTTTTCGAAGCGTTTTTATGACGCTTCCGCCTCCCATACCTAAAACTAATATAGAATTGACGTCGCTGATTTTAATCTGTTCTAAGCCATATTTTAAAATACGCTGTAAGGAACCGTAACTATAATTAGCGTTAGCTGAATTAAGATGTTTTTTACCGTTGTACCAAGTTATTTCTAATTCTCCGCTGTACATAGAGGTGATGGTTTTTGTAACGGGATAAATGTAACTGAACAGTCGTTTCATAGTTTGGTTTAGCGTAGTATTAAATCAATTCGTTTGTTTTGCTTCCCAATTAGAATGCATAACCGAAAAAGGAATTGATTGACAATGTGTTTTTTTGTATTAATATATAATTGATAAATATCTTTTTATTGGTAATAAGCCTATTATAACCGATCAATTTTGTCTTAGTCAATTGAATTATAAAAGTACAATAAAAGGCAAACCTCTTACTATTAATTTAAAATATTAAAGATGTTAGCAACACAAGCTTAACACAGATAAAATCAGTACGTAACATTAAACAGATGTGTATTATTTAATTTTGAGGTGTAAACATTTGCAAGGCACATCTTCACATTGACTTGGTAAGAAGCAGTCTCCTTCCAAAATGTTAGAAATTTAGCATCCTGATTTCGGGTGCTTTTTTTGTTGTTACAGATTATTTCTTCAGATTTAATATAGATTAGGCGGTTTTAATTATTTACAAACGATTACAAACGGATGTAAACAGTTAACTACCGATTATTATTTGCAAGTCACTTCATCTTTGCATTGTCGAAACATTAGAACTCGATAGTATTAACTGTTTAACCATTAAATTTTAGAAATTATGAACACACTTAAAAACAAAGTACAGTTGATTGGTAACTTAGGACAAGACCCAGAAATCACCAATTTTGAATCCGGAAAAATTTTAGCTAAATTTTCTATCGCTACAAATGAAAGTTATAAAAATGCACAAGGCGAAAAAGTCACAGATACACAATGGCACAATGTGATTGCATGGGGAAAAACGGCTCAGATTGTAGAGAAGTATGTCACTAAAGGCAAAGAAGTTGCTATAGAAGGGAGATTAACCTCGCGTTCTTGGGAAGATAAAGATGGTATAAAGCGTTACACTACAGAAGTACTTTGTAATGAGCTTTTAATGCTAGGGAAATAATTATAAATTCAATTTATAAATACAAAAGAGCAATCCACCGGATTGCTCTTTTTGTTTAACACTAAATACTATTTAACAATTTACTTTACAGTTAAAGTGTATTGAGGTGTAGGGTTGAGAGGGCAAAAATAGACATACTCTCCTTTTGTTAATGTCGTTACTTTTGATGTTTCTTTGGTGTTATTTTCTACAGCTTTAGTAACATAAGCGGTTTTAATATGGTTTTCTGGTTTAGAAGCATCTGCTCCTTTAGGAACTAATACAAAACCTACTTGATGACCAACATTTTTATTAGCGATTTCAAAAATATAATCTCCTTCTTTTAAGGTTAATGTTTTTTGAGTAAACTCTCCTTTGGTCTGTTCTAAAGATACAACGGCAGCTTCAGTTTTCATGTTGTTTTGTGCCTTTCCTGTTAATGTAAAGGTTAATGCTACGACGATTATTGCAATAAATTTTTTCATTTTTTTTAAATATTATGGATTATTATTAATTAATTAAATAGTTTCTAATTCTAAGGGTTGCGCTACTGGAAAATCTACAGGAACTTGAGTTGTACTGTGTATATAGTTAGAAATGGTTTTGTCTCCAACTAAGGCAATAGTGTCTATTAAATTTCCTTTGGTGTAACCCGCATTAAAAAAGTTTTCTAAAACTATTTCGTCTGTTTTCCCTCTGTTTTCTGTAATGTTTTTAGCCAATTTTGCTAAAGCATCTAATTTGTCATTTACAGTAGAAAATCCGGCTCTTAGTTCTAGTATTTGCTCGTCAGTAAAACCGTTCATTTTTCCAATAGCAGTATGTGCAGAAAGACAGTAAATACAATCATTTACTTGACTTACAGCAAGGTTTACAACTTCTTTTTCTTTTGCAGATAAAGATGTTTTTGCGTTGGCAAATGTTAAATAATTTTCTAAAGCAGTATCACTATGGGCGTAGGTTGCATATAAGTTGGGTACAAACCCTACAGCTTTTTTTAAGTTATCAAAAATAGCTTGATTATTAGCGCTAACATCTTCTCGGGTTAAAATATTAAATGTGTTCATAATTTTAATTTTTGTTCTGATTTTACTCAAGTTTTTTATTATTTATTTCAATTTTTTTGTTGGTACAAAGTTCTTAGAAATTGTAATGCTAAAGAATGATTGTAATTCCTTAAAGCATGTCATTATTTCCCTTTTTAATTAATTAGCCAATAAATGGCTTTTCGGCATCACAATAGAAATCGTGAATATGTTTTTGCTCACAATGCGTTTCTGTATTAATAGTGTTTACTATCTTTTTTCTACTGTTTGTAAATATCTCTATGAGATTGAATATGGATTTGTTTTTTAGTGTCATCTTGTTATTGTTTTAATATTACAATGCAAAGATGCGATAGAAGTATGTGCTGTGAAATGAAGAATTTGCCCTAAGACTTGTCAATTTTTCCTAACTAAGAGAGTTTAATCTCTTTTTGTAGTCTGAAGGCGATAATGAGGTGTATTTTTTGAATAAACGACTTAGGTGAGAGGCATCTTCATAACCAATATCGTAAGCAATTTCTTTTGCTGTTTTATCGGTGTAACTTAATTGGCGTTGCGTTTCTAATACAATACGTTGATGAATAATTTGTAAAGGGCTTCTGTTTAGTTTAGCGAAATTATTAGATAAGGTTTTTGGAGACTTAAACAACTTATTGGCATAGAATGCGACACTATGTTCGGTTTTAAAATATTGTTCTACTAAAAAGTTGAATTCACGTAGTAAATCTACTTTAGAGCTTTTGGGAGTTTCACTAATGCCTTCTTTGGCCTTTAGTAATCGTGTGCTTTTAATAATAAATCGAGCCATTAACATCCTAAGCATTTCGGCTTGTATATTATCTTCAGTTTCTAACTCATCTATAAAAACATAGTGTAATGTTATAAATTTTTGTTGTTCAACAGCGTCTAAATGAATTATTGGAATATTTGTGTTTCCAAAAAATAAAATCCCTGCACAACTCACTTCTTGGTCGTGATCTTTAATACAATAAAATTCCCTGTTAAATTGATAAACTATAGCATCGCTACCGTCTATATATTGCAGATATTGAATGGGAGTTAAGGCTAAAATACTATGCGGCTGAATAGTTAATGGGACACTATCTATAATAAGATGAATGGCTTCTGACTTTGCCCAAATAAAAGTGTAAAACTCACACTGCTTCGCTTTTTGAAATGGAAGTAAGTCGTTTTCATTTCCAATATTGAATATGGCATTAGTAGAAAATTCTTTAAAAGTATGAGTCATAGCTACTAAGTCTAATAAGTGGCTATAAAATTACAAAACATGAGCATTATTTGTGAAGCGCTCTAAATAAAGAAAAAAAGGCACCAGATTTTTAGACTAACACTTAAAGGTTCTGATGCCTATTTTTTATTAAATGTATGATTTTATAAATAGCAGAAGTTTATAAGATACAGACATATAAATCACAGTTTCTAACAACTATTGAGCACTCCAACCTCCATCTAAAGCAAATGATGTTCCGGTTATGGTTGTTGAGCTATCTTTTGCTAATAAAATGGCCATATCTGCAATGGCTTCAATTGGGACAAATTGTTTTACGGCTTGTTTTTTAAGCATCACTTTTTCTACAACCTCGTCTTCTGTCATACTGTGTGCTTTAGCTTGATCTTTTATTTGGCCTTCAACTAAAGGAGTTTTTACATAGCCAGGACAAATAGCATTACAGGTAATATTAAATTCGGCTCCTTCTAAGGCGAGTACTTTGGTCATGCCAATGACACCGTGTTTTGCAGTGACATAAGCAGATTTAAACTCTGATGCTCTTAAACCATGTACAGAAGAGACATTGATTATTCTTCCAAATTGTTGTATTTTCATTTGCTTCCAAGCCGCTTTTGAAGCGTAGAAAGCAGCGTTCATATTTATGGCTATGATATTTTCATACTTATGATTTGGGAAGTCTTCAATAGGCGACACAAATTGAATTCCAGCATTATTAACAAGTACATGTAAGCATCCAAAGGTGTCTATGGTCTTAGCTACCAAATGTTCTATGGCTTCAGGTTGCAATAAGTTTGCATTAGAAAATCCGACTTTTATATGGTGTGTTTTAGCAATGTCGTTTGCTATAGCTTGTCCGTTGGCTTCTAAACCATGAAACATAATATTGTAGCCTTCTTTAGCAAATTGCTGTGCAATGCCTAAACCAATTCCGCTTGTGCTTCCTGTAATGAGAACGGTTTTATTCATATGTTTATATCTATTGTTTTAAAAAATTTTGAAGTTCTAAATTAAAAGCATCGGGTTGGTCTAAAACCACTCCATGTCTAGAATTTTTAATTACAGCTAGTGTGGCATTTTGCATGCGATTAACATAGGCTTCTTTAAAGGCGATAGGTGTGTAATCCATGTCTGATGCTACAACTAAGGTTTTTGTTGTGATGTCTTTAAGTCTATCTCCCAAGCCCCAATCCATTAAGGTGACAAATGATTTATAGTACGCATTATAATCATTGTTTTTACAACGGATTTCAAATTCGTTTCTTAGATCTATTTGATGGTCTTCGGGAAACATATTAAATGAAATCTCTTTCGCTAAAGCATCTAGCCCTTTTGTTTCTAGAAATGTGGTTCGGTTGTCTAAAAGATCTTCACCAATTTTACCCATATTATTAAAATCTGGTCCACTGTTTACAATGACCAAATTGTCTAAATATTCAGGATGTTTTGCGGCCATTTCAAAAGCAACGGCTCCTCCCATTGAAAACCCAACTAGTGTTGCTTTTTTAATATTTAATTGGTCTAAAAGTTGCTTAACATCTTCGGTCATTAATTTTACTCCGTAAGCGTCTTGAGGTTTTGTAGATGCTCCATGACCTCTTAAATCTACGGTAATTACACGATGTGTTTTGGAAAAGAAAGGGACTTGTGCGTCCCAATCTTTTTTTGTGGATCCTAAACCATGAAGTAATAAAAGGGCGTTTCCCTTGCCATGATCTTCATAATCTAGTGCTATATTATTAACTTGTATTTTTAACATGGATTAGAAACTTAGTTAACAGTTGCTTTCTTTTGCTTTAAGTTAAATTGGTACTTTAACTCAAAAGACGCTAGTGTTTCTATAATAGGAGAGGCTACAAATTCTCTAACTTCTGCGTTAAATAGGTTGGTAATACTAAGTCCCATTGATAGTTGGTCTGTAATGTTGTAACCTGCATTTGCATCTACTGTAAAGCCTCCTAGTTGGCCATAATTCCATGTTCTTCCTACCTGAGCATTTTCAATAATTTCGTTAACTCCATCACCATCCTGATCTTGTGTTTCTGCAGCAACGTTTATGCCTGAGAAGAAATCGTATTTTTCAACAAATCTCCCATAAATAGCTCCGTAAAATTTTCCTTTGTTATAGTGAAGTCCAACACTAAATTTGTTGTTTGGTGTATTAATTGGTAGTTCGCTCTCTAGTACCTGACCGTCTAAATTTCCGTCATTAGCAAGATCATCGGTATCTAACTCACGACCAAAATAGGAATAGTTAACTGAAGCTCTAAAGCTATCAGAGAAATAATAGTTTAGCCCAATATCAAATCCGTATGTGTCTACGTGTCCAAAGTTTAAATACGATAGAATAAACGACCCATCAGAGCCTTCAACAACTTCTCCAATAGGTGTGTTACCAACATGTGTTACATTATTGCCATTAGCAGCATCGGAAACCGTAACTAATGGGCTAATAAAATTGTCAGATTGGTTGTAATATGCATTAACATCAATAAATAATTTGTCTGATAATTGGCCTTTATATCCTATTTCGTAAGAGTTAATAGTTTCAACATCTAGTTTTGGAACTTTAGTACCATCTGTTAATGTAAAGCCTTCGCCGTTACCTATTACTAAACCACCAAATAAGTTTCCTTTAAGATTTAAAATAGAAGGTACAGCTATACCTTTTCCGTAAGTTAACCTAAACGTGCCGTTATTTACTTTTTTAGTCACGGCAACTTTTGGAATAAAGTTAGAACCGTATAACTCGTGATTGTCAAGTCGTCCTCCAAATAAAAATCCCCATCCAGAATCGTCTAGTTTGTATTCTAATTGTGTGTAAATTCCGGTTTGATCTAGATCTATACCATCTTTATCTAAAAGGTATGTGCCTTTAGAATCTGCCATGTCTAATTGGTATTGCGCTCCTAAGGTTACATAGAAATCATTCCAGTTATTATTGTATTGCGCTTCGGCATTAAAACGTTGTGAATCATCTTTAAAAAGAGCACCACGTTGCAATGGAATACCGTCACCTGGATTAGGCCCAAATTGAAACCATTGTTCTGTAAAGGAGCGTTCGCGAGCTTCTTCTTCTGAAAATCCATTTTCTATAAACGACACGTAGTTTTGTGTTCTTTGGTTCATGGCATAGGTGTCTTCAGTATTACTCCATGTGTAATAGGTATTAGCGAAAAAGTGTTTAGAGACAAACTTTAATTGTGCCACATCAATACTCCAATCTTTGATTTGGTTACGACCAGCACTTGTTATTCCAATATTATTATTGTTACTGTGGCCGTAATATCCTATAAGTTCTGAACTTTTTGATGGTTTGTAATATAAGGAAGCTCCATATTTTGAAGATTCAAAATCACGGTCTAAATCCAACTCTTTATATGCTTTAGTGCCTACATAAACACTATCTGCGTAGTTGAATTCTTTACCTTGAGAATGTTCAAAATGAAACTTGTAAGCGAATTTGTCGTTAATTGCTTCGGCATGTCTAAAACGTGTTGTAAATACACTTTGATTACCAAAACCTAAGGCAACAGTGGTTCCTTCAGACTGTCTTGGATTTTTGGTGATTGTACTTACTAAACCGTTATGGGCGTTAGGGCCGTAAAGTGTTCCGTTAGGGCCTAATAATATTTCTACACGTGCAATATCGTCTTTAGTTACTGTAGAGAATGAGCCTAAAGGTAGACCTGTTGCTATTAATGTTGATAATCTATCGTCAGTAACTTGTAAATTCTTAGAGTTAAAAGCCGAGTTAAACCCTCTAATATTAATTCCTGTACCTAATACACCACTTCTTACAAAATCAACTCCTTTTTGTCGTGCGGCTAATTCTCCAATATTGAAACTTGGAAATTCTTCAATGTCTTTTGATGTAATAACATTAACTGTTGCTGGTACATCTGTGATTTTTTGTGGTTTCTTGTTTGCTGTAATTATCACTTCATTTAAAATACTATCCGATTCTTTTAATGATGTGTTTAGCGATGTGGCTTTACCTGCAATTATTGTAATGCTTTGAGTTGTGGTGGCAAAACCAACGTATGAGATCGCTATGTCGTATGTGCCTGCAGCTATATTCTCTAGAATAAATTTTCCGTCGTAATCAGTTACTGTTCCTTTGTCTAAAGATTTAATGTAAACGGTTGCTCCGGATAAAGGAGTGCCACTTGCTTCTGTAATTATCCCAGTTATACTACCGCTATTTTGAGCAGCCATAGCAAACGTACTAATGAGGGTTAGTAATAAAAATAGTTTTTTCATAATATAAGACAATTGATTAAGTTAGTTTATTTATTAGTTTGTAGGCAATCTATTATGAAATAGAGAATAAAAAGCAATAAATTAATGAGCTTATTAGTGTGACTTTTTGATTTTAAATACTAATTTTTTAAGAATTACATAATAAAAGCACTGTTTTTAGTGGAAATGTTTAAATGTGTGACTTTAATTCTAAAAAGGCTTCAGGTAAGTTGTTAGAAAGTGTATCAATGACCTTAATCATCAATTGTTTTTGATTTTTTGTAGGACAAATAGCTTTAAGAGGTGCTTTTATTTCATCTAAAAGACGCTTAGAATTTATGTGCCCTTCCATATATCTTGAAAGTGAAATACTCCATGATATATTTGGTACATAATTATTTTGTTTCTGACGTTCACTTTCCTTTTCTATAAGGTTAAATTTTGAAGCTAATTTTAGAACATCTTCGTATTTTTCTAGTATGATGAGCACATTAATATAAGATGTAAAAAAATGATGCCAACGATGATTTAAGACTTCATTCTTATATTTCTTTAGAAAGGTTTTGGCGGTAGCTTCAGCTAATTTATGTTTTTTAAGTTCAGATAGCACACGGATTTGATATGAACAATACCCTATTTTTTGATGATAATTATGCGTTTCCTTATATAAATCATGATGATTTTCTAAAAGCGAAAATGCATTTTCAGGTTTGTGATTTCGTAATAAAATAGCGACTAAATTATTTAAGTACATTAAGGCGTCATTATTATTTTGCCTAATGGATAAGTAGCCATAAAACTCTGCTTTTTCAAATTCATCTTGTTTAGAATGTAGTAAAACTCTGCTGGCATAATAATTAGATAAGATGCGTCTAGAGTACATTTCGCCTTCATTGAAGTAATAGTCTATTTGATCGAAAATAATTTTTAATTTATCATTTTCATTATAATTAGTGTACATAAAAGCGAGTAAAACAAAGGCTTGATATCTGTTTTTACCATCAATATTTTTGTCGTTAAAAGTTTTTAAAAGCCAAGATTCTAAGTGTTTTGTTTCGTTATTATTAAGAGTGTATTGGTTGGTAATTTCTGTTGTTGCTGCATATAATTTGTCTTTAATAATTATAGATTCTTTGTAGTGTATTCTGTAGGATTCTATAAAATCAGCAACTGTTTTATGGTCTTTATAACGCATTCTTACCAAGAGGTAAGACTTGTATTCTTTGGCAAGCTCGTATAAATTTTGAAAATTATATTCAATGTTTTTGTAGGTAGAAATGTAGTGTAAAAATTCTTTTTCTTCATTTGAAGCTATTGCATCTGTGAGGATTTTTTTATTTAAAGACATAATCCAAGCTATAGTAGCATCAACATCTATACTTGCTAATTTCTTTTCAATCCAGACTTTTATATAAGAATATTTTCTTTTATCAATTTTATCATCAAAATCTATAGGTTTATTTTGAGATAAGGCATTGGCAATTACTAATGAAATAATGCGGCGTTTTTCTGAATCTGTAAATTGATATTTGTCTTTAAGGTATTTAGCTTCATTAGGTAAAATGGTTTTGCTAAATTCCGTAAATTTTTTAAGCTTAGTTTTCATTTTTTATTGGAGAATTGCTGAATGAGTGCATTCACTTCTGTTGGTTTTTCGTATTGCACAAAGTGACCTGCATCTTTTATAAATTCAACTTCGACAGATTTAATATGATCGTGTGCTATTTTGCCAATGTCTTCAATAGTTAGCTTTGGATTAAAATAGCGGTTAGGAATCAGTGCATCCTTATCTCCAAAAAGGACCAAAGTTGGTTGTGAAATGTTTTCTAAATCTTTAAAAACAGGTTCGTCTAGCATACCAGAAACACTATTAACAATAGCATTACAATGCGCTTCAAAATCGGATGCGTCTTTAATTTTCATTCGGTCATCTATCATATTTGAAACCGTATCTGGTATGGAGTGAAAATTAAGAGCATAATTTTTCTCAATTTGTGCATCAGTTGTGTTTTTAACCATTTCAGGAGTGAAATAAGCCTTCATAAATGTGGCATTGGTTTCTGTAAACTGCTCTAAACCGGCTGGTGCAACTAAAATCAGTTTTTCAATAGTATCAGGATAAGTTGTTGCAAATTTTATACTTGCTTGTCCACCCATAGAGTGACCAACTAGGATGATGTTTTTTAACTCTAATTTTTCAATGAATTGATGCATAAATTCCGCAAAAAAAGAAGGAGTGTAATCTGCTTTTGGCTTAGAAGATTTTCCGTAACCAGGTAAATCTATGGCGACACAAGTATAGTCGTTTTTTAACGTTACAATATTTTTAGACCAAGCATCAGAATTACTGCTTAGACCATGTACAAAGAGTAATGTTTTTTTTCCATTTCCCTCTTTAATGTAGCTAATTTCTAAACTATCTAAAGTTGTTATGTGGGTTTTAAAATTATAGTCTGAAAGTATATCTTTCATTGGTTTTTTAGTGTTTTGCGAAAATAATGTAGTGTTAAAAAGAGCAATTATTAATACTATTCCGAATTGTTTCATTGTTGGGATTTTATAGCGTTAAAATATTTTGTTAGTTTTTTTCTCGATACTTTTCCTAAGCTAGTTAATGGAATTTCATCCAAAATAAATATGTGCTTTGGGTGTTTAAAAGCTACGAGGTTAGTTGTTAATACGTCTCTAATTTTTGTTACCGAAAGGTCTTTGTTTGCTGAGGTTACAAATGCTATGCCGCATTCTCCCCATTTTTCATCTTTCATGCTTAGAACAACGGCTTTTTTTATGCCTTTAATATTTTCAAGGTGGACTTCAATTTCTTGTGGATAGATGTTTTCGCCACCAGAAATATACATGTCGTTTTTTCGCCCTTTTATATATAAAAATCCTTCGTTATCACTATAGGCAAAATCACCAGTAAATAACCAACCTTTTTTTATTTTATTACTTGTTTTTACCGAGTTGTTCCAATAGCCAGGTGTCACAATATCACCTTTTATACAGAGTTCACCAACTTCATTTGGCTTAACGATTACTCCATCTTTATTTACGATTTTAATGTCTAAATAAAAGTTGGGTTTTCCAATGGAGTTAGGTTTTAGTTCTGCCATTTCATGATGCAATGATGTAATGCTTGGGCCGGCTTCGGTTAGCCCATAGCCTGGTCTTATATAAATGTTTTTTTTAGTTTTCCAGAAGCTCACAAGCTCAGAAGATACTTTTTCACCACCAGATATGATATAGCGTAATTTTTTTAGGCTAACGTCCTTAAAAACAGGTGTTTTTTGCATCATTAATAACATGGTTGGCAATGCCATAAATAATGTGGTTTGGTTGAGCTCTAAAAGACATAATATTTTTTGGGCATCAAACTTTTCTAACATGCCAATATGTGCGCCTTTGTGTAATAATGGAGTGACAAAAACATTCCATCCAGAAGTATGGTAAGGCGGTAATGTGTTTATAGTGGAATCTCTAAATGTAATTCCGAGTTGCATGGAGGTGTTTAAGCTATTCCAAAAAAGCATTTTATTCGTGTAAATAACGCCTTTTGGTGTGCCTGTTGTTCCAGATGTATAGAAAATAAATAGCGGGTTGTCTTCTTTAATTTGGAAGGTTTTGGTGGTAGAATTTTCTGAGTTTAAATAATAATGAGCCAACTTCTCAAAAGTTGTAACTTTTAAATTTTGAATAGGTAATTGTTCGGCTTTAATTTTGTGATTGTTATTATAAATAAATATACATGGTGTACAATCGGTGACGAGTTTAGAAATTTCGTTAACAGATTGACGGTAATTTAGGGGCACAATAACGAGTCCCATACGTTGACAAGCCACAAAAAGCACTATATATTCTAAGCCATGATCTGCTAAAACGGCAACTCGGTCTCCTTCTTCGAGATTAAGTGCTGTAAATTTTTCAATTAACCTATTGGCGTAGACATGCAAGTCGCTATACGTATAAGTTTTGTTAGCATCATACGATGTTATAGCAATTTTATTAGGCGTGTAATCGGCCCATTTAGCTGTCCAATCTAGTCTGTCCAAGTTTTGCTTTTTTTGAATCTATTTTATAAATGATAAAACCTATAATAAGTGATGTTATAATTCCGATAGCTGCCGAAACACCTGGATTATTTACGGGTTCTTGCATGTAAGGTGTAATTCTTCCGTAGTAAATTCCAAAATGAACGACAATGGCTGTAATGCTAGCAATAAAAACCGAACGTGTAGATACATGATTTAAAAATGTACCAAACAAAACAGGAACAAAAGCAGCAGCAAAATAAGCGTAAACCCCATTTTGGGCAAAAATGGCAACACTTACGTTTGGATTTTTAATTTGTTCCCAACTTAGTAAAAAACTTACAATACCTAATACAACAATCACGACTTTGTTAATAGTTATGGTTTTTTCGGTAAATTTATTTTTAAATAAAGGGTTTATAATATCTGAGGTAATTGTAATAGATAAGGATTGAATTAAACTCTCTAGAGTAGATAAACCTGCGGAAATTAATCCAACAACAATGACTAGGCCTACACCTACAGAAAATTTTGTAACGACGTAGGTTGGGATAATTTCATCCATTCGTAGTTGTTTTCCGTTTACCATAAAATCTGGAAAACTGATGCGTGCATATAAGCCTACAATCACCACTAAAAAGAACACTATCATAAAAGCTATGCCGCTAAATAGATAGGTGTTTATTTTACTTGAATCTTTTAATAATAATGATTTTGTGATTATATGAGGCTGGCAAACAATAGCAACTCCAATAACAATTTGGGTAACGATGATTTCAAAATAATCTCGAAATAGGAAACTTTCTGTATTTGTTGGTTTTGTTAAATTGGGATCGATTGCATTTAGTTTCTCAAAAAAGCCAGTGATACCATCGGCAAAATATTCGTAGCCCGAACCAATTAAAATAAGCGCAACAATACACATAATAATGGCTTGAATGGTATTGGTGTAAACCATAGAATTTGCGCCGCCAAACATCATATAACCAAAGACAAAAACGGTAATTCCCATAAGCACATAAAAGGGATCCATGTTAAGTGATTTTGAGATGACTTGAGTTAACCCAACATTGATGAGTACAATAAATGTGATGAGTAATAAGGCAATAATACCAAAGAAAAAAGCATAATTCTTGCTGTTATAGCGTTTGCCAATCCATTGTGCCATGGTGGTTGCTTTTACAGCATTGCCTTGTTTTACAAAGCCTTTTGTAAAAACGATAAGAGATATAAAGGCTGCAATTGGTAATACAAAAGCAAACGAGATGACGCCAGAAATTCCGTAGAGTGCAATAAATCCAGGATTAATAATAAATGTTGCGGCACTTGTCATTGAAGCGGCTAAAGACAAACCAACAACCCACGATGGGAAGCCAATATTGCCAACGGCATAATCGTTAATGCTCGTGTTTTTTCGTGCTCCTCTTATGACAAAAAATAAGATTACAGCAGCATAAACTGCTAATAAAATCAACATGTAGGTGACTAATTGGTCTGATGCTATCATTTCAATACATTTCTTTAGAAACAAGTAACAAACTTTAAATAATTTTAGGCTTTATTATTTTTGTTTATAAAGGTGTGACTTTTATCTGTTTTTATGCAAAAATAGAATTATGATAAATATACATTTAAAATATTTAGGTGTGACTTTTAATTTGTTTTAAGAGAATTAAAGATGATTTTAATGCGTTATTTCTATTTTTTGAGTGAGTTTAATAGTTAATCTTTTTTTTGCGTTGTTAATGCTCACAACATAACATTCAAGTATAGTGATTGATGATAAGCACCTCGTTGTTATAGATTGTAGTTATAACGTGTTTTTATGATTTAGGAAAGTCTATAAAAAACAAAAACAGCAACCAATAGGGTTGCTGTTGTCGTTTGTAAATCTATTGTAGATTTGAAGTTTATTACGTATTTAAAAAAGAGTTGTTTTAGGTTTAAGCCACTTTTTTGAGTAAATCAAAACAAGGACATTTTTTACAACGCTTGTTTTCTGCTTTTTTATATTTTTTACAACATTTGGTTTTTACTTTGCCAAGTGTTTCAATACCAGAAGCTTCAAGAACCTTAATACGTTCCTTTTTTAACTTTTTGTTTTTCTTCTTTTTGCCCATCTTTAGTTTTCCTGCAAAAGGAAATCTTTAAGTTTTCAGGACAAAAATAACTATTTATAATTAATCTAAATAAATTTTAACATTTATGCTCCAGGTGTGTCTGCTGCTGAGTTAACGGTAAGTTGTTGTATGTCTCTATCAAATAAATACAATCCGCCTTTGTCATCACCAATCATTTTTACTTTATCTAGGAT
Organism: Winogradskyella psychrotolerans; assembly: GCF_018860565.1. GTDB lineage: Bacteria > Bacteroidota > Bacteroidia > Flavobacteriales > Flavobacteriaceae > Winogradskyella > Winogradskyella damuponensis. The sequence continues at coordinate 369,670 of NZ_JAHKPS010000022.1, forward strand.
TGTTCTAGCCATGGCTTCTTCTTCAATTTGTTCAGAAACATACCATTGTAAAAAGTTGTGCGTGGCATAATCTTTTTCTTGTAAAGAGATGTGAACTAACTCATTAATACTTTCAGATACAAAAATTTCGTGCTCTAAAAGTTTTTCAAACATGGCTTTATACGATGTAAACGTTACGTTTGGGGCATTTAGTTCTGAAATATGTGCATGTCCTCCTCGTTCGTTTACAAATTTAACAAGCTTTAGCATGTGTTCGCGCTCTTCATCAGATTGGCTGTACATAAAACTAGAAATACCTTCTAGGCCTTTTACTTCTGCCCAAATAGCCATAGCTAAATAGGCTTGAGAGGATTCAGCTTCGATTCTAATTTGCTTATTTAGTGCGGTTTCTATAGATTTTGATAACATATTTGTAGTGTTTCTCACAAAGATAGGAATAGTTAATCCGTTGGTAAAATATTTGTGAAAAATTGCTTTTTTAGATTAAAAGTAAATCTCTTGAGCTAATCGAAATGTGTTTGCGTGCGCGTCTACAATCGTTTTGATTTTTGGGGAATAACCGCCGCCCATACTACACATAACAGGAATTTGATTGGCTTTGCACTGTTCTAAAACAAAACGGTCTCTAGCTTTACAACCATCAACGGTCAGGCTCAGTTTTCCTAATTTGTCGGTTTTAATTACATCAACACCACATAAATAATATATAAAATTTGGTTGTTGTTCTGCGATGAGGTTGGGTAACGTCTTTTCTAATAATTTTAAATAAGCAGAATCATCAGTATCATTCTCTAAAGCGATATCTAAATCACTTTGCTCTTTTTTAAATGGATAATTGCTTTTTCCATGCATAGAAAATGTAAAAACAGAAGCGTCGTTCTGAAAAATCTCTGCTGTTCCATTGCCTTGATGTACGTCTAAGTCTACAATTAAAATGTTTTGTGCTAAGCTATTTTGTTGAAGGTACCTTGCTCCAATTGCTTGGTCATTTAGCATACAAAATCCCTCTCCACGATTTGAAAAGGCATGATGTGTACCACCTGCAATATTCATGGAGATACCATGTTTTAAAGCAAATTCACTAGCTTTAATTGTACCGTCTGCAATCAATATTTCCCGCTGTACTAAAGCTCTACTTAACGGAAACCCTATTTTACGAGCAGCGCGTTGATCTAGAGTTAAATTCACTAAATCATAATAATATTCAGGGTCATGTACAGCAAGAATATGTTTGTCATTAGGCTTTTCTGGTTGAAAGAAATTAGCCTGAGTACAGGTGCCTTCGTGTAAAAGTTGCTGTGGTAATAATTCATATTTTTCCATAGGAAACCGATGTCCTTTTGGAAGTGGATGTTTATATATAGGATGAAAAGCTATTTTGAGCATCTAGTTATGAAGCTTTAATTGAATCCGTTTACGAGCCACATCAACTTCTAAAACCTTGACGATAATTTGCTGATGTAAATGCACATGTTCGTTAACGTCCTTTACAAAACTATCCGATAAATTTGACACATGAATCAGTCCACTTTCTTTAATCCCAATATCGACAAAACAACCAAAATTGGTGATATTATTAACGATGCCTGGCAATAATTGTCCTTCGTGTAAATCGGTGATGGTTTTTATATTTTGGTTGAATGTAAACACTTTGGCTGTTTCTCTGATGTCTAATCCAGGTTTTTCTAGTTCTTTTATAATATCCTGAAGCGTAGGCAAACCAACCGTTTTTGTATAATATTTTTTTAAGTCTATTTTTTGAAGAATGGTTTTGTTTCCTATTAGGTCTTGAAGCGAAACCCCTTCATCTTTAGCCATTTTTTCGACGATTTTATAAGTTTCGGGATGCACAGATGAATTATCTAAAGGATTTTTAGCATCGCGAATTCTCAAGAAACCGGCTGCTTGTTGGTAAGCTTTTCCTCCTAAACGTGGCACTTTTTTAATAGCGTTTCTCGATGTAAAGGCTCCGTTTTCATTTCGATAATTAAAAATGTTTTCTGCTAGTTTTGGTCCAATTCCAGAAACCGAACTGAGTAGTGGTATGCTTGCGGTGTTAATATTAACACCAACGGCATTCACACAATTTTCAACCACAACATCGAGTTGTTTTTGAAGCTTTGTTTGGTCCACATCATGCTGGTATTGTCCAACTCCAATAGATTTAGCGTCAATTTTTACCAATTCGGCTAAAGGATCTTGCAAACGTCTTCCAATAGAAACTGAACCACGAACTGTAACATCGTAATTGGGGAATTCGTCTCTAGCAATTTTTGATGCCGAATAAATACTTGCTCCAGCTTCACTAACCACAAACACCTGGATGTCGTTTTTAAACTGAATTTTTCGAATTAAAGCTTCAGTTTCACGAGATGCGGTTCCGTTTCCAATGGCAATGGCTTCAATTTTATAAGCTTCAGCTAAAGAGGAAATTTTTTTTATAGCACCAATACTATCGTTTTTTGGAGCATGTGGATAAATCGTTTCATTATGTTTTAAAGCTCCTTGTGCATCTAAACAAACGACTTTACAACCTGTTCTAAAACCAGGGTCAATGGCTAAAACGCGTTTTTCGCCAATAGGTGAGCCTAATAAGAGTTGCTTTAAATTTTTGGCAAAAACAGTAATCGCAGATTCATCGGCTTTTTCCTTTGCTTTTTGAAGGGCTTCATTGCTTAACGATGGAAATAATAAACGTTTGTAAGCATCTGAAATAGCGAGTTCAATCTGGTCTGCACAGGCGTTTTTGCTGCGTATAATTCTATGGTCTATATGTTCTAAAGCACGTACGTCGTCAATTTCAATCTTCACACGAATAAAGCCTTCGCTTTCTGCTCTTAAAATAGCTAATAGTCGGTGAGAAGGAATACGGCTTAAACTTTCGGACCAATCAAAGTAATCTCTAAATTTTTGCGCTTTTTCATCGACTTTTTTAGTTTTTATAACCTTAGTAGAAATTTGAGCATGACGCTCTAATTGGTTTCGTAGATTGTTTCTAATATCCACACGTTCATTAATCCATTCGGCAATAATATGTCTGGCTCCTTCCAAAGCCTCATCAACAGATGAAAGGTCGCCTTTTACATATTTAAATGCAATAGATTCGATGTCATTTGCCTTTTGACTCATGATGATTTTAGCCAAAGGTTCTAAGCCATTTTTACGAGCCGTCTCAGCTTTGGTTTTTCGTTTTTTCTTGAAGGGTAAATACAGATCCTCAAGCGTGGTGAGGTCTTGAGTATTTTCAATCTTTTGTTTTAAGTCTTCGGTTAAAACGTCTTGTTCTTCCAAAGTTTTTAAAATGGCGATTTTTCGTTTTTCTAAAGCTTCAAATAGCGCTTTGTATTTGACGATATCTCCAATTTGTACTTCGTCTAAATTTCCTGTAGCTTCTTTTCGGTACCTCGAAATGAAAGGAATAGTACAATCTTCATTCAGTAACTGAATGGTACTTTTTATGTTTTTTTCTGCTAATTGCGTGTGTTTAACTATATATGTTATCATCATAAAAAAAGACCTTATACATTTAAAATTATAAGGTCTGTAATATATTTAACTCTGCTGTAATTGCCGAATAGTTTTAGCAAAAGTTATTCATTAGATCCGGCTTCTTTTTTCGCTTCATTAATCATCGTTTCGTTAGGCACAATAGCAATATTGACACGTCTGTTTTTAGAACGGCCTTCTGCTGTTGTATTATCATACATCGGTTGTTCTTCGCCAAACCAATGGGTTGTAAATCGTCCGCTACTTAAACCTTTTCCAGTTAGGTAATTGGTTACAGCTTCAGCTCTATTTTTAGATAAGGTCATGTTGTAAGCATCATTACCAGAACTATCTGTATGGCCAACGACTAGAATGTTTGTATCTGGATATTCTGTAAATACACTTGCTAATTTGTTAAGTGTTTCTTGCGATTTAGCATTGATATTATACTTTTCAGTATCAAAATACACACCACTTTGTTCATCAAAAGTGAGTACAATTCCGTCATCTACACGTTCAACGGTTGCGCCAGGAATTTCAGTTTCAATGTCTTGGGCTTGTTTGTCCATTTTGTTTCCAATAAGTACTCCGGCTCCACCACCAACAACTCCACCAATAACAGCGCCTAATTCTCCTTTGCCACCTTTGCCTACATTGTTTCCAATGATAGCACCAAGGATGGCTCCACCTGCAGCTCCAATGGCTGCACCTTTTTGTTTGTTATTGGCATTGTCTATTGCCTTGCAACTTGTCATCAGTACTAAAAGTAATGATAAGCTTATGGCTATTGTTAATTTATAATTCAATAATTTCATAATATTTATAGTTTAATAAAGTTCATTGTAATGGTGATGGGCTTTCCGTCTAAGGTCACCATTTGTTGCCACTGCATAGCGGTTTCAGATAAAGACGTGAGTTCGAGTCTGAATCCTGCATTAGTTTCTGATTTGCCTTTTTTGTTGGTAGGTTTTAATAGGAAATTATACAAGCCGTTATCTTCATTAATTTCATCTATGGTGAATACGAAAAATCGTTTATCGGAAGAGCAATTCATTCCAAATAGAGTATAAGTTCCTGTATTGTTATTTGGTATAAATTGCCATGTACTATTTTCGAAGCAGGCTTTTTCGGCATCATTAAGAAGTGTGATTTTTAAACCTCCAATGGCTGAAGACTTTATAGACGTTAGTGTCCAATCTCCTTTAATCGTTTTTTTAGATTGTCTAACTGTTTTAGAAGCTCCGCAAGATAAAAAGCAAAAGGTTATAAGTACAAGTGCTATCTTTTTCATTGTTTCGAGTATTGTTTCAATTCAAAATTACTCAAACAAGGACGGGTGTATTATTTCAAAAGATTAAATTGTTAATGCATTAGCTAAATGCGAAGTGTTACCGGATATGGTTAAAAATTAAGGTATTTATATTCCATTGTGTTTTCATCAAAATAACCGAGAACATATTTTTTGTTTATTTTTAATATAGACTCAAAATTAAATTTTGTGTCGGATTTACTTTCTGTATAAGCATTAATGATATTAAAATTGTTTTCGGGAATTGAGCCTTCTATACTATTCAATTGGTTGTCAAAAAGACATTCGATGCGCGTAGATTTAGTTTTGGTATAGGTAAGAAAACTAGTTGTTAAGACAGACGATGTGATGCCAGCTACCAGTCCACCGATAGCACCACCTGCATAATACACCATAAATGGTGACGTAGTTGTTGTTTCACTACTGCCTACAGTCACAACATATTTACCGTTATTTTTATAAACACTTATCCCAGGATTTGAGTTTGTGACCTTTCTCATAAACTGTTTGGTTCTATCGAGTTCCCTATAACTTTGAAAGTCGCCACCTTCTAAAATAATGGGCGAATTTTTAAAGGCGATAGAGTCCTTATCCGAAAGCACTATATTTTTAACTAAATCTTTAGTATCCATATCAAAAACAGAAAAATCGAGCTTTTCTTTTGAGATATACATATTAAATAAAAGATGATCTAAAACATAAGAATTGGATTTGCTTCCACGGTCTTTTTTGTCGTAAGATGGTTTGGGGAATTTATGATAGGCTTGTTCTTTAGTTTCTAAATTGATAGAAATAACCCTCGTGTGTAAATCATCGATATCATTGGTTATAATTAGTTTATCTTTATTGAGATAGACTTTATTGTGTGGTGTTACAGTTTCGAGAGGTGTTGGTTCTCCATGGTTGACCATAGATGCACTTGGATCTGCGTTTGGGCCTTTTAAAATCTCATTTAAATTACTATCAAAACCTCTATAGGTTACAAACTTAGTATTTGAAAAATCGAAAGTTTCTACTGTAAAGTTTTTGAAATCGTTAAGTTGGTAAATTTTTAATTTTGAGGTTTTTTTTACTGTCGTTAATAGGTGTGTTTTTGATTTGTACTCAAATGAACCTACTATTTTTTCAGATTTTAAAGGCATATTTAGCTTATCTGAATACTGAAAACTAGACGTATTAAAATTTATAGTTAGGGCACTAAATTTTGTTCCAAAATCACTTTTAAAAAATAGCGTATAGATTTTATCCTTTATAAACGATGCTCCAAAATAATTATGATGATATTTTGGGAGAGTTTGTACTTTAAAGGTGTTTACAGTGTTGCCTGTTTCGTCATAAATATGAGCCACAATAAATGTTCTATACCTAAAGAATACAGCAAGTTCGTTAGTTTGTTCGTTAACAATATTAATAACTTGTCTTAAACCCTGGTCTTCCGTGAATTTGTTTGTATCGATAGAAAACCAATTGGTTTGTGCTATTAATGGTTGAAGATTAAAAGTAAGAAAAACAATTATGATTCCTATCGATCTCATACTAGCTAATCTGTAATCCATTATTTACAGCATCAGTATCTGGATTTACAAACACTAAATTACCACCTTCGTCTTCAGTCATTAAAATCATCCCTTGACTTTCTACACCTCTTAATTTTCGTGGTGCTAGGTTGACTAAAACAGTCACGCGTTTTCCAATCACTTCTTCAGGCTTAAAGCTTTCTGCAATACCAGAAACAATAGTTCTGGTGTCTATACCTGTATCGACTTTTAAGACTAAAAGTTTTTTGGTTTTAGGCATTTTTTCTGCTTCGAGAATGGTACCAACACGTAAATCTAGTTTGGTAAAGTCTTCAAAAGTGATTTCTTCCTTTTGTGGTTCTACAACCTTATTAGCCGCTTCGTTAGCTTTTTTACTCGTGATTAGTTTTTCTAATTGTGCTTCAATTTGTGCATCTTCAATTTTAGAGAATAACAACTCGCCTTTTCCTATTTGGTGGTTGGCAGGTAGCAGTACCTCTTTAGAACTGATATCATCCCAAGTGGATTCCGCATCAAGTGCGGAATGACAAAGAATTGATTTTAGTTTATTAGACGTGAACGGTAAAAATGGTTCAGATAAAACCGCTAAAGCAGAAGCAATTTGTAAGGCCACAAACATTACGGTTTTAGTACGTGCTTCATCTGTTTTAAACGTTTTCCATGGTTCTTCGTCTGCTAAATACTTATTTCCTAATCGTGCTAAGTTCATCAATTCTTGACTTGCTTCTCTAAAACGGTAACGTTCAATTGAACTCGAAATCACAGCAGGATAAGCTTTTACAGTCGCTAAAGTTTCTTCGTCAATCGTAGAATAGTCTGATGGTTCAGGAATAATGCCGCCGTAATATTTGTTAGTTAAAACCACCACGCGATTGATAAAGTTTCCGAAGATAGCCACTAATTCATTATTGTTTCTGGCTTGAAAATCTTTCCATGTAAAATCGTTATCCTTAGTTTCTGGGGCATTTGCAGTTAAGGCGTAACGCAACACATCTTGCTGATTGGGGAAATCGATTAAATAATCTGGTAACCAAACCGCCCAGTTTTTAGAGGTTGATAATTTCTGACCTTCTAAGTTTAAAAATTCGTTAGCTGGTACGTTGTCTGGTAAAATATAAGAGCCTTCAGCTTTTAACATGGATGGGAAAATAATACAGTGAAACACAATATTATCTTTTCCAATAAAGTGTACCAATTTGGTGTCTTCGTCTTTCCAATAATCTTCCCAGTTTTTACCTTCGCGTTCTGCCCATTCTTTGGTTGCAGAGATGTAACCAATAGGAGCATCAAACCAAACGTAAAGCACTTTGCCTTCGCCACCTTCAACAGGTACTGGGATTCCCCAATCTAAATCTCTGGTTACGGCACGTGGACGTAAGCCATCGTCAATCCAAGATTTTACTTGACCGTAAACATTAGGTTTCCAATCTTTCTTATGACCTTTTAAAATCCATTCACGTAGAAAATCTTCGTGTTTATTTAAAGGTAAAAACCAGTGTTTGGTTTCTTTTAAAGTTGGTATATTACCAGTTATTGCCGATTTAGGGTTAATTAAATCTGTAGCATTTAAACTGGATCCACAGCTTTCACACTGGTCGCCATAAGCTTCTTCATTCCCACATTTAGGACAGGTTCCTGTTACAAAACGATCTGCTAAAAACTGATTCGCTTCAGCATCGTATAATTGTTCAGTCACTTCTTCTACAAATTCATTTTTGTCGTAAAGGGTTTTAAAAAACTCCTGAGCTGTATCATGATGAATTTTTGCTGAAGTACGTGAGTAGTTATCGAATGTAATACCAAAATCAATAAAAGACTGCTTGATAATAGCATGGTATTTATCAACGATATCTTGTGGAGTCACTCCTTCTTTTTTCGCCTTTATGGTAATGGGTACACCGTGCTCATCGCTTCCGCAAATAAAAGCAACGTCATTGCCAGTTAATCTTAAATATCTAGAATAAATATCTGCAGGTACATAAACACCAGCTAAATGTCCAATATGAATTGGGCCGTTAGTGTATGGTAATGCTGCTGTTATGGTATATCTCTTCGACATGGTTTTTATTTTTTTTTGAAGCTACAAAAGTAAGCATTTTGTTGTGTGAATTGTAATGAAATAAAGAAACGATTCGTCGAAAAAAAAGCAGATTATTTTGATTTTTTACAAAAAAAATTACTTTTGGCGACTTAATCAAACAAATTTATAAAATGAAGAATTTAAAATTACTTTTTCTATTAGTGTCAATTAGCTTAGTATCTTTTTCTTGTGGAAGTGATGATGATGGAGACGGAGGAACGGCTGGTGGTTCAGGTGTATTAGTTTATGGTGATACGGAATATCAATTAAAATCGGGAATTATCGCGGATTATGGCGAATCTTTTGATGGTGTATATAACTTTGATGTTTCTTTAGTGGACTCAGGAATTAGAATTGTAGATGGTGAAGCTATACCTACTAATGATACGTTTTCTGGAGTATATTTTGAATTATTTACATCAAATTCACAAGATTTGGAAGAGGGTGTATATACCTTTGGGAATGGCATAGAAGCGGGTACATATAGCTCTGCTGAGGTAATCATCGAAACTGCTTTTGATGAAGATTACGAGGCATTTGAAATAAATTCAGGTACGTTTACAGTTTTAGATGATGGTTCTTCTTACGAGTTTGAATTTGAAGGAACGACTTATAATGGAACTTCTTTTTCGGGATACTATACAGGATCTTTAGTGTCTGTTGATTACTCATCTGAATTAAGTCGATCAGCAGCTTCTAATACAACAAAAACTAAAGCATTATTCAATTAATAATTGTACTAATTTTTTACAAAAAGAGATGGTCTTAATATAGGATCATCTCTTTTTTTATGCGTTAAAACTTCTGACTGATTTAAATTGAAGTTGAAAATGCAGAAGTACTTTTTTAAAGTGTTATTCGTTATATTATTTTATTGGCTTCAATTTTTACTTTTTATATTTACAAAAACTATTTTATGATTTTGAAAAAGTACGTTTCATATCTCATTTTACTTATTATTATGGTTGTGAATACCAATGTTAGAGCGCAAATAGAAACCAATAAATCTATGGATATGACTTCAAAATTAATACAACCACCATATTTAAAAGCAGGAGATACAGTTGCTATTGTAGCGCCTTCTGGAATTTTAAAAAGTCGTGAAGGAGAAGTACAACAAGCGGTTAAACTTTTACAAAGTTGGGGTTTGAATGCTATTGTTGGAGACCATGTATTTAGCCAGTCTAACCATTTTGCAGGAGATGATTATGAGCGTTGTATAGATCTGCAAAGCGTTATGGATAATCCTACTGTGAGTGCGATTTGGTGTGCGCGAGGTGGTTATGGAACGGTTCGGATTTTAGATAAATTAGATTACGCTGAATTTAAAAAACATCCAAAATGGGTTGTTGGTTATAGTGATATCACAGCTTTACATAATCAATTGCATAATGAAGGGTTTGAGTCTTTACATGCAATTATGAGTGTGAGTTTAACTACCGATTTAACAGAGATAGCAGCATCAGTTGAGACGTTTAAAACCGCTCTATTTGGCAGTCCAACGGATTACACTTTAGAAGGATCTGAGTATAATAGAGTAGGAGAAACTTCAGGCGAATTGGTTGGAGGAAATCTCACGATGTTACATACCATGTTAGGCTCTAAAGAAAGTATTGATACGTCTGGAAAGGTTTTGTTTATTGAAGAAATTGGTGAATACAAATATCATATAGATCGTATGCTGCAGAGTCTGAAACGTGCTGGTTATTTTGATCATTTAAATGGGCTTGTGGTTGGTGATATGTCTAAAATGCGAAAAAATACGACGCTTTGGGGAACTTCAGTAGAGCAATTGATTTTAGATGCATTAGAAGATTACGATTTTCCAATTGCCTTTAATGTACCTGCTGGTCATGAAAAAGACAATAGAGCTTTGGTTTTAGGTAGAACAGTAGAATTAACAGTGGCAAAAGAGCAATCGACTTTAAAGTTTTCAGAATAATCTTTTTTGGTATCTAAAAAATAAAAGCGCTCCTAGGTAGTAAAGTACAATGTCAAATTTATCAAACGTATAACGTGTATTAAGTTTAGGCATTAGCCATTCAAAATATAGTGTAAAGTAAGTGGTTAGTATTAATACTATTAGTAGAGGAACATAAAGAGATTCTGTTCTTTTAATTATTCTTATAGTAGCTAAGCATAAGCTCAATACAATAGGCATACATAAAAAGTCATTCATATAAAAGTACACCCAATTTGGTAGTGGTAAAACAAACTTCTGCGCTATGTAAATTGCAAAAGCCACTAACATACTTATGTAGAAAATAGGATGTTTTAAAATTTTCATGCTGCAATTGCTGTAATTAACCAAGCAATAAACATGCCTATAGCCATAAATGCCATCCAAATAGAATGGGTGATTTTTACAAAAATACGTACGATTAAAAAACGATGGTCTTTGTGTTTTTCAAAAAATGAAGGAGAGGCTTCTTTTTGAATACGCTCACGTTCCCGACGCTTTTTTTCTTCTTGTGCAAAGGCTAATTCACGTCTTTTTTTATAAGATAAAAGTGTATTGCAATTGGTACAGTAATCTGCATTTGTGTTATAGATGCCACAATTAGGGCATTTAATATGACGAACCATTTGGCTAACTTTAAAGTGATTGTAAAGATATGGCTAATTGTAAGATTTATAAAGGTTTTGAATGAAGATGATGCGATGAAAATGAGGTAAAATTACTTCAAGATGACACAATTTTGTATATTGATTGTTAACTTTTAGGTGGAATTAATTTTTGTATCGTACAGAGAAAAAGACTAAAGAAAATGGCACAACACAATGAACTTGGTCAGCTAGGAGAGCAACTCGCTACAGATTACCTTGTAAAAAAGGGTTACGAAATTGTAGTTCGTAATTATGTGTTTCAAAAAGCTGAAATTGATATTATTGCTAAACACAATAATGTGATGATTTGTGTTGAAGTGAAAACTCGAAATTCTGATTTTTTTGGTGATCCGCAAGAATTTGTAACTCCAAGCAAAATAAAATTATTGGTAAAAGCGATGGATGCTTTTATTCTTGAACATGATATAGAATTAGAAACACGTTTTGATATTGTTGCAGTATTAAAGAATAAAACCACGGAACAATTGACGCATTATGAAGATGCTTTTTATCATTTTTAAATTCCCGTGAAAACGGGAATCCCATAAATTATTACAGAATTTTAAATGTTTAGACTACTGCTTTCAAAAAGTTTGAGACAGATTATGTTTAAACTTTAAGGATATAGGGTTTTCTTCATGAGATTCCTGCCTTCGCAGGAATGTGTTACCTATAAAAATTCATCTCGTCAATAAACTGCCATACATGTTCTGGCAATATAGGGCGTACATTTTTTTTGTTTTTAATTTCATTTCTTATAAAGGTTGAAGAGAGTTCCATAATTGGAGCATTAACCTTTGTAATTTTAGGATGATCATTAAATTGAGTATCTACTTTTCCTTTAGATAATCTAGGGTAGACGTAGATATTGTGGTTCTCTAAAATAAGTTCATAGTTTTTCCACTTATGAAAACTTTTTAAATTGTCTTCGCCCATAATTAAGGCAAACTCATAGTTAGGATATTTTTCAAAAAGGTAAGCTAGTGTGTCAATAGTGTAATTGGGTTGTTTTAATCCAAATTCGATATCGCTTGGTCTCAGTTTGTCATAGTCTTTTGTGGCCAGGTGTACCATCTCTAAGCGTTGGTAGTTATCTAGTAAGCTGCTTTTCTTTTTAAAAGGGCTTAAAGGAGTTACTACAAACCAAACCTGATTTAAATCACTATGCTCAGCCAGATGATTGGCTATAGTTAAATGGCCAACATGAATGGGATTAAACGTGCCAAAATATAAACCAATCTTCATGTTACTTCGCTATAAAATCTGAAACCAATTTGTAAGCATCATCTAAAGCCTTATTTAGGTCAGAGTTAATCACAATTTCATCAAAAAGTGGAGCAGTAGCTAGTTCTGCAGGAGCTTTAGCTACGCGCATACTAATTTTGTCTTCACTTTCTTCGCCTCTCTCTTTTAATCGTCTCACCAATTCGTTTAAATCTGGCGGTTTTACAAAAATAGCAATAGTTTGCTCTGGGAACTTTCGTTTAATACGCAATCCTCCAGAAACGTCAATATCAAAAATAACGTGTTTTCCTTTTGCCCAAATGCGTTCAATTTCGGTTTTTAAAGTGCCATAAAAATTATCTCTATACACTTCTTCCCATTCTAAAAACTCATCGTTTTTAATGCGGTTTTTAAATTCTTTAAGAGATAGGTAATAATAATCTTTTCCATTAACCTCGTTACCGCGTTTATCACGTGAAGTTGCAGAGATAGAAAACTCTAAGTTGAGTTCTGGCTGTTTTAATAAATGACGAACAATAGTTGTTTTTCCTGAACCAGAAGGTGCTGAAAAGACAATAAGCTTGCCTTGTTTTTCGTTTTTGATTTCTGACAAAATAAATTGTTTTACTTTTTACTGTATACCGCGACTGTGATGGTCAACTAATTTAGAGTACGTTTAATAATTGTTCCTTAATCTTTTCGAGTTCATCTTTCATTTGAACTACTAATTTTTGCATTGGTGCATAGTTAGATTTTGAACCGATAGTGTTAATTTCTCTTCCAATTTCTTGAGAGATAAAACCTAATTTTTTTCCGTTTGAATCGTCAGAATTTAACGACTTTATAAAATAATCTAAGTGGTTTTCTAATCTTACTTTTTCTTCAGTAATATCAAATTTTTCAATGTAATAGACCAGTTCTTGTTCAAAACGGTTTTCATCTACCTTTTCTTTAATATCTGCAATACCTTTTTCTAATCGAGCTCTTACACCATCAATACGATCAGGATCCATAGTAATTACCTCTTGTAATAAACGTCTAAGGGTGGCAATTCTATCTTCAAAGTCTTGTTTTAGCGTTGCTCCTTCGTCTTTTCTGTAAATAACAATATTAGCAATGGCTTCATTAATTTCTTTACTAATTAAAGACCACTCTTCTTCATCAATATCATCACGTTCTGTTGTTACAGCATCTGGTAAACGAATGGCCATTTTTAAAAGTTCTGTAGCATCTCCGTCAACCACTTCTTTAAGTTGCTTAATGTATTCTTTAACAACTGTTTTATTGATTTTAGAACTGGTGTCTTCGCCTGTGATTTCTACAAATAATGAAAAATCTACTTTTCCTCTTACTAAGTTTTTAGCAATTAATTTTCTAATGGCTAATTCTTTTGCACGATACATAGAAGGCATACGAGCATTGAGATCTAGACTCTTACTGTTTAGAGATTTTAATTCTATAGATATTTTTTTAGTTGGGAGCTGTAGTACAGATTTCCCGTAACCTGTCATGGATTGTATCATTAAAGATGCTTTAATTAAAGTTGTGCAAAGGTACAAAATTGAATGGTTTTAAATAGTTTAGAAATGAACCGATTCTCACAATAGACTTTTATAACTTTGTAAGCCAAAATTGAAAAGAAAACTATGTACAAAAAACAATTTGAAATTCGCTGGAGCGATGTTGATGCTAACGGTCATTTAGCTAATTCTGCTTATACCAACTTTATGAGTCATGCTAGGATGGCTTTCTTTACAGAAAAAGGGTTTACAATGCCAGAAATAATGAAATTCAATGTTGGACCAGTAGTGTTTTATGAGCACATGTATTATTTTAAAGAATCTTTTTTGGGTACTCCAATTACGGTAACTATTGAAGTTTCTGGTTTGAGTGAAGATGGTATGTTATTTATGTTTGAACATAATTTTTACAACCATAAAGGTGAAAATTTAGCCTATTGCGAAATGCAAGGTGCTTGGATTGATTTAAAAGCGCGTAAATTAACAGCTTTACCAGAACCTTTATTAGAATTGGCTCATAAATTTCCAAAGTCTGAAAGTTTTAAGCTTTTAACAAAAGAAGATACACGTAAGCATGGCGTAAGACCAAAGCCTATGCCAATGTAAGTTTTACTTAAAAACCGAATGCTGCTTAAAGGATTTTATTTGCACATTTTTAATAAACGGTTTTAAAACCTGATTAGGTAAGTACCGCTTGTGTTTGCAATAACAAGTTAACGGTTTTGGTTTTGCACCAAGTGTACTTTTAATTTCAGAAGCAGTTCTGCCTAAGTTAATCTGTGTTGATTGTGTTTCAATTCCGAGTCTTACATAATCATTTAGTATTCTTGGATAGATAGCAAATTCTTTATTTTGAGAATAGTCAATGCCTATAAAATGCGCATCGAGATGCGTGTCGTTTTGCATGGCAGATAAAAAACCAACTAAGTTATCTTCAAGAAAATAGCCTTTTACTATAAATTTATTTTTGAAGGCTTTTTTTAGATAAATATAGGTGTCAAGATTTAAAATTTGAGCGTTAAAATCGGCATTATCAATAGTGTTTTGATATAATTCTTGAAGCTGATTTTTATGTGTTTCTATGTCTTGTTGTGTGAATAATTTCGCTTTTAAAGCCTTACTTTTTGTGTCAGCTCTATTGGCTTTTACACGGTATTTAGATTTTAAAGCATTGGTGTAATCGTTAAAAGATTGCCATTCAGGTTTTAGTGTAATAATCATGTTAGGCTCCACATTCATAGCCGCATAATCATAGGTTTCTAAATGCTTTGTAATAGGAAGAGAATCGTTTTCAAAATCTTTTATGAATATGGCTTTTAGTTTTTTTGAAGCTTTTGATAATTGTTTTACACCTTCTGCAATGGCCTTGAATGTGGTTATTTTATCTTCACCATCTTTTAAAAATGTACCATATTCACCACTTAAAAACACATTTCCACAGAACAACACACGAATTTCATTATTGCAAAACATATTATTTACCACGCGTCTAATTTTATCAGTCATGCTAATGTTTTTAGTAATGGTTTCAATGCCAATAGTTACGATTTGAGTATTAGCAAAAGCAATCGCTTCTTTGTCTTTTAATATAAAGATATAATTAAACTCAATAGCTGTATTGGCACGCTCAAATGCTTTTAGAAATTCGGGCGAATAATAAATATTTGTACAGCAGTTTACGCTATGCCAATAGGATTGTGGAATAGCATCAATGCTTTTAAATATTTTAGATTTTAGAGGCAAATTAAGTGGTGTTTTTAGGTTTTTTAGATACTAGAAATACTCCTAAAAATATGAGTAACATGGCTCCAATTTTTACTGAGTCTATAAAATCTGCGCCTATTGAAATAGCAAAGAGTCCAGCAATTACAGGTTGAAGATAAATAAATATACCTACAGTAGATGCTTTTAGTTTGTTTAATGCGAGTGGGTTAAACAAATAGGTTCCAAAAGTTGCTCCAATAATGACAAATAGAACAGACCAAATGGCATTAGGTGTAAACGTGTGCCACTCTACAGCTTTTAGGTCATTATATCCAAACGGAATTAACATAATAAGGCCAAATAAAAATAACCATTTAATAAATGTAAATGGATGGTATTTTAATGTGAGTTTTTTTATCATTATAATGTAAATACTGTACGAAATAGCATTTAAAAACACGAGTAAATTACCTAAAGGTACATTGTCGCCAGCTCTATTAGATTTACCGTAAATAGTTAAAACGAGTGCGCCTATTAAGCCTAAGGTAACTCCAACGATTTTGAGCTTAGATACGTTTTCTTTTAGAATTATAGCCGACAAAACTAAAATGATAATAGGCACTGTAATGGTGATGGCAGAGGCGTGGATAGGCGAAGTGTATTCTAAGCCTTTAAAAAAGAACAGCATATTAATCATCACTCCAAAAATGGCAGCGACAAAGAGTTTTAAATAGTCTTTTTTTTCAATTTTTTGTTTTGGTAAAAAGAGACTCATTGCCCAAAACAATACTGTAGCTCCAGCTACTCTTATAAGTACAAACCCAAAAGGTTTAATGAAATTTTCATTCATTACCGTTTTTGCAATGGTGAAATTAAGTCCATATAATACTTGTACCATTACAAGTGCAAAAATGGCAAATCCTCTACTATTCATACAAAGCAAGTTTTGCTGCTTCTACAGTTTTCTTAGAATTGCCAATAAAAATTTGATTGTCATATAAAATCACTGGCCGTTTTAAAAAGGTATAGTGCTCTAAAATATAGTTTTTATAATCGTCCTCAGTTAACGATTTGTCTTTTAAACCTAGTTCTTTATAAAGTCTAGCACGTTTACTAAACAAGCTCTCGTAACTGTTAGTTAGTTCTCGCATTTGTTCAATTTGTTGCGCAGTAATTGGTTCTGTCTTTATATCTTGAAGTTGAAAGCCTTCAGGAAGATGAAGTTCATTAATAATACGCGTACAAGTATTACAGCTACTTAAATAGTATATTTTGTTCATAATCTAAACGGTTTAATTTCAAAATGCAAAGAAACCGTATTTCTAACGAATTTTATTACTTTTAAGAAAAATATCAATTTATGGATTACTACTCAATTGCAACGATTTTAGTTGTGTTATCTGCCCTTTTTGGCTATATAAACGTGAAGTTTTTAAAACTACCAATTACCATTGGTTTAATGGTTATTACTATTGTTTTTACTGTAGTTTTAGTTGGTATTGCTCAGTTTGATGATACTTTATTGGTTCAAGAGCGGGAATTTATAGCTATGATAGACTTTGAAACCGTCTTGTTAGATATTATGTTGAGTTTTTTATTATTTGCAGGGGCACTACATACTAATTTTAATCAACTAAAAGTGCAACGCGGCCCAATTTTAGCTTTTGCAACTTTAGGTGTTTTGGTATCTACAGTTTTGGTTGGTATTGCGATGTTCTATGTGTTAAAATTAATGGGATTAAATGTCGATTTTATCTATTGTTTATTATTTGGGGCGTTAATATCACCAACAGATCCCATTGCCGTTTTAGGAATTTTAAAAAAGGCAGGAGCACCAAAAAAATTGGAAACCAAAATTGTAGGAGAATCATTATTTAATGATGGAGTTGGAGTCGTGGTGTTCTTGACCATTTTTGCGATTGCAGCCAAACCAGATGCAGCGATTAAATTATCTGAAATTGCAACCTTATTCGGACAAGAAGTTATTGGTGGTATTGTTTTGGGGCTTTTTTTAGGTTGGGTTACGTATCGTTTAATGCGTTCTATTGATAATTATGAAATTGAAGTCATTCTAACCCTTGCAACGGTTATGGGAGGCACCATGTTAGCGCATAAATTTCATTTATCTGCACCATTAGCGATGGTTACAGCTGGACTTATTGTTGGAAATGATACCGTAAGAAATTCTGCCATGTCTGAAACTACAGAACTGTATGTGGATAAATTTTGGGAACTAATAGATGTCTTATTAAATACTATTTTGTTTGTAATGATTGGTATGGAAATGTTAATTCTAACTTTAGAAGGCAAATACATTTATGCCGGATTATTAGCTATTCCTATTATATTAATGTGTCGTTATATATCACTATGGTTACCCATAAAGTTTTTTTCAAAACGTTTAGATTTTGTGCCAAAAACAAATTTGATAATGACTTGGGGAGGCTTGCGAGGTGGAATTTCAATAGCATTAGCTCTAAGTCTTACCACAGCGATGCATAGAGAATTATTTTTAGTAATTACTTATATTGTAGTGGTGGTTTCTATTGTTGGTCAAGGTTTAACCGTTGAACCTTTTATTAAACGATTAACAAGAGGAGTAAAGGATTAATGAATCTTTAAATATAATTCTGTCTCTGTAAACGGAATTACAAACTCGGTATAACCACTATCATACGAAGCAACTTCGTAAACATTATAAAGCAGTACTAGTCCGTCTTCACTAAAACCTATGTTTTCTGGTAAGTGAAACGATTCTCCAAAAAAGAAATCTTCCATTTTTAAGTTATCTTTTTTGTTGTCTAATGATTTTATAAAATGTTTTTCGGCTAATGTTGTAAAGCTTTCTTTGTCTGTGATAATATCATCTAAGCTCAAAATTTTACCTGTTTTAGCGTCTAAGTTGAGAAATTGTATTTGGTCGTTACCATGTGCTCCTCCTTTAAATTCGTAATTACTAATTGCTATTGTAATCACTTCTTCAGATTGATAGGTTAATTCGGTTTCAATATGAAGTTCCCATACAGGTTCTGATCCTTCTGAAAATTCGTTTCTAAAGCTAAGGTATTCTGTATTAAAAGCTTTTAGAACATCGGTTAAGTTGTTTTTATTTTCAGGTGTACTTAAGGTTTTAATAATTGCATTTTCAACATTGGTGTTAATAGTTTTGCTGAGGTCACTATTGCCTTTGGCCTTACTGTAAGTTGCCGAAATTTCGGCATCAAAAGATTCTTCAATTGAAATGGTTTCAAAGGTTACAGGTTTAAATTCAGAAGTACATGAATTTAAAAGAATTAAAAATACTAAAAAAAGACTTATACGTTTCAAACTAGCAGAGGTTTTGTTAAACAAAGACTAAAGGTATTATATAGATTCGAATAGAACGAATTATCCATTAAATTTGTTGTGATTTAAAGGTGATAATTCAGATGGCTTAGGCCGTAAATGTTATAAACTATGAAATTCAATACAAAAGCAATACACGGAGGTCAAAAACCTGATCTTGCATATGGTTCTGTAATGCCTCCAATTTATCAAACATCTACGTTTGCACAATCAACTCCAGGCGGTCATAAGGGTTATGAGTATTCTAGAACACACAACCCAACCAGAACGGCGTTAGAGAATGCTTTTGCGAGTATAGAAAATGGAAATCATGGTTTGGCTTTTAGCTCTGGTTTAGCAGCGATTGATGCTGTTCTAAAATTATTAAAGCCTGGTGATGAAGTCATTTCTACTAACGATTTATATGGTGGGACATATCGTTTATTTACTAAAATATATGAGGATTTTGGTATAAAATTTCATTTTATTGGTATGGAAAATGCCAATTGTGTTGAAGACTACATTAACTCCAACACAAAGTTGATTTGGGTAGAAACGCCAACAAACCCAATGTTAAATATTATAGATATTATTACAACGGCAAAAATGGCTAAAAGACATGATGTACTGTTGGCTGTTGATAATACATTTGCCACTCCGTATTTACAGCAACCATTAGATTTAGGTGCCGATATTGTTATGCATTCAGCAACAAAATATCTTGGAGGTCATAGTGATTTGGTTATGGGAGCTTTAATTGTTAAAGATAAGGAATTGGCAGATCGTTTGTATTTTATTCAGAATGCAAGTGGAGCGGTTTGTGGTCCTCAAGATGCGTTTTTAGCATTAAGAGGTATAAAAACGTTACATGTACGTATGCAGCGTCATTGCGAAAATGGAAAAGCAGTTGCAGAATATTTAGAAAAACATCCAAAAATTGAAAACGTATATTGGCCAGGTTTTAAGCATCATCCCAATCATTTTATCGCCAAATCACAAATGACCAATTTTGGGGGCATGGTGTCTTTTACTACAAAAGGAAATAATTACCAAGACGCTATGAATATAGTAGAGAAGCTAAACATTTTTACGCTTGCCGAATCGCTTGGTGGTGTAGAATCGTTAGCTGGTCATCCAGCAAGTATGACACACGCTAGTATCCCTAAAGAAGATCGTGAAAAAGCAGGAGTTGTAGATTCTCTAATTAGATTGAGTGTGGGTATTGAAGATGAAACAGACTTAATAGGAGATTTAAAACAAGCCATAGGATAGTTTTATTATTAGTTCTACAATACACAAAAGACCAAATCTAATGATTTGGTCTTTTGTGTTATATAATTTATAAGTTGTTTAATCTAAGTAGTAAATGTAACCAAAGTTTAGCCACACCATCCAATCGTTGGCTTTATTAGAAGAAAGTTGGTGGTCTAAACCATCCGTTTTGTCACTAAAAAAGTACTGGAATCTTAAATCAACCATTAAATCCGAAAGTACAGTAAGTTTGTATCTTGTTCCAACACTACTTACTATAGACCACGCAGAACCACTTTTGTCACTTACAGAACCAGGTTCCCAAAATGAGTAAAAGTTAGATGGGTCATCTATATCTCCAAAGTTATTAAGGTTAGAAAAATCTGAGCTTACATAATTGGTGTAAACACTAGGATTGTATGATACATAGTGCGCGCCTAAACTAACAAACGGAGCAAATGAATAAACACCAGCAGAAAATTCTCTGATACTTCTTGGGAAAAACTCTAATTGCATTCCTATATCCCAATTTTGTGCCTCTCCAGAATGCCCTCTTAATCGATTGGCATTTTCAGATGTTTTATTAGACTCAACCCATTCTCCGAAGTGCTCAAGTTTTGTTTTATTCCAAGAGATTTCACTTCTTAACTTAAAGTGGTCATTAAAGTATTTGTCTGTAGTATAACAATTACAATCAGCACGATAAGAAAAGTTGATGTAGTGTACAATACCTAAACCAATCCCTGAATTGCCAGCATTAGTTTCAAAATCCGAACGTACACCGAAATCAGATTGATAAGCTACAGGACCTGCAATAACACCTAATTCGTGAGAAAAGCCTAATTGCGAGTAACTTAGTTGCATTGATAAAAAAAATGCAAGTGGAATGAATAGTTTTTTTATATATAGTGTCATGTAATTTCAAAATTGAGACTCTTAGCCGAGCAAATATATAAAAACTCGACGAAATACCAAATAAAACGGATAAAATGCATGCTTTAATATACTTTAAAGAAAAGAATTAATGTTGATTTTGAAAAATTAAACAGATAAAAATATAAATTAAACACTTATTTTTGCAGATAAATTATAATTTACACACAATATATTATAAATTTCTAAATTAATGTTAATTAAAATGATATTTGTGTAATAATAAGTTGTTTGTATAAGACTTTAACAAAAACAAAAAAAATAAATTTATGAAAGATAAAATAAAAGCTTTTTTAAATCTCGTAAATGAAAGAAATGGTAACGAACCTGAGTTTATGCAGGCTGTAGAGGAAGTTGCGGAAACTGTAATTCCATTTATTGAAAGCAATCCAAAATACAAAGGTAAAATGTTATTGGAGCGTATGGTAGAGCCAGAACGTACTATAATATTTAGAGTACCGTGGATTGATGATAACGGTAATACGCAAGTTAATAGAGCGTTTAGAGTTGAATTTAATTCTGCTATTGGACCTTATAAAGGAGGTTTGCGTTTTCACCCTTCAGTAAATCTAAGTATTTTAAAATTTTTAGGTTTTGAGCAAGTATTTAAAAATTCTTTAACAACACTTCCTATGGGAGGTGGTAAAGGTGGTTCGGACTTTAATCCTAAAGGGAAGTCAGATAATGAAGTCATGCGTTTTTGTCAAAGTTTTATGAGCGAATTATTTCGTCATATTGGCCCAAATACAGATGTTCCTGCAGGAGATATTGGAGTAGGAGGAAGAGAAATTGGTTATATGTTTGGCCAATATAAAAGATTGCGTAACGAGTTTACAGGTGTGCTAACAGGTAAAGGAATTTCTTTTGGTGGCTCTTTAATAAGACCAGAAGCTACGGGTTATGGTAATGTGTATTTTGCTAAAAATATGTTAGCAACTAAAAATGACAGTTTTGAAGGTAAACATGTTGTAATTTCGGGTTCTGGAAACGTAGCACAGTATGCTGCAGAAAAGGCCATAGAATTTGGTGCAAAAGTACTTACAATGTCTGATTCTTCGGGATATATTTACGATAAAGATGGGATTGATGCCGAAAAATTGGCCTTTATTATGGATCTTAAAAATGTAAAAAGAGGAAGGATTTCAGAATATGCTAATGAATTTTCTTCAGGAACATACCATAAAGGTGAAACTCCTTGGGGAGTTAAATGTGATATTGCCTTGCCATGTGCAACACAAAACGAACTTAATGCAGAAGACGCAGAAAAATTATTAAGTAATGGTTGTATTTGTGTGAGTGAAGGAGCTAATATGCCTTCTACACCAGAAGCAATTGAGGCCTTTCATAAAGCAAAAATATTGTTTGCTCCAGGAAAAGCATCTAATGCTGGTGGAGTAGCAACATCTGGTTTAGAGATGAGCCAAAACTCATTACGATACAACTGGACTCGTGAAGAAGTAGATGCTAAATTAAATCAAATTATGGATGATATTCATGCATCATGTGTTGAATATGGAACTGATGAAAATGGTTATGTAGATTATGTACGAGGAGCAAATATTGCAGGCTTTGTAAAAGTTGCAGATGCTATGTTAGCTCAAGGAGTAGTTTAACTCATTAATACGATTAAAAGATGAGCTTCTGTGTTTTTCATGGAAGCTTTTTTTATTGACATAATATATGATATGCATTATAATATCGTTACTA
The DNA here is from genome assembly GCF_018860565.1 of Winogradskyella psychrotolerans. Lineage (GTDB taxonomy): Bacteria > Bacteroidota > Bacteroidia > Flavobacteriales > Flavobacteriaceae > Winogradskyella > Winogradskyella damuponensis. The sequence continues at coordinate 392,353 of NZ_JAHKPS010000022.1, forward strand.
TTAAATATCTTTGACCAAACCTAATTTACGAATGCGTATTACTATTTTTAAAATCTTTATTCTAGTATTTGGCTTAACAACCTCGTGTTATAGTCAAGATTTCTCAGAGTTATGGCAAGGGCATTATTCCTATAATAATATTATAGATGTTGTAAATGGTGAGAATAAAATATTTGCGGCTGCCCAAAATGCCGTTTTTGAATACGATACTTTAACTAATGAAATAACTAAAATCACGACTGTAGAAGGGTTGTCTGGTGAACAAATTACAACTATTTATTATAGTGAGTTATATCAATATTTACTCATTGGTTATGAAACAGGCTTAATTGAGATATATTCTGAAACTGATAAATCGGTATTAAGAGTTGTTGATATTCTTGAAAAACAAAACATTACTCCATTAAATAAACGTATTAATCATTTCTACGAGAATGAAGGCTTAATTTATATTTCTACGGATTATGGCATTTCAATTTATAGTTTAGAGGGATTAGAGTTTGGAGATACCTATTTTCTTGGTAATGGTGGATCTCAAATTACAGTGAAACAAGTTTCTATTTTAAATAATGAAATCTATGCAGCTTGTTTAAATAATAATGGCTTAAAAAAAGCAGATTTAACCAATCCTAATCTTATTGATTCTCAACAGTGGCAAACCGTTATTGTAGGGAACTATCATTCTGCGAGTACTGTAGGTAATTCTTTGTATGCTGTAAGAGCTAATGCTGTGGTTTATAAAATAAATGGTGCTTCAGTTAATAGCGTATTAACTTTACCCTTATTACCTTTAGATGTAGAAAAAGTGGGTTCTAATTTTATTTTTTCAACAACAAATACAGTTTATGTGTACGATGAAAATATGCAATTAGTTAACAGTTTTCAGCCAACTGTAGATTTTGATACAAATTTTACATCAGCAACACTATTAGATGACTTTGTATATATAGGTACAGAGAATTTTGGAGTACTAAAAGGTCAGATTTCAGATAACAGTACTTACGTAGATATTATGCCTAATGGGCCTTTATATAATGAAACGTTTAAGATAAATGCCGAAAATGTTGTTTGGGCAAGTTTTGGAGATTATACATCTGCATTTGATCCTGCTCCGGAACGAAGCCGAGGGTTGAGTTATTATAGAAATGAGACTTGGCAAAACATTCCTTATGACAGTGTTTTGGGAGCAAAAAATCTCAATACTATTTCTATAAATCCATTTAAGTCTAATCAAGTCTTTGTCAGTTCATTTGAAAATGGAATATTAGAATTAAATAATTTTGAACCTACTGTATTGTATAATCAAGACAATAGTGGGTTAGAACCTATAATAAATTATACAACCATTAGAGTGTCTGCTTCAATATTTGACAGAAATGGTGTGTTGTGGTCGTTAACGTCACGTGCTCCTAATCCTTTAAAATCGTATGATCCTAGTACAGGAAGTTGGGAAGCTCATGATTTTTCGAGTATAATAGAAAATTCTACAACTGACGAATTTGGTTTTTTTGATATAGATATAGATAATAATGGCACCAAATGGATAGGCTCATATTCTAATGGTTTGTTAGCATACAATGAAAGTATAGGAAATAATCCGCTACGTAATATTAATTCAGAAGCTCAAAATGTACTCCCATTTTCTAGGTTTACTGCTGTTGCGGTAGATAATAGTAGTCAGCTATGGGTTGGGACAACAAAAGGGTTAAGAGTTTTGTATAATACAATAGGCTTTTATGAAGATCCAAATCCAACGCTAAGTCAAATTATTATTTTGGAAGATGGTATTCCTAAAGAGCTTTTAGAAAACCAATCTATTTCAGATATTGAAGTTGATGGTTCTAATAACAAATGGATTGCCACTGCAGATTCGGGTGTGTTTTATTTTTCGTCAGATGGTCAAAAAACAATTTATCACTTTACAACAGATAACTCACCACTACCTTCAAATCGCATTAATGATATCGCTTTAGATTTAGATAATGGTATAGTATATATTGCTAGCTCAAGAGGATTAATGGCGTTTAAAGCCGGAGGTTCTAAGCCAGAAGATACTTTAGAAAATGCTTTTGCTTATCCAAACCCTGTACGACCAGAGTATAATATACTTGGTTTTAATGACCTTAACGACATTAATAAAGGCGTAAAAATAAGCGGACTTACAGATAGTGTAAATATTAAAATCACAGATATTGAAGGTAATTTGGTTGCCGAAGCACAGTCTAATGTTAATTTAAGGTCTTCAAATAACAACTATAACTTTGCTATAGACGGAGGTACTGCCGTTTGGAATGGTAAAAACATGGGCAATTCTATAGTGAGATCTGGCGTGTATTTAATACTGATTTCAGATTTAGATTCTTTTGAAACCAAAGTATTAAAAGTCCTTATAATAAGATAAACATGCTTACAAAAAACAATAGCATTGTTCTTTCAAAATTAAAATACAGAGATCATGATCTTATTGTAAAGTGTTATACTGAGCAACGAGGATTGGTAAGTTATATGTTAAGAGGTGTTTTAAAGTCTAAAAAAGGATTGTCTAAAACGGTTTATTATCAAGCTTTATCTCAGCTTCAAATTGAAGAAAACTACAAGCCTAATCAATCGCTTCACTTTATAAAAGAAGTAAAATTTAGTTATATTTATAAAAGTCTTCATACTAACATCTATAAAAGTTCAATTGTATTGTTTTTATCTGAAATACTTTCCAATGTGCTTAAAGAAGAAGAAAAGAATGAAGATTTATTTCATTTTATATCGGCAGCACTTCAGTATTTAGATAATGAAGACCAATTTTCTAATTTTCATTTATTGTTTCTTTTAAAATTAACACGCTATTTAGGATTTCAACCAGAAAACGTGAATACAAACGATCCGTATTTTAATTTAGAATCTGGAATTTTTGAAGGTGTCAATCACGGAATTTATTCCGTTTCAGGCGAAAATTTAACACTGTTAAAACGTCTGTTAGGCACAAATTTTGATACTTTAAATACTGTAAAAATCAACGGCAAACAAAGACAAGAGTTTTTAAATATGCTGTTGCATTATTTTGAATTACATTTGGGTAATTTTAAAAATCCTAAATCATTACAGGTGCTTAACGAGGTATTTCATTAGGCGTATTTACCAAAATATTTTATTGAAAATGAGTTTGCAGATAAAGCGAAACTTCGCGTATAGTATTTTTTTAGTTCTTTTCATACAATCGGTTTTTGGACAAACTGTTACTGTTTTAGAAGAAGATAGTCTTGCTCCAATTCCTGGAGTTGAACTGTATAATCTTAAGAAGACTAAAACGCTAGTTACCGATTTAAAAGGTGAAGCCTCTTTAGCTATTTTTAATGATGATGAAATCATCTTTTTTCAAGATTTTTTATACGAAAAGCAACAACTCACAAAAGCTGAAATTGCAAAAAACAATAATACGGTACACCTTACTTTAAAAGTTGAAGACTTAAAGCAAATTGTTATATCTGCATCTAAGTTTGAGCAAAACAAGCGCGATATTCCTCAAACTATTGTGAGTCTTAATGCTAAAGATATTGTGCTTGCAAATCCGCAAACAAGTGCAGATGTATTAGAGAACACCGGTAATATTTACATTCAGAAAAGTCAAATGGGAGGAGGGAGCCCAATGATTAGAGGGTTTTCTACTAACCGTCTTTTAATTACTGTAGATGGTGTACGTATGAATAATGCTATTTTTAGAGGAGGTAATCTTCAAAATGTGATTTCTATAGATCCTTTTGCAATTAGAAATACAGAGGTGACTTTAGGGGCTGGTTCTGTGGTCTATGGTAGTGATGCTATTGGTGGTGTGATGAGTTTTTATACAAAAAAACCTCAGTTATCTTATAAGGATGAATTGTTTCTTGCAGGAAATGCTTTAGCAAGATATTCTACTGCTAACAAAGAGAAAACAGGACATTTTGATGTGAACTTAGGTTATAAAAAGTGGGCGTTTTTAACTAGTGTAAGTTATACCAATTTTGATGATTTAAGAATGGGAAGTCATGGGCCAACAGATTATATAAGGCCAGAATATGTGGCTAGTGTAAATGGAGAAGATATTATGGTTGCTAATTCTAATCCGTTGGTACAAACACCAACAGGTTACGACCAAATTAACCTGATGCAAAAAGCCAGATACGAGCCGTCTGATAATCTTAATTTTGATTTTGGATTGTACTATTCTACAACATCTGATTATTCCAGATACGATAGATTAATAAGATATAGAGGAGATTATTTACGTTCTGCCGAATGGAATTATGGTCCGCAACAGTGGTTTATGGGGAGTTTTCAATTGACCAAATTGAGTAGTCATTCTAACTTGTATGATAAAATTCAGACCACTTTAGCCTATCAAAATTTTAAAGAAAGTAGAGAAGATAGAGACTATCAATCTGCCATACGCGAAGTAAGAGCAGAGTCTGTAGATGCGATGTCCTTTAATCTCGATTTAGAAAAGGATTTAAGTGAAAAAACAAGTATTTTCTATGGCTTAGAATATTTACATAATATCGTAGGCTCTGAAGGACATGAAGAACATATTGAAACCAACACTAGTGTTCCTAATGTTACACGTTATCCAGATGGATCTACCTGGCAATCTATAGCTGCTTATGCGAGTTTAAAACATAAGCCTAATTCTAAATTTGTATTTCAAACTGGGCTTCGGTTTAATCAAGTGATTGCTAAAGCCGACTTTACAGCCAATAATGAGTTTTTAAACTTGCCTTTTAATGATGTTGAAATAAATACAGGTGCATTAACTGGTACAGCAGGCATTACGTGGTCGCTAAGCAATATGATTCAATGGAAATTAAATGCCTCTACAGCGTTTAGAGCTCCAAACATAGATGATATTGGAAAGGTCTTTGATAGTGAGCCTGGTGCTGTAGTAGTGCCAAATAAAGACTTAAAAGCAGAGTATGCTTATGGTGGTGAATTGGGGTTAAAACTAAATTTTGATGACAAAGTGGTTTTAGACTTGGCCTCTTATTATACCTTTTTAGATAATGCTTTAATTAGAAGAGCTTATGCCATAAATGGTGCAGCCGAAATTATGTATGATGGTGAGTTAAGTGATGTTCAGGCGATACAAAATGCCTCTAAAGCATGGATTTATGGGTTTGAAGCAGGGTTGGAAGTTAATTTTACAAAACAATTAAAATTAAGCTCTCAATATAATGTAATTGGTGGTACAGAAGATAATAATGGGTTAGAAGAGCCTGTAAGGCACGTAGCTCCAAATTTTGGACGAACACATCTTATCTGGAAAAATAATAAATTGCAATTAAATGCTTTTGTTGTTTATAATAACGAACTTTCTTTTAATCAGCTTGCGCCTTCAGAAAGTGCTAAAGACTATATCTATGCCTTAGATTCTGATGGCAATCCGTATGCACCATCTTGGTATACGCTAAATTTAAGAACACAATACCAATACAACGCTAATCTTAGTTTAACGGCTAGTTTAGAAAATATTACAGATCAACGTTACCAACCGTATTCTTCTGGTATTGCAGCTGCAGGTAGAAATCTTATACTAGCTTTAAAATATACACTCTAACAAGTGTTGACTTAAAGTTGGTGCTAACTCTGTTTAATGTGAGTGGTTTACATCTTACGATTTAGTGTGTTATTTGTTTTGTAGCTAAGCTAAGTTAACCCCGTGGTTTATCCGAGTCTTACCCGACGCAAACCCGAGGTTAACCCGACGCAACTACGGGTGAACCTATTATGTAAAATACTCTACAATAGCTTTAGATGCTTGTTTTAATGTAAGCTTTAGGCAATAAAAAAAGCCTCATTTTACATGAGGCTTTTAATTTATAGATTATTATAATCTTACTGTTGTTTAATCGCTTTTTTACTAATGACCTGTCCGTTAGACAGTGTTATTTTTGCGATATAAGCAGATTGGCTTAGTTGTGATAGGTTGTATACTTCAGTAGTAGTGTTACCTCTTAAGTTATAAACGCGTCTGCCTAACATATCTAAAATTTCAACATTAGTAATTGTGTTTTGATTAGAATTGAGTTTAAATTCTACATCGCCATTTGTTAATTCGGTAATGCTAATACCGTTAGCATTGATTAAATGGTCTTCAATAGAAAGGTTAGCTGTTCTAAATACGATTTCAAAACGATTGTTGTATTCTCCTGTTTCAGACGTAAAGGTGTAATCTGAATCTTTAAGATTGTGGTAGGTGTTTAATAGGTTGTCTTTTAGATAAATATTATTAGCCGTATAAAATTCACCTTCAAATTGTGCAATAGAAATTTTGTATAAAGTAGGTGTTGTTATAATGGTTTTAAACCCAATGTGAATTACTTCATTTTCATCTAAGCTAGTAATGTCTTTCCCTTGAATTACAAATTGCTCATCAGCACTATCTAAAATCGTAGAATATATAGTTGCTGCATTTCCTGACGAAAGGTTTTCCTTTACATCATAATAAGAACCATCATTGTTGTCTGTTGCGCCTTGAAGATGGGCTACAGCAATTTGTTTAGCGACACCATTATCTGAACTTAAATTAAGCCATAAAACATTTCTTTGTGTATTGTTTCTAAAAAACTGATTGTTATTACCTGTAACTCTCATAGAGTTATTAAAGGTAATATTTGTTCCACTTATAGCTTCAATAAAGAAGCCTTGTCCAGAAGGCACAAAATCATTTGGAATAACACCATCTCCTCCAGCTACGTTTACACCACTTGCATTAATTATAGCATAATCAGCACCAGAAAAGTTTTCTCCTTCGTTACCTTGAGAATTAGCATTTAATGCTGTTGCTTGGCTCCATAAATAAATATTATTGGTAATACCAGAGTTAACAGAGAAAAATACATTAGTATCTATGGCGCTTGGATATGGGTTTCCAATAAAATTCCAGTCATTATAAACACCTCCACTATTATTAACAATAGTTGGTGTATATACGCCGTTGTTAAATGGCCCTACAAATGGAAATTGTTGTGATGCAGGAAATGGACCAAAAATACTTGCTGTTGCAGCGTAGCCAACACCTGGAGTCATTATGCCAGAGGCGAGTTGCCAATCGTTACCGTCATCATCTATATCATCTTGTCCTGATACAAATGTATTTGTGTTATCAATTTCTTCTAAAAGATCTATAAAATTAGCCGCATTAAAGATAAATCGTCTGCTAGGTGCAACGTTAGTGAAAACATTTTCTACAGTTTCTCCGGCTACAGGAGAACTCCAATACGTGTAATTATAGGCGTCTGTTAATGTTGTAGTTTCCTTTTGTACTGTAATAACACCAACACCTGTTACGGTTGCTAAATCATTTATTTGTACAACCGATCCTTGTGATTGAACTGTAATGTTACCATTGGCAACAATGTTGTTTTGTACTTCAATATAGTTGTTGTTTTGTATGGCTAAATTAAAAGGACTGTTTACTGTTAAGCTACAAGCGCTAAAGCTTGTTTGAGCTCCTCCTACAGAAGTATCGTAAGGTGCATTAATAATAACATTAGTAGATAAATTAGGCACTGTATCTAAAGGGGTGCCGTCGTTCCAGTTCCAATTACCATCCCAAGTTGCAGTGCTTAGTGTTATTTTTATAGCATTAGAAGCGGCATAACAAGTAGCATTATCCTCTCTTACTTCGCAATAAAATTGATACGTTGAAACACTTGGAGCATCTGAAATTATAAGGTCTGGCGAGGTGTCTACTGTTGTAAAAATCCCTCCTGTAGAAATAGCCTGCCATCCTAAACCAGCTTGCGCAGGATTATAAAAATACCAGTAATACCTTAAGTTGTTACCTCCAGAAAAACCTTCGCTTGCAGAAATACTTATTGTAGTTTCATTACATGCCGTAGTTGTGCTTGCTATAGAATTAACTATTGGTGGTGTTCCGGTAGAGAAATCGAAGCCATTTACTATATCTGAAAAATCATTTACAGAACAAGAGCCTGCACCACTGCCAGCCCAATCAATAATATTCCAATCATCATCATCAAATGTTGGATTTGGTAAAGGTGTTGCAGTGTTTAATCTTCTAAAATTAAAGCCTTTATTTCCGGAAATGGTAGTATGAACAGAGCTCATCCAATTGTTGTCACCAAATACACCAAAAGCATCAATTAAAACACCAGATTTATAGATGCCTAAAAAATCATGTCCATTAGCGGGTTTGTTAATACCCTCCATTGTTGTAATTAAATCAGCGTATGAAGCATCACCACCTGCTTGGGGGCAAGGGAAGATATCAACACCTGTTGCAATTACAAATGTTTGATTAATTCCAATGGTACCAGATAAGGCACGTGTTTTATAATTGTTGGTATCTGTATTATCTGTATTACCATTTTTATAAAGGTCTAAAGTGTAATTTGATAAATCTACAGGAGCACCAGTTGCATTATATAATTCTATATATGATAGTCCACCATATGTAGCATCTGTTATTTCACTTATAAAAATTTCTCCTAAAATACTAGATCCTTCACAACCACCGATAGTATTGTCGATAACATTAAAAAGAAACGAACTTTCGCATCCAAAACTATTGGTTACAAAAATAGTTCCTGTTGGTTCTCCTGCTGGTATAGTGATTTCAATTTCGTTAGCAGTCACAGCGGTTACTGTAAGAGGTGTGCCGTTAAATGTTGCTGTTGCTGTACTAATGTCATAACTTAAATCTGTTATAGTAACAACCGTATTTGCAGGTCCAGAATCAGGTGATATAGTCATTGTACTTGATCCGCAAATACCATTACCTGTAACGGCAAATCTGAATGGGTTTTCATCAGGATCTGTATTATTGATGGTTACAGTAGCGTTTTTTGTACCAGGAGTAGAGGGATTAAAAGTAATTAAGATAGGAGTTGAATCTCCAGGAGCTAATGTTGTTGGAGCAGGATTGCTACTTATTGTAAAATCTGTTGTAGATACCGTGATGCTGCTTATGTCTAAATTTCCTGTGCCCAAATTAACAATTAAGTAGGTTTTAGGAGCCGAAGTTGTACTTTCTGTTTGATTTCCAAAGTTATTGTTATAGACAGGAGCGATTCCGGCATTGTCAGGAATATTGTTTCCTGAGTTGGTTTCTACTCTAATCTCTGGAATTGGAGTTACACCTTCACCAGTGAGGTTTATCACACAAGCCCCTTCGTCAATATCATTGTTGTTTATGGTGAGTTCTGCTGTTTTTGTGCCATTTGTTGCTGGGGCAAATTGTACCGTAACGGTCTGCGTACTACTAGGAGCAACCGAAAAAGGAATAGCAGGTGATAACACTGTAAAATCGCCAGCATTTGTCCCTGTTATAGGAATTGAAGTCACATCTAAATCTACAGTACCTCTGTTTTCTATAACAAAAGTACGGTCCGTTGTACCAAAGCTGCTGCCGGTAGTTCCAAAATCTATAGTGTAACCACAATTTTGATCTATAGAGGAGTCATCTATTAATTGTAATTCTGGGTTGGGTGTTCCAGAATAACAGGTCCAAGATAAGTCACTAATTATTAAACGCTTGTTATTCGTAGAGCTTACATTTCTTATTTCTAAACTAATATTTCCTGGTACATTTACAGTTGCTGAAAACGTAGAAGCTACCGTTGATGAAGCAATAACATCACCTCCATATTGACTACCATTTATCCATACTTGGAATGTGGATTCTCCTGAAAATATACGTGCATAGTCAAAGGTAATTACACCACAACCGCCAGCAATGGGGTTGTCATTAGATAATGTACCGTCATTATTACTTCTCAATATTATAACTTCATTTCCTCCTAGGTTGTTATCTGTTCTCGCGTCTGTTGCTGTCCAATCTACACTATTATCACCAGTCCAAGTTCTAGTAGTATATGAGCTGCTATTACCAAGATTTACAAAAGATTCACTAGCACAAGGACCTGTTATTGTGGTAGCCGTTCCATTTAATGGACTTGTGGTATAATACAGTGGGCCACCACTACAACCAGAATCGTTAAAAGCAAAAACGAAAAAGTAATATGGAGTTGTTTGTGATAAGCCAGATGCTGTAAATGTTGTTGCGCTAGAGCTCTGTACAACGGTTCCACTTCCTAAAGAATCTCCAGTAGAATAGGAAGTTCCGTCTACAGGGTTTCCGCTTAGCGTAGCAGATGTGCTAGCCACAATAAGGTAGTCATCTGAAGATGCTGCTGTAAATGCCCCATCAATAGATGAGCTCGTTATATTATTTAACACCAAGCTTGTTGGTTGGCTTGTTGGTGCCACACATGGTGCTGTAACTTGTTTAAAAAGTCTTAATTTTACTTGATTTGAGGTATAGGCAGCAAAACGTGGAGAGCTATTATTCCATTGTAATATTCTAGCAGAATATTGGACATTGCTAAGCGACCACTCCCCACCACTTACAGTTGGTGTCCAGCGTTCTCTATCGTCAATTGTTCCGTTAAAGAAATCTGCATCGTTTGCTGTTGCAGGTGTTCTTCCAAAAGAAACGTAACCAACAGACGAATTATAAATGGTAATATTTCCTCCAGACACTGTAATATTAAAAATATTGTTGGCAGAATATCCTGTGGTAATTGCAGCTCCTGGATTTGTAATAGTGGTATAGTCTATATATACTGTACCAGCCGTAGAGTTCTCCATTAATGCAACATTGGAACTGGCATTAGCATCATATTCAACAATTAAATAGTTACCGTTAGTGAGGTCTCCTAAGGTTGTAATCTCATTGAATGTTTGCCCATAACCAAAATTAAAAGCACAACAAAATACTATAAATGAAAAGAGGTAGTTCTTAATCATAGGGATAAATTAAGGGATTAACTGTACAAAGATATATCAAAATCACTGTATTTCAGTGTCTTGTAAGGTACGTATTTATTAACAAATTGTTAAGTTTTATGCGTGTTTTACTATAAAATAAAGCCATTTTTCGATGAAATGCAATCTTTACGGTGTTGTTTCTAGGGTATGTGTTCTAGTTTTTGAGTTTTAATATGGCTGTAGTTGTGCGTAATCTATTGTATTTTTGAGGCAATGAATTCACACAAAACTTATACTGTAGACGAAGCGCAAGCTAAGCTAGAACACTATTGTGCTTACCAAGAACGTTGCCATAAAGAAGTGCGGCAGAAGCTGCGTGATATGAACATGATTCCTGAAGCTATAGATGTAATTATGGTGCATTTAATTGAGCATAATTTTTTAAATGAAGAGCGTTTTGCTAAAGCGTTTGTTAGTGGGAAATTCAGAATTAAAAAATGGGGAAAAAACCGCTTGCGTAGGGAATTAAAATTTAGGGAAATTTCTAAATACACTATTGATGCTGCTTTAAATGAGATTGATTTAGAGGATTATTATGCAACATTAGATGCATTAGTTCAAAAACGTATCGCACAGGTTAAAGCATCTAATGACTATAAGAAAAAGAAAAAAGTGGCAGATTATTTATTGTATCGTGGTTGGGAATCGCATTTGATTTATGAACGCTTGAATGAGGCTTTGAATGGATGATGGAAAGTTAGGTTTTAGGGATTAGGTTTTTGCCGACAGCCCATATCATTTAGTGTCATAAAAAAAGCCTTTACATCCGAATGGGTATCGAGTGAAAAGGCCTTGTATTTTATGTAGCGTGGTTAAAATTTAAGCGATGTGCTTAGGGCTAACTGCGCTGTGGTTTATGTTTTGCCTACAGGTTAAAAACAGCTCCAATATTAAACGCAAATTGGTTGTGAATGTAGTAGCCAATTTTAGATTTATCGTTGCTGTATTTTGCTAAAGGAAATGAAGCTTCTGAATAGACACCAAAACCTTGCGAAAAGAAATAACGTGCTCCAACATGACCACCAAAGTTTTTAAGGCTTAAGCTTAATCCAGGGTAAAAATCAAAATTTTCATCGATATTAATAACATTACCTAAATTAGCATTAAATCTTGCTTTTAAATCAAAGCGATCTCCAAAATCGGCATCTAAACCATCAGATATTCCTAAGGCATAAGTAGAAGAAAGTCCAACAGACATATTTTCACCTAAACCATAATCGTAACTTACATTAATACCTGTAGCATATTCTTGAAAGTTAGCACCAACTTGAAATTTAGTGTCTCCTTTACCTTCAAAAGCTTGAGCATTACCAAAGCTTATAGCTAATAAAGCGACTACTAATAAAATATTTTTCATTTTATAAATTTTAAAAATCTGGGCAAATATACAAATAGAATTCTTAAATGTGTCAGAATAATAGTCGAAAGGCGAGGTGTTTATAGTAAAAATTTGTCTTTAAATAATTAAAGTTTATAACCATTTTGTTTCACCTGAAGTTGCATCTAAAATATCGACATGTAAAATGGCTGCTAATTCTTTTGCTTTTGAGAACGCATCATCTTCGTTTTTAGAATCGTAAATCTCTATTTTCTGATTGGTATTATAAAAAAGGTTCACCTTAACCACAGCATTAGATACATTGGCACTTGCACTTGCAGCCCAAACCGTTGTAGTTTCTGTAGTTTTAAACACAGAGATATACTCTATTTCTGGCAGTGGTTGCCATTTCCCTATAGTAATTCCAAACAAGGATTTAATACGTCTGTAGGTTTTGTTTTTGTAATCTAACTCTATACCATCTTGTATGAGTAAATAGAAGCCAATAAATAGTGGTACTAAACCTTTAATGTCTTTTATAATGCTTACGATACCAACAATTACAGCAAAACTTCCTACTACCCATTGCCAAGCTACATTTTTTCTTTTAAATTTAAATGTGTTCATCGTTTATATTAAAATGTAAAAAGTCCATTCTTTTAAAAATGGACTTTTTTAGTTTTAATTAGTCTTTAGATGTTTCAATCTTAGCATCTTCTGCTTCAATCTCTTTTTTATCTTTTCCTTTTAGATATTCTGGTAAATCCATACCAGCCATATTAAACATTTCTTGTAATGGTGGTACTGATTTGTACATGCCAGACAGGAAGTTTGCGGTTGATGATTTTCCGTCTTCACCACTGCTGCCATTGTCCCAAACAGTTACTTTGTCTATTTTAATATTTTTGATCGCATCGGCTTGCGTTTTTACAAGTTCTGGCAATTTATCTGCAATTAATAATAATACGGCATCTCTACTATTATTGCCAGCAGCTTTTACAATTTGCTCCATACCAGCAGCTTGTTTCGTTAAGATTTCAAACTGACCTTGTGCTTCGGCTTGTGCTTTAAAGAGTATGGCATCTGCCTCACCTTTGGCACGTCTTCTAATGCGTTCTGCTTCGGCTTCAGCATCAATTTCGGCTTTTTTCTTATCAATTTCTGCAGGTACAATAACATCGGCCATTTGAGAAGAACGCTCACGCTCTGCTCTCGCTGTTTCTGCTTCTTGCTCAGCGGCATAAGACTCTTGTAAGGCCTTTGCACTTTGTACTTTTTCTGAAGCGATTGCTACACGTTCTGCTTCTGCTTCACGTTGACGACGTAAGGAGTCTGAATTTGCAACGGCAATTTTTGCGGTGTTTTCACCTTCTACGGCTTGTGCGTTAGCCGCAGCAACTTGAGTTCTTTCGTCTTGTACTGCGTTAGCTTCACCAATAGATCCATCTCTGGTTTTCTCTGCAACCGATTTACGTGCAGCGTTAATAGCGTGAGCTGCAGCTTCTTTACCAAGGGCTTCAATATAACCCGATTCGTCAACGATATCTGTTATGTTTACGTTGATGAGTTTTAAACCTACTTTCTTTAATTCCGTTTCAACAGATTGCGAAATGTTAGTTAAGAATTTGTCTCTATCATTATTAATTTCTTCAATATCCATTGAAGCCACTACTAAACGTAACTGACCAAAAATAATTTCCTTAGCTAATTCTTGAACATCTTGTGCTCCTAAACCTAATAAACGTTCTGCGGCATTTTGCATAATACCTGGTTCTGTAGATACACCAATAGTAAAACGTGATGGTACGTTAACACGAATGTTTTGTTTAGATAAGGCGTTAACTAAATTTACTTCGATAGAAATTGGTGTTAAATCTAAGAATTCATAATCTTGAATAACCGGAATGATAAAAGCCGCTCCACCATGAATACATTTTGCCGATTGGCCACCTCCAACTTTTCCGTAAACCACTAAAATTCTATCTGAAGGACAGCGTTTGTAGCGTTTTATTAAAATAATTAAGGTTACCACTATAAATAGTGCTACAAAAATGAGAAGCATTGGTCCGCCAAGACTCTCAGGGTTAAAATTTTCTTGAATGGTTAGTAAATACATAGTTTATAAATTTGAAGAATTAGTTTTATTTTGAAATTTTCTTTTGAGTAGCATTACTCAACAAGGGGTCTTTTATGTGTTTTGAGGGTTCAATAGGTTTCCGTGTTTGGTCTACGATGAGAATGCCGTTAGAAGTAACATCGACCACTTTTATGATGGTGCCTGATTTTAGTTCGGTTAATGCATCGGTAAGCGCATCTAATTCGCGCATGGTGCCTTGTACACTCACGGTTACTTTTCCCATTTTAGAGCGCTCTGCTCCAATAGTTAGATAGACTTCACCAACGGCATCGAGCGCATTTTTATAATTTAAAGTACCACTATCTGAAAGTTTGCTAATAAAATAAAATAGTGAAGCCATAATTACCATCATTAACAATCCGCAAATCACAGAAATAATTATAGTTAGTGGTGTAGAAAGTCCGGCATCTATACATGCAATGCCACTCCAACCAAATATGGTGAAAAAGCCCACAAGGTTTTTAAAAGATATAAATTGAAAACCAGCTCCATCAGCATCAATATCGGAGTCTAGGTCGCCAATATCATCGGCATCTCCTCCTGTAAAAGCCATAATCATAACAATAGAGAAAATGAGTGAGCCAATGATAGCCACTAACCAATACATTTTGGATAGAAATTCTAAATTTGAAAACCATTCAGCCATAAGATTTAGTTTAGAAATGAGTTAATAAATATACGACCATTGTGAGATTATACAATCTTATTTTGAAAGTAAATCGGTCCCAGTATAACCACCATTAAAAATTTTGAAATCTTTTAGTTCTTAATGAAATTTAGTTTGAATACTAATGGATTCAAATTTGGAATGTCAATTGTAATTTTGATGGTTATTGCAAGTACGGTCGTTTCTATACTTTGGGGTCTCAATATAGTTTTGAGATTTAGACCACTTTCAATATATAGGTAGTAGATGAAGGAATTTTGTTACAGGTTTTTTGAAAAATATTTTGTTTTGAAGCAGAAGTCATCAATTGATTTGTATCCTGTAAGGTTTCAAAACTCTTGTAGGCTATTACAAGACTAATTATGTTCTCTCTACTTGTCATTCCTGCGTGAGTAGGGGTCTACTTATTTACTTTTGTGCTTTATAATATTAATAGTTGTTGGAATTATAGGACATGTTTAAGCTTGGTGGTGGTGTTGTGGATTCCTGCTTTCGCAGGAATGACAAAGCGTATTGTTATTTGTAATGGCTTAGCTTGGATGCAGTTGAAGGTTTTTCTGCTTTGGCTAGAATGATAGAGCGTGTTGCATTTAGATTATACTATTCATTGTTTTTAGTCTTTTGTCATTCCTGCGAAAGCAGGAATCTACTTTATATGATTGATGTCTGTTTGATTAATTATTATGAAGAATTAAGTTATTTAACGCATAGTAATTGATTTAAAGGTGTAGTGTTGTTTTTGGATTCCTGCTTTCACAGGAATGACAGGCATAAAGAGAATATATGCTCTTAAATATTAATACATATTCTACTATTGAAAACAAGTCCAGTCTTTAGATAAATCTTTCCAGATTGGATTCTCTTCTTCAATAAGATCTATTTTCCATTGACGCTTCCATTTTTTCATATTCTTTTCTCTTTTTATAGCATCATTGACATATTGATAGGTTTCAAAATATATTAATCTATCTAAACCGTATTTTTTTGTAAAACCTTCGACTAATTTGTTTTTATGTTCAAACATTCTACGCTCTAAATCGTTGGTAACACCAATGTACAAAGTACCGTTATATTTGTTAGATAGTATGTAGAGGTAATATTGATGTACATTTCTATGCATATTTTTATAAATGCATTGTGGATGAGGTTTCTTTAAGTTGAAGGTTTGTCTTTTTTAAAATAGAGACAAAATATGTCGATTTTAATAAAGATATAAATTGTTTTCAAAGTTGTGAAATACAGAGGGTTACTTTTTTAAAATAGGTTTGTTTGATAAGTACTTTGTCATTCCTGCGTAGGCAGGAATCTACTTTATATAGTTGATGTCTGTTTGATTAATTATTATGAAGAATTAAGTTATTGAACGCATAGTAATTGATTTAAAGGTGTAGTGTTGTTTTGGATTCCTGCTTTCGCAGGAATGACAAGGTGTGTTGCTATTTGTAATGGCTTAGCTTGTATGTACCTGAAGATTTTTCTGCTTTGGCTGGAATGATAGAGCGTGTTGCATTTAGATTATACTATTCATTGTTTTTAGTCTTCTGTCATTCCTGCGTAGGCAGGAATCTACTTTATATAGTTGATGTCTGTTTGATTAATTATTATGAAGAATTAAGTTATTTAACGCATAGTAATTGTTTTAAACTAGGTTGTATTATTGTGGATTCCTGCCTACGCAGGAATGACAAAGCATGTTGTTATTTGTAATGGCTTAGCTTGTATGTACCTGAAGGTTTTTCTGCTTTGGTTGGAATGATAGAGCGTGTTGCATTTAGATTATACTATTCATTGTTTTTAGTCTTTTGTCATTCCTGCGAAAGCAGGAATCTACTTTATATGGTTGATGTCTGTTTGATTAATTATTATGAAGAATTAAGTTATTGAACGCATAATAATTGATTTAAAAATGTAGTGTTGTTTTGGATTCCTGCCTGCGCAGGAATGACAAGGTGTGTTGTTATTTGTAATGGCTTAGCTTGGATGTAGTTGAAGGTTTTTCTGCTTTGGCAGGAATGACAAAGTTTGTAGGGATGACAGTATTTTGTAGATTGGTTTAATGATGAAGTGTTGTTGTGGATTCCTGCTTTCGCAGGAATGACAGTATTCAAAGGAATGAAAATATTTATTTAAATTTATAACGCAAGCCAAACAACACATTACTTGGCGGCATTGGTGTAAAGCCAGATTCAATATAATCGGCATCAAAAATGTTGCTTGCTGTTACGGATAATTCCATCTGGTTCAATTTCATAATTATTGAAGCGTCCCAAACATTATAGGTTTGTCCTGTGGTGCGTTCGGCATATTTGTAAATGATGCTTTGGCTCACGTTTTTGAGTAGTTGTGTGCTTAATCGTGTGGTGTAATGATGTTTTAAGGTGTTTAAAGCATAACGTGATAGTTCCTCGTTTTGCTCTAAAATATCATCTTCTAAATAGGCATATCCAAAAGCTAAGGTTTGGTTAAAGCTATTTATTTCAAAATTATAAGCCACATCAATTTCGAGCCCTTTGGTATTGACTTCTGCAATGTTAGTGGCTGTAAAGATTTCTTCAATGGTGTTTGGTCTTATAAAATCAATCAAGTTTTTGGCATCGCGATTAAAAACGGATAGACTCGCTCTAATACTTTGGGAATTGTATTTAACACCAATTTCTTGCGCAAAGGCTTCTTCTGGTTCTAAATTTTCGTTGCCGTTGGTTCTTGGATCGCTGTAATATAAATCGGTATAGGTAGGGATTCTATAGGTAAATCCAATATTTCCGTAGGCTTTAAGGTTGTTGGTAATATCGAACCCTACATCTAATCCAGGGAATCCGTTAAATTTAAAATCCGAAAAATAGGTGACGGCAACACCAGGTGTAATATCTAAACGGTTATCGATAAATTGAAAACGGTGTTCTAAAAAAGCTGTTGCCATAAAACGGTTGTGATTACCTAAGTTATTACTGCGTAAATAGGTTTTAGAGAGGTCTATCCCAAAGCCTGTAATCCCTAATTTAGAGGTGTATGCCGCATTGGCCTCGGCTCCAATTTTGTTAGACAGGTGGAAATTTCTGAAGAATGCAGGTTCAAAACGTTTTAGAAGGAACATATCTTGGTTGCGTTTCCAATAGATACGCGGTTGAATTTTTAGTTTTTCAGATTGAAATTTCGTGGTGAAGGCGATTAAACTGTTTTGTGTTTCTTCATATTCATTATAAGCAGGATTGGTGGTGTAAAAATTTTCGGCACCAAACTTACGTTCAGAAAATGTGGCAATCATTTCAATAGGTTGATCTTTTTTGTTGAAGACACTTTTTAAGACATAGTTAGAATTGTCATAATCTGAATTGTTCCGGTAGCCTTCAGAGGTCATTTTTCCTATATGAAGGATGTGTGTTGAGTTTTCTAATTCATTACCAACAGTTACAGAACCATTAAGTTGACCAAAAGAACCCGTTTCAAGATTTGCAGACACGGCATTATCTAAACTCGATTTTGTGACAATATTAATAGCTCCTGTAAATGCATTTTGTCCAAAAACACGTGCCGCAGGTCCTTTTATGACTTCTATACGTTCAATAACTTCAAGCGGAAGCGCCGCATTTAAGGTATGATGCCCTGTTTGTGCATCGTCCATTTTAATGCCGTCTATTAATAACAATGTTTGATCGAAACCACCACCTCTAATAAATAAATCGGCCTGACTTCCTCCGGTGCCACGACGTCTAATATCGACACCTGCGATTTGCTGTAATACATCTGAAATGGTCACCGCAGCACTACTTTTAATATCTGCTGAGGTCATAATATTTATGGTTCTGGAATTGTCCTTGAAGGGTAAATCAATACGTGTTGAAGTGATGATTACTTCGTTTAAAGAATCGGTTTTTATGGTTTGCTCTTGTGCGTTTATTTGAGATATGAAAAGCATAATAAAAGCAAGGTGTATGTATTTATTTGTCATTGTGTTCTAAGTTTTAACGAGGCAAAAGTCGTAACTTTCCGGACGATTAAGATAGTCCAGTTTTAAAACAATGAATAGTCCGGTTAGTGATCTTATAAAACAGCTTGTTAGTTTTGACAAAGCTTCGGTGCAACCTGTATACATACAAGTAGCACAGCAAATAATTAATGGTATACAACGTGGTTATTTATCTAAAGGGAGCAAATTGCCAGGTACTCGTGTCTTTAGTGAGTTATTAAATATACATCGTAATACCGCTGTGGCTATTTATGAAGAATTAGCCTCTCAAGGTTGGGTAGATATTATACCAAATAGAGGGACTTTTGTTTTGGTGCCAGAGCAGGCTACTGCAAAAATAAAAGCTACAGCAGAGCGTATAGATCGTGCTTATAATTATCCTAAAGTCGCTGGTTTTCCATTTCAAAAATCGTTTCATTTGGCATCTACACTTCAAGAAACGTCGGCTAAATATATAATTAATGATGGTCAGCCTGATTTACGTTTGCATCCAGTACATCAGTTTTCGAGATGGTATAGTGCTGCTATGAAACGCAAACCTTTAATTAATAAATGGAATAGAGCATCGGTAGCAACGCCTTCGGTGTTTAAAACACAATTGTGTAATTATTTAAATGCGACACGTGGTTTTCGTATTAACCCGAACAATGTCATAAGCACGCGTAGCACAGAGATGAGTTTGTACATTGTATCGCAACTATTAATTAAGAAAGATGATGTGGTGTTGGTTGGGCAATTAAGTCATTATGCCTCAAATACAATTTTTCAAGAAGCCGGAGCAGCGTTAAAAGCTATTCCTGTAGATGACGAAGGCTTAGATGTAGATTATATAAAAAAGCATTTTATAAAACACAGCATTAGGTGTGTTTATGTCTGTGCACATAGACAGTATCCAACGACCAAAACATTAAGTGCTCAAAGGCGATTACAACTTTTGCAATTAGCAAAAACTTATGGATTTGCTATTATTGAGGATGATTATGATTACGATTTTCAGTTTGAAGGATCTGCTATGTTACCTATGGCAAGCGCAGATGCCAACGGTATGGTAATTTATTTGGGTAAAATGGGCCAATCATTGTTTCCTAGTTTTCAAACGGGTTTTGTGGTTGCGCCAGATAATTTAATTGCCGAAGCTCACAACTATTTAAGTTTACTTGATGAGCAAGGTGATTTAATACAAGAGCAAATGTTGTCTGAACTTATATCTGAAGGTGAAATTTATAGGCTAGTGAAAAAGAATATTGTGACCTATAAACAACGCCGTGATTGCTTGTGTAAATACTTGCAGCAATACTTTAATGGCATTATTAGCTATGAACAACCCTCTGGAGGTTTGGCTATTTGGTTACAATTTAAGCATCCTTTGTCGTTAGTAAAGCTTGCCGAAGAAGCAGCGCGTATAGATTTGTTTCTTCCAAAAACGATTTTATATCAAGATAAAACGACTTGTGCAATTCGTTTTGGATTTGGACATTTAAATGAAGACGAACTCGAAATTGTGATTAAAAAACTGAAACGTGCTTATGATAAGGTGCTTAATTTTTAATGGGAAATTCAGTTTTGCAATCTTCACATTTGTATTGGTAACGTGCGCTAAAAGGTAGTGTAAAGAATAGGAGGCCAATTAGAAAAGATATCAAGGATTTAAAATTAGTAATGGTGGTGTACATTTCAATATGTTCACCTTTACAATTGGGACAAACAATAGGGTGCCCTTCGTTGTCTACAGAATAGGCTTTAATTGATTTTAAAATGGCTCGCGCTCGTTCTTCGTCCTTGGCAAGTACTTTTAATTTTACACCTCCAATGGCTTGGCTCACTAAAGGATCTGTGTCTATGGTAAGATTATCTCTTAAAAAGACTTCGATACCATCGGCTTCTAATCGTCCTTTTGCTATTTGCGCTTCTGTAGAATAGGGGAATCTGGCTATGGTAACGAAGGTGTCTTGCATGAGGTAAAGATACTATATTCTTGTGGAGACCTGCTAGGTTTTTAAAACCTGATAGGTCTAAAGAGAGGTTATTCAATGTTGCCAGATGCCATCTTAGCTTTCCATTCGTCTTTATCAATCCATTTAAAGTCGTTAGGCACTGTAGCGTCTAGCAAATCGATGTTGAGTTGTTCTGAAAGTTCGTAACCGATGAGAAAGGCTTCTTTGTAGTTGTCTTCTTCGTACAATTCAAAATGCTTGTTGTTATCGTACCACAGATTGACTTCAAATATATAATCACCACCGACAATGGGTTGATGAAATACAGATACATATTGATAGTTTTTGATGGTTTGCCATGAGCCTATTTTTACAGGGCCAACTTCAATGGTTGGTCTAAACCGGGAATTAGCAATGTCTATATGGATGCGTTTTCTAGAGCAAAAACTGGCGCCAATACCAGTAAAATAAATAACACCTTCAAAATCTAATAACCGTATACCTAGCGGTTGGTTTGTTGTTGTCCATAGAAAAACTTTATAACCCATAATTCCGAAAGCCACCGTAAAGAATAGCGCAGCAATAGGTATTTGCCAAATAGGTCTAGGGCTTTCTGAAATGATGGTGTTGGGTTTCATGTGTTTATATGCATTGTTTTTTATCGGTCACATGGTACATCCATTTTATCATTCCCTTGGATATCAAAAGCTAGTTATGGATGTTTCATGTTTCAAATATATGAAAAAGACCTGCTAGGTTTTTAAAACCTGCTAGGTCTATTATATAAATCATCTATTTAATAAAAATTATTGTTTATCGATAATTTTAATATATTTGTTATCGTAAAACGATAATTATTTAAAATGCGAAAATTAATAATTTTAAAAAGTTTAATAGATTTTGTCTGGATAGTGACCTGTATTCCTGCACTATTGATACTTAGTTTTTTGGCTGTCTACATGTTTATTGAACCAGAATCGTTGGATATGATATTAGATGCAGACAAGTCCATTATTAAAACATTTTCAGTATCTGCTCAGTTATTTGGCTTGGTCTTTATTGCTTTGGGGTTTATAACTATTTATTGTGTGTATCTGTTTAGAAAAACCTTGCGTTATTTTCAGAGGGTTAAGCCTTTTCATGCTGATGTTATAACTAATTTTTATAAGATTGGTTATTTGCTTACAGGTGTTGGGATTATAGCTTCTGTATTAATTTTTGTAGGCCAATTAGTTTTTACAAGTCAACTAAAGATAAACCTCGGGTTAAGCCCTTACCTTATGCTCATCTGTTTGGGCTTATTTTTTATGGTATTAAGTGAG
Source organism: Winogradskyella psychrotolerans (assembly GCF_018860565.1). GTDB lineage: Bacteria > Bacteroidota > Bacteroidia > Flavobacteriales > Flavobacteriaceae > Winogradskyella > Winogradskyella damuponensis. The sequence goes on from NZ_JAHKPS010000022.1 coordinate 414,516, forward strand.
GTGTTTAAGGTGGCGAAAAAGGCAAAGGAAGAAAATGATTTAACGGTTTGATTATGAAAAAGGAAAATACACTTGTTGGGTTATTATATTGGTTTTGTAATATTTCATTTTATACGTTATTACTATGGTTTGTAGCGTCAATTAGTATTGATGTATTTACTACTGATGGAAAGATTGGCAATTTTTCTTCAGGAAGTCATCATTCTATTGGTTATCAGATGCCTGTAAAAGTTCAAATTAGTCCCAAAAAGGCAATGTATAATAATAGTCTTTTTAAATTAGAAAAAGAAGGTATTAATACTTTGGGGCAAAGTTATTCTAGTGGAACAGGTACTTATGTTAAACCAATAACTTCTGAAGATTCTTTAGATTTTAAATCGATAGTAAGTATTCATAATAAGGATATGGTGGATCATTATGAATTTACTTCAACACAACTCGTAAGCAATGGATTCATAACGGTTAATCCGAAAACGATGGTTAATAAATTTCTTATAATTGTTAGATCATATTCAGGTTTATTGATACTATTACTTGTGTTCCTTTTTCTTAAAAGAATATTTAAAGCTTTAAAAACGAATTTTTTATTTTCTCAAAAATTATATAAGAGTATTAACTTGATAGGTATATTGTTAATATGCTATGTATTATTAAATTCTATAATTAATTTTATCTTAGGTATTGATTTGCCTTATGTTAGTATTAGTCCTTTAGATTACAATTTAAAGTATGTTACTATTTCTATGAATCCACGTTTGGATTTTGATTTTGTACTATTTTTAATAGGATTTATGTTGCTTGTTTTAAGTACACTTCTTAATAAAGGAAACCAAATTCAACAAGAAAACGATTTAACTATATAACCATGCCCATAATAGTCAACTTAGACATCATATTAGCCAAACGTGGCATGAAGAGTAACGAACTTGCAGAACAGGTTGGGATCACAACCGCAAACCTTTCTATTTTAAAAACAGGAAAAGCAAAAGCCATTCGGTTTTCTACTTTAGAAGCGATTTGTAAGGCTTTAGAGTGTCAGCCTAGTGACATTCTAGAATACGTAGAGGATTAAAGGTTTTAAAAATTAGTATCTTGGGTGTCTAAAAAATTGAATAGATGCGAAGCCTAATTTTATTACTGTCTTTTTTATGTTTAGTGAATTGCAAAGACGACAAAACTTCTGAAACAGAATTAACAACTACAGGAAGTTCAAGTTATATAATTTCGTTTGAAAATGCAGCACATCATGAAGCTGAAATCACTGCCACTTTTAAAGGTTTAAAATCCGGTGAAGCTGAATTTAGAATGTCTAGAAGCTCACCAGGACGTTATGCTATTCACGAATTTGCTAAGAATGTTTATAACGTAAAGGTTACAGATGGGAAGGGTAATGTTTTAGAAACAACACGTCCCGATCCGTATTCTTGGATTGTGAATAATCACGATGGCACTATCATAGTCAATTACACCTTATATGCCAATCATGGAGATGGAACCTACGCACAAGTTGATGAAACGCATGCGCATCTTAATATGCCAGCGACGTTTATGTATGCTCCGAGTTTGGAGAATGACACCTTCAACATTGAATTTAAACCTCGCAAAGACTTAAACTGGAAAATTGCAACGCAGTTAAAGCTCGTAGAAGGCAACAGGTATTCCGCTGAAAACTTACAGTATTTTATGGATAGTCCAACGGAAATTAGCGACCATATGGTACGTTCGTTTGAGGTTGATGATCAAAAGATCAATTTTGCATTGCACCATAATGGAACCGCAGCGGAATTTGATGATTATTTTGAAAAGGTTAAAAAAACAATCTTACAACAAAAAGCAGTTTTTGGCGAATTACCAACTTTCGATTACGGAGAATACACATTTTTAGGCTGTTATATTCCTAATGCCACAGGAGATGGTATGGAACACCGGAATTCTACTATCGTCACCAGCACACGAAGTTTAGCTGATGGAGCCGATCGTAATATTGGTACTGTTTCTCATGAGTTTTTTCATTGCTGGAATGTAGAACGTATACGACCAGAAAGTTTAGAGCCTTTTAATTTTGAAGCCGCTAACATGAGTGGCGAGCTTTGGTTTGCTGAAGGATTTACCAGTTATTATGACGATTTAACCTTAACCAGAGCCGGACTTATCACACAGGAAGATTATATAAAAGGGCTTACAGGAACGTTTAATTACGTTTGGAATTCACCAGGACTACAGTTTTTTAATCCTATCGAGATGAGCTACCAAGCTCCGTTTGTAGATGCGGCACGTTCTGTAGATGATATCAATCGTGGCAATACTTTTATTTCCTATTATTCGTATGGCAGTATGTTAGGTCTGGCTTTAGATTTATCGCTTAGAGCCGAAAACCTGAATCTAGATGATTATATGACATTGGTTTGGAATACTTACGGCAAGACGGAAACCTATTATACCATTGCTGATTTACAGCAAACATTAAAGGATTATGCAGGTGCTGAATTTGGTGATGCTTTTTTCAACAATTATATCTATAAAAGCGACATGCCAGATTTTGAAAGCTTGTTTAAAACGGTTGGTGTGCAATTACAACAAAATACAGACCAGCCTGCTTTTGGATTGCGTTTAAACAATCAAGTCATTACAAGTAATACAATGGTCGGTTCTGGAGCTTATGCCGCAGGACTTGAAAAAGGAGATAAGTTACTTAAAATTGATGGTGTTGAGATCAATGAAACATCAGACTTAAATAAAATTTTAGGCACCGTAAAACCGAATCAAACCGTTGATGTTGTTTATGAACGCTTTGGAAAACGACACACTGTAAAACTCACTTTAGATGCTGATACGTCTTATACTATTTCAAGTTTTGATGATTTATCTGAAGCGGCTAAAGCAAATCGTGACGCTTGGTTGGGTGCCAAGTAAAATTAGTGATGTCTTATTTGGTTAAGCAGAAGAAAGAAGACCAAAGGGAAATTATAAGTATTTGAAGACGCTTAAATAATATTTTATAATAAATTTTAAACTAGACCTTACAGATTTTAAAAACCTGTAAGGTCTTTTTGTATTTTTACATTATGTATGCCTTAGTAGATTGTAATAATTTTTATGCCTCTTGTGAGCGGGTTTTTAACCCTAATTTGCGTCATCAACCTATTGCTATTTTAAGTAATAATGATGGTTGTGTTATTGCGCGCAGTGATGAAGCTAAGGCTGTTGGTTTGCCTATGGGAGCTCCAATTTTTAAATGGGAAAGCTTTTGTAAAGCTCATAATATTAAAGTGTTTTCATCTAATTATCCGTTATATGGCGATATGAGTAGTCGTGTAATGCGCATATTAGAGCAGTTTACTCCAGATGTTGAAATCTATAGTATAGACGAAGCTTTTCTTCAGTTTAAAGGTTTTGAAAATTATAATTTAGAAGCTTACGGTGGTCAAATAAGAACACGGATTTTAAAGTGGACCGGTATTCCTACTTGTGTAGGTGTTGCTCCTACAAAAGCATTAAGTAAAGTTGCCAATAAAATTGCACGTAAGTTTCCTAAAGAAACTAAAGGCGTTTATGTTATAGCTTCCGAAGCATCTCGAATTAAAGCCTTAAAATGGATTAAGATTGAAGACGTTTGGGGAATAGGTCGTGGTTTGCAAAAACGCTTAAAAGCAAAAGGATGCCATACAGCTTATGATTTTACACAGTTATCTGATGATTGGGTCCGACAAACATTTTCTATTACCGAGTGGAAACTTAAAAAGGACTTAGAAGGGGTTTCTAAAATTACTTTAGATGAGCCAACCACAAAACGCGCTATTGCTACCACACGAAGTTTTGAATATACCTATTCTGATATCGATAATATAAAAGAACGAATCTCTACCTTTGCAACAAGTTGCGCAGAGAAATTACGCAAGCAAAACTCTAGTTGTCACATGATTATTGTTATGCTAAGTAGTGATAGGCATAAAAAAGATTTAGAACAGCATAAGGTTAGTACAATGGTTAGTTTTCCGTTTCCTACAGATTCTTCCTTGTTAATTAGCACACAAGCTGTAAATGCAGTAAAATCGATTTATAAAAAGGGGATAAAATACAAAAGAGCAGGAGTTATTGTTACCGGTTTGGTGCCTACAGATAATTTTCAGTTAGATTTGTTTCATAAAGAAGATCCAAAGCATAAGCCTTTAATGTCTGTAATAGATGTTATAAATAGGAAATATAAAGGCAATAAAATAAAATTAGGAAATCAAGATTTAGAACGTACTTGGAAAATGCGTCAAGAACGATTATCTCCAAGATATACTACTAATATTAATGATATAATTGTTGTTAAGTAGTTTTATGTATAGCTATTAGCGAAGTAAAATATATAAGGTTAAGACCACATTTAAAAGTTTCTTATAAAGACAAATAAAATTAAAATATGATAACGTATAAGTCACAACATCTAACGTTTTTTATGCCAGAAGCCATTGAAGGCGCTGGTACTAATTTTTTTGATACAGGAATTTCTGCAGGGTTTCCATCACCAGCAGAAGATTTTAAAGAGCAACGTTTGTCTTTAGATGATGAGTTAGTTAAAAATAAGGAAGCTACATTTTACGCTAAAGTAAGTGGGCAATCTATGATTGGTGCAGGTTTAGATGATAATGATTTATTAGTTATAGACAGAAGCTTAGAACCTGCAAATAATAAAATAGCAGTATGTTTTCTAGATGGTGAATTTACTGTAAAACGCCTTAGAGTTTCTAACGGAGAGGTGTGGTTGCAGCCCGAAAATCCAAACTATCCTATTATAAAAATTACAGAAGATAATAATTTTGTGATTTGGGGAATAGTAACCAACGTAATAAAAAAGGTTTATTAATAATCCCTCAATCTTTTAAATTTAGTTTTATATGCAAAGCATTGCGGTTTTAACTGTATTGCTAAGATGTTGTATTGGTTTTTAAAATTGGCTATTATATGTAGTTTTTATTGCTTAGTTTTGTAGTAATTAATATTAAATAAAATAAGCTTCCCACTTTCTTGGGAAATAAATATGAAACCAATTCAGGCCAATATAAAACATTTGCGTACGCTAAAGAAACTGTCTCAGGAACGTTTTGCGGACGAACTTAACTGGACACGCTCTGTTGTGGGGTCTTATGAAGAAGGACGCTCTGAGCCGCCAATAGACCGTTTAATAGACCTGTCTAACTTCTTTGATATTCCTATTGATATTTTGGTTAAAAACGATTTGCGTAAAGCAAAAGACACCTCATTTATCGAAGTAGGGAACAAGCGTGTATTATTTCCTGTAACTGTAAACGAAGATAATGAGGATTTAATTGAGATTATACCAGCAAAAGCATCTGCAGGTTATTTGTCTGGTTATGATGATCCCGAATATATTGAACAGCTTCAAAAAATTAAGTTACCATTTTTGCCAACAGGGACACATCGTGCATTTCCTATTAAAGGAGATTCTATGTTACCTGTAAAAGATGGTGCGTTTATAGTGGCAAAGTTTGTGGATGATATTAGGGATGTTAAAAGCGGACGCACGTATATTATATTAACTAAGGATGATGGTTTAGTGTATAAGCGGGTTTATATTCCAGAAGGTGATGCTTCAAATTTATTATTAAGCTCAGATAATAAAACGTATGAACCTTATTTAATTGCACGTGAAAATATTTTAGAGATTTGGGAATTTACATGCTGCATTAATACTCAAGAATACGATGAAAAAGAATTGAAATTAAGCAGTATCATGATGCTCTTTCAAGAATTGAAAGTAGAGTTGGAAGCTGTAAAACGTATGTGATATTTTACGATTAGACATAAAAAAAGCGCGAAATGAAACATTTCGCGCTTTTTATTTATATAATGATTGGATTAATCTGCTAAAATAATTAGCTTATTATCTTTCATTTCAAGTGTTCCAGAATTGATTGCTAACCAAACGCCTTTATCAGATTTAGTGAATTTTGCTTCAACTTCTTCTTCTAATTGAACGTTACCAGCAACTTTTACATGTCCTTCTTTAAGAATAGAAACAATAGGTGCGTGATTGGTTAACATTTCAAATTCACCATTTACTCCAGGAACTGTTACTGAAGTAACTTCTCCGCTAAATAATGTGGCTTCTGGTGATACAATTTCTAAATACATAGTTAAACTTGTTTAACTACCCTGAATTTCCTTCAGGGTCTTTTAATGTTTCCTTTATTTTTGTGAGATACTGAAACAAGTCCAGTATTAGCTTTGTCTACGCCTCAGCTAACATTTTCTCTCCTGCCTCAATAGCTTCTTCGATAGAACCTTTAAGGTTAAATGCCGCTTCTGGTAAGTGATCTAATTCACCATCCATAATTAGGTTAAACCCTTTAATAGTTTCTTTAATGTCTACCAATACACCAGGAATACCTGTAAATTGCTCAGCTACGTGGAAAGGTTGCGATAAGAAACGTTGTACACGTCTTGCTCTACCTACAGCCATTTTATCTTCTTCAGATAATTCCTCCATACCTAAGATGGCAATAATATCTTGTAATTCTTTATAGCGTTGCAATAACTCTTTTACACGTTGTGCACAAGCATAGTGCTCATCACCTAATATTTCAGCAGTCAAAATTCTTGACGTAGAATCTAATGGATCTACCGCAGGATAAATACCTAACTCTGCAATTTTACGAGATAATACTGTTGTTGCATCTAAGTGTGCAAAGGTTGTTGCTGGAGCCGGATCCGTTAAATCATCCGCAGGTACGTAAACCGCTTGTACAGATGTAATAGATCCTCTTTTTGTTGAAGTAATACGTTCTTGCATCGCACCCATTTCGGTTGCTAATGTTGGTTGGTAACCTACCGCAGAAGGCATACGACCTAATAATGCAGATACCTCAGAACCCGCTTGTGTAAAACGGAAGATGTTATCTACGAAAAATAATACATCTTTTCCTTGTCCTTCACCAGCACCATCACGGAAATATTCTGCTATAGTTAATCCTGAAAGTGCTACACGAGCACGAGCTCCAGGAGGTTCATTCATTTGTCCGAATACGAAAGTTGCTTTAGATTCTTTCATTCCAGATTTATCAACTTTAGATAAATCCCATCCGCCTTCTTCCATAGAATGCATAAAGTCATCACCATATTTAATAATACCAGACTCTAACATTTCACGAAGTAAATCGTTTCCTTCACGTGTTCTTTCACCAACACCTGCAAATACAGAAAGTCCACCGTGACCTTTTGCAATATTGTTAATTAACTCTTGGATTAATACTGTTTTACCAACACCAGCACCACCAAACAATCCAATTTTACCACCTTTTGCATAAGGCTCAATTAAATCGATGACTTTAATACCAGTAAATAAAACTTCCGTAGATGTTGATAAATCTTCGAATTTTGGAGCTTGTCTGTGAATAGGTAAACCAGCATCACCAGCTTTTGGTAAATTTCCTAACCCATCAATAGCATCACCAATAACGTTAAAAAGACGTCCGTAAACATCTTCACCAACTGGCATTTGAATTGGAGCACCAGTAGCATGAACTTCTGTACCTCTACTTAAACCATCTGAAGAATCCATAGCGATAGTACGTACTGTATCTTCACCAATGTGAGATTGTACTTCTAATACTAATTTGGAACCATCTTGATTGTTAATTTCTAACGAATCATAAATCTTTGGAAGCTCTAACCCAGCAGCGAATTCTACATCAATAACTGGACCTACGATCTGTGCAACTTTACCTGTAACTTTTGACATTACTCTTATGTTTTTGTTTTGCAATTGTTTAAATGTGAAAAACGGACTTAATCAATCTACTTGAGTACCTCGGTTTTTCGCGCTGCAAAGATATAAGATTTAATTTAAATACCATGTCAAAAATTAGGCTTTTTTAAACAAAGAAAACGCCCTCAATTTGAGAGCGTTTTTTTTATCAATTTTTATAATATTATTGAAGCGTTGGTGGATAGTTAGTAGGGTAATTACCTATATCTAATAAGTTTCCTGAAGCCTCAAAGTTAGAACCGTAAGTCTCATCTATTGCTTTCATAAACTGGTTTGCAAGTAATGCATAACCTCTTGCTGTTGGATGTACACCATCTAAAGAAAATGCACCACCCGATACTAAACTAGATGTTAAAATAAAGTTTCCATCAGGGTAACCTCCATTATCTAATTGTGACATTAATGAGTTGGCATCAACAAAAGCAAAACCAGCAGAGGTTGCTGCCGCTTCTAACGTAGCGTTAAAGTTATCTGTTGCTATATTAATTTCATCTTGTTCTGTTGGTAGTAATACCCATTTGTCTTCTAAAGGAAGTGAAACACCTTCTACTGAGAATTGTCCAGCTAATGCTTGAGGAAGACCTTGGTTCATTAATGAAGCAACTGATTCCATATTAACGGTTCCTATTACACTACTACTTGGTAATACTAATAAATCATCTGCCGTAGCTTGTCTCGTTTGCCCATATGTTACACCCAATAAATTGGCAACTGAAGGAGCTGCTGCTGCAGGTAATCCAAATTGTGCTATAAAAGCTGGAAAAGTTGGACTTGCATTTAATGCATCAATTATTGTTGTAGAAATATCGTCTAAGCTTTCATCTCTTATTACTACAGCACTTGCCTCTGTTTCTGAAAAAACAATAGCTCTATTTGGATCAACAGCTTCAAAAATAGGATTTAGTGCACCGAAGATAGAGTTTAATAGAGGTATTTGCGGACCGAAATCTGGATTTGTAGGGTCTAAAGGATTATGAGGTACAGTAGTAAAATGTGGTATTGTTGTTACATAGGGGATGTTTGCCATAACACCTTGAACTCCTGCGTTTTGTAAGGCGCCCACAATAGTTTCAATTGTTTGATCAAAACCAACACCTGGAGGTCCATCACTAGGTGTAATTGATGCTAATGTAGCATCTCCACCAGACGTAGCGTAACCTAGTACGTCATTATTTCCAATCCATAAAGAAACAAATGTAGGTTGTTGTGCTAATGCATCACCTAAAACTGTTGCTGAAGGGTTTGAAGCCATACGTACAAAATAGGGGTTAGCAGAAGGAGGGTCTGTAACTAAGTTTGCAGGATTACCATAACCATCATATAACAAGTGAAAACTTGCCGCGCCAGGCACTCCCATATTATTTTGAGAACCTAATGAAGGTGCAAATGCTTCTGTTGATGACATACCAGGTAAACTTGCAGGACCTGAACCATCAAAATATAATCTAGGGCCAAAGCTGCCATCTTCGTTTTGGTTTCCTCCAAATAATAAACCACCAATATTGTCATTCATTAAAGGTTGTGTAAATGTACCACCACCTGCTAAAGCAAATTTTTGTGCCAACATATTTGGCATAGAATTCTCTTGACTCGCGATAAACAAAGCATTATCCGTGAAACCAGCCGTTAATGAATTACCAATAGCTACATAATTAGAAAAATCTGCCGTACCAGGATTTAGGTCTGGATATACAACCTCTTCCGTTGAGTTATCTAATTGATCTTCAAAATCTTCTTCGTCATTACAAGCTGTAAAACTAACTAGGACAGCTGTTAATAATATATATTTAATGTTTTTCATTTTACTGTTTTTATAAGTTATTAATTGTCCATGAAGCGTAATACATAGAACCGATGTAACCAGATCCGAATACGGTAAAGTATTCTTTTCCGCCTATATTAGTACCACCAATCTTAATCGTAGATTTTAAGGTCGGAATGGTGTAGCTAATTTGTGCATCTACAGTATGGAACTCTGGTACAATACCGTCTCCAAAGGTTGCTTCCCAGAAATAGTCATCACTAAATTTATAAGCGACATTGAAACCGAAATTTTTAAACAATTCTGTGTTACCAAAATGCGCTTTAAATTTGTGTTCTGGAGTATTAAAATTGGTTTCGAAATTAGGATTTGCTGCTTGGTCAAAATCTTGCTTAGTAAAGGTGTAACTTCCACCTAAATCGAAATTATTCAAGATTTTAGCTGATATCCCAATTGATGCACCATAAGAATTAACGTCTACATCAGAATTTGTATATGCACTATAAGTGGTATAATCACTATTTGCTATGGCTGCAATTCCTGAAGCATCTGCCACAGAACCATATAATGGAGCTATAACCACTTCTGAAGAAATAAAGTCTTTATATTTATTATAGTACGTGCTAAAATCTATGGTTACTTTGTTAAATTTTCCTCTATAACCCACTTCTACTGAAGATACTTTTTCTGGTGATACAAGGTCTGGATTGGCTACTGTTAAAACAGAAGGGTCACCAGTTGCAGCCAATTGTTGCACGGAAGATGCTGTGTAAGAATTGTTATATGCAGCAGCTCCAGTTTGTGTGTATACAGTTCCGTTGCTCGCTGTAAAATCTCTAGAGTAGCGATCTAAATTATCTGGTGCAGATCCAACCAAGATTGCTCTACCTGCATCTAAACCAATAAATAAATCTTGTGTAGTTGGGTTTCTAAAACCAGTTTGAGCAGAAGCTCTAATGTTATGATTTTCATTTAGGGTTAAGCCTAATGATACCCTAGGGGATACGAATCCATCAAAAAATTCTGATTTGTCATAACGTGCCGAAGCCGTTATTTTTAAATTCATGTCTTCATTTAGTTCAACCTCTTTTTGAATTTGTGTATACACACCAAATTCACTATAGTCAATTTCTCCGTCATAGTCTGTGTAGATAGAACCAAAGGAATTTAGTTTATATTGTCTGTAAGACCCTCCAACTTGGATGTCTGCAAAATCTATTAAATCACTGAAGTTATAGTTACCATCAGCGTGGTAGTATTTAGAAGCATCACGGAATTGTGAACCTGTAGCTAGATTAGGATCTTTAATGATTCTATTGAAAGCATTTTTAAACTCCGTAGAGCCTGGTTCAAATCTACCTGTTTCAGCAGCTGCTCTTGCCGCTGCATGCGCTTGCTCGTCTGTGGCACCACCACCTAAGGTTGCAGATACATAGGTGTTTATGTAATCTCCAAACCATTCTTCATCACTTTTCCATGCTCTGTTGATATTGATTCCTGTAAATACCATATCATAAGAGTCCCCAGCTTTATCTGCAACAACATAACCTCTTAGAAAGAAGTTGTCATTTTTTACTTCTAATTTATGTTGTTCTTGAAAGAATCCATCAATATTATAACGGTTAGTTCCTTGGTATATAGTTGTACCTGTACCCACTTTACCTACATATTGAATTTCGAAATTACTATCCTCTATTGGACGGTAGTATAATCCCCAATCTGCCTTAATACTTTGAGCTTTATGTTCTGTTAAATCACGTTCGTTATATCCCGTTCTACTAACAAATACATCTGGGACAATACCAGTACCACCAGCTAAGTCATTAATATTTGCTGATACTTCATCACCATATACGTTAATACCGTTATAGTTTAGGTTAGTTGCTCTTGTACCACCTAAGACATCGCTATCGACTTCGCTAGTTGCGGCCCAATCTGTACCATTTAAATATCCAAAGTTAACTTTGGCAGCAAATTTATCGCTAAACTTATAAGCCATACTAAGGCTTATATCAGTATAATCATTATCTCCAGCAGCTTCTTGAGTGGTTATACCTTGCTTAACTGAAACTCTAATACCTTGGTGATCAAAAGGGTTTTTACTTCGCATAAATAAAATACCGTTAAATGCATTTGCGCCATATAAGGCCGAAGATGCACCAGGTAATAACTCCACACTTTGAACATCTGTTTCTACCATTCCAACAAGGTTACCAATTGGGAAGTTTAAAGCGGGTGTAGAATTATCCATTCCGTCAACTAATTGCATAAAGCGCGTGTTGGCCGTTGTGGCAAAACCTCTTGTGTTTACGGATTTAAAGGTTAAACTACTCGAATTGACATCGACACCTTTTAAGTTTTCTAAACCTCCATAAAAATCGGCAGAGGCTGTATTTTTAATTTCTTTAAGACCAAAACGTTCTACGGTAACGGGCGACTCAAAAATACGTTCTGGAGTACGAGAAGCAGAAATAACAACTTCGTCAAGTGAGTTACCTTCATTTAATGTAACATCTACGGTTTGGTTTTTTGTTGTTACTTCGATAGTTTTTGTTTCAAAGCCAGTATAACTTATACGGATTGAAAACGGAGGTTCTTGATCTACAGATAAAGTATAGTTACCGTCAAAATCGGAAACTGTACCAGAGCTAGTACCTACTATAACAATATTTGCGCCAGGTAAGGGAAGTCCTGTATTGTCAATAATTTTACCTTTAACTGTGGTTTGTGCAAAGGATACTACGCAAAAAAGCATCGTGAAAAGCTTTAAGATTGTCTTCATTTTAGAGAATTAGTTAATTTGTTAGATGAGCAATTTAACTAAATATATGAAAATTCAATAAGAAATTCTCATAAAATTATGCGCGCATAGCATATTTTGAAAAAAATAAAGCCTAAAAATTGAAAAATTCTCAATTTTAGGCTTTATAAATTATATATTAATAATCGATTTGGTTACTCTACAGTAACGGATTTCGCTAAGTTTCTAGGCTGATCGACGTTTTTGTCTAACATTACAGCAATATGATAAGATAATAACTGTAATGGTATGGTGGTTAATAAAGGTGTAAGACACTCTAATGTTTCTGGAACTTCGATAACGTGATCTGCTAATTCCTTGACACTTTTATCTCCCTTTGTAACGATACCAATAATTTTACCTTTTCTAGATTTAATTTCTTGGATGTTGCTAACTACCTTTTCATAATGTCCCATTTTAGTTGCAATAACAAATACAGGCATTTGTTCATCTATTAAAGCAATTGGTCCATGTTTCATTTCTGCAGCAGGATAACCTTCTGCGTGTATATAGGAAATTTCTTTTAATTTTAAAGCGCCTTCTAAAGCCACTGGGAAATTATATCCACGACCTAAATACAAACAGTTTTTAGAGTCTTTATAAATTTCAGCTACAGTTTGTACATAAGCGTCAGATTTTAAAGCTTCTTCAACTTTGCTTGGGATAGTTTCTAGCTCAATAAGGTGTTGTCTAAATTCTGAACTAGACATTGTTCCTTTGGCTCTTGCTAAACGCAATGCTATTAAAGTTAATACTGTAATTTGAGTTGTAAATGCTTTTGTAGATGCCACTCCAATTTCTGGGCCAGCATGTGTATATGCTCCTGCGTCTGTTTCTCTTGCGATTGTAGAACCTACAACATTACAAACACCAAAAACAAATGCACCTTTAGATTTTGCTAATTTTATAGCTGCTAGCGTATCTGCTGTTTCACCAGATTGAGAAATAGCAATAACAATATCTTTTTCAGTTATTACAGGGTTTCTGTATCTGAACTCTGAAGCGTATTCTACTTCTACAGGTATTCTGGCTAAATCTTCAAAAATATATTCTGCAACTAAACCAGCGTGCCAAGATGTACCACAAGCAACAATTATAATACGGTCAGCTGCTAAGAACTTTTTCATATTATCTTCTACACCTGCCATTTTAATAATAGCCTCGTTGCTTAATAGGCGACCTCTAAAGGTGTCTAAAATAGCGCTTGGTTGCTCATAGATTTCCTTAAGCATAAAGTGATCATAACCACCTTTTTCTATTTGCTCTAGATTAAGCTGAAGTTCTTGTATATAAGGGTCTACGAGAGCATCATTTTTAATTTTTCTAACTTTTATATTTTTACCTCTTCTGATAATTGCCATTTCTTCATCTTCAAGATAAATAGCATTTTTGGTATATTCTATAAATGGAGAGGCGTCACTTGCTATGAAAAACTCATCATCACCAATACCTATAGCCAATGGGCTACCCAATTTGGCTACAACAATTTCATTAGGCTTGTTTTTGTCGAAAACAGCAATAGCATATGCTCCTACGGCTTGATTTAAGGCTATTTGAACAGCTTTACCAAGTTTAAGATTTTCGCTTTTTTGTACATCTTCAATAAGATTAACTAATACTTCTGTATCTGTATCTGATTGAAACGTATAACCACGTTTTATTAATTCTTTTTTTAATGAATCGTAATTTTCAATAATTCCGTTATGGATTATAACTAAATTTCCAGAATTAGAGTAATGTGGATGAGAATTTACATCATTTGGTACACCATGTGTTGCCCAACGTGTATGACCAATACCTAAAGTTCCATCAGTGGAAATTTCACTTTCCATTTTATTTTTAAGGTCAGAAACTTTTCCTTTGGTTTTAGAAAGCTTAATGGCGTTGCCATCGTATAATGCAATACCAGCACTATCGTAGCCACGATATTCTAATCTTTGAAGTCCTTTAATTACAATAGGATAAGCCTCTCGATGGCCAATGTATCCAACAATTCCGCACATAGGTTATTTTTAGTTATTTGGTTCTGTGTAATAGATTTCTAAATACACTTTTTTATCTTCATTTTCACTGTTGTTACCATGTAATATGGTACCTCTTGGTGTTAATACAGAACTTACAGGAACAGCTAATTCATCAGAACCTTGTACTTTACTTTGTGTGAAGCCTAAGCTAGGATCTTCTAAATTAATATTTAGAGAAACGGCTAAGCCAAGTTCAACATTGGTAGAGTCTCGTAGTAATAAATTATTGATATGCTCTGTGATTTTTAATTTGTATTTAACACCTTTACTACTTGGGTCATCTTCATCTACACGTTCTAAAGCACCAAGGTGATTATATTTCGAAAACGAAGGTAAGTTAGTGTTGGTAGCATCTAAATAATAATCGATTAAAGGTGTTTTATTGTCTATGTCATACAAATATAGGCGATTAGGTTCGTTGTTTGGGTCTTCATTTGCAGAATCTAATAGGTCTCTATCTACATAGAAAACAAGATTAGCCTCGTTAACCAAACGTTTAGAACTCTCAAACTCATCTCTAAATTTTTCAAAATTAGTAATGCCAGCCTCTTCATCGTAAAAACCATCAAAAAGTTTTATTTTGGCAACAGAGCCTTGTCCGCCTTTTAAATATATTTTACTATCTCCTGTGTCAGATTCTTCTTCATTAACAGTGAAATCGGTTTCTAAGAAATTAATTTTATTTGGACCAAAATTGAGGACAAATGCAGCTGTGTCTCTCTCGTCAGCATCATCTGAAGTAGATGGTGTCAGTCGGTTATAATATATTGTGACATTTGCACTGTTATTATTCGTGTCTAGAATGAGGAAGCTACCATCATCATTGTAAGCTTCTGCTTTAAAATAAAGTCCTCTAAAATATTCTAGGAAATTGTTTTGATTACTTAGGTCAATATCTCCTTCTTTGTCTATGATTTTGTTTTGCCAAAATGTAGGTTCTAACATTACTCTTATAGCTGGAGCTTGACTAAATAGTATAGGTTTGTTTCCATTATCATCTAAATTGTTGACGTCTTTTAACACATGACCATTGTTATTTATATCTATAACATTACCAACGACAGTCATATCAGTTCCTGTTTCATCATCGTAATCAACAAAAGTGAGTTCTTCTCCTTCTAAATTTGTTATCATTTCAGAAGTAGAAGCCGATTTATTAGAAAAATAAGCTTGATTTTCATTAAAGCCAGCATTAGGATCAAAATCTCTAATAAAATAGTTGTTTTCAAAGATTCTTAGTACAATGCTCTTATAACTATCTCCTTTAGAGATTACAGAATCTATCTCGTAAGTTGTATTGCCATCATCATCAACACCAGTAACTGTACTGTAATAAGGGATGGTTACGACTACAGAATCTATTTGTACATCATCACCAAAATTTGGATCGTAAGTGCTAGTTGTAAGTTGTGTTACAAAACTGGATGTGGTTCTGCCATAGATATCATCATAAACACCTAAAGTACTAAGACCAAGATTATTTGTTTGGACGGGATTTAGTATAGGATCAAAAGCTTTAGTTTTAGTAATGACATCGTATTGTTTTGAAAGAATATCAAAATTCGTAGCAACATCGTTGTTTATAACATCAGATTCTAGATTGGCATAGTCTTTATCGCAAGCAATAAAAGTTATGACTATTAAAGTAAATGCTATGATCTGTAGGGCAATTCTATTTTTTTTCATAGGTGGTAATTAACTGTTTAAGACAGTGTTATTGTAAAACTCTGTATAAGGGTCTGCAAATTCTTCAATAGAATAATAGTCTAAAACAGGTTTTGTTAAATCATTAATATAAGTGTCTAATTCTTCAGGTAATTCTTCAGAGCCTCTAATGATAGCATCAGAATTATCAATTGCAACTTTCATTAAATTTATATAATTAGGTTGTTCTAATAGTTTTGTTGCTTCCGCATCTAAACTATCAAAATTCACTTTAGAGAGCATGCTTTTATCTAACGTGCCTTCAAAGCTTTGATTGTATACAGAGGTTACAATTTTACTTTCAGTAAATAAAGGTTCTGTTTTATAAAACTCTTTTAAGTATAAAGGTAGTAGTGAGGCTAACCAACCATTAACGTGAATAATATCAGGAGCCCAGTTTAATTTTTTAACTGTTTCGATAACACCTTTAGCAAAGAAAATAGCACGTTCGTCATTATCGGAAAATAGTTTTCCGTTTTCATCTGTCAAAGTGGCTTTTCTTTTAAAGTAGTCTTCATTATCTATAAAGTAGACCTGAATACGTTCTTTAGGTATTGATGCTACTTTTATAATTAAAGGCATGTCTAAATCATTAATTACCAAGTTGATACCAGAGAGTCTGATAACCTCATGTAATTGGTGTCTCCTTTCATTAATATTTCCGAAGCGAGGCATAAATATTCGTATTTGACCTCCTTGTTTGTTTACCATTCGTGGTGCTTCAAATGACATTGAAGAGATTTCAGTTTCTGGTAAATATGGAACAACTTCCGAGGACACATACAATATTCGTTTATCTTTCATAAATCTGCTGCTTTTGAAATTAATAGTAAAAAACATGCAAAATTACAAAAATTTGTGCAGATTGCTAGTATTATATTATGTTTGCATGCGTTAAATTTTTGTTACGACATTGAAAAACTTTCAGAATAAAACCGAATTATCAAATTACATAAGTGCTTTAAAAGCAAAAGGAAGCTCAATTGGGTTTGTGCCAACAATGGGAGCTTTGCATAAAGGGCATTTGTCATTGGTAAATAAAGGATTGAGTGAAAACGACCTCGTTGTTGTTAGTATCTTTGTAAACCCTACTCAGTTTGATAATAAGGATGACTTGGTTAAATACCCAAGAACCTTAGACGCAGATATTGCGTTATTGAAAACCGTTAGTGATCATAAAATCATTACTTATGCACCAAGTGTTGAAGATATATATGATGATAATATAGCATCGGAATCTTTTTTTTATGATGGGTTAGAACATAAAATGGAAGGTGCTTTTAGGCAAGGTCATTTTGATGGTGTTGGTACTATTGTTAAGCGTTTATTTGAGATTGTAAAACCGGATTTTGCTTATTTTGGTGAGAAAGATTTTCAGCAATTACAAATTATTAGAAAATTAGTTGAGTTACACCACATACCTGTAACTATCGTTGGTTGTCCAATTCATAGGGCAAAAGACGGTTTGGCAATGAGTTCTAGAAATGCGAGACTAACACCGGAACATAGAGAAATTGCTCCTTTTATATATAAAACATTAGAAGCTGCCAAAGCAAAGTTTGGCACAAAAAGTGCTAAAGAAGTAACGGAATGGGTTTATATGCAATTTGAAAAACAATCGCTTTTAGAATTAGAGTATTTTATTATTGCAGATATAACAACCTTAAAACCAGTAAAAAGAAAGTCAATAAAAAAGTCATATAGGGCGTTTATAGCAGTATATGCAGGTGATATCAGACTTATAGATAATATCGCATTAAATTAATTATCTTTGTAATATGCAAATACAAGTTGTAAAATCAAAAATTCACCGTGTAAAGGTTACGGGAGCGGCACTAAATTATATTGGTAGTATTACTATTGATGAAGATTTAATGGATGCGGCAAATATTATACAAGGAGAAAAAGTTCAGATTGTTAATAATGACAATGGTGAGCGCTTAGAAACCTATTGTATTCCTGGTCCTAGAAAAAGTGGAGAAATTACTTTAAACGGTGCTGCAGCACGTAAGGTTGCTGTTGGCGACACCTTAATTCTTATTACATATGCGTTTATGGATATTGAAGACGCTAAAGTATTTAAGCCTTGTTTGGTTTTCCCAGATGAAGCTACAAATCTTCTAAAATAAGTAGGTGAGTAAGCCAAAATCTATCCTAAAAGTTGTATTACCCTTACTCTTAGGAGTGGGTTTAGTGTGGTATTCTTTATCTAAAATTTCGATTCCTATTTTAATACAGTATTTCAAGGACGCTAATTATAGTTGGATTATTCTTGGTGTTGTTATGGGAATTCTTAGCCATGTGTCTAGAGCTTATCGTTGGATTTATATGGTAGAGCCTTTAGGGTTTAAACCTAATTTTGGCAATAGCATTATGGCAGTTTATTCTGCGTATCTTATAAATTTTACTATTCCAAGAGCCGGAGAAATAGCTAGAGCTTCAATTTTAACCAATTATGAAGGGATTCCTTTTGATAAAGGATTTGGGACAATTGTTGCAGAGCGTGTGGCTGATACTATCATGTTACTTTCAATAGTTGCCATCGCTTTTTTTTTAGAGTTTGAATTTATTTATGATTTTTTTTCCAAAAAATTTAATCCTTCCTCATTATTACTAGGTGTTGCTGTATTGCTACTAGGAGTACTGTTGGTATTGCTATTTGTAAAGAAGAGTAGGTCTAAATTTGCTTTAAAAGTAAAGGGATTTGTTTCAGGTCTTATAGAGGGTGCTTTTAGTATTTTTAAAATGAAAAAGAAATGGGCTTTTATAGGTCATACGTTTTTTATTTGGCTAATGTATGTGCTTATGTTTTACGTTACCACGTTTGCATTACCAGAGTTGCAAAACATACCAATTGTAGCTATTCTTATTGGATTTATACTCGCTAGTTTTAGTATTGCAGCCACAAATGGAGGTATAGGTTCGTTTCCAGAAGCTGTAGTTATTGCCTTTTCGTTATTTGGTATGGCAGATGATCCAAGTAGAGCTTTTGGCTGGATAATGTGGTCTACCCAAACATTAGTTATTGTTGTTTTAGGAGGTTTATCATTATTATACTTGCCTATTTTCAATAGAAAGAAAACAACAGTATAGAAATATTTTTTACCTTGCTTTAAATTTTTAGTCCTTATAATTATGAAGAATTTTTACACACTTGTCCTCACTTTTTTTATCGTATGTAATCTTCAATCTCAAGCGATTTATAAAACAATAGATTCAGAAAGACTTGGTGCAACGCGTGAATTAAAAATTCAATTACCAAGAAATTATAATCCAGATGAAAAACGAACTTACCCTTTAATTGTAGTTTTAGATGGCGATTATTTATTTGAACCCGTTGCTGGGAATATAGATTATCAGTCCTATTGGGAGGATATTCCAGATTGTATAGTTGTTGGTATTAATCAAGCAGATACTAGACCAGAAGATTTATTCTATGATGATGAGAATTATTTTCCAAAAGATTCTGGAGCACAGTTTTATGAATTTATAGTGGCCGAATTATTACCTTATATAGAAAAAAATTATAAGGCATCAAATTTTAGAATCATTTTTGGGCACGATCTAAGTGCTAATTTTATCAATTATTACCTCTTTAAGGATGAACCTGTTTTTAGAGCTTATATTGCATTTAGTCCAGAGTTTGCTCCAGAAATGATTAGCAGATTGCAACAGCGCTTGTCTATATTAACAGAGCAAACGTTTTATTATATGGCAACTGCAGATGCTGATATAAAAGCATTAAGAGCCTCAACATTAAAGGCAGATTCCCTTATTTCTGCAATACAAAATGAAAAGCTACTTTATAAATTTGATGATTTTAAAGATGCCAACCATTATGCATTAGTAGGGAGAGGAATTCCTAAAGCATTGAATGAGATTTTTGGACTTTTTAAACCTATTAATGCTAAGGAATATAAAGAAAAGCTAATCCCTTTTGAAGGCTCACCTTACGATTATTTGATTAAAAAATACGAAGATATTGAGCATTTCTATGGATTTGAAAAAGAATTAATTGAAAACGATATCAGAGCAATCGCAGCTGCTAGTAACAAAAAAGATGATATCGATTCTTTAGAAAAATTAGCCAAATTGGTTAAGAAAAAATTCCCGGATTCTATGTTAGGTGCTTATTATTTGGGTATGTATTATGAAAAAGAAGGCAACTTTAAAAAAGCTTTGTTGCAATATAAATCGGGCTTGCTTTTACAGCCTTCACAGTTTATAGACAAAGAAATTATACTCGAAAAAATGTATGATGCAGAAGAGGCATTAAACGATTAGGTGTATTTCATCGAAAAAAATTGACAACTTAACGATAATTTAGTATGTTTGGAGTCCCAAATCTAAACCTACTTTATTATGAGAAAAACTACCTTAGTTGTTCTTACTTGTCTAATCTACGCGTTTTCATTTGCGCAAGTATCTTATAAAGAGATATCCTCATCGCGCCTAAATTCTGAGCGTAAGTTAAAAATTAAATTACCAAAAAATTACGATCCTAAAGCAGATGTAAAATATCCTGTCATTATTGTTTTTGATGGAGATTATCTGTTTGAACCTGTTGCAGGTCAAGTTGATTTTCAAACTTACTTTGATGATATGCCAAGTTCAATAGTTGTTGGTATTATGCAAGGTGAAGATCGTTTTTACGATGCCTATTACGATCCGTTAACAGGTTTACCAACAGAATCGGGTCTTAGATTCCATGAATTTGTCTCAGAGGAACTATTGCCCTACATAGATAAGCAATACAATACAAGTAAGTTTAGAGTAGCTGTTGGCCATGATCGTATGGGGAATTTTATTAATTCCTATATCTTTAAAGAAGAACTAGCATTTCAGGCCTATGTTTGTATTAGTCCAGATTTTGTTGGCTCATTAAATAATTTTATTTCAAAACGCTTAGAACTTTTTAAAGACGATATCTTTTATTATTTAGCAACGTCAGAAAAAGATATTCCAGAAATTCGTGAAAGTATCCTATTTACAGATTCAAAAATAAAAGAAGTATCAAACAAGCACTTAACTTATTATTTTGATGATTTTGAAAGTGATACCCATTACACTTTAGTTACAGGTGCCATTTCTAGGTCATTTGATAAAATTTTTGATATCTATAATCCATTACGAGAAAAAGAACTTGAAGAGAAAGTATTGCCATACGAAGGTACCTTAGATCAATATTTAATAGATAGATATAATAGGATAGACCGTTTATTTGGTATTGAAAAAGAGATTAGTGAAGCAGAATTAGAGAAAGTAGCAAAAGTAGCAGAACAACGCGAAGACTATAAATCGTTAGGTAAATTAGGAAAACTGGCCAATAAGCTATTTCCTGAGACACTATTAGGTACTTATTATATTGCTCATTCTACAGAAATGCTTGGAAAAATAAAGAAAGCAAAGAAACTCTACGAATCGGCATTAATACTAGATGATGCTACCAATATTAACAAAGATTATATCACCTTAAAAATTGAGGAACTTACTGTTGCCTTAGTAGATGTTGAAGATGAAGAGTTAGAAGAATTAAAAGTAGAGGATGATAATGAAGAGAAATAAAAAATACATATCTACCGACTATTTTTTTGAAGCATTATATATAAAAGTAAAGGCATTTTTATTTTCAGATTTGTCTCCAAAATTAGTGGCATTAAAGGTTTTAGCGATTATGAGTTGGTTTAAAGACATCAACTAAAATTGTCTTAATTTTGTCATGTTTATAATTAAAGAAATTTCCGATTTCACGGAGCATTAATATGGCTAAAGTAAAAACAACTTTTTTTTGTCAGAATTGTGGTAGTCAATACGCTAAATGGCAAGGTCAATGTACGTCTTGTAAGGAGTGGAATACCATTGCAGAAGAAGTCATTCAGAAACCAGAAAAAAGCGATTGGAAAACCCCAAGTGCTACGTCAAAACGAGCATCAAAACCATTGTTAATTAATGAAATTGATACTTCTCAGGAAGCGCGTTTAGACATGCAAGATGCAGAATTTAATCGTGTACTTGGAGGAGGAATGGTTAATGGGTCGTTAACACTTTTAGGAGGAGAACCAGGAATAGGAAAAAGTACACTTTTACTACAAATAGCCTTAAAACTACACTACAAAACTTTATATGTTTCTGGTGAAGAAAGCCAAAAACAAATAAAAATGCGTGCAGAACGTATTAATCCTAATAGCAATAACTGCTATATTCTTACTGAAACAAAAACCCAAAATATCTTTAAACAAATTGAAGCATTAGAGCCGGATATTGTGGTTATCGATTCCATTCAAACCTTACATAGTGATTATATAGAATCTTCGGCTGGGAGTATTTCTCAAATAAAGGAATGCACAACCGAATTGATAAAGTTTGCTAAGGAAACAGCAACACCTGTTTTACTAATTGGACATATCACTAAAGATGGACATATTGCAGGGCCAAAAATTTTAGAGCATATGGTTGATACCGTTTTACAATTTGAAGGCGACCGAAATCACGTATTTAGAATTCTTAGAGCAAATAAAAACCGATTTGGTTCAACCAACGAATTGGGAATATATGAAATGCAAGGCTCAGGATTGCGAGAAGTATCTAATCCATCAGAAATACTTATTTCTGAGAAGGATGGTGAATTGTCTGGAAATGCTGTTGCTGCAACTCTTGAAGGGTTAAGACCATTAATGATAGAAGTGCAAGCTTTGGTTAGTACTGCTGTTTACGGAACACCACAGCGTTCAGCTACAGGTTTTAATGCAAAACGATTAAACATGTTATTGGCTGTTTTAGAAAAACGAGCCGGTTTCCGGTTAGGAGCAAAAGATGTGTTTTTAAATATTACAGGTGGTATTACTGTTGATGATCCTGCTATAGATTTGGCCGTTGTTGCAGCCATATTATCTTCAAATGAAGATGTTGCTTTAGAAAGTGATTTTTGCTTTGCAGCAGAAGTTGGTTTGTCTGGTGAAATTAGACCTGTGCAACGTGTAGAACAACGTATTCTTGAAGCAGAAAAATTAGGCTTTTCAACAATTTTTGTGTCTAAATACAATAAAATAGCTTTAAAAAATACGGTAATTAAAATTCAATTGATTTCTAAGATTGAAGATTTAGTTGGCTTTTTAGTATAACTAAACCCTTTGAAAAATGAAGTCTTAATAATAGCTTAAAATAAATAATGATAAAAAGAGATCTTTAATTCTTCTAGTATTAGAAGTTGAAAAGCTATGCGTTCATTTTTAGATATATAGAATACCGTAATTATAAATTTAACCCAAAAATGGATCAAGGTAAATTATCTATGCTAAAATGTTGTTTAATTCATTTTTTATAATCATGTTTAATTTGAATGTTTTAAACTTTTTACTTGCGGAAATAAAATATAGTACGTAATATTGTTTTTCATCGGATTTTATTAACACATCATCTGATTTTTTAATCCAAACAAATGTAATTTTAACCTTTGTAATAAGATTATCTCCCTCAAGTCTTATAGTAAAATATAATACATTTTTTAACCTACTTATGAAAACAAATAGCATTACCCCTTCTCGTGGTATATTAGTATTGCCTTTTTTTGTGCTCTTTTTTTTAACAAAATTAAATGCTCAATATTGTGAGCCTGCCCATATTAATGGGGGTTACAATTGGACGTTTCATATCTCAAATGTTGAATTTGGCACCATGCAAAACCAGAGTACGGGAACTCTGGGTGATTACACGTATTATCCAGAGGTATCTCCAACAGACATTATAGCCGGTGAAACCGCTAACGGAACCATTACCGTGACCATGGATGGTTGGAACAAACAAAAACATACCCTTGCAGTGTGGATTAACTTCAATGAAATTGATGACGATTTTGATGATGCCGGAGAAGAATTTTTATTTCACTTTAAAGACAATAATAACGTCAACGGAACAAAAGAAGTACAAATACCCATAAGCATCCCTGTACCACTTGATGCTCAAGCAGGCCTTGCTAGAATGCGTGTAGGCTTGCTTAATGGTCAACAAAACAATGTTGATCCATGTGATTTTGTCTATAAAGCAGGTGAAGCAGAAGACTATTTGGTAAATATCATTTCAGACAATGTCCCTGGAGATGTAGAACCTAACTTTTGTGAAACTGCAAATATTCAATCCTACAGTACACTTTTTATTTCTAACGTTTCTTTTGCTGGGATTAATAATAGTAGTACAGGAGCAACAGGCGATTTTACTAATTATTCTGATTTTTCATCAGAAAACATCCCAATTGGTCAGCCGCTTACAGGAACCATTAGCGTAACTCTAAACGGTTGGAACACGTCTAAAAACACCATTGCTATATGGATTAATCTCAATGAGAGTTTAGATGATGATTTTGATGATCCTGGTGAGCAATTTTTATTTCCGTTTCAAGATACTAATAACGTAGGGGGAATTAAAGTTGTTGAGGTTCCTATTAGTTTAACCTTGCCAAGCAGTGCAGATGAAGCACTTTCTAAAGTGCGTATTGGTGTTAGAGGTGGTAGCGGAACAAACTTTACGGCTTGTAATTACAATTATTCTAACGGAGAAGTAGAAGATTATGTCATTAATATTGGTGGCGAGTTAACACCGCCAGCTCCCGATTCGGATAATGATGGTATAATTGATACGGTAGATCTTGATGATGATAACGATGGTATCAGTGATTTAGTAGAAAGTAATAACATAAACCCATCATTGGATGCTGATGGTGATGGTATTCCTAATTATAAAGATTCAGATTTTTGTACCTTAAATACACATGGAGTTTGTGCCAATTTAGATGCCGATGGAGACGGTATTCCAAATCATCTAGATATTGATTCAGATAACGATGGTATTCCTGATAATATTGAGGCACAGTCAACATTTGGATATATTGAACCTAGTGGTATGGCTAATGCTATTTTAGATACTAACGGAGATGGTATTGATGATGTTTATAATACAGGTCTTATTCCTGTAGATACAGATGGTGATGGTATATATGATTTTCTTGATTTAGATAGTGATAATGATGGCAAATTAGATATTGAAGAAAACGGAATGCTAAATGTGGTGTCTGGCAGTGATGCAGATTTAGATGGATTAGATGATAATTTTGAAGGTAGTGTTACAGCTGATTCACTAGATGTTAATGATGAAATTAACAATCCTGCTACATCAATTTTACCCGATACAGATAATGATTTGGCTTTAGGTGGCGACTTAGATTATAGAGATCATATTGATATTTATTTTTCTTCAGGAACTCTTAATTTTGATGGTGTAGACGATTATTTAGACACCAATCCTTTTATAACAGATTGGACAGAAGGAACTGTAATGGCTTGGGTGAAAATTGAAACTAACTCTGCCGGAAATCTAAATACCAATTATAGTATTGCAGGTCAGGAAAATATGAGGCTATACATAACCAAGGGAAGAAAACCATCTTTTGTTGTTATTACTCAAGACCAAGTCACAGCTTCAAGTAATTATCCTAGCAGTAATATTAGTGTACAACCACTACCTTCAGACAATAGGCAAATAGAGAATGATATATGGTATCATGTTGCTGGTGTTTTTGACTCCGTAACAAACTCATTAAAAGTTTATCTTAACGGAGAATTGTTAAATACGGTTATAGACCCTGATCTAAATTCAGAATTGCTTACCAAAAATTATAACGGTAGCTCTCACGTATATGCTACAAGACCATTTACAATAGGACGTTATCCAACTAACACAAGTGTTTCTGGTTCTGCTCATTTTAAAGGGAGTATCGATGAGGTTAGAATTTTTCAAGATGCTTTGACTGCTCAGCAAATACAGCAAATGGTATATCAAGAAATTGAAGATAATGGAGGTGCTGTTAGAGGGAAAATTATACCTAAAAACATTGAGGATCTAAAATCTTCACAACAAGTATCTTGGGATAAGCTACAAGCATATTATCCTATGTCTAATATTTTAAAATCAGAAATAGCTGATGAATCAAATTATGGACATACCTTAAAAATACATAATATAACTTCTGTTAAAGAACAAACAGCACCAATGCCTTACATTACTGGTGCAGATGGAGATTGGTCGCATTCTAATTCGTGGTTATATGGTAATGTATGGGATATTACAGCAGATTTAGGCGCCAGAGATTGGTCTATTGTTAAAATAAAACATGATATAACTACAACAAATTCCCATAAAAGTTTAGGTCTTTTTATAGATACCCATAAAACACTTACAGTTAAGAATGATAATGCGATTTTTAATAATTGGTATCTTGAACTCAAGGGAACATTAGATTTAAAAGAAGATTCTCAACTTATTCAAAACGAGTATAGTGATTTAGTGACTTCTGTAAGTGGTAAAATTTTAAGACGTCAAGAAGGAACGGCAAATAAATATTGGTATAACTATTGGTCTTCACCTGTAGGAGTTCCTAAAAACACCTCTTTTATAGATAATAATAGTAGCGCTAACAATGTTAATAATTCAACGTATAATTTAGGGCTACTCAAAGATCAGGATGGTAATAATTTTGCATTTACAAATCAATATGATGAAACAGGCAAAATAAGCAGATCTTGGCTCTATACATACAAAAATGGAGTCACTTACTATGACTATGAATCCTTAGATGAAAATTCTAGTCTAAGTCCAGGAGTTGGTTATACGCAGAAAGGAACAGGTATTTCAGAAGCAGAACAACAATACCTGTTTGAAGGTAAACCTAATAACGGTACTATTCTTATAGATGTATTAGATAAAGGTGGTAATGGTTCTGTTCCTGCGACTTCAAAAACCGATTACTTACTAGGAAATCCGTACCCATCTGCTATAGATATACATAAATTTATTGATGACAATCAAGGGGTAATTAGTGGATCATTATTTCTTTGGCAACAATGGAGTGGTTCTTCACATTATTTAAATGAATATAATGGAGGCTATGCACAAGTCACTAAAACAGGATCTACAAGAGCTTACCAGTTTGTTGATATCTATGGAGAAACAAATGGAGAGCAATTAGGGACTAAGATGCAGACAAGATACTTGCCCGTTGGACAAGGTTTTATGGTAGAGATTGTTGGTGATGGTAATGTGATTTTTCAAAACAGCCAAAGAGTGTTTGTTAAGGAAGATGATGCTAACGGCTCGTATAATAATGGAAGTGTGTTTTTTAGAAGCGCTAATTCAACCAATGACACTATTGAAGACGATACAGATACAGAAGAAAGTTTAATGCAAAAAATTCGTTTAGAATTTAATTCTGTTGATGGTCCTTTAACCAAAAGAGAGCTGCTTTTAGGATTTAGCGAAAATACATCAGATGACTACGATTATGGTTATGAAGCCGTAAACGTTGATGAAAATAATGACGATTTAAATTTAATTTTAAATGAAGATCTCATGACTATTCAGGCTTATGCTCCCATAACTGATGATAAAACAATTCCGTTAAGTTTAAAAGCTTCTGGAAATTTTAATTATACTTTAAAGGTTACAGAAACAGAAAATATCCCTGAAGACCAAGACATTTACGTAAAAGATAATCTTACTGGAGACTATTTTAATTTGAGAAATGAATTGCCTTTTGAATTTTCTTCAGAAGCTGGTAAATACGACAATAGATTAGAAATTGTTTTTAGAGATAGTTCTCAAACACTTTCTCAGGTAGATAATACCATTTCGTCACTTAAATTTTACTACACTTCAAGTAGAAATAAAATAGTAGTCTTAAATCCTACTCATGTTGAAATAAAAACCTTAGAGGTTTATAATATGTTAGGACAATCGGTTTACAGTATAGAGAACTATTTTGATGGCTCATATAATGAGTATCAATTAACCGGAGTTAGTACTGGGAGTTATGTTATTAAAATAACTACGAAAGACGGAATTTTAACAAAGAAAATTCTAGTCAACTAAATTGAATAGGTCTTGTTAATATTTAGCAAGACCTATTTTTTTTTAAGGAGTATAAAGCCTGTTGCCATTTAGTGAAAATTTAAGTTATAAAAGTGAAAAATAAGCTTTAGGGACATAGCTTATAAAACTTTTAATTTTTCCCTCAAAATTCTGTAATTTCGCAGACTTATAAGAAAACAGAATAATGAGCACAAAGTTCCCTGAATACAAAGGACTTAACTTGCCAAACGTTGCAGATGAAATCGGTAACTATTGGGAAGCTAATAATATCTTCGATAAAAGTGTAACTACAAGAGAAGGAAAACCTCCTTTTGTGTTTTTTGAAGGACCACCTTCGGCAAACGGTTTACCTGGTGTACACCATGTTTTAGCACGTGCGATTAAAGATATTTTTCCACGTTATAAAACCATGAAAGGTTTTCAAGTAAAACGTAAAGCAGGTTGGGATACGCACGGTTTACCTGTAGAACTTGGTGTAGAAAAAGAATTGGGTATTACCAAAGAAGATATTGGTAAAAAAATTACCGTAGAAGAATATAACGAAGCTTGTAAAAAAGCAGTCATGCGTTATACAGATATCTGGAATGACCTTACGCAAAAAATGGGCTATTGGGTAGATATGGATGATCCCTATATTACTTACAAGTCTAAATACATGGAGAGTGTATGGTGGTTGTTAAAACAGATTTACGAAAAAGACTTAATATATAAAGGCTATACGATTCAACCATATTCACCTAAGGCAGGTACTGGTTTAAGTTCGCATGAGCTTAACCAACCAGGAACGTATCAAGATGTTACAGATACAACAGTTGTAGCTCAGTTTAAAGCTAACGCAGATTCATTGCCAGATTTTCTTCAAGATGAAGGAGATATTTTCTTCTTAGCTTGGACCACAACGCCTTGGACATTACCGAGTAATACCGCACTAACGGTTGGGCCAAAGATTGATTATGTTTTAGTAGAAACCTATAATCAATACACCTTTAAACCTATGAATGTGGTATTGGCTAAGAATTTAGTCAACAAGCAATTTGATGGTAAATTTAAACGTGTTGAAACCAAACCAGAATTAATTGAGTACAAAGAAGGCGATAAAAAAATCCCTTATTACGTCGTTAAAGAATTCGTTGGAAAAGATTTAGTAGGTATAACTTACGAACAGTTATTACCATACGCTTTACCAAATGATAATCCTGAAAATGCCTTCAGAGTCATTTCTGGAGATTTTGTAACCATTGAGGATGGAACAGGTATTGTACATACGGCACCAACATTTGGGGCAGATGATGCCATGGTCGCAAAACAAGCCACACCAGAAGTACCACCACTTTTAGTAAAAGACGAAAATGGTAATTTAGTGCCATTGGTAGATTTACAAGGAAAATTCAGACCAGAAATGGGCGAATTTGCAGGTAAATATGTGAAGAACGAATATTATGAGGATGGTGAAGCGCCAGAACGTTCTATAGATGTTGAGCTTGCCATTAAATTAAAAATAGAAAATAAGGCCTTTAAGGTTGAAAAATATAAGCATAGTTACCCAAATTGTTGGAGAACGGATAAACCAATTTTATATTATCCATTAGATTCTTGGTTTATTAAAATTACCGATGTTAAAGGGAGAATGCACGAGTTAAACACTTCAATTAATTGGAAACCAAAATCAACAGGCGAAGGACGTTTTGGAAATTGGTTAGCTAATGCAAACGACTGGAATTTATCTAGATCTCGTTTTTGGGGTATTCCATTACCAATCTGGAGAACAGAGGATGGAAAAGAACAAATTTGTATTGGTTCTGTTGCTGAATTAAAAGCGGAGATGGCAAAAGCTGTTGAAGCTGGCGTGATGTCTGAAGATATTTTTGCAGAATTTGAAGTAGGTAACATGTCTGAAGCCAACTACGAAACGATTGATTTACACAAAAATGTAGTGGATAAAATCGTTTTAGTATCGGCATCTGGTCAACCCATGAAACGCGAAAGCGATTTAATAGATGTGTGGTTCGATTCAGGGTCTATGCCTTATGCACAATGGCATTATCCTTTTGAAAACAAAAACTTAATTGATAATAACGAAGCCTTTCCTGCAGATTTTATTGCTGAAGGAGTAGACCAAACACGAGGATGGTTTTATACCTTACATGCTATTGGGACTATGGTTTTTGATTCTGTAGCTTACAAAAATGTTGTGTCTAACGGCTTGGTTTTAGATAAAAACGGTCAAAAAATGTCTAAGCGTTTAGGTAACGCCGTAGATCCTTTTGAAACCTTATCTAAATATGGTGCAGATGCCACACGTTGGTATATGATAAGCAACGCTAATCCTTGGGATAACTTAAAATTTGATAGCGAAGGTATAGCTGAGGTGAGTCGAAAATTCTTCGGAACACTTTATAATACGTATTCATTCTTCACCCTTTATACCAATATTGATGGGTTTAGTTATAGTGAAGCGGATATGCCTTTAGAAGAACGTCCAGAAATTGACCGTTGGATTCTTTCAGAATTAAATTCATTAATTCAGAAAGTAGATGCCTATTACGCGGCATACGAACCAACAAAGGCTGCGCGAGCGATTTCAGACTTTACACAAGATTATTTAAGTAACTGGTATGTGCGTTTAAGCAGAAGACGTTTCTGGAAAGGCGATTACCAAACCGATAAAATTTCGGCATATCAAACATTATACACGTGTATGGAAACCATTGCAAAGTTAGGCGCACCTATTGCACCTTTTTTTATGGACCGTTTGTATTTAGACTTGAATGCTGTGACTAAAAAAGAAGCTTTTGAAAGTGTGCATTTAGCAGATTTTCCAAAGGTAAATGAAAGTGTAATAGATAAAGTTTTAGAGCGAAAAATGGAGAGCGCTCAAACCATCTGTTCATTAGTACTGTCGTTACGAGCTAAAGAGAAAATTAAGGTACGTCAACCACTTCAAAAAATTATGATTCCTATTGACAATAAAGAACAGAAGGAAGAAATTGAAGCTGTAGCTGACTTAATAAAACATGAGGTAAATATTAAAGAAGTTGAACTATTAGAAGATGCTTCAGATATATTAGTAAAACAGATTAAACCAAATTTTAAGGCCTTAGGACCTAAGTTTGGTAAGGACATGAAATTGATTGCAGGTGCCGTAAATGCATTTAGTTCGGATGATATTAAAAAAATCGAGCAAAATGGTAATTTTGATGTTGACATTAACGGAAAAATGATTAATTTAGGGCTAGAAGATGTAGAGATTACCTCGCAAGATATTGAAGGATGGTTAGTCGCAAATGAAGGTGCTTTAACAGTGGCTTTAGATGTTACTATTAGTGAAGATTTACGTAAAGAAGGTATTGCAAGAGAGCTTGTAAATCGTATTCAAAATTTACGAAAAGATTCAGGATTTGAGGTTACTGACAGAATTGATGTACAACTTCAAAGCGACGCACATGTCGTAGAAGCAGTTTCTTCAAATGAAGCGTACATTAAATCAGAAACATTAACGGAAGATTTAAAAATTATAGACCAAGTAGACAATGGTATAGAAATTGCTTTTGATGAAGTAAATACCAGATTGTTTATTAAAAAACATTAAAAAAATATGTCAACAGAAACTAAAAACAGATATTCGGATAAAGATTTAGAAGAATTTAGAGCAATAGTTCAAGATAAAATTCAAAAAGCAGAGCACGATTTAGAGTTAATAAAAAGTGCGTATATGAATGACCATGACAATGGTACAGATGATACGTCTCCTACTTTTAAAGCATTTGAAGAAGGTAGTGCAACAATGAGTAAAGAAGCGAACTCTGCCTTAGCTATTCGTCAAGAAAAGTTTATCAGAGATTTGAAAAATGCGTTAATTCGTATTGAAAACAAAACCTATGGTGTTTGTCGTGTAACTGGAAAATTGATAAACAAAGAGCGTTTAAAATTAGTGCCACATGCAACATTGAGTATTGAAGCAAAGAATATGCAGTAACATTCCTGCGACAGCAGGAATCTCATTATATTGAGATTCTATTTTGAATAAAAACAAAATCATAAAGCCTTGTAATTATTGTATTACGAGGCTTTTTCTTTTAAAGTCTTTGAGGTATATAATCTGTATTA
Organism: Winogradskyella psychrotolerans; assembly: GCF_018860565.1. Taxonomy (GTDB): domain Bacteria; phylum Bacteroidota; class Bacteroidia; order Flavobacteriales; family Flavobacteriaceae; genus Winogradskyella; species Winogradskyella damuponensis. The sequence goes on from NZ_JAHKPS010000022.1 coordinate 446,603, forward strand.
TTTTTCTGTTTAGCTTTTTAAGCGTTCGGTCTCAGAATACATTACAAAAACAGTTATCGGCAACGTCTATTAAAACGATAGCTATTAATGGAAATCAAATTTTTAATATTTCTGTTTCCGCTTCAAAAACCGATAAAATTACAGTAATATCTATATTAGATGGTGAGTATCAGAATGATTTTCAAGTTGTTATTGAGGAAGAAAATCATGTGCTTAATTTAGGTTTAGAGCATTTGTCGTTATTTGAAATTCCAGATGATAAACGAAATGCACATAAGGTTATAGCGGCAACCTTACACCTTGAAATTCCAGAAGAACTGATGTTAACGATTCGTAGTGATATTGGTTCTGTAGATTTAAAAGGGAGTTTTAAATCATTATATATTGAATTATTACAAGGGCAATGTCATGTGGTTGGTGAAGCAGAAACAGCAACTATAAACACTTTAGATGGCGATATTTCTATTGAAACTAAAAGTGCAAAAATTGAAGCCAGTTCTAATCATGGAAAGGTTGTTTTAGATCAATTTAAAAGTGTAAGGACATATTGGAAATTGACGTCTATAAATGGCAATATTAAGGTTGCCAAACAGGAATAATCGGTTATTTTTGTTTTAATACTATTATTTAACTTAAAATAGATTCTCGCTTTTGTGGGAAAAATTATGTCTTTAAAGAAAGCTACATTTGTTATTGTTGTAATTCTGCTGATTGACCAAATTAGTAAAGTGTATATAAAAACACATTTCCAATTGGGAGAAGATATTACTGTGTTTTCATGGTTTAAAATTGCTTTTATAGAAAATGACGGCATGGCTTGGGGTACAAAATTGAGCGATTTTGTGAGTTTTATTTCAGATGAAACTGCAAAATTAGTTTTAACCTTATTTAGAATTGTTGCCGTAACTGGTATTGCATTTTGGCTTATAGATGTAACGAAAAAGAAGAGATCTAAAACTTTGATATTTGCGATTTCTATAATATTTGCAGGTGCTTTAGGTAATATTATAGATTCAGTATTCTATGGTGTTTTGTTTAATGATAGTGTAATGCAAGTGGCTTCATTTTTACCAGAAGAAGGCGGTTATGCTAAGGTATTTCATGGAAATGTTGTAGATATGCTTTACTTTCCTATTTGGAATGGTGTAATACCAGATCATATTCCTTTAATAGGCGGAAATTACTTTTCGTTTTTTGATCCAGTCTTTAATGTGGCTGATATGGCAATAAGTACTGGTATTGGGATTTTAATTGTGTTTAATAAGAAGGCTTTTGAAAATTAATATACTATTTTAGTTACCTTATATGAGAATTATGAAATACAAAATAACCTTTCTTTGCTTCATGTTCTATTTGATTACTAATTGTGGTTCTAGCGATAGTAATGATGATTCCGTAGAATCAAACTTTGAGATAGAATTATTTTATGCTGAAACGGTTTCAATTGATGAATTAGTTGAGGTAACAATAGTTGGTAATGAGGGTTTTAGAGAGGTGAAAGCTTCGCTTGATGATAGTTTTGACAACAGTTCTGGAACACTATTCTTTGAGCCAGAGACAACACATGTTCGTTATTTTACTTTTGATAAACTTGGAATAAATACCCTGTATATTAAAGCATACAATGAAGTTGGAATAGCGTCGGTTAAAGAGCTTAATGTAAATGTAGTAAGAGGGAATGCTGTAAAAATTAATGCAGTAGAAATTGTTTCTTTCTCAGGTATAGATGACACATGGGATGAGGAGTTTGCGGAAACAGATATTAATCGTTTAGCTGATGTTGTCTTTTTAATTCAGAAGTCTCAAGCTTTTTTTAGTGATGGTGAATATAATTTTAATAGAGATTGGTTTAGGTCAGAAGTACTAGAGAATCAAGGTAATTTAACATGGGATTTATCAGAAGAAGAATTGTACGCAGGTTATGGGTTTCCGTTGAATTTTCTAGCTGCAGATATGGATGAAGAAGGTCAAGTAGGTGACCTTATGTTAGGTAGTTATTATAATTATATAGGTTTTTCTGAAATTGAGGGTGCTCAACCAGAAACATTCACTTTTAGTTTTCCAGATATAGACCTAGAATTTATTATTACAGTTGAATGGCCAGATTAAAAGCCTAATGAAGGCTATTTAAATTGTATTATTTGCTCAGGCGTAACACAATAATCCAATTTAATATCATTTTCTGAAGTTTCAAAAATGTCGTCTTCAGCTTCAAAAAAAGACAGTCCTATTTTTAAAGTTTCAGACTTACAATCTGCTAAAAAGCGATCGTAAAACCCTTTTCCGTAGCCAATTCTGTTACCTAATTTATCAAAAGCTAAAAGCGGAATAAATACCACTTCTAATTGTGAAGACTGAATTTCAATACCATCTACAGGTTCAGGAATGTTATAACTGTTTTTTTTAATGGTTGTACTATCCGTTAGCAGAAAATGTGACATGCTGTAATCTTCAAAGTTACTTTTAGAAATCACAATGTGTTTGTCTTTTCCTGCTAAAATATTTAGGATAAAATCGGTATCAATTTCTTTTTGTTCTGCAATAGTTAAGAAAATATGATAAAAGGATTTATTCCAAATATCTAGTGTTAATAATTGATTAGCAATGGCCAAGCTAAAATTGTCAATTTCAGTATTAGATAGCTGTTGGCGTAACTCTTTATATTTTTTTCTTAATAAAGGCTTTTTCATTAGTCTTCAATTTCGGTAGAAATATGGAAAATAGCATCACCTTGATATATAATAGGAGATTCATTTACATTAAAAATATAACCTGCATTTGGTGATTTTACAAAGTAATTAAAACTGCCATAAGGATCTGTAATATTACCTAAAACCTGCCCTTTGTTTACAAAGGCATTTATGTTTACTGTGGCTTTAAACATTCCAGAGTATTTAGCTCTTAGCCATTTGCTATCTTTAATTACGACAGCGTCTACCTTAGGTTGTGATACTTTATATTTACTTCTTAGCATTCCTAAGTGATGTAATACACGTTTGGCTCCATTAACACCTGTGTTGGTAATAGTATTATGAATATTGAAAGATTTTCCTCCTTCAAACAGTAGCATAGGTATGCCTGCTTTATCGCAAGCATTTCTAAAGGATTTATTTAGATTTTGTGAATAATAAATAAAAGGAGCTCCAAAAACATGTGCAAGTTCTGTAAGTTTTGGATTGTCTTTTACTATTCTAATTTGAGCTGCATTAAATCGGTCTGATCCGCCAGTGTGAAAATCCATAGCAAAATCAACATGTGGTACCAATTCTGTCATTACAAAATTAGCCACTCTACTTGCTAAAGAGCCTTTAGGATTTCCGGGGAAAACACGATTTAAATCACGACCATCAGGAAAAAGGCGGTCCATATTTAAAAAGCCAAATACATTTATTACAGGCACGCAGATGGTTGTGCCAATTTTGGGTTTGTTTATGCCTTTTGCTATAATTTGTCTTACAATTTCTACACCATTGACTTCATCTCCATGAATACCAGCAGTCATTAATACGGTTGGGCCAGGCTGCTTGGAGCGTTCAATTATAATAGGAACAGCCAAAGTATTTCTGGTGTGTAATTTTGCAACTTCAAAAGTTACAGTAGTACTTTTACCAGGAGCAACTTCAACTCCTAAAATATTTAAAATATCTTTTGGCATCTGCTTATCTTTTGTTTCGTTCTATAAAAGTAATAATGGCTTTTGCTATATTTCTCTGTGTTGCTGCTTCAATACCTTCTAATCCAGGTGTTGAATTTACCTCTAATAATAATGGGCCACGCGAAGATTGTAGCATATCTACACCACATACAGGTAGTTTTAAAACTTTAGCAGCTTTCATTGCTAATTTTAGTTCATCATCATCTAATTTAATAATATTAGCAGAGCCGCCGCGATGTAAATTAGATCTAAACTCTCCTTCTTTACCTTGGCGTTTCATGGCACCAACTACTTGGCCATCTACAACTAATGCTCTTAAATCTGCACCTTTGGCCTCTTTTATAAACTCTTGAACAATAACCCTCGCTTGTAAGCCATTAAAGGCTTCTAAAACAGATTCTGCTGCATTTTTTGTTTCGGCTAAAACCACACCAAGACCTTGGGTGCCTTCAAGTAATTTTATAATTACAGGTGTGCCTCCTACATAATTAATAACTTCCTCTACATCTCTAGAATAATTGGTAAATACCGTTTTAGGCATGCCAATTCCAGCTTTACTTAAGCGTTGTAAGCTTCTTAGTTTATCTCGAGAACGTGTAATAGCATCAGAAGGAGCAATGGTAAAAACGCCCATTTCTTCAAATTGTCTTACAACAGCACAACCATAAAAGGTAATAGAAGCTCCAATTCTAGGAATAATCGCATCAACATAATCTAAGTAACGATCCTTATAATAGATGGTTGGTTTTTCCTTTTCTATAATAATATCGCATTTTAAGGGGTCAATAATTTCAATTTTATGACCTCTTTTTTCACCCTCTTCAACAAGGCGTTGTGTAGAGTAGAGTTCGGCGTTGCGCGAAAGAATTACTATGTTCATTTAGTTATGGTTTGTTTATAGGATTGGTTTTCGATATCAACATCGACTAAAAATTTGTGTTTTAAAAACTGGCGACCTATTAATACAGGGAATTTCATGTCTTCTCTGGTGCTTAAAGTTAAGTTAATCTTATAGCTTTTACCAAAAAACACAACTGTTGTTTTTATTTTGTAGCGATTTTCTTTGTGTCCATTACTACTTTTTACGTCTGTGTAAGTGTAAGTGTCAAAAATGACTTCATCACTTTTAAAATTTGGATGTCCTTTACTTTCAAAAATACAATAGAGTTTATTGTCTACTTCTCTGATTTTTGAGCAATGAATAGCAGAAGTATAAGCTCCGGTATCTATTTTAACATCAATAGCCTTAAGTTTTAGTTCGGGAAAGTCAACTTTATCAACACGTCCCAAAATCTTTTTTGTCATAAATTAAAAATATAAAAAGAGGCACAAGGTAATGATAAAGTGCATTAATTATACACGAATATTTTTACGAATTATTACCTTTGGTTAAATGCCAGAATCGACCTTACAAATTCAGATAAAAACGCTTCCTCACCAACCAGGTGTATATCAATATTTTGATGTAGACGAACGTTTAATATACGTTGGAAAGGCTAAAGATATAAAAAAGCGTGTAAGCAGTTATTTTAATAAGCATCACGACTATGGTAAAACACGTGTTTTGGTGAAAAATATTGCGTCAATAAAACACATTGTTGTAGAAACAGAAAATGATGCTTTACTACTTGAAAATAACCTCATAAAAAAATACAAACCAAAGTATAATGTTTTACTCAAGGATGATAAATCTTATCCGTGGATTTGTATTAAAAAGGAACGATTTCCAAGAGTGTTTTCTACCAGGCGTGTTATTAAAGATGGTTCAGAATACTTTGGACCATACACCAGTATGAAAACGGTGAAGACTCTTTTAGGTTTAATAAAAGGTTTGTATCAATTGCGAACTTGTAATTATGATTTGTCTGAAGCTAAGATAGAGGCGGGAAAGTATAAAGTGTGTTTAGAATACCATTTAGGAAACTGCAAAGGTGCTTGCGAAGGTTATGAAAGCGAAGAAGCGTATGCTGCTAATATTACGGCAATTAGAGAGATTCTAAAAGGAAATTTTAAAGATTCCCTACAGCAATTTAGAATACAAATGCGGCAGTATGCAGAAGCTATGCAATTTGAAGATGCCCAGAAAATAAAAGAAAAGCTAGAGGTTTTAGAAAATTACCAAGCCAAATCTACTATTGTAAACCCTAAGATTAGCAATGTAGATGTGTTTTCTATTGTAAGTGATGAAACGTACGCTTACGTTAACTTTTTACAACTGAGTTATGGCTCAATAATTAGGTCGCATACCTTAGAGTTAAAAAAGAAGTTGCAAGAGTCTGATGTTGATTTGTTAGAATTAGCAATTACAGAAATAAGGCAGCGTTTTAACTCTAATTCTAAAGAGATTTATGTACCTTTTAATGTAAATTTAGGTGCGGACTTAAAGATAACAATACCGAAACTTGGAGATAAAAAAAGTATTTTAGATTTGTCTATTCGAAATGCGAAGTATTTCCGAATGGATAAACTCAAACAAGTAAAAATTGTTGATCCAGATAGGCATGCTAATAGAATAATGGCACAAATGAAAGCCGATTTACGATTGTCTGAAGAACCAAGGCATATTGAGTGTTTTGATAATTCTAATATTCAAGGCACAAATCCAGTAGCAGCATGTGTAGTTTTTAAAAACGGAAAACCGAGTAAAAAGGATTACCGTCATTTTAATATAAAGACAGTTGAAGGTCCCGATGATTTTGCATCTATGGAAGAGGTTGTGTACAGACGTTATAAACGCTTGTTAGATGAAGATGAGCCTTTACCACAGCTTATAATTATAGATGGAGGAAAAGGACAGTTGTCATCTTCGTTAAAAAGCTTAGATGTGTTAGGATTACGAGGAAAAATTGCTATCATTGGCATTGCTAAACGATTAGAAGAATTATTTTATCCAGATGATCCTATTCCGCTGTATTTAGATAAGAAAAGTGAAACTTTAAAAATCATACAACAGTTAAGAAACGAAGCGCATCGTTTTGGTATAGAACACCATAGGAATAGAAGGAGTAAAGGAGCATTGACAACAGAGCTAGAAAACATTCCAGGTGTAGGAGAGCAAACTATTATAGATTTAATGAAGCAATTTAAAACGGTAAAACGAATTGCGAATGCTAAATTAGATGAATTGGAAGCTGTTGTTGGAGTCTCGCGAGCAAATAAAGTGTATAACTATTATCATAAAGAATAAATTAAAAAAAACAAATATCTTGAGAGGTTCAGCATAATGAAAAATAAACATCTAATAGTATTACTATTTCTAATGGTGCTTTTTTCTGCAAAAGCACAAAATAGCACTGCTAATTCTGAACCAAAAGTAGGTTTAGTATTAAGTGGTGGTGGTGCTAAAGGGTTTGCTCATATTGGAGTCTTAAAAGTAATAGATAGTCTAGAAATAAAAGTAGATTATATTGCTGGTACAAGTATGGGGGCAATTATAGGGTCGTTGTATGCGTCTGGATACTCTGGTAAGCAACTCGAAAAAATGTTTGAAGCTCAAGATTTTGATGAATTAATTAATGATGCATTTCCAAGAAGTTCAAAATCATTTTACGAACGCGAAAATTCAGAACGATATACTGTAACCTTACCTTTTGATAAATTTAAAATCAGTTTGCCGTCAGCCTTATCTCGTGGACAAAATGTCTATAATTTACTATTTCAGCTCATGCTTCCGGTTAATTCTATTTCAGATTTTGATCAATTGCCTATTCCTTTTTTTTGTATTGCCACTGATATTGAAACAGGAGAATCTTTAATTATGGATAAAGGTAAATTGGCAGAAGCAGTTACAGCAAGTGGCGCTTTGCCTTCTTTATTTCAGCCTGTAGTAATTGGTGAGCGCATTTTAATTGACGGAGGAGTTACTAATAATTTTCCGGTCGAAGAATTACGAGCCAAAGGCATGGATATTATCATCGGAGTTGATGTTCAGGACGGTTTAAAAGATAGAGAATCTTTAAATTCGGCGCCAGATATTCTAATGCAAATCAATAATTTTAGGACTATAAATGCAATGAAAAATAAGTCGGAATTAACCGATATTTATATTAAACCTGATATTAGTAATTTTTCCGTAATCTCTTTTGATGAAGGCGAGAATATTATCGCTAATGGTGAAGCTGCTGCTAGAACTCAACTGACTAAATTGCAAGATGTAAAACAGCAACAATCAACTTACAAAAAGCGAAAAGAAGTTAAGGTTTTAGATAGTCTTAAAATTAGAAATGTGAATATTGATGGTAATGAACGTTATACCAGAGCATATCTTCTTGGAAAATTAAAGTTAAAAGAAAAAGTAAAAATAAGTTACGCAGATTTTAAACAAGGAATAAACAACCTTATTGCCACTAATAATTTTGATACGTTTAGATATCAATTAGAAGCTACAGAAAATGAATCTGAATATAGTTTAGTAGGCAGTATAAAAGAGTCCGGAACTAGTACATTCTTAAGATTAGGTTTGCATTATGATGAATTATATAAAAGTGCCATACTTGCAAATATTACGCAAAAAAAGTTATTGTTTAGTAATGATATAGCTTCATTAGATTTGGTGTTGGGAGATAACAGTAGGTATAATTTTGACTATTTTATAGATAAAGGGTTTTATATTAGTGTTGGAGTAAAATCGCGCTTCAATCAGTTTAATAAAAATGTTAATCCTTTATTGGCCTTAGACGCAGATTCGCCTTTTTTAGTAGGTTTAAATAAAATTGATGCAAAAATTTCAGATTTTACAAATCAGTTGTATTTACAAACTATTTTTAGAAAGGATTTTGCATTAAAGATAGGTGCAGAGCATAAGCATCTAAAAATAACTTCGGAAACTATTATTGATAACGTACGAGAAGATAAAATAACTTTTGAAAACACAGATTACTTTAGTGTGTTTGGAAATTTAAAGTTCGATGATTACGATAATGCGCTTTTACCAAAAAGTGGATTTTACTTTGATGGAAACTTTCATTTGTATTTAAAAGCATCAGGGTTAAACAAGAGTTTTGACAAGTTTTCAATAGCTAAAGCAGATTTTGGTTATGCCTTTAGTTTTAATGATAAATTAGCATTAAAAACGGAAGCAAGTGGTGGTTTTAAAATAGGAGATAAATCTACAAAAGCATTAAGTTTTGCTTTAGGTGGTTATGGCGAAAACTTTATAAATAGTTTTTATTCTTTTTACGGTTACGATTATTTAACCCTAACTGGAGATAGTTTTGTAAAAGGAACACTAACTTTAGATTATGAGATTTTTAAAAATCATCATATTCTTTTGGCTGGTAACTTTGCTAATATAGATGATGGCCTTTTTGAGTCGGGTGAATTTTTCTTATCGCCAAGCTATAGTGGTTATGCTGTTGGATATTCTTTAGAAACGTTTTTAGGGCCTTTGGAAGGTAAATTTACGCATTCGCCAGATACAGGTAAAAGCTATTGGCTTTTTAATCTTGGGTTTTGGTTTTAAAAACTTATTTTCTAGTGTTGAATTTATTTCAGCATCTCACATAAATTTTCGATATTTGTGTATTATGAAACCCTTTTGGCAAAACATAAAATTACATCTTCACTTCCTTATGAAAAGGAATCCAGAATAAATACACATTTTTTGTACCTTTAAGCATAGTTTGATATATACCAAATAAACGGATAATCAATTCAACTTTTTAAACCATTCAAAAAATGCCATTTTATCATAAATTAGGGAAAATTCCACCAAAGCGCCACACACAGTTTAAAAAACCAAACGGCGATTTTTATTACGAACAATTGTTTGGAACTATTGGTTTTGACGGTATGTCTACCAACAGTTACCATGAGCAACGACCAACTCAGGTAAAAGAAATAAAAAAGCAATATAGCGTAGCGCCCAAAATTGCGAAAGCTAACAATATACAATCGTATCGTTTTAGAGGATTTCAAGTAAAACCAGAAAACGATTATTTAGATAGTCGTAAAATTGTATTAACCAATACAGATTGTAATATCATTTTAGCTGCACCAAAAGCATCTACAAGAGATTATTTTTATAAAAACACGGATGCAGACGAGTTAATTTTTATCCATAAAGGCACAGGGAAATTAAGAACCATGTTAGGTAATCTCGATTTCAAATACGGAGATTATCTTTTAGTGCCAAGAGGAATTATCTACCAACTAGATTTTGATACAGAAGATAACCGCTTATTTATTGTAGAATCGTACAGGCCAATTTATACACCTAAACGTTACCGTAATTATTTTGGGCAATTGTTAGAGCATTCACCTTTTTGCGAACGCGATTTACGCCAACCTCAAGAGTTAGAAACCTATAATGAGTCCGGTGATTTTTTGATTAAGGTCAAAAAACAAGATGAAATTATAGAAATGGTCTATGCCTCACATCCCTTTGATGTTGTAGGTTACGATGGTTACAATTACCCATATGCATTTTCAATTCACGATTTCGAACCTATAACGGGGCGTGTACACCAACCACCACCAGTACATCAAACATTTGAAACTGATGCTTTTGTGGTTTGTAGTTTTGTGCCAAGACTATACGATTATCATCCGCTTGCAGTTCCTGCGCCATATAACCATAGTAATATAGACAGTGATGAGGTGTTATATTACGTCGATGGTGATTTTATGAGTAGAAACGATATTGATGCAGGTCATATTTCTTTACATCCTGCAGGTATTCCACATGGTCCGCATCCAGGAGCTATGGAGCGCAGTATAGGTAAGGTAAAAACAGATGAACTAGCAGTAATGGTAGATACATTTAAGCCTTTAAAAGTAACAGAAGAGGCTTTAAAAATAGCTGACGAAGATTATTTTAAATCTTGGTTAGAACATTAATTATTAAAAAAAAGTATTCAAAATAAATGAATCAAAACAAATTATCAGCAGACCCATTAGCACTTATTTTAGGTGTGCTAGCTTTAGTTATTGGTATTGCAAGTTGTTGCTGTTACGGAATAACAGCAATTGTACCATTAATTATGGCCATAATAGGTCTAGTTGTAGCAAATAAAAGCTTAAAAGAGTTTGGAGAAAATCCCGAAGCTTTTTCACCACAGTCTAGAAGTAACGTTAATACGGCTAAGATTATAAATATTATCGCTATTGTAATTAATGGATTAATAGTGCTTATGGCCGCAGCCGTTTTAATTTTTTACGGAACGATGTTGTCTTCGGGAATGTTAGAAGGTTTTAATGATTTTGAAAATGATGATTATTACTATGATTCAGAAATGGAGTCAGACTCATTAAATACATGGGAAGATGATACTTATGAAGATGATACTTATATCATTGAGGAGGATTCTACAGAGGTAGATACAAACGAAAAAGAGTTTTTTTAATAAGCAATAAAAGTTTTGATTTTAAAACATTAAATAAAATAGTATGGCAAAAGAAGTTAAAAGTGTAAACTACGGTTTAGAAAAAATATTTGAAGGAGCGCAAGATTTTTTGCCGCTTTTAGGAACAGATTACGTCGAGTTTTATGTTGGTAATGCAAAGCAATCAGCTCATTTTTATAAAACAGCATTTGGTTTTCAGTCGTATGCATATAAAGGATTAGAAACAGGTTCTAAAGACTCTGTAAGCTATGTGCTAAAACAAGATAAAATTCGTATTGTACTTACAACTCCGTTAAATAGTAGTTCTGAAATAAACAAACATATTGTTAAGCATGGAGATGGTGTTAAAGTTGTTGCACTTTGGGTAGAGGATGCACGTAAATCTTACGAAGAAACAACAAAACGAGGCGCAAAATCTTACATGGAACCAACGGTAGAAAAAGACGAGTTTGGAGAAGTTGTAAGAGCAGGAATTTATACCTACGGAGAAACAGTGCACATGTTTGTAGAACGTAAAAACTATACAGGAACATTTATGCCAGGTTTTGTAGAGTGGAAGAGTGACTACAATCCAGAACCTGTAGGTTTAAAATACATTGACCACATGGTTGGTAATGTAGGTTGGGGACAAATGAATAAATGGGTAAAATGGTATGAAGACGTAATGGGATTTGTAAACTTTTTATCTTTTGATGATAAACAAATCCATACAGAATACTCTGCTTTAATGAGTAAGGTAATGAGTAATGGAAATGGCCGAATTAAATTCCCAATTAACGAACCAGCAAAAGCAGCTAAAAAGTCTCAAATTGAAGAATACTTAGATTTTTACGAAGATTCAGGAGTACAACATATTGCAGTTGCTACAGACGATATTATTAAAACCGTTTCACAATTAAAAGCAAGAGGTGTTGAGTTTTTACCTCCACCACCACAAGCCTATTATGATGATATTCCTAAACGATTAGGTGAGCATATGGACATGATGAAAGAAGATATTAGTGAGCTTCAAAAGTTATCTATAATGATAGATGCTGATGAAGAAGGCTATTTATTACAGATTTTTACAAAACCTGTAGAAGATAGGCCAACATTATTCTTTGAGATTATTCAGCGAATGGGAGCTCAAGGTTTTGGTGCAGGTAACTTTAAAGCCTTGTTTGAATCTATTGAGAGAGAGCAAGCCAAAAGAGGGACATTGTAAAAAAAAAAGCGCGTTTAACTTCTTGCAAGTAAACGCGCTTAAAATTTTAATTTCCATTTCATATAATCTTAACTCAAATGAGGAGAAATGGATAGCTCTATATTAAGATTAATTGAATTTAAGAAGGTAAGCATTAATCTAAAAATAGTTTTAAATTAACTAAGGTTTTTGCGTTGTGTTTTAATGATTTATTACATTTGGAATAGTAATTGTATTTAAGATAATTGTAACAGAAAAAATCCGTTACAATAATTACATTTACAAGCTAAAGGTTATAAGGCGAGCATTTAAAAAAATATATTGCCCAAACAGAAAACTAATAGTGGACTACATGTGACTTAAAACAAAAATATAAACACATGAAATATTTTTTTACAATCATATTATTCTTAGTCGGATTTCAAACATCAAATATTGAAAAGGAATCCGCATTTCAAGATGGAGAGTGGTTTAAATTCAAAATGAGCTATAGTGGTTTTCTTAAAGCAGGTAACGCAACACTATCTGTAAAAGATACTAATTTAGACGGAAAACCTGTTTTTCACGTTGTAGGTAAAGGGTGGACTACTGGAGCCATAAAATGGTTTTTTAAAGTTAAAGACCGTTATGAAAGCTATTTTGATAAAGAAACAGGAGCACCTTATAAATTTATAAGAAAAATTGATGAAGGTGGTCACACAAAAAATATTGAAATTAAATTTGATCATGCTAAAAAAATAGCAGAAGTAAATAATAAAGAGAAAAATGAAATTAAGACCGTAGCCACAGAAAAGGATGTACAAGATATGGTTTCCATGTACTATTATCTAAGAAACAACATAGATGTAGCTGCTTTAAAAATTGGTGACGAAATAAAAACCAACATGTTCTTTGATGCAGAAAATTACGGATTTAAACTCAAATACTTAGGCGAAGAAACTATTAAAGTAGATGTTAATGATTCTGATGTAAAAGTAAAAACTTTAAAATTTAGACCTTATGTTATGGCTGGTCGTGTTTTTAAAGAAGAAGAAAGTTTAACACTGTGGGTAAGTGCCGATAAAAATAAGATCCCTTTAAGAATTAAAGCAGATTTAGCCGTAGGTTCTCTACGTGCAGATCTTGTGGAGTTTAAAGGATTAAAACACTCCTTTCAAATAGAATTTTAAGATTAACCAAATATATGTCAGATCAACCAAATTACGACGAAATTATAAAAGCACTTCAAGAGAAGTACGAAAAAATAGACCAAGATACAGACGATCATTTATACGGTTTATTATATAGCAAACCAATAACGTATTGGGATTATATTCAGACAGATGCTTTGTTGAACTTACAAATTCAGCGTACAACACTTCCTGATGAAATGGTGTTTATCGCTTATCATCAAATTAATGAGTTGATTTTTAAAATGATACTTTGGGAAATTTCTCAAGTAGCAGAAAAAGAAAATATGGATGTTACTTTTTTTGAAAGTAAACTCATGAGAATTAGCCGCTATTTCGATATGTTATCAACCTCATTTAATATTATGAGAGAAGGTATGGATGTTGAACAGTATATGAAATTTAGATATACCTTAACTCCTGCGAGCGGTTTTCAAAGTGCACAATATAGATTTATAGAATTTGCATCTACAGAATTGATTAATCTTATTGATTATAGGTTCCGAAAAAATATTGATAGAGATACTCCTTATACACATGCGTTTGAACATTTATATTGGCAAGCTGCAGGAAAAGACTATAAAACAGGAAAAAAATCCACACTTTTAGTTAATTTTGAAAAACGATACAAGGATGAGTTTTTAAGGTTTATGAAAACCTATAATACTAAAAATCTTTGGACACGTTTTAAAGAATTACCAAAACAAGATCAGGAAAACGAAGAGCTTATTAAAGCAATGCGTCATTACGATTACACTGTGAATGTCTCTTGGGTAATGGCACATTATAATGCAGCCAAGCATTATATAGATAGTGGTATTGGTGATGGAGAAGCAACTGGCGGAAGTGATTGGAAAAAATACATGCATCCAAAATATCAAAGACGTATTTTCTTTCCAGAATTATGGAGTGCAGAAGAATTAGAAAATTGGGGAAATAATTTATAATTAGCTTAATTAATGCAGTTAAAACGATTAATAACAATTGCTGTAATTGCAGTAAGTGTATATGCTTGTAAAGAAGATAACTCAGCAGAAGTAGCATACGAAAAAGAATTAGCAGAAATAGTTGAAGAAGAAAAAATTCTAGAGTTTGGTTTTGATATCAATAACTATATTGTAAAACGAGATACCATTCAAAAAGGAGATAGTTTTGGCGAAATTTTGCAACGAAACAATATAGGATATCCAGATATTTTTCAAATTGCCGAAAAAACAAAAGATACTTTTGATATCAGAAAACTTCATCCAGGGAAACCTTATACATTACTATTTTCAAAGGAATCAGAAAAAGATAGCCTGCCAAGTCCAGAAACGTTTATTTATCAAACAGATCAAGTAGAGTATGTTGTGGTAAATTTAAAAGATTCTATTCACGCTTATACAAGTAAAAAGCCAGTAACGTATATTGAAAAAGTAGCGACTGGTGTTATAGAGAGTAGTATTTCTAAAACATTAGAAGATAAAGGGCTGAGTCAGCGATTAGCTTATAAAATGGCTGATGATATATATGCATGGACAATAGACTTTAGAAGACTTCAAAAAGGAGATCGCTTTAAGGTTATTTATACAGATAAATATATTGATGATAGCATATACGCAGGAGTACATGATGTAAAAGCGGCATATTTTGAACATAATGGAGATTCTTTGTATGCTTTTCGGTTTCAAACAGATTCTGTAAAAGGGATTGTAGATTACTTCAATGAAGATGCAAAAAACCTAAGACGCGCCTTTTTAAAAGCTCCTGTTCAATTTAGTAGAATATCATCGCGCTATAATTTAAAACGCCGTATTGCGGTTTATGGTTATAAAGTGCGCCCTCATAAAGGAACCGATTTTGCAGCACCAATAGGAACACCAATTATGGCAACAGCAAATGGAACAGTTGTAGAGTCTACAAGACGAGGTGGGAATGGTAAATATGTTAAAATAAGACATAACGATACCTATTCTACACAATACCTTCACATGAGTAAGCGCTTAGTTCAAAAAGGGGATTTTGTAAAACAAGGAGATATTATTGGTAAGGTTGGAATGACAGGGAATACAGGTGGCCCCCATGTGTGTTACCGCTTCTGGAAAAATGGACAACAAGTAGATCCTTTTAAACAAAAACTGCCAGAAGCTAAACCAATTTCAGACAGTTTAAAAGTTAAATTCTTAGAGCATATTAAGCCTATAAAACAAAGATTAGATAATATCTTTTTCTTAGAAGCAGATCCAATTCAACCAGAAAACACAATCACTGAAGATACTAACGTAGAAATATAATAATGGCATTAAAAGCAACCAACCCAACCACTACAAAAGCGTGGAAACAACTACAAGCGCATTTTGAATCTATTGCGTCTCAGCATTTAAAAGATTTATTTAACTCTGATGCTGAAAGAGCAAATAAACTAACTGTACAATGGGAAGATTTTTATGTTGATTTTTCTAAAAATAGAATCACTACAGAAACAATTGATTTATTGGTTGCGTTAGCAAACGAGTTGGATTTAAAAGGTGCAATTTCAAAATATTTTGAAGGAGATGTCATCAATGCTACAGAAGGAAGAGCTGTTTTACATACAGCGTTAAGAGCACCTAAAGATGCAGCGGTTTTTGTAGATGGTGAAAATGTGATTCCTGAAATTTATGAAGTAAAACAAAAAATAGAAGCGTTTACCAATTCAGTTGTAAGTGGTAAGCACAAGGGCTTTACAGGTAAAACCATTACAGATGTCGTAAATATTGGTATTGGAGGCTCTGATCTAGGACCAGCAATGGTTGTAGATTCGCTTCAATATTATAAAAATCATCTAAATACACATTTTGTAAGTAATGTAGATGGAGACCACTATCAAGAGGTTATTAAAACTTTAAATCCCGAAACAACATTATTTGTAATAGTTTCAAAAACATTTACCACACAAGAAACCTTATCTAATGCCAATTCAATTAGAGCTTGGTTTTTAAAGTCGTTGCCACAAGAAGCAGTGTCTAAACATTTTGTAGCGGTTTCTACAAATATTAAAAGTGTAAAAGCATTTGGAATAGACGAAGCTAATATTTTTCCTATGAAAGATTGGGTTGGTGGTCGTTTTTCATTGTGGAGTGCTGTTGGTCTTTCCATAAGTTTAGCTTTAGGCTACAAGCATTTTGAAAGCCTTTTAGAGGGAGCACATCAAATGGATGAGCATTTTAAAACGACAGATTTTAACCAAAACATACCTGTTATTTCTGCATTATTAACAGTTTGGTATAACAATTTTTTTAATGCCGAAAGTGAAGCTATAATTCCATACACACAATACTTAAATCAATTTGCGACGTATCTTCAACAAGGTATTATGGAGAGCAATGGAAAAAGTGTAGATAGAAATGGGAATAAGGTAAACTACCAAACAGGAACCATAATTTGGGGAGAGCCAGGTACAAATTCACAACATGCGTTTTTTCAGTTAATACATCAAGGTACAAAGTTAATTCCAACAGATTTTATTGGTTATGTTGAGTCCTTACATGGTAATAAAGATCATCATAATAAATTAATGTCTAATTACTTTGCGCAAACCGAAGCCTTAATGAATGGTAAGACTGAAGAGGACGTCTTGTCGGAATTAAAAGGGCAATCATTGTCGCAAGAAGAGATGTCTAAATTATTGCCTTTTAAGGTGTTTGAAGGTAATAAGCCAACAACATCATTGTTAATTCAAAAGTTAACACCAAAGAGTTTAGGGAAACTCATAGCTATGTATGAGCACAAAATTTTTGTACAAGGTATTGTTTGGAACATTTATAGTTATGATCAATTTGGTGTAGAATTAGGTAAACAACTCGCTAAATCGATTTTAAATGAGTTGACAGATTCTGATGTTACGGGATCTCATGATGCATCTACGCAAAGTTTGATAGCGTTTTATAAGGAAAATGTTAAATATTGTTAAAAAGTTTTGTAAAAAATTAATAAAATTCTTTAATATATAAGGATTCTATAATTAACTTCTTGTCGCTTAATTGTTAACATTAAGTTAATCTAACAGCTGTAATAGCTGTGTAATTTTGCGCTGATAAAAAACCAATTAACTTAAATTTTATATGAAAAAATTTAATCAAATTTTATGTGTTATTGTACTTACTTTGTTTAGTACGATAATGTATGCTCAAACAACTATCAAAGGAAAAGTAATTGATAGTGAAATGAACTCCCCTTTACCAGGAGCAAATGTATTAATAAAAGGAACTACTACAGGAGTTATAACTGATTTTGAAGGAACTTTTTCTATTACTGCAAATGTGCAATCTGGAGAAATTGTAATTTCTTATGTAGGTTATGGTTCAGTTACAATTCCATTTAATGGAAGTACTGATGTTGGAGAAATAACGTTATCTCCAGATAACAGTTTAGATGAAGTAGTAATTATTGGAGGTGGAATTATTGACTTAGCAGAAGATAGAAAAACACCGGTTGCAGTATCAACTATTAAAGCTAGTGAAATACAAGAAAAGGCTGGAAATTGGGATTTACCTGAAATTTTAAAATCTACCCCTTCTGTTCAAAACGTAAAAGGTGGAGGTTTTGGTGATGGTTCTATGTTTTTACGTGGTTTTGACCAGACAAACACGGCTTTCCTTTTAAACGGGCAGCCAATTAATGGTATGGAAGATGGTAAGATGTACTGGTCTAATTGGTCTGGTGTTTTGGATATAGCAAATGCTGTACAGGTGCAACGTGGTTTAGGGTCATCTAAATTAGCCATTTCTTCAGTAGGTGGTACTGTTAATCTTGTTACAAAAACCATAGATAAAAAACAAGGCGGTTTTTTTCAAACTATGGTTGGCAATGACAATTATGTAAAGACCACAGGCTATTATTCTACAGGATTAATGGAGAATGGATTGGCGGTTTCTGCAATGCTTGGGCATTGGCAAGGTGATGGCTATATGCAAGGAGCCAAAGGTCAAGGACAAACATACTTTTTGTCATTTGGATACAAACTCAATGATAATCACTTATTTAACTTTTTGGTTACTGGAGCTCCTCAATGGCATGGTGCTGCTGGAGGAAATAGATTGAGTGATTACTTAGATAACGGTAGAAGATATAGTGATTGGTGGGGGTATTACAACGGCGAAGAATATGCAGGAGGAAGAAATTACTATCATAAACCTGTAATTAACTTAAGTTGGGATTGGGACATCAGTGAAAAATCTACATTGTCAACAGTGGCTTATGCTTCTTTCGGACGAGGAGGGTTTGCTTACCCGGAAGGGAGCTCTTTCTATTCTTTCAGAACGGGGAATGATAAAATTGATTATGATGCCATTCAAGCAAATAATATAGCTAACCCTGATGCAGATAACTTTGTGAAATCTTCAATAAACTCTCACAACTGGTTTGGTGTGGTTTCAAATTTTGAGCACCAATTGAACGATAATATGAGTTTTAATGTTGGTTTTGATGGAAGATTCTATAATGGTATTCATTATAGAACCGCTGCTGAATTATTAGGGGCAACACCAAGTGTGACAAGCAATTATGGAGGAACTTATATTTTAAGTGAAGCAACTGGCTTTAATCCATGGACAAATCTATTTTCTACGACTGATAGAGACCAAAGATTTGGCTATGACTATGAAGAAAATATAAATTACCTTGGTGCTTTTGGTCAGTTTGAATATTCAAATGATAATTTGTCTGCTTTTTTCCAAGGGGCAATCTCAAACCAATCGCACTTAAAAACGGATTACTGGAATTACTCAGAAGCTGAGGAGGCTGAAGAAATCAATAATCTTGGTTATAATATAAAAGCTGGTGGTGCATATAATATTAACGATGATAACATTGTCTTTGTTAATGCTGGTTATTATTCAAGACAACCTTACCATGATGATTTATTTACTAACATTAGATCATCTAATGAATTAAATCCTTATGGTGATGAAAATCAAGAAATTACAGGTCTAGAAGCAGGGTATAAGTTTAAAAGTCAGTATTTTTCTGCAAATTTAAACGTATACCACACTATTTGGGATAATAGAATTTTATCTTCTGCATCTGATACTGATGATAACGGAGAAGCAGATGTATTCACACAGTCTAGTGGTATAAAACAAGTTCACCAAGGTATTGAACTTGAGGTGTTCTCAAAACCATTCCATAATTTTAACTTAAATGGTTTTGTTTCTATAGGTAATTGGGAATACGACGGAAACGTTGAAACGCGTTCTTTTGACGAAGATGATATTCTATTAAGCTCTGGTGATATAGCATATATGGATGGTGTAAAGGTTGGTAATGCAGCACAATTTACAGCAGGTGTTAATGGAGCTTATGCTATAGTAGAGGGGCTGTCTGTTGATGCGGCTTTTAATTATTATGACAATCTTTATGCTAATGTGGATTTGAGTTCATCAGAATTTGAAACAGATAACAATAGAGGATCTCTTGAATTGCCAAGTTATGAAACCTTAGACTTGGGGCTTTCATATAAAATGAAGGTTGGAAAGGATAAAGCTAATTCTGTTCAATTTAGATTCAACATGAATAATGTTTTTGATAAATTATACATAGAACAGTCTGAAACTAATATATATGCTGAAACTGGAGATGAAACATGGGAAGGTATAAGCACAGACAATCAAGTGTATTTAGGTTTTGGTAGAACTTGGAATGCAAGTATTAGATTTAATTTTTAATAAAAAAATAGAGTCAGTTAAAAAAAGCCCGCAATTGCGGGCTTTTCTTTTTTGTAGTCTAAATTATTCCTTCCATTTTACACTTTCCATTATACGCTTTATATCCTTTTTTAAATACTCTGAAGCAGGATAAATAGAATCGTAATTAGGTTTAGCATAGAAATAAAGCGAACCACTTAAAAAATGATTGGTGCTATCTGTAACATAAAATTGAGATTGTGATGCTGCATCGCCTCCAATTTCATAAAACATTCCATAAACCTGCTTTTCAGCATTTACAAATTCACCTTGTGCAATCTCATCTGCTTTCATGGTGTGTTTTTGAGTAAGGTTTTGAGCATCTCGTAACAACTTCTCTAAGTTTCCATCTTTTACTTCTTTATAGGTGAGATAAATTGTAGCCTTTAAAGAAGGATAATTAACATCAATGCCTTTAATGTCTGCCGTAGATTTTACAAACTTTATAGGATCCGAAAGTTCATTTTTTTCAAAAGAAAACGGTAATGGAACTGTAGCTTTTTTATAGACGGCTTTTGGATATTCGAGTCTTAAATAGCCTTTTGGTTTTGGTAATGGATTATCTCCACAGCTTAACATTAATAAACTTAAAATGGGAAGAACTATGCGTTTCATGTGTTTGTATTTATTGTTTTTGTAAGACACGTATTAATTAGTTATTAATCACCTTATTGGATAATGTGTAATGTGCTCGTTTTAAACGTGTGTCCCTAATAACGTAAGTTTTATTTGTTTAATACGCTTACGTTCTAAAGCTTCTACTGTAAAAACGTAATTTTCAAAATTTATTTTACTTCCTATTCTTGGGAAGCCACCTGAAATTTCTAAAACAAAACCTGCAAGTGTTTCTGCTTCTCCTTTCCGAGCTTCAAAAAGTTCAATATCATCTTCAATACCAACTATTTTATATACATCTTTAAGAGGAGTCTTACCTTCAAAGCTATAATTGTTATTGTTTAATTTGGTATAGATTAAATCGTCATCATCATATTCGTCACTAATGTCTCCAACAATTTCTTCAATAATATCTTCAAGAGACACCAATCCAGAGGTGCCTCCGTATTCATCAACAACCACAGCAAGATGTACTTTTTTGGTTTGAAATTCTACCATTAAATCATCTAATTTCTTGTTTTCTGGTACAAAGAAAGGTTCTCGTAAAATGGTGGTCCAATCAAATGTTTTCTTATTTAAATGTGGTAATAAATCCTTAACGTATAGCACTCCTTTGATCGTATCGATGTTTTCTTCATATACCGGAATACGAGAGTAACCATTGTCAATAATTTCTTTTATAATGGTTTCATAGGGCGTGTTTATATTTAGAGCAAACAAATCCATTCGAGGTCGCATTACCTGTTTGGTATCTGTGTTTCCAAACGATACAATACCTTGTAATAGTTTTTGTTCTTCCTTTGTGGTGTCTTCGTCGTTGGTCAATTCTAGGGCTTGAGACAACTGGTCTACACTAAGATTAGAGCGTTGTTTCCCAAATTTATTCTGAATTTGAATGGTTACAAAGCGCATTGGTAAACTTAAAGGAGAAAAAACCACATCTAAAAAGCGTAATGGTCTTGCCATAAAAGAAGAAAATTTTACACTATTTCTACTCGCGTAAATTTTAGGAATAATTTCTCCAAATAATAATATTAAGAATGTTGCCGAAACAACTTCAACTAAAAACCTAAACAAAGTACTCGTAATACTGCTAAAAAGCGTTTCTCCTATATATGCAAACAACAGAACAATAGCAATATTTATAAAATTATTAGCAACTAATATGGTGGCTAATAATTTTTTTGGGCGTTCTAAGAGTGTTGCAATAATTAACATTGCAGGAGATTTTTTTTCTATACCTTCATCTATATTAGATTTGGTAAGTGAAAATAAAGCAACTTCAGCTCCAGAAATTAAAGCAGAACACATTAATAAAATAATAAGAATGATAATACTTGTTATAAACGAGCTACTGATAACTACTAAATGTGAAATTAAAACCGTGGGTTCTGGGTCCAAGATAAGGTTAGTTTAAAAGTTGGTTAGAATGGTAAATCATCATCTCCCTCTGGTTCTGCATTTGTTGGTGCAGGTTGTTGTGGTTGAGGATTGGTATTTTGCGTGTTAGGTTTATTGGATTGTTGTTGGTCATTCTTAGGTGTTAAGAATGTAAATTCATCACATTGAATTTCTGTAGAATAACGATCCATACCTTTATCATCTGTCCATTTTCTAGTTTTTATTCTACCTTCAATATAAACTTTATCACCTTTAGTAAGGTATTTTTCACAAATTTCAGCCGCTTTATTTCTAACCACAATATTGTGCCATTCTGTATTGGTTATGCGTTCGTTTGTTTGCTTATTTACGTAAGATTCGCTAGTGGCAATAGGAAAACGACCAACACAATTTTTATCATCAAAATAATGCATTTTTACTTCGTCACCTAAGTTTCCGATGAGCATCACTTTATTTAATGTTCCAGCCATAATTATTTATTTTTTGTAAAGTTAGTCTTTTTGAAAGTACTCCATTAAAAGTAATAAAAAAATGTGATTTCTTTAAGATTCTAAAATGTGAACTTATGTAAAAAGTTGCTAATAAGCACTGGAGCAGGGTATTTTGTTAGTGATTCAATAGAAATTGCTTCTTTTGGTAAGTGTTCTGTTTCAATAATCCAGAATTTAGTATACAGATGTTGGTGAGATAATTTGTGAACAATATCTGTTTCATTATATAAAGAGTAATCGAAGGGGGTTGTTTTTAAAAATGTGTTTTCAATATCTAGTAAATCAAATTCATTAATACTTAGACTTTTTTCTGATTCAATTAAAGGAAACTGATAGAGGTTTTGCCAAATTCCTTTTTTAGTACGTTTTTCAAAAAGAACCTTTTTATTAGGGTCTATACAGACTAAAAAGTTGAAATATTTAGTGGTAACTTTAGTTTTTTTCAATTTTACAGGAAGCGTATCGACTAGTTTTTTCTGAAGTGCTACACAACCCGATGCAAGTGGGCACGTTGTACAATCGGGATTTTTAGGTTTGCATTGCAGCGCACCAAACTCCATGATAGCTTGGTTGTATGTAGCAGGTTGATCTTTGCTTATTAGAGAAGCTGCTAAAGACTTAAATTCTTTAATACCTAAAGTTGAATTTATAGCAGTATCAATTCCAAAATAGCGAGAGAGTACACGATATACATTACCATCTACTACAGCAGCAACTTCACCAAATGCAATAGATGCAATAGCACTTGCTGTATAATCTCCAACCCCTTTTAACTTAAGTAAATCTTTATAAGTGTTTGGAAATTGACCCTCTAATTCAGTAACAATATATTTTGCTGCTGTATGAAGATTTCTAGCTCTAGAATAATACCCTAATCCTTGCCATAATTTTAAAACGGATGTTTCAGAAGCTTCAGCAAGGTCAAAAATTGTAGGATATTTGGTAACAAATGCGTCATAATAAGGTAATCCTTGCTTAACTTGTGTTTGTTGTAAAATTATTTCTGATAGCCAAATGTAATACGGATTACTAGTTTTTCGCCAAGGTAATTCTCTTTTTTTGACTGAGTACCAGTTAATTAGTTTGAGGTTGAAATCCATTTAGTGTTTTTAATGAAAAACAAAATTAAATGTTTATTGTGTTAAATTTTAATTAATTACGTTTGAACTATTGAAATTAAATTACCTATATTTGCAATCCCTTAGAATTTAAAGTAACCCTAAAACTAATAACAATGACAAAAGCCGATTTGGTAGCAAAAATATCTGACAAGTTAGGTATTGAAAAAGGTGACGTACAAGCAACTGTTGAAACCTTTATGGAAGAAGTAAAAACATCTTTAGAAAGCGGAGATAACGTATACTTAAGAGGTTTCGGAAGTTTCATTATTAAAACAAGAGCTGAAAAAACAGGTCGTAATATTTCAAAGAATACTACAATAAAAATTCCTGCTCATAACATTCCTGCATTTAAGCCAGCTAAAGTATTTTTAGAAGGTGTTAAATCTAATGTTGAGGTTAACTAAGAAAGCATTTAAACAAAATATTAATTAAAAAGAATTATTTATTATGCCAAGTGGTAAAAAAAGAAAAAGACACAAGGTAGCGACGCACAAGCGTAAAAAACGTAGACGCGCTAATCGTCATAAAAAGAAATAAATTGTTAAAAGTAGTTTTATAACTACTTTTTTCAGTTTTAAAGAAACGTTCTTTGATATAGAATCTGGTGTATTTAATAGAGTATGCCATGGTTTGTTGGATATTATATCCTGTGTCAAATAATTTAGTAAACTCCATCTAACTCAATGAAGAGCTAGATATAAATTAACATTATGAACAAGGAATTAATCGTAAGATCAAGTTCAGATATTGTTGATTTTGCCTTATTAAAAGATGGAAAACTTATTGAATTACACAAAGACGAAGAGGACAATGACTTTGCGGTAGGCGATATTTTTATTGCCAAAATCCGTAAAGTTATGCCTGGTCTAAACGCTGCGTTTGTAAACGTAGGGTATGAGAAAGATGGTTTTTTACACTATCATGATCTAGGACCGCAATTGCCTTCGCTTTTAAAATTCATTAAGCGTGTAAGCACAGGGAAATTAAGGGATTACACCCTTAAAGACTTTCCTATGGAAAAGGATTTAGATAAAAATGGCAGCATTGCGAATGCCATAAAATCGAATCAATCCATATTAGTACAAGTAGTAAAAGAACCAATCTCTACAAAGGGACCACGCATTAGCTCAGAATTGTCTATTGCAGGAAGATACATTGTCTTGGTACCGTTTTCTAATCGTATTTCAATTTCACAAAAAATTGAATCGCAAGAAGAAAAAGACCGCTTAAAAAGACTCGTAAAAAGTATTACACCTAAAGGGTTTGGAGTTATTATTCGTACTGTCGCAGAAGGCAAAAAAGTTGCCGAGCTCGATACTGATTTACAAAATTTGCTGGATCGATGGACAGCAATGTGTAAAAAACTGTACAAAGCACATCACCCAACAAAAGTATTGGGAGAAATGAATAAAGCATCCTCAATTTTGAGAGATATTTTTAACGATTCATTCTCTGGTATTGTTGTAGATGATGAAGAAATGTATGTACAAGTAAAAGATTATGTGCAGCAAATTGCACCAAAAAAAGAATCTATAGTGAAGTACTATAAAAATGGTGTTCCAATTTTTGAAAAATATGGCATAGAACGTCAGATTAAAACATCATTTGGTAGAACTGTCTCTATGGCAAAAGGCGCTTACTTGGTAATAGAACATACCGAAGCCCTTCATGTTGTAGATGTAAACAGTGGTAATCGCTCTAATAAAGAGAAAAACCAAGAAGACACTGCTTTAGAAGTCAACATGATTTCAGCCCAAGAAATTGCTCGCCAATTACGATTACGTGATATGGGCGGCATTATCGTTGTCGATTTTATAGATATGGGCAAAGCAGAAAATAGAAAAAAGCTTTATAATTATCTTAGAGATGAGATGAAAGATGATAAAGCAAAGCACAAAATATTGCCGCCGAGTAAGTTTGGATTAGTGCAAATCACCAGACAACGCGTTAGGCCAGAACGCAATATTAAAACGAAAGAAGAAAATCCGAATTTAGTAGGAGGAGATGAAATCGAAGCACCAATTAAAGTGGTAGAACGTATTAATCAAGATTTACAACGTATTTTCAAAAAAGACTATAAAAAGGTAACACTTAATACACACCCTTTTATAGCAGCCTTTTTAACCAAAGGGTTTCCATCAGTGCGTTCAAAGTGGTTTTTTGAACATAAAAAATGGGTAAAAGTTTTACCTAGAGATGCTTACACTTATCTTGAATATCATTTTTTTGATAAAAATGGTAACAAAATCAAATAATATCTATTAGAAAAGCCCAACTAAAAATTTTAGTTGGGCTTTTTATTTTATTGACCATTTTAAATTAATCTCTAGACATAAAAATTCTAAGGATATACCAAAATAATAACATTAAAGACGCAAACAAGCCTAAGGCTGCAGGAATGTAATCTTCAACACCATAAGTTTTCATTAAATTAGATGTTTGGTATAAAATAGATCCTCCGGCTAATAAACACATACCTACAGAAAACCATAAGCCTAAGTCAAAACCAAATAAGGAACCTGCAATTATTAATCCAATAGCAATAAAGAAACCAATGGTTAATCCTGTTTTTAGAAATGAAAAATCAGTTTTTGTCATTAGTACGGTTGCAGATAATCCTGTAAATAGGGCTAAGGTTATTATAGAGGCTTGGTAAAGAAGATCTGAGCCCGCAGGTCCCATTAATTCTGTAACAATATATAGCATAGGTACAAAAATTAAAGCTTCAAAAAAGATATAAATTCCGTAAGCTAAATATTGTTTGTTTTTATCTGTTGTACGCATTGCCATACCTTCGGCATAATTGGTTGCTAGCATAAAACCACCTAACATTAATAGCCATTTATAGCCTAGAGTCATAGATAACATAAACTCAACTATAGTTTCACTTTGTAAGAGTAAATACTCAAATAACACAAAGACAAGTACACCTGCGGCAACATGTGAATATGTTTTTTTGTAAAAAGCAACACGATCCACTTCTGAAAGGCTATTGACCATTATTTTTTCGGGGAATTGATTTTCCATTTTAAATTTAAAAATTGATTAGTTTAACTAATGTATGTAATTTCAGTTGTAATTCAAATAAAAAAGCTCTGAGTAATCAGAGCTTTAATTGTGTTTATATGTTTTAAGCTGTTAGTCTCTACCTCCAAACACCTGAAGTGCCCAATATAATAAAGAAGCCAATGCTCCAATAGCAGCCACCAAATATGTTCTTGCAGCCCATTTAAGTGCGTCTTCAGAACCTTTATATTCTTCTGGTGTTACCATGTTTTTATTCTTTAACCATGCTAAAGCTCTATTACTAGCATCATATTCTACAGGTAACGTGATAAAGCTAAATAGTGTTGCAAAGCCCATAAAGACTAATCCAGCAACGGCTACCCAATAACCTAAACCAACTCCTGCTGCAGCTCCTAAAACTAAACCTCCAATAACTAACCATTGCGACATTCCAGACGTAACGCTTACAATTGGTACTAATGCAGAACGCATACCTAAAGCGCTATAAGCTTGTGCATGTTGTACGGCGTGTCCACATTCGTGAGCAGCAACAGCAGCAGAAGCTGCATTTCTTTGGTTGTAAACAGATTCACTTAGGTTTACGGTTTTATTTTTTGGATTGTAATGATCGGTTAATTGTCCTGGTGTAGAAATTACTTCAACATCATAAATTCCATTGTCAGCCAACATTTTTTCTGCAATCTCTCTTCCAGATAAGCCATTTCTTAGTTGTACTTTAGAGTACTTAGCGAATTTACGTTTAAGTTGGCTACTTACTAACCAGCTCACTAAAGCAATAGCACCAATTAATATGTAATATCCTAGCATTCCACTCATAATTTGAAATTTTTAATTCATGTAAATTTACTAAATGAATAGCAAATAGTAAGCCAAATTTGAGTTAAGAAATTTTGTCAGGATTATTTATGACAGTATTAGTTTATACGGCATCAACAGACCAATTGAAAGCTTCGGCTATTTCTTCGTATACAATTCTACCATTTACAATATTTAGACCTTTAGCTAGCATAGGATCCTTTTCACAAGCTTTTTCCCATCCTTGGTTTGCTAGACGCAACACATAAGGTAAGGTTACATTAGTTAATGCTAAAGTTGATGTGTATGGTACAGCACCAGGCATATTAGCGACACAATAATGCACCACATCATCAATAATATAAGTTGGGTCTTCGTGTGTTGTTGCTTTAGTTGTTTCTATACAACCACCTTGATCAACGGCAACATCTACCAAAACTGTACCTGGTCGCATATATTTAAGCATATCTCTAGTAATTAATTTGGGGGCTTTTGCGCCCTTAACTAATATACCGCCAATAATTAAATCGTGATCTTTTATACGCTTTCTAATATTGTATTCGCTCGAGAATTCTGTCACTACATGACTAGGCATTACATCATTCACATAGCGCAACTGTTTCATGTTAATATCCATAATAGTGACATGAGCACCTAAACCAGCAGCCATTTTTGCTGCTTGAATACCAACGATGCCAGCCCCTAAAACTAAGACACGTCCTGGTGGTACACCTGGAACTCCTCCTAATAATACTCCACGTCCTTTAATAGGTTTTTCTAAATATTTTGCCCCTTGTTGTATTGCCATTCTTCCAGCAACTTCAGACATTGGTGTTAATAATGGCAGAGAACCATCTTTGTCTTCAACAGTTTCGTAAGCAATACAAACAGCTTTACTTTTTAACATGGCTTTTGTTAGTGGTTCGCTAGAGGCAAAATGAAAATAAGTAAATACCACATGATACGATTGTATTAAAGGGTACTCTTCAGCAATAGGTTCTTTTACTTTTACAATCATGTCACTAGAGGTGTACACGTCTTCAATAGTATTCAAAACAATGGCACCAGCGTCAATATAGTCTAAGTCTGAAAAACCACTACCCAATCCGGCCGATTTTTGTACGTAAACAACGTGTTTGTTTTTTGTTAATTCAAAAACACCAGCTGGTGTCATTCCAACTCTGTTTTCATTGTTTTTGATTTCTTTTGGGACTCCGATTTTCATTTTTTAATGATTTATAAGATTAATAGCTTTTGAAAATTACTATTATTAAATCTGATGTTCCAAATTTGAATGTGCATTTGAAATCATTTTTACGGAATTATTATTTTGAAGGACTTATTTTGAAATAATCTAAAAATAGTTCTGATTTTCAGAGCGATATGATATGTGTTGAAAGAAAGATAGTTGCGATGGCTTGGTTATGTTGAATAGGTCGCTATACAAAATTTTAGAAATCTATTTCACTCGAACAGGCCAAAGAAATATATAATTTTTAATCTGTTACGTCATTTCGAGTAAATTGTAAGAGACGAGTAAAATGTATTGATAAGCTGTTGTTAATGCTGTGTTTCAAATCCGCTGATAACACGTTCGCTTTCAAAAATAAAAGTTTGATTAAAAAATGAAATATGATATAACCGCCATGAAATAATTTTATTTTGAAGTATAGTCGGCTAAGGATACGTTATTAACTTTATCATTAATAAACTGAATATAAAGATGCTCCACTTGATTGTTCTCTCGGTTAGGTGCTAATCCTAATTCGTATAGCATAATATCTTTATCAGATTTTAAAATCCAACTGGGTTCGCCTAATAAATTTATAACATCTTCTTTCGATTTATCAATTAAAATATGATCATCAATAAGGTCGTCCACCATTTTATGGCGTGTCATTGGGCGAGATTTCCATTGTTCTTCTGTAAATCGATTTTCAAAAAAGAAATGTAAAGACGTGGCAATGACAAACGAAGAAAATAAAATTAAACCTATTTGATTTATTTGATTATTACGATAATCAAAATAATCTTTAAGGCGCTTTCGCTTTTTTAATGGTTCGTTATTTGGCGTATCTAAGTACATAGCATTATTCGTTCGTAAGTTCAGTGTAGCTTAGAAAATAAGTGTCTTCACATGGTGACATAGCATGCGGATAATTTGGAATGAGTAATACACCTTCAGCAGTTAAACTCCATGTTTTGTATGTCCAATAGCTATCGTCAACAAAAGTTTCACACTCTTCGTCTTGGACATCGTTTTCTAAATGTTGGTATTTATCCTTCAATTTCTGAAAAAAATTAACCTTTGGGTATAAGCTTTCAATATCCTTAACAACATCTAAAGTTTTGAGGTTAAAATTATAAGCGACATTACCATGAGAAGGATGTGCTCCGCCACAATAGATGCTGTAATTTTTTAAGTAGCTTATAAATTTATCATTGACGAGATTGATGTGGTATGAAATTTCAAACCAAGAATTACAATCTAAATTGTCTTTGGCATCTTCAAGGTGAATGGCGTCTAAAATAGGATTGAATTTAGCGCGTTGTGCTTTAGTGAAACCATTTCCTAATCTAAATAAGGGCAGTTTTGAATATTTTTCATGAAACCATACTAACTGCTTGTCTTTATATTGAACAATACTATCTTTAATAAAGGTCAGTTTAGGATTTCTAAAGTCTTCTAAAGGCTCTTGTTGTGTTTCGGTTAAGACAACGTTGTACGTTTTATCTTTTAATTTGAAATTACCTTCGAGTTGATTGCCTTTTTTGGTTAATTGAAAAACTTCGTCGGCATCAATAACCGATTCAGGCCTAAAAAAATAGCCATCAATTAACGTGATTTTATCTTTTTTAAAATCACCAGATATTGGAATACTAATGAGTTTAGAATCATAAAAATAATAGCCATCTAATTCGCCGGAAGTGGAGTCTTTTTCATGTGGATAACTCGTGACCTCTAAATGAATAGGATAATTACCAATAGTACCAACATAACTTTGAGACCAACCTATAATTGGCAACAAAGTTATGATGATATATCTTAGAAGTTTACCCAACAATATTTACAATCTTACCAGGCACCACAATCACTTTTTTAGGTGTTCTGCCATCTAATTGTGCTATGGTTTTTTCGTGAGCCATAACGGTTTTTTCAATAGCGTCTTTGCTCATATCCATTGGTAACTCTAACGTAAAACGCATTTTACCATTAAAAGAAATGGGATAGTTTTTACTACTTTCTACTAAATGACTTTTGTCAAAAACAGGGAAAGCTGCCGTAGAAATAGAATCACTATGTCCTAATTTAGACCATAATTCTTCAGCAATATGTGGCGCATAAGGTGAAATTAAAACCAATAACGGTTCTAAAATAGCTTTGCTTGTACACTTCTGAGCGGTTAACTCATTAACGGCAATCATAAAGGTAGATACAGAGGTATTAAACGAGAAGTTCTCAATATCTTCTTGGACTTTTTTTATGGTTTTATGTAAGGTTTTTAAGTTGTCTTTAGTTGGTTCTGCGTCATTTACACCAAACCCACGTTTAACGACTTTTCCAGCAGAATATACATCATCTGTATTTGGATTATGAAGGTAATAATCAGGATTATCTTTGTTTATATCATCGCCTTGATGATATAATTTCCATAGTTTTTTAAGGAAATTATGGACTCCTGTAATACCTGCGGTGTTCCACGGTTTATATTGTTCTAAAGGTCCTAAGAACATTTCGTACAATCTTAGACTGTCTGCTCCGTAATCTGCTACAATTTGGTCTGGATTGACAACGTTGTATTTGGATTTGGACATTTTTTCGACTTCTCTTCCAACTTTGTAAACGCCATCTTCAAGAATAAATTCAGCATCTTTAAAATCTTCACCAAATTCTCCATCCGTTTTTAAACCTTCAATATCTAATTCATCGGAAGCATTTACATATTGTACTTTAACGTGTATTGGAAGTACATTTTTATCTTCAGTTAATCCTTTAGATAAATACTTGTTAGTGTTTTCTTCTCTATATATAAAAGCACTAGTCCCAAGTATCATCCCTTGGTTAATCAACTTTTTAAAAGGTTCTTCAACATTTACAAAACCTCTGTCTTTTAATAATTTCACCCAGAAACGCGAGTAGAGTAGGTGACCAGTTGCATGTTCGCTACCACCAATGTATAAATCGACATTTTCCCAATACTTCAAAGCTTCTTCACTGGCAAACACTCCATCTCTATTGGCAGCCTCTTCCATATAACGGAAGAAATACCAAGAACTCCCTGCCCAACCTGGCATGGTGTTTAATTCTAGTGGGTAGATTCCGTTGTCTTCAGTGGATTCCGCATCAAGTGCGGAATGACAAAGGTCGTTGCTAACTACAGTATTAGTTTTTGTATCCCATGCCCAAACATCGGCACGACCTAACGGTGGTTCGCCTTCTTCTGTTGGTAAATACTTTTCAACTTCTGGTAATTTAATTGGTAAATGCTCAGCCTCTATCATTTGAGGCATACCATTCACATAATAGACTGGGAACGGTTCTCCCCAATAACGCTGACGTGAAAATACAGCATCTCGCAAACGGTAATTGGTTTTACCTTCGCCTTGGCCCATTTGCTCTAATTCGTAAATGGCGCGTTTAGAGGCTTTTTTATAGTTCATGCCATTAAGGAAATCGCTATTGGTAATTTTTACATTGTCTTTAGAGGCGAAAGCTTCTTCAGAAATGTCAACACCTTCAAATATATTTGGAATCGGAATATCAAAATGTTTTGCAAAATCGTAATCACGCTGGTCACCACAAGGCACTGCCATAACTGCACCTGTGCCGTAGCTTGCTAGTACGTAATCTCCAATCCAAATTGGAATAGGTTCTTTAGAAAACGGATGCTCTGCATAAGCTCCTGTAAACACACCAGAAATGGTTTTTACATCGGCCATACGATCGCGTTCGCTTCGTTTTGCTGATTTTTCTATGTAAGCTTCAACTTCAGCTTTTTGTTCTGGTGTTGTAATTTGTGATACTAATTCGTGTTCTGGTGCAAGGGTCATAAACGACACACCAAAAATAGTATCTGGTCTTGTAGTGAAGACGTCTATTTTATGAGAGGTCTCGGCTGCGCTCGACGAGTTAGGAGGAATGACATTGAATGTTACAGAAGCTCCAACCGATTTACCAATCCAGTTTTTCTGAATGTCTTTTAAAGCGTCAGTCCAATCAACTGTATCTAACCCCTGTAATAAACGCTCAGCATACGCCGAAATTCGCATGCTCCATTGCGTCATTTTTTTACGTACCACAGGATGACCTCCACGTTCCGAAACACCATTAACGATTTCGTCATTGGCTAAAACGGTTCCTAGTTCTGGACACCAGTTCACTTCGGTTTCTGCTAAATAGGTTAATCTGTATTTTAAAAGGATTTCTTGCTGTTGCTCTGAGGAATAATTATTCCAGTCTTCCGCAGTGAAAGTAGCAATATCATCATCACAAGCGGCATTTACCGTTGCATTTCCTTCTGCAGCAAATTTTTCAACTAAAGTATCAATATGCTCGGCTTTGTTAGAATCGTTATTGTACCACGATTCAAATAATTGAATGAAAATCCACTGTGTCCATTTGTAATACTCAGGATTTGAGGTACGTACTTCACGACTCCAATCGAAAGAAAAACCAATTTGGTCTAACTGACGACGGTATGTTTTTATATTCGCTTCTGTGGTTACAGCAGGATGTTGACCCGTTTGAATGGCATACTGTTCTGCAGGTAATCCAAAAGAATCATAGCCTTGCGGATGTAACACATTAAAGCCTTGATGACGTTTATAACGTGCATAGATATCACTAGCAATATAACCTAAAGGATGCCCAACATGTAAGCCAGCTCCACTTGGATAAGGAAACATATCCAAAACGTAATATTTTGGTTTATCGCTGCTGTTTGAGGCTTTAAATGTTTCGTTTTTTGCCCAGTAGTCTTGCCACTTTTTCTCTATGTCGTTGAAATTGTATGTCATTGTCTTGTTTTCCTTGTAATAATGGCGCAAATTTAATAATAACCATCTAAACTGCCTATTTTAAAATCAATAGGTATTATAAAAGAAAACGCACCTTACTAAAGTGTAAGATGCATTTTAAAATTTAAGGCTTAATAGCTTAGAATTTATAACCTAAAGAGACTTGAAAGACACTATTTTTAATGTCTGGGTTTTCGGCAACCGTTGAAATACCAAAATTATAACGCGCTTGGACAAACATATTAGAGTTAAGGTTATAACCCAAGCCTACATTAGCTCCAACATCAATACTAGAAGCATCTGTATCTTCATCAGGAAGGTCGCTATCAATATATTCGCCTTTATCGTTTACTAGAAATGAAAATTGTGGACCAACTTCTAAGCTAAAATCTTTTGCTAAATAATATTTTGCCATAATTGGAATGGCTAAATAATCGACTTTTACTTTAATGACATCTTGTACTTCTGATCCTTGTCTTGAGTATAAAAGTTCGGGTTGAAGCGAAAATTTTTCACTCAATGGGATTTCAGAAATAAGACCAACATGAAATCCGAAGAGGCTATTTCTATCTGCATCTCCTCCTGTAAAATTAGAGATGTTAAGTCCTGCTTTGGCACCAAATTGGATGTCTTGAGCATTTGTTTTTTGCATTAACCCTAAAGTTGCAAGTACTACAATGATGTGAATTTTTTTCATAATAATTGATTTTAAAGATAAATTGATTAGTCTAGAACTAGACAATTATTATGCCAACATAAAATAGAAATGACTTAGATTGTAAATGCTTATTGTTTGATATCTTTTTTACACCGTTTACAACACTATAAAAAGTTAGCCGTTGTAATAGTTATCATAAGCAAATTCTTTATTATTTTTACAACTTAAATTCGCATTTATTCATGGCATCATCTTTTGACAAATATCAAAAACGTAAACTCATTTCATCTTACGTCTCTGTAGTGATAAGTATCGCTTTGGTATTGTTTCTTTTAGGCTGTTTAGGGCTTTTAGTGATTAACTCTAAAAAAGTTGCCGATCACTTTAAAGAGCAAGTGGTTATGACCATTTATTTGAATGATACAGCAAAAGAAGTTGAAGTGAATCAGCTAAAAAAGAGTTTAGCGATGGCAGATTATACTAAAGATGCGCTTTATGTGTCTAAAGAAGAAGCTGCCGAATTTATGAAAGCCGAAACCGGTGAAGACTTTATGGATTTTGTGGGTTATAATCCGCTTAAAAATTCAATAGATGTGCATTTAAAAGCCGATTTTGTTACCACAGAACAGCTTACCGAAATTTCCGAAGGCTTATCTAATAAAGCTTTTATTGAAGAGATCAGATACGATAATGATTTGGTAGAGTTAATGAATGATAACGTTAAGAAAATTACATTTTGGGTGTTAATTATTAGTGCATTATTTACATTAATAGCTGTTTTATTAATTAATAGTTCTATTCGTTTAGCAGTGTACTCTAAACGTTTTATTATTAAAACGATGCAAATGGTTGGGGCTACAAAACGTTTTATTCGCAGACCATTTGTATGGAAAAGTGTACAGCTTGGTGTTATTGGAGCGTTAGTTGCTTTAGCAGGAATGGCTGTTGTATTGTATTATTTAGATCTTACATTTCCAGAATTAGAATTATTGAGAAATACCGTATTAATAGGAGCACTTTTTGTTGGAATTTTTCTATTAGGTATTTTAATTACTTGGATTAGTACATTTATTGCTACGCAACGTTTCTTAAACTTGAAAACGGATCAGTTGTATTATTAGTGACGTTTAAATTCAATCTACTTTTCCTTCCTTGATACTATTAATTTTTATAGACCTTTTTTTAGGTATATAAAGGTGAAGGTGTTGTTAAAATGTGTCTTTTTATACTGAAGCATTAGCATATTTTAAAAATAAATTCATTCTGTTTGCGTTAGCTCTTTAAACGATGAGATATGAACAAATCAGTTAGAAAGTTTATAATTGCCGTAGCGGTTGTCATTCTTTTGGTTTTATTGTTTAATTCTTTAGTTATTTATAATCCAAAATCGGCAGAATGTAAGATTGTAACTGCAAAAATTATTGAACTTAGAGCTGGTCCAACTTACGACATTCAGTTTAAAGATTACAATGGAGACACGTATTATATCAATAGAGGAATAGAATCTGGTTTAAATTTAGATTCTCTTAACGTAAAAGTTTTAAATAAAACCGTTACTTTGCACTTACCAAAAATGATTTATGGGCCATCCAAACATATAGCACAACTAGCTATTGATGACCACATAATCTATTCAGAATTTAAGGACTAATGGGAGTACAAAAACGAAAAAACGAATCAAAATCCGAATTTATCTTCGGTAAGAAAAACTATAAATTCTTATTTATAGGTTTAGCTTTTATTGTTGTAGGTTTTATTCTTATGTCTGGTGGTGGAAGTGATGATCCTAATGTTTTTGACGAGTCTATTTATAATTGGAGACGTATTAGGTTAGCACCAACTTTAGTATTAATTGGATTTGGTATTCAAGTTTATGCCATTTTACTAAACCCAAATAAAGGTTCCAAAAAATAACATTCATTTTACTTAATTTTGTGTCGTTTCATTATTCTAAAATGATACTTTTGTCCCATGGAAATTATTGATGCTATTATTTTAGGAATTATCCAAGGGCTTACAGAATTCTTACCTGTATCTTCTAGTGGTCATCTAGAGCTTGGCGAAGCGCTTCTAGGTAGTGAAGCTATTCCACAAGAAAGCTTAATGTTTACCGTAGTTCTTCATTTTGCAACGGCATTAAGTACTATGGTTATTTTTAGAAAAGATATTATTGAAATATTTCAAGGTATATTTAATAGTATTAAAAATTTAGAGTGGAATGAAGAGTCTAAGTTTTCTGTAAAAATTATCATATCAATGATACCAGCCGTTATTATTGGTTATAAATATGAACGCGAATTCGAACAACTTTTTGGTAATAATATATTGCTAGTTGGATCTATGCTTATTGTTACTGCACTATTGCTGTTTTTGGCTGATAGAGCTAAGAAAACACATAAAAAAGTATCTTTATTAGATGGTCTTATAATTGGTGTTGCTCAAGGTATTGCTATGTTACCTGGTATTTCTAGATCAGGCGCAACAATATCAACATCTGTACTTTTGGGAATAGATAAAACTAAGGCGGCACGATTTTCATTTTTAATGGTCGTTCCGCTTATATTTGGTAAAATAGCAAAAGACGTTTTATCTGGCGAATTAACTTATAATAGTACAAGCTTTGGATATTTAAGTGTTGGTTTTATAGCTGCTTTTATTTCTGGTTTATTTGCATGTACTTGGATGATTGCCTTGGTAAAGAAAAGTAAATTAACCTATTTTGCTATTTATTGCGTTGTTGTTGGAATTACGGCAATAATCTGGACTCAAATTTAATGCACACTAAAGACGATTTTTTAAACGGACAAGTCTTATTAATAGACAAACCGTTAACGTGGACCTCTTTTCAAGCCGTAAATAAATTACGTTGGGAGATTCGTCATGCCTTTGATATAAAGAAAATTAAAGTTGGTCATGCAGGTACATTAGATCCATTAGCAACCGGTTTGTTAGTGATTTGTACCGGAAAAATGACTAAGCAAATCAATATTTTTCAAGGTCAGGAAAAGGAGTATACGGGGACTTTTATTTTAGGAAGTACAACCCCTTCTTTTGATTTAGAAACAGAAGTTGATAAATTTTTTCCTACCGAACATATCACAGATGAATTAATTCATAGCACTACGCAACAATTTATAGGACAGATACATCAATTTCCACCAGTGTTTTCAGCTATTAAAAAAGATGGTAAACGTTTGTATGAATTTGCCAGAGCAGGCGAGGAAGTTGAAATAAAATCGAGACAAGTAGAAATTACTGAATTCGAAATCACTAAAATTAATCAATTAGAATTACACTTTAGAGTCGTTTGTAGTAAAGGAACTTACATTAGGTCTTTGGCGCACGACTTTGGAAAAGCCTTAAAATCAGGAGCTCATTTGTCGTCTTTGCGTCGTACTAGAATTGGTGATTTTAAAGTTGATGATGCCTTAACTCCCGAAGCATTTATAGCTAATTTACCTTCTAAATAAGAATTTTACATCGGTTTTTAAACTATTTCTACGTTATATTCGTATATAGTTATACACCTAAAAATCTTTTTTTTTCTGAAATTAATTGAACAACATAAAGCATTAATCATTACTGTTCTTATCGCAGGAATAATAGTCTTTGGCTTGTTTAGTATTCAAATAAGACAACACAAAGATTTAATTACCGAAAGCTATTATCTGCTTGAGCCAGAACCTGAAAAACCTGAAGAAGAACTTCAAAAATTAGAAGATTTAAATGCAGAGTCTACCAATAAAGCATTTAACGAAGACCAAGAGTACAAAGAGATGATGCGTAATTTTAGAACTGTTGACGCCAATGATTTTGAACGTACGACGAAAGCGATAGAAGCAGCTAAAACAAGTGAGGCACAACAAGAAGAACAAGAAGAAACGAGTCTCAATTCTTCTTACACTAATGGTAATGCCTATGCTTTAAATTCAAATGAAACAGAGTCTTATAAAAGACTTCAAGAGGAATTAAGTCAGCGACTAAAAAATAAAAAGCTAGCAGACGAACATGCCAAAAATAAAGGGACACTTACATATTCTTTAAAAGGTAGAACTTTAGTGAATTACGAAATACCACGATATCTATGTGAAATTGGCGGAAAAATCATCGTAAATATTACAGTAAACAAAACCGGAGATGTAATTGAAGCCTATGTTAATGGATCGTCAAACTCTAATAATAAATGCTTAATTGACCATGCTATTGCTTATGCAGAATCTGTACAATTTGATAGCTCAAACCGAACAGACCAAATAGGTACAATTACATTTTTGTTTAAAGGAAAAACCTCCTTTTAAATTAAAGATTGTTTATCCTAGCAGATGTATTAAATCTTCAATTGTAGACTGTCCTTTGTCTTTATTGTACCAACGTTGTAAATCTTCTTTAAATTCAGGCGTTAACATACCATGTTCAGCTTTATAGGCCTGTACTAAATTTGTAGCTACAGTTGGTCGTGGACCAAACGTGTTTAAAACAGTATTTGTTTCAGAATCTAGCATAATTAACTTTGGGATGGCTTTTCCGCCATTGGTTAAAAACTGATTCATTAATGCTTCGTTTTCGTCTCTAAGCACCACTTTATATTCAATATTTTCACTCAATTCAGCGACCTTATTAATAATTGGCATAATGTGAGCGGCATCTCCACACCAACTCTCTGAAATAACCAACCAGGTTACTTTTTTGTCAAAGTTTTTAAGCTTAGATTTGATATCTTCAGAAACTTTAGCTGTTTTATCCCAACGTCTCATTCGTCTATCGTTAAGCTGAGTGTATTCTACTAAATTTTCAGATTTATCGACTCCTGTGGTTGATTTTTCTTCAACTAATTTTATAACTAAATTTCTATATTCAGCATAAGTCATACTGTTTTTTAGACTTTCTGAAATGATACTATTTATTGTAAGTGTGTCTGTTTCCATAGAACAAAAATAAGATTCTATTACATTTTTTATGCAACTGTTGTTACATTAGTAGTGTTAAAAATAATTCCTTACAAATGAGTAAAAATAGATGTGGTTGGTGTGTTGGTAGTGATTTGTATGAAGCGTATCATGATGAAGAATGGGGAGTTCCTGTTTATGATGATGCTACTTTATTTGAATTTTTAATATTAGAAACTTTTCAGGCGGGTTTAAGTTGGATTACTATTTTAAAAAAGCGAGACAATTTTAGAAAAGCGTTTGATAATTTTGATTATAAAAAAATCGCCACATACAAACCTTCAAAAATTGAAGATTTGTTACAAGATGCTGGTATTGTTAGAAATAAATTAAAAGTAAATGCTACGATAACTAATGCGCAGGCCTTTATAAAAGTACAAGAGGAGTTTGGATCGTTTTCTCAATATATATGGAATTTTGTTGATGGTAAACCTATAAAAAACAGGCTTGAAAATTATAAAAACGCTCCAGCAAATACTCCATTGAGTGATGCTATAAGCAAAGATCTAAAAAGGCGTGGTTTTAAATTTGTAGGTTCAACCGTTATTTATGCACACATGCAAGCTACTGGAATGGTGAACGATCATGAAGTCTCTTGTTTTAGATACCACGAGGTTGAAGGTAGCTTATAAAATCTGCTCTAGATATGTTTATAGCACCCAAACTTTCCAAATGTTTGGTATGAAGTTGGCAATCTATTAGTCTATAATTGCTGTTTTTTATAAATGTGATAAAACCAACCTTACTCGCATTACTTACTTTGGCAAACATACTTTCACCGCAAAAAACATCATCATTAATTGCAATACCATATAAGCCGCCAACAAGTTCTTCGTTTTGCCAAACTTCAATAGATTTAGCATAACCAAGTTGGTGCAATTTGAAGTAGGCTTCTATCATTTCGTCCGTAATCCATGTACCATGTTGCTCTGGACGTTTGGCTTGAGCACAATTTTCTATAACAGCTTTAAATGCTTGGTTTGTTGTGACTTTAAATAGGTCCTTTTTTAAAATTTGTTTCATGCTTTTAGACACTTTTAAATCTTCAGGAAACAAAACAAAGCGAGGGTCTGGTGACCACCAAAGAATTGGTTCTGCAGTGTCAAACCACGGAAAGATGCCATTGTTGTAAGCCTGTAGCAAACGTGCTGTAGACAAGTCGCCTCCAATGGCTAAAAGACCATCGGCAGAAGCTTCAGTTACATTTGGGAATTCTATTTTATTAGTTAGAAAGTGCATAGCATTTTGCTATTAGATAAAGGTGTTAATATTGAATGATAACTAGGACTTTTTAATTTACGTATTAAATAGAAAAAGACCTGTTTTAAAATTAAAACAAGTCTTTATATATCAGTTTACAGTTTCCTTTTTAGAAAGGTAAATCGTCGTTATCACCTTCGTTTAAGTTATTAACTGGCTCAAAAGCTTCAGTTGGTGGTACAGGTGGCATATCACCGCTTGCAGCTTGTGCTTGTACAGCTTCAATTCTCCAACCTTGAATAGAGTTAAAGTATTTAGTTTCACCTTGTGGGTTTACCCATTCTCTTCCTCTTAGGTTAATATTTATTTTAACCTGCTGACCAACTTGGTAGCTGTTTAACAAATCTGTTTTGTCTTGAACAAACTCTACCATAATATGTTGTGGGTATTGTTCCTCTGTAGTCACTACAATCTCTCTTTTTCTAAACCCATTACTACCAAAAGTTTGAGTCTCTCCTACCATTTTAATACGTCCTTGTACTTCCATTTTCGCTTAATCTATAATTTATTTTATACTTATTTTTTTCAGGCTACGAAAGTAATAACTTCCAAGCACTTTTTACGTCTCCATAGCTCAAATAATTTCGAGCTAATTTATGTTTTTCTCTATGTGATGCGGTTTTAATGTCTGGATAACGTTCACTAATATTTTCAACAAATTGATTAACGTCATCTTTAGTAGGTAGGGCATCAACGTTGCCTAACATTCCAAGGTTATTTCCTGTTAAAATCATGCTGTTTCTAACATGTTCTGGCATATTATCTACACCAATTCCTTTTGTTG
Organism: Winogradskyella psychrotolerans; assembly: GCF_018860565.1. Classification (GTDB taxonomy): domain Bacteria; phylum Bacteroidota; class Bacteroidia; order Flavobacteriales; family Flavobacteriaceae; genus Winogradskyella; species Winogradskyella damuponensis. The sequence goes on from NZ_JAHKPS010000022.1 coordinate 487,770, forward strand.
CTAATGGTTTAGGGATTTCAAAAAAACCTTTTTTAGCTCTGCTATAATAGCTTCCGCCTGCTCTAGCAACTAAGTCTAAAGCTTCTTGGTTTATCGTTTTGTCATCATTTAAAACCTCTTCTGAAATATGAAGTTTTACCACTTCGCAAATCACTAAATTTCCAGCTCCTCCTTCAGTACCTAAATGTACAATATCATTGACTTTACATTCTAGTTGTATAGGTGATTCTGCTACTCTAAATGGTTTTACTTTATCCGAAGGTAACATGGTTAATCCTGCTTTTTCAAACTCGTTAACTCCTTCAGGGTACTCTGTACTCGATAAAGACGCTTGATGTACCATATCGTAATTTACCACATTTATAACCACTTCTTTGGTAATTTCAACATTTTCTAATGTGTGTTTGGTGGTATTGTCTCTAACGCGCCTTGCTGGTGAAAAAATAAGTATAGGAGGATTAGCACTAAAGACATTAAAAAAACTAAAAGGCGATAAATTAGGATTGCCTTTTGCGTCTATTGTACTCGCAAAGGCGATGGGCCTTGGAGCAACGGCGCTTAATAAATAACCGTGTAAAATGCCTGTTGTAAGATCCTGTGGATTGAATGATACCATGTATTAGACTGATTTTCAACAAATATAATTATATTGATTTGCTAACGAAAGTATTTTCTACATATTAAAGCGCAATAATATCAACATATTTACATTATATTTAAAATTGAAATAAATAAACTAATGACATTCAGCTTAAACCGAAATGTAATCCGTTGGATTATAATTGCGTCTTCCTTTATTATTATATCTCTCATTTTATGGAATACTTATACGTTTTTTCAAAATTTTAAGGCAGAAGAACGTAATAAAATGAAAACATGGACTTTTGCTTATCCTGAATATTCTAAGTTTTTTTATCAAGATGATGCTGAATTAAATTTGGTTGCAGATAAAGTTGTTGCAGATACTACAGTTACAACTCCAATGCTACTTTTAGATGAAAATGATAGAATTTTAAGTCATAGAAATATTGATAGTACATTAATTAAAAGTCCTAAGGATATAATAAAAACACTGAACGACTTAATGTCACAAAACGATCCTATATCGGTAACTTTAAAGGATGATAAAAAGGGGAAATTGTATTATGGTAATTCCCCCTTATTAAATAAATTAAAATACTATCCTTTAGCTTTGTTGTTAATTATATTGCTTTTTGCAGCTGTCGTTTATTTCTTTTATAGAAGCTCAAAAATTGCTGACCAAAATAAACTTTGGACAGGAATGGCAAAGGAAACGGCACATCAAATAGGTACGCCTTTGTCTTCATTAGTGGGTTGGACAGAAATTTTAAAGACCGAAAATGTAAACCCAGATTATATTATAGAAATTGAAAAAGACATTGATAGACTTCAAACTATAACTGAACGTTTTAGTAAAATTGGCTCTGCACCAACGCTTAGAATAATGGATATTGTTGCGGTGACTAAATCATCTTATGAGTATCTTAAATTACGATCTTCTAAACTTATTAATTTTGAAATTATAATTCCAGATAGAGAAATACAAGTTAACTTAAATGAACAGCTTTTTAGTTGGACGATTGAGAATTTAGTGAAAAATGCCATTGATGCCATGAAAGGTAAAGGGGATTTAAAACTTGAGTTAACGCAGCTAGAAAGTAGAGTTTACATTAACATATCTGATACCGGAAAAGGCATCCCAAAAGCGTCATTTACTAAAATTTTTGAACCAGGCTATACTACAAAAAAACGTGGTTGGGGACTTGGACTCTCTTTAGCCAAACGTATTGTTGAAGACTACCACAATGGAAAAATAAAAGTGTTGACTTCAGAATTAGGAAAAGGAACAACGATACAAATTATATTAAAACAAATTTAGATTATAATTTATCGGTAAAAAAGAGGAGTGTAGTTTCTAGTAAACAATAAGTTAGCATTTTTATTTTAAATTAAAAATATCAAAATTTTAGTTTAAATTTGGGCATGAATTCGTCACGATTTTTCACTTTAAAAGAAGCTAGAATAGGTAATAACTGTCCAGAATGTTATTCTAATGATAGTTTGGAACTTACGTTTAAGCAAAAATTAACAGAAACCAGGTTCTATAAAGCGATTACAGATGAGACAATAAGTGAAATTCGTTGTCTTAATTGTGATGTGCAAATTTTTCCAATTCGATGGACAGATGAAATAGAGCAAGTTGTAAATTACCATAAAAGAGCACTTAAAACAAAATCTAAGTCTACTAAACTAAAACCCATTGCTTGGGGTTTAATGGCTTTTGGAATTATTGTATTAATTGCAATTATTTTATTTGCAACAGGAGTATTTTTATAACTAAGTATTACAAATAAGATCCAATTTTTTCGGCAATAGCCTTAAATTCTTCAGGTGTTACTTTTTGTTTGTTTGTAAAACGTGCATCGTCCATAGTATGCAACGGAATTAAATGCACATGTACATGCGGTACTTCTAAGCCAATTACAGACATGCCCACACGCTCACAAGGGATGGCTTGTTCTAGAGCAATTGCAACACGACGTGAAAATTTCATTAAGCCCAGGTAAGTTGCTTCGTCTAAATCAAAAATTTTATTGACTTCTTTTTTGGGAATACATAAGGTATGTCCTTTAGAATTTGGATTAATGTCTAAAAACGCAAAGAAATCTTCAGTTTCGGCGACTTTATACGATGGTATTTCACCTGAAATTATTTTTGTAAAAATAGTGGCCATAATCTAGTAATTATTGTCTTCTATAAATATAAAAAGATTCCTGTAATGAGGAATCTTTTTTATAGTATTAGTTTGGTATTTTAATTAAAACATGATTATTGTTACCTAGAAATTTCTAGAATATCAAATTTCATTATACCACTTGGCACTTGTATTTCGGCAGTATCTCCTACAGATTTACCTAATAAACCTTTTCCAATAGGCGAATTTACTGAGATTTTACCACTAGCTAAATCGGCTTCACTTTCGGCGACCAAAGTATAAGTCATTTCCATGCCGTTGATTTGGTTTTTAATTTTAACTTTTGATAGGGCTAAAACTTTAGTTAAATCTAATTGCGACTCATCAATAACTCTTGCGCCAGACAAAGTTTCTTCCATTTTAGAAATTTTCATCTCTAGCATACCTTGCGCTTCTTTCGCAGCATCATACTCTGCGTTTTCACTTAAATCGCCTTTGTCTCTAGCTTCTGCAATTGCTTGTGATGCCTTAGGACGTTCCACATCTTTAAGATGGTTTAACTCTTCTCTTAATTTTTTTAAACCTTCAGCTGTGTAATAAGATACTTTACTCATAATTTAATCGTTTTAAATATAACGAATTCTAATTAGCAGATTCCTTATCATTTTTGAGCCTGTCTGAAAATCAGACAGGCTCAAAAATGACTGTAGATAATATACTTCTTAGAAGCTCGTTATTCTATAATTATAATGTTAGCATAAAAAAAACCTCGCGCTGACGAGATTACTATGCAAATATATAAAATATTTACTGTATTGTTGAATTAATAGTAAATTGCGAATCAAAAATTGAAGTTAGAATTCATGAAAAATGTTAATAATTTAAAAGCTGAATAAGAAAACGAGTGTTCTCGTGGCTTTAGACGATTTTGTTTTTCAATTCACTAAATTTCAAACTTTTAAAAAAAGAATTAAAACTGTGAAGAAATTATTTTTAATCCTAAGTTGTATTGTTATTTTAGGTTGTAGAGAGAAAGATCCAATATATAATTGTAACTATTTGCTTGATGTTGGAGTGAATCTAACAGTAAACCTTAACCTTCCTCAATTTAATCAGCTTTTGTTTCCTGTAAATGCTATTAGAGTTGATGGTTATGGGAATAACGGAATTATTTTGGTGAGAACTAATGCGAATTCAATTTTAGCTTGGGATGGTTCTGACCCAAACCATACAGCTTCGTCTTGTTCTAAATTAACAATTGTAGGTTTAAATGCCGTTTGTGGTTGTGATGATGGTAACGAGTATAGCTTAGTTACTGGGACAGCAATAGGCGATAATCCTCAACCCTGTACGTTAAAGCCATACAGAGTTGAGCCTATCGGTAATAATACATATTTAGTTAGTAACTAAAACTTTAAGGTTACTCCTACTAAAAAGTTAGTGGTTGCTTGCGGGTAAAAACCAGCTCCTTCAATAGTTGCAATACTTCCTGGGTTAGACCAGCTGTCATCATACGTGTAATAATAGCCATTAGACACATATTTTACATTGAAAATATTATTGACTAAACCTGAAAATACAATAGCATCAAAAACAGATGCTGTTTTTAAAGTATAATTAATGTTGAAATCGTTAATAAAGAAACTGTCTAGCTTTGATAAGTCTGCTTCAGTATTACTCATAAATTGTTCGCCAACATATTTACTTAATAAAGACATTTGTAGATTCTCAATAGGTTGAAAAACGATGGCATTAGCCGCAACAAAACTTGGTGAAAATGAAATGTCTGTATTGTTTAAATTTTGTGATTCTCCATCAAAAGAGAAGCTTAACTCATCTACTTTATTAGCGCTGATTGTCATATTTGGTTGTAGGGTTAATTTAGACGTTATAGGAACAATGGCTTCTAGTTCCAAACCTATACGGTAACTCTTATCTACATTTTGTCTTATAGGATTTCCTACATCATCAGATTCTCCGGTGAGTACTAACTGATCTTTGTAAAACATAAAGTATGTGTTTGCACTAAAGTTAAAATTGTTCTTTTTATGTCTCCAGCCTAATTCAAAATCATTAAGCTGCTCTGGTTTTATACTTTGATCAACTTCAAAATCGGTTCGGTTTGGTTCTCTGTTGGCTCTAGCATAAGAGAAGTAGAGGTCATTGTTAGTATTTAAAGAATAGGTGATTCCAGCTTTTGGGTTAAAAAATGTAAAATCTTTATCTACAGCAAACTCTACAAGATCAGACGTTGTACCCGTTGTTTTGTAAGTAACATTTCTAACTTGTAAATCTCCGTATAAACTTATTTTTTCGTTGAGTCTATAATTGGCTTTAGTAAACATAGATAAATCGTTTTTTATACTATTTCCATCATAATAACGATCTCTAATTTCAGTTTGACTAGCGTATTCTGCCCAAATCACTTCACCAAAATGGTCACCATCGTAATGACTATAAGAACCACCAAAAATTAAATTAAGATTGTCGTCTTTATAGCTAGCGTTAGCATTGATAACATAAAAATCATTGTCTAACCAGCGTCTTCTAATTAAATCGGTTTCATCAATGATTTCCCCATTGAAATCTATAGGTTCAAAGCCATAATCGTCAAAGCTTTCGTCTTCTTTGTATTGTTCAAAATACCCTTGACCTTTGGTGTAGTTTAAGCCTAATGTGGTTGACCATTGGTTGTTGTAGCGCTGATTCCAATGTAATTGGTAGTGATCTTGGCTATAATTATCGACTTCATTATCGTAAAACTGTATATCACCATTATCATCGGTGTATTCACCTGCTGTATTATACGTACGGTCGTCTTTTAGTTTCTCTAAATCCTCTAAGCCATTCCAAGACTGATACGTGACTTCCTTACCACCAAAAGTGATGGCTTTAATTAAGGTGTTGTCATCTACATAAGACCCTTGTAAAAAATAGGATTTTAAATCTGCCGAAGCACGATCAATATAACCGTCTGAGGCAATATTAGACAGACGACCAGCAATTTCAATGTGGTCATTGATTAGACCTGTGCTGAATTTTACAGTATGTTTTCTCGTGTTATAACTTCCAAAAGAATTTGCAATTTCCCCTGAAGCTTCATTTGAAACGGCATCGGTTAACACATTAATACTAGCTCCAAAAGCACCAGAACCATTGGTAGAGGTCCCCACACCACGTTGTAATTGTAGACTTTCTGTTGAAGAGGCAAAATCTCCTAAATTAACCCAAAACGTTCCTAATGATTCCGCATCATTATACGGAATACCGTTGATAGTAATATTGGTAGATTGCGAGCTTACACCACGAACTCTAATACCAGTGTAACCAATTCCGGCACCCGCATCCGTAGTCGTTACTACCGAAGGTAAGAAGTTCAATAACATCGGAATGTCTTGTCCTAAGTTACGTTTAGCTAAAGCTTCTTTGGTCACATTAGAATGCGTAATTGGCGATTTAGCATCAACCCTGACAGCTCTTACTAGAACTTCGTCTAGTTTTTCAACTTTAGTAGAGTCTTGTTGTTTTTCTTGTCCATAAACTGAACAAATACCTAAAAATGCAATTGAAAGTGTTAATCTCTGCCTACTTTTTTTTGAGAGATTGTTGAATAAAATTTTCATACGACTATAGTATTATAATCGAATAAAAAGAGGTCATTATTCTTGGTTAATAATTAATTATTGTGAGCTTATAACAGCTGTTATTTGGCCTTGTTATTTCTTATTTTGAATTTTTTTGCGCAGCATTAGGCGATATTAAATTCAGAAGTAAAAAATAAACATTGAAAACCTTATAGCACCTGCCAAAAACATCCAAAAAGGACATTTTCTTTGCGCTCGTTTCCTAAACAGCATTACCTGTTCTAGGTTCAATGGGTATGATCTCAGCCACTTATTGGCACCCCTTTATTGAGAACGCGGCAAAGATATAACGGATTTTAGAATTACTAATGACGAATTTTGATTTTTTTTTTTTTGACACAAAAACGTCGGGTAAGATGGTGTAAACGTAAAGCTTTGAGGTTCTAATATTTTAGTGGAAAGGATTGAGCGTTTACTCAAGTGTTGGAGGCTTCCGATTTGCTTTTTTATCAGCATGGATACGCTTATTTTTTAAGCGTTTCTTTTTAACGCCTCTAGGAATTCTTGTTGGAATACGTATTTTCTCTTCTTTTAAACCTTCTTCAATCAATTCTATAAAGCGTTGTGTGACTAAAGCTTTGTTTCTAAATTGGCTTCGGCTTTCATCGCAAGCTAAAATTAAAATACCATCCTTTGTTAATCTATTGCTGAAGAATTCTGAAAGCTTTTGTTGCGTTTCTTGGTTAAAAACAGATGTGTTTTTGAGATCGAAGTATAATTCGGCTTTAGAAGACACCTTATTTACATGTTGTCCTCCGCTTCCCGAGCTTCGAACGTATTTATAGGTTAATTCAGATTTAAGTAAGGTTACATCCACTATTCTTTAATTTGATGTGGTGATTTTAATAAATCGTTTACTGTTTTTACGGGGTTAAAAGTAATAATAGGAACTTCAACAAAAATAGTATTCCAATGTGCCATACTTCCATTCCAAAGTCCAGGTAATTCTAAGGCTTTTAAATCCTTACCATTTTTAGTTTTTTGAGTTATAAAAGCGGCATTGTGATCGACATAATTTTCTAAATTAAACTTTTCACCTTTATAGTTTTTTACGCCACAAACTAAATCTACAGGATTAAAATGCGTAGCGTTTTTAAGAATTTCTTCTTGTTTTGGATCTTTTAAATTGATTTGTGCCGACTCTACTATTTGAAGTGATTGGTTAGATTTATGATCTTTTACCCAGAAAGGACCACCACCAGGCTCCCCTTCATTTTTTACCATACCACAAATTCGAATCGGACGGTTTAGTTTTTCATGTAAGTATTCAATTTTATAATAATCAGTATATTTTTTATACTCATCAGATATTTTAATACTTAATTCTTCCGTTATAAAATGTTCAATGGCTGCTAAATTATCTTCCGTAATGTTTTCAGAATCTAAATCGTGTAAATATTCAAATGCTTTAGATTGCAATTTTAAAAGAATTCCCGCGAGTATTTTTTTATAGGTAGCAACCTCTTCTTTATATTTATAAACAACAACATTATCTATGTTTTTAACAAAAATAATATCAGCATCGAGTGCATTTAAATTTTTTAATAAGGCTCCATGTCCAGAGGGTCTAAATAATATTGAGCCATCTTTGTCCCGAAAGGGTTTGTTGTTTAAAGTTACAGCAATTGTATCTGTTGATTTTTGTTGATATGAAAAAGAAATATCGAATTTAACACCTGTGTTTTGCTCAATATCTTGTTGGATTTTTTTAAATTCTTTTTTGAATTTGTTTTGATGATCTTCTGAAATGGTAAAATGCAACTTAGCTAAGCCGTTACTTGATGCATACAAAGCAGCTTCGTATAAATGTTCTTCAAAAGCTGTAGATATATGATTTTTTTTATACTGATGAAAAGGTAATAAGCCTTTAGGTTGATTTCCAAAATTTAATTGATCTTGATCTAGCATGGCCTTTGCAAATTGCCATACTTTTTCTGTATTAGGCAAGGTTTTAAAATCTATGTTTTTAGATTTTAACAGTTTTAAAACTTGATTGTAAAACGGAAATTTTTCCATTCCAACCATAAAAAGAGATAATTCTCTAAGGTTATTTCTATTGATGTAAGAATTGAGCGATTGCTCATTGGAATTATATTGGTTAACAAATTGAAATAGAAATTTAAACATTCTAGTTGCTGCACCAGATGCTGGAACAAATTTTAATAACGATTTGTTGTCTTTTTCTTTTTCAAATAAGGAAATATATTCTTCAATTAAAGTATCGTTTAATACCGTAATGCCATTGTTAATAGTCGCGGCCTTTGAAATGTTTGTATACGGAATTCCAGTTTCGAAAATTTGAATCTGTTTTTTTACAACATCTAAGTTTAAATCTTTAGATTCGATTTGTTTTATGTCTTTTTTGGTAAACTTCATAATTTGTTCAATAGTAGGTTGTCAATATGTTGTATGGCAATTTTAAGACGTTTCTCTTTACTTCCTTTTAATAAAATATAAGGTTTATTATGTGTTTTTAGAGTGGTTTCAAAAGCATTAAACATACGTTCGCGTTCATTGGGTTTGTCTCTTAGGTCATCAGCTTCCCACGGGGTGTCAATATAGGTTAAAAAGTAAATATCGTAAGAGTTTTTTAGAGCATGTGCTTCTAAAATCGGGTCACATGTTCCTGAGTAATAAACTTCGCTATAAACTTTAGTTTCAAGTAAATCGGTGTCGCAAATTAAAACAGAATCTGTTTTTTTAGCTAATTTGTTTTCGAGATTCATCTGGCCAATTGCAATGGGCAATAAATCTTTAGGTTCACATGTTTTGCGTTCGTTGTTCCATTTATCTTGTAAATATTCACGAGCATATTCTGGCACCCAAACGGAGTTATAGTGTCTGGCTAGTTGTTGAGATAATGTTGTTTTACCTGTAGACTCTGGGCCAAATAATACTACTTTTATGCAGTTGCTAGCTTGTTGTTTAAGCTTTTTTTCCATGCTAAATAACCAAATATTGCTATAACTGTAAATCCTAAATATTGAAAACTTGTGAATGTGAATCCTTTATACAAATATAAAGGTACAGAAATCACATCGCCAATAATCCAGAAGATCCAATTTTCTATTTTTTTCCTTGCCATTAACCACATACCTACAAAAAATATAGCTGTTGTTATGGTATCTACATAAGCTACCCAGCCATTCCATTTGTCAAAGCTTTTATATACAATGAATACAAATACTAAGGTTGCTATGAATATGGCAAGGCTTAGTATTTTTTCTTTATTAGTAGTTTTTGATATTTGAGTAACGTGTGTGGCATCTACTTTACGTGTCCATATATACCAACCATAAACACTCATACAGAAGTAGTAAGCGTTGATCATCATATCTCCAAGGAGTTCCCATTTTAGTAGTAGGTAAACAAAAATCAGCGTGCTTATCATTCCTGTTGGGAAAACAAGAAGTTTATTCTGTTTGGAATACCAAACCGATAAAAAACCAAAAATAACGGCTACAATTTCTAAAACAATATCAGTGGTTTCATAATCAGAATATTGCGAAAAAAGAAAATCAAAAATGTGGTTCATAGTCGCTTCGGTCTGTTTTTACAATTTTCATTTGTAATACGGCAATATCAATTTCTGAAAATGAACGTTTTATTTCTTGAGTTAAAAACGGCATTAATGTATCGTAATTACCATAAATTTGAGTACTCAAAGGGTTTTCTAAAACCGTGAATTCTGAAGCTCGTAAGTGTTTTATAAAATCAATAATATGAGGTTCGTAATCGTCTTTTAATGGAGATAATTGTAATTCGATGGATATTTTCATTGTCCTTGTCTTAACTATTTATTAGTTGTGTATTTGCTGTTTTTTCAATTTATCAAAAAAGGCTTCGTTATCTTCAAACGCAGTTCCAATGACGACGATATCTGCTCCTGATTTGTAGGCCGCTTCTATTTCTGTTTTGGTTCTTATACCTCCACCAACGATTAGAGGGATGTTTAATTGTTGTTTAACTTCGGAAATAATATGAGGCTCAATAGCATGTGTTGCGCCACTACCAGCTTCGAGATAGATAAGTTTCATGCCTAATAATTCTCCTGCTTTTGCGGTATCTTTAATGGTTTGAAGGTCTTTTCGTTGTATGGGTTTTGTTTCACTTACACGTTGTACGGCCGTTTCTTTTCCATTTTCAATAAGCAAATAACCTGTTGGAATAATTTCAAGATTGGTCTTGGCCAGTTTTGAAACAGCTTCGACTTGTTTTCCTATTAAATAATCAGGATTTCGACCAGAAATTAAGGATAAAAATAAGATTCCATCGGCTTTGTCTGTTATTTGAATGACGTCACCAGGAAATAAAACTACTGGTAGATTGGTGTATTTTTTTACCTCAATAACTAAGGAGTCTGTTAAGCCTTCATCAACTTCACTTCCTCCAACAAAAATATGAGTTGCTATCGATTGGTTTACTTTAGAGATAAAACGAGAAGCATCATTAAGATTCATCTTATCAGGATCAATCAAAACGGCTAATAATTTTTCATCTTTAGCTTTTGAAGCGGTTATATTTTTATAAATACTATTCATTAAGGAATGACATAAGCACAAGTAAAACCTTCAAATTCTAAAAACGCTGTATGGTATCTATATTTTTTGTTTTTATAATCTATCCACGCTACTGTGCAACCATCTTCTAGCATAAACGGGATGACTAAAAAATGGTCTTTAAATAACATGCCAGGAGTAGCAAAAAGTTTGTAAAGGGATTCTTTTATTCCCCAAATGACGGTAAGTTTATTAATATAATCTTCGTCCGTAGGTTTTACATAATTAGATTCATAATCGACAAACTTATGTGCAATAATTCCTATCTTTTCACGCTGTTTTTCAATATCAATACCAACTTCAGCATCACTTATAATGACTCCAGAAAATGTAAATGAATGTGTTATAGAAATGTGTTTACCATCTTTAAGATGCGGTTTTCCGTTTTCGTCATAATATAAATCCTGATCTGTGTATCCAAACTCGTGCAATAAATGTCTAACGCTTAAAAAACCACGTTGATGTAACTCACTTTTCATGCTTAACACACGTTGTAAACTTTGTGGTTTTAAATCTAAGGGTTGAAATAATGCGTCGTAAGATTCTTCAATCTTCCAGATTTTAACAGTAGTTTGTGAATTTACACTAATGGATTTGTATAGTGGCATTTAGAATTATGAATGTTATTGATTATCTTTGCATCGCCTAAGGCGGATTAAGCGTTTTTTAGATAAGCGAATTTAACTATTTAAGTGTTAACCCCAAAGGTGTTTCAAAATATATAAACAAAGAAAATAATATGAGTACAAAAACAGTTGCTTACGTACCTAATAAGGTAAAGGATATGTCGCTTGCGGCTTGGGGAAGAAAAGAAATTGAATTGGCTGAAGCAGAAATGCCAGGCTTAATGAGTTTACGTGAAGAGTATAAAAATGAGCAACCTTTAAAAGGAGCACGAATTGCTGGTTGTCTACATATGACAATTCAAACGGCAGTTTTAATAGAAACTTTACAAGCTCTTGGTGCTGAAGTAACTTGGAGTTCTTGTAATATTTTCTCTACGCAAGATCAAGCTGCTGCTGCAATTGCAGATGCAGGAACAGCTGTGTATGCATGGAAAGACATGACAGAAGAAGAATTTGATTGGTGTATTGAGCAAACATTATTCTTTGGTGAAGATCGTAAACCATTAAACATGATTTTAGATGATGGTGGTGATTTAACCAATATGGTTTTAGATAAATACCCAGAGTTATCTGCTGGAATTAAAGGTTTATCTGAAGAAACGACAACGGGAGTTCACAGACTTTATGAGCGTGTTAAAAATGGTACATTAACAATGCCAGCAATTAACGTAAACGATTCTGTAACAAAATCTAAGTTTGATAATAAATATGGTTGTAAGGAATCTGCAGTAGATGCTATTCGTCGTGCAACAGATATTATGTTAGCTGGTAAACGTGTTACTGTTTGTGGTTATGGTGATGTTGGTAAAGGTACAGCGGCTTCTTTTAAAGGTGCTGGTTCTATTGTAACTGTTACTGAAATTGATCCTATTTGTGCTTTACAAGCTGCTATGGATGGTTTTGAAGTAAAGAAATTAGAAACTGTTGTTACTAATTCAGATATCATTATTACAACTACTGGAAATAAAGATATTGTACGTGCAGAGCATTTTGAAGCCATGAAAGACAAAACGATTGTTTGTAATATTGGTCATTTTGATAACGAAATTCAAATGGATTGGTTAAATAAAAACTATGGTAACACTAAAGATACGATTAAGCCACAAGTAGATAAGTATAACATTAATGGGAAAGACATTATCATTCTTGCAGAAGGTCGTTTAGTAAACTTAGGTTGTGCAACTGGTCACCCAAGTTTTGTAATGAGTAATTCATTTACAAACCAAACTTTAGCGCAAATTGAACTTTGGAAAAACAGTGATAAGTATGACAATGACGTATACATGTTACCAAAGCATTTAGATGAAAAAGTGGCTAAATTACATTTAGAAAAAATAGGTGTTGAGTTAACGGAGTTAAAAGACTACCAAGCAGAATACATTGGTGTAACAGTTGAAGGTCCTTATAAGCCTGAGCATTACAGATACTAATAAATTCCTGCGCAAGCAGAAATCTTATAATCGAAAAATCCCAAGCATTAGTGTTTGGGATTTTTTTATTATAGTTACCTTTCAATAAAAAATTAAAATGAGTGCAGTTAATAGTACTGTTTTGCAAAAGAGATTAGATGTTTTAGAAGGTTTAATTCCTAAAAGTAAAGCTATAAACACAAGTGTTTCAAAAGCGAATGTGGCATGGCATATAGATCATAGTTTAAAAGTGATTAATGCTGTTGTGAAAAATATGCAGGATTCAGATCCAGCCTTGTATAAGGATAATTTTAGTTTGGTAGGTAAATTGTTATTGAAATTTAGATTCTTTCCAAGAGGAAAAGCAAAAGCTCCAAAATATGTGACACCGCCTGAAGTCATTTTAGAAGCTGATATTATATTACAATTAGCAGAAGCGAGAGCGCAGATAAAAACAATATCAAGTTTAGACAACAATGCTTATTTTAAACACCCTTTGTTTGGCAATGTAAATAAATCAAGAGTTGTACAATTCTTAGAAGCGCACACCAATCATCATTTAAAAATTGTGAAGAGTATATTGAAATAATTAGCTTATGAGGCTTATAGATTATCGATGTAGCGTTGAGGCAAATCAAATGTGATAGAACGGTATAGAGAAGCTTATATCAAGCTATAAAAAGCCCTCACAAGTTTAAACTTGTGAGGGCTTTTTAATTATATAAGTCGTTAACGAACGACAGAAGACTAAAGAACTGATTACTTTTTCTTCTTATTTCTTTTCTTCTTTTTCTTAGAGTTGTCGGTTTTAGGGTGAACCAATTTCATCTCATCAATCAGATGTTTTGCTCCAGCATATTTATCAACAATAAAAAGTACATAACGTAAATCTACCATAATGTTACGGCAGATTTCCGGATCGTAATTCATGTCACTCATAGTCCCTTCCCAAACACGGTCAAAGTTTAATCCAACTAAATTCCCATGAGCATCAATCGCAGGACTTCCTGAGTTTCCACCAGTTGTGTGATTCGTTCCTAAAAAGCAAACAGGTACTTTTCCGTTTTTATTAGCATATTGTCCATAATCTTTGGCTTCATATAGTTCAATTAATTTTTGAGGGACATCAAATTCGTAATCATCTGGAATGTATTTTTCAATGACGCCATCTAAATAGCTTACAGGATTGTAATACACAGCATCTCTTGGTGAATAGCCTCTTACCTGGCCGTAAGTGACACGAAGAGTACTATTTGCATCTGGAAAATAACGCTCGTTAGGTAAGGCTTCCATAAGTGCTGTCATATATTGTGTTTGCAATGCTGTTATAGGAGCATTTTTTTGTTGGTATTCAGCATCAATAGTATTGAAAAATTCTTCGATTATTGGTTTTGCATACGTATAAGCAGCATCGTTATTTAGATTTTTAATTACAGTCTCTGTATCACCTTCAAGTAATTGTAAAGCCGATTCTAAGTTGGTAAAAGCGGTTTCACCATATATTAATGAATTTACATTATTTGGTTGGTATAATTTCATCACATTTTCAAAAACACCTTTATCTAATTTTGCATCATAATTTTTATGAATACCTCTTAGTTGACCAGTTAAAACTTCTTTTCCTCTTTCTAGATTTTCAGGATTGGCAATTAAAGCTTGCTCAACTTGGTAAGCTCTAAAGGTCATTTGCATAAGCTCATTAGTCACTAAAAAGACTTCAATAAAGTTTCTGCGTTTAATGTTAATAGGGGCAAAATCTTTGTAAAGTCTATCAAATTCAGGAAGAATATTTCCGTATTTGTCTTCAAGTCCTTTTTCTTTTAAGGCTTTTGTGAATGTGGCTTCAAATTCGCGACGTTTTTCAACAGCATTACTTCTTTTAATACCTAAGTTTTCACCAATCCATTTTTTCCATGCATTAGCAATTCGCGCTTGTTTAGAGGCATATTTAATTCTAACGGCATCGCTTTCTTTCATTTTTTGATCAATGACTTTTAAAGCTGCTTCACGAATTGCAATGTTCGTAGGGTTGTAATCTTTTGTGATATGTTCTATCGCAACAGCTGGTAAATACTCACTTGTGGTTCCAGGGAAGCCAAACACCATAGTAAAATCGCCTTCTTCAACACCATCTAAAGAGATTGGAAGAAAATGTTTTGGCTTGTACGGTTTGTTGTCTTTGCTGTATTTTGCCGGACGATTATTAGCATCGGCGTAAATTCTGAACAAAGAAAAATCACCAGTATGTCTTGGGAATACCCAGTTGTCGGTGTCACTTCCAAACTTACCAATACTACTTGGCGGAGCACCAACCAAACGAATATCATCAAAACGTTCTGTAACAAAAAGGAAATATTGATTGCCTTCGTAAAAAGCTTTTGTTTTTACATCTTGCCACGATTCTCTTGGCCATGTTTTCATGGCTGCATTACTGTTTTTAGAAATTAGAGATTGCTTTTCTGTTTCAGTCATGGTATCGGTAATACCTTTTAAAACCACTTCTGAAACATCGTGTATACTCACAATAAATTCAATAAATAAACTATTATTTGGTAATTCTTCTTCCAAATTCATGGCCCAAAATCCATCTTTTAAATAATCGTTTTCTAATGATGAATGGGATTGAATTTGACCATAACCACAGTGGTGATTAGTAAGTACTAAACCTTGATCAGAAATGACCTCACTAGTACAACCACCATTAAAATGACCAATGGCATCTTTTAAGCTTGAATGGTTAACATCATAAATATCTTGAGCGGTTAATTTACTGCCCAAATTTTGCATTTCGTCTTCATTCATACCTTCTAAAAGTGAAGGAATCCACATACCGCCTTGTTGGGCAGAAGCTTGAAAAACAACGAAAAGAAAAAGAATTTTTAATAAGCGCATGATTAATATTTTATTAGTTTTTGTAAAGATAGAAAAGCTTGTTTTATATCTTTAATGTTTTTGTATATAAAGACTACTTTTTATGAAACGAACATGTGAAAAGTTTCAATATCCTAGCAAATGATTTTAACTACCAGCATGTGACTCTTAAAAGATAATACATATAAACAGATGAATTTCAATTCAAAATTACCCAATGTTGGCATCACCATTTTTACTGTAATGAGTGCTTTGGCAAAAGAACATCATGCTTTAAACTTATCACAAGGGTTTCCTAATTATCCAAGTTCTCAAAAATTAAATGATTTTGTTACCAATGCCATGAATAATGGGTATAACCAGTATGCACCAATGGCAGGCAATTTAGAGTTGCGTATGGCTATTGCTCATAAATACGAATTATTGTATAACAGCTCTTACCATCCTGAAAAAGAAATCACAGTTACAGCCGGAGCAACCCAAGCCATTTATACAATCATTTCAGCTTTTGTGAGGCCAAATGATGAGGTAATTATATTTAAGCCCGCCTACGATTGCTATGAGCCCGCTGTTGAAATTAATGGTGGTCAAACGATTCCGATTCAATTATCTGCACCTAATTATAAGGTGAATTGGGAAGAGGTGGCTTCAAAAATTTCGTCTCAGACAAAAATGATGATTATTAATTCGCCACACAATCCAAGTGGAACGACATGGTCTAAAGACGATATGCTTCAACTTCAAAAATTAACCAAAGACACTAATATTCTTGTATTAAGTGATGAAGTTTACGAGCATATTGTATTTGATGAAGCTCAACATCAAAGTGCGTGTTTGTTTGAAGATTTAAAACAGCGCAGTTTTATAACGGCTTCTTTTGGAAAGACATTTCATAATACAGGTTGGAAAATTGGTTATTGTTGTGCACCTTCAGTATTAATGTCAGAGTTTAGAAAAGTACATCAGTTTAATGTGTTTTCAGTCCATCATCCATCTCAAAAAGGGATTTCAGATTATATGCAAGACGCTGAAACATATCTTAGTTTAAATACTTTTTTTCAGCAGAAACGCGATTTGTTTTTGAGTTTGATTTCAGAATCTAGATTTAAGTTTCAACCATCACAAGGGACTTATTTTCAGGTATTAGATTATTCTAAAATTACAGATGATTATGATGTAGACGTTGCAAAACGCTTAACTGAGGAGTTTAAAATAGCAGCTATTCCATTATCCGTTTTCAACGAAAAAGATAAAGATGATAAGGTGTTACGATTTTGTTTTGCCAAAACGGACGAGACTTTAGTTAAGGCTTCAGAAATTTTATGTAAAATTTAAGTTACTTTTTACAGATTTCTGTGTCTTAATAATGAACAAAAAAATTATATCATGAAATATTATATTATACTATTATTCTTAAGCCTATCACTTTCTTCTTTTGCACAAGAAGTTACAAAAGACGGAAAAATTTATGAGGTTAAAAATGAGAAGATCTATTTAGACGGACAAGATGTTACTGAAACTTTAACTCTTGAAGAAAAAACATTGATTTTTAAAGAAGCGGCTGTAATTACAGAAAAACTTAAAGTAGAAGCCGCGGCAAAAGCTAAAGAGGTTGAAGCAAAGGCAAAATTAGAGGCAGAAACAGCAAAGGCCGAAGCAGTGAAATCTGAAAAAGCAGCTGCAAAGCTTAAGAAAGAAGAAGAGAAGGCATTAAAGAAAAAAGAAGAAGTAGCTGAAAAACTCGAAAAAGAGAATAAAAAAGCAGAGAAAGCTCAAAAAAAAGCAGAAAAAGCACAGAAAAAGGCTGAAAAGGAAATAAAGAAAAAAGAAAAGCTTCAAAAGAATTTTCAAAAAGCAGAAAGCAATCTTGAAAAAGGACAAAAGAAGTACGAAAAGCTAAAAAGAAAAGGTAAGCTATCGCCTCAAGACGAAATCAAGTGGCTTGATAAATTGGATAAACTAACTAATAAAGTAGCTAAGGCAAAAAGTAAATTATAGAAGTCAGCTTTATTAATTTATTAGAGCAATCTAAAAAGTAGATAGATTATTGTATCTGCTTTTTAGGTTGCTTTTTTTATGCTTTTTTTTGAATTCAAATTTGTAATTTTAAGCTATGAATTCAGAATTGAAAGTTGCGATTGTTCAAACGGCATTAGTTTGGGAAAACCCAGAGGAAAATAGGCGATTATTAAGTCATAAGATAGCTGCTATTTCAGCAGACGTTGATCTTGTAGTATTACCAGAAATGTTTACTTCTGGTTTTACAATGAATCCTGCTGAGGTTGCCGAGACTATGGAAGGAAACACCATAGTCTGGCTAAAAGAACAAGCCAAGTTAAAGCAAGCTGTAATTATGGGAAGTCTTGTGATTTCTGAAAATGGTAAGTTTTATAACCGTATGGTTTGTGTAGAGCCATCTGGCACAATTACCACATACAACAAGCGTCACACCTTTACTTTAGCAGGAGAACATAAGGTTTATACTGCGGGAACAGAGAAGGTAACTTTTAGCTATAAAGGTTGGAAAATTTGTCCGCTAGTTTGTTATGATTTGCGATTTCCTGTTTGGGCAAGAAATGTTGAAGATTACGATCTCATAATTTATGTTGCTAATTGGCCAAAAATTAGAATAGGCGCATGGGATGCTCTGTTAAAAGCAAGAGCAATCGAGAACATGGCTTATTGTGTTGGCGTGAATAGAGTAGGACTAGACGGAAATAATTTTGAATATTCTGGACACTCTGCAGCTTACGATGTTTTAGGAAATAGGCTGGATACTATTTTAGAAAACCAAGATGTTGTTGAAATTGTCTCTTTAGATAAAGCGGCTATTAAAAAATACCGAGAAAAATTAAATTTCTTAAACGATAGAGATAATTTTACTCTTGAAATTTAAAATCAATAACAAAATCAAAGTTAGAACGTACAGGGTCTATTGGTTCTGAGTAGCTAACTCGTTCTGGTTGAATACCTAATAAGAAGTTTCCTGTGTCGTATTTACCATTGCCATTGGTATCAAAAACAATACGTAATGCATATTGGTTTGGTGCTAAATTTGTGAAATCTACAGCAGGAGCGTCAGTAGTGTATTGTTCATACATCACTTCACCTTTATTGTCTACCAATTGAACAATTAAAGGGAGTTCAGCATTTTTTAAGTTCACTCTTATGTTCCCGTATTCAGATTTCATCTTTGTTTTTACGGAATAATTTAGCGTGTCTTTATTCGTGTTATCGTAAAAGTCAGTAAAAGTACCAGGCAACATGGTAAAGTCGTATTTTTGTCCTTCTTGTTTATTAATAGCAAATAAATAGGTATTAAAAATGGAGTCGTACTTCACTTTATAAGGTACAGAAAGCGAATCGTTAGTTGTTAATTTAATTTTTGTGGTATCAATTTGAGTTAATGGAATGTTTGCTTCAACAGCAAAATCCTCGTCATAATTTATAGTTCCTTTAGTTAAGGCTGTTATTTTTAAAGAATCTGCTTTTATAGTTCTAAAACGATGTTTAAAAGTGTCTGTATACTTTTCGTTTGTAACAACGAAAAATGTAGTGTCTATTTCAAATTTTGGTTTATACCAATAATATAAGGTATCTGTTTTTTTATCTTTAATGATTCGGGTTTTGTAACCTTCAGGTTTGTCGTTTAAGACTTTAATTCGCATGTTTTCGTAGTCTCCTTCATAAGGAAAAATAATTCTGGTGTCTCCATCTTGCTTTGGCTTTAAGGCTTTAAAGTTTACATTTTCCTTAAACAATGTTAGTTTGTGAGAAGTGGAATCTGCTGGCACTGTTATAAAACCTTCTTTAAACCCTATTTTGTCATTTTTTTGATCAAACTTATAGTTAGAATTTTGATCTTTTAACGCAATTAACTTATAGGTACCTGCCTTTATATTATCTATACTAAAAGTTGTAACACTATCGAGTGTGTTTGTAATATATCTAGGTTTCTGTTTGTAAACTATAGAGTCTGTATAGGTAGAATCTGCCTCGTAAAGCATTACAGAAACAAATGTGTCTGGTTCTTTAAGTAAAGCATCTTCAATATGTCCTTTTACAGATAATGAATCTATGGTGTTTCCTGTTGAAAATACATAGCGGTAATAAGGGTATGGATTTTCTTCGTTGTTATCTACAATACTTTCACCAAAATTAAAAGCATAAGTCGTATTGTCTTGTAGAGTATCTTGAATAGTGATAGAAATATATTTGCTTGCTCCGCTCGCAGGTGTTACAATAGGATCTAAATCCATTGGAGGAGAAATAATAAGTTGTTTCCTAATATCTTTAATTTTAACGTATTCGTTAAAATGAATTTTAATCGTTTTTCCTTTAAAGTTTGTAGAATAATTCTTTGGATTAGATTGCGTTATTACAGGCGGTTCTGTATCTTTTTCACCACCTGTTGGTGTACCACGATTGGCACAGCTAATAATGCTTATTGCAATTAAAATCAGACTTAAAATTCGCATTAAATGTAAACGCATCTATCAAAATAATTTAGCACAAAGAAACAATATAAATGTCTTTACTCAAAACATATATGCTTTGAGTGTTAAAACGAAAAAATCAATCGGCAATTGCCATTGTAGCAAGACTTAACTTAATTTTATCAATTTTTAACAAAACAGAAGCACAGGCTTCAATTGTAGCGCCAGTTGTGATAATGTCATCAACCAATAAAATATGCTTTTTTGTTAAAGATTTGTTTTCAGAAATATCAAATAATGCTCCGTCATCGTTCCAACGTTTTATACGGCCTTTAAAAACTTGTGTTTTGGATGCTTTTGTTTTTATTAAAACCCTATCGTTATAGTCTATATTTAATGCTTTAGCTATTTCTTTACCAAATTTAGCGACTTGATTATAACCGCGTTTTCTCAATTTGGATTTATACAATGGTACAGGCACAACAACATCAATAGTTTTGTAAGCTTCAACAGTTGCTAATTCGGAGCCAAGCCACTTGCCAAAAAAACCTCCAATAGCTTCATGGCCTTTGTACTTTAAATTATGAAGCATTTGTTGTACAATTCCTTTTTTAGAAAAATGTAGTAATGCTGTTGCATTTTCTAATTTTACTCTGCCGTAAAGAACCTTTTTTACGTCTTCAGCATTATCAAAATGAAAGTTGGTAATAGGCAAATGGTGTCTGCAAGATGTGCAAATAACCATCTCATTATCGCTTAAAACATAATTACAGGCTTCGCAAACCTTAGGAAAGAACAAGTTTAACAAGTTTTTCATCACTTAATCGATTAAAATAAAATCGCTGTACAATTAACTCTAATTTCGCATTAAATTAAGAAAAATAATAATGATAGTTAACCCTCAATTATTTAACTATAGATTAATTATAGGTTCTTTATTAGTCGTTTTAACTGTTTTAGGAATATATAGCTTTAATAAATATAAGTCAAATGAATCCTATGAAGAATTCTTAAAACAAGAAAAAGTTTTGATAGAAACCGAACTATCAGACTTGTTATTAAGTTATGACGAACTGAGCCAAGACTATGATCTTATGGCTTCTCAGCTCCAAGAAGCAAAATTAGAGACTAAGGTTGCCTTAGATTCTTTAAGATTATTAAATAGTGATTTATCCATTATCACTAGGTTTAAAGAGCAGCTTGTAGTTTTAAAATCTAAGAGTAAAGTGCTACTTCGCACCATTGACTCGCTAAATTCTGCTAATATTAAATTGCAGAATGAAAAACGTTATGCCTTAAATACTATAAAACAGAATAAAAGCACTATAAATGAATTGGTCGTTGTTAATAGCGATTTAGAAGAAGTCAATGACTCATTACACAAATCTATTTATAATGCAGCGATTTTAAAAGCGAGTAATGTTAATGCAACATCTTATAAATTAAAGTCTGGTAAAAAACGTTTTACAGATAAAGCAAAACGTGCCAATGCCATTGATGTGTGTGTAACGTTGAATGAAAATCCACTAGCATTAAAAGGAAAAAAAGATATTTATATTCAAATTGTGAGTCCACAAGGAAACGTGATTTCTGATAAAGGAGAAGTGGTTTTTGGTGATGCATCATTAAATTACAGTAAAAGAGAAATTGTAAATTATGATAACGAAAATCTAGAAATTTGTACTGCAATTATTGCAGATAAGAATGAGCAACCTTTTCAAAAAGGACATTATTTTATCAATATCTTTCACAGAAATATAAAATTAGGGAGTACAAGTATTATTCTAATATAATAGAAGTAAATAAATAACGATATAATTTTTGAAAAACCGTTCTGTTAATCAGAGCGGTTTTCTATTTTTGCAGTATTATGGCAAACGAAGATCAATTTAAAAAAGTAATCTCTCACGCAAAGGAGTATGGTTACGTGTTTCAGAGTAGTGAAATCTACGATGGACTTAGCGCAGTATATGATTATGCTCAAAATGGAGTAGAATTAAAGAAAAATATTAGAGACTATTGGTGGAAAGCCATGGTACAAATGCATGATAATATTGTAGGAATTGATGCTGCAATATTTATGCATCCAACCACATGGAAGGCTTCTGGCCACGTCGATGCATTTAGTGATCCTTTAATTGATAATAAGGATTCTAAAAAACGTTATAGAGCCGATGTTTTAGTAGAAGATTATTGTGCTAAAATTGAAGCAAAAATTGAAAAGGAAGTTAAAAAAGCAGAAAAACGCTTTGGAGAAGCTTTTAATAAAGAAGAATTTATTTCTACTAACGGACGTGTTGTTGGTTATCAAGAAAAAATCGATTCTATTTTAAAACGTTTAGGGCAATCTTTAGAAAAAGAAGATTTAGCAGACGTAAAAGCATTAATTGAAGAATTAGAGATTGCTTGTCCTGTTTCAGGAAGTCGCAATTGGACGGACGTTAAGCAATTCAACTTAATGTTTGGAACTAAACTTGGCGCATCTGCAGAATCTGCAATGGACTTGTATTTAAGACCGGAAACAGCGCAAGGTATTTTTGTGAATTTCTTAAACGTTCAGAAAACAGGACGTATGAAGATTCCTTTCGGAATTGCACAAACCGGAAAAGCATTTAGAAATGAGATTGTAGCAAGACAATTTATTTTTAGAATGCGTGAGTTTGAACAAATGGAAATGCAGTTTTTTATAAAACCAGGCACACAAAAAGAATGGTTTGACTATTGGAAGGACGCACGTTTAAAATGGCATAAATCACTTGGTTTAGGTGAAGATAATTACCGTTTCCACGATCACGAAAAATTAGCACATTACGCTGATGCGGCTACTGATATTGAATTTAAATTCCCATTTGGTTTTAAAGAATTAGAGGGAATTCACTCGCGTACAGATTTCGATTTAAAACAACACGAAGAGTTTTCAGGAAAGAAACTTCAGTATTTTGATCATGAAGATAACGCAAGTTACACACCTTATGTATTAGAAACGTCTATAGGTTTAGACCGTATGTTCTTAGCCGTCTTCTCAAATGCTTTAGTCGAAGAAGAATTAGACAACAATACAACTAGAACTGTTTTAAAATTACCAGCAGTTTTAGCACCTACAAAAGCAGCGATTTTACCATTGGTTAAAAAAGATGGTTTACCAGAAATTGCAAAACAAATTGTAGATGATTTAAAGTGGGATTTTAACGTGACTTATGATGAAAAGGATGCCGTTGGAAGACGTTACAGAAGGCAAGATGCTAATGGAACCCCATTTTGTATTACGGTAGATCATGATACTTTAGAAGACCAATCTGTTACGATTCGTCATAGAGATACGATGGAACAAAAACGTGTGAAGATTGAAGACTTAAAAGCTATTATAAAAGCTGAGGTTGATGTAAAGCATTGGCTTCAAAAAATGTAATTATAAAGTCCCGATAAATCAGGCATCTTTAATAAAACCGAAAACACCCAAGCTTATAAGTTTGGGTGTTTTGTTTTTATGAATTAATGCTAGTAAAGGCAATTATATATCATACTAATGGCTATGGCCTCCTTCACTATCATTTAAAAGCATTCCAATACCTTTAACTAAGATTTTTTTATCTTTCAAGTCTTCTGAATTTAAAATTTCTACAACGTCTTCTGTTGCTTTTCCAATAGTTACTTTTACTTTTTCGAGATGAAATTCATTGTTTTCTTTCGTTTTTAAAACCAGAACATAATTAGCCTCTTCTAAGCTAATTATCGCTTCTTTTGGTAAACCTATACGTTTTGTACTATCAGTAATAATTTCAGCATCTACAAACATGCCAACAATAAAATGATCTTCGTCGTTATCTATATGACCATGAACTTGAACTCGTCTACTCTCTCCGTCAATTGTGGTGCCCACTAAATGAACGTCTGCATTAAAGGTTTGATCTGAAGCTTCAGGAATCTGAAATCTAATTTTTTGTCCTTTTTTAATAGCCATTATATCCTTTTCAAAAACCGATAATTCCAAATGAACATGATGTGTGTCCACAATTTCTAAAATAACATCACTTGGAGAAACATAGGTGCCATTACTCACGTTTACTTTAGTTACAAATCCGTCAATTGGTGCATATAAATTAATACTCGATGAAATAGTGCCTTGTTCTACACGTTGTGGATTAATATGCATCATCTGTAATTTTTTACGTAAGCCGTTGTAGTGTGCTAAGTTGCTTTTATAGGTGCTTTCTGCTTTTAAATAATTTTTTTCAGACGTAATTTGTTCATCAAATAAGGTTTTTTGTCTGTTAAATTCCGATTTTAAGTAATTTAATTGCTCGGCGACTTCTAGATAGTTTTGCTGTATTTCGACATATTCAGGATTTTCAAGTGTAACTAAAAGTTGGCCTTTTTTTACTTCGCTACCAATTAATAAAGGTGTTTTAGTAACGTAGCCACCAATAAAAGTTGAAATACTTGATTTGTTTTGTGGTGGCACATCAATCATGCCATTGACTTTTATACCTTCGTTAAAATCAAATTCCTCTATATTTCCAAAAGCCATGTTTTCACTTTTAAATTGTGCTTGTGTGACGGTTATATCCTCATGCACCTCTTCAGTTGGTGTAACTCCCAATACATTGTTTTTTTCTTTTTCGCAAGCTGTGATAAGCAGGGCGAATATTATGATATGTAGATATTTCATTTTTAAAATAGTTTTAAAATAAGGTGATTAATGTTGATGACAGTTTGGTTGTATGCGTTTAAATTATCTAGATAAGACAGCTCAATATCTTTAGCTGTTTCTAAACTTTGGATGTATTGAAAAAAGTCAATTTCACCTTCTTTAAAAGTGCGGTTGGCTGTTTTTATAATTTCATCTTTTAAACGTTTTCCTTGTGTATCGTAATAATTTATAGCTTCGTTGTATTTGCTTAGTGTGGTTAAGAGTGATTTATATTCGGCATTTAATTGCACTTCATAATCTTGTTTTTGTTCTGTAATAATGTCTTTAGCAATTTTTAAGGCTTTAATTTTTGAAGAATTTCCAAAGAACAGTAGCGGAATTTTTATGCCAAATTGATAACCCTTGATATTCGTATTTAATTGGTCGTTGGTGCCTTGAAAATATTCAAAATTAAGGTCTGGCAAAAGGTTTTGCTTTTCAGCTTTATAACGTGCATTTTGATACGTTTTAGCACTTTCAAAATACAATAAACCAGAATTATCTTGAAGCGAAGGACTTTGTAAGTTAAGCTTTACTAAGTCTTTGTCTACAATGTCTAAAGTGTCTACTTGTACAATGGCTTTTAACTGTTCTTTAGAAAACTGAACGTCTTGTAAAGCTTGATGATATAGGGTTTGCAGTTGTTTTTGCTTCGATTCTGCGGTGATGGTTTCCAAATAATTAGTTTCACCAAGTTCAAAGCGTCGTGCCGATTTTTGTGCAAAATCTTGATACAAACTATCTAAAAATCGATAGGTTTCAGCTTTCTGCTTCATATAACTCAACTGATAATAAGCTGAATAGACTTGTTTTTTAACCTCTTGGAATTGTAAGTTGTACTTAGATTCTTGCAAATTAACCAAGGCTTTATTTACATTTTTTTCAGCAAAATAAACCGTTGGAAATTTGAAATTTTGAGCAATACCAAACACTTTTAAGGGCTCATTATTTATAGCCATATTGTTTTCGTCATAATTATAATAGAGCTCTGTTTTATCAAAACTAAAGGCGCTTCCAACAAAAGCAGCGCTTTTTTCAATTTGTAATTTAGACGCTTTTAAGCTAGCGTTGTTTTCTATTGCTAAATCTAAAGTTTGTGTTACGGTAAGTTTAGATTGTGCATTGCCATTCCACATGCATAGAAAACCAATAATGGTTACAACTGTTGTTTTATTCATTTTTAAAACTGTTTTTTGTTTAAACCATGTGTATAAAACGGGTAAAACCACTAAGGTTAAGATGGTTGCGGTAAATAAGCCGCCAATTACCACAGTAGCTAAAGGGCGTTGCACTTCTGCGCCAGCATTGGTTGAAATGGCCATTGGTAGAAATCCTAATGCGGCCGCTAAAGCAGTTAATAATACAGGTCTTAGACGTTCAGTAGTTCCTCTTTTTACTAAGGATTCAATCGTTTCATTAGCATTTTCTTCTTGTAAGGCTTTAAAATGTTCAATTAATACAATGCCGTTAAGGACAGCAATTCCGAAGAGTGCAATAAACCCAACTCCTGCCGAGATGCTAAATGGTAAATCGCGTAACCATAATAATAAAATGCCACCAACTGCAGCGAGAGGAATGGCAGAATATACAATTAAAGCTTCCTTTACTGAATCAAAAGCAAAATACAAGAGTATAAAAATTAAAGCCAAGGCAATTGGAACAACAATTAACAATCTGTCTTTAGCACTTTGTAAATTTTCGAATTGACCTCCGTAAGTAATCGTATAGCCAACAGGAAGTTTTAATTGGGTGTTGAGAATTGATCTGACATCATCTACTACCGATTCTAAATCCCTATTTCTAACATTAATACCAACAACAATGCGGCGTTTAGTGTCGTCTCTAGAAATTTTAGCAGGTCCTTCTGTATATGTTATATCTGCTAATTCGCTTAATGGAATTTTGTTTCCGTTAGGCACATCAATATATAAGTCTTGAAGGCTAGCCAAATTTTTTCTGCTCGATTCATCTAAACGCATCACTAAATCAAACCGCTTTTCTCCTTCAAACACATTACCAACCGTTCCTCCTGCAAATCCCATTGAAATCAAATGATTTATATCTGAAATATTAAGACCATAACGTGCTATTTTTTGCCGATTGAAAATCACACTCATTTGTGGTAACCCCTCAACTTTTTCAACTATAATATCGGAAGCTCCTTCAACATGTTCAATTAAGGCTTTAACGTCATCTGCTTTTTTTGCTAAAACGGATAAATCATCACCAAAAATTTTAATAGCAACATCTGCTCTCACTCCGGTAATGAGTTCATTAAAACGCATTTCTATTGGTTGCGTAAACTCCACATCCATACCCGGAATAATAGAAAGTGCCTCTTTAAATTTATCTGCCAATTCATCTTTACTCGCTGCAGAGACCCATTCCGTTTTAGGTTTTAGTTTTATAATAACATCACTTTCTTCCATAGACATTGGGTCTGTTGGGACTTCAGCCGCACCAATTCTAGTAACCACTTGATTTACTTCGGGGAAATTGTCAAGTAGAATCTGTTCTATTTTTGTAGTAATTTCTATGGTTTTTCCTAATGAAGTTCCCGTTTTAAGTACGGGTTGAATCACAAAATCTCCTTCATCTAAAGTCGGTACAAATTCACCTCCCATTTTACTGAATATTAAAACACTAATTGCTAATAAAAGTGACGATACTATAATGACCACTTTTTTATGGGCTAAGGACCAATTAATAATAGGTTGATACCCTTTATTAATAATATTCATTAAACGTACCGAAACGTTTTTTGATGATTGTTTATTAGGTTTTAGAAATAACGAAGCTACCACAGGAACGTAGGTTAAACACAACAACATGGCACCAATTAAAGCAAAGCTAAAGGTCAATGCCATTGGTCTAAACATTTTGCCCTCCACACCGCTTAAAGCTAAAATAGGAATGAAAACAATTAAGATGATTAATTGTCCAAAAATGGCAGAATTCATCATTTTAGAGGCGCTTTTTAGTGTAATAGCATCAATTTCTGTCTGTTTTGCTTGTTTATGGAGTGCTTTTAATTTATCGTTTTGCGAAATAATTTGAAAAGCAATAAACTCTACGATAATAACAGCGCCATCTATAATGATTCCAAAATCGATAGCTCCAAGACTCATTAAGTTGGCGTCAACGCCAAACACATTCATCATAGAAATGGCAAACAATAAACTTAAAGGGATTACAGAAGCGACTACTAAGCCAGAACGCAGATTTCCAAGTAACAAAACCACCACAAAAATGACAATGAGTGAGCCCAGAATTAAGTTTTCTGAAACTGTAAAAGTCGTTTTGTTAATGAGTTCGCTACGTTCTAAAAAACCATTGATAAACACACCTTCTGGTAAGGTATGTTGTATGGATGCTACGCGTTCTTTTACGGCATCTATGATGGCTTTAGAATTTCCATCTTTAATCATCATTATTTGCCCTAAAACTTTTTCGCCTTCACCATTTCCAGTTATAGCTCCAAAGCGTGTAGCGCTTCCAAAACCAACTTTGGCAACATCTTTAATGTATATTGGTGTCGTTACATTTTTAACTACAATATTTTCAATATCGTCTAAGGTTTTCACCAAACCTTCACCACGAATAAAAAAAGATTCATCATTTTTTTCAATATAACCACCCCCAGCAACACTGTTATTTTTTTCTAATGCATTGTAAATTTCAGAAATCGAAATATTCATAGCATGTAATTGCTTCGGATTGATGGCAACTTCGTATTGTTTTAAAAATCCGCCCCAAGTATTCACTTCAACGACCCCAGGAATTCCAGAAAGTTGGCGTTTTACAACCCAATCTTGGATGGTTCTTAGATTGGTTGCAGAATACTGGTCTTCATAACCCGGTTTTACATCTAAAATGTATTGATAAATTTCACCCAAACCTGTTGTGATTGGTCCCATTTCCGGACTTCCAAAGCCTTCTGGGATTTTTTCTGTTGCCGATTTTATTTTCTCGGCAATCAGTTGTCTAGGAAGAAAGGTGCCCATATCATCTTCAAAAACAATGGTAACTACAGAAAGACCAAATTTTGATACGGAACGGATTTCTTCTACGCCTGGCAAATTTGCCATTTCCAATTCTACAGGATAGGTAATGAATTGTTCAACATCTTGCGTCGATAAATTGCTCGATGTGGTAATAACTTGTACTTGGTTATTAGTAATATCTGGAACAGCTCCAATAGGAATTTGGGTTAAGGATAAAATACCAAAACCAATAATAAATGCTGTAAACAGGAAAATAATCAGCTTGTTTTTTAAGCTGAACTTTATAATGTGTTCTAACATAATTCAAAAAAATAAAATTTAATAAATGCCCGTTTTAATAAACAGGATTAAAAATCTAAAAATGAATTATGCGTGTTTGGGTGGTTGAAAAACAGATAGTTTCTCAAAATTAGTATGAGAATCTGTGTAATAAAAGTTGAAAGGAGTTTTTATAAAACTTTGAGGAGTAAAATTAAAAGCAATTATAGGATTTATAAAAGGGATGCTCATGTGAGAACATAATTGATGTGCATCTTTAAATGGTAAATCCTGATGTTCATCATGCTCATTATCGTGATCAACCTTGGCATCTCCATAATGTTCTGCTAGAAACTGATAAAAGGTGTCTCCGTACATTTCTTTATGAAACTCAGCATGCTCCAATAATATTCCAAACTTAGAAAGATCTTCTATGCCTATATTGAAACTTTGAAAAAGTATCAAAATTGAATATGTAAAAGCTACTATTTTGTTCATAACGATTACGAAGATACAAATTTTCGTATTTAGACTATGTAATAATGGTTACATATCGCTTAAAAATAAGCCTTTAACTGAATTGTTCCGGTATGTATTACTTTAGAAGTTTCCGATTTACGTCCAAAGTAATTCAAATTTAAGTCTAAATATTTGGTCAGCTTTTTCTGTGCTAATAAGCTCCATGTAAAGTTTTTTCCTGGTTGTAAACCTTCGAGTATTTGGTATGCAACAGGCGAATTAGAGTTGCCTTCAAATTCATTTTGAAAGAAGTTAAATTCACCTGTTAAAGCAATTTTCTGTGCGTTGTTATAGGTAAAAGATAAGCCGTAATTATTCTGTGCTAGACTTTCTAAACTTCCAATAGTGTTTTCTTTTGAGGTGTATTGGTAAAATATATCAAACTGTGCATTCTCACTAAATAAATAGCTCAATTTTGGTTTCAATTGATATGCTTCAATGGTGTAATTTCTATTGGTGAAATTCTGGCTTTTACTGTCGTCTTTCCCTGAACTAGCCAATGTGTTTACGAGCCAATTCACATTAAATTTATGGTTAAAATTAAGCTGATGACTGTTCGTTTTATTTTGTTGTAAACCTGTAGAAAGTAAATTTCTACTCTTATTAGTTAAAAATGTATATGAGGTGGTGTAGTGTTGTTTTCCTCTATTAAAAAACAATACATTTCTAACACTGTAGTTTAAGGATATAAATTCTTCAGTATCTAAATCATCTTTTAAGGCTTCAAAAGGATTTAGATTAAATGAATTCCCATTTTTAAATTTTTTACTATCTACAATAAAGGATGTTTGGTCATAAAAATGAGACCAAAATTGCTTCGATTTATTTTTTGAGACATTCCAAGATTGCGGATTAATAGTAATTGTTTGTCCAAACCTATTTTGATGTGTTTGCACAAAAACCTGATTGGGTAATAGTACTCTAATATAACTGCCTTGGTCTGTAAACTGCGCAATTTCAAATTCGTTTAATTCTTGAATGCCATTTTCGTTATAGTCTATCCATGTGTATGCTCCTTGTCCTGCTTCTACTTCAACATAAGTAAAATCTTGTTGAGGTGATGTTCCTGAATTGGTTTCAAAACTGGTATTTAAAACCACAAGGTTGTTAAATAATTTTTGATTATAATTTAAGCGACTATTTAAACTTTGCTCATCCTTTATACTATTATCTTCGGATTTTAAATCTCTATAATTGACAAACAACTGAAGCGTTGTGTTTTTGTTCTGAATTAATCGCGATTTTAAATAATAGGTATTAGAACTGTTTACACGTTCTAAATTATTAGTTCTTAAACTATCATTAAATCGTTTAATATATCCAACTTCTGCAAAAACCTTGGTGCTGTCTCCTATGCCAACAAAAGCTTCGTAAGCTTTAAATTTTTGACTCAAAGGTGTTAAGGAATCGGTTGCTATAACACGTTGTTCATTGTCTTCAGTAGCAAATTTTACACCAGTCCATTTGTTGTTTTTACCGTACACTACACGATTAAAAGATCTTAAAAAGGTAGAGCGATTAATGGTGCTTTCATTATTTAAAATACTAGAGTTTGAAAAAATAGTAAAATCTCCTAACTTCAAATTAGTTGTGATTTGATGTCGGTTGCCATTGAAGTTTTCTGAGTAATTTAGGTGTTCAAAGTTGTAAGTAGCTGTGCCTTTTTTTAAATGGGATAATTTAAGACCTGTTGTAAATAACAGTTGGTTACCGAAGTTAAAATTTCCTTGGTCGGTTTCTGAAGTGTCTAAGTTCCAATCTCTATTAAATTCAGCCCTGTACAAACGTTGAATAGTTCTAAAATCTTTTTGAATAAAATCGGCGTCAATTAAAGCTGATAAATTCCAAAGGCTATCCGTTTTAATGATTTTTTGTTTTAAGGTAAGTTTTCCAGCAAAACCGTCATTATCGCTATCATCCAATTTTGAAAATAAATTTTTATCGGCTTTACTTCCTGCTAATTCAAAAAAGATATCTGTTTTTTCACTGGGTTGGTATTGCCCATTAACAACCGCAATTTGCAAACGCTCAGGAGCAATAAGCTTAACAATGGGTTCGTAATTTCCTTGAGGAACACCAGCAATTGGAGCTACGTATTCAAAAATATTGTTAATGGCATTAGAATTACTCAAGATATAATTACCTTGATTTGTGCCAACTAAAGTAAAACGCACACTAAATAATTCGTCTTCAGGATTATTAGAAAACACAAAAATTTCTTCAGACCCAAGTAATTCTTTTCGGTATAAAATACGATTTTCAGAAAACGAAGTTGGTGTTGCAGAAGACGCTGTCATTAACTCTTGGTTGTCGCCAGCATCTGCTAAAATTTGAGTTTGTTCTGTAGATAAATTTTGTTGTAAAGGTTGGTTTTTAGCATCGCTTTCAGAATATACAGAGACATTTAGGTTTAGTTTTTCGGTCTTAAAATTTCCACCTCCAAAGATGGTAAAACGCGAATAGTTCCGTTCACTAAATTGATAATCTACTGTAATACGCATTTCGGAAGTGATGGGAAATGTAGAATTAAAGATAATCTCGCCAGCATTATAATCAATAATATAATCGTTGTTTTCTCCACGTTCTAAAGGTAGTCCGTTAACGTAAACTGTTTCGCTTCCAGATACAATGAGTACATACAGTTCATTATTAGAACCACGTAGTTTGTATGGACCTTGGTTGCCTTCTTGTGCTGTAAATTGCGTGGTCGTAAATTGGCCTCTTACTAAAGCTCCAGATGCAAAAACAGATGTTTTATCACTTAAATTAGCACTCACTAAAAGTCCTTGTACACGTTTAGAAAAATTAGCAAAATAACTCGTTGTGTTTTCCAAATCGATGTCTCCAGCGCGAATGTTCCAATCGTTGCTAAATAATTCAATAAAAACTTGGTCAAATTCATCTAGTCGTTGTGAATAACCGCTTTCTTGCAGTGGAATATTAGCATCTTGAATAGAGGCTCTTAATGAGACCTTATCACTCAGTTTTCCTGAAATTTGTAAATCGAGTTCACTATTTAATACGGAATTTTGATTGTTGCCAATGGTAACACCTCTAGAAATACTTCCCGAAGTTGTTAAACCGTCAAAAGGAGTAAAGGTGTCTTTTGAAGTGGTGTTTTGTAAGGTATAAAGTTGTTGATATTGTGACGAGCGTTCTACAATAACAGCATCGTCCAATTGCCTGTAAACCTTAGTCAAAAATTTAGGATAACGTAAATAATCTATTTGAATGGTGTCAAGTTCACTAGGCTGTTTAAAACGTAAGATGGCTTTAGCAAAATCTACAGTATATAGTGTAGAGTCTATAATTTTATTGTCTTTGGTCTTTACAAGAAAACGCGATGGATTAATACTTACAGAATCAATATGAATAATATCTTTAACGGCTACTTTTTTTTGTCTAAAATTACGGTCCTGTTCTTGAGAAAAGCCCCAAAAAGCAGTTAGAAATAATAGAAAAAGTAACGAATGTTTCATGTAGAATAATAACTGTTTTAAACTTAAAATATTTTATCGTTAAATGAAGCTTAAAATAATGGTGTAAAAGTAGCGTATTATTTAATTTAGCAGTTCATCAAAAAAATGATGATAAGGGAACAGGCATGCTTAAACTTTTTTGTTAAAAGAGAGATAAATAGCAAATCGTATGTGACCATTGGAAAACAATAAATATAAATACATGAAAATAGTTTCTTATAACGTAAATGGTATCAGGGCAGCATTAAATAAAGGTTTTATAGAATGGTTAAAAGCAACAGACCCTGATGTGGTTTGTTTACAAGAAATTAAAGCCATGGAAGAGCAATTAGACCTCAATGTGTTCACTGAAGCTGGTTACGATTATAATTATTGGTTTAGTGCTCAGAAAAAAGGGTATAGTGGAGTTGCTATTTTATGCAAAAAAAAGCCTAATCATATTGAGTTTGGAACAGGAATAGAGTCTATGGATTTTGAAGGTAGAAATATCAGAGTCGATTACGATGAGGTTTCAATAATGAGTATGTATTTGCCATCTGGGACTAACGACGCTAGATTGTCGCATAAGTTTGAATATATGAACCTTATTCAGGAGTATTTGAGCGCATTACAAACTGAAAAACCAAATTTAGTGGTTTGTGGAGATTATAATATTTGTCATGAAGAAATCGATATTCATAACCCAAAAATGAAAGGAGTTTCAGGATTTTTACCAGAAGAGCGTGAGTGGTTAGGAGCATTTATAGATAGTGGGTTTATAGATAGTTTTAGATATTTACACCCTGAGCGCCAGGAATATTCATGGTGGAGCTATAGAGCAAATTCTAGAGCAAATAACAAAGGTTGGAGATTGGATTACGCCATGGTAAGTTCACCATTACAAGAAAAAATAAAACGCAGCGTTATATTAACGGAAGCGGTTCATAGTGATCATTGCCCGATTATGCTTGAATTAGATATATAAGGTCTTAAGCAATTACAAAACGATTAATAAATATAAAAATAGCCTCAAAATCATGATTAAAAAACTTTCAATTTTAGCATTAACAATTACATTGTTTTCATCTTGTGTGTCAAAGAAGATTTACACAGATCTTGAAGATAAATACGCGAACCTTAAAAAGGAAAATCGCAGTATGTCTGATGAATTAGAAACTTTATCTAAAGACAAAACGCAGTTAAGTAATGATTTAAGTAAACTTCAAGCAGCTTACGATGCTGCTGTTGCCGAACGTGATAAGCTTCAAACAGATTATGCTGCAGCTAAAACAAATTTAGAAACATTAAAAGCGTCCTACCAAGCTTTAGAAGAAAATAGTTCGGCTGCAATTGCTAAAAATTCACAGAAGAACAGAGAGCTCTTAGCACAATTAGAAGCTAAAGAGCAAGCTTTAGCAGCGGAGAATGAACGATTAAATACTTTGAAACAAGAATTAGAAAGTCGTTCGCAACGTGTTGCAGAATTAGAAAATGTTATTGCCTCAAAAGATGCTGCAATGCATAAACTAAAAGATGCTATCTCTAAAGCCTTAACTAATTTTGAAGGTAAAGGATTAACCGTGGAGCAACGCAATGGTAAAGTCTATATTTCTATGGAAAACAAATTGTTGTTTGAATCTGGAAGTTGGTATGTTGGCGCACAAGGAAAGCAAGCGGTAAAACAATTAGGTAGTGTATTGGCTGAAAATCCTGAAATCTCAGTTTTAATTGAAGGTCATACGGATAATGTACCATATAAAGGCAATGCGCAATTGAGTGGTAACTGGGATTTGTCTGCAAAACGTGCTACAGCCATTGTAAATATTCTTAGAGAAAATGACGCTATTAATCCTGAAAACTTAACAGCAGCAGGTCGTGGAGAATTTGCGCCAATTGCCACAAATGATACTGCAGAAGGAAAAGCAAAAAATAGAAGAATTGAGGTGATTCTAACACCTAAGTTAGATGAGATTTCTAAGTTATTGAATGAGATATAATGCATTCTTGCAAACGCAGAAGTCCTTAGGTTAGAAACCTTAACAAACATTTAGACCTCACAAGTTGTTATTACCTGTGAGGTCTTCTTATTTTTGTTTGTCATGTCTAGGTAAGTAGTATTGAACGCAAAATATCTTTTGCTTTAAGATAACTTAGGCAGTAAGTTGAAACCTAATAGAAAATTAAGTATAATTAAATTGAGATTCCTGTTTTCGCAGGAGGTGCTATGAAATACACAACACTACCAAATACGGATATAAAAGTTAGCAAAATATGCCTTGGCACCATGACTTGGGGTAATCAAAATACTCAGGACGAAGGTTTTGCTCAAATGGATTTTGCATTAAATAAAGGAGTTAATTTTTTTGATACAGCAGAGTTGTATCCTGTTCCCGCAAGAAAGGAAACTTATGCAGAAACCGAACGTATTATAGGCAATTGGTTTGCTAAAACAGGAAACAGAGACAAGGTTGTTTTAGCTTCAAAAATTGCTGGAACTGGAGATTATACAGCTCATATAAGAACTAACGGTTTTAGTAAAGAAGCGCTTAACGATGCGGTAAATAGTAGTTTGAAACGTTTAAAAACCGACTATATTGATTTGTATCAATTACATTGGCCAGAGCGTCAAACCAATACTTTTGGAGTTAGAGATTATAAGTATAATTTAAATGATAAATGGGAAGATAATTTTAATGAAATTCTTCACAATTTAGATGAGATTATAAAATCTGGAAAAATAAGGCAAGTCGGTATTTCTAATGAAAAGGCTTGGGGAACAATGCGCTATTTAGAAGAATCTAAAACGCATCACTTACCAAGAATGATTACAGTTCAAAATGCTTATTCTTTAATAAATAGAATTTTTGAAGGTGATATGGCAGAAGTTGCTCATAGAGAACATATAGGTTTATTAGCCTATTCGCCAATGGCATTTGGTGTATTATCTGGGAAGTACATAAAAGGAACAGCGACAAAAGATGCAAGACTAAATGTGTATTCACATTTTTCAAGATATAATAGTGCAAATGCTACAGAAGCTACAAAACGTTATTTAAAAATTGCAGAAGATAATAATATGTCTTTAGCACAAATGGCTTTAGCGTTCGTCAATGAAAGACCTTTTGTAACTAGTAATATCATAGGAGCAACTAACCTTAAGCAATTAGAAGAGAATATTGATAGTATAAATATATCGTTATCTGATGAGGTCTTGAAAGCTATTAATACTGTGCATGCAGAGATTCCTAATCCTGCACCATAAAATTTAGATTTTAATTTGTCTATTAATCTGTTCTTGTAAAGAGATAAACGTTTCTGTGCGAGACACTCCTTTTATACTTTGTATTTCAGAATTAAGAACATGCATTAAATGCTCATTGTCTTTTGAAAGAATTTTAATAAAAATAGACCAATTCCCAGTGGTGTAATGGCATTCAATCACTTCAGGAATTTTTCGTAATTGTTTTACGGCTTCTGGGTTACTTATGGCTTTATCGAGGTAAACACCTACAAATGCCATAGTGGTATAACCTAATGCTTTTGGGTTAATGATAAACTTAGAACCAGCTAAAAGTCCAGATTTTTCTAGTTTTTTTAAACGTTGGTGAATCGCTGCTCCCGAGATTCCGACGTTACGAGCAATTTCTAAAATTGGTGTTCTAGCATCTTCCATTAGTGCGCGTAGTATTTTTTTATCAATACCATCGATATAAATACCATTGTCGTTAATCTTCATGAATTTAGGTTCTAATAAATTGAAAGCTAAAGATAAAAAAAGCGTTTCAATTTGAAACGCTTTCATTGTTTAATCTATATAAATTTTTGTTTAAATACTTAATGGGTTGTAACCTAAATAAGGCACTTCATATTCTTTAAATACAACATCATAAGATTCTAATTCTTTTAAAATTGGAGTGTATACTTCTTTTGTAATTGGAATTTGAACTCCTGGCGTTTTAATTTTACCGTTAAGAATCGCTAAAGTAGCAATTGCTACAGGTAAACCTACGGTTTTAGCCATTGCAGTATAGGTTTGGTCTTGACCAAGAGTAACCATGGTGGCATCAATTTGGTATTTTTTACCATCGAGTTCGTATCCAAATTTATGATACATTACAATCATATCTTTATCTTGTTGACTAAGCGTCCAGCTATCCATTAAGATTTTCTGAAGAATTTGAGCAGGAGTGCCTTTGTCAAGTTCTACCATCTTTTTAGGGTTAAAAATATCGAGTTCTAAAAACTTATCCCAAACCATATCGTCTTGGTCAATTTTAAGGGCGTGTCTAAATTTAAGTTCTACAGAATCGGTTGGGCTATATGGTAAAAATGAATTAACAAAATCGCGATAACTCATATTAATGCTGTCGTCAATAGTGTAGCTATCATCTGTCATGCCTAATTGTACAAAGGCATTCCAAGCTCTACTAAATCCAACGCGTCTAATGGTTCCACGATATAAAGTTTTAACATGGTCTAAGCCATACACTTCTTGGTATTTTAAAGAATCTCTATTGGCATAACCCTCAAAACGTCCGTAACCTTCAACATCTAAAAATTCGGTACGTCTAAACAAACGGTTATAAGGAATATACTTAAATTGGTTTTCTTGTAAAAATTTAGCAGCACCACCTTGTCCTGCAAGTACAACGTTTCTTGGGTTCCAAGTAAATTTATAGTTCCAAAGGTTATTGTCACTTTCAGGGGCAACTAGTCCACCTGTAAAAGATTCAAATAAAATTAATTTACCACCTTTATCTCTAATACGGTCTATTACGTGCATAGCACTCATGTGGTCTACACCAGGATCTACACCAATTTCATTCATAAAAATGAGGTTATTGGCTTTGGCATCGGCATCTAAGGCTTGCATTTCTGGGCTAACATAAGAGGCTGTAACCATATTCTTCTTATAGGTAATACAGTCTTTGGCAACTTCAATATGAAAACGTGCAGGCAGCATTGAAACGACAATATCTGCTTTTTTAACTGCAGCAACTCTAGATTCGGCATTAAAGACATCTAAATGAATAACATCTGTATTAGGATGCGATCCAACGAGTTTTTTAGCGTTATCTACATTGAGATCTCCAATGGTAATATGAAGCTTTTCTGATTGTGAATTGTCTAGTAAATATTTTATAAGATAAGAACAAGATTTTCCTGCTCCAATGATTAATATGTTTCGCATAATGAGTTTATATAACTAATTTTGTATTGTACGAATGTAATAAATACAAGAGGTATAATAAACCGAATTCACATTTTTTATTATGAACAAGACATTATTAGTTACTGGATCTGTTTTAGGAATTTTAGGTATTATTTTAGGTGCTTTTGCAGCGCATGGTTTAGAAAAACTGGTAGAGCCAGATGCTATTAAATCCTTTGAAACAGGTGTGCGTTATCAACTTTACCATGCCTTCTTTCTTCTAATTATTGGAAGCACTTCTTTTGTGAATTTAAAAATAAAAAAAGCAATTTTATATTTAGTGATTTTAGGTGTTGTTTTCTTCTCAGGATCTATTTACGGGTTGGCTACAAATGCGCTTTCAAGCTTTGATTTTAAGACGGTTGCAGTTGTAACGCCTGTAGGCGGATTACTACTAATTCTAGCTTGGGTGGTGATGTTAGTCGGTATAATTAGAAATAAGGTCGATTAATGTAAATCATATATGCTGATTCAAAATAAAATTATAGTTTTGCAGTACTAAACAACACAAATATTATGGCAAATCATTCCCAATCAACGAAAACGATTTCGTTGGATCAATATGGAATTAAAAATGCAAAAGTTAATTATCAACTATCTTCAGATGAATTACACGCTGAAACCATTTCTAAAGGATTAGGTGTAGAGTCTTCTTCTGGTGCTTTAGCAGTTAACACAGGTGAGTTTACTGGTCGTTCTCCATTAGATAGGTTCATTGTAAAAGATGATATCACTAAAGACAAAGTTTGGTGGGGAGACATCAATATTGCTTTTGATAGTGATAAATTTCAAAAACTTTATGACAAAGTAGCTGATTATTTGTCTGAAAAAGAAATTTATGTACGTGATAGTTACGCTTGTGCAGATGAGAATTACAAATTAAATATTAGAGTTATTAATGAATATCCTTGGAGCAATATGTTTGCATACAACATGTTTTTGCGTCCAACGGAAGACGAATTAAATGACTTTTCACCAGAGTGGACTGTTGTAAACGCACCTAGTTTTATGGCAGATCCAGAAGTTGATGGTACACGTCAACACAACTTTGCAATTTTAGATTTTACGCGTAAAATTGCTTTAATTGGAGGAACGGGTTATACAGGTGAAATTAAAAAAGGAATCTTTTCGGCTTTAAATTTCATACTTCCTGTTTATAAAAATACTTTACCAATGCACTGTAGTGCTAATGTTGGTAAGGATGGAGATACTGCAATTTTCTTTGGCTTATCTGGAACAGGAAAAACAACACTTTCTACAGATCCTAATCGTAGTTTAATAGGTGATGATGAACATGGTTGGACTAAAGAAAATACTGTATTTAATTTTGAAGGTGGTTGCTACGCTAAAGTGATTAACTTGTCTCAAGAGCAAGAACCTGAGATTTTTGCGGCTATTAAAAAAGGCGCAATTTTAGAAAATGTTATTATGGATGATAAAGGCAATGTTGATTTTGCTGATACATCTATTACACAAAATACAAGAGTAAGTTATCCAATTTATCATATTGATAATATTAGAAAGCCTTCTATAGGAAAGAACCCTAAGAATATATTTTTCTTAACGGCAGATGCTTTTGGAGTTTTGCCTCCAATATCTAAATTAACTCCAAGTCAGGCAGCGTATCACTTTATTTCTGGTTATACCGCAAAAGTTGCTGGTACAGAAGCAGGTGTTGTAGAGCCTGTGCCAAGTTTTTCAGCTTGTTTTGGAGCGCCATTTATGCCATTGCATCCAACAGAATATGCTCAGATGTTAAGCAAAAAAATGAAAGATGCTGGTGTTAATGTTTGGCTGGTAAATACAGGTTGGACAGGTGGTCCTTACGGAGTAGGTACACGTATGAAATTAAAATACACACGTGCTATGATTAATGCCGCTTTAAATGGTGACTTAAATGATTATACTTATGAAGATTATCATATACACTCTGTATTTGGTGTTGCTCAGCCAAGAACTTGTCCTGGAGTACCAACAGAAGTGTTAAGTCCAAGAACGACATGGAATGATGATGAAGCTTATTACACTATGGCATTTAAATTATCTAATGCCTTTAGAGAGAACTTTAAAAAGTTTGAGTCTTATGCTTCAGAAGAAGTAAGACGTGGAGGGCCTCAACGTTATTCGTTTTAGACATAACTTATAAAAACTAAAAAAGCGATTCTAAATTTTAGAATCGCTTTTTTTATGTTATAATCGTTTTATAACTACTTCCCTTTATTTACAGCATCAATATACTTCTGTAAAGCCATAGTCATAGAAGGAGTTTCAGGTGTTGGTGCAGAAATATCTACACGTAAGCCTTTTTCTTTAACTGCTTTTACCGTTGTGTTACCAAATACAGCAATACGTGTGTCGTTTTGCTCAAAATCTGGAAAATTATGGAAAAGTGATTCTATGCCAGAAGGGCTAAAAAATACTAAGATATCATAAGTAACATTTGATAAATCAGATAAGTCACTAATAACCGTTTTGTAAAACGTTGCTTGTTTCCAATTAACACCAAGACTATCTAAAGTCTCAGGTATAATAGGTTTTACCTTATCTGTAGTAGGTAATAAAAACGCTTCGTCTTTATATTTTTTAATTAGCGGCATTAAATCTTCAAAGGTGCGCTTGCCAACATAAATTTTACGCTTTCTATAAACGACATATTTTTGTAAATAATATGCAACAGCTTCAGACTGGCAAAAATATTTCATAGAATCTGGAACTTTAAAGCGCATTTCGTCTGCTACTCTAAAGAAGTGATCTACTGAATTTCTACTTGTAAGTATAATAGCTGTGTATTTGCTGAGATCAACTTTTTGTTGTCTTATGTCTTTGGATGATACACCTTCAACATGAATAAATGGTCTAAAGTCTACCTTAACTTTTTGCTTTTCTTGCAAATCAAAGTATGGGGAGTTCTCTATTTTAGGCTCTGGTTGTGATACTAAAATTGTTTTCACTTTCATACGTAAACCTTGTGTTTTTATGTGTTATATTCTCTAATTACCTTAAATAAAAGAATATAAGGTCCAATTTCGAGAGCGCAAAGATAC
This sequence comes from Winogradskyella psychrotolerans, assembly GCF_018860565.1. Taxonomy (GTDB): domain Bacteria; phylum Bacteroidota; class Bacteroidia; order Flavobacteriales; family Flavobacteriaceae; genus Winogradskyella; species Winogradskyella damuponensis. The sequence continues at coordinate 529,216 of NZ_JAHKPS010000022.1, forward strand.
AATAAAAAATAGAAAAAATTGAGATTAATTAGCTTTTGATAAGTTTTGAAAGAAGTTAAAAAACCTATGACGTTTATAAGACATACCAATGAAAACGCGGATATCAAGGTAATCTCTAGAGGTATATTGGTGTATAGTAGAAACAAATTTGCAATTAAAAATACAATACCAGAATAATTTTTAAATGTTGTTTTTTGAAATAAATAATGGTCTATTAGGCTATCTATTTCAAAAAGACTACCAATTAGTCGTTCTATAAGCGTTTTTATGATAATAATTGTAGAAACCGTAAACAGCAGTTTTAAGAATGCAATTAATTCAAAAGATATTGGCGAAATAAATGTAGAATAGGCAAAATAAATAAAAATACTAAAAGATAAAGCGAGATTTATAAATAGAAAACTATCAAACTGGTCTATGAATTTTTGATCTTTGGTGTAGATCTTTAGGTATTTAGAGTTGCCAATAACATAAAGAAAATCATTAAACCTAAGTGTGTTTACAAATTTTGCAGCTACAATAGAAAGCAACCCTACAATTGTAAAGATGGTAAACCATTCGTATGTAATGAAATTTCGCATTGTGCTAAATTATAAAGAAAAATAGAATAAGTTAAGTTCTATCAAAAAAGTTAATTAAAGTATTTAGTCCATTAAAAACTTTATTTTTGTTCAAATTTTAAAAACCGTTTAAAAGCGTATTAAAAAGTGAGTTAATGTCTGACGCAATTGTCATAATTCCTACTTATAATGAGATTGAAAATATAGAATCAATCATAAGAGCTGTGTTTTCGCAACAGAAAGACTTTCATGTTTTAGTTGTAGACGATAACTCACCAGATCAAACAAGTAATATTGTTAAAGGGTTACAGAACGAGTTTAAAAACCGATTATTTTTAGTAGAGCGTAAAGAAAAAAGCGGATTAGGAACTGCATATATTGCAGGTTTTAAATGGGCTTTAGAACGATCGTATCAATACCTTTTTGAAATGGATGCCGATTTTTCACATAATCCCAACGATTTAATAAGATTATATAATGCATGCGCCAACGATGGAGCAGATATTTCGGTAGGTTCGCGTTATGTAAAAGGAATTACAGTTGTTAATTGGCCAATGTCTCGTATTTTATTGTCTTATGGAGCATCGCGCTATGTAAGATTAATAACGCGAATGCGCGTTAAAGATTCTACTGCAGGTTTTGTGTGTTATAAAAGAAGCGTGTTAGAAGCCATTAATCTCGAAAAAATAGAATTTGTAGGTTATGCGTTTCAGATTGAAATGAAATTTAAAGCTCATAAAAAGGGGTTTAAAATTGTAGAAATTCCTGTTATCTTTAAAGATAGAACAAAAGGGAAGTCAAAAATGAGTGGAAGTATTATATCTGAAGCTATTTTTGGTGTGATTAGTTTAAAATTTAAAAGTTTATTTGCAAAGTAAGAAAGAGCACATGAAGCGAAATACCCTTATAAAAAACGCTAAAATCGTTAACGAAGGAAAAATTGTCGAAGGAGATATTCTTATCGAAGACAATATTATTAAAGAAATAGATATCTCAATAAGTGTAAAGTCTGCGGATATGACCGTTATTGATGTTGAAGGTAATTACGTATTGCCAGGCATGATTGACGATCAGGTGCATTTTAGAGAACCCGGATTAACCCATAAAGCAAATATAGAAACCGAATCTAAAGCGGCTTTGGCTGGAGGGATTACGTCTTTTATAGAAATGCCAAATACCAATCCACAAACAACAACCGTAGAAAGGTTAGAGGAAAAATTTGCTATTGCGGCAGAATCTTCATATGCTAACTATTCGTTTATGTTTGGAGGAACAAATGATAACTTAGATGAGATTTTAAAAATCGATCCTAAGACTGTTGCAGGTTTGAAATTATTTTTAGGATCTTCTACAGGTAATATGTTAGTTGATGATCCTAAGGTGATTGAAAAAATATTTTCAAGTACAGATATGGTAATTTCTGTGCATTGTGAAGATGAAGCAACTATAAAAGAAAATTTGGCTAAATACAAAGCGGAGTATGGAGATGACATTCCTATGGAAAAACATCCAATTATTAGGAGTGAAGAAGCTTGTTATATTTCGTCTTCTAAAGCCATTGAATTAGCCAAGAAAACAGGTGCTAGATTGCATGTGTTTCATTTGTCAACAGGGAAAGAAACGAGTTTGTTCTCTAATAAAATTCCGTTAAAAGATAAAAAGATCACAGCAGAGGTTTGTGTACATCATTTGTGGTTTTCGGATGAAGACTATGCTAAAAAAGGAAGCTATATAAAATGGAATCCTGCGGTAAAAACAGCAAAAGATAGAGATCAACTTTGGAAAGCATTATTAGATGATAGAATAGATGTTATTGCAACAGACCATGCGCCACATACGCTTGAAGAGAAAAATAATCTATACACCAGTGCGCCTTCAGGCGGACCTTTAGTGCAACATGCTTTAGTGGCGCTATTAGAAGCGCACCATCAAGGTAAGATTTCAGTAGAAAAAATAGTAGAGAAAGCCTGCCATAATCCTGCTATATTATTTAATGTAGAAAAGCGTGGTTATATAAGAGAAGGATATTTTGCAGATTTAGTTGTTGTAGATCCACAAAGTCCTTGGACTGTAAATAAAAGTAATATTCTTTATAAATGTGGATGGTCTCCTTTTGAAGGGAATACATTTAAAAGTAGAATAACACATACTTTTGTTAATGGGCAATTAGCCTATAACAATTTTAAGGTTTTAGACGTTAAAGCAGGGCAACGATTAACTTTTAATAGATAAAATGTTTAAACGAATTAGCTTATTATTAATATTAGGAATTTTGGTTTTAGCATGTAATGGCTTTGATAAACCCAAAAAGCCGGATAATTTAATTTCAGAAACTCAGATGTCTGAGCTTTTATACGACTTATATATTGTTAATTCAGCAAAAGGAGTAAACAAAAAAATATTGGAAGCTAATGGCGTTGTTCCAGAGTCTTATATTTTAACAAAACACAATATTGATAGCGCTCAATTTGCAGATAGTAATACGTATTACACTTATGATACAGAAGCTTATAAAGCTATTGTAGAGCGTGTAAAAGCAAGATTAGAAAAAGAAAAACAAGAATTACAAGAATTAGCAGAAAGAGAGAACGACTCAATAAAAAGACGCAAAGACTCTATTAAAAGTTTGAATAAAAATAAAAGAGGAGAGCTAAAGGTTAAAAAGCAAAATGCTAAAGGTCTTTTAGGTACAATTGACTCACTTCCTCAATAGAATCATTTATAGGTTTGAATTTAAAATCTAAAGCTTTTTTCAATTTTGAAGCATCAAACTTCGAAATTCTAACGGCAGATTTTGCGTTTTGTTTGGATAAATTTCTAGGCCTTCCTAGAATCTTATGATTTAACCAATCTAGTCGCCAAGCAATTTCTAATAACCATGGTTTAGCTTCTTTTGTTGGAGGTTTAACATCTAGGGCTTTAGCGGTTTTAATCTGTAAAGTTTTAAAACTTAAGTTTTCAGAAACTAAAATAAACCCTTCATTCTTAAGGTTACTGTTCATGAGTTGTTCCATAGCATTTACGACATCCCAAACATCTATATAGCCCGTAATACCATTGGTGTAATATCTCATGCCCTTAAATATTCGCTTAAATAAACTACCGCTACCTCCTTCATTCCAAAATCCCGCACCTAAAATAATTCCTGGATTTACAATGACAACATTTAAACCCTCTTGAGTTCCACGCCAAACCTCCAGTTCTGCTCCATATTTGGTTATGGCATACACACTATTGTCGTCTTCAGGATTCCAATCGGTTTGTTCATTTATTAATTTTTCGGGATCACTATGATGTCCTACAGTAGCAACAGAGCTAACATAACACAGTTTTTTAACCTGTTGACTTATGCATAAATTAACAATGTTAGCAGTGCCTTCAATATTTACTTTTCGTAGTGTATTATATTTGTTAGGTTCAAAAGAGATATAAGCAGCACAATGATAGACGTGAGTAACGTCTTTAAATGCATCACTTAATTTTGGAACGTTATTAAGATCTGCTTCAACCCATTCAATTTTATTAAAAAGCACTTCGGCATCATCAGAAAAGTAAGAAAAGACATGTTTTACGCGTGTTAATGTTTTCTTATTCCTATATATTGAACGAATAGGAATGTTACTTTTTAAAAGTTGAAATAGTAAATGCGATCCAACTAACCCTGTTCCGCCTGTAACTAATACCAATTGATCTTTAAAATTAGGCATAAATAAATTGAATTATTTTTAGAAGAGTTGAAGTAGGAAATAGTAGTGAACCAATAATTGCAGTTGTCTTTTCAAATGAAAAATAAGCAGAAAATAAACGAATTATAGGTGTCATTAGGCGAAGTTAAAAATCTTACAGCTATTTTAGTGTTAGAGCTTTGTTAATAAGCTTAGGGATATCATAATTATTGATTCCTAAATTGGTTTAAAATTGTCTTTTGTCTTTAAAAGCGGAAACATATCTTTGCGCAAATCAATTTGAAACTAAAAAGCAATGGCAAATAAGTTTGTAGAAGAATTACGTTGGAGAGGAATGGTACACGATATCATGCCTGGTACAGAAGAACAATTAGATAGTGAGATGACTACTGCCTATATTGGTTTTGATCCTACATCAGATTCGTTACACATTGGTAGCTTAGTACCAATAATATTATTAGTTCATTTAGAAAAAGCAGGTCATAAACCTGTGGCTTTAGTAGGTGGTGCTACTGGTATGATTGGTGATCCTTCTGGTAAAAGTGACGAACGTAATTTATTAGATGAAGTCGCTTTAGCGCATAACGTTGCAGGAATAAAAAGCGTATTATCTCGCTTTTTAGATTTTAATTCTACTAAAAAAAATGCTCCAGTATTAGTGAATAACTACGATTGGATGAAAGATTTTAGTTTTATTGACTTTGCTAGAGATGTTGGTAAACGTATCACAGTAAATTATATGATGGCTAAAGATTCTGTGAAAAAACGTTTTTCTGGTGACGAAGGAAGCGTTGGTATGTCTTTTACAGAGTTTACTTACCAATTAATTCAAGGTTACGATTTTCATCACTTGTACAAAACCATGGGCTGTAAATTGCAAATGGGAGGTAGTGACCAATGGGGAAACATTACTACAGGAACAGAATTGGTAAGACGTATGCATGATGGTGAAGACCAAGCAAAAGCTTATGCTATGACCTGTCCTTTAATTACAAAAGCAGATGGTTCTAAATTTGGAAAATCGGAAGGTGGCAATGTTTGGTTAGATGCCGATAAAACTTCTGTGTACAAATTCTACCAATTTTGGTTAAATTCTACAGATGAAGATGCCGAAAAGTACATTAAAATTTTTACGTTTTTAGATAAAGAAACGATTGAGAACTTAATTAAAGACCATAAGGAAACTCCGCATTTAAGATTGTTGCAAAAACGCTTAGCCGAAGAGGTTACTATTTTTGTACATAGCAAAGAGGATTACGATAATGCTGTTAAAGCTTCTAAAATATTGTTTAGTAAAGATTTTAAAAATGAAATTAAACAATTACCAGAAACCTTGTTCTTAGATGTTTTTGAAGGAGTAAAGCATGCCGAAATTTCTGAATCAGAATTTAATGAAGGTGTAGATATGATTGGAGCTTTAGCTGCAAAAACCAACTTTTTAAGCTCTAATGCAGATGCAAGACGTGCTTTAAAAGAAAATGCTATAGCTGTAAATAAAGAAAAAGTAAAAGAAGATTATATATTGTCTGCAGAAGATCTAATTCACGATAAATATATTATTCTTAGTAGAGGTAAGAAAACCAATTTTATTTTGAAAGTGGTTTAATAATCTAATAAAATAATTTTATTTAAGACCTGTCTAGTTAAAAAATAAGACAGGTCTTTTTTTTGCTTTATGACTAACTTTGGTAGGCTTATAAAAGTAAATTAATAGGTTTTTATTAACTTACACTTCAGATGAAGCAAACAAAACAACTAGCAAATCGATTAAGAGAAGTTATTCTTAATGGTACTTGGATTGCAAACACTAATTATAAAGACCAATTAGAAAATTTAGATTGGAGGCTTGCAAATGTAAAATTTGAATCCTTTAATACGATTTCAGATTTAGCTCAGCATATGCATTATTATATCTCTGGAATAACAAATGTGTTTGTTAATAATACACTTGAAATAAGGGATAAGTATAGCTTTGATTTTTCCCCAATACAATCACAACAAGAGTGGGATAGATTTTTAAATCAATTTTGGAACGACACAGCACAACTAGCTAATTTAATAGAAAAACTACCGGAAGAAACCTTAAACAATGAGTTTGTAGATAAAAAATACGGTACATTTTTACGAAATATTGATGGTATGATTGAGCATAGTTACTATCATTTGGGGCAAATAGTATTGATTAAAAAAATCCTATTAAAAAATTAAATAATAGTTTTTATAGTATAAAAAAAAGTGCCCAAAATTACTTCTGAGCACTTCTAACCAATCAATCAACTATTGAAAACCTTTCTTTTTCATAGCTTTACAATAGTCGTAGCTAAATCTTTATCCTTACAATATTTGAATTAATTAAATTTAAGTTGGCCAAATAGCGTTCAAATCCTATTGCTTTTAGAATATCAAATTTAAATTATAAAGCCATTAAATTACAGCCTCTAATATCTGAATTATCAAATCTTCCAATGATTTCAAAATGGCCATTATCATAGACTTTTCCTAAGTCTTGAGTGGCGATAAATGAACACGAATTTATATTCGCCAAATCAATTACGTTAATGCCGCCTGTTTTGTTAGGCCGCTGTATGGTTAGTGCGTCTTCAGTATCGCGCGTTAAAATTTTCATCCAAGGCGGACACTCAAAAATGCCATTACCTTTAGAATAGGCTTGGCTTAAAAGCTCGGTCATACCATATTCACTGTGAATTTGCTTGACACCAAAGCCAGTTTGTAAAATTTGATGCAGCTCTTGTCTGATAATTTCTTTTCGTCTGCCTTTCATACCACCAGTTTCCATGATTGTAGTATGATTTAAGTTAAGCTGAAATTGCTCAACCAAATCTAATAAAGCAAAAGACACTCCAATAAGCAGTGTTTTCTGTTTTTTAGTTTCTAGGGCTTTTAATGTATGTGCTAACTCTTCAATATTGTTAAGGTAAAATCCGCTTTCAGTTTGTTTAGATTTATCAATTAAATCATTCACCATATATATAAGTGAAGACCCTTCACGTTCTAAATAAGAAGGAAGTAACGCTAATACTACATAGTCTTCAATATCACCATAAAAGTGCTTAAAAGCTTTTGTATAACTGTCTTCATAAAGTTTTACGTCGGTGACTAAATGCTTACTTGTTGTACTTCCAGTTGTACCAGAGCTAGAAAAGGTTTTTTCTATAGGTTGTACAGTGCTTAAAACATCGTGCGATTTAAAGAACTGAATAGGTAAAAACGGAATATCTGAAGTGCACTTTACATCTGAAGGATGCTTATATAATAAGTCACAAAATGAGCGATACACTTTATTGTGTTCAAACTGAAATTTAAAAACGTCTAAAGCTAGGCTATCAAACTCAGCTCTAGATGTAATCTTAAAAATGTCGTCTTTAGAAATCATGCCGCAAAAATATGGAAAATAAAAAAGCGTCTCGATAATTTTCGAGACGCTTTAAGTATGATTTTAAAATATACTTATTTAATCACTAATTTCTTAGTAGTTGAAGTATTGTTTTGAGTGATTTTTACAATGTAAACACCAGACTTTAAGTTAGCAACATTTAATGTGTTGTTAGTTAAAGTTTCGTTTTTAACTTGCTTACCTAAAATATCAAATACTTGAACAGAGATTGCTTCACTATTTCTAGATGTAATAGAAACAAAACCAGTATTTGTTGGGTTAGGATATAAGCTAAATGTATTAGCATTAAAATTATTTACACTTAATGGTGGTGCGATATCACTAGCATATCTAGGGAAAATTTGATAATCATCATTATACTGACCGCCTAAACCAGTAATGCTAGCAGCACCTGTTGGTATTGCAGAACCTACAAGATCTTCATCACCAAAAGCAACTCGTGCAATAGTCACATCAGCACCATCAGCTACGTTATAGTTAGTACCACTTTCAAAAATTCCTGAATCTTCAAACGTAACATTGTTTAAAGTGATTAATCTACTTTCGTATGCCTCACCATTGTTTATAAGTTCAGAAGCACTAACCACTATTGGTGTTAATGTATTTCCTGTAGAAGAAGCACTAGCTACATTTTCACTTGGAACAAACTGAAGTGTATTCGCAAATTCAGTAAGTTGTCCTTTTAAGCCAGTTATTCCATCACCATTATTAAATGCAGTACTTAATGTGCCGCTAGTATCGTCAATTAAGATTCCGGCACCTTCATCTTGAATGAATTTTTGGTTTCTAGAACTACTCGTAGCAATATAAGATATAATAGCTTCACCTGTTAGCTCGTAAAACTCACCTACAGTTCCTGCACGTAATGCTGTAATATTTGCGACTTGTGTCGTAGACGTCACATCAAATGATACAGAAGCAGTAACTGGGCTTGCTAATGGTTGGTGACTGTTATCTACTAATTCTAAATCTAAAGTATGCGTGCCATCAGTTAGTCCTGTTAAGCTAATAGGGTCAGTGTCATATTTCATAACAACAGAACCACCATCAACAGAGTAATGGATATGACCATCAATACCTGCACCAGCATTACCAACTACAAAGTTTTGAACACTAATTTCTACATTTACATCAGGACCTGCTACTAATTCACCATTTGAAGGAGTAGTCACACTTAAAGTAGGCACGGCTCCAGCCTCTTGGAAAAACGAAAAATCATCCCAATAAACAACGGCAGAACCATAAGTTCTAACTTCAAAATAGAATCCAGCAGCTGTTGCTGGAGCAGTTACTGTTACGCTATATTCTGTCCATTGGTTGCCATTGTTGTCAAAATATGAGTTGTTTGGGCCTCTTAATTCGGCAGCGTTATCATTAATATTAGCATCCGAACCATCTTTCCAGTAACTCCAAATTCTAGCATCAGTATCATCTCCAGACTCTACTTTATACCACATTGATATTGTGTATGAGTTGCCAGGAGTAATACCTGTTATGGTTTGTCCTAAATCTTTTGTACCATCTCCGGTCTGTTTAGCAGAAAAACTACCACTATGAGTCTCTGTAGATTCTTGAGCTACATTCTCAATTTTGGTCCAGCTTTCAGGGGTGCTGGCATCTGTCCATGTCTCAAAATTCCCATTCAATAACAATTCTTGTCCAAATGTTAAAGAAGTAATTGCTAAGGCAATAAATAAAAAGTAAATTTTCTTCATAATTGATTTTTTATAAAAAGTTAGATTACAAATATAACAACAAATAGTGAGTTTTAAGAATCAGATTCGTTAATACTTATCATTTTACAATAAGTTAATATGGTAACTATCAGGGGCTTCTTAGTTTCAGTGATTTATATTTTTAATGTTAGGGAATTGTTATCAATTCAATATTTTTAGAGAGTTAAGATGGATATATTTTATATTTACAATTATTAAAACAAATATACCATTGAAAAAGAAAGACATTAAGATACTATTAGTAGATGATGAGCCAGATATTTTAGAGATTGTAGGTTACAATTTATCTGCTGAAGGTTATCAAGTTATTAAAGGCGAAAATGGTTTAGAAGCTTTAGAACTAGCAAAAAAGCATAAACCTCATTTAATTATTTTAGATGTGATGATGCCAAAAATGGATGGTATTGAAGCTTGTGAAAGAATAAGATCGCAACAAGATTTAAGTGAAACAATCATTACGTTTTTAACAGCAAGAGGAGAAGATTATTCTCAAGTGGCTGGTTTTGATGCTGGTGCAGATGATTATATTGCAAAACCTATAAGGCCTAAAGTTTTAATAAGTAAAGTAAAAGCTTTGCTTAGAAGACTTAAGCAAACCGAAGGTGATGTTGAAACTATCTTAAAGATTGGTGATTTAGTGATTTATAAAGAAGAATATAAAATCATTAATAAAGGAGTAGAGATTACTTTGCCAAGAAAAGAGTTTGAATTATTATCTTTGTTAGCAACCAAACCTGGTAAAGTTTTTAAACGTGATGAGATTTTAGATAAAGTCTGGGGAAATGAAGTCGTTGTTGGAGGTAGAACCATCGATGTTCATATTAGAAAGCTTCGTGAAAAAATTGGAGACAAATCTTTTAAAACGGTTAAAGGTGTTGGTTACAAGTTTGTAGACTAATGCAAGGTAAAAATTTAAAGAAATCTTATAAATTCGCATTGCGAACAGCACTATATGTAACGTTGTTTACAACGGTTCTTGTTAGTGCTTTTTTGCATTTTTACCACGCCATTAATTGGCATCTTGTATTTTACCCTCTGCTATGTTTTCCTTTATGTTTTTTTATTATTCAATATAGGGTTGAACGTTTTATATACAAGCGTGTTAAGAAAATATACGATGATTTAACATTGCTAGAATCTACGAGCTTAAGACAACAACCCATAACTACAGATATGGGAACCTTAACCAAAGAGATTGATAAATATGCCAAAAACAAAAAATTTGAAATCGAAACGCTCAAAATAAGAGAAGAGTATCGAAAAGAATTTATAGGTAATGTTTCTCATGAGTTAAAAACACCTTTGTTTACCGTTCAAAGCTATTTACTCACATTATTAGATGGAGGTATTGAAGACGAAAAAATTAGAAAAAAATACCTTACACGAGCAAGTAAAGGAGTTGAGCGCTTAACTTATATAATTAAAGACTTAGATATGATTACCAAATTAGAGGTTGGTGATCTTAGTTTGGAGAAAGAGAATTTTGATATCGTTAAATTGGTGCAGAGTGTGTTTGATCTTTTTGAAATGAAAGCCGCTAAAAAAAATATTACCTTAATTTTTGATATCGATTATCCTAAGCCTATTATGGTCTATGCAGATAAGGAACGTATTCAACAAGTTTTAACCAACCTTATTGTTAACTCTATTAAATACGGACGTGAAAAAGGGACTACAGAAGTTAGTATAGAGAACCTTATTAAAAACAAAGCTATTATTAGAGTTACTGATAATGGAGAAGGTATTGCTAAAGCTAATTTGCAAAGGCTGTTCGAACGTTTTTATCGTGTAGATAAAAGTGGTTCTCGTAAAGAAGGTGGTTCTGGTTTAGGCTTGTCTATTGTAAAGCATATTATAGAAGCTCACGAAGAAAAAATATATATAGAAAGCCAATTAGGTGTTGGTAGTGAGTTTTCCTTCACGCTAGAAAAGTCCAAATAATTTGTTGTAGTTTACCTGAAATGCTTCAAATTTAAAACCGTTGTAGTTTTCAATCTCAGTTAATTGTTCAATATCAAATTCATCCTGGTTGGCGTAAGGTGCAATATGTTCTGCCTTCAATTTTTTAGCTAAATATTCTTGTTCAAATTGACCAGGAGTAGGAATAAAAAAGGCTTTCTTTTCAAGCTTTGCTAAATCCATAATAGAAGTGTAACCCGATCGACCTAATACCATATTGCTTTGGTTAATTGCAGTTTCCAATTCTACACTAGTCATATAATTATAGATATTTATATGTTCTTGTTGCGTTTTGGTTTGTATAGGTGCTACAGTGCCTTTTACAAAACAGACGTTTCCTTGATAGTATTTTAACTCTTTAAGTAATTTCTCTTCTAAAAAAGTACGTTGAGGTTCTGGTCCAGAAAGCACAACTAAAAGCTGGTATTTAGTTTCTAAATCTTGTTTTTTAAATCGAGATAAAGGACCTAAATATTTTAATGGAGCTTCAAAGTTTTCTGGGTGTCCTAAAATGCCACTAAGGTTTTTAGAGCCTTTATAGTCAGGAATCCAACATTCATCAAATTTTGAAATGATATGTTGATGCATTTTTGAGCTCAGCCAAGTAGTATTCCCACTTAAAACTTGCAATTGATGTGTTATAAATACAGAAGGAATAGATTTATGTCTTACTCCAAAACGATTATCAGAGATGATACCAGCTATAGGATTCGTTTTTATAAACGCTTTAATGGCTTTTTTCTCTTTTTTAATCGTTTTTAAAAGATGAGGTGAGTCTTTTAAAAGTTTAACCTTAAAGTTCTTTGGATTTTTAGAATACGTTATGTTGTATGAAGGTAGTTCCAAAGATTCAAGTTTAGGAAATTCTTTTTTTAATAATTGAAGTGCAATCCCATCACTGGCAATTATCGGTTCAAAATTATGACGTATTAATTCATTTATAATAGGAATACATCGTGTAGCATGACCTAAACCCCAATTTAATGGGGAGACTAAAACCTTTTTATTGTTTTGATTCTGTTTCAGTAATTATTTATTTTAGATATGTATCTACGAAACAAAGGTAAACCTAAAATGTTTCCTTAATTTTACCGAATTATTATAAAAATAAGAAATTAGAATAATTGTGGGAAGTAAAAATAAACTCAAGCGTTTTAGGGAAAACGAAACCTTTCATAATGTATATCAGCCAACACGAGAAGAATTGGTTGATGCAGCATATCAATTAAAAGGCAAATGGAAAGCCGAAGTATTTAAAAATAATAATCCTTTAGTCTTAGAATTAGGTTGTGGAAAAGGAGAATATACTGTTGGCTTAGCAAAACGTTATCCTCATAAAAATTTTATTGGTATAGATATTAAAGGAGCACGTTTCTGGAGAGGAGCAAAAACAGCCATTGAAGAAAATATTCCAAATGCAGCATTTATTAGAACACAAATAGAATTAGTTGCTCATGTGTTTGAAGAAAATGAAGTTGATGAAATATGGATTACATTCCCAGATCCACAAATAAAATACCAGCGTACAAAGCACCGAATGACTAATTTACAGTTTTTAGAACGCTATAAAAAAATATTAAAGCCAGGTGGTGTAATGCACTTAAAAACAGACAGCGAATTTATGCATGGTTACACCTTAGGTTTGTTGCATGGTTCGGGTTATGAAGTGTTGTATGCCAACCACAATGTTTATAAATTAGAAGGCAGTCCTAAAGATGTTACTGAAATTCAAACCTTTTACGAAAGCCAGTATTTAGAGAAAGACAAAGCAATTACGTATATTAGATTCAAAATCAACTAAAACTTGAGCATCACTGTTATTTTTTTTTTAGGGCTTATAGTGGCAATTATTGGTGTTATTCCGCCAGGTTTGCTTAACATGACAGCTGCAAGGATAAGCCTAAAAGAAGGAGCAGGACGAGGCATTATGTTTTCTACAGGTGTTAGTATTGTTGTATTTATTCAAACATATATCGCCGCTATTTTTGCAAGGTATTTAACCAATCATCAAGACATTGTAGAAATTCTTAAACGTGTAGCTTTTATTATTTTTGTACTTATTACCATATACTTTTTTGTGTTGGCATCAAAGCAAAAAGAGTCAAAACCAGAAACCGAAATAAAAAGTAGGCATGGTAGATTATTACATGGCATGTTATTGTCTGCATTAAATGTATTTCCTATTCCATATCAAGCTTATATGACCATTACTTTGGTGTCTTTTGGCTGGATGAATTTTGAAAAATTAAGCATTATTACTTATGTTACAGGTGCCTCAACAGGAACATTTGTAGTGTTATATTTTTATATTTTCTTTTTCGATAAGATTAAAGATAAGGCCTTTACTTCACAAAAAAACATGAACTATATTATAGGTAGTGTTACAGGAATTGTTGCTTTAATTACTTTTATTAATATTATAAAAGCGTGGTAATATGCAACCAGAAACTTTAGGTTTTTTTGAACGTGTTTATGGCGTTGCAAGGCAAATTCCTTACGGTAGAGTAACAAGCTACGGCGCAATAGCCAAATATTTAGGAGCAGGCAAAAGTGCCAGAATTGTTGGTTATGCTATGAATGGTTCTCATGGTAAAGATGTTCCTGCACACCGAGTTGTCAATCAAAAAGGATTGTTAACAGGGAAGCACCATTTTGAAGGAACCAATCTTATGCAGCAACTTTTAGAGAGTGAAGGTATTGAAGTTGTAGATCATCAAATCCAAAATTTAGACGCTATTTTTTGGGATCCTGCCAAAGAGCTTTAGTTCTTATTTTTTATTAAATAATAGAAGAATAGTTTTACTCTCTAATGAGAGTATTGATAACCTATTTAGATGTTATTTTAGGTTTGCTTTTTTGTCTATCTCTAGAGCGATTACTAAACCAAATCCACCTATTGCACAATTCAATTTTAGCGCTTCAAATTCTAAACTTTTCTAAGTACCTTTGCGCATAGAATTAATCTTAATAAAAAGAGATTAGGCGCTGTAATTTAGATACTTTTCTCTCTACTCATAATTGATATGAAACTAAAAAAACAAGATATACTTAACGCTTTAAAAACTATAACAGCACCTGGTGAAGGTGAAAATATGGTAGATAGCGGAGCTGTAACTAATGTAGTCACTTTTGCTGATGAGGTAATTGTTGATATTACAATAAGAAATCCAAGTCTTCAGGCTCGTAAAAAAACTGAAGTTGAAATTTTACAAACCATTCATAAAAAGGTTTACGAAAAAGCTAAAATAAAAGTCAATGTAAAAGTTGATGCACCTGCAGCAGCACCAAAAAACGAAATTAAAGGAAAAGCAATTCCAGGTATTCAGAATATTGTAGCCGTTGCTTCTGGAAAAGGAGGTGTAGGGAAATCTACTGTAACAGCAAATTTAGCGGTTACTTTAGCAAAAATGGGCTTTAAAGTTGGTGTTTTAGATGCTGATATTTACGGACCATCAATTCCTATTATGTTTGATGTAGCGAATGAACGTCCATTATCTGTAAATGTAGATGGAAAGTCTAAAATGAAACCTGTAGAAAATTACGGTGTTAAAGTATTATCTATCGGTTTTTTTACAAAACCAGATCAGGCTGTAATTTGGAGAGGACCAATGGCATCTAAAGCATTAAATCAAATGATATTTGATGCGGCTTGGGGAGAATTAGATTTCTTACTACTCGATTTACCTCCAGGAACAGGAGATATTCACTTAAGTATTATGCAGGCATTACCTATTACAGGAGCTGTCGTGGTAAGTACACCTCAAAATGTAGCTTTAGCAGATGCTAAAAAAGGAGTGGCAATGTTTCAGCAAGATAGTATCAATGTACCTGTTTTAGGTATTATAGAAAATATGGCCTACTTTACACCTGCAGAACTTCCAGAAAATAAATACTATATCTTTGGAAAAGAAGGAGCTAAGCACTTGGCAGAAGATTTAGACGTGCCATTTTTAGGTGAGGTACCATTAATTCAAAGCATAAGAGAAGCAGGTGACTTAGGAAGACCAGCAGCAATGCAAACCGCAACACCAATTGAAGCCGCTTTTGAAGCAATTACAAGAGATGTTGTTCAACAAGTGGTTAACCGTAATGAAGCATTACCAGCTACCGAAGCTATAAAAATCACAACAATGGCAGGTTGTTCTGCTGTTAAAAAAAATTAGATGAGCACAGAAGAACTTAGATTAAACGTAGAAAAAGCATTGGATGAAATCCGCCCGTTTCTACAAAGTGATGGAGGCGATATTAATTTATTATCTATAGACGATGATAAATTTGTAAAAGTACAACTTGTAGGTGCTTGTACATCGTGTAGTGTTAATCAGATGACTTTAAAATCTGGTGTAGAGATGACCATTAAAAAATATGCTCCACAAATCGAAAAAGTTATTAATGTAGAATAGTAATGTGACATTTATCACATTCTGAATAAAATGACATTAGTAATTTTGTATTCAATATTACATTCATGATTACAACAGATATACTTATTATTGGAGCTGGCCCAACCGGACTTTTTACGGTTTTTGAGGCCGGACTTTTAAAACTAAATTGCCATTTAATTGACGCATTACCGCAACCAGGCGGCCAATGTTCTGAGCTGTATCCTAAAAAACCAATTTATGATATTCCAGCTTATCCTGAAATTTTAGCAGGCGATTTAACAGAGAAACTCTTAGAGCAATGCAAGCAATTTGAACCTGGATTTACCTTAGGTGAGCGAGCAGAAACCATAGAAAAACAAGAGGACGGAAGTTTTATTGTAACTACAAATAAAGGGACAAAGCATAAAGCTCCTGTAATTGCTATTGCAGGTGGTTTAGGAAGTTTTGAGCCACGTAAACCACTATTAGATAATATTACAGATTATGAAGATTGTGGAGTAGAGTATATGATTAAAGAACCAGAGCTTTATCGCGATAAAAAAGTGGTTATTGCTGGTGGTGGAGATTCTGCTTTAGATTGGAGTATCTTTTTAAGTGATATTGCTTCGAGTGTAACATTAATTCATAGACGAAACGAATTTAGAGGACATCTAGACTCTGTAGAGAAAGTTCAAGAATTAAAAAATAGTGGTAAAATAAATCTAATCACTCCAGCTGAAATCACTGCAATTAATGGAAATGGTAAGGTTGAAAGCGTAGAAGTAACTAAAAAAGGAGAAGCACCTATTTTGGTAGACACCGATCATTTTATTCCGCTTTTTGGATTATCTCCTAAATTAGGTCCTATTGCAAATTGGGGACTAGAGATAGAAAAAAATGCCATAAAAGTTAATAATGCTTTAGATTACCAAACCAATATACCAGGTATTTACGCTATTGGAGATGTTAATACCTATCCTGGAAAATTAAAATTGATTCTTTGCGGGTTTCATGAAGCGACATTAATGTGTCAATCGGCTTATCAAATTATAAACCCTGGGAAACGTTATGTTTTAAAATATACGACAGTTGCAGGTGTTGATGGATTTGATGGTACACGAAAAGAAGCACCAAAAGCCGTGGTTAAAGCGATACAATAATGGACAGTTTAGATATAAATATTACAATCATTGATAGAGATGGTGTAAAGCATCAAATTGAAGCTCCAACAGATATGGCTATGAATTTAATGGAAGTTGTTCGTTCTTATGAGCTAGCTCCAGAAGGCACCATTGGGATTTGTGGTGGTATGGCTATGTGTGCATCTTGTCAATGTTATGTGTTAAGCGATACGGAATTGCCAGAAATGCAAGACGACGAAGAAGCTATGCTCTCAGAGGCGTTTTACGTTAAAGATAATTCACGTTTAGGTTGCCAAATACAAATAACGCCAGAAATGGAAGGTTTAGAGGTCGAGTTAGCTCCTGAGTCTTAAATACATTCCTACGAAAGCAGGAATCTCATAATGATATCAGCAAGTATACGCTTTAATAAGAATGAGAAGTGTAAATTGTGGTAATCTTTTTAGATAATATCATTACAGCTTTACAGATTAGTAATGTTATAAATGGCGAAAATGTCATAACTAGGTATTGTTAACCGCAAAGATAATTCCAATCTGTCAAAAGCATTACTATCCCAATTAGACTAATAATAAAAGAGATTTTAAGATATTTCTTATCTCTGTTTCTATCTTTCAAATCTTTAGACAAAATTATTATAGGTAGATTTCAAAGTACTACAAATAATAATTATCATCCAGAAGTACATTTCTAGTAATTCCATGCAATCTATTGCGTTTGAAGATTAGCCGATTCAATAAAATTTAAGGCTTTTTGAAATCGGTTTGACTTCTGAAGTATTTTGCCTTTACTATTTACGACTAAATAAGTAGGAAAAAATTCTATATCTAAATCTTTATAAAGGATTTTTCCTGAACGATCTTCATTATAATTTGTCCAATTGTATTGATGTGTGTCTAAATAAGTGATCCATTTACTTTTACTTCTGTCTATAGATATTCCTATAATTTCAATGTTTTTATGTTTTGTGGTCTTAAGATATTCTGCAATTACGCCGTGATCTTTTACACATGGAGGACATTCTAAATACCAAAAGTCTAGGATATAAATTTTGTTATCTTCTAATGTTAGTGAGGTTTGATTACCTCTTGTAGTGTTAAAGGTGTATTCCGAAAAGTTTATTGTTGTTTCAATGTTCGGATTAGGTTTAGTGTTTAGCAAGGATATTAGTATAATAAGAATAATGTTACTATAACTCATAAATACGCTTTTTAGTTTATGCTGTTTTATAATTAGCCAGTTTGGTAGGTCCTTCCAATAGAAACCGATCAATCTTCAAATTACCATCTTCAGAAGTTGTAATTTGCCATTTAATTAATGAAATCTCACCATTTTCAATTTCAAGACCTGTAATACTTCTTGGGTGGACACAACTACCATCATTAAAAAAAGCAATATCACCTGGCTCAGGAAAACGCGGTCTGTGCGTGTGTCCAACAATGGTAATTTGATTGTTGTTTTCAATAATCCATTTTTTTGTGCGCCGTTCTACTTTAATAAGTTCTTTGTAGTTTTTAGCAGGTGTTGTTGGATCAGCAATACCCATAACATTTAAAGGCTTCCATAATATACGAACTAAAAAACGACTCCATTTCCAAAATGTATAATTCCACCAATCGGCTTGGTGACCATGGGTTAAAAATAAGTTTTGGTTAGTTTCTGTATGTTTTAAAATGATCGCTTCATGATATTGAATACCACAAAATAAATCTTCGTCATTTCCTGTTTTTGGGTCAAAAAAAGTAGATAAATGCTTTTCAACATATTTAGGGTCACGATACACCATATCGTGGTTGCCCCAAATCATGTGTAGGCGATTTTCATCGTGAAATTGCTTCATCAACATATACACATTCTTGTGTGCGTAAAAGATAGATTCAAAGGACAGATTTTCCCACAACTCATCTCCGTCTCCAATTTCACAATACTGAAATCCTTCATTATAATAATGCTTTAGGGCATGAAAATAAATGTTACGATTGTTGGCGAAATCATCCGCAAAACTATTATCACCTCTGTGGCAATCGCTAAATAGTATAAGCTTACTAGAATCATCAAAGTTGATAATTTTAGCATTTTTGAAAGCACGATCTAATCTCGATTTTGAAGACATGTATATTCTTTGTTCGACTAATTTAAACAAAAAATGCTTCCCAATAATGAGAAGCATTTTTATGAATTCTAGTTTATAGTCATTAGGCCTTTAAAAAGACCTGAAATTATAGGTTTTAAATTCTATTTAAAAGCATTTAAACCTGTGACATCTAAACCTGTAATTAATAGGTGTATATCGTGAGTACCTTCATAAGTAACTACACTTTCAAGGTTCATCATATGACGCATAATACTGTATTCGCCAGAGATTCCCATACCACCTAACATTTGTCTAGCATCACGAGCTATGGTAAGCGCCATATCTACATTGTTACGTTTTGCCATAGAGATTTGAGCAGATGTCGCTGTTCCGTTTTCACGCATCACACCTAAACGCCATGCTAATAATTGGGCTTTTGTGATTTCGGTAATCATCTCAGCTAATTTCTTTTGTTGTAATTGAAATTGTCCTATAGGCTTTCCAAATTGCATACGTTCTTTACTGTAACGTAAGGCTGTATCGTAGCAATCCATAGCAGCTCCAATGGCTCCCCAAGCAATACCAAAACGTGCCGAATCTAAACAGCCTAATGGTGCTCCCAATCCAGATTTGTTTGGTAATAAATTTTCTTTAGGCACTTTTACATTATCAAAAATAAGCTCTCCAGTGGCAGAAGCTCTAAGTGACCATTTGTTATGTGTTTCTGGTGTAGAAAAACCTTCCATACCACGTTCTACAATAAGTCCATGAATTCGTCCTTCTTCATTTTTAGCCCAAACTACGGCTACATTACAAAAAGGTGAATTGCTAATCCACATTTTAGCACCATTTAAAAGGTAATGGTCTCCCATATCTTTAAAATTAGTCACCATACCTCCTGGGTTAGAACCATGATCTGGTTCTGTAAGTCCAAAAGAACCAATCCATTCACCAGAAGCTAACTTTGGTAAGTATTTTTGACGTTGTTCTTCGTTGCCATATTTCCAAATAGGATACATTACTAAAGACGATTGCACAGATGCTGTACTACGTACACCTGAATCTCCGCGTTCAATTTCTTGCATTATTAAGCCATAAGAAATTTGGTCTAAACCAGCTCCTCCATACTCTTCAGGGATGTAAGGGCCAAAGGCACCTATTTCAGCTAGTCCTTTAACGATTTGTGTAGGAAACTCTGCTTTTTGAGCATAGTCTTCTATAATTGGAGACACATCGCGTTTTACCCATTCTCTGGCTGCATCGCGTACTAACTTGTGCTCTTCTGTAAGTAATTCATCAAGATTGTAATAATCTGGTGCTTCGAATAAATCTGGTTTCATTCTAATTTTGATATTTATAACTTCTAATTTTGAGAATTTACCAAAATAGAAGGTGTTATTTTATAAGTTTAACAAAAGTAACGAAAACGATAGCATTGCCCAACAATAGATTTACATTTTCAGATAAAAATCTTTAGTGAGATTAATATAGTCTTCTGTGTATTGGTGTCGTGATGTTTCTATAATTAAATTTGAAGTTTGTTTCGCTGTATTTTGAAAAGAAAACTCTAACAAACTGCGTTTAATTTCTGTATCCGGATTGCCTTTTACATGAAGAGATCGATTCAGGAATAAACCTGCGTTTGAGGCTAAATCAATAATATTTGCTTCTTCTTTATACGGAATGATAACAGAAAAAACACCTGTTTCTGATAATAAGTTTACAGCAGCAAATATTAAATGTTTAAAAGGCATAGCATCGTTAAAGCGGGCTAAATCTCTTGTTTTATTGTCGGTTTTGTAGTCTTCGGAATAGAAGGGAGGATTGCAAATAATTAAATCAAATTCGTCCTCAATTTCTTCTACAAATTCTAAAAGCGAAGCATGGTAACAAAATAGACGGTCTGCCCAAGCAGAATTTTCAAAATTTTCAGAACACTGCTCATAGGCTTCAGCATCAATTTCTAAAGCTTCAATATTTTCAGCATGGCTTCTTTGCGCTATCATTAGAGATAAAATACCTGTTCCTGCTCCAATATCTAAGACAGAAAACGGATTATGATCAATAGAAGCCCATGCGCCAAGCAATACTCCATCTGTGCCAATTTTCATGGCACAACGATCTTGATGGACTGTAAATTCTTTAAATTTAAAAGGCAGCGAACTCATTAGTCTTCAAGATATAAATCAATGAGTCCTTCGGGTGTATTAACTTCTATCGTTTTGTGTTTTCGATCTACTTTACCAATAAACTCATCGTTCATAGGGATTAAGATTTCAACACCATCTCTATCAATTTCAAATAAAGCCTGTGCTGTAGAATCATTAATACCTTTTAAGATACCAACATCCCCAAAGTTTTTATCCTTAATGGTAAAACCAATTACTTCATGAAAATAAAACTTATCTCCATCGAGTTTTGGGAGCAGATCTAGTGGTAGGTATAATTCTGTTTTTATTAATGCATCTGCATCAGCTTCTGTATCTACATCTTCAAATTTTAAGCGTAATAAATCTGATTTGTGTAATTGTGAAGCTTCGATAAAAAAAGGTACTAGATTACCTCTTAAATCTATAAAAACAGCATCTAAATTATCGTATAAGTCAGGTTCGTCTGTATCAAGTTTAGCTAAAAGTTCACCTTTAAAGCTGTATTTTTTTACAATTTTACCTAAATAAAAACAATCTTCTTTTTTCATGACAAATTTTATTTGTCATCCTGAATTAGTTTCAGGATCTCAATTAATATTAGTAAATATCTGGTTTTTTTAACAGGATTTATTCAATTGAGTATTTATTCGGTATAAAATACATAATTGAACAAAAAAACCCAGACTATTAAAGTCTGGGTTTAAAAGTATAAAATAAATTTTTTACTCTTCTTCGTTAGAAGCTGTTGTTTCTTCAGTTGCAACATCTTCTGCTACTTCTTCAACAACTGGTGCAGCTGCAGCGATACGTGCTTCATTTACTGCTTTTTCAGCTTCAAGTGCTTTAGCTTTAGCATCAGCATCTGCTTTAGATAAACCATCAGATTTAGCTTGTACTTTAGAAGCTTTTTCTTCTAACCAAGCGTTGAATTTTGCTTCAGCTTGCTCTTCAGTTAATGCTCCTTTTCTAACACCACCAGCTAAATGATTTTTTAGCATAGCACCTTTATAAGATAAAATTGCTTTTGCAGTGTCAGTTGGTTGTGCACCATTTTGTAACCATGTTACAGCTCCGTCAACATCTAATTCGATAGTTGCAGGATTGGTGTTTGGATTGTAAGCCCCTAATTTCTCAAGGTATTTACCATCTCTTTTAGCGCGAGAATCCGCTGCTACGATCCAGTAATAAGGTTTTCCTTTCTTACCGTGTCTTTGTAATCTAATTTTTACAGGCATAATAATTAATTAGTGAGGTTCTCGACCTCTGTTATTAATGAGGGCGCAAAGATAATATATTTTTTTAATAATCAATACTTTAATTTAAGTGTTTATTGAGGTGTCCTTTAGAGATAAGATCATCAAAATAATGGAGTTAATAAGCTTAAAGATTAAATGTAGGACAATTCATTTTAACTAAAAGAACTCCACTTTAGCTAAAAGAAAAACTAAGTTGGGCATAGTATGAAAAAAAATTATACTTTTGATAATTCTGTTTCGTTATATTTGAAGCAAAGATTAAAAAAATTACTCTTTAAAAGATGAAAAAATTTACCCTTATAACTCTTGTTTTTTTAACATTATTTGGCTGTGGAGACGAAGTGCAGTTTAATTCACCTGCAATTCAGGGCTCTTATGATAATCAATTTTGGAGAGCAAAATCTTTCGGAGCTAGCATAGATGCAACAGGTGCCTTAACGATTAAAGGAATAAATAATGCTGAAACCTTAGAATTATTTTTGCCTTCTGCATCAATTAATGTAGATGGATATATTTTAGGTGATGTAGAATCAATTGAAGCGAGATTTACCAAAGCAGATGGAACTGTATATTCTACTAATAATTCTAATGGAACATCGCCTGATTATGAGGATTATGGTGAAATAAGGCTTACAGAAATATTAAATAATACCTTTACGGGTACATTTCGTTTTAATGCCTATAGTGCTTCTGGTGATGTTGTCAATTTTACAGGATCTACTCATGATGTAGAACAATCTACGGGAGATCCTATCTATGGAGGAATATTCTATAAAGTACCTTTGTTGTCGGGTTCTATTCCTACAAACCCTATCGTTTGTGCGGATGTTGAAGATTTGGCAAATGAAGCTGAAGGAGCATACGAAGCAGCAACTTCAAGTGATTTAGAGTTTATAATTAAAGCAGATTTTGAAAACGCTTGTAATAATTACATAGCAGCATTAAATGTGCAGCGTAATTATTGTGGTGATCCAGATGGTTCTATACAAGAAATGATAGATAATTTAGGAAACTGTGAGATGTCTTGTGAAGATGCTATTCACAATGCTACTGAAGCAGAGTCGCAATATATTACTGCAACTATTGGTAACTTTAATGAAAAGTGTGCACAGTATTTATTCTACCTTCAAGAGCAAATTGAAATATGTGGAGATGCCGATGGAAGTATTCAGGAAGAAATTGATGCTTTAGATTGTGCAGATGATGATAATGATGGAGTACCAAATGTGTTTGAAGATTTTAATGGAGATGGTGATATAACAAACGATGATATAGATGGAGATGGAATTCCTAACTATTTAGATGATGACGATGATGGTGATGGTGTTTTAACTATCGATGAAGCTAAAGATGAAGATGGGAATCCTATTGATACAGACGGAGATGGTGATGTGAATTATTTAGATAATGATGATGATGGCGATGGCTTATTTTCAAACTACGAAACTGGAGATACAGACGGAGATGGAGTACCAGATTATCTGGATAATGACGATGATGGTGATTCTATATTAACTTTAAACGAAAATGCAGATCCAAATGGTGATGGTAATCCTGATGATGCGGTTGATACCGATGGCAATGGAATACCAGATTATTTACAACCATAAATTAATTCTGATATATAAATAGATAAGCGTTGCTCGTTATGAGTGACGCTTTTTTTATGTTCAAAACTCTTTGTAATTTCATTTCAGAAAAGTGCAAATTCTATGTAATTTTATAAGCTAACTTTTTGAAGATTATAATTGTAATTTTTACTGATTATAAGCGTTTTATGCTTTGATGTCCTTGCAGTAAAAACACACGGCTTAATAAAAAACGACAGAACAACACATGTACTTAATATTCGATACTGAAACCACAGGATTACCAAAACGCTGGGATGCACCAATTACTGATACCGATAATTGGCCAAGATGTATTCAAATTGCTTGGCAATTGCATGATGGTATGGGAAATTGTATAGACCATCAAGATTATTTGGTGCAACCCGAAGGGTTTAATATTCCTTATGATGCCGAAAAAATTCACGGTATTTCAACGGAATTAGCACAAGAACAAGGGGTGACACTAGCTGAAGTTTTAGAAAAGTTTAATGCTGCTTTAGCAAAAACCAAATTTGTGGTCGGACAAAATGTAAAGTTCGATTTAAACATTATGGGTGCGGAGTTTGTGCGTGAAGACGTAGAAAATCCACTTCAAGAATTACCTGTTTTAGATACCTGTACCGAGCATACCGCTAGTTTATGTCAGATTCCTGGTGGACGCTATGGAAAATTTAAATTACCAACCTTAACGGAGTTACATGAGTATTTATTTAATCAGCCTTTTGCTGAAGCACACAATGCTACAGCCGATGTTGAAGCTACAACGCGTTGTTTTTTAGAATTAATTCGTCGTAAACAATATACTAAAGAGGAACTTGATGTTTCTCCAGAATATTTTGAGAATTTTACACAAGAAAATCCTGCTGAAATACAGCTTATCGGTCTTAAACATATTAATCTAAAGAGAGAGAGTGCTAAGATTAATGCAAGACTTCAAAAAGCGCAAGCAGAGGAGGTACCTGTAATTGTAGATAAAGAAGCGGCCTCTCAATTAAAGGATGCTGATTTCGCTCATTTGCATAACCATTCGCAGTATTCAATTTTACAATCTACCATAAGTATAAAAGATTTAGTTGCAGCAGCAGCCAAACAAAATATGCCTGCGGTTGCTATGACGGATCATGGTAATATGATGGGCGCTTTTCACTTTGTAAGCGCCGTTTCTGGTCATAACAAAAAAGTAAAAGCACAGCATCAAGAAGCTGAGGAAGCCGGATTAGAAAAGAAAGGAAAAATCATTAAACCAATAATAGGTTGTGAGTTCTTTGTATGTGAAGATCATACTGATAAAACCAGAAAAGATAATGGGTATCAAATTGTGCTTATGGCCAAAAATAAAAATGGCTATCACAATTTAGCAAAATTATCGTCGGCAGCTTTTACAGATGGTTTTTATTATGTACCTAGAATTGATAAAAAACTCATTGAACATTACAAAGAAGATTTAATCTGCTTAACTGGAAATCTTTATGGAGAGGTACCAAGTAAGGTGTTAAATGTGGGGGAAAACCAAGCAGAAGAGGCTTTATTGTGGTGGAAAGAGACGTTTAAAGATGATTTATATCTCGAAATCATGCGCCATAATCAGGAAGATGAAAACCGTGTAAATCCGGTATTAATTCAATTTTCTAAAAAACATAATGTAAAATTAGTCGCCACCAATAATACCTATTACGTCGATCAAGAAAATGCCAATGCGCACGATATTTTATTGTGTGTTAAAGATGGTGAAAAGCAAGCGACACCTATAGGTCGCGGTCGTGGGTATCGTTATGGTTTACCAAATCAGGAATATTATTTTAAGTCGTCTGAAGAAATGAAGGCATTATTTAGAGATGTGCCTGAAGCTATTGTGAACATCCAAGAGGTTGTTGATAAAATAGAGCCATACGAATTAGCTAGAGATGTATTACTGCCTAAATTCGATATTCCCGATGAATTTAAACATGAAGAAGATGACATTGACGGAGGTAAACGCGGTGAAAATGCTTTTTTAAGACATATTACTTATAAAGGAGCTAAAATTCGATATGGTGAAATTACACCAGAAATTGAAGAACGTCTTGATTTTGAGCTTGGCGTAATTGAAAAAACAGGATATCCAGGATACTTTCTTATTGTAGAAGATTTTATTCGCGAAGCCAGAAAAATGGATGTTTCCGTAGGTCCTGGTCGTGGTTCTGCGGCAGGATCTGTAGTAGCGTATTGTTTATGGATTACCAATATAGATCCTATTAAGTACGATTTGCTTTTTGAGCGTTTCTTAAATCCAGATCGTGTAAGTATGCCCGATATTGATATCGATTTTGATGATGAAGGTCGAAGCCGTGTTATGGATTACGTTATTGAAAAATATGGCGCCAATCAGGTGGCTCAGATTATTACTTACGGAACCATGGCTGCGAAATCATCTATTAGAGATACTGCTAGAGTATTAGATTTACCGCTAAATGAAGCCGATCATATTGCAAAGTTAATTCCATTAATGTCTAAACTCGGAAAGATTTTTGGGTTAGATGAAAAGGAATTGGCTAAAAAATTCCGAGCGGAAGATTTAGAAAAAATTAATGAACTACTTAATATTTCGGAAGGAGATGATCTTCAAGCCGAAACATTAAATCAAGCTCGAATTTTAGAAGGTTCAGTTCGTAATACAGGAATACACGCCTGTGGTGTAATTATTACGCCAAGTGATATTACCAACTATGTGCCTGTATCCTTAGCCAAAGATTCAGACTTATATGTAACCCAATTTGATAACTCGGTAGTAGAAAGTGCTGGGTTGTTAAAGATGGATTTCTTGGGATTAAAAACCTTAACTTTAATTAAGGATACGGTAAAACTTGTTAAGGCTAAACATAATATAGAATTAGATCCGGAGAATTTTCCTTTAGATGATGTAAAAACCTACGAGTTATTTCAACGTGGAGAAACTGTAGGAGTCTTTCAGTATGAATCTCCTGGAATGCAAAAACACATGAAGAATCTCAAACCTACGGTTTTTGATGATTTAATTGCCATGAATGCCTTGTATCGTCCTGGTCCAATGGAGTATATTCCAAGTTTTATTGCGCGTAAACATGGTGACGAAGAGATTGTGTACGATTTACCAGAAATGGAAGAGTACTTAAAAGAAACCTATGGTATTACGGTTTACCAAGAGCAAGTAATGTTGTTATCTCAAAAATTAGCCGATTTTACCAAAGGTGAAGCCGATGTCTTGAGAAAAGCCATGGGTAAAAAGCAAATTGCGGTTTTGGATAAAATGAAACCGAAATTTATTGAGCAAGCGGGAGCTAAAGGTTTAGATAAAAAGAAGCTAGAGAAAATCTGGAAGGATTGGGAGGCTTTTGCTAGTTATGCCTTTAACAAATCGCACTCTACGTGTTATGCTTGGATTGCCTACCAGACTGCCTATTTAAAAGCGCATTATCCGGCAGAATATATGGCAGCGGTATTGTCTAATAACATGAACGATATTAAGTCTGTAACCTTCTTTATGGAAGAGTGTAAGCGGATGCGTCTACCTGTTTTGGGACCAAGTGTTAATGAAAGTTTTTATAAATTTTCTGTAAATAAAGATAATGCAGTACGTTTTGGAATGGGAGCTATAAAAGGAGTTGGTCATGGAGCCGTACAAACCATTGTAGAAAACAGAAAAAAAGACGGACATTATAAATCTATTTTCGATTTAGCTAAGCGTATTGATTTGCGTGCGGCTAATAAAAAGGCCTTTGAAGGTTTAGCAAACGCGGGTGGATTTGATTGTTGGCCAGAAACCCATCGAGCGCAATATTTTGCTCACGATGGGGACGGCATTACATTTTTAGAAAAGGCAGTAAAATACGGAGCTAAACATCAGGAAAACGAAAACTCTGCCCAAGTGAGTTTGTTTGGTGCCGCAAGCGATGTTCAAATAGCAGAACCTGTAGTGCCACCATGTGAAGATTGGGGAACAATGGAGAAACTATCTCGAGAACGTGAGGTGGTAGGAATTTATATTTCCGGACATCCTTTAGACGATTTTGCCATTGAAATGAAAACCTTTTGCAACGGAGTGGTGGCGCATTTCAACGATTTGGAAGCTATAGTGAATAAGGAAGTAACCTTTGGAGGTGTGGTTACAGATGTGCAACATCGAGTGAGTAAACAAGGTAAAGGTTGGGCTATTTTTACGATTGAAGATTATACTGATAGTTTTGAGTTTCGGATTTTTGGAGAAGATTATTTAAAATTTAGACACTTCTTTGTCATCAATTCTTTTGTTTATGTGCGCGCCTTTGTACGTGAAGGTTGGGTCAATAGAGATACTGGTAAAAAAGGAGAACCACGAATTCAGTTTAATAATTTTCAGTTGCTGCATGATGTGATGGATACTTATGCTAAAAAATTATCCATTCAATTAAATATTAGAGATTTAGAAAAGGAAACCGTTTCTGTGTTATATGACTTAATAAAATTCCATGAAGGCAATCAAACTCTAAATTTTGTGGTCTATGATAATGCTGAAAAGATAAAAGTGCAGATGCCAAGCCGAAAAAATAAAGTCAAAATTTCACAACAGCTGTTAAATAGTCTGAAGGAACATGATATAATGTATAAGTTGAATTAGTATTTGAAATGAACACGAAAATGTAAGATTCTTTTATTATTAAATCAATAAACTATAAAAGATTATTTGACGAAAAGGTTTTATCTTTAAGTCTAAATTTCGTAGATGACGGAATAGGAGAAGAAATATTAATTTCAATAAGAAGTTCAAAATTTAATAAAAACGAGCTATAGTAAGCATTGGGTAGAATTTCGTTTTTCATGATTCCATTTTCGATTAACACATTAAATTAAGAAATCTACAGTATTATTTGGAATATTCATTCCAATGCATTTATATTTGCATGTGAATAAAAAAGAAGTCATATTATCATCTGCACTTATACTGCTTACAGAGAAAGGAGTTCATAATACACCAATGTCTGCTATTGCAAAAGCTGCCGGAACAGGAATGGGAACAATTTATAACTATTTCCCTAACAAAGAGTCTTTAATCAATGAGATTTATGTAAATATAAAGGTCAAAGAAAAATCAGTGTTTTTAGATTTTGATGTAGAGCAACCAATAAAAACACAATTTGAGAATTATCTAAGATCTATTATTGATTTTTTTATTGCAAATCCTGCTTATTTTAAATTTATGGAGCAATTACAAGCGTCTCCAATTATTACTAAAGAAAGCAGAGAAGAAGGAGGGAAATCCGTTGCTTCAGTCCATGAACTATTAGTTAAAGGTCAACAAGAGCGTATTATTAAAGCTATAGAATTAGACGAAATATTAATGTTTATTGGTGGTGCTATTTTGGCTTATTTAAGATGGTATTTTCACCAGTCAGAAACAAAAACAACATCCCTTAAAAATCAAGCACAAATGGTTTGGGACGCCATTAAAGAATAAAAAAATTTACCTAATAATTGGAATGAATATTCATTCGTTAAAACAATAATTATGAAAAAAAATGTATTAATTACAGGAACATCAACAGGAGTAGGGTTTGAAGCTTCAATGCTATTTGCTAAGAATAATTATAAGGTCTATGCTACAATGCGAAACCTTAAAAAAGCTGACCAACTTAAAAAGAAAATAGAAGAAGAAAATTTGGATATTGAGTTACTTCCTTTAGATGTCACTAAAATTTACTCCATTACATCTGCGGTTGAGACCATTATAGAAAAAGATGGTAAAATAGATGTGCTGGTCAATAATGCAGGAGCCGGATTTGCCAAAACAACTGAACAATCTACAGAAGATGAAATTAGATGGGTAACTGAAGTGAATTATCACGGAGTGGTATTCTGTACACAAGCAGTGCTGCCTTATATGAGAAAACAAAAGAGTGGTCAAATCATAAGTATTACCTCTGTTGGTGGTTTAGTAGGACAGCCATTTAACGAATTGTATTGTGGAGCAAAGTTTGCCGTAGAAGGTTTTATGGAAGCTTTAGCAACTTATGTCAGTGATGCTTTCAATATTAAAATCACTTGTGTAGAACCAGGAGGAATTGCTACAGAATTTATGACGTCTGCCATCGAAATAACCGCTGTTGAAGGTCAATTTGCAGCTGGAGAATACCAACCAATCTTTGAACGATATATGGCAGGAAATCAAAAACGAGCAAATGAAAGTGAAAATCAAGTGTATCAAACAGGAGCTGAGGTTGCAGAAGTGGTTTTAAATGTCGCACAGCATGAACAGCCACCACTGCGAATTAGAACCTCAAAATGGGCTGAAGATTTTTGTGAACTAAAAACGCAAGCCGATCCGGATGGCACTAAGATTGTTAATCAGTTAAAGGCAAGTTTTTTATAAGCAATTCGTATGAAAACAATATACTGGATATCTACAGGCATCATTTCTGCATTTCTATTGTTAAGTTCGTATTCTTACCTATTTAGTAAAAGTACTATTGATGGCATTAAAGCATTGGGTTTTCCTGACTATTTTAGGATAGAGTTGGCAGTACTAAAAAGTATAGCAGCCATTATATTAGTACTGCCATTTGTATCATCGCAGTTAAAAGAATGGACTTATGCTGGCGTTGGATTTTTCCTAGTAACGGCATTAGTTGCACATGTTAAGCATAAGGATTCCATCTTTATAATGTTATTGCTCTTTGTTTTAATGGGGATTTTAATAGTTTCAAATATTTATATGCATAAATATCTAAAATAAATACAATGGTAATAATGCATACAAAAATAACGGTTGAGCTATTCAAACGATATTAAATTTTATCCATTTATGGTCAGGGCCAAGTCTAAAAAATTAGTGCATAATATGTTATTCGAAAACCCATTATTTTTAATTCCATTTAGTAGTGGACTCATCTTTTGTATCGTAGGATGTTTTATGTACAAATTTCCACCAAAGTAGATCAATAGATTCTATGGGTATAGAACAGCAAGCTCTATGAAAAATCAACTGAGATGGGATTTTGCACAACTATATGCCTCTAAACAAATGATAAAGTACGGACTGCTACTTTCAGTGGTTGGACTCATAGGTTTGGTATATCAACCCACAGAAGGGATTTCTACAATTTTAGGTCTGGGTTTAATGATTGTAATGGTTATTCTATTGTTTTTTAGAGTCGAGAATAAGATAAAAGAAAGGTTTCAAGATACTGAATGAATGACATCACAATACATTTAAAGGCCATTTGAAGGCGTTTTAAAACGAAGATAGTTCTCTAATGCATGTGTTTTTTTTTTGATTGTAATAAATAAAACAGACAGACTTGTCTGTTTTTAAAAATAATTGATATATTTGCATCATGAAACATGCCGAAGTAAAACATAGAATTATAGAAACGGCCTCATTTTTATTTTATAAGAATGGGTATAATTCTACAGGTATTAATCAAATTATTGCCGAAGCAGGAATTGCTAAGGCAACATTATATAATCATTTTAAATCTAAAGAAGAAATTTGTCTGGCGTATCTTCAACACAAGAATATTAATTTTCTAAGTGATTTTGAAACGTTTACAATGTCTAAACCAAAGGGAAAAGAGCAAATCCTAGCAATATTCGATTTTCTTCAACTGTTTTATCAGGACAAAGATTTTAATGGGTGTTGGTGTATAAAAACGGTTTCAGAAATTCCCAAAGACAATGAGATCATTCGAAATGAAATTCAATCTCAAAAAAATGATTTTATTACACGTATCGCAACACTAATCACAAACAATTTAGAAGATATTAAAAGTGAAGAAGTAAATTCACTGGCAAGACAAATTTACTTACTCTACGAAAGTGCTGTTGGAGAAAGCCACCTACATCAAGAAGATTGGCCTATTGTTGAGTCTAAAAATTTGTGTAAAAAAATAATAGCTTAAAAAAAATTTGAACACACAAAGACAGACTTGTCTGTCTATAATTAATAATTAAATAAAAATGCAATCAAAGAATTTGAAAACAAAGTAGCCTTAGTTGTTGGCGGCACAAGTGGAATAGGTAATGCAACTGCAAATGCCTTATTAGAAGGAGGAGCAACAGTGCATGTTGTAGGTAGAAATACCGATAAAATTGCCGATGCACCAAATTTGGTTAAACACAAGGCAAACATCTCTAACACGACTGAAGTAGACGCTTTAATCGCAAAAATAGATGGTTTAGATAACTTAGATTATTTGGTAAACGCTTCAGGAATTTTCGGTCCTAAACCGTTTTTAGACCATACGATGGAAGATTATAATTCGTATTTAGATTTAAACAGAGGCTTCTTTTTTATCACGCAAAGTGCTGCTAAAAAGATGAAAGCAACTCAAGGTGGTGCTATCGTTAATGTAGGTTCTATGTGGGCAAAACAAGCTGTTAAAGCAACACCATCTACTGCCTATTCTATGCAAAAAGCAGGTTTACATTCGCTAACACAACATTTAGCGATGGAATTAGCAGAAGATAATATTCGTGTTAATGCCGTGTCGCCGGCTTTAGTAAATACACCTGTGTATCACGGTGTTTTTGGAGGTGAAGACGCAGCTAAAGAAGCATTAGTTGGCTTTAATGGGTTTCATCCTATAGGTCGTTTTGGTGAATCGGAAGATGTTGCCAATAGTATTGTATTCTTATTGTCAGACAAAGCGACTTGGGTAACAGGTGCGATTTGGGATACCGATGGTGGTGTTATGGCTGGTAGAAATTAAAAGCATACAACAATTACTAAGTCATAACCTATTTCTGTTTAGGTTATGACTTTTCTATTCTTCAAGTTTCAAAAGACTTTTGACGCATAAATCAGACAAAATATAAGATGAAGCAATTTGTAATAATTGTATTGGTATCATTAGCCTTGTTGGGCTGTGAGACTAAATCAGGCGACTCTAAAAAACAGTTCTTTTTACCACTAGCGACGACTTATAATTATGTAGCCATTGATAGTGTAAAACTGTTTTATAGAGAGGCAGGAGACAAAAATAACCCAACCATAGTTTTACTACATGGTTATCCCTCATCTTCACATTCGTATAGAAACCTTATTCCTATGTTGGCGACACATTATCATGTTGTAGCGCCAGACAATTTAGGGTCGGGTTACAGTACACATTTAGATCCCACAATGACGACTTACACTTTTGATCTATTGGCAGATTATACGCAGCAGTTGATTGATACGCTTCAAATTAAGAACTATGTGATGTACATGCAAGATTTTGGAGCTCCTGTGGGCTATCGCATGATGATGAAAAATCCAAAACGCATTCGAGCTTTAATTGTTCAGAATGCGAACATGTATTTAGACGGTTTAACGCCTCAACGACAAGATTTTTTTAGAACGGCACAAAGCGATACCTCACAAGCTGAGTATAATTTCTTATACAATCTTACAGGTAAGGACGGGATAATTAACAAGCAATACTTATTTGATTTAGACAGTACAAATATCAATATCCAAAGTCCGGATGCTTGGACACATGATTTGGCATTTCTAAAATCTGAAAGTGATAGAGAAATTCAGGTACAGCTCTTTCAAGATTATAATACCAATTTGATTCGCTATCCGAAATGGCAAACCATGTTAAGAGCACAGCAACCAAAAACCCTAATTGTTTGGGGAAAAAAGGATTTGAAATTTAACGCGGATGGTGCGAAGGCCTATTTAAGAGATTTGCCCAATGCGGAGTTACACTTATTGGATGCTGGGCATTTTGCTGCAGAAGAAAAAACAAGAGATATCGCAAAGCTGATTTTAGAATTTTTGTATAAGAATGCTATAGAATAACAATTTATAAAGGTCAGATATATTTCAAATAGATTTGACTTAAAGCTTAATTATTACGCAGAATTTGCGCAAAGGATGGTAGCGGCATCCTTTTTTGCCATTAAAAGCAAAAAAGATATAGCGGACAGCCTGGTTTATGCGCCCAAAAAAGTGCATATATAAGTCGTCTATGTGGCTATAACCAAAACATATACAGCCATTGTAAGGTTTGCCAAATATTTTGACTAATTTTGCAGTTGCACCAATAGAAAGGTGCTTCAAAAACGAATTGCAAAACAATTAAAAATAAATATTATGGCATTAGAAATAACAGATGCAAATTTTGAAGAGACAGTATTAAAAAGTGATAAACCAGTAGTAGTTGATTTTTGGGCTGCTTGGTGTGGACCTTGTCGTATGGTTGGACCAATCATTGATGAAATTAGCACAGAATACGAAGGTAAAGCTGTAGTTGGTAAAGTAGATGTTGATGCAAACCAAGAATTTGCTGCTAAGTATGGTGTTAGAAACATACCTACAGTATTGGTTTTTCAAGGAGGTGAAGTTGTTGGTCGCCAAGTTGGAGTTGCACCTAAAAAAGCTTATTCAGACGCTATCGACGCCCTTTTGTAATCGATACCAAATAAGATGTTTAATCCTAAAAATAGACCATATCATTTTTAGGATTAAACATTAAATTCTTTCTTCTTTTTAGTAGGGTTTTTTATAATTGATTTATTTTTATAAAAATTATTCTTAATCCTATACCATGATTTCTAAAATCACTCTGTTTAATATTTTATGTTTTCTGGCTTGTTGGTTTGGGAATGCTCAAATTGACTCAGTAGAAGCTATTCAAAATGCTCTAGATTCTGCCGTAGAAGGCTCTGTAATTACTATTGAAAATGGGACTTATAGTAATGGTGATTTTTCTATTGAAGCCAATGGGTCTTTTTCCAACCGTATAATTATACAAGCAGAAACACCAGGCGGAGTTATATTTGATAACTGCCGTATAAAAATGGGTGGTTCTTATATTACTTTAACAGGAATTATTTTTACAGGAACATACACGTTTAACCAATTTGGTGCCAATTCGTATGTAATTTCGTTTAAAAATGTTTCTGAATGTTCAAATTGTAAAGTTTCTCAGGTTAAAATAGATGATTATAATCCGCCATCAAATACCAGTGATTTCAGATGGATTAGAGTTTATGGCCAAGACAATGAAATTAGTTACAGCACTTTAATTAATAAAGACTGTTTGGGTTCTATGATTTTTAATCAAAGAACAACTGGTATTGAAGACCGGATGAAAATTCATCATAACTATTTTGCCTATAGAAATCAAGTGGGCCTAGCAGATGAATACAACGATGTGGATGTAATTAGAATTGGTGATAGTAGCCAGTCCTTATCCGATTCGTCGTCTGAAGTGTATGATAATTATTTTTACGAAGTTAAAGGTGGTGAACCCGAAATTATTGCCAATAAAAGTGGAAACAACCAGTATTTTAGAAACACCTTCGAAAATTATTTAGGTGCCTTATCTTTAAGACATGGTAATGGTTGTTCGGTTTATAATAATTTCTTTTTAAATGACGGTCAAACCGAATCTTATTTTAATGGCGGAATTCGTGTTATTGGCGAAGATCATCGTATTTATAACAATTACATACAAGGCACAAACGCTACCAAACAAAATTCATCGAGTAAAAGTGGAGCGCTTGGAGCTATAAACATTTCGGCTACACAGGCCAATAACGATCAGCTGAATGGTTATGGTCCAATTCATAATTTAATGGTGGTTAATAATACAATTGTAGATTGTGATCTAGGACTTCGTATAGGAGTAGATTCAGGAGGCTCTGGTCAAAATGTCGCACCAAATGATATTACCGTAGCAAATAATCTTATTGTAGATTGTGAGGTATATATTGAAACCGAAAGATCTGCAACTAATTCTGTTTTTGAAGGGAATATGTATAATTCAGGAACAGGAGATGCAATTGAAGGTTTTACAATTGGTTCGGGATTTTTAGATACCAATTTGAATGCGGATGGAGTATATCCAATTTTAGCATCAAGTTCTGCTATTAATGGATCTATAGGAACTTATGGTGAATCACTTTTTTTAGATGACGTTTTTGGAGGTATAAGATCTGGAGTTTACGATGTTGGTGCAGAAGAATATGGTGCTACAATAACGCATAGTCCTTATAAGCAAAGTGATGTAGGTGTAACAGTGGGTTTTGGTGCGTCTAATGGTCCACTTTTAATGGTTTCTGAATTTGAATACGATTTAAATCATCAAATTCGTGTGTTTCCTGTTCCAGTAGGAAAAGAAGAATTGACGATTACATCTTCTAAAATTGAAATAGGAGTTTTTCAAATATTTAATAGTTTAGGGCAAAAAGTGATGGTGCGTAATGCGGGTAATTCAAAAAATGTTACCGTAAATGTCGCCCACTTAAAACAAGGAGTGTATTTTGTCGTTCTAGAAGGGATTGGTACTATAAAATTTGTGAAGTATTAATTCAGAAAATGAAGCATGATATTTTAAATTAATTAAATGAATTTACAAGAAGAACTCAATAAAGCAGGCGGATTTAAAAACCTAGAGTTGTTAGCGAAGCAAGTTGTTGAAGGTTTTATTGCTGGAATGCATAAAAGTCCATTTCATGGGTTTTCTGCTGAGTTTGCGGAGCATAAAATTTACAATCCAGGTGAAAGCACTAAGCATATTGATTGGAAGCTCTATGCGAAAACAGACCGTTTATATACCAAGCGTTATGATGAGGAAACTAATTTGCGCTGTCATATTATTTTAGATAATAGTACGTCTATGCATTATCCAGAAACAGCAGGAACTAGTATAGATAATCTTAATAAGATTGCATTTTCAGCTTTAGCAAGTGCGTCTTTAATGCATATTCTAAAAAAGCAGCGTGATGCTGTTGGTTTGAGTATTTACAGTGATAACTACGATTTTTATGCTCCAGAAAAGGGGAGTGAGCGTCATCATCAAATGTTATTACATAAATTAAGTGACGCTGTAGTTTCTAAACCTGAGACTAAAACAACAGAAACATACAGATATTTGCATCAGATTGCCGAAAAAATTCATCGTCGTTCCTTAATTTTTGTGTTTACAGATATGTTTCAAACGTCAGAAGATGACGAAAAACTGTTTGAAGCATTACGACATTTAAAGCATAATAAGCATGAAGTAGTCTTATTTCATGTTTTTGATAAAGAAAAAGAACTGTCTTTTGATTTTGATAACAGGCCCAAACGATTTATCGATGTGGAGACTGGAGATCATATTAATTTGTATGCAGATAATATTAAATATACTTATGAAAAAGCTGTAAAAGAATACTTTACGGACTTGAAACTAAGGTGTGGTCAATACAGAATTAAGTATGTAGAAGCTGATATTAATGCTGGATTTGACAACATATTGACGACTTATATGATAGAGCGTCAAAAATTTATTTAAAATATTTTTTATTTTTTTAGTTTTTTGTTTGTCAAATTAAAAATGCGATGTATATTTGCCCTCGCAATTAAGCAACGGTCTGGTAGTTCAGCTGGTTAGAATGTCGCCCTGTCACGGCGAAGGTCGCGGGTTCGAGTCCCGTCCAGACCGCTAAAATTGCAAAAAGAAGCTTCAAGAAATTGAAGCTTTTTTTTAGCGATTAAAAGACGTTGTGTTGTTCCAAGAGAGATCTTGGAAGTAGTTTACCAAAGCAATTTGGTATTCCAATGAAAGGCTTTCCTTTTTTCTGAATAAGAAGATTGGGATGCTTTTTTGTTTTAGGCTATTTTAAATCTTTATCTTACAGTGCTAATTAGCCTACCTTTTATTAAAATCATTTGCTTGTCTTTAAACAGAACTTAAATGATAGTGAAACTATTGGCTTTGGCTATACTATTTCAGTAAATATCATGGCCATTTCTGCCTTTAAAACTGGTATAACGTAATTGTTATTAGTGCTTAAATATGTAATCTCCACCTTTTAGTGCTAATTTTAGTTTTGATGATGAGTGTTTATATACTGTGTAATGTACATGTCTCAAAATGTTATTGACAAACTCTTCTATTCTGATGCGTTAGTTTTTAGTTGAAATATAGTTTTTTTTAATATTAAAGTCGTGTTCTGATTTTCTCTTTCTTCGGTTATTTGTACTTGTATATTCTATTGTTTAAAATGTTGTTATAGTGCGTGATTTTGACTCAAGTTGGTTTTAAAAAACTATAAAATTTACTAAAACAAAATTTAAGTTTAGATATCAAGTTGTCAACAAGTTATAAACAGGAGTTGTGCATTTTGTCAGTTGAAATATGTATTTTATCGACAATTCATTAGGATGTATCAAAAATACGTTTATATTTGCAGTGCTGATTAAGTTTTTAAAACGCTTAAAAAGTGAAGTATTAATTCATTTTACTATAGGCATAATAATTGTCTAAAAAACGTCCCTCGTTTTAAGTTTTAGTATGATTTTAGGTTCCCCTAAAAATTGTTAATAATCCATTCCCTTCCCTCAGTGTAACGTTTTGCGTTGCTCAGTTTAATGTTGACTATTTTGTAAACCCTAAATTTATATATACATATGAAAACCCTAAAAATTACTATTGCCCTAGCCGCTGTATTATTATTAACTGTATCTGGAGTACAGTCTGAAGCTGTTGTAGCTAATAATGATGAGCCTACTTATAACACGCATGAGAACTATGATTTAATTGCGCACACAAAAAATAAAGTTAAGTTAAAGACTAACGGTTAAACCTTCGTCAAAAAAAATATATTAATAATTAGCCCTAATTACGATTAGGGCTTTTTGCCTTCCATATATTTAATATACCTTTGAGTAAATACTTATAATTAAATTGTTGAGGGCTTTATTTTTAATATTATTTTTATGTACAAAAATTTATGGTCAGAACTCTGGTCGTAATACGATAGCGATTCAGGTAGATTCACTTATAGAAGAATCTAAGAAGTCTAATTATTCGCAAGAGGAACGCATTGCTATCAGTCTTCAATCCGTTGAGATTGCTAAAACTTCAAAAATTGATTCTTTAGTATTAAAAGCAAATCGAAATCTATCTTTAAAATATTTTTATGCAGAAGATTATGATAAATACATCTCTGTAAATCAATTCAATTATAAATTAGCTAAAAAAATCAAAGACACTTCTGCTCTTGCTGTATCTGCAGGAAATTTGGCGAGTTACTATAACTATGTTAAAGTCTATGATAGTTCTTTTTTCTATTTTTCAAAATCTCTAAAATATTATTCGGCGTTAAAAAATTATAAGGAAGAAGCTTATTCTTTAATGAGTATTGCAGATTTACAGTATAATGAGAAAGATTATACCTCAAGTGAAACCAATGCCATTCGGGCTATAAAACTTTTGAATGAGTTACCAGAAAATGAAGATAATTTAGACGATTTATGGATCTTACATAATAGAATTGCTGGTATATTTTCGGAGCTTAATCAGTTTGATAAATCTATTCAATACCATGATAAGGCTATAAATATAGCTAACAAAATGAACGACGGTTTTCTTAATAGAGTTTTCTCTATTCATAATAAGGCATTCGTTTATAAGAAAATTGGAGATTACGATAAGGCTATTGAGTTGTATAGTAGTTTGTTGCCGTTGCGATCAAAGTATCATGAAGAAGATCCTACTTTTTATGCTTTAATTATGAGTAATCTTGGGCATACCCAACTGCTTAATGGCAATAGAAATTACTCCGAGCTTTCAAAAACTTTTCATGAAGCGCATGATTTAGCTGTACAGTATGATGATGATTTAATTAGGATTGCTGTAGATATTGATTTGTCTAAATTTTATCTCGAATTCGAGGAAAATGATTCAGCTTATATATATGCTGAGGAAGCTTATAACATATCCAAAAAGTTATATGCTAACAATTATACATTAGAAGCATTAATGCTGCTTTCAAAAATTAAAAAAGGCGAAGAAGGTAAACGTTATTTATATGAGTATATTAAGTTAAGCGATAGTTTAATAAATATAGAACGTAACGTTAGGAATAAATTCGCAAGAATAGAATATGAAACGGATCAGTTAGTTGCAGAAAACGAAAAAATTTCTAAAGAAAATTTATACTTACTTATCTTATCTATTGGTTTATTGGTAACGGCAATTTTAACTTATCTATTCGTTTCTCAACGTGCAAAAAATAGAAAATTAAAGCTTATACAGGTACAGCAAAAAGCAAATGAAGATATTTATAACTTAATGTTAGTGCAACAAGATAAAGTAGATGAAGCTAGAGCCAAGGAGAAAATAAGAGTATCAAAAGAATTGCACGATGGTGTATTGGGCGGACTCTTTGGTGTGCGCTTAAGTTTGGACAGTATTAATTTTAAAGAAGGAAAAGAAGCTATGATGACTAGGGCTAAATATATTAGTCAGCTTCAAACTGTTGAACAAGATATACGTAAAATATCTCACGAATTAAATACTGATTTTGTAGCTGGATCTGGGTTTATGGATATTCTGACTGAACTTATTGAAAACCAGGCTGAAGCTTATAACTTAGAACATCAATTTAATTATACGGATGATATTAGTTGGGATTTGGTGTCAAATAAAACCAAAATTAATATTTATAGAATCATTCAAGAGTCCATGCAAAATATCTATAAGCATGCTAATGCAAAAACGATAAAAATTAGTATTTCATTAGAAAAACACTTAATTTGCATAGATATTATCGATGATGGCAAAGGCTTTGATACTTCTAAAAGTAGAAAAGGTATTGGGTTAAAAAACATGAGATCTCGTGTTGAAGATATTGAAGGTGAGATTTCATTTTCGTCCCAGCCATACAATGGAACACAAGTTAATGTTCAGATTCCCTATATAAACCAATCAGCATGACCCGAGCGCAAAACGAATTTCAATATTTATTGCAATACGTTTAGTGTGAGAATAACATGTGACCAAAAAAAATAACCACATGAATCATATCAACATTTTAATGGTAGATGACCACCCAATTATTATTGAGGGCTATCAAAATGTGTTAATGGCAACAAAGCAAAATGATCAAACTTTACATATAGATACAGCGCATAATTGTGACGAAGCAGTTATTATGATAGAGCGTGCATCAAAAAAATACCCATATCATGTTTGTTTTTTTGATATCAGTTTACCTGGATCAGAAGATGGCCAATATGCCTCAGGTGAAGACTTGGCTTTACTGGCAAAAAAATTAATGCCTAGAGCTAAGATTGTCATTCTTACCATGTTTAATGAAACGTTTAGAATTCATAATATAATTAAAGAAATAAATCCAGACGGCTTTCTTATAAAAAGTGATTTAACATCTATGGAATTGGCAGATGGTTTTCAGCAAATATTAAAATCTCCACCTTATTATAGCAGTACGGTTAATAATTATTTGAAGAAAACAATTTCTAGTGATATTTATGTTGATGATATTAACCGAAAAATTCTGCATTTACTATCACAAGGTATTAAGACAAGAAGCTTAAATGAGTATGTAGATATTTCTACAAGTGCGATAGAAAAACGAAAAAAACAACTTAAACTTTTGTTTTCTGTAGAAGATGGAAAAGACGAAACATTACTAAAAGAAGCTCGAGAAAAAGGGTTTTTATAGAAAAATGATAAAAATAGCGCTTGTTTTAGGTAAATAAAAACGCTTGCAACTACTGTTAATTAAAGGAACTACGGTTTTTCCACAGTAAGTTTGCGGTTTTTCCGCAACAAAAAGTAAAACCACTAACTTATATTTACACCATCAGCAAGAATTAATTAATCCCTCGTTAAGTAATTGTTGAATTAATAGCAAGAATTGAAACCTAGTCACATAGTATGCGGCTAGGTTTTTTTCTTATATAATGTTTTTAAGATTTAATACCAACTTGTGTTGTGTTCCGATAATTTGACAATAAAAAAGCCTAAATAAATTACAGCCACAATAAATTTTAAAAAAGTAGATGCTATAAATCCTAAGAACGATCCAAAAGCAGCTTTTAAGGCTTTGTTGAAATCATTTCTATGTATCATTTCTCCAATAAGCGCACCTATAAAAGGACCAATGATAATCCCAAATGGAATAGGAGAAAATAAGCCAATAATTAAACCTAAAGTGGTGCCAATCATTCCAGCTTTACTACCACCAAAACGTTTGGTGCCAATGGCAGGAATAATATAATCTAGTATATAAATAAAAACGGCAAATACTAGAGTGACAATTAAAAAGGTTGTACTTAATTCTATACCATCTGTAAAATGAAGCACTAAAAGACCAACCCAACTGGTTAGTGGTCCGGGTAAAACAGGAAGAAAACTACCTAGAATACCTAAAATCATTAAAAGTAGTGCTAAGAGCACTAAAAAAATTTCCATATATATAATTTGAATTCATCTATACGTCGCA
The DNA here is from genome assembly GCF_018860565.1 of Winogradskyella psychrotolerans. GTDB lineage: Bacteria > Bacteroidota > Bacteroidia > Flavobacteriales > Flavobacteriaceae > Winogradskyella > Winogradskyella damuponensis. The sequence continues at coordinate 571,384 of NZ_JAHKPS010000022.1, forward strand.
ATAAGCAGAACAAAGTTACATTTGTGAACTAAAAAATTAGTTTAAACTAATTTTTTAGTTATATTAGCAGTGTGATTTAGAAAAAATCAAAGAGCATATCCTGAATTTATTTTAGGATCTGAGAATAATTATAACAGTCAGAGGCTTATAAAAACAAAATTATTTTATGAGGTTCTAAATAAAGTTAAGAATACAATGAAGCAGTTAACAAAAGCAGAAGAGGAAATTATGCAAGCTTTATGGCAGCTTAAAAAAGCCAATGTAAAATCTATAATTGAAATTTTACCAGAGCCTAAGCCTGCATATAATACGGTGTCTACAATCGTAAGAATTTTAGAAAGTAAAGGTTTTGTAAACTATGAGAAAAAAGGAAAAGGACATGTTTACTTTCCTATAGTTGCCAAGGAATCTTACAGTAATCAGTCCATCAATAAATTGGTAGATAATTATTTTCAAGGCTCTTTTAAGAGTATGGTGTCGTTTTTTGTTCAGAAAAATGATGTGGATATAAAGGACATAGAAACCTTATTGGATGAAATCAATAAAAAGAACTAATTATGTTGTATTCTATTCTTCAAATTATTGCGTTTCAAGCCTTATTTTTATTGATTTATGATTTGTTTTTAAAGCGCGAAACCTTCTTTAATTACAATAGAGCGTATTTAATAATTACGTCCATACTTTCATTTGTGTTACCATTTCTAAAATTTCCAGAATTGAAAACTATGGCAACGAAAGATTTTGTAATTCACTTGCCAGAAGTATTTATAGGAGTAAAAGCACCTACGGTTTACGACATTCAAACGGCAGAACTAGCTGGTATTATTTTAGAGGAACCAGAAACTCCACTTTGGCAAATAATTGCAGTAGTAGGCATTGTGATAGCATCATTGATTTTTCTAGCTAAAATCACCAAATTATATTGGTTAAAACATAAAAATCCTAAACGTTGGAAAGGTAATATCCTTATTGTTAAGCTCATAAAAAGTAGTGCGGCATTTTCGTTTTTCAACACCATATTTTTAGGAGAACAAATCTCAGAATCAGAAAAACCAACCATTTATGAGCATGAGTTGGTTCATATTAAAGAATTTCACACCGTAGATTTATTATTTTTTGAAGTGTTAAGAATAGTGTTTTGGTTCAATCCTTTAGTCTACATCTATCAAAATAGAATCAAAGAATTACACGAATATATTGCCGATGCCAAAGCGGTAAAACAAAGTGGTAAGGCAGATTATTATACAAGTTTACTCAATCAGGTTTTAGATGTTAATCAGGTGTCTTTTACCAATACATTTTTTAATAAATCATTAATCAAAAAACGAATCACTATGTTACAAAAATCAAAATCAAAACAGCTTAACCTCATAAAATACGCCTTGTTAATTCCTATGGTATTTGGGATGTTAATTTATACGTCTACAGAAGTTAGAGCGCAGCAAAATAAAGAGCAAAATGAACAAGTTGTTGATCAGGAAATTACTGATGAAGCCTTGATTGTTAAATATTACAATGAGTTGGTTGCCATGAAAAAAGCCGGAGCTGATTTTAATGAGCTTTTTGAATATGCAGGATTTAGTGAGAATAGTTTAGAAAAGTATCTGCTGTCTAAAGAAGAGTTTTTAAAAATGCATGCTTTTAGATTGTATATATCGGATAGTTATGTTCAAAAAAAATCAGAAAATGGAACACTCAATGAGGATGATCTCGATTATTCTGAATTTATGAAAGAAAGCAGGTATAAAAACTATGCAGAATATAAAACGTACAAAAATACAAAAGCAGCAAAAGAACATTGGGAGTTAAATACTCAAGATGGTATTCTTAAATTATTTGTAGAAGATTTAGCAAATAAAACAAAAGAAGAAGAAGTTAGGTTTAATGACTTGCTAAAGCAGTTAGAAAGTGATTCATATTTTAAAAAACTTGTAGTTACAGACGGTATACAGACGTTTGCAATAGATTCTTACACCTCAAACCAAACTACAGAAACAGTTATTGAGATTGATGAAAACATAGAAGTTCCTTTTTCAGTTATAGAAGAAACGCCAACGACATTTGAATGTAAAGATTTAGAATCTAATAAAGAACGAAAAGACTGTTTTAGTAACTTTGTAAACAAGCATATCGGTAAAAACTTTAATACAGCTATAGGTGATAATTTAAGTCCAGGAAAAAAACGAATCTTTGTACAATTTAAAATTGATACCGATGGGACTGTTAAAGACATAAAAGCAAGAGGGCCAAGTCCAGAATTAGAGATAGAGGCCAAACGTGTTATTAGTACCTTGCCTCCGTTTATTCCAGGTAAACAAAAAGGTGACGTTGTGGTTGTGCCTTTTTCTATTCCTATTGTTTTTCAGATTCATGGAGATTCTAAAAACGTAATAGATTTTAAAAAAGATAGTTTACAAGTGCTAGAAAGCATAAGGAAACGCGCTGTAGAGCGTTTAAACGATAAAGAAAATGTGCCTTTTAGTGTCGTTGAAATAGCACCAGCTCACTCGAGTTGCGTAGATCGGTCTTCAGAGGCAGACAAAAGAGCATGTACGGTGAGTACTATTAATTCATTTGTAAATAAAAATTTTAATCTCAATTTAGCGCAATCATTGGGATTGTCTTCTGGTAAAAAACGAATCCTTGTGCAATTTACAATAGATAAAAATGGGGATGCTAAAACTATTAGAGCTAGAGGGCCACATCCTAAATTAGAAGAAGAAGCCGTTAGAGTTATAAAATTATTACCACAATTTATACCTGGGCAACAAAATGGTGAACTTGTAAATGTGCCGTTTTCTTTACCAATTGAATATCAAATTCACGGATCTAAAAAATAATAATTTTAATTGCGTATGAAACTATTTTTTGGGCTATTAACGGTTGTGTTTACCTTAAATTTAAATGCACAAAACGCTAAGGCGAAAGCAGATCATCTCTATAATAATGGCAACTTTTCTAAAGCTATAGAGGTTTATAAATCTTTAGATAATTTAGAGGAGGTTTACGATGATATTGCAAAAGCCTATATGGCCATAGGGAATTATGGAGAAGCTCTAAATAATTATGAAAAAGCAATACAAGTAAATGCAGATGACCTTTTGTTGCAGTATGAATACGCAAAATTGTTAGCAAGAACAAAACAATATAAAGACGCTAATCAGCGATTTTCAAACTTAATTGCATCCGATAGTTTAAACCCTAATTACTATTATGAATTAGGTGTGGTTTTAGAAAAGCAAAAAGACACTACGGCATTACGGCAGTTTCAAAAAACATTTAAGCTGGATGCAACACATCAAAAAGCTATTTTTAAAATAGCCAAACATCATTTAATAAAACGAAATTTTATAGAGGCACATCGTTATATAGATAAAGGATTAGAAAGTTATAAAAACAATATAGAGTTGATCAGTTTAAAAGCCCAAACCTATTACCATCAAGACTATTATACCCATGCTGTTGTTTGGTTTAATAAATTGTTGGATTTAGGCGAAAAATCTGAGTTCATACATGAAAAGCTAAGCTTGAGTTACGCGCAAAATTCAGATTACGAAGACGCCATTTATCACAGGAAGCAAGCCTTAAAATATAACCCAAACGATGCTAGTGCAGTATTTGTTATTGGTACGTATTACGAGAGATTAAGTGATTTTGAAAAAGCAGAAGCGTATATTTCTAAAGCCATAAAACTTCAAGATCGATCGTTAGCAGACGAGTATCAACGATTGGGAACACTTTATAATCGACAGAAAAAGTATGACCAAGCTATTAAAGCCTTTCAGAAATCGTTAAAAGAAGATCCTTCCAATATCATGGCCGAGTTTTATATCCTTAGAACTAAAGATGAATATTATGCTGATATAGATAGTAAAATTAAGCTGTATGAGCAATTTATTGAGAAGCAGAAAAAAAGTCCATTTATAAGCTATGCAGAAGGTCGACTCAAAGAATTAAAGCAAGAAAAATTTTTAGAAGAAGAAGAATAATTCCTCATAAAAAATGAAATCAACGCATAGAGCTAAGGCTTCAATCTAAAAGCGAAGTTGTCTAGCCGATTTTTGAATAAAATATCGTACTTTTCGCTATTAGAATACTAGTAATGAATCGAATTGTTTGTCTTTTAATCTTGCTTTTTGCAACCTCTTGCAATTATTTTGAAAAGAAGAAAGTTTATCCTGAAGATTTGCTTGAGGAAGAACTGCAAACCTTTAATTGGAATGAAGTAGATACTTACCCAACGTTTACTGATTGTGAATACATGACTTCTAAAGAGGATAGTAAAATGTGTTTTCAAAACACATTGATTACTAGTGTTAATCAGTTTTTAGAAGCTCAAAATTTAGTGGTTTCTAATGATGTTAATGATACTATTACACTTAAAATTAAGATTGATAATTTGGGATTATTAGAAATAGAATCCATTAATATTCAGCCAGAAACTATACAGGAAATCCCAGAAATAGATAGTCTGCTAAGACAAAGTTTACAACATGTTCCAAAAATATTTCCTGCAATAAAAAGGGGACAACAAGTGACTACGGCGTTTGAATTACCAGTAATAGTAAGGATTGATTAAAACGTTATTAGGTCTATTTTAGCCTAACGAAGTATTTTTTGTCAAACTGTCAAACAGGCTATTAAAATAGCGCGACAAAAGAATCGTATTATTACAAATTAAATTTATAACCTACAGCAATATCGGTTGAAAAATTACCTTGATTGTCTAAAAAAATAGCGAATAATTCTCCATAAGTAATTGTAATATAACCACTAGAGCCAACTTTAATGTCAGATCCTATTCCAAAAATGAAAGGAATATCAAACGACGTCTCACTTTGGCTTTCTTGTTTTCCGCTAGCATCTTGAAAAGAAGAACTGGCAATATTTACAGTCGCTAATTTTACTTGACCATAAATAGAAAATGTAGGTTTGTTTATAATTCTATAACGATACCCTAATGCAGCTTCGTTTGTGCTATAGTTAAAATCTTCATCATCAAATGTATGACGCCCTTGAATAAATCCAGAATGACGCTGAGAAGAATTAGCTTCAAAAATTTCTAATTCTCCACCAATGAGCAGTACTTTTGTGTTTTCAGGATTATTAACAAAAGGACTGTTCGTCAATCCGCCAAAAACACCTAATCTAAAGCCTACTTTTCGAGATGTTGCTACTGAGGTATAAGTTGAGTCTGCAGACATATTATAAGTGTTAATAAAAGCTTTAAGGTCGTAAAGTGTAAATTTTAGCTTATCTGTTGCTGTGCCATTTGTAAGATTACTTAGTGTGGTTTTGTATTCTTCAAGGAAATTTCGTTTGCTTTCTTTTGTGTTCTTTAATTCGGTAATAGTACCATTTTCAGATTTAACAAAATAACGATAGTTGCCGTCATCACTCGTCCAAAGTAAATCTAATGTTCCATCTACTTCTGTTTTAAGCTCAAGCGTTTCTCCATTAATTGTATAGTTTTCTTGACTATAATTAAATTGAAAAGTCAAAAACAAAAGCATTGATAATAGTATGTTTTTCATTTGAAGTTTGGAGTTGGTTTAAGTAAAGCTACCTAATTTTTTTTAAAAGAGCACTATTTCTTAACGCTTCTGCCTTTCCAATGATAAGATTTAAAGAATGATAGGAATGCAATATAGACACTAAAGAAGGGATAAATGAGACTAGAAAACATATAAGAAAGTAATAGGTTTTCTTGTTTAAAAAAGCGTGCTGCTTTAAATAATAGTAAGAAGTCAATGCTAAATTTAATCACAAATAAAGCTATGGCTATTTTAGGAGTTATATAATTAAGAAAAGCAGCCGGCATAAGTAATAAACAGGTCAAGTTCCCCAATAAAACAATTAAGCCAACACATTTTGCAAACCAATTATTGTAATTACTTGTTTTTGAAGCCCAACGTAAACGTTGCTGTATTAATTGGTCTATATTTTTTACAGGATGAGTTGTTACAATTGCCTTCTTAGATTTTAAATAGTACACCTTTTTAGGCGTTTTTTTCCATATTTTTTCAAGTATAAATATATCGTCTCCACTTGATATGGTATCGTTACCTTGAAAACCGTTAACAGAAATAAATTCAGATTTTAGGTAAGCAAAATTAGCACCATTACACATTAATGGTTTTTGAATACCAAAGCCACCAATAGTAGCGCCTTGCAAACTCAAAATGTCTAAAGTTTGAAAGCGATTAAAAAATGAGGTCTTACCATTATAGGTTACTGGAGCAACAATGCAGTTGGGTTGATTAATTTGAATACATTCATCAAACGTGTCAAGCCAATACTTTGGTAAAACACAATCTGCGTCGGTCGTAATTATCCAATGGTGTTTAGATTGTTTAATGGCAGAGGTTATGGCATCTTTTTTTGGTGAATTAGAGGTTCTTTCATTTTTAATTATCCGAATAGCGCTAGCTATAGTCTTCTTTTGTTTATTTAAGGTTTTGAGAATTTTTTCAATAATTAAAACCGAATCATCTTCAGAATCGTCATCTACTAAAATAACTTCAAAGAACCCGTTGGGATAATTTAATTTTGTTATTGAATTTAGTAATCTTGGAAGGTTTTCGGCTTCATTCCGAAAAGGAATTACAACAGAAAATTTTGTTTTAGGAGGTAAATCTTGTAGCTTAAAGTCTTCAATTTTATCAAAACCATAAATAAGTATACCTATAACAAAGAGGTATATAATTATTGTGATAATGGCTAATAGCGCAATCATTATTCTACAGGTTTTGGCAGTTTAAAATTTAATACATAATAACTTCCAAATATACTCGGAATTACAAAATTAAATAGCCACATAAGGGTTGTAATTGAAAGAATGGTGAGTTCGTTGACTTCAAGATAACCAAATAAAAAGACCGCAATGCTACCTTTAATAATCACATCAAAAATTGAAATAGATGGTATAATAGATGCTAAAAAATACATACTTGTAATTACAACCATTGCTTTGGTGTAAGCAACATCAATACCAAAAACAGTTAATAAATAGTATAACTGAAATGAAAATATAAGATATCTAATAGAGGATAAGCAAAGGGTTATAGCATGTGTTTTTAAGGTTATTGATTTTATAAAATCGATTACAGCTACAAGTGAATAGCCTTTAATTTTAAAGCGTTTTTGTTTTACTCCTAAAGTTATAAGAGAGCCTAGTATTATAAGTATTGCCACAAACCTCACCACATTATAATAATTAACATCAATCTGATAGTGGCTCACAAATAGTATACAACCCATAAGACCAAAGATGGTCGTTACTATCATTTGTGTCATATTACCCAAGAGGTTAAGTAATACAATTCTAGTTCTAAGGTTTTTTGTAAAGTACATTGCTTTTGCACCATAGTCTCCAATGCGATTTGGTGTAATTAGCGATGCTGTATGGCCTCCTAAACTTTGTTCTAATGCAGCTTTAAATGAAATGTGTTTTATTGTTTTGACTAAATTTTGCCATTTTAAAATTTCAAAAAACCAATTAAAACTACTTAAAAGAATTAAAAAACTAATGTTTTTAAGTGAAAATGAATCATTTTTCTTTAAAAATGCAATAAATTCATTGAGTTGTAAATTCTCATTTTCAGAAAGTTTAGAATAGATAAAATAAAATGCACTAAAGACAATACTCAATTTAATAAGTACAAACAAGAATTGTTTAGTTTTGTAAGGCGCATTAGAGTACATATTACAAATAAAACCAAAAACTTACAGATGCAACATTATTTTAAACATTACCTTTTCTTTTTTATTGTCGTTTTTATAAGCTTTAAGAGTCAGGCACAATTTAAAGATACAGCCAAGTGGAAAGCACTTTTTGCAGTGGGTGTTAATTACCCAACAACCGATGGTTTTGTGAAAGGCTCTTATGCTAAATCCGTAAATTTTCCAACGATAAATTTAGGACTTCAGCATATGTTAACTAAACGCTATGGTGTAAAATTAGATTACGGATTTAATCGGTTCTCTAATGATGATAGTACGCCAGAATTTAAAATCAACTATTCACGTATTAATGCACAATTTGTATATGATCCTACAGAATATTTTACTTTTTTGCCAATGCGATTACGCACAGTTGCACATGCAGGACCAGGTATAGCAATGGTAAAACCGTTAGGTACATTGCGCGATAATAAACAGACGTATTTAAATCTTAATGCAGGATTAGAAGTGCATTATGCCATAAACGAAAAAGTAGCTATTTACGCAGATATGGCTTATTTATACGGAGTAACGTCTTTAGATGATTACAATCCGGTGTTAAGTGGTTTGGGAGCTTTTAATGGAAGCGTTTTTAACCTTACCTTTGGCTTGGCAGTTTCATTAAGTGGTTGCCAGTATTGCGATTAATTATATGAGCAAAGAAAAAATTATTTTAGGCATAGATCCAGGTACAACAATTATGGGCTTTGGACTCATAAAAATTGTAGGTAAAAAAATGGAATTTCTGCAACTTAATGAACTGATGCTCAAAAAGTATGACGACCATTATTTAAAACTCAAACTTATTTTTGAACGTACGGTAGAACTCATAGATACCTATCATCCCGATGAAATAGCAATTGAAGCTCCATTCTTTGGTAAAAATGTACAAAGTATGCTCAAATTAGGTCGTGCACAAGGTGTTGCTATGGCAGCAGGCTTATCTCGCGAAGTGCCGATTACAGAATATGCTCCTAAAAAAATTAAAATGGCGATTACCGGAAATGGAAATGCCAGTAAAGAGCAAGTCGCTAAAATGTTGCAAAGTATGTTAGGGCTTAAAACAATTCCTAAGAATTTAGATTCTATGGATGGTTTGGCTGCCGCCGTTTGCCACTTTTATAACGAAGGACGTGTTGAGGTAGGTAAAAGTTATTCGGGTTGGTCTGCTTTTGTGAAGCAGAATGAAGGTCGAGTTAAAAAATAAGCCAATTGCAATCGGATTATTCCGTTAAAAACAGAACATGAGAATCATCATTTTACTTGTTGTATTACTTCAATCTTTAGTAGGATTCAGTCAAGGGCAAGTTGAAATGAATGATATTGCTCATGAAAACTATTATCAATCTCAAAAATTAAAAGATTCATTAGTTATTGAATTGAAGCTTATAAATAGTGAGGATTCTACATTTATAACAGCTTTTAAAACTTCAGAAAAACTTTGGGAAACTTTTGTTGAAGGCCAGTTTCAATTGAAATTTCCAGAATATGAATCTTGGGAAACGAGACGAGAAATTTATGGCAGTCAGTTTGATATGCTCTATTATAATTTTTTGAAATTGTACAGCGATTTAAGGATTTCAACCTTATATGACTTGTTTGAAGAATAAGATAAAATTTGAATGTAATTGATTTTTAAAATCTGATTGAATACTAAAAATTAAAATGAGCGGCATCTACATCCACATACCATTCTGCAAGCAAGCGTGTCATTATTGCGATTTTCATTTTTCCACTTCATTAAAGAAGAAAGATGATCTTGTTAATGCTTTTGCCAAAGAATTAGAACTCAGAAAAGACGAATTTAAAAACACTACAGTCGAAACCATTTATTTTGGAGGAGGAACACCTAGTATATTGACGAATGACGAATTACAATTTTTGATTGATTCGGTTTATAAAAATTATAACGTTACTGAAAATCCAGAAATTACGCTTGAAGCGAATCCAGATGATTTGTCTAAGGATCGCATCATTGCATTGTCTAAAAGTCCAATCAACCGACTTTCAATTGGCATTCAATCCTTTTTTGAATCCGATTTAAAGCTCATGAATCGTGCTCATAATGCAGAAGAAGCGAAAACTTGTTTAGAAGAAGCTACAAAATATTTTGAAAATATTTCCCTTGATCTCATTTACGGCATTCCAGGAGCCTCAAACGTGCAATGGTTGGCAAATATAGAAATGGCTTTAAGTTTTGGAGTACCTCATATTTCAAGCTATGCATTAACCGTTGAGCCTAAAACGGCTTTGGCGTCTTTTATTAAAAAAGGCATTATAGATAATGTGGATGACGAGCAAGCGCATGAACAATTTCATATGTTGAAAGAGAAACTAGAAGCTTCAGGTTTTGTACATTATGAATTATCTAACTTCGGAAAAGACGGGTATTTTAGTAAAAACAATTCGGCCTATTGGCAAGGGAAATCTTATCTCGGAATTGGACCGTCGGCACATTCGTTTAATGGAAAACAACGTGGATGGAATGTGAAAAATAATTCTAAATACATAAACGCTATAGCACAACATGAGTTGCCCATTGAGATTGAAACGTTAACACAAACCGATCAGTACAATGAATATATAATGACAGGTTTGCGTACTATTTGGGGAGTTTCATTTCGTAAAGTAGAAGAAGACTTTGGTCTTGTTTTTAAAGATTACTTAATTGAGCAATCAGAAGTTTTTATAAATCAACAATTATTGTATATTGATGATGGACATTTACGCGTCACAAAAAAAGGACAGTTTTTGTGTGATGGTATTGCCAGCGAATTATTTAAAATCAATTAAGCGTGTTAGCAACAATACAATTCAAATCGAAAAAAAGAACTATAGATTTATCACAACCTTTAGATATTTCAATACCTCTAACAGGAAAACCTAATAATGTAAATGCATGGTATTTAGATCCTCCTAAAATTGAACCTGAAATTATAGATGGTGAAATTGTAAGTGTGGCTAATGGCGCTGTGGTAAATTTTAATACCATTACTTTTAATCCGCATTCGCATGGTACACATACAGAAACTGTGGGTCATATTACAGAAAAAGTCTATTCTATAAACCAACATTTAAAACAGTTTTTCTTTTTAGCGGAAGTGGTAACGGTTGCTCCAGAAAAGCAAGGCGACGATTATGTGATTTCTAGAAAACAATTACAGTTTGCCTTAGGCAATAAAAAACGCGAAGCCATTGTGATTAGAACCATGCCCAATACACGTGATAAATTCACCAAACAATATTCTAATACCAACCCAACGTATTTGTTAGAAGATGCCGCAGAGTATCTAAAAAACAAAGGAGTAAAACATCTTCTTATTGATTTGCCTAGTGTAGACAAAGAGCAAGATGGAGGCGAACTCTTAGCGCACAATGCGTTTTGGAATACTAAGGGGAAATTACGATTAGATGCTACAATTACAGAATTTATTTATGTGTCTAATAAAATATCAGATGGTTGTTATATGCTTAATCTTCAAATTGCACCATTTGAGAATGATGCGAGCCCGAGTAAACCTATTTTATATAAAGTTATAGACTAATATACATGTGACATTAGCCTTAAGCTGGTGTCATATATTTAAAGACGCATGGAAACATTTTTTATAATCATTATTAGCATTTTAGTGACTTTAGGTTTAGTAACCATATATAAACAATGGAAGACTAAAAAAATCACTAATGAACAGTCCATTTTAATATTAGACAAAATAAAACGCGTCTGTAAATTTGTTACCGTTGAAGGTGATTTTGCAGAGATCTATCATTATGAAGATGTAAAAGAAAAGTTCTTAAAATTAATTTCTAGTCGAAAAAAAGCTTTAGTCGTCATTAATGCTAAAGCGCATGTTGGCTTCGATTTGGGTAAAGTACAAATGTCTTCAAACGCTAAAACAAAAACAGTTCATTTAACACATTTTCCACAGCCAGAAGTACTATCTATTGAGAGCAATATAAATTATTATGATAAGCGAGATGGTATGTTTAATAAGTTTGAAGCTGCCGATTTAACGGAGTTACAGACTAGAGCTAAAACGCATATTATGGAAAAAATTCCAGAAAGTGGTTTGTATAATATCGCAAAACAAGAGGCTTTAGAAGCCATTCATCTTATTGAAAATTTAGTAGAGACTATTGGTTGGAAATTAGATTATACGGCATTAAAAATTGAAGGTGGAGACGACAATAAACTATTGAAATGAATATAGAAGACTACAGAAATTATTGCCTAAATAAAAAAGCAGTCACCGAACATTTTCCTTTTGATGAAGATACCCTTGTGTTTAAAGTTTTAGGAAAGATGTTTGCTTTAGCATCTCTAAAGCGTTGGGAAAATGGGGAAGCCTTTATAAACTTAAAATGTGATCCCGAATACGCTCAAGAATTAAGAGCAGAATACGACAGTATAAAACCAGGTTACCACATGCACAAACAACAATGGAATAGCGTCTATGTGCATTCTGGAGAGCTCTCGGTCCAACTTATTAAGGAATTAATAGACCATTCCTATGATATGGTAGTGAAAGGACTACCAAAGAAATTGAGAGAAAGACTGTAAAGGTGGCCTTTCCATTCGTCGACACTTATCTACCATCCGTCTACACTAAATGGCCCTCAACCGAATTATAAAATGCAATCTCGTTAATTGAATTATCTTGCCATGATACATAAAAATTAGTTGTAGATGAAAACCCTCAATATTTTGTTAATAGAAGATGATATGATAGAAGTGATGAAGCTCAATAGAGCCATCAGTTCACTTCAATTACACCATAAAATCACCGAAGCTAATAATGGAGAAGAAGCTTTAAAATTATTAGAGCATAAGGACAGTTTACCAGATATCATTTTGTTAGATTTAAACATGCCAAAAATTAGCGGTCTAGAGTTTTTAAAAATTTTAAAGGCAGATGATCGCCTAAAATATATACCAACCATCATTCTAACCACCTCTAATAATCAAAGAGATTTACTAGAATGTTATAAAATTGGGATTGCCGGTTATGTACTTAAACCTTTAAAATATGAGGATTATGTGTCTAAAATCGAAAAATTATTGTCATATTGGAGTATTAATGAATTAATAACAGTGTAATGAAAGGAATTGTTTTTACTGAGTTTTTAGATCTTGTAGAAGAAAAGTTTGGCTTAGAAATGGTCGATAGAATTATTTCAAGTTCAGAGTTAGAATCAGAAGGTGTTTATACATCTGTTGGGACGTATAGCTTTTCTGAAATGTTGCAATTACTTCAGCATCTTAGTGAAAACACAGGGATTTCAATTGATAATTTATTACTGGTCTATGCCGAACATTTTTTTAGTGTGATTGAAAAAAGTTATCCTGGACTTTTAGCAACCTATAAAGATCCTATAGAAATGATTTCATCTATAGAAAATCACATTCATGTAGAGGTAAGAAAGATTTATCCAGACGCAGAACTGCCAACGTTTGAGGTCATAGAGAAAACCGAAAATTCCTTAATAATGGACTACACTTCAAGTAGAGCTATGCATCATTTTGGACTCGGTTTAATGAATAAAACTTTTGAGCATTTTAATGCTACGGCAACTATAGCATTAGAAAAAATAAAAGAGGATGGCACTCAGGTACGGTTTATTATTCATAAAAATTAATGAGCCAAGACCAAATCGATATACTAAAAAGAGCCCTCGAAAGGGAAAAGAAAGCTCGAAAAGCTGCTGAAAAAATTCTTGAAGAAAAATCAAGAGAACTCTACTTTACATCGCAGAAATTAGAAAATTTATTAGACGAAAAATCATCACAATTAGAAGGTGTTTTTGAGAATATTGTAGATGCCTATGTCGTAATGGACATTCAAGGGGATATTATAAAATTTAATGAAGCGGCAACCCGATTATTTGGTTACGATATCGGTAGAGATAACGTCAATGTTAAAGACCTCGTATTTAAAGACGATCATGAGTACGCTATGGCTAGCTTTATGCAGCTTCATACGCAAGGTTTTTTTAAAGATTACGAAGCCAGAATTTACACCAAATCTAAAGAAGTCAAATGGGTGCATATCAATGCTAGTGTGGTTTATGATAAAGATAAAAAACCAATTGCAGCCCAAGGTATTGTTAGAGATATTACCGCAGAACGCGCTTCTGAAGAAAAACTGATAGAATCTGAAAATAGATTAGCAACATTAGTTTTAAATTTAGATAGTGGTATTATTCTCGAAGATGAAAATCGAAATATTGTACTTACCAATAAAAAGTTTTGTGAGCTTTTTAATATTGATGCAGAACCAAGCGATTTATTTGGAATGGATTGCACAGATGCCTCAGAACAAAACAAATTATTGTTTAAAAATCCGGAAGCATTTATACAGCGGATGGACGAAATAGATAGCGCTAAAAAGGTCGTTATTGGTGACGAGCTCGAAATGGTAGATGGTAAGATTTTAGAACGTAACTATATGCCTATCACCATTGGTAAGAAATCGAAAGGATTTTTATGGACATTTACAGATGTGACTCTAAAACGTACTTATCGTAAAAGTTTAGAGGTTCAAAAACAAAAATATTACAGCATTATAGCCAATATGCATTTAGGTTTGGTTGAGGTCAATAACCATGATGAAATCTTAATGATTAATCATAGTTTTTCTGAAATGTCTGGCTATAGTGAAGAGGAATTGCTAGGTAAAAAAGCAGGAGAGATTTTTCCAATAGAAGGAGGTTCAGAAATCATTGCTATTGAAAATGAAAAACGGAAAAACGGAGAATCTAATTCTTACGAAATAAAAATTGAAACCAAACAAGGTGAGGTGAGGTATTGGCTTATTAGTGGAGCACCTAATTACGATATCAATGGACATGTTGTCGGATCAATTGGTGTTCATCTTGATATTACTAACTTAAAAGCTTTAGAACTTCAGAAAGAAAAATTACTGTTGAAGCTCGAAAAAAGTAATGATGAACTGCAGGAATATGCCCATATTGTATCTCACGATTTAAAATCACCATTACGAAGTATAGATGCTTTAGTGAGCTGGTTAAAAGAAGACAATAAAGGGAAATTAGATGCGACGAGTCTAAAGAATTTTGAACTCATTGAAGCGACTCTAGAAAAGATGGAGCAACTCATTTCAGATGTACTCGATTATTCAAGCGTAGGAACAGATACCACTGTAAAAGCAGATGTTGATCTTAATAAAATGCTTCAAGACCTAACCACGATTTTATACATTCCAGATCATATAAAAATTACAGCATTACAGCAATTGCCAATTATAAAAGGAGATGCGACCAAGTTGCAGCAGTTGTTTCAGAATTTAATCAGTAATGCAGTTAAATTTATTGATAAAGAAAAAGGGAGTATCACTATCGATTTTGAAGATTTAAAAAGTCATTATAAATTTTCAATTCAAGACAATGGTATCGGTATAGAAAAACAATTTCACGATAAAATATTTAAGATTTTTCACGCTTTAAACAAAAGCAAAGACTCTACAGGTATTGGTTTGTCTATTGTTAAAAAAATTGTCGATTTACACGAAGGACAAATCTGGTTAGAAAGTCAACCTAATATAGGAACGACCTTCTATTTTACACTTAAAAAATAACTATGAAAACAGTACAATTAGTAAAACAAAACAACAAAGATTGGACTTATGTTGGTAAACAACAGCAATTAAATCAACCTTTGGTGTTAGTTTTTGGTAATCGTTATATGCTAGAATCACCTTCAATTTACGAAGAGATAAAAGCGCTATTTCCAGATGGTCATATTGTGTTTGGTTCGGCTTGTGCAGAGATTTCTTCGAGTACGGTAAATGAAGATAGCATTACGATTACGGCTATGGAATTTCAGAAAAGTCAATTTGCAATTAGAACGAGTAATGTCTTAGATGCCGATTTAGATAGTTTTAAAACAGGAAAAGAATTGATTCAACAATTTCCTGCCGAAGGTTTAAAATGCGTGTTCGTTGTCTCAGAAGGTAGTTTTATTAATGGGAGTCAACTTACCAAAGGTATGAGTTCGTCTAATGACGATAATTTATTAATCACAGGAGGACTTTGCGGTGATGATACCCGTTTTGAAAAAACATTAGCATCCTACAACGAAAATCCAAAAGAAGGTGAAATTGTTGCTATTGGTTTTTATGGAGAGAGCTTAGAAGTCACATTTTCCATTCACGGCGGATGGACGCCTTTTGGACCAGAGCGTACAGTAACCAAATCGGAAGGCAATATACTTTTTGAATTGGATGGTCAACCAGCTTTAGATTTATACAAAACCTATTTGGGTGATAAGGCTAAAGATTTACCTGGTGCGGCATTGTTATATCCATTGAACGTAAAATCAGATGATGAAGAACAATCTATTGTCCGTTCCATTCTTAATATTAATGAAGATGACAATAGCGTTATTTTGGCCGGAGATATTAAAGAAAATTCAAAGGTGCAGCTTATGATGACTAACGTCGATAATATCGCCAATGCTTCAGAACGTGCAGCCAGACAAGCTTTAGAATACAGAAAAAACAAACCAGAAATAGCCTTTTTAGTCAGTTGTATTGGTCGTAAATTAGTTTTAGATCAACGTGTAGAAGAGGAGATTGAAGAAGTTATCGAGGTTTTAGGTCAAGGCACTACGGTTAGTGGATTTTACTCTTACGGAGAAATAGCACCTTTCCATGGTGAAATGGCTTGCCAGTTACACAACCAAACCATGACCATAACTTTAATAAGTGAATAATGAATTCATTACTTAAACGCCAAATACGAAAATATTTAAGTGAAGAATTAGAACACAGTGAAGACTTAACAAAATTTCTTGAAGCTGTTAATCGGTCCTACGACAATTTTGACGAACAGTCATCAATGATTCAACGCGCTATGTCTATTAGCTCTGATGAATTGTACAATGCCAATAGAAAACTACAAAAAGAAGCTAAAGCGCAAACCGAATTAATTGATAAACTAAAAGACGTCATTAATACGCTCAAATTTTATAATTTAAAAGAAGAAGAAAAGGCAGATGCTGTAGAATTAACAGGATCTGATTTGGTGGCGTTTATTGATAATCAAACCAAGGAGATTATTGAAATGAACAAACAAAAAGAAGCGCTTCTAAATGAATTGGCACATCAAAACCAAGAGCTGAGCGACTATGCACATATGGTGTCTCACGATTTAAAATCACCGCTACGAAGTATTGATACACTGACTGCGTGGTTAAAAGAAGACTATAAAGAAGCCTTTGATGCAAATGGACAAAACACATTAAACCTCATTAGAAATAATGTGGAAAAAATGGATACTTTAATTAACGGTATTTTAGAATATTCTACAATTGGTAAAAATCAAGTTGAGGTGTACGATGTGGATCTTAATAATCTTATAGATAATATTTTAACCATTATAGAAGTGCCTAAACATATTAAGATTTCAAAAGCTGATTTACCAATTATTCAAGGAGATAAATATCGCTTACAGCAACTATTTCAAAATTTAATAGGCAATGCCATTGCTTATAATAACAAAGCTAAGGGAACGGTTGATATTGGAGTAGAAGATCAAGGTGCGTTTTGGCAATTTCATATAAAAGATAACGGAAAAGGTATTGAAGCCAAGTACTTCGAAAAAATCTTTAAAACCTTTGAAAAGCTTGAAAATAACGTAGAATCTTCAGGAATCGGATTATCTATCGTTAAAAAGATTGTAGATTTATATGGTGGTAAAATTTGGTTAACTTCTAAAATTAATGAAGGCACTACCTTTTATTTCACTTTAAAAAAACAACGTCATGGAGAAGCCTAATATGTCTTACATTCAGAGTATGTCTGGTGGAGACAACGCTTTTGAACAAAAGTTAATTGCAATTATAAAGGCTGAGTTTCCCGAAGAAAAGAAGGTGTATTTTAATAACCTTGAAGCTCAAAACTATAAACTTACAGCAGAGAACGTTCATAAACTTAAGCATAAAATTAGTATTTTAGGCCTTGAGAAAAGTTATGAGACTGCAGTGGCATTCGAAAATAATTTGCTAGAAGGCAGTACAACACTTCAAGACGAATTTGAATCTATTTTAAGGATCATGACTAATTATTTACAACAGTTATAATTAGGAAGGCATGAATTGTATTATTATCGATGATGAAGCTACAGCAAGAGCAATCATAGGGCAACTGTGCTCTAACGTAGATAGCTTAACCGTTTTAGAAGAATTTCCAAATGCAATGCAGGCTATAAAATATTTAAATCAGAATGAAATTGATTTAATATTTTTAGACATCCACATGCCCGATTTTACAGGTTTCGACTTTATTGAAACATTAAAAAATCCACCGAAAATAATTTTAACCACTTCCGATCCTAATTTTGCAATTCAGGCTTTTGAATACGATTGTATTGTCGATTATTTAGTAAAACCAATTACACCAGAACGTTTTAAAAAAGCCATACAGAAAGCCGAAGCAACACCAAGTAAATCTTCAAAATCATCAGCATCTGCTTCAGAGAAAGTAGAAAGTACTTCAGGTAACGATTTGTATGTTAATATCGATAGACGTTTAATAAAAATAGATATCCCAAGCATTTATTTGGTAGAAGCAAAAGGCGATTACATTCATGTGAAAACCGAAGATAAAAACTACACAGTTCATTCTACATTAAAGAAAATAGCAGATAAGCTACCAGACGATTTATTCTTAAAAGTGCATCGCTCTTATATTATTAATGTCGATAAAATTATTGATATTGAAGATAATAGTGTGCTTATCAAAAAAGACGTGATTCCTGTGAGTCGTTCTAACCGACCAGAACTAATGAAACGTCTTAATTTACTATAACCCTTACAAGTCCATTTTAGAGCTACTTCGTCAAAGGATTTTCTGCTTTGATTAGACGATTTATTTATAAAAATAAACGGTACTACATTTAATGAGGTAAACGATATGTTTTGCTTTTTTTATAATTTGGAGCATTTACAAACTACTATTCATCGTTATAAAACCGCAAGCGACCTTAGCGAATGGTGACGTCATCGAAAAAAATATTAATAGAAATCATAAGCTATATTTTTGTTCTTTCATCATGTGTTGAATGATTGATGATTAGTGATTAAGTTTGAGGCAAGAGAGAAATCTTTTGCCTCTTTTGTTTTTAGCAGTCGTCATTAAAAATGGCCTTAAAACCACTCGTCGACAGTAAAATGTAAACTAACGTTGTATAGCTTGCTTCAATCGAAAAACTAAAAATAAGGCTAAGTTATCAAGTAGTTTTGCTTCAGAATCTAAATAAGAAACTGAAGATGAATACACTTTACACTTTAAAAAATCAATTACTACTTATCGTTTTAGCATTATGTAGTTTTAGCAGTACAGCACAAGATGTACCGTTTAATTGCGATTTCAATGCTTATCTATTTCAGTATAACGATGTTTATGCTATTGATTTAGCATCTGGTAATTCGTATCAGGTTGCTACAGATGTAACGCCAGGAAGTATCAATGCTACGGCTTACAACCCTGCAGATGGTTTTATTTGGGGATCATTAAATACACCGGCCAAATCAATTGTAAGAATCGGAAAAGATTTTAATACTACAACTTATTATATAGATGAATTGCCAACAAGCAACCGTTATGTTGGTGATGTAAGTTCAGAAGGTATTTATTATTTAAAAGCTGGTGGAACCACCTATTATAAAATAG
Source organism: Winogradskyella psychrotolerans (assembly GCF_018860565.1). GTDB lineage: Bacteria > Bacteroidota > Bacteroidia > Flavobacteriales > Flavobacteriaceae > Winogradskyella > Winogradskyella damuponensis. The sequence continues at coordinate 590,796 of NZ_JAHKPS010000022.1, forward strand.
ATCTAAATCCAGACTCAGAAAATTATACCCAATATCAAGCTACAGGGAATTTATCTCAAAACATTAGTATTCACGATTGGGCGTTCAATGCCGTAGATGGGCAATTGTACGCGGTAGAAAAAAACACCAATATTTTATACCGTATTAATCCTGAAAATGGTGACGTTTTAGTTTTGGGTGTGGTGCCTATTCTTTCGGGTTTAAGCTATACTTACGGAGCGGTTTATTTTGATAATGAAGGACGTTTTTATATTTCAGCTAATCAAACTGGAACTATTTATGTAGTTCAAGCTGTTCAAGATTTAGATGGGATTAATCTTATAGACGCTAACTTATTTGCCTTCGGACCGTCTAGTGCTAGTAATGATGGGGCGCGTTGCCCAACAGCACCAGTATTACAAGAAATTTGTGATAATGGTATTGATGATGATGGAGATGGTCTTATAGATTGTGAAGATCCATCCTGTTCTGGTTTTGGAATGTGTGATGTGATAGTTGCACCAACATCGAGCTCTAATGCAGGTGGTTTAGAAAGTAATAGTAGATTATCTGAGCAAATTAATGCACGTAACTTTAAAAGAGCTAAAACCGGTTATAAGTTTAATGCCGCAGCAGCACCTAGAGTAGAGCGCGGATTGATGTATGCAAGAGGAATGAACTCTAGTTTTACATTACAAGATTTTGTACCACTGACAAGTATTAACGAAGATGAAGCTATTGAAGCATCGCCTTCAGACTTAATTGGGATTACTAATGCTACTGAAATCTACGCGGTAGATTACTTAAAAAATAATAGTGCTGTCGCTTCTGTATTAGCCTTAAAAACTGAAAACGGGGTTTATGAACATACCAAATACATTTGCGACCGTTTGTTAGGAGCCGAGTTGATCTCGGTATCTACCATAGATATCAACGAACAGCAATTTATAAAATCCATTATTAAAAACGCAGATGGTACCTATGAATTTGTATTAAGCTTATCTGCTAAAGTTGTAAACAACGATGCTAATTTTGCGATAGAGAGCCACTGGAATCTCGATCAGTATGAGGAGAATGTTACCTTTTATAATTTTCAAATTTGGTCTAATACTATAGATGATTTATATGTGTTAGGACAAGAAGTATTGAATTTGCTAGAGGTTCAAAAACCGATTGAAAGTTATAACAACTCAACACCACCAACAGTATTTGTTAGAAAAGGAAGCTACACTAACGGAGGTTTAGATTTACAAATTATTAATACCAATGCTACGGAAAGCGTCACTTTAGATGCGGGTTATAGAGGTACTGAAACGGAAGATTTTGATAATCTTAATGCTATCATCGATTTAAACGGTAGTTATATTACGAATATTAGAGTGGATACAGGAAGTCTTTTTGATATCGGATTTAGAATTGGAGATGGTATGGCTACACCAGATGATTTGTTTATGTCTGATGGCCCTTGGGGAATTGATGATTCGCAGGATGGTACTAATGTTAGCTTATACAATGTTACGCGCAATGACTTTGATTTTGAAACCGCAGATTACCCAATAGAACGTAATGTGCAATTAACAGCTACGACCAATAGCTACGTTGGTGCTTACAGAGCATTAACACCACGATTTAAAGCTGTAGATCTTACCGATTATAACAGTTTCAAATTTAGTGCGCAAGGCACCGGAAACCTAGAAATCACTTTTGTAAAACAAAGTATTACCAACTGGGAATCACAGTATAAAACCACAGTGGTTCTAACGAATACAACTCAAGATTTTACAATTAATATAAACGATTTACAAAACAATACTACGAATGCAGCCAGCTTAAACGATGTGGTAACCTTAGTCTTTACGATGGTTGCCGATAATGGAGTAACAACAACCAAAACAATGGAGTTAAGTAACCTACGCTTTTCTCAAACAAGTGCTCTGTCTATAGACGAGTATAACACAGATTTAAATAGAATAATTGCAAGCCCAAATCCAATGACAACACATACCACAATAAACTTTACAGCCAATTACAGCGAAGATGTACAGTTTGTTATTTACGATCAAACCGGCAAAATAGTATATACCGCACCTTATACGGTAAAGCCAGGAAAAAACACTATAGAAGTTAATAGAGGTAATTTAAGCTCAGGCTTATACTTCTGTAAAATTCTGAGTAGTCAGTTTAACTACGATACATTTAAATTAATTATTAAATAACCCTTGATTTATAACCCTTGCATTAGGCAAAAGCGAAAGCTTTTGCCTTTTGTTTTTTTTATATATTTAGCTTATGAAAGAAGCTCCTGATGAATTAAAAGAATTCTATAACTCAATTGAGAATCTCAATTCATTGAACACTTGGAATATTCATAGAGAAGTTAAACAAACAACAAGAGTTGATGGAGACTGGGAGGATAAGTTAATCATCGAAAGAAAATCATTAAACTATAATTTAAATAAAGGTGAACTAAAAACTAATGCTCAAGTCACGGATACGAAAGGTCAAATTGTAAGGTTTGGATTAGAAAAGAAAGACCTAGAATATTTAAAAAACAGATTAGATGAAACTCAAAATACTTGGCTAAAATCTAGATATTCACATCTATTGTGGCAAGAAACAAAACACAATAAATATGCAGAAATAGCAATTGAAAATTATATTCAAACTATAAACAGAATAAAATCAGAGGAAGCTAATGAATTACCAATTATTCTTTCTGCAATTCTGTACATATCAAAAAGGTCAAAGAAGAAAATAGAACAAGCTAAAGAAACTGCGATTATATTAATTAATGACTTACCAAATCGGTTTAAACCGAATATTCTAAATTCAATTTTAGATAATAATATACTTTCAAGTGAAGAATTAAATGACCTAGCACAAGAATTACCGTATTGGATAGAAGGTGACAAACCTGTTTCATATTTTTCTAATAAAAGAACACTAGATTCCGGAATTAGACTTTATAATTCTCTTGAACTTCCATTGAATAAATTATATGAGTTATTAGCTAAAAATGAAGATATCATTATCGAGCAACATCCTGAAGATACTGACTGTGTAAAATACACAACAATTGGAACTAAAGCTAAATATTTAAGACTAGCAGGGAAATTAGATGAAGCTGAAGAAGTTTTAAAAGAATATAATAAATTAAAACAAACTGTAAAACTTGGAAAAGTAAGTTGGCAACTTGGTGAAAAAGAAACAGATATGTTTAACGAATATCTTAATATGAAATCTAAAATCATACTAGATATGCCAACAGAGGATATTCTTGCTTTCTTTTCAATTAATGAAGACATACTTGTTGATCCAATTGAGAATGAAGAAAACGCAAAAAAATCAATAAAAAAATCAATTAGTCATCTCTTTAGTACAAGTGTTTTTGATATAAACAGCAACTTTAAGGACTTAAAAGATTCAGAGAAAATTGACAAAGAAATAATTCAAAGCTATACCATTTCTCACGGAGTTAAATGTTCTAGTCTTTTTTTAAAAGTATTTGTTGATGGTATCTTAACAGGTAAATTAAATTATTACAAAATATTTGAGTTCTTGGAAACTCATACTTGGTATGGTCTTAAATTTAAGAGAGGAATGACTGACAATGAAATTGATCAAAACTCATCTTGGTTGACAATGCTTGCACCCGGAATTCATAATTTATTCGCCCAATTTGAACTATCAGTATTGATGAGTACTAATAAAATCAATAATTTTATTTTGGCTATGGATTCTTTGACAGTGAAATTTGAAGGAGCTTTAAGAGATTTTATTCGTTTATCAGGTGGAAATACGTCTACATCAAAAAGAGGAGAAATCAAGGAGCAACTTCTAGAGGAATTACTTGACAACCCAACAACAAAAAAGTATTTCACAATAAAAGATATTGAGCTTTTTAAGTACACATTCACATCAAAAGGTAAAAATTTACGGAATAGTATAGCACATTCATTTTTACAATACTCTGATTATAACTTACAAGCTGTTATTTTAGTTTTTTTCTGTATCCTTAGACTTGGCAAATATACATTTGACGAAAATCCTACTTCCTAAAACCCGCCTTATTCAAAAACTGCCATTTAAAACGTAAGCCAACTTCGGTGAATGTAAAACCAGCAGCCGTTGCAGAAGCAATATTACTATGGGTTCCGTACACATTTAATAAACTACGCTCAGAGAATTTATAGCCAAAAGCTCCTTGAAAACGGTACGTGGTTTGTTTGGCATCGTCTTCAATAAACTGGTAACCATAAGCCGCCGTTACATTGTAAAACCATGTGTTTGGTTTGGCGCTGTCTTCATTCTTAATCACATTCATAAAAACTTCATACACGTTAAATTTTTCTGGACTAAAATAAATCGTTGGTACTTGGTCCTTAAATGTAATATGTTGGTAATTTACACCGACTTTTAAAGCTGGTTTTGGCAGAAGATTATAATATAATGAGGTAAATAATAGGTTTCTTTTATTGCCATCATTTTGTGACGTATGCATCAACTGTGTAAACCATCCTAAGTTAAAATTAGTACTTAAATTATAGTTAGCGTAATAATTGTTTTGTACCAATTCGCGGTCTAATAATTCGGCATTAAAACTTTCTATTTGGCGTTTGTATCCAATATCTAAAGTTTGAAGTTTAAAGGATTTAATATGAAAAGAAAGATCGGCTAAAAGTTGTGTGTAATCTGTGCTTTCGACTTTTGCAGATGTCATACCAGCTGTGCCTTTAAACGTAATGTTAGGTAAGAGTTGGTAACCCAATCCTAAGGATAAATTGCTAGAGGTGGCACTAATATCGGTAACCGTGTTGTTGGTCGTTCTGTAATTGTAATTTCCTAAAAGTTTAAATTTAGTTGATAAAGGGTATTCTACCGTATTAGAAAATGCAAAGGCTTTGTTGTCTCCATTATCAAACGTGTGCGAGGCGTTGGATTCTAAAACTGGTGCAAAGTTAATATCTAATTTATTAATAAAGTTAACCGCATCTTTTTGGTTGTCGTAAAACTTTAAAGTGTTTTCGGCTGAGGTGTAAGCATCGTCATAATGACCTAAGGCTTTTAGCACGTTGGCTTTTCCAAGGTTACCATCAAAAGATGTACTGTCGTTTGCTAGTATGCTATTGTAATCACTTAAACTTTCTTTAAAATTACTCTTGTAAATGTTTAAGGTGGCGCGTAAGGCTAAAACCCAATTTTCGTTTGGGTGCTCCGTAATTAAAGTATCAATTAAGTTGGTTGCCGCTTTATATTTCTTGTTCCAGATTAAAGCTTGTGCGTAACGTTCGGTGGTTTGCTTAGTGATCGCTTTGTCTGTGTCTTTGTTTAGGCTATTAAACGCTTCAGTACTGATGCTTAACGCTTGCTTCTCTTTACTGTTTAAGTGTTCTACCAAAGCCAAACCGTTTAATGCCAAAATTTTGTGTTCAGGTTGTTCAGCTAAACGATTATACATGGTTTTTGCACTCTCAAGTTGGTTCCATATTAAATACAAATTTGCAAGATTTAATAAGGTGTCTTTATCGTCTCCGTATAATTCAAGATTTTTGGTTAAAAGTAGTTCAGCTTTATCATAATTCTGTGCTTGTTGATTTTGGTAAGCATACCCTAAATAGATGTATTTTTTAGAGACTAAAGCATTTGGATTTCCTGGTGAAACTTCTAAAGCGTTATTCACCATGGTTAAAGCCGCCTCATATTCTTTTAAGTTAGAAAGGGTGTTAGCAAAACCTAATAGTGCAGCAAAACTTGTTGGATCTTCATTTACTAAACCTTGGTAATACACTTTAGCGTCGGTAAAGTTGCTGTTCCATAATAAAGACTCACCGTAATTTAGTTTTACTTCAAAATCATTTGGGTAATCCGCAAGTAAGTCAGTGAATAAGGTATAGGCTGCTTCGGGTTGTCCATTCAGTCCAATAGCACGACCATAACACAAACGTGCCGTCTTATTATTAGGAAAGTCCTTTAATATGATATTAAAAAATGTTTCGGCCTGCTTATATTTTCCGGTTTCTAAATAGGTAAAACCCTCTTGCATGTTTTGTGCCGACACACTACATACGATAAAAAACAAGGCTACATTAATAAGTGATTTCAAAGTCATAATTTCTCTTTGTTTAACTAAGTGCAAGTTACGGAGCATATGTCTCCCATTCACCTACAGCAACATGCCATCCATCGAAATATAAAGAGCGTACATGGAAATACCTTGGATATTTGCGTCAGATTTAAACGAATACCTAAAGAAAATATGCAATTATTAAGCGTCATAAAATCGAGAAAATTAACACCAGAACAGCTATTTATGGTCAGTGTTTTGGCCGTTAATGGTGGTAACTATCTATACAATCTTATATTGGGGCGTGTACTTGGGCCAACACAGTTTGCCGATGCTGCTGTGCTCATAACATTTTTATTGGTGCTCTCTTTTATGGCCATGACGTTTCAATTGGTAACGGCAAAATTCTCGGTGTTGTTTGAGAACGCTGTGTTTACAAATTTTATAGCCAAAGTATACAAACAAGCTTTTGCTGTGGGTGTAATTCTAGGCCTATTGATTATCGCATTTTCCTCGCAATTAAAAGCGTTGTTTAATACCTCATCGTCTACCATGTTTATCATTTTTGGTTGTGGTGTACCACTTTACTTTTTAATGAGCGTGAATAGAGGGGCCTTTCAGGGAAAAAAAGCATATAAATCTTTATCAATAACCTATCAAGGGGAAATGTTAAGCCGATTGATCATCACTTTGGGTTTAATATTTCTATTTAGTATACAATCATCAGCAGTGATTGCTATAGGTATTGTAATTTCTTTTGTTTTTGGAATGTTTCCTTTTAAAATGAAAGACATCACGCTAAAGAAAACAAAACCACTAGCGCAAGATTATAGCAAACAAATTAAAAATTTCTTTTTGCTAACAGCGTTTTACGAGCTGACTCAAATCATTATTAACAACAGTGATATACTATTAGTAAAGCATTATTTTGAATCTTACGAAGCAGGTTTATATGCATCCTTAGCCTTAATTGGTCGTATTGTATATTTTATAGCTTGGATGTTTGTGATGTTATTATTGCCAGCTGTCGTTGAGTTGAAAAAAGAAGGCAAAGAAACGGCTTCCGTATTGTTTAAGTATGTTGGTTATATTGCTGTGATCTCTATCGTTATTGTATTAACCTGTTTAAGTTTTCCAGAATTAATAATTAAAATACTTTTTGGAGAGCAATATATTGCCATGGCACCGCTTTTATGGAAATATGCTATTGCCACTTCTATGTTTGCTATCTCTAACATCTTTGCGTATTACTATTTGTCTTTAGATAAATATGTGCCAGTTATTATTTCTGGTGTCTTCGGTATGCTACAAATGCTATTAGTCATCTTTTTTCACGAGAGTTTAGAACAGGTGGTAGATATGCAAATTGTGACTATGACTTTGTTGCTAATCATACAGTTAGTGTTTTTTAAGCTCGAAATAACGACGCAGAAAAAAGCTTTATCTAAGGATTAATTCCATTCGTCTACACTAAAAGTCGCCCTATCGAAACTCTCAAAAATCTGCCGAATAAAATCCCAAATTTGCATTGTAATTAATTAAAACATTTAAAAATACCATTATTATGAAACTAGCAATTGTAACCGCATATCCACCAAGTAAAGTCACTTTAAACGAGTATGCTTATCATTTAGTAAAGCAGTTTAGACAAAAGGAAGCTGTTACAGAATTAATCTTATTAACCGACAGAACTGAAGGAGCAAAGGATATAGAATTTACGGAAGAAGGTTGTAAGATTACTATAAAAGAATGCTGGTCGTTTAATAGCTACAAAAATTTGTTTTCAGTAACAAAAGCCATCAATACCACAAAGCCAGACGCTGTATTATTCAATCTACAGTTTATGAAATTTGGTGACAAAAAGATAGCAGCAGCCTTAGGGTTAATGTTACCATTAGTATGCAAGTTGAAAAAGATTCCTAACATCGTGTTACTACATAATATTCTAGAAGAAGTCGATTTAGGAAGTGCAGGATTTACCTCAAATAAAATCATGCAGAAGATCTACGGATTTATTGGAACCACTTTAACCAAGCTTATTTTAAAAGCTGATATCGTTGCAGTAACCATGCAAAAGTATGTGAATATTTTAGAGATAAAATATTTGTCACCTAATGTAAAATTAATTCCACATGGCACCTTTGAAATACCAGAAGAACCAAATTATAGGTTACCAAAAGGACCATTACAAATTATGACCTTCGGAAAATTTGGAACCTACAAAAAAGTAGAAGGTATGATTGAAGCTGTTGAAATGGTGAGAGCTAAAACAGGTTTAGATTTAGAAGTGGTTATTGCCGGAACAGATAACCCAAATGTACCAGGATATTTAGCTAAAGTAGAAGAAGATTATAAACATGTGCCTCAAGTCCGTTTTACGGGTTATGTTGAAGAGCACGAAGTCCCAACCTTATTTAACGAAAGTGCTGTGGTTGTTTTCCCCTATACGTCTACAACTGGAAGCTCAGGCGTATTGCACCAAGCCGGAAGTTACGGAAAAGCCGTAGTAATGCCAGATTTAGGCGACTTAGCCTTATTAGTCAAAGACGAAGGTTATAGAGGAGAGTTTTTTGAACCTACAAGTGTTGAAAGTTTGGCCTCTGCTATAGAAGCGATAGTAACAGATGAAGCATATAGAGTTAAGCTTTCTAAAATTAATTACGATGCTGCAACAGCGCATCCAATGTCTCAAATTGCAGATATGTATTTAGAGCATTTTCAAGATATCATAGATGAAAAATGCATAACATTCCCTAATGTTAATGCTGCTGCGCAGAAGGCTTCTTATTAGTAATAAATAAAAAAGAAGGTTTTCTAATTCCATTTTTATCTATAAATCCAAAGTGCTTTTGAGCATTTTGGCGCCAAGGAAGTCTCCCTACGACTTCTTTTGGTATTTTACCAAAGTCGTAAAGTGTCCACGACATAAATTGAATATCATGTTCAGAAAACATAGATTGTATCGTTTTATGATATTCGGCTTGGCCTTCTTCCGAATTACCAAAAGGATTCCATAAACCATGATAAGACGACATTCCATATTCAGTAATGACGATTGGTTTATCGGTAATCTTAGTTTTTAAAGTTTCAAAAGTGGCATCAAGCGCCTCTAAATCTTCGTAATAGTGAAAAGACACCAAATCTAGCTTGTCTTTTAGAAGGGTTGCGCTTTCAGCATTAGACCATCCTATCGTAACGGCATGATTAGGATCTTGCGCTTTTACAAAATCAATCATATGCGCTAGCCAAGCGGTAACTAAAGATGTACCACGTGATTCAAAATCTAAATTCGGTTCATTTTTAATGTCCCAAACTGCCAATGCCTTATGGTCTTTTAAAGCTTGTATAATGGTTTTGGCATGACGTTGCGTAAGTGTCCAATCGAGGACAGAATAATCACCATAGAAATCAAAAAGCGTTACCATCACCTTTAAATTAGCAGTTTCTGCAAGATCTAAAAGTGTGATTAGTTGGGTTAATTTGTTTTGGTCAATATCCGATTTTCCAAAATCTTCATAAGGCACAAATACACGAATACTATTAAGTCCGGTTGATTGTATCAACTCAAAATCTGACCCTATAATATCAGCATCAAAATTATCGCCAAACATAGCCCAAGGTGTGGCTTGTGGATAGTAATTAATACCGTTTATTGTAGTTGTATTAATAGGTTGAGACAGCTGTGAAGCTGTACATGGTTCCGATTTTATTTTTACCATATGGCGTACACGCCAAAAGCCATCTTCTAATAACAGCGTGACTTTGTAACTTGATTTTTCGGTAATTTCCGTGATCAGTTCGTTGTCTTTAAAGATTTGTTTATATTCTATAACGTCATTGTCCGTGAGAACCACAAGTTGGCCGTCTTCACTAAAAAACTCTAAAGTAGGATGATGCTCTAAAGTCGTACCAACAACAGTAGTGTTGTTCTCACTATTAATCGCGATAATGTTAAACAGGTTTTGTCGTGCACTTTCGGTGTAATAATCATCAATACCAATAGTCGTATTGGTTTTGTAAGCTACATGTTTTACAAACCAACCGTCTAAGTAATCATTTTCAATAGCAGTTAATGTTTGTGTATCTACTGGTCGTCCTTCATTGGTTAGAGGTTGCCATGTGATTTCAGGAAGATATTGATCGATTTGTTTAACTTCAGTATGAAGCATTTTACTACGATCGGCACCAGTGTTGAGGTAACTGTAAACCGCGCCAAAAGCGTAAATCACCAATGCTATTATTAAAACATAGGAAAACAAAAGTGCGCCTCTTAATATGTTTTTGTTAATCTTACTCATAGATTAATTGTTTTGTAAGATTTAACAATGCCAGCAGTTTTAAGCTCAACGTCATACACACCTTTTGGGTAACGATCCTTGTCTAAATAAAATTCAGCCATACCATTAAAGGTGTCTTTTGTGGGTTGGTGTACTAACATACCATCTTTGTATATCGACAACTTTATCGTTAAACCATCTGGCACACGTTGATTCATAAAACTTTGTATAGGGCCAAGCGTTAGCGTTCTGTTATCTTCAGAAAAGGCGACTTCAAAATCTGAAATGGCTTGTTTGTAATTTAAAACGATCGTATCACTATTTGCCATACCTTCAACATAAGCTTTTATACTCCATTGGTCTTCAAAATCTGGATGTAACATTTTTGCACTCGCTATACCATTGATGGTGGTGCCAGATGTTTTTGATTTATAACCTGCTGTATTGGTAATAAAAAAGGTGACAAATGTCCCATCGCTTATAATATTATCATAGCGATCTTTAATTACCGACGTTTTAAAAGTCGTTATCTGGTTGCCATCTGCATAATCATGAATGCGTTCCGAAGCGATTTTAAAATTCGTTGGAATAGCAGGCATTACATTAACATCAAATTCTTTAGAGTTGAGGTCTAGACATGCTGAACTGATAAGCATTCGTCCTTTTTTAGTTTCAGAATAAATGTTTTTATAAGCAAAACCATTTTTTGTTATGACGTCTGAAGCATACGTATTGGTTAGAAATTGATGCTTTATTGTAACGCTGGTATTATCTGCTAATGGATTGTCTAAATCATCTGTTGGAATAACGACGAGCATGGTGTAATCCGTGCCTCCAGCTTCAACACTTGGTGGCCCTAAATAACTTTCTATTGCTTCGATTTTCGATTTTGGATGAATGGTTATGTGTCCGGAAATTGGATGCGATGTTGTTTGTAATTGCCAGTTGAACACACCCGATTTATTAGATATAACTCTAGGTAACACAAACGTGAGTTCTTGGTCATTAACCTCAGGTTCTAATAAAATAGAGCCATAACTGTTAGAACCATAGAGTAAGATTTCTGGGTCGCCTGTAAACGCAAATCTTAAGGTAATAGATTCGCCAGCAATAAATTCACGCTTTGTTGTAAGAAGTGTATATGTCGCATCGTTTTCTATGGTATTAACAACTATTGTTGAAGTTAGCAACAGTAAAGAAATGAATGATATGTAGAGATACTTAAATGTCATTAATTAGGGTTTCCGATATAAGTATTGATTTCTAGTTTTATAAATTTATAAATAGGATGATCTATCTTCTGAAATTCGTCATCGTGATGATTCCAGATTCGATTCGGTACAATTTTACTCGCAATAGCCGTATTAGGTAAGCCATTGACAAAACAATTACTCATATCTTCATTAATAACCCGAACGGTTTCATTCGTCAATAAGGGGAAATCAAAAGTCTGCGACCGCTGTTGTCTAATGCCTTCTTTTACAAAAAAGTGATCTACCCAAACTAAATTTTTGTCGGCATCATAATACGACATTAATAATTGCGGAATCGTGACTTCTTCAATACCAGTATTAAATAAGGTTCCTGAAACATGTGTGTCGTTACTTTCAGAAATTGTAATAGTGGTATTTTTAAATAAGTCGGATCCCGAAATATTCCCAGCAACCTGAAGATTAAATTTTGTGGGTTGTTCTTCTAATTCAATGGGTGTAAACTCATCGGGATTAAAGGTCTTCGGAATAGAATCTTGAGTCTTAGACCAGGCGATGCCTTCAAAATTAATTCGAAACGAACTGACTTCTTTTGGCATCAGCTTATGGTTAACGTGATATTTGGCATTGTAAGTGGCTAAAAATTTGTTGTCATCATTATACAAAGTCCCTTTTAAAACCACATCTGCTGGGACATTGTCTATATTCTGAATTTCTCCAATAATGGCATAATGATTTTCAAACTTAACGAGCTTCGCTTTTAAGATTTCTAAAACGGGTTGCTTTAAAATGTCCTCGTGATGTGTTTCTTCTGTCGTGATGCGTCGTCTACCTTGATTAAAATAATTTGTAGAATTACTAGAATACAATTGGTCTGGTGGTAAATCTAAATCGATATCCTCGGGTTGAATGTACCATTTGTTATCGAGTTTGACTAGGGTTTTATAATCGACACGTTTAATTTTTTCGAGCGGTGTAATCCAATCGGTAAAGACTTTTAAACTGGCTAAGCTATCTGTTTTGCTTAGTGTTTCGGTGGTAATAGCATCTAACTTTGCATACGAACTTAATAATCCATCAGTAACCGATATTTCTAACATATACTGCGCAATTGGTATATCACTTTTAGGGTTGATTAAACTGTGAGCGGTTTCAAACTCTTTAAAATCTAAAGCATCGTAATAGGCAAGTATGGCATTTTCGGGAGAATGATGCGATTCATTTTTTATGTAAAATATGTAAGTGCCATAACATACAATTAAGGCAAGAATGAAGGACCAAATATGTGTAATTTTTAAAACACCACTAGAAAATTTTGAGTAATCATTTTGAAACTTAAGATACGCCGGAAGTTTTTTAGCCTTCGTTTTTAGAAGTCTAATCCAAAGCATTTGTATGTTTAGGACAAAAGCGATTAAAACCGTTAGAAATGGTATAATTCCCCAGAGGATTTTTTGCCACGTAGACACATCGTCTTTGGGCAATATGGATGATAAAGGTGGAACGTTTAATTTTTCCCAAACCATAATGCCGTTTTCGAGTTGTCGTAAGCGTTGCCAACCGCAGAAATACAAAATAGGGTCGTAGAATTTATCGTTAGAGAAGATATATTTAAAATTATACTTCTCTGGTGTGGTTAAAAATTGTTGTAACGAGCCAATACCTTCAACTCCTTTAAATTTCGAATTTTCTAAACGTTCAATTGGTCGAGTGGTTAATTCTGGTAATCGTCTTGCCGAGTGGTAATTTCCATCTACAGACATGGCATTGGTTTGTGCCGATAGCCAAGCCATTTGATCGCCAAAGCCTAAAGTCATGTACCTCCATTGATCGTGATTATCTTGATTTAAAAAATTAACAATAGGAAGCATCTCGATGCGCTGCGGTTGTGAGGGTTTAAAGTAGCTTAGACTCATGGTGAAAATCGTCATGAATAAAAAGAGTCCAGCTAAAAGTCCACCTATTAACCGATGGTAAATAGCACCAAATTTATTTTGAATTAAGGTTTTTAAATCTCCTTCAACAAACCGATACGTAAACTCACCAAATAAAGGCAGTGACATAATAGAAGCCCAAAGTGTAAAACGATCTAAGGTTAAGATATTAAAAGCCGTTTCGCCAAGTAATAGTCTTGGAATTGGAGTGGTGCCACCAGTGCCTAAAACAACAAGAATTGTCATCGATAAACCAAAAAACAAATAGCGTTTGGTATAATATCTGTAAAAAATATACGGTAATAATATGAGTAAAATGCCCCAAGGAATTAGAAAGAAGACCAATCCGGAAGAAGTGATTTCTAAAAAATTATCTCTCGAGCCATGCGGAATTGGCACCTGTGTTATAGGGTTGTTTTTAGAGTTAATCCAATACGGCAAAATACAACCCACAATGATAACTAAAGACAGCATCCCGAAACTAATAATACGTTTAAAGAGTTTAAAGAAACTATTTAAAAAGACTTTAAAGGTTATGGCTTTTACAGAATCGACTTGGTCTCTAGAATGATCCATAATCACCATGCCTATTAAAGGAAAGATAAAGAATATCATCCCAAATATAGGGGTTACATGATGTGATGTTACGGTTACGGCAATTAAGGATAAAGAAGTGGCTAAATAACTCCATTTGCCTGTTTTTAACCATAAATAGATTTCAGGCAAAGCATGCATTAATACGGATATGCCAATGATACTAGGTAGTTGACCAAAGACATGAAGTGTTTCAACAAAAGACGAAGAAAACACGGCAAGTAGTGCGGCATAACCAGCAGCTGTTCTATTAGAGGTGATTAATAATGAAAAGCGATAAACACCAGTTATAAATAAGACAATGGCGAGTAAGGCTACGGTAAACATGCCAAACTTTAAACCACCAATTAACGATAACACAGCAATAGATTGATGTACCAAAGGAGGATAGCTCATTACGGTAAAACCGGTGTACCATTTATAATTCCAAGGTTCAAACCAGCTCGTTGCATAATGATCTGCAAAAAACAAATGTATTAAGGCATCATAAGTGGTTTCTAAGGTGAAAAATATAGACGTACCATGAAATGCAATACCTATAAGTAAAGCTGCAATTAAATATTTGTTTGAAGTGTTTTTCATGTAAAACCTTGACAAGGCTATCAATACTGTAAAGATATATAATTTAAATAGGGCTTCGTTTTTTAATTATCTATAGCAATCTGCCATTCGTCTACACTTACCTATGGGTTAAGCTAAATTAAAAAAATAAAGACGTCATCTCAGGTACTTTTGTGCTGTAAATAACAAATAAAAACAATTATTATGAAAGTTTTAGCCATAGATGATCAACAGTTAGTATTGCTTCCGCTTGAGAAACGATTATTAGAATTAGGATACGAAGTAAAGATTGAAACGGATGCATCAAAAGGATTAGAATTATACGATACGTTTCACCCAGATTTAGTTATTGTAGATGTCAATATGCCAGGTGTTTCGGGTTTAGATGTTGTAAAATACATCAGAATTGCAAAGCACTCTGATACACCAATTATGATTTTATCTGGAAATACTAAAGATGATACTATTACTGAAGCTTTCGAATTAGGGATTAACGATTATATGAAAAAGCCGTTAAGTCTCAATGAAATCTGTGCTAGAGTAAAACGATTAATAGGTGTACCACAAATAGATAATGCGATTCATTCTAATAGCAATGTGATGATTCAACAACGTTGTGTTGGAGTTGTTATTCCTTGTTATGACGAAGAAGAGCGATTATTAAGTAATGAGTTTTTGAATTTCGTTGATGAAAACTCAGGATATCATTTGTGTTTTGTCAATGATGGTAGTAAAGATAAAACCTTAGAAGTGCTCCATGAATTACAAAAAGGAAGAGAAGATTTTATAACGGTTTACGATTGTGAAAAGAATGGAGGCAAAGCAGAAGCTGTACGTTTAGGAATGCTTCATATGGCTAAAAAAGAGGATTTAGATTATATAGGATTCTTAGATGCAGATTTATCTACGGACTTAACCGATTTTGATGATTTAGTCAAGACGATTGAAAATTCAGATTTTAAAATTGTGAGTGGTTCTCGTATTTCTAGAATGGGAGCAGATATCACTAAAGAGTCGGCCAGAAAAATAATCAGTTTAACCATCAACTTTATTATTAGAAAAATCTTAAGAATGGATTTTAAAGACACACAATGTGGTGCTAAAATTTTTAGTAAAGATGTTATTGGTATTGCGTTCGCTGAAAAGTTTGTAACACAATGGATTTTTGATGTGGAAATCTTTAAAAGAATGACTATTCATTTCGGACTTAAAAAAGCAAAAGCAATGCTTTGTGAACAACCTTTAAAACGTTGGATTCATGCAGATGGTTCTAAATTATCGATGAAAGATTCTGTAAAAATTGTTGGGCAATTAGCGCAAATAGCTTGGGTGTATCGCTCTAAAAAGGAAAACATAAAAGCAACAGCATCAAACAACTTAAAGGTAGCCTCTTTATAATCTTTATTAAATGCCTTAATCATGAAAACAGGTATCATTATAATCTTTCATAATAATGAAAAAGAAATGGACACGGCATATTTTATTGAACAAATTAAGCAGACTTCAAATTTAGAATTGTGTTTAGTTAACAATGATAGTAAGGATAATACCTATGATTTGTTAAAGGATATAAAAGACGAGTGTAATAATGTTTCTATAGTTAATGTTAGAAAGTTTAAGTCAGATATAGCTGCAGTAAAAGCAGGCGCAAGATTTATGTTTAGTGAATTTGATTTAAAGCATTTAGGTTATGTTTCTATTAATATGTTAAACATTAAATACCATGGGTTAAATGGTTTAATTGAAGTTATAACTGAAAATCAAGATGCGATTTTAAATTATAAAATCAAGACTCTAAAAAAGAAACAAACCTTGTTTCAAAGCTTATTTTCATTACTGGATTATTTAAAAAAGCTCACAGAAAACAACCACTTTATTAACCTTCAATATGAAAACAATCTTCTAAAATAAAAAACTCATGCAAGCATATCCAATAAAATTTAGTCCAATATTAAAAGAAAAAATCTGGGGAGGCGAAAAGCTTTCTAACATTTTAAATAAAACATCAGATTCTAAAAATCTTGGTGAAAGCTGGGAAATTTCTGGAGTAGAAGATAATATTTCAATGGTTTCTAACGGGCTTTATAAAGGCAAATCCTTAAATGACCTTATTAAATCTTACAAATGTGAGTTCCTGGGAAAGGATAATATTGCTGCTTTTGGTGAAAACTTCCCGCTATTAATTAAGTTTCTAGATGCTAAAACAAGCTTATCAGTGCAAGTACATCCAGATGATGAAATGGCAAAAGCAAATCATAACGCTTTTGGTAAAACCGAAATGTGGTACATAATGGATAGCGATGATAATGCTGAGATTGTTTTAGGATTAAAAGAAAATGACTTAGATAAAAATGTATTAGGTGATATTAACGCTTCTAATGTTAATGCGATTTTTAACACAGAAAAAGTAAAACAAGGCGATAGCTATTTTATACCAGCCGGAAAAATACACGCTATTGGTGCAGGTGTTTTAGCAGCAGAGATTCAGCAAACCAGCGATATAACTTATCGTGTTTATGATTGGGATAGAACAGATACTAATGGTCGTCAAAGAGATTTACATACAGCAGCTGCCATAAAAGCGACCAAATCGTTTCCTTCTAACGGAAAACGTAATTACCAATTAGAAGCAGATAAAACAAGTAATTTAGTGGATTGTGATTTTTTTACAACAAATATTTTTGAAGTGAAATCAAATCAAAAGAGAGATTATAGAAATTTAGATTCGTTTGTTATATTTATGTGTGTTGAAGGCACTACTGAAGTAACTATAGGTAATAAAACCGAAATTGTAGCTATGGGTGAAACCATTTTAATACCAGCAAATACTGATGCTGTAACCTTTAATTCAGAAGGGTCAAAACTCCTCGAAGTCTTTATATAAACGAGTTTGTGCTATAGTTGTAAAAGGCTTTCTGAAAAAAGGAGAAAAAGTCTTAATTAATTTTACATTTGCATAATAATTATACTTTATTATGTCATTAGAAAGAGAACTACAAAAGCGCAGTGGCTCCAAATGTGAGCTTTGCGGCAACGAAGAAAAATTATCGGAATATACAGTTTCGGATATTAAAGAAAACGGATTAAAAACAGTTCTATATGCATGCAATGTGTGTACAGAGCAAATGAACGATTCAGATGCTATTGACGCCAATCATTGGAGATGTCTTAACGATAGTATGTGGAGTGAGCACGATGCCGTAAAAATTATGGCTTGGAGAATGCTAAACAGAATAAAAGCAGACTGGACACAAGATTTGTTAGGTATGATGTATATGGAAGAAGACATCTTAGAATTAGCAAAAGCCTCTGGAGATGGTGAAGATGAAGAGAATAAATTAATTCATAGAGATGTTAATGGTGTTATCTTAGAACATGGAGACTCTGTAGTTTTAATAAAAGACTTAAAGGTTAAGGGTTCTAGCATGGTAGCTAAACAAGGTACAGCCGTTAGAAATATAAGATTAGATCACGAAAATGAAACCTATATTGAAGGTAGAGTAGATGGACAGCAAATTGTTATTATTACAGAATACGTTAAGAAAACTTAATCCGAATCTTTTTTGTTAAAAAAGTCAAAGCTTAACGGAATTAAACACACCATAAATAAGTACTGCCCAGTTACTAAACCATAAATTGTAATTCCGGCCAGTAGTACCATTAATATTACTTTGTACTTGTATTTCATGTGTTAGTTTTTATTTTTTATAACGTTATATCTTGTAAAAATAGAAATTTTGCGGTGTACTTATATAAAAATATACGGTTTCATAAGTGTGGTTTCTAAACTAGGAAATCTAAATACGCATTTTGATATGCTTGATTATAACTGATTTATCCTTTATTTTTCCTACATTTTTGTTGTTAAAAAACGTGTAGTTGGTCGAAAAAATAGACAGACCTATTCGAATAATCTAGTCAAATTACCATTTATCGATTATATGGCTAGTGACCTAAGGATATGTTAGATATTGTGGTCATCCCTCTAAATAATAGCACAAGTTTTACTGATTAATAGCTCAAATTAGTATTAACAATTTAACATTATTTATTATGGATTTAGAAATTACAAACTACAATAACCGCTATCAAATAAAAGGAACTTTAAATAAGTTAAGTTTAAAAACTTTTAATGAGCATTTTGCTAACATTTTTGATAAGTTAGACGACGTGTTACTAGATATAGAGCGTGTAAAAGGTATAGATAGAGCTGGAGTTATGGCATTAGCTAAACTGCATAATGAATCTATTACTAAATCTAAACGATTATCTATTATAGGATTAGGATGTAAAGAATTATATCAGCATTTTAAATCTGAAGATCAACCACAACGATCAGAAGAAAATGATACAATGGCTAGTGCTATTGTAGCAGCTTAAGTCTATTTCTATTATACATTTAATAAAGTGTTTCCAATTCATTTATGGTGATAGATAAATGTTTCGGACACACTTTATTTTTTAATGTTCACTTGTGTTTTTAGCAAGACATATCAGCTACAATTTTCCATTTCCCATTTATCTTTTTGAAGATAATAATGAATACTCCATTCGCATCACCAATTTTACGTTTTAGGTGATACTCACCCATTACCCAATAATTATCTCCTTCAATTTTTGAAATATCATTAATAACAAATTTTAGCGTACCACTTTCTGATTTTGTAGGATAAGCTTTTTTATAATTAGCTAATGTTTGCTCCCATCCTTTGGTGAGTCCATTACTTCCGTAGAATTTTAGTGAATCACTTTTCCAATAGCCTTGCATAAAACCTTCCATATCGTGATTATTCCACGCGATTTCTTGGTCGTGCATTACTAAACGTATGCCTGCCTCAGCAAGTTCGTTAGATTTACTTTTGTGCGTTGTTTCTGTGATAACATCAGCCTTTATACTAATACAGCTAAAACATGATAAGGCTATGGCAATGGCGGCAAAATATTTCATAAGAATTGGTTGTTATTTATCATCTAAAAATAAGAACAATTTAGAGAACACTATTTAAATTAATTTTCGCGGTTTGTTCAGGGAATAACTAAACACCCCTAAGAGCTTCGCTCGGTAGTTTCAAAACAAAAAATATTTTGTTTCTCACTAATCCTCTAGGGGACAATCCACTCAATATAAATTATTAGAAAATTACAATTTAAAAAATCAATGGATAGACGGTTTACGATGAAAGCAAAAATAGTCTAGGTTACAATTGTCCCCTTGAGGGGACTTTAGGGGTGTAACATTATAGTTTACAGGCTAAAAAAGATTGATTAAACCTTAACAAGTTTAAAGGCGTTTTATAAAATACCCTTTTGTTGTTTTAAAAACGCATCTGCTTGATTTTGCATGAGAATTCTTGCCTGCTTTCGCTTATAGTTCATCACCGCTTCTTCATCAGCAATTTCAGTGTAGACTTTATTGTTAATTTCATTATCGGTTTTTAAAAGGAGTTTACGTTCAGCAACCTTTTGCATGGTCCACGTTTTAATTGTTGTTTCTTGGTCTTGTAATCTATAATCAAATTCTCCTTTTGGTGTCAATAATTTTGCAATGATTGGTGAGGTCTCAATAGCTAAAAACAAAAGAAAAATAAAAAAGGACGGTAGCCAAGGTAATTCACCCAAAGCGGTAATACGTGCCATAAGACCATCAAAATTATCAATAACAGGCTGTGTCTTTGTAATATTAGTGGTGTAATCTTTTTGAAGCATTGCTATTTGTGTTTCAATCGCTTCTATTTTTGTTTTATTATCGGATTTTAACTGTTGTAATTCGGCCAAACTAGCATCATGTTTATCTCGTTTTTCTTTATAAACAGGCCCTTTTCCTAAACGTTTAGAGCCAGCGGTGCCTTCGGCTTCCGAAATGTAAGTATTGTATAACCCATTGACTTCTGCTTCTTTTAAGTTTATTTGAGCGTTTAAGCCTAAAATCTCATTTTCAAGTTCTGCAATTTTAGGATTAAACTGTTTAGCGATTTGGTTTTGATTGGCTAGAGTTAAATCATTTTTTTGCTCTAAAAGCACTTGATTAATTTCTTTTTCAAAAATCTTTAATTCTAAAGGTTTTGAAATGACTATGGCAATAATAAGTGCTAATAAAATTCGAGGTGTAGCTTGAAGAATTTCGTCTAAAATATTGTCGCGTTTTTTAATAGTTGAAACAATATAACGGTCGAGATTCAAAATGAGTAACCCCCAAATTAATCCAAAAAATATTGAAGTATAGAGATTGTCAAAAACGGTAAAGAGCGCATAGCTGGCAGCTATAGTTGCCATAACGGCTGTAAAGAAAACGGTAGCTCCAATACCAGCATATTTGTTCTGTTCGCCAATAGAACACTTGTTTAAAATATCGGTGTCAGCGCCAGAGCAAAGGATAAAGAATTGCTTTAACATAAGTGATTGATTTTTGATTGATTACCTATTAGAACGCTAAAAGTTTCCATTTGTTACAATAAATGGCTAATTTGGATGAAAATTTGTCATCGTATTGTATTTGATAATGATGATTTATTAATAGAATTTAGCGAAATACAGATTTATAACCAATCATAAAATACGAGAGATGAAAAAACAATTATTCATTAGAAAAAAGCGTCAATTCCGAGCTTTGCTTAAGCAAATTGAGACTTTGAAACAAGAAGGGTCTTGGGGGGATTTAGCTTCTAAAACGCAAACCAATTTATTACATAAATTAAACAGACTTTATAAAGTATTGAAGTCGCATTTTACATTCTCAGAATGGAGACGATGGGTGTACCCAAGTTTTGCGATGTTAGGTTTTTTATCCATGTCAAATTCACTTTCAGCGCAAACACTAAACACGTTTGAAGCAGGTGTTGTATTGCAATCAAACGGAGCTGATATCAATGCTGCTGCGGCAAATCCTACTTTTGCAGATTTAGATAACGATACAGATTATGAACTGTATTTAGGTCAGTTTGGTGATGCTGCAATTATTGTAGAAAACTATGGAGAGTTTGATGTTAATACGATGGAGTTTGGTGCGCCAACAGGTTTAATAAATGCTACAAGTTCAAGTTGGTACGATTATAGTTCTCCTGTATTTGCTGATTTTGATGCTGATGGTGATTTAGACCTTTTAGTGGGTGTTTATGGTGGAGGTATAGATGTGTTTCTTAATGACGGAAATAATGCTTTTACATTTGATTCAGCATTATCAGCAGACGGATTAGCTATTAGTGCTGGTAACGAAGCAAAACCTGCAATTGCAGATTTTGATGGCGATGGTGATTTAGATTTAATTGTTGGTGTACATACAGGTACGCTTTCGTTTTTCGAAAATACAGCAGGTTCAGGTAATGCAATGGTTTTTGCAGCAGGAGTAAACGTTCAAGCTAATGGAGTAGATATTGCTTTTGAACCCAATGGTCCTGTTCAAGCTTATCCATCACCAGATTTTGGAGATTTAGATGAAGATGGAGATCTAGATTTAATTGTTGGTGAAAATGCTGGGTTTGTAACTTTCTTTGAGAATACAGCAGGCGCAGGTAATGCTATGGTTTTTAATGCAGGTGTTAAATTACAGGCAGCTGGAGTTGATATTGAAACAGGTCTTGCCACAGTAGCGGTTGTAGATTTGGATAAAGATGGTGTCGTAGATTTGGTTATAGGAGAAGCTTTAGGTGATGTAACTTTCTATAAAGGAGTGAGTTCTAATTTAAGTGTTTCAGACTTTGATAGTCAAGCATTATTACATATATTTCCTAATCCTGTAAAAGATGTTTTTACTATTGAAACAAGCCTTGAAATCAGTAGCGTAGAGCTATTTGATATTTCTGGTAAACAAATAGAAATTCAACTGGCAAACACTAATGAAGTTGATATTTCTAATTTGGCTTCAGGTATTTATCACATTAAAATTTATGATAATAACAACAGAACGACGACAAGAAAACTAATAAAAAATTAATTTTCATTTTTAACTTTTAATAAGATGCTACTCTAATTTGGGGTAGCTTCTTTTTTGTTTAAATATTTACAAAGAATGAATCCAGAACAACCTATCTCACCATTTCAATTAGAACATACACCTCAAGTTCCTGAGCTTTTATATAAGTTACAATGTAGTATTGTCCTTTCTACTTTTCAAGCTGGTAAAATTGTGACATTATCTCCTATCAATGAAGATAGAATAACACAATTGGCTAGGAATTTTAATAGACCCATGGGTATTACTTTTACAGATAATTATGAAAAATTAGCTATTGCATGTGAAAATGAAGTTATTCAGCTTAAAAACTCAGAAATACTAGCTAAAAACTATCCTAAGAAACCCAATACGTATTCTAATATGTACTTTCCTATGAGTACAAATTATACAGGGAAATTAGATTTACACGATTTGTCGTACGGAACAGACAACGAGCTATATGCGATTAATACCTTGTTTTCTTGTATCTCTACGTTTGATAATGATTACAACTTTAAGTCATATTGGAAACCTGATTTCATTACTGAATTAAAACCTGAAGATAGATGTCATTTAAACGGTATGGCGATGAAGGATGGTAAGCCAAAGTATGTCACAGCATTTAATACCGGAAATACAGCCAAGAGTTGGCAGAAAGATTTAACTAAAACAGGTGTGTTAATAGATGTAGACACTAATGAAATTATTTTATCTGGTTTAGGTATGCCACATACACCAAGATTTATAAACGGAAAACTGTATTTGCTATTATCTGCAACTGGTCAATTGGTAGAGGTTGATATTGAAAACAAATCGTATACAGAAGTTATTAATTTAAATGGCTTTGTAAGAGGGATGTCTTTTTATAAAGATTATATATTTATTGGTCTCAGTAAGTTACGTCAAAACTCCTCTAGTTTTGCACATTTAGATGTCGCAAAATTTTCTAATTATGCAGGAGTTGCTATAGTCCATTTACCAACTAAGAGCTATCAAGGGCTATTAAAATACAAAACATCAGTAGACGAAATCTACGATTTAGAGATTCTACCAGACTTTTTACGGCCTAATATTTTAAACAATTTCACTGAAACGCATAGGCAAGCTATACTTGCAGACGATAGCTGTTATTGGATTGGATAATGTCGTTTTTTTAAGAAGAATAGCAATATAAGAATTAACGGTTAGAATTAAACAATCCATATACTTAATATCAATGCATAGAAAAGCCTCGGTAATCGAGGCTTAGCTTATTCTATGTTATGGTTTTTAAACCTTAATAATTCAATCCGTGACAGTAATAACCATAGGTGCTATCTTTGAGTTAGAACCATCTTTGAGCGCAAACAGAGCAAGCAGATCATCTTTTTTTGCATTTTCAAGATTTTTTATAGCATCAATATCTAGCATATCACTCTTTATATACTGCGTTGGTTTACCAGGAATTTTAAACTTAAATTCGGTTACTTTTCCATTTTTAGTACTGAGTATTATATCCTTAATCTCATTTCTTGTCAAAGCTATTTTTCCTGTTTTAATTATTTCACCATTAACAATTGGTAAGATACTTTCTTGTTTTTGAGGCTGAGGGTCTTCTACAACTTCGATGATTTCTCCACTTTCGGTTTTAAATTTATAAGTTTGCTTTTGTTTAGTTGATGGAACTGGTGGAGCTGGTGGTGGAGGCAGTCCTTCCGATTTCTTTTGTTGCTCTTCTGTCATTAGGTTATAAATGCCTGTGAAGTATTCATAATGTTCTTTTTTAACCATGAGATGGTTGCCATTTGGGTCTTTTAAACTTTTAACCCAATTATTGTATGCCTCAATTTGGCTGTCACTTACCTTTCCCGTTTTAATAGTTGGTGGTGGAGGCGGAGGTGGGGATTGAGGAAAAGGTTCAGCAATTTTTTTCTGTTCCGTTGTCATAGAATTATAAATACGCTTGTGTTTGTCAACATCTTTTTGTCTAACGATAGGGTAAGTGTTTTTATTAGGGTTTGCCTTTGCCTTTGCGACAGCAGTATTTATTTTCTTAGCCCAAGCATTATATTCGGCGATTTGTTTTGCTGATGGTGTTTGTTGGTCTGAAAAATGGCTTTCAATTGCAAAAGGCGTGTTGCCTTTAGCTCTGTTTATTTCCTGATTTGGTGTAACAATGCGATAAAATCCGTAATCTTGAAGTGAATTGTAGATAAACCATGTTTCCTTATTAGAAATTTCTTTGGTAGATTTTACATGAATATTCATCATATTATTTCGAATTTCAGGCGTAATGTCTTGATGTAATTGATTAAATACATCTACAAATGTGCGTTTCGTTGCTTTAATACCATCAATTAAGTAAGAATCGTTATTTAAAATTTTTAGCTCAATACTTCTAGCGTAGATTTTCTTATTCTCAGCACTAGATAGTTTTACTATATAGTTACCATTAGAATCTTTTTGGGTTGTCATTTCTGTACGCTTGTCCTGATGGTTTGTGGCAATAGATTTTGCTTCTTTAGCAGAAATTTTTTCATCATCTAAATAGAAAGACGCACCTTCTTGTTCCATTTCAATAATGTATTCTAAAAAAGAAGGGTTGTATGTACGCTCGGTATCTCTTATGTTTGGACCTCCTTTAGATGTTTGTTGCGTTGCAGGTGCTGGAGGTGGAGGTGGAGGTGCTATTTGAGATGCATCTGCTTGAATCATTTTAAAGTTGTACTTTTTAATTAAAGATTTAACGTCTTTAATGATTTTATATGAGTTTTCTGTACCATCATATTTAATATAAACAGCTCTAGACTTATCAAAAGATTTCGATAATGTTTTTAGTTTAGATTCAATATCTGAAATTGATTCTTGTTCGTCATTTATTAATAAATCTCCTTCCCTATTTATTAGAATTACCATTATAGGTTTCTCTTGGATTGAAATGTAAGATTGAGAGTTTTTAGCAGGAGGTGGAGGTGGTGGTAAAGTGGCTTTTTCTTCAGCTGTTAACTCCTTATACTTTTTGTAATATGTTTTATCTTTAAGTGTAATCTGAACATAAGGTTTAATAGGTGAAATAGGTCGCTTTACTTTTGCTTTATTCTCTTTAGACATTCTAAAGTATATACCTCCTAGATCTGAGAACAAATCTTCCATTTGATTTTTTTCTGATTCAGATTTGTGGATATAATGTGGTTTATCATTTCTTAAAATTTCATATTGGTTGAATTTTTCCAAATAAATTTCAACAATATTGTCTCCAACATACTGATGCTTATAAACATCTACTTCTTTTAATTCCTCTTTAATAGCATCAGCAATATCTGTTGTTTCTTTTTCAACATATTCTTTTTCAGCAAAACTGTAAAAAAGAATCGCAATAATTGGCAATACAAATAAGGTACTTAGCCAAATTCTGGTTTTTGATGTTTGTGTTTTCATAACTGTAAATCGTTTTTTGATTGATGAATAATTGATGGCACTCGATAGGTGATGATTTTGAGTGTTTGATGAAAATTGTAATAAGATGTTCTGATAGGTTTTAGCATCAGAACCATGTTTTAAAACGGCTTGATCTGCTAAAAATTCGTGATTGAGTTTTACATGATGTTTCAAAATGTAAATTAAGGGATGAAACCAAAATGCAATTTGAAGTAATTCTAAAATAATAATATCTAAACTATGCAGTTGCCTGGCATGCGTTTCTTCATGAAGCATTACTTCTTTTGGGATGTTATGAGATTCGTATCGATTTTTATTATAAAAGATATATTTAAAGAATGAATGCGGAATGAGATGTTCTTTTAATAGAACATAAACAAAAGAACGTTTGACTATATTCTCATTGGAAGAAATTCTTTGCTGCATTTTTACGATATTAATCACAAATCGAATTGAAAATAGCAAAACACCAATACCATAAATAAACCAAAGTGTAGTTTCTAGATTAAAAAAGGACCTGTCTTCAATAGGCATTTCAACAAATGACGGTTCTATTGGGATAAATAGTGGTGCAGTTTCTAAATTGCTAATTACAGGAGCAATGTATTCTGTTACTGTTAATGTTGGAATAATTAAGGCTAGAGCGACTGTTCCTAAAAGATAAAAACGTTTAAAATGATGCATGTTTTGCTGCTCTAAAATAAGAACATATACTAGCCAGAATACTAACAAACAAGCCGAAAATTTTAGCACAAAGATTTCCATGATTATTTATTTTTAATTTCTTTATCTATGATAGCCTTTAAAGCTTCAAGCTCTTCTTTTGTTAGATCCGTTTTACGCGTAAAAAAAGAGGCAAATTGAGAAGCGCTATCATTAAAAAAGGTTTTAATAAGCCCATTAACATGTTTAGAAAAATAATCTTCTTTTTTAACTAGTGGATAATACTCTCTAGATTTACCATAGGTTTTATAATTTACAAAGCCTTTGCCAATCATGCGTTTAAGTAGTGTTGCAACAGTTGTTGTTGCTGGTTTTGGTTCAGGATAGCTATCTAATAAATCTTTCATAAACGCTTTTTCCAGCTTCCATAAATATTGCATTAGTTGTTCTTCGGTTTTTGAAAGTTGCATGCTCTACATTTTTAGAATTAACTCTACAAATGTAGAATTAAAAAATGAATTATCAAAATTTTCAATTCTTGAGGGTTCTAATTGGCTATATTTGCTAAGTATGAAAACCCAAGTTTCAATGAATTTTAGAGTTATTTTCCCCTTTTTAGTAGCATTTCTTTTTTTTAATGTTTCATTTTCACAATCTATTCAAAACATTATAAATGAAGTGAGTAACGCTAATTTACAATTAACGGTTAATGAGCTTACTGGCGAACAACCTGCAGTAATTAACGGAACCTCACAAACAATTATAAGTCGTGTACAAAGTTCTAATGATTTGGCTGCAAATTATATTGAAGAACGACTTGCAGCTTTTCCAAATCTTACGGTTGAGCTTCAAAATTTTAATACAACAGGAAAAAATATTATTGCAACACAGCTAGGTAAAACCAATCCAGAAAATATTTATATCGTATGTGCGCATTATGATTCTGTTGCGGCATATTGTGCAGATGATAATGCTACAGGTGTTGCAGCTGTTATAGAAACTGCAAGAATATTATCACAGCAATGTACAGATAATACTATTGTTTATGCCCTTTGGGATGAAGAAGAAATAGGTTTGCGAGGTGCTAATTATTACGCAACGCAGGCAGCAGATGAAACTAACGGAAACACTAGAGATAATATTTTGGGTGTGATAAATATGGATATGATTGGTTATGATGGTGATGCACCAGGAACCACAGGTGATAATGATTTTGATATTGATGTGCGTAATATTTCAAATTCTCTTGAGATAAAAGATGATTTATTAACCATTTTAAATACGTATACACTAGACTTAAATGCTATAGTTGTTAATCCAGGAACAACTGCAAGTGACCATTCTAGATTTTGGAATCAAGGCTATCCTGCTGTTTTAGTAGGTGAGTCATGGGAAACGGATGATGTAACCCCTAATTATCATTCTTCTAATGATAGAGCAGAGGATATCGACTTTCAGTATATGACAGAATTGACCAAACTAGTCACAGCTTATATGGCAACAAAATCTGGATTGCTAGCATTAAATAATACAGTTACAAAAGTAGGCACCAATTTAATTGCAAACGAGACTTCTGCGACATATCAATGGTATAATTGCGATACTGAAACTGAGATTTTAGGTGCAACTAATCAATTATTTTCTCCAACAGCCAATGGTAATTATGCGGTAGAAATTTCTACTGGACTTTGTACAGAAATAAGCAATTGCATTACTTATAATGCCTTATCTACTGAAGAATTTACAGAAGAAGACCTCTCATTTTATCCAAATCCTGTAACTTCAGTTTTAAATATTGACAATCTAAAACAAAAAGAACTCATCATTACAGTGAATGATGTTTCGGGTAAAATGATTTACAAAAATACCTTTAGACAAGGAAGCTTTGAAATTGACTTTAAAAATAAACCTTCTGGTGTTTATTTTATTAATGTTGTTTCTAAAACAAAGGCTTCTACCTTTAAAATTGTAAAAGATTAATTAGCTTTTTAATTCTGTAAAATATTTATAAAACCAAGGAATAGTTTCAATACCTTTAAGGTAGTTCCACACCCCAAAATGTTCATTAGGTGAATGAATAGCATCGCTATCTAAGCCAAAGCCCATTAAAATAGTTTTACTTTTTAGCTCTTGTTCAAAAAGAGATACAATAGGAATACTACCACCACTTCTTTGAGGAATTGGTGATTTTTCAAAAGTTTGTTCATAAGCTTTAGAAGCCGCTTTATAACCCACACTATCAATTGGAGTAACATACCCTTGTCCACCATGATGAGGTGTAACTTTTACTTTGACACCATTAGGCGCAATGCTTTCAAAGTGCGATTTAAATAATTGTGTTATGTCTTCCCAACCTTGATTTGGTACTAAGCGCATAGAAATTTTTGCATAGGCTTTACTTGCAATAACTGTTTTAGCACCTTCACCAGTATAGCCACCCCAAATACCGTTGACATCTAATGTAGGTCTAATTGAATTACGCTCGTTGGTAGAATAGCCAGCTTCCCCATAAACGGCATCTATATCTAATGATTTTTTATACGCATCTAATGAGAATGGAGCTTTTGCCATTTCTGCACGTTCTGTATCTGAAAGATTTTCAACCTTATCATAAAAACCAGGAATTGTAATATGGTTGTTCTCATCGTGAAGCGATGCAATCATTTTTGTTAGTACGTTAATTGGATTTGCTACTGCTCCTCCATAAAGACCAGAATGTAAATCTCTATTTGGTCCTGTAACTTCAACTTCAACATAACTTAAACCTCTTAAGCCTGTAGTAATTGAAGGAACATCTTTTGCAATCATCCCTGTATCTGAGATAAGAATAACATCATTAGCGAGTTTTTCTCTGTTAGATGCCACAAATTTTGCCAAGTTAACACTACCAACTTCTTCTTCACCTTCTATCATAAATTTCACATTACAAGGTAATTCATTATTAGATGTCATATATTCCATGGCTTTCACATGCATATACATCTGGCCTTTATCATCACAAGCACCTCTTGCGAAAATAGCTCCTTCAGGATGTAGTTCTGTTTTTTGAATCACGGGTTCAAAAGGAGGTGAGTTCCATAAATCTAAAGGATCTGGTGGCTGTACATCATAATGACCATAAACTAAAATAGTTGGTAAATTTTTATCTATTATTTTTTCACCATATACAATTGGATATCCTTCGGTTTCGCATATTTCAACATGGTCGCATCCTGCTTTTTCAAGACTAGTCTTAATAGTATCAGCAGTTTTTAGGACATCAGATTTGTAAGCTGAGTCAGCACTGATAGATGGGATTTTTAAGAGTTCAATAAGTTCGTCTAAAAATCGTTGTTTATGTTCTGTTATATAAGAATTAATACTTTGCATATGTATTTTGGTTTGTATCAAAAGTAAGAATTATAAGAGTAATAAATTAATGAGATAGGAATTTTAAGTTTTTATTTAGAAAAAGATTTAAAATAAATTAAGACTTAAAACCACTAGAAATGCGGTTATTCTAAGAATATGAGAAATATTATTTATTGATTTGTAATTCTTGAAAATTTACTATTTGTATATTCAAACTATTGTTTATATTTGCAACCCAATATTTATTGGATAGTTGCAGGCGTGGTGGAATTGGTAGACACGCTAGACTTAGGATCTAGTGCCGCGAGGTGTGAGAGTTCGAGTCTCTCCGCCTGTACAAAGAAGAAAAGACTCTAATGTTTCATTAGGGTCTTTTTTATTTTAACGAACTTCAATTTTTGTTGAAACTCAACGTATTGCTATTATTTAGTATGGCATTTAATTTCCCAATCTAGACTATAGGTTTTTTCAGGTTCTAAAATTTGTAAACCTATCTTATTATTAAAACTATCTGATACTCCTGTCATGGGTTCAATAGCTATTGTATTAGCTCTTGAAGGTGTGAATAATTGTAAAAAAGTTTCGCTTGACGATGTATGTATTTCCATATCGTAACTTGGCGTTGTGAATTTTACCGTATTAGTATTTAAAATAAAACAGTCGTCTAAGGTTTTGTTTTTAACTTTAAATGGTTCTTCGTTTTTAAAGTCTTTGACTCTTGTTGTAATTAATTTGTTATCTAAAATCAATTTTTTATTACTATCAAACTCTAAACTACTTTCATATAAATTTTTACTTATAAAATAAGGATGCCAACCCAAAGTGAAAGGAAATGCTTTTGAGTCCGTATTCTCTAATAAAACATTCAGTTTTAATCCATCTTTATTTAGAATGTAATTTAACCGAATGGTATACGTAAAGGGGAACCCTTTAGGTTTGTTTAATTCTTCATACTCAAGTTGTATTGAAGCTTCATTTTCTGATGCGTTTTTGTTTAAAATTTTAAATGTTTTATTGTAAACCAATCCATGTATCGCATTATTTTCTTCTTCCTGATTAATTTCTAATTGATAGTCTTGATTATTATAAGTGTAAAACCCATCTTTAATTCTATTTGCAAAAGGGAATAGTATAGACGACGCATACATGTCGTTATATTGTAAAGGAGATAGGTCTTCTATTATTACAGTATTATTTATACATAATTCTTGTAAACTTGCTCCATCATTTAAGGCTATTTTGGCGTAAGAGGAGGTGTTACTATTTGTTAACTTAATATGGTTTGACTGGCTGTCTTTTATGTGTTCTATTTTGTACATTTTGTAGTGTGATTGTAGATTGTTTATCTATTTCCCCTTCAAAAGGTCCATACATTTCCTAATTGTTAAAAATGATTACCGTTTCTTATTTAGAATTGTCAAAGTTTAAAAATTTCAGATTTGGATTGTTATTAAATGTCTAGTTTTTTTACATATGAAAACTTCTCTTGTTTTGGTGTTAGAAATAAATGCCAATAGCTGATTTAAATATAAATGAGAAGTGAACTCGGATTATACTTAGTCATTTAATGAAGCATTATAAAATTTCATACCAAGAGTAGCTTGGTTATTGTTGTCAAATAATGTTGCATTATCCCAATGCGATCCTTGTGCCCATAAGGTAGAACAATCTGTAGAAACCCAAGCAGGTTCCCAATAGACTAAACCCTGTCCGCCAGCATTTTTAATAACTAATTTTAATTGATTAAGATAATCTAGTTGACCTTGTTGAGAAGCAGGATAACCATTAATAAGGGCATCAGGCCCTAAAATATTATTGGCATTATCTACATTATTTAAAGTAAAAGGATATGCTGTTTCTACAATCATTAATTTTTTGTTGTACGTGTTTTTTAGAGTTGTAAGTGGTGTTTGTACATCATCTAAGCTGTAATCAGACCAAATAGGGTAATATGAAAGTCCAATCCAATCAAAATCTATAATACCATTAGCAGTGGCTTGCTCAAACCACCAAAGTCCGTTTTCTGGTTGTGCAATATGAAGCATTATTTCAATGGTTTCATTGTTATCATTTGCCATTGTTCTTACAGCTTCAATGCCTTTATTAATTAAATGTGAATTTCGATTCCAATCTATAGGCCAAACTAAATCACCATCCTGAAGAATCATAGAATTAATCTCGTTACCAACTTGTACTATATTAGGTAATAGGTTTTCATTAGATAATTCTACTAAGGTGTTATAAGTGTAATTATATAGTAAATTTCCTAGGGCTTCAGTATCGTTTATAGAATTAATCCAAGCTGCAGGTATTTGTTGCTGAGTCGGGTCTGTCCAAGTATCGGAATAATGAAAATCTAAAAGTACCTTCATGTTGTGGCTTTTAGCGTGCATAATGGACCGTTTTACATCTTGTAGATTAGAATAGTTGGTCCACGTAGGATTATGCCATAATCGTAAACGTATCAGATTTGCTCCTTCATTTTTAAAAATTGAATACGGATCTTTTTCAATCCCGTTACTGTTTTTATAAATGGCGCCACAGTCTTCCATTTCATTCACATAAGATAAGTCTGCGCCATAATAAAATGCAATAGGAGTGTCTAGTATATCATCTGAAGAATCCATAGTAGAATTGCTATTGTTACATGAAAGATTAAAAAGAATAGCGATGATAAAAAGAAACCAATAATTTTTTTTTAATGCTGAATTTAAAACTGTCATGAAATTGATTTTTTATAAACCGTAGGCCAATTTATGGATTATGATAATTACACCCTAGAAGTAGCTATTAGTTTTTGCTTTAAAACATACCACAAAAAAAGAGTTTCTCGCTAGAGAAACTCTTTTATGCTCAAAAAAGACTCAATTTTAGAGCTTGACTAACTTAGTTGTTTTAATTTGGTTATTATTGTTTTCTACTTTTACGATATACATTCCTGTATTTAACTGAGAGATATCAAAACTATCTGTTCTGTTAAACTCACCTTTATAAGATTTAACTAGTTTTCCTGTTAAATCATAGATTTCAATATCAGAAACATTTGTACTTACATGAAAAGAAGTTGTAGCAGGATTTGGATAGATTGAAAATCCTAATAGAATTTCTTCATCTATACTTAATGCTTCAGCTTGTTTATTTCCTAAGATTCTGAATTGACCAGCAGGAATTGTTATTGTAGTTGTTGAGTTACTTACAGTTGTATTTCCTGATGGGTCCATTAAATCGTACCAAGTCGCGGTAACACCAGAAGGGAAATTAGTGTTCACAGTTTGAGAAACAACATCAAAATTAGCTAGGATAATTACATTTCTTAATTCTGTAGAAGGAATTGTAGTATCAAAAATATCAATTCTTGGAGTAAAATCTCCAGAAGTAATGCTATAGTCACCTTCAAAAACAGGTTCATTAATTTTAAGGGCATGTAGCCTAGACCAATCATTGTAGATTTCGCTTCTAAGTGCGTCGGTTATCCAGTTATTCGTCCATTGAGGTTGAGGTTTAGTATCTAGTTTACATCCATCATTGTTATAAGTACCATTAAAACATGTAAATATTGAGTTTTCCATTCCTAATTCACCAAAATGCCAAATCATTTTTGGTCCAGGAATCATTACAGATACGGCGCCTAATGCAGACATTCTGGATAAAGCCGTATTTAGATCTCTAACGTCATGTGAAGAATTACTATTATTTCCATATTGTAAATTCTTGTACATTAAACGTTCTTCATCATGACTTTCAGCATAACCAACAACTCTTGGTCCGTTAAAGCCTGAATGAGCTGTGTGTCCCATTCTGCTAATGTTTTTATTACCACTTTGTCCCATTGTAAGTTCATTATAAACGGAATTCATAATGCCCCACATCATAACTCCTTTACCTTCATCGAGACGATAATTTGCCCATTCTTTTTCTTCGTTATCTTGTCCTAAATGTTCGAAAATAACATAATGTGTTGGGTCTACGCTCCAAGAAAAATCAGCATATTGTTTTAAGATATCTACGCGGTCTTGTTGATAGCCATTGGTACAACCGTCATCACTAGAGGCACAATTTTGTGTAAATCCTTTGGTTAAATCCCAACGGAAACCATCAATTTTAAACTCTTCTATCCAATGTTGTACAACACGTTCAGTGTAATATTGGGTTCTTGATTGTTGGTGATTAAAGTCTGAACCAACACTATAACTGTGTGTAGCCACTTGATTAAAATAAGGGTTCTCACTACTAGGTTCTCCCCAGCCATCACCATCTGGATCATCCATCCACATTCTATTCATTGGGTTTCTTCCAAAAGCATGGTTAAGTGCTAAATCTAATATTACAGCAATGTCATTTTGGTGGCATAAATCAACAAATTCTTTGAATTTTTCTTCAGTACCATAAAATTTATCAAGAGCCATATGAAATGAGGTATTATATCCCCAACTTTCGTTGCCTTCATATTCCATTATAGGCATTAATTCTATGGCATTAATATTTAAGTTTTTAAAATAATCTATCTTATCAATTAAATCTTGAAAATTTCTATCTTGATCAAAATCACGTATTAATACTTCATAGATAATTAAGTCTTCCTTTTTAGGTTTTTCAAAATTTGTTACCTGCCAATTGTATGGTGTCTGACCTGTTTGTAAAACGGTTACTTCACGTTCTTGACCACTAGGATAATCGGGTAAGTTAGGATACGTTGATGCCGAAATATATGGATCATCAAAAGGCGATAATACTAGAGTAGAATAGGGATCAGCTGTTTTTACTAGTTTTGGTGAATTTGTAACAGGTGATATTGCACCAACCCAATACTGATAAGTTTCAATTTCTCCAGATGTTAAGCCTGTTAGCTCTAACCAAAACTTACTAGTAGCAGTATCTTTTTTCATTGCATAAGAACTCGTGGGAGTCCAGTTATTAAAGCTACCAGCGACATAAACAAAGTCTTTATTTGGAGCATCTATAACTAAAGTTGCTTTTGTAGGATCATTAGGATTATAATTAATACCATCTTCCATATTTGCAGGCATGGCAGTCGGAGTTGTATTGTTTACTATAATTGTAAACTGTTTTGTAATAGTTGATGCTCCTTGTGTAATTACTAATTCGCAAAATTGATTTTCAGTTAAGCTTGAAAATAAATAGCCATTATAAAACGTGGTATTATTTTGCGTATGAACACTAGATCCATTTGCAAATAGTTCATAATTAGCAGGTCCTCCAGTGTTTTGAGCTAAAATTTGAGTATTAGCACCACTATCTACTACAATTATTCCATTTCCACTTGGAGAAGGGTTAATCATGTTCACTTGAAATGCTCCAATATTAAAAATAAAATTGGTACAACCCGTTGCTTTTAGTTCTTGGGTACCATCAGCATTTCTAAACACCATTCCCATTTTAGTAACAGTGCTTTCTTCTGCACTAGTTAAGCTAAAATACGTATTAGGTGTAAAAGTAATACTCCATGTACCATCTCCATTATTGGTCATTTCACCTATACCATCATCTTGTCCCCAGTTTCCGACTACAGCTATTCCATATTCGTCAGAATCGTTACCAACTCCTAAGTGGGCATAAACTTTTGTTGGATTACTGATACCATTACAATCTGTTTCGGTACTATTTATATCTACTGTTATTGTTAGAGACTGATCAACAATTATAGGACTTGGGTTGGTTGTAACTTGTGCTAAGGCTACTAAAGGAAGCAGCAATAAAAAATTAAGTAATATTTTTTTCATAGTATATTTTTAAAAATCTAAAAAAGGCTATGATAATTCATAGCCTTTTTTGTTGTTATTAAAATTAAATTATTCTACAGGTATTAGGATATAACCACCATCTAGATCGTTAAACCAAATGTTGTAAGTACCTCCTGTGACAGGTATATTTGCGCCATCTTGAGTACCAAAACCACTATTAGCAGTATCGCTACCCCAATTTATAGGCCAATCATTATCTGCTCTGAATTTTAATTCACCATCTACTAATTCTACACCGTTAATATTCCAAATGTGTGGGTCAAAAGTTGATTGCGTCATGTCTGTATCTGCATCCCAGCCACCTGGTGTTGAATCTCCAATAATACCAATAGTTGTTTGTGTAACTGCAGCAGATGCATCATAAGCTTCTAAACTATAAGTCATGTCTTCAATGTTTATAGTAAATGAATAATAACCATCTGTAGCTATAGGAAATGCAGAAGGATCTTCTCCTGTACCGTCATTTACAGCAGCTTCGCCAGTTGCAGCACCAACACCCCATTGTGGTTGCCATTGTCCTAAAGTTTCTAGTAATTTAAATCCTTCACCTCCTCCAACAAAATAAGCTTTATAGCTATATATGTTTTCGTTATCAGGATGTCTAATTATAGCTGGGTTGTTATTGTTTTCACTCCAACCTGGTGCAGTTGCATCACCAACTAAGAAAAGATTTTTTAACGGCTCTTCCACAACAACATCATCTCCACCAATAAGTCTTAGTGTTAAGGCTTGTGCTTCAGAAATTATATCTAAAGAATTTTCTGTACCAACAGAAGCTTTAACTCTAAAATAAACATTTCCAGTATCTGGCATGTCTTCAGTACTAGGGTCACTATCTAAGCCTGCTTCCTCAGCATATTCTAATAAATTACCTATAGTAACAGCATAGTCATTTTCACCTGTAGTACCTACAACTTCCATGTCACTAAAATCACCAGTGATAGATTTTTGTAATTCATAGTTGATACTTGTTTCTATATCAAAATCAGCATCATTCCAAGTGAAACGCTCACCTAAGTTTCCTGCAGCAGAAGGAATTAAAATATATTCTGCTAAAAATGAATTTGTAAAGGCTAATTCACCGTTTGGTTGCGCTGTATATGTTAAGCTGTCATCGCTTTCACATGCATTAAAGCCAATTACTGTTATTAGCAATAAAGCTAGAAATTTTATTGTTTTCATTGTTTTATTTATTTTATTAATATCCTTCATTTTGAATTAAATTAGGGTTAGTTAAAATGGTATTAGTAGGAATAGGGAATATGTTCCTAAATGGGCTCACAGATGTTCCATTTATTTGATTTCCTTTAAATGGCCATAGGTAATTGCTTGTTGTAAAATAATTATAACGGATTAAATCGGTACGTCTTTGACCTTCCCAATATAATTCTCTAGAGCGTTCATCCAATACAAAATCTAAAGTTAAATCGCCAGAAGAAATATTTCCGCTAGTATTGCCATAAGCTCTTTCTCTTAATTCATTTATATTGTCAACAGCTGTTGCTAAACTACCTCCGCCACCTCTTAGATGAGCTTCTGCATAGTTTAAGTATATTTCAGCAAGACGAATAATAGGCAAGTCTGTATCCACAAATTCCCCAGTTCCATCATTCCCCTGATTACCATTAGAATCAATATTTTTAAACTTGGTTACTGCATAGCCTTGATCAAATGGAGGAATATTTTCAATTTCTAAGCTTTGTCCGTCTGTATAAAACATGGCTCTTTTATCTCCTTCAGCAACAACTTCAGTAAGCTCATAAGTTAAATTGTCTAGATCAAAAGTAACTAAGTACGTACCTGCGGTTACTTCAATATTTGCTCCACCTGCTTCTAATATACCATCAGCATCATTATCTCCATAATTAACACCCCAATCTTCGTTAAACCTGAATTTAAAGAATCCATCAGCTAACTCTATATATATAGCATATTGATTTGTTGAAGTTTCATACATTTCTATATCAGCATCTTCATCAGGATTGCCATCTTCATTTGGATCTCCCCAATTATTTAAATCCCCTACTAACCCCCAATCAGATAAGGTACCGCCAAGACTACTGTTTAATGCTGGAAGATCAATTTCTCCAGTTTCAAACTTTTCCACTAAAGCTTTGGTTGTTCTGTAACCTCCCCAGCCACCGTTAACTCCTGAAGCTAGTGGGTCCATACTTCCTCCAATTGAACCATGAACTAAAAATGTTGAACCACCATAGGTTTGAGACTGTATACCATCAAAGTTTAAAGCGAAAATAAATTCGTTTTGTGAACCATTACTACCATTATCTGCTAAAAATAGCTCATCATAAGCAGAGCCGTTTCCATTAAGATCAGTGGTGTTTATAATGTATGATGAATTTATTACGTTTTCAGAATATGTTACGCAGTCTGAATAGCGAGGTGTACCTGTCCATACTTCAGCATTCAAATATAATTTAGAAAGTAATGCCCATGCAGCTACTTTGTCTACACGTCCATATTCATTTGAATCTAATAGTAGATCTTGAATATCTAATAATTCAGATTCTACAAAATCAAATAATTCTGTTCTAGAGCTTTGAGATGGTAATTCAGTTGCAATTTCTGTGGTTAAAGGCACATTTGCATAAAAATCTATAAGATTATAGTATGCAAAAGCTCTTAAAAACCTTGCTTCAGCAATAAAACTTTGGGCTTCTTCACTTGGTAAAGCTGATGCATTTTGAATAAAGGCATTCGTGAAAGATACCTCTTGTGCTAGACGAAGATACATAGCTCCCGTAAAGTCATTGCCAGCAGACCAATATAAACCATGTAAATCTGGTAGTCCTGCATCACCCCAACCTACAACAGCATGGTCTGTAGTTAATTCATTTAGATTGAATAACATACGTGTGTATTGTGAAAACCCTTCATCAATTCCTGATATATCAGCATCTCCAGCAGGACCTTTCTGCCCAGTTAATGCTAAGCTGGCATACAATTTAGCTAATGCATTTTTCGCTTCCGCTGCATTAGCAAAAACATCTTGCTCTGTAAAACTATCTGGATCAATTGGGTTTTGATCTAAATCATCATGACATGAGGTCATAAAAAATGAGATAGAGACGATAAAAATTAGTTGTTTCATTTTATTTTTCATAATTCATTTTTTTAAAAATCTACATTAACTCCAAATACAAATGATCTTGGTCTAGGATAGAAATTACTATCTATACCGCCAGTGATTTCTGGATCTAAACCGTTGTAATCTGTAATAGTTGCCACATTTTGAACTGAGCCATATAGTCTTAATGTTACATTTTTAATAGCGTTATCTAAGGTGTATCCTAAGGTAATATTATCAATTTTAAAGAATGAAGCATCCTCTATGTAGTGACTACTTCTGAAGGTGTTTTCATTAGATTGACTAATAAATCCATTGTCTAAATAACTCGAATGTAAATTTGATAAGAAGTTGTTCGATGTTGGAATAACCCCATTTAAATAAGAATTTCCAGCAGAAACATCATTGTAAGCATAATTACCAATATTGGCTCTAGTGACTACAGCTAAGTCCCATTTTTTATAACTAAGATTGGTGTTTAATCCCATGATAATATCTGCATAAGGGTCTTTATAGATGTACTTGTCAGAATCGTTAATTACATTATCTCCATTTCTATCTACAAAGGCTCCTTCAATTGGGTTTCCGCTTGTATCATAAACTTGTTGATACACATAAAAACTATATGGTGCTTCTCCTTCTGCATGTAATTGTACATTATTTCCAGTTCCGGCAGAGACACCACCAGTTTCTTGTACAAATGGAAGATTCGTTATTTCATTGTCGTTAAATGCTATATTGTAATTAACAGACCATTCAAAATCTTCAGTTTTAATAGGTACTAAGTTTAAGGCGAATTCAATCCCTCGGTTTTCCATGTCACCTATATTTGATTTAACTTCGGATCCAAAATTTGTAAATGGGTCTACAGATGCAGAGGCAATTAAGTCTTTAGTAAGTTTTTGATATACATTAACAGAACCAGATATTCTTCTGTCAAATAAACTGTAGTCTAAACCTACGTTAAAAGTATTACCTACTTCCCATCTTAAATCTTTATTAAAAGGATTTGGTCTATAGGTTTGGTAGAATGTGTTTCCAAATTGGTAATTCGCAGACGATTCACTCCCTGTATATCGGGTTAAAAACAAGTAAGGATCTAAGCCATTTACATTACCTACTTCACCGTAACCTAGACGTAGTTTAAGTTCATTAATATTTTTACTATTAAAAAAATCTTCATTGTTTATATTCCAAGCTAATGCTACAGAGGGGAAATAGCCCCAACGATCCTCGGGGTTAAGAACAGAAGATGCATCTGCTCTTAATGTTGCTGTTACTAAATATTTACCATCATAATCGTAATTTAACCTTCCGAAATAGGATAGTAATACATTTTTAGACTTGTCAATAAATTCGAAATCTATACCAGCACTAGGATCTGCTATTGCGCGTTCTTCTGCTTCACTATCATAACTAAAATTATCATATTCAAAAGATTGGTATGAATAACCCGCAACAGCAGTAATATTATGTTTATCATTTAAGGATTTGTTATACGTTAAATAGGCATCAAATAATTTATTTGAAGATTCATTGACATAAGAACTTCTTGAGCCATTCCACGTAAGGTTTGATGTCGGAATAAGTTCCGAAACAATCGTTCTGCCATGGCTATTAGATTCATCAATACCTGCGCTTAATGTAGCTGTTAAATCAGGAAAGAAATGGAATTTATAATCTGCTTTAACATTTAAAATATAACGTCTTACTTCAGAAGTGTCATCCCTTAAATTTAATAATGCCACAGGGTTAGTTCCTGCTAAATTTGGTTGTTGTCCTGTAGAACTATCAATCCAAGAGAAATACCCACCATATTGAGAACTAGAGTCATAAACGGCTTGTGTTGGGTCAAACGTATTAGCATTGCCAATAGCTCCTCTATCAGCAAAGACATTTTCAGTATAATTCCCTCTAGCAGAAATGTCAAGTTTAAGATGATCATCAAATAATTTTGGTGAGAAATTAAGAGAAGCTGTAGTTCTTTGGAAGTTATCACCAATTAAATTTCCATCGTGATCTGAGTGACCTATAGATGCTCTCATAGGCACACCATACAAGCTACCTAGCGCACTAAAGGAATGGTCTTGGCCAAATGCTGTTTGGTATATTTCATCTTGCCAATTGGTGTTTGAATTTCCTAAAAGCCCAATTGTAGTAGCATCTGCATTAGGATGATTAGTAACAATATCTCTAAATTGATTGGCATTTAAAACATTAACTCTATCTACAGAAGTATGAACTGTTGTAGAGGTTGTAGCATTAAATTTAAATTCGCTGTCTTTACCTTTTTTTGTGGTTATAATTATAACACCATTTGCACCTCTAGAACCGTATATAGATGTAGCAGAAGCATCTTTTAAAATGGTCATGTTTTCAATATCATTAGGGTTGATAAGGTTAAGCGGATTTCTAGATCCACCTACACCACCATTATCCAAAGGTATTCCGTCTAAAACGATTAATGGATTACTCGATAAAGATAATGAACCATTACCTCTAATAAGGATGTTTTGACCTTCTCCGGGTGCTCCACTTCCAGAGGTAACTGATACACCTGCTATTTTTCCGGAAATTAATTGTTGTGCAGATACAACAGGACCTTGATTAAAATCTTCAGCTTTTATTAAGTCTACAGCTCCTGTAACATCTTCTTTTTGTACGGAACCGTAACCAATTAAAACAACTTCGTCTAGTATGGAAGCATCTTCTTCAATAACGACATCAATACGAGTTTGACCAGTGAATACAATCTCTTGTGTGGTATAGCCAACATAAGAAAATACAAGAACTTCACCATCACTTAGTTCTATTGAATAATTACCATCGAAATCTGTAACGGTTCCTCTGGAAGTACCTTTTATAATAACATTTACGCCTGGCATAGGCATGGCATTTGCTTTATCTGTAACAGTACCTGTAGCAGTAGATTGCGCTAGCAATGTTGCTGGTAGCATTATGAGACAGAATAGTAAAGCATTTAAAACTGTTTTCATACAATGTTTTTAAGTTAATTGCTTAGTTAATAGATTTATATTTTCACTTCTCGGGTTAAATCTATGTAAAAATAATGTGTTTCTACTGTTAAATAATATGACGAAAGTCACGAAAACGTTTTCGTGTTAAAAACTTTTCTTTAGATATTGAGATTAGTATTAAAATAATGAAAAACTAAGAATATTTAAATAATGTGTAGCTGAAATTGTGAAATCGAAAATCGTAAAACTAAGTTTTTAACTTATATTCGTTTTCTCATAAAACTAATTATGAAATAAGCGTGTTAAAAATTTTATCGTCAAATTCGATAATTATATAGGGATAAAAAATTAATATTACCACATGAAACGAAAGATAACCCTTAAACAGATTGCAAGAGAACTAGATGTTTCTATCTCTACAGTGTCTAAAGCATTGCGTAATAGCGCTGAAATTAGTGAAGATACTAAGCAGAAAGTTCAAGCTTTTGCAAAACTGTATAATTACAGGCCTAATAACATAGCATTAAGCTTAAAAAACAGAAGAACTAATACTATTGGGATTATAATACCTGAGATAGTTCATCATTTCTTTTCTAAGGTTATTAGAGGTGTAGAGCTAGTTGCTAATAAAAGAGGATATAATGTTATTATTGGGTTGTCTAATGAGTCGTTTTCTAAAGAGGTAATCAATATGGAAATGCTTGCCAATGGTAGTATTGATGGTTTCATATTGTCTATGTCCAAAGAAACATTAAAACTACAAGACTACCACCATTTTAATGAAACGATGACGCAAGGTATGCCTATTGTAATGTTTGATAGAGTGGTATCAGATATTAAATGTGATAAAGTTATTGTTGATGATTTTAATGGTGCAAAAAAAGCAGTCGAAAAATTAATAGATAATGGATGTAAATCTATAGCCTTAATTACTACCAAAGACTATGTTAGTGTTGGTAAGCTTAGAACACAGGGATATCTTGAAGCCTTAGAAGAACATAAAATTGCGCCAAAGGCTGAATTGATTTTAAAAATAGATGATTCGCTTGATTATGAAGTGCATTTAGAAGCTTTAGAAAAAGAAATTGAGCAACTTTTTAAGTTAAATTCTGCGATTGATGGAGTATTTGCGGTTAATGAATTATATGCGTTATGCGCCATGAAGGTTGCTAGAAAGTTAGGGTTAGAGATTCCTGGAGATGTTCAGGTTATTGGGTTTACAGATGGTGTGTTGTCAAAGCACGCAACGCCTAGTCTTTCTACGGTTAGTCAGCATGCTCAAGATATGGGAGAAAAAGCTGCAGACTTATTAATAGATAAGTTAGAAAGTGAGTTTACTACCCATGAAGAGGAGTTTCAGATTGTTGTAATTCCAACAGAATTAATAGAGCGAGAATCTACCAAATAGAAATTTGTTATTGTTAGTTTAAAATCTTTTTTATCTTTACCGCATATTCAAAACTTATATTTTCACTTCTCACATAAGTTTTGATAAGCTAAGCTTGTCAGAATAGTATTAATTTAAATATACTATTTTATGAAAAAGCGTATTCTCGGGTTCTGGGAAATTTGGAACATGAGTTTCGGGTTTTTAGGAATTCAATTCGGTTTTGCTTTACAAGGTGGCTTCATGTCACGAATTTTTCAAACACTTGGTGCAGATAAGCATGATATTCCACTTTTATGGATAGCAGCGCCTTTGACAGGTTTACTTGTACAACCCATAATTGGTTATATGAGTGACAGAACTTGGAGTCCAAAATGGGGAAGGCGACGACCTTATTTCTTAGTTGGCGCCATTTTAAGTTCAATAGCCTTATTTTTTGTGCCTTATTCACCAACGTTATGGATTGCTGCTGGTTTTCTTTGGATTCTTGATGCGTCTATTAATGTATCAATGGAGCCCTTTAGAGCTTTAGTTGCAGACAAATTAGATGAGTCACAAAGAACCTACGGTTTTGTAATGCAAACTTTAATTATTGGAATCGGTACTTGGGTAGCCAGTAATTTACCTTGGTTGGTTTCAGAAATGGGAGTGAGCGATGCTGCAGATTTGGGTGTTGTCCCAGATTCTGTGAAAATTGCATTTGCCATAGGCGCATTTGTATTCTTAATAAGTATTCTCTATACCGTTTTTACTACAACTGAATATCCGCCAGAGGATATGGAAGAATTCGAAAGAGAGAAAGCTCAAAAAAGTAGTTTCGTTTCAGATATTACTAATAATATAGGAAATATGCCTTCTACAATGAAGAAATTAGGTGTTATCCAATTCTTTAGTTGGTTTGCCTTTTTTACCATGTGGAGTATGGCTAATCCTGCTTTAACGGAGCATGTTTATAACACACCAGCACCAATTGAAGCTAACTTTGATATGACAAATGCTGCGGATAAAGAAGCATTTGATATTCAGAATACGGCTTTTCAAAAAGCATCAAATTCAGTGGG
Organism: Winogradskyella psychrotolerans; assembly: GCF_018860565.1. Taxonomy (GTDB): domain Bacteria; phylum Bacteroidota; class Bacteroidia; order Flavobacteriales; family Flavobacteriaceae; genus Winogradskyella; species Winogradskyella damuponensis. The sequence goes on from NZ_JAHKPS010000022.1 coordinate 635,050, forward strand.
TTCTGCGATGGGAGTTTATGGATTGTCATCAATGGCTTTTGCTTTATTATTTGTGTTTTATACTAGAAAACGAAATATCAATAGAAAATATGTGCACATGTTATCCTTGTGGATTGGTGGAGCAGGATTTCTATTAATGATGGTCGTTTCTCCTGAGCAGCTCAAATACTGTTTTATGTTAATAGGTATTGCTTGGGGAAGTATTCTTTCCATGCCGTATGCTATGCTATCTAGCTCAGTAGACCCAAAGAAAATGGGCATGTTTATGGGGATTTTCAATATGTTTATTGTAATCCCTCAAATTATTGCTGCACTTGGAGGTATTAATTTTGTTTCCGGACTTTTAGGAGACGATGCCATTAATGCTATGATTATTGCAGGCTTAAGTTTAATTATCGCTGGTTTATGTAATTTCTTAATCACTGAAAAAGCAGCAATCTCATATCAACCTACAGAATAAAATATTAAAATGAACAAAAAAGGATTCATATTCGATCTTGATGGTGTAATAGTAGATACCGCAAAATATCACTTTTTAGCATGGCAGCAGCTGGCTAAAGGTTTAGGTATCGATTTTACAGAAGAAGAAAACGAACAATTAAAAGGAGTTAGCCGTGTGCGCTCTTTAGAAAAAATATTGGCTTGGGGAAATAAAACCATTTCCCAAGAGTTGTTTAATGAACTTATGGGTAAAAAGAATGAAGAATACCTGAGCTATATCGCAGAGATGGATGAAAATGAAATTCTACCCGATGTTCCAAGAGTTTTACAAACACTAAAAGAAAATAATCAACCGATCTCTTTAGGCTCTGCAAGTAAAAATGCAAGAACCATTTTAGAGCGTGTCAATTTATTAGCAGACTTCAACGCTATTGTAGATGGTAATGATGTCAGCAAAGCAAAACCAGATCCAGAAGTGTTTTTAATTGCTGCTAAGGAGATACATATAAAACCAGAAGACTGTATTGTCTTTGAAGATTCTGTTGCTGGAGTTGAAGCAGCAAATGCAGCTAATATGATATCTATAGGTATCGGAAGCAAAGACGTATTAGGTCATGCAGACTACGTATTCAATGATTTTACAGAAATATCAGATGATTTTATAAAATCATTAATAGAAAACTAAACATAAAAAAATGTCTTATAAAGAGACTTTTAAATAATATTATAAATGAACCTAGATTACATCATCCCAAACAACTGGTCAATTTTAGAAGAAGGATTTGAGCCAGATCAGGTTAAAGCATCAGAAAGTTTATTTAGCATTGGAAATGGTGCTATGGGACAACGTGCTAATTTTGAAGAAAAATACTCAGGCCCTACATTTCAAGGGAGCTACATTGCAGGCGTTTACTATCCCGATAAAACTAGAGTTGGTTGGTGGAAAAATGGGTATCCAGAATATTTTGCTAAAGTTTTAAATGCACCAAGTTGGATAGGGATTAATGTCATTATTAATAACGAACAACTCGATTTATTTACTTGTAAAAGCGTAAAAAACTTTCGTAGAGAACTAAACATGAAAGAGGGTTGGTTGTCTCGTAGTTTTGTTGCAACGCTTCAAAATGATATTGAAGTTGAAGTGAAAACGACCCGATTCCTAAGCTTAGATTTAGATGAAGTTGGAGCGATTAATTTCAACATTACACCTCTAAATGCAGCTGCAGAAATTACCTTCGAACCATATTTAGATTCAAGTATAACAAATGAAGATACCAATTGGGACGATAAGTTTTGGGATACTTTAAAGGTGAGCCATGAGAATCATCAAGCCTTTATAGAGGCTAAAACCATGAAAACCGATTTTTATACCTGTACGTTTATGGAATCTGAGGTGTTTATTGACGGTAAATCCGTTTTAACAGAACCAGATTTTACCTCAGATGCCAATTTAGCGTCTTTTAAATATTCGTATAACGTAAAGCAAAACGAAACCTATACCATTCATAAACTTGGTGGGTATACTGTAGATCGTGATCATAACAAAAATGAATTAGTGTCCGCTGCAAAAAACACCTTAGACAAAGCGAAATCAGCTGGCTATTCAAAGTTATTAGATGATCAAAAGCAAGCTTGGGCTCAAATTTGGGATATGGCAGATATTACTATCGAAGGAGATGTCAAAGCACAGCAAGGTATTCGATTTAATATTTTCCACCTCAACCAAACATATCTTGGTACTGATGAAACGTTAAATATTGGTCCAAAAGGATTTACTGGAGAAAAATACGGAGGAAGCACCTATTGGGATACCGAGGCCTATTGTATTCCTTTTTACATGGCTACAAAAGATCAAAGCGTAGCCAGAAAATTATTAGCATATAGACATAACCACTTACAAAAGGCTATAGAAAACGCCGAAAAATTAGGATTTACTAATGGAGCAGCATTATATCCTATGGTAACAATGAATGGCGAAGAATGCCATAACGAATGGGAAATTACCTTTGAAGAAATCCATAGAAATGGGGCAATTGCTTTTGCTATATTTAATTATTATAGATATACAGGAGATTTTAGTTACATTCCTGAAAAGGGACTTGAAGTCTTAATTGGAATTTCACGTTTTTGGCATCAAAGAGTTAATTTCTCTTCACAAAAGAATAAGTATGTAATTCTTGGAGTAACCGGACCAAATGAATACGAAAACAACATTAATAATAACTGGTACACTAATTACATTGCTAAATGGTGTATTGATTACACTTTGGAAACCATTGAAAAAGTGAAAGAAGGTTATGCTGATGATTATGAAAGAATTTTAGGTAAAACAAAAATCACACACGAGGAATTAGCACTTTGGAAAAAAGTTGCAGATAATATGTATTTTCCTTATTCGGAAGAACATAATGTATATCTTCAACAAGATGGTTTCTTAGATAAAGAATTAATTACAGTAGCCGATTTAGATAAATCACAACGCCCAATTAATCAAAAGTGGTCATGGGACAGGATTTTACGTTCTCCTTATATTAAACAAGCCGATTTGTTACAAGGGATGTATTTCTTTGAAGATCAATTTACCAATGAAGAATTAGAACGTCATTTCGATTTTTATGAACCATTCACAGTTCATGAAAGCTCACTCTCTCCTTGCGTGCATAGTATTCAGGCAGCGAAGTTAGATCGCATGGATCAAGCTTATACGTTCTATTTAAGAACATCGCGTTTAGATTTAGATGATTATAATCACGAAGTTCATGAAGGTTTACACATTACCTCAATGGCTGGTACTTGGATGAGTATTGTTGAAGGGTTTGGAGGTATGCGCGTTAAAAATGATACCTTATCTTTTGAACCTAAAATTCCAAAACAATGGGAGGCGTATTCGTTTAAAGTGAATTTTAGACATCAAATTATCACTGTAAGTGTTAGTCAAAACGAAACACAATTTATATTAGAAGGCGATAAAGATTTAACCATTTACGTGGATGGAAAAGAAGTGGCTATAAGTCCTAATAATATGGTTACTGTTTAATTTAACTGACCTTGCAGGTTTTAAAACTTACAAGGTCTAAAATAAAAAATAAATATCCTGCAAGGCATGTATTGAACTTGATTCAGTATCTAACTTGTAGGTATTTGTTTAAGGTTACAATAACAACTTGTTTCTTTTTTAAAATAAAATACAATGAAAACACTAAAATTAACTCTATTAACGCTACTAGTTGCAATCGTGTTTTCGTGTCAAGAAACCACATCTGAGGAAAAAGTGGTTTCAGAACCTATAACTGAAATTCAAAATGATATTGAAAAAGTTGAGCCACCTCATTGGTGGATTGGCTTCAAAAATCAAAGCCTTCAACTTTTAGTTAAGCATCCTAATATAGGGAAGGCTACACCTAAAATGTCTTATCAAGGTGTTTCTATAATTAAAGTTCATAAAGCAGACAGTCCTAATTATCTCTTTCTAGATTTAGAGATTTCTGAAACGGCAAAAGCAGGGCAATTCAATATTAAATTCCAACAAGAGGACGGTTCAGAATTAATTCAAACTTACGAACTAAAATCTCGTGAAAAACCGGCAGAAGATTACGTTGGTTTTGACAGTTCAGATGCCATTTACTTAATCACTCCTGATCGTTTTGCGAATGCCAATCCTCAAAATGATAGCGTAGAAGGATTACTTCAACAAGGCATTGATAGAACAGATAATTATGCAAGACATGGTGGAGATATTCAGGGCATCACTAATCATTTAGACTACATTGAAGATTTAGGATTTACTGCCGTATGGCCGTGTCCACTATTAATTAACGATATGCCAAGTGGATCCTATCATGGTTATGCCATGACGGATTTTTATAAAGTAGATCCACGGTTTGGGACCTTAGATGACTATCGAAAATTAGCTGATGATTTAAGGTCGCGAAATATGAAACTCATCATGGATCAAGTCGCTAATCATTGTGGATTAGAGCATTGGTGGATGAAAGATTTACCATTTAAAGATTGGGTAAATTACCAAGATCTATACGAAGAAAATATAGATAACTGGGATTGGAAAGTTACTAAAACCTCAAATCATAGACGGACTACAAATCAAGATCCGTACGCGTCTCAAATAGATCATCGCGAGATGTCCGATGGTTGGTTTGTATCTAGTATGCCAGATTTAAATCAACGCAACCCGTTTATGGCCAACTATATTATTCAAAATAGTATTTGGTGGGTAGAAACATTAGGTTTAGGAGGCATTCGTCAAGATACTTATCCCTATCCAGATAAAATATTTATGAGTCATTGGGCAGGAGCTATTATGACCGAATACCCTAATTTTTCTATAGTAGGTGAGGAATGGAGTTATAATCCACTACTAATTGGGTACTGGCAAGAAGGCCATGAAAATAAGGATCAATACGATTCTAACTTAAAATCGACTATGGATTTTGCCATGCAAAAACATATAGTTGACGCCTTAAACGAAGAAGAGTCGTGGGACAAAGGTCTTGTTAAAATGTATGAAGGCTTAGCTAACGACTTTGCTTATAAGTCGCCAAAAGATATTATGGCATTTTTAGATAACCATGATAAGAGTCGTGTGTTTACAGAATTTAATGGTGATGTAGCGAACACCAAAATGGCATTGAGTTATCTATTGATGATGCCAAGAATTCCACAGATTTATTACGGAACAGAAATCTTAATGGACGATTTTGATAATCCTGGAGATCATGGTTTAATCCGCACAGACTTCCCAGGAGGTTGGGAAGGTGATACTGTAAATGCGTTTTCAGGCGAAGGGCTAACTGCAGCACAAAAAGATATGCAAGTCTATCTCAAGCACATCTTAAATTACAGAAAAAACAGCAAGGCCATTCACAATGGAAAAACCATGCATTTTGCACCAGAAAATGGAGTTTATGTTTTAGCTAGAATTTTAGACAATGAAACCATTGTGCATATTATTAATAAAAATGAAAATCCGCTAGAACTAGATTTAGATAGATTTGAAGCGTTAGGTTTAAATGGAAAGAGCTTAAAAAATATTATTTCAGATGAAATAATAATTTGGGATACTAGCATAAAAATAGCTAATAAAGGAAGTGTTATATTAACTACCAAATCTAATTAAGATGAGAATTGTAATATTAATTTTGCTGTGTAGTTTATTCATGGTTTCATGTAAAGAAGACACAAAAACAACTGAGGTTAATGATACTGAATCTGAAATTGTCGTAAATACGCCAACACCAAATTTTATACACGTAAAGAGTGCGACCCTTTTTAAAGGAGAAATTTTGCGTGTCGATAGTTTTCCTTCTAAATATATTCAACCAAGAGCGGTAGATATTTGGATACCTGAAAGCTATGTTGAAAATAAAAAATATGCCGTATTGTATATGCACGATGGTCAGAATTTATTCGATGCTACTACCACTTGGAATAAACAAGAATGGAAAGTAGATGAGTGGGCATCAAAGTTAATGGATGAAGGAACAGTAAAAGATTTTATAGTTGTTGGGATTCATAATATTCCTAAAATCCGCTGGCAAGATTTGTTTCCTGAAAAGGCATTTGAAATGTTAGATGAATCTGTTCAAGAAAACTTATTAAAGGAGGCTGTGAATGCTAATGCAGATTCAGAATTTAATGGCGATAATTATTTGAAATTTATAGTAGAAGAATTAAAACCTGCTATTGATAAATCCTATCCCGTTGCTACAGACAAGAACAATACGTTTGTAATGGGGTCTAGTATGGGAGGTTTAATGTCTATGTATGCTGTGAGTGAATATCCAGATGTTTTTGGAGGTGCAGCATGTTTATCTACACATTGGGTTGGTGCAGCACCAAGAGAAAATAACCCTTTTCCTGAAGCTATTTTTAAATATATGGAAGCCAACTTACCACAAGCGGGATTGCACAAATTATACTTTGATTATGGTAATAAAACCTTAGATGCCCATTATCCACAGTACGCTCAAAGAGTAGATGGCATTTTAAAAGCAAAAGGCTATACAGAATTAGATGCTAAGAACTTATTTTTTGAAGGTACAGATCATTCTGAAAATTCTTGGAATAAACGATTAGATCAACCTTTAGAATTTTTACTAGGGACATTAACCAAGAAAACGAAATAGATATGAAGATGGATGGAATGCGTCTGTCAGAATTCAAAAACTTAAAAATGAAAAACATAATTTTATTTATTGTAACCCTCTTTTCATTTACTCTTTTAAATGCTCAAAATACTAATAGGGTTTTTAAAAGCGCTGTAAAACAGGGCTTAGATTTAAAAGTTGAAGTCAACGATGGCTATTATATTATCAAACCCTATTCTTCAAATATTATTGAGACCACTTTTGTGCCTAAAGGCGAATACTTAAAAGCACAATCTCATGCTGTAGTTGCAAAGCCTTACAATTCGTATTTTGAAATGACCGACAGAGGCAATGATGTTGTTTTAAAAACCAAAGGTTTATACGTTTCCATTACAAAAAGCCCTTTTCAAATTTCATATTATTACAAAGACAAATTTATTGTTTCAGAAAAAGAAGGTTATGTGAAAAATGACAGTTTAGAAACTATAGATTTCAATCTTACAACAGATGAAGTTTTATATGGTGGAGGTGCCAGAGCATTAGGAATGAATCGTCGTGGCAATCGTTTGCAATTATACAATCGCGCACATTATGGATACGAAACTCATAGTGAATTAATGAATTATACCATGCCAATTGTGATATCATCAAAACAATATATGTTGCATTTTGATAATGCACCAATTGGTTTTTTAGATTTAGATAGTAACGGAGATAATACCTTAAAATACGAAACCATTTCGGGTAGAAAAACTTACCAAGTCATCGTTGGTGATTCTTGGTTAGATATGATAGATCAGTATACTAATTTAACCGGAAAACAACCTATGTTACCACGTTGGGCATTAGGTAATTTTTCAAGCCGTTTTGGCTACCATTCTCAAGAAGAAGTAGAACAGACCATCGCTAAATTTAATGATGAAAAAATTCCTGTAGATGCTATTATTCTCGATTTATATTGGTTTGGAAAAGAATTAAAAGGAACCATGGGGAATCTGGAAGTCTTTAGAGATTCTTTTCCAGATTTTGAAGGCATGGTAAAACGCCTCAATACTAAAGGTGTAAAAACAATAACCATCACAGAGCCGTTTATTTTATCAACGTCTAAAAAATGGGATGAAGCTGTTGAAAAAGGCATTTTGGCCAAAGACTCTATTGGAAACCCTGCAAAATATGATTTCTATTTTGGGAATACAGGGCTCATTGATATTTACAATCGTGATGCTGAAAAATGGTTTTGGAATATTTATAAAGGATTAGCCGATAAAGGAGTTGCTGGAGTTTGGGGCGATTTGGGAGAGCCAGAAGTACACCCAAACTGGGTACAACATAAAACAGGTAGTGCAGATGAAGTTCATAATATTTACGGCCATGATTGGGCAAGATTAGTTTTTGAAGGTTACCAACGCGATTTTCCAAATACAAGACCTTTTATTTTAATGCGTGCGGGTTATTCTGGTTCACAACGTTATGGATTAATTCCTTGGTCTGGAGATGTAAATAGAACTTGGGGTGGTTTACAAAGTCAACCTGAAATTGCACTACAAATGGGAATGCAAGGTTTAGCCTATATGCATAGTGATTTAGGTGGTTTTGCAGGTGCTAATTTAGATGATGAGCTTTATGTGCGTTGGTTGCAGTACGGAGTATTTAATCCAATATTTAGACCACATGCGCAAGAAGATGTACCAAGCGAACCTATTTTTAGAGGTGAAAAAGCAAAAGCATTAGCTAAGGAAGCTATTGAGTTACGTTATAAGTTATTGCCATATAATTACAATCTGGTATACGAAAATAATAAATATGGTAAACCTTTAATGCGACCATTGTTTTTTGAGGAAAGCGATAACTCAGAACTGTTTAACTATTCAAAAACCTACTTATGGGGAAATGATATGTTAATCTCACCTGTTTTAGAAGCAGCGATAACAGAACAAGACGTGTACTTCCCAAAAGATAATGTATGGTTTGATTTTTATACGGATGAAAAAATAAGCGGCGGACAAACAAAATCGGTAGCATTAAAAGAAAACTCAATTCCGACATACGTAAGAGCAGGAACTTTTCTACCGCATACAAATGTGATTCAAACCACTGCAAAATATGATGATACGGTTTATAAAATTGATTATTATCATGATGCATCAGTTTTAAAAAGTAGCCGACAAATTTATATCGACGATGGACAATCCGCAAATGCCATTGCTAACGAAGATTATGAAATTTTAAATTTAGAAATGAATACTAAAGGTTCTACGCTAGAATTTACTATAACTGATAAAACAGGAAAGAATTTTAGCCCCCAATCCAGAACTTATTATCTAACCATTCACGGATTAGATAAAAAACCCAAACGCGTTATGGTTGGAAGATATGACGATTTTGATTGGTCTGAAACATTAAAAACAGTAAGAATTCCAATAGAAAAGAGTTATGATGAAATAGCTGTAATTACAGTTAAACTGAAAAAATAATCCTAATGAAAAATAGTAAAAGAATCATAGCATTGTTAATTGTATTAAGCTTTTTTGCGTGTAAGAATGAAACGAAGAAGCTAGACATTGATCATAGTCGTAATGAAAGTGAAATAAAAGAAAGCATGAAGAAGAAAGAAGTCGTATACCAAGTGTTTACACGTTTATTCGGAAACACAAATACTACTAATAAACCATGGGGAACACTCGAGGAAAATGGAGTTGGAAAATTTAATGACTTTACAGATAAAGCTTTAAATGAAATTAAAGATTTAGGAGTTACATATATTTGGTATACAGGGGTGCCACATCATGATGTAATTACTGATTATACAGCATTCGGAATTTCAAACGACGATCCAGATATTGTAAAAGGCAGAGCAGGTTCGCCTTATGCAGTTAAAGATTATTACAATGTTAATCCAGATTTAGCTGTAAATGTAGACAACAGATTAGAAGAATTTGAAGCTTTAATAGAGCGCTCACACAAAGCCGGATTAAAAGTGATTATTGATATTGTTCCAAATCACGTAGCGCGTAATTATCAAAGTTTAACTAATCCTGAAGGCACAACCGATTTTGGAACCGAAGATGATACAACTAAAACCTACGACGTCAATAATAATTTTTACTATAATCCAGGTGAAGCATTTAAAGTGCCAGAATGGAAAAATGGCTACCAACCATTAGGAGGTGAGCAACATCCTTTAGCAGATAGTAAATTTGAAGAAGTGCCAGCAAAATGGACAGGAAATGGTTCAAGAGCATCGCAACCAGACATGAACGATTGGTACGAAACGGTAAAAGTTAATTATGGAGTAAGTCCTGACGGAAGAAAAGATTTTGATGAGTTACCAGATGGTTTCGACAGTGAAGATTATAAAAAGCATTTCGAATTTTGGAAAGATAAAACCGTTCCAAGCTCTTGGATAAAATTCAAGGATATCGCTTTGTATTGGACGGCTAAAGGTGTCGATGGTTTCCGTTATGATATGGCGGAAATGGTGCCAGTTGAATTTTGGAGTTATATGAATTCAGCTATAAAAATGGAAAATCCAGATGCGTTTTTATTAGCGGAGGTTTATAATCCGAGTTTATATAGAGATTATATCCGAAAAGGAAAAATGGATTACCTCTACGATAAAGTTCAGTTATACGATACCTTAAAACACGTGATGCAAGGTCACGGTAGCACCAATAATGTGCCACCAATTTTAGATGAATTACGGGATATTGAACATCACATGCTTCACTTTTTAGAAAACCATGATGAGCAACGTATTGCAAGTCCAGATTTTGCAGGTAATGCAGAAAAAGGAAAACCTGCAATGGTCGTTTCTGCAACGTCATCCACAGCACCAACGATGATTTATTTCGGTCAGGAATTCGGAGAACCAGGCGCTGAAGATTTAGGCTTTGGCGACCCAACAAGAACGTCTATTTTCGACTATGGTTCAGTGCCTAGCTTAGTCCGTTGGGTTAACGATAAAAAGTTTGATGGCGGCCAATTAACTGAAGCAGAAAAAGAACTTCGTGATTTTTATAAACGACTGTTGAATTTTACGATAAATAGTTCGGCTTTAATGGGAGACTATCAAGATATTCAACATTACAATCATCAACATACAGAATGGTATAATGATAAAGTCTTGTCGTTTGTGCGTTGGAGTGATAATGAAAAATTGATTATTATTTCAAATTTCAATGCAGAAAACACCTATGGCTTCGAATTGCAATTACCAGAAGATTTGGTTCAGAAATTAGGACTTCAAGATGGTGAATACGACGTAAAAGACCAATTGTATAATCAATATACGTCAACCTTAAAAGTTGAAAACGGAAAAGCGCAGGTAAGAATAGATATTAAACCATTGGAGTCATTTATTTTAAAAATTAACTAAGTCCTAGCGGGATTTATAAACCTAGCAGGACGCACAATAATAAAATAAGCAATCGTCACTTCGAGTGAATTTGCGAAGTATGAGCAAATTTGTATCGAGAAGTCATTAAAAAAATATGCAAGACTTTGCAGGTTTTAAAAACCTAGCAAGTCTAAAACTATAAAACATGAAAAAACTAATTTTATTAACCCTAATCCTATTCACTTTGAGCTGCAAAAATAAGGAGACGGAACACAAAATCGCTACTGTAGAACCAGTGCAAACTATGGAAACACCTTTCGTTTGGGAAGGAGCTAATCTCTATTTTTTATTAACAGACCGCTTTAATAACGGAGATACGACTAATGATGTTAATTTCGATAGAACCAAAGAAACAGGAAAACTTCGTGGTTTTGAAGGAGGAGACATTAAAGGAATTACTCAAAAGGTAAAGGAAGGTTACTTTACAGATTTAGGTATTAATGCCATTTGGATGACACCAATCGTTGAACAAATTCATGGAGGTACTGATGAAGGTACAGGGGTTACATATGGTTTTCATGGCTATTGGGCTAAAGATTGGACAAAAATTGATCCAAATTTTGGAACCAAAGAAGATTTACACGAGCTTGTAAACGAAGCACATGACAGAGGTATTCGTATCGTTTTAGATGCTGTTATTAATCATACAGGTCCTGTAACAGATAAAGATCCGGTTTGGCCAGAAGAATGGGTAAGAACCGATAAACAATGTAGTTACGATAATTATGAAAACACCGTTAGCTGTACTTTAGTTGCCAATTTGCCAGATATTAGAACGGAAAGCAATGAAGATGTCGCATTACCATCACAATTAGTAGAAAAATGGAAAGCCGAAGGTCGTTACGAACAAGAGGTAAAAGAACTTAATGAATTCTTTGAAAGAACAGGGTATCCAAGAGCTCCACGTTTTTATATTATGAAATGGCTAACGGATTACATCACAGAATTCGGTGTCGATGGCTATAGAGTAGATACTGTAAAACATGTTGAAGAATACGTTTGGGAAGAGTTTAAAGTAGAATGTGATTATGCATTTGCCGAATACAAAAAACAAAATCCAGAGAAGGTGTTAGATGACAACCCTTTTTACCTCCTTGGCGAAGTCTATAATTATGGTGTAAGTTCTGGTCAGGAATTTGATTTTGGTGATCGAAAAGTAAATTACTTTAATCCACCTAGTTTTCAAAGTTTGATAAATTTTGAGTTTAAATACAATTCAAAAGATAAAAATTATGAAGAGTTATTTAAACACTATAATACCATATTAAATGATGAGTTAAAAGGCTTTGGAACTGTAAATTATTTAAGCTCTCATGATGATGGAAGACCATTTGATGCTCAAAGAAAAAAGCCTTTTGAAACAGCTAATAAATTATTGTTATCGCCAGGAACATCTCAAGTTTATTATGGAGATGAATCATCGCGTTCTCTCATAGTAGAAGGAACCGAAGGGGATGCAACATTACGCTCAATGATGAATTGGGATGCTATTGCTAAAAGACAACATACCAAAGACGTATTAACACATTGGCAAAAATTAGGTCAATTTAGAGCAAAACACCCAGCAATTGGTGCCGGAAAGCATCAAATGATTACAGCTTCTCCATATTATTTTTATAGAAGCTATCAAAAAGGAAATTATAAGGATTTGGTCGTAGTTGGCTTAGACTTAGAGCAAGGAGAAAAAATAATCGATGTCTCTAAAGTTTTTGAAGATGGAGACACTTTACATGATGCTTATTCAGGACAAACTCAAGTGGTAGAAAAAGGAACAATTACGATTCAATCACCATTGGAAATAGTGTTGTTAGAAAAGAAATAATCTACGAACTAGATCTCTAAGGTTTTAAAAACTTGGTAGATCTTAAATAATATTGTTCAACTTATGAAGACGTATTTATTAACCTTAGTTGTCGCATTTGCATTGCTTTCTTGTAATGATAATGTAATACAGGCTACAGAAATCACATCGCCAAATAAAAAGGTCGTTGTGAATTTTAGTTTGAACAAAGCAGGACGACCATTTTATAAGGTTAAATTCAATACTAAAACAGTTGTAGATACTTCGTATTTAGGATTTGAATTTAAAGATATACCAGCATTTCATAAGAATTTCATTATTAAAAATACAAGCACTTCAACTTTTAATGAAACTTGGCAGATGCCTTGGGGAGAACAGTTAGATGTGGTTAATAATTATAATGAATTAAGAGTTGAGCTTCAAGAGAAAACCACACCAGAGCGTTTTCTAAATATTGTATTTAAAGTTTACGATGATGGTATTGGATTTAGATACGAATTTCCAGAACAAGCACGATTAAAAGGAGAGGTTTTAATTACTGAAGAACACACCGAATTTAACCTAACAGAAGACTATAAGACCTTTTGGATTCCCGGAGATTGGGATATTTATGAGCATTTATATAGTACTACAAAGCTTTCTGAAATTGATGCATTACAATTTGCTAACCATAAAAATCTAGCACAGACATATATTCCAGAAAATGCGGTGAATACACCAGTAACTATGGTTGGAAACGATGGAATACATCTAAGTTTTCATGAAGCTGCCTTGGTTGATTATTCCGGTATGACCTTAAAAGTTGATACAGAAAACCTTAATCTAAAAAGCAATTTAGTAGGTTCCAAAAACAACGATTATAAAGTAAAACGTACGGTTCCTTTTCATACTCCATGGAGAACCATTCAAATTACAGATAATGCCCCAGATTTAATTGAATCTAAGCTTATTGTTAATCTAAATGAACCCAATAAACTCGGAGATGTGTCATGGTTTAAACCTATGAAATATACCGGAGTTTGGTGGGAAATGCATTTAGGGAAATCGTCTTGGGATTATGGTATGGAAAAGGTGGATGCTAAATGGACAGATACAGGGAAAGCACATGGCAAACATGGAGCAACGACAGAAAACGTTAAGAATTTTATTGATTTTTCTGCCAAAAATAACATTGGAGGTGTTTTAGTTGAAGGCTGGAATACAGGTTGGGAACATTGGATTGGATTTGAAGATAGAGAAGGCGTTTTCGATTTTGTAACTACATATCCAGATTATGATATTGATGAGGTGGTGCGTTACGGAAAGAAAAAGGGGGTCGATATTATTATGCATCACGAAACTTCCGCAGCTACAGAAACCTATACCAAACAACAAGACACCGCTTTTACGTTGATGCAGAAATACGGTATGCATACGGTTAAAACAGGTTATGTTGGTAAAATATTACCAAAAGGCGAATATCATCATGGGCAATACATGGTGAATCACTATAATCATACAGTAGAAAAAGCAGCAAAGTATCAAGTTGCTATCAATGCACATGAACCTATAAAAGCAACGGGTTTAAGAAGAACCTATCCAAATACAATTTCGCGAGAAGGTTTAAGAGGTCAAGAATTTAATGCTTGGTCTAGTGATGGTGGTAATCCTCCAGAGCATTTACCCATTGTAGCTTTTACAAGAATGTTATCTGGACCAATAGATTTTACGCCAGGTATTTTCAATATAAAATTCGATGAATATAAAAAGGATAATCAAGTCAATACAACCATAGCTCAGCAATTGGCTTTGTATGTGGTAATCTATAGTCCTGTGCAAATGGCAGCCGATTTAGTAGAACATTATGAAGCTAACCCAAAACCTTTGCAGTTCATCAGAGATGTTGGTGTAGATTGGGATAAATCAGTAGTTTTAAATGGTGAAGTCGGTGATTATGTTACTATTGCAAGAAAAGAAAGAGAGACAGGGAATTGGTTTGTAGGAGGTATTACAGATGATAATGCAAGATCTTTAAAATTAGATTTTAGTTTTTTAGACGAAGATCAATCCTATGAAGCTATAATTTATAAAGATGGAGAAAATGCCCATTGGCATAATAACCCTTTAGATATTGAAATAGAAAAATTAGAGTTGAATCGTAATTCAAAGTTAGCTATAAAATTAGCTGAGGGTGGAGGTTTCGCTATCAGTTTAAAAAAGAAATAATATTAATGTAATTTTTTATCCCTTATGAAAAATATACTTCTAATAATCGTATTAACATTTTGTTTTAATAGTATTAATGCTCAAGTGGGCATTGGGACAACAGATCCTAAAAGCACTTTAGATATTAATGGTAATTTATCAATTAAAGTTGTTGATTATAATGGAGGTCCTAATGGTGCTGCAACACCAATTGATGATGGTGTTTATATTAATTTATCACCAACAGCATTCAATGTAGAGTTCATATTACCCAATGCGACAACCGTTCCAGGTAGAATATATGTGCTTAGAAATATTTCTGACTCAGAAAATGCTGTTATTTATACATTTGGTGCTAATGCTACAGCAGGTGCTGGAGTAGAGTTTTTTCGTGGAGATGGTAGAAATAGTCAAGGGCCTTTGGGTTCGGTAACAATGACAGCAGATGTGGGAAATGATGGAGGAGATATTACTAAAACTCTAATTTTTATTAGTGATGGTGCTAACTGGACTTATGGACATTTGGGACTTTAGTATTTCTTTTTTTTATCATTAAAAAAAGTATTAGTCTATTGACGTATAAGATTGTAGTTTTATCTTTTTTAAATCACAACATTGAATAATCACAAAGATATCATTATCATAGGAGGAGGAGCTGCAGGTTTTTTTGCTGCTATTAACATTGCAGAACAACATCCAGACTTATCTGTTGCCATATTAGAACGTGGTAAAGAAGGTTTGCAAAAAGTAAAAATTTCAGGAGGTGGACGATGCAATGTGACGCATGCCGAATTTATTCCATCTGAATTGGTCTTAAATTATCCAAGAGGAGAAAAAGAACTTTTAGGCCCTTTTCATAGGTTTATGACAGGAGATACTATTACTTGGTTTGAAGAACGTGGAGTGGAGTTAAAAATTGAAGAAGACGGCAGAATGTTTCCGGTTTCAAATTCTTCACAAACCATTATAGATTGTTTTTTAAACGAAGCAGAAAAGCATCGTGTTGAGGTATTGTATAATCATGCTGTAAAATCTATTGACACTTTAGCCGATGGTTTTAAAATTGAAACATCGCAAGGAGTTTTTCAATCTAAAAAGGTATTAATGGCTACAGGAAGTAATCCTAAAATCTGGAAATTACTCGAAGATTTAGGGCACACCATTATACAACCAGTACCATCGCTATTCACTTTTGATATTAAAGATGAACGCATTAAAGATATTCCTGGAGTTGTAGCAAAACAGGTAGAAGTTAAAGTTGTTGGTACAGATTTAGAGTCTAATGGACCATTACTAATTACACATGTTGGTATGAGTGCGCCAGCGATTTTAAAGCTGTCTGCGTTTGGTGCTGTGGAATTAGCAAAGCGGAATTACAACTTTCAAATCGAAGTTAATTTTATAAGCTTGGCTACTGAGAGCTGTTTAGACGAACTCAAAAATTACAAACAACAATATGCCAAAAAGACCCTTATTAATTCAACACAATTTGACTTGCCAAAACGCCTTTGGAAACAGTTAATTCTGGCAGCCAATATTGGAGAAAATGAACGTTGGGCAGATATTAATAAACAGCAATTAGAAGATTTAGCAGAGCAATTAACAAAAGCGATTTTTCAGGTTACAGGAAAAAGCACGTTTAAAGAAGAGTTTGTAACAGCTGGAGGCGTAGATTTAAAAGAAGTAAATTTTAAAACTTTTGAAAGTAAACTAATTCCTAACCTTTACTTTGCAGGCGAAATTATTAATGTAGATGCCGTTACAGGTGGTTTTAATTTTCAAAATGCATGGACGGGAGCTTATATTGCTTCTGCATCTATAATATTGGATTGATTATACATTGTGCGATAAGATAGAATTATAGCTTTAAAATCTTCAAAAATATAAGGTTTGGTAATAATTTGGTTTATTCCTGAAGTTTCAGCTTTTGCAGAAATTTCAGAAGAATTTAAAGCTGTAAGTGCTAAAATAGGAATGTAAGGATTAAACATTCTTATATGCTTTGTTACTTCATAACCATCCATATCTGGCATGTTAATATCCATCAATATTAAATCAAAATCTTTCTCTTTTACAAGACATATCGCTTCTTTACCATTAGAGATTGTTTGACAACTGTAACCTTCAATTTTTTCAATATTCTTTTTTGTGATTAATAGATTAATTTTGTTGTCATCAACAATTAAAACACGCATGTCTCTATGTGTGAAAAGTGTGGGTGTACTTTTATTTTCTTTAGACATAGAAAGCTGAAATGTTATTTCAAAGAAAAAGCAAGAGCCTTTATTAGGTGTAGATATAAAATCGATATCAGCATTGTGGCTTTTTAATAAGGTCTTTACAATATATAATCCTAAACCAGAACCACTGCTATTTTTATTTAAAAACGTCTTGTTTTCAAAAGCACTAAAAACAACAGATCTGTGTTCCTCTTTAATGCCAATACCAGTATCTTTAACTTCAAAGCGTAAAGTGATTTCTTCATTATTTCTGCTTTTTTCTATAACATTAATCGTAATAGAACCCTTTTTTGTGTAACGTATAGCGTTATAAGCCAAATTGATTAATATTTGACTAAAAGCTACTTTATCGACCAAAATATTTTCATTTTTGTCTGATTTGTCAATATTAACAATCAATTCTAAATCTTTATTTTTAGCCGCTACTGCAATTGTGCTCACAACGTGACTAACAATTTTTTCGATTTTATCTGGTTTTAATCTAAGGGTTTTATTGTCAAATTTAAGTCTGTTGGCTTGTAAAATATTGTCTATTAATATGGATAAATAGTTGCTTGACGATATTAATGAATTTAAATACGATTGCTTTTTAATAGCATCATTTTCTTGATCTATAAGTGTTGCTAAACCACTAATACCATAAATTGGCGTACGTAATTCATGGCTGAGTATTGAGAAAAACTCTAAGCGGTCTTTGTCAATGGCAATAAGTTTAGAATTAGAAGCTTTTAATGCTTCGTTAATCTTTACAATATTTTTTCTGGCCTTAAAATAAAAGTAAAAAACAGTAAGTATTATGGCTAAAGTAAGGCTCATAATAATAGTACTTACTAAGAATATTTGTGAGTTTAGTGCTTCTTTTTTACGGGTTTCATTTGCTGTAGCTAGCTTTTGCTCAGCATTAATAATTTTATCTACTAGCTCACCATTTCTAATATTCTTTAGCTCTATATTATTAAGTGCGGTGTATTTATAGGTATCAGATTTTAAAAGATATTTATTGGCAGAATCTAAATTTTTATTGCTATTGGTATAATAAAGGTATTTGTAGTAATTTAAAGATGCTATTTTTCTATAGGAATTAATATCTGTAGAAAGAGAAGCTTTTAGCTCATCTTCGTTTATTAAAAACAATGGTTTATAATCTTCTTCTACTTTAAAGTTAGATAATTTAACATGTGCAATAGCATTGTAATATTGGTAAGATTGATGTAAATTCTTTTTCAGATTTTCTATTCTATAATTCTTAGAATAATTTAAGGAATCAAAATTAGTAGTTTTTAAAGCTCTTATGCCTATGTTGCTAGATTCTAACATGCTAGTATTATCAAAGCTGTAGTAGTCTTTTTTTATTTTGTACCTAAGATTTATAAAATATATTTCACTGTTAAGTTGTTTTGATATGTCTTGAGCTATTGGATATAGACTATCAAATTTTGAATAGTTCTTTCCTGAAACATATGAATTTAGTATGCCTGAGTAAGAGAGGTCTCGTCCTTTGTCTTGGCTAAGAGAATCGTATATTTTTAATGCTTTTACATGGTAGCTTTCAGCCCTCTTGAAATTAGACATTTTGGTTAATACTTGCCCTAAAGCATTGTAGGATTTGGCTTCAGTGTCCTTAAAATTGTATTTTTTAGAAAAACGTATGGCATCATTAAGTAGAACAGTTGCCTTATAAAGACTGTCGTTTTTTACGAGCATATCCAGCTTATAACTGTTAAAGGTGCAAGAACTGTTATTTATGTTTATAAGTGATTCTTGTGCTTGTGCAAAAGAAACATTTGTAATTAGGGCTATAAACAAAATAATAACAGTGTTCAATTTGGGGAAACACATGTAATTAGTCTATTAGTGGGCAAAATTACACTTTTTCACAAAACTATTGTTACTTAAACGTTTTTTATTGCTTTTTATAGATTTTTTTTGTTGTGTTAGTTTAAGTTATAGCAAACCTTCTTTTTTTCTAATTCCATTCTATTGTTTGTTTAACATTGTAAGAAGCGCTAGTATTATTACATTTGTTTACCAAGCTTAAGACTATTAATTTATGATTACATATATCGCATTGTTACGAGGGATAAACGTTGGTGGACACAAAAAAGTTGTAATGGCTGAGTTAAGAGAATTACTTTTAAAATCAGGATTAAAAAATGTAACAACTTATATTCAAAGTGGAAATGTTATTTTTCAATCTTCAAATAATAATGCAAAAGCTTTAGAAGAAAGTATTCAGAAATCTATTTTAAATCACTTTGGGTTTGTAGTTCCTGTTACAGTTAAAAGTAGAGTTGAATTATCTGTGATTTTTGATAATAATCCTTTTGAAACAATTAATAAAGCCGAAAGTTATTTTATAGTACTTAATAAAATTCCGGAAAACCATTTAGTAAAAGAAGCATCTCAAAAAATATATCCAGATGATGAGTATATTATTTTCAATGATTGTATCTATCTGTTTTGCCCAAAGGGGTATGGGCGAGCAAAATTCAATGTTAATTATTTTGAAAAAAAATTGAAAGTCAATGCAACGTCAAGAAACTATAAAACAATGGTAAAACTACTTGCATTGTCAGAAGAATAAAGTAAGAACCTTTAGAATTTACTTATTTTTGCAGATAATTATAAGATGCAATTGAAAAGGCTGCCTCTAGGCAGTCTTGGTCAGATATTTAGTACGCAATGACAGAACAAGACTTTATTCTTAAATCCTACAATTCCAATATTGATAAGGGTTCCGTAAAATGGGCTTCACCAAGTAATATTGCTTTGGTGAAATACTGGGGAAAGCAAGCACATCAAATTCCCGAAAATCCGTCTATTAGTTTTACACTTTCAGATTGTAAAACCATTACCGAAATGACTTATACAAAGAAGGATAACCAAGGGTTTAGTTTTGATATTTATTTTGAAGGCGAAAAAAACGAAGCTTTCAAACCAAAAATTCAAACCTTTTTTGAGCGTATTGAAATTTATATGCCTTTTTTAAAGGATTATCATTTTAAAATAGAAACATCAAATACCTTTCCACATAGCTCAGGTATTGCGTCTTCAGCATCTGGTATGAGTGCTATTGCCTTATGCTTAATGAGTATTGAAAAGGAGCTTTCTGTACCTGAGAGCGACAATGTAGAGTCCCAAGATTATTTCAATCAAAAAGCATCATTCCTTGCGCGTTTAGGTTCAGGAAGTGCATGTAGAAGTATTGAAGGAGAACTTGTGGTTTGGGGAAAAAATGAAAGTATTGAAGATAGTTCTGATTTATATGGTGTAAAATTTGAAGGAGATGTACATGCAAACTTTAAAAATTATCAAGACACTATTTTATTAGTAGATAAAGGAGAAAAACAAGTGAGCAGTACGGTCGGTCATCAATTAATGTATGGTCATCCATTTGCAACAAAACGTTTTGCCCAAGCGCATGATAATTTAGCAAAACTGAAAACAATTCTAGCTTCTGGAGACCTAAATGCCTTTATCAAAATTGTAGAAAGTGAAGCCTTAACGCTACATGCTATGATGATGACAAGCATGCCTTATTTTATATTAATGAAACCAAATACATTAGAAATTATTAATAAAATTTGGGCATTCAGAGAAAAAACAGATTCAAAAATTTGTTTTACGCTAGATGCAGGAGCAAATGTTCATGTTCTTTATCCGGAAAAAGAAAAGGATGATGTCTTGCAATTCATTAAGAATGAATTAGCTAACTATTGCCAAAATGAACATTATATTTGCGACCAAATTGGTTTAGGCGCCAACCAATTATAATTTTAATACGTATATTTGTTAAAGTAATAGTTTGCAATACATGAAGGGACCACTATTTTATTCTAAAATTCTTTTATTCGGTGAGTACGGAATTATTAAAGATTCTAAAGGCTTATCTATTCCATATAATTTTTATAATGGAGCATTAAAAGCAGAAAATAATTCTACACCAGAAGCTATAAGCTCAAATGAGAGTTTAAAGCGTTTCGCATTGTATTTAAAGGAGTTAGATAAAGATTTAGTGACTTTTGATATTGATACATTACAAGATGATGTTGAGGCAGGAATGTACTTTGATTCTTCCATTCCACAAGGATATGGCGTAGGGAGTAGTGGAGCGTTAGTAGCTGCGATTTACGATAAATATGCCAATGATAAAATTACTGTTTTAGAGAATTTAACACGAGAAAAACTGCTAAAGTTAAAAGCTGTTTTTTCTGAAATGGAATCATTTTTTCATGGTAAGTCTTCAGGATTAGATCCTTTAAACAGTTATTTGAGTCTTCCAATTTTAATAAATTCTAAAGATAATATAGAAGCTACCGGAATTCCGTCTCAAAAGACTGAAGGAAAAGGAGCGGTATTTTTAATAGATAGTGGTATTGTTGGTGAAACAGCACCTATGGTTAGTATTTTTATGGAAAATATGAAAAATGAAGGTTTCCGTAGTATGCTAAAAGACCAATTTATCAAGCATACTGATGCTTGTGTTGATGATTTCTTAAAAGGCGATATAAAATCGTTATTTAAAAATACAAAGCAATTATCTAAGGTTGTATTAAACAACTTTAAACCTATGATCCCTTCTCAATTTCATGAGCTTTGGAAAAAAGGTATTGAAACTAACGATTACTACTTAAAATTATGTGGTTCTGGTGGTGGAGGCTATATTCTTGGATTTACTGAAAATATAGATAGAGCCCAAGAAGCTTTAAAAGGCCAAAAGTTAGAGGTAGTCTATAATTTTTAAGTCCAAATGTTGCCACAACACTGAGCACAGTCTAAGTGTTTTCTAAAAATCAGTCATGTTATCAAGACGACAGAAACACATTCTTCTCAAATTTTTTAGCCTATTTTCAGTAGTTAGGGGATACAATATTTTAGTTGTTGTAATTGCTCAGTATTTAGCTTCAGTTTATATTTTTGCTCACGATAAGCCCTTAAAGTCGGTTCTATTAAGTCTTAACCTTTTAATGCTAGTGCTAGCTTCTTCTGCTACCATTGCAGCAGGTTATATTATTAATAATTTCTATGATTCTGAAAAAGATTTAATAAACAAACCCAGAAAAACCATGTTAGATCGTTTGGTGAGTCAAAACACCAAACTGTCCTTTTATTTTGTACTTAATTTTATTGCCGTTGTTTTTGCTAGTTATGTGTCGTTTAAAGCCGTAATATTTTTTGCAGCATATATTTTTGCTATTTGGCTGTATTCGCACCGTTTAAAAAAGCAACCAATAATAGGTAATATTGTATCAGCAATTTTAACAGTAACTCCATTTTTTGCTGTATTTATTTATTATCAAAATTTTGAAAAAGTTGTTTTTGCCCATGCTATATTCTTGTTTTTATTAATCTCAATGCGAGAACTTACTAAGGATTTAGAAAACATTAAAGGAGATTTAGCACTTAATTATAGAACGGTACCTGTTGTTTATGGAGAAAAAGTATCTAAGGTTATGCTTACCGTAGTCGCGATTTTAACTATAATTTCAGCAGCCATTCTTGTCTTATTTTTTAAGATTGGGTATATGTATTATTTCTTTTATCTCAGTATTGTGTTGCTCTTCATCTTTTTACTCATTCTGTGGAAATCTGAAAATAAAGCCCATTATCTTATTCTTCACAACATGCTTAAGTTTATTATTGTTGCTGGTGTGTTTTCTATTTTATTGATTGATGTATCTATTGTTCTAAATAGGATATAAACTTCATTAATAGTGCTTTGTACTTTTATATCAATACCTAGTATTTAAACTACTCTACTATTTAAGTAAAAAATGTGAACTATTGTTATACCTTTGCAAAAATTTATATACCATGAGCAAACAACAAGATAGCAAAGGAAAAGGAAAGACTTCAGGAAGAGGAAACGCTAATAGCAAAACAAGAAGTTTTGCTAAAGGAAATGCTCCTTATAAAAAGAAAACGAAGTCTGAAAAACCATCTAATTCAGATGAAATCCGTTTAAATAAATACATTGCTAATTCAGGCATGTGTTCACGACGTGAAGCAGATGAAAATATAGCCATTGGTTTGGTTTCTGTTAATGGTAAAGTCGTAACCGAAATGGGTTATAAAGTAAAACGTACTGATGAAGTTAGGTTTGATGGTAGTCGTATTACACCAGAAGCCAAAGCGTATGTATTATTAAATAAACCTAAAGGGTTTGCAACTACAACTGCAGAAAGCAAAGGTAAAACGGTTATGGATTTGGTAGCCAATGCTACAAATGCAAATATAAAGCCAATTGGCCGTTTGGGCAGAAACTCGTTAGGTCTATTATTATTTACAAATGATGATAAGATTGTGCAAAAATTCACCAATTCTAAAAATGGTGTCGCAAGATTATTTCAGGTAGAATTAGATAAGAACCTAAAATATGAAGATTTAAAAAAGATTCAAGAAGGTTTTAAAGTCGAAGGCAAATTAATTACAGTAGAGGAGATTAGCTATATTCAAGGTGAGTCTAAAACTCAAATAGGAATCAAAATTAAAAACACGGGAAATACCATTTTACGTACCATATTTGACCATCTCAATTATGATATTGTAAAAATTGATTGTGTAGCTATTGGTCATTTAACCAAAAAAGATATTCCTCGCGGTCACTGGAAACACCTAACAGAACAAGAGGTGAACACCTTAAAAATGCTTTAATTTTTAAACGACATTTTTTTAAATAATTGCCGTTTATCGAATAAATAGTACATTTTAACGACTGAGTTATTTTTTTTTCTATATTGCAGCCCCAAATAGAATGAAAAATAACCTACTTATGAAGAATGTAAAACTACTTTTAGTGCTTTTACTTATAGTAAATTGTACAACAAACTTACCTAATGAAGTTAATGAAACTTCAGAAATCTTAGCCCCTGAAGCACAAAATTGTTTTGATGATTTGCCCCAAGTTAGAATAACTAACAATGGAGTGCATGGCTACAATTTTCTTATTTACGATATAGATGATAACTATACCACGCTATATTCTGGGAGTATTCCTCTTGGATCAGATAGTGATTGGATTGAATTGTCTAGCGACAATGTTGTAGTTATAGCCTCTAATGAATTTGATTATGGTCAAAAAGTACAATTAAGCTTAGAGAATTGCGATACTATTGAGGTAGAGATAGATACTAATGATACCTTGACAGTATTATAATCAAAATATCATTTTATCAATCCAAACAATCGTTCGTTTTACTCTAAATAGTAAAAGTTAAAACAATTAAGTGACCTCTCAAATAAAGGTGAAAATTATAAAAACCATGTATTAAAAATTGGTGTTTTAGGATTAATAATTCGCTTTAAATTGGAGTTAATACTGTATTTGTTTTAAAATTATTAAAACCATTATCAACTAGAAGACTCATGTGTTCTAGTTTAATGGTTTTTTTTATTGGTGTAAAAAAAAATAAAAAAAAGTTTTCCATATTAAAAAATAAATTACATTTGTTCCGCATTTAGCTGAACAATTGAAACGTGTTTTTACGTTCGGGTTTTTGAAAATTAGGAAGTCATATTCAAAAGCCGCTTATAAGATAAGTAACCGAATTTTAGAGCTAACTTCCGCTTCTACAATTGCTGCCAGTCAGCATATATATGGTTTTGTTCCTACGACACAAAGCCAAATTCAAGTATGATATAACGTCAATACAACTTGTACCACGCTTATATTTTATTAATCTATACTTGACATTTTTTACAACATGAACAATAAATACATTGATCTTATCGATCAATCTTTCGATTTTCCTCAGCCAGAATTTAAGCTAGAGGATAAAAACTTACAGTTTCACGATATTGATCTTATGAAACTAGTAGAGCAATATGGAGCACCATTAAAATTTACGTATTTGCCACAAATCTCTAATAACATTCAACGGGCTAAAAAATGGTTTGCTGATGCATTTGAGAAGTACGATTACAAAGGCAAATACAATTACTGCTATTGTACTAAAAGTTCGCATTTTAAGCATGTGTTAGATGAAGCATTAACTAATGATATTCATATTGAAACCTCTTCTGCTTTCGATATTGATATTATTAAAGCACTTAAAAAAGAAGGTAAAATCACCAATAAAACCTACGTATTAAGTAATGGCTTTAAACGCGAACAATACATTACTAATATTGCAGACCTTATAAATGATGGACATAAAAATGCCATTCCTATTATAGATAATTATGAAGAAATAGATTTATTATCTCAAGAAATTAAAGGCAAGTTTCAAGTAGGTATTAGAATTGCTTCAGAAGAAGAACCAAAATTTGAATTTTACACCTCACGTTTAGGTATTGGGTATAAAAATATTGTGCCTTTTTACAAAAATCAAATACAGAAGAATAAAAAGGTAGAGCTTAAGATGCTACACTTTTTTATTAATACAGGTATTAGAGATAATGCCTATTACTGGAACGAATTGCACAAATGTTTAAAAGTCTATACAGCTTTAAAGAAAATTTGTCCAACTTTAGATAGTTTGAATATTGGTGGAGGATTTCCAATTAAAAACTCATTGGCTTTCGATTTTGATTATGCCTATATGGTAGATGAAATTGTAAACCAAATTAAAATTGTTTGCGAAGAGGAAGAAGTAGCTACACCAAATATTTTTACAGAATTTGGCAGTTTTACAGTTGGAGAAAGTGGAGGAGCGATTTACAAAATCTTATACCAAAAACAACAGAACGATCGTGAAAAATGGAACATGATTAATTCTTCTTTTATCACAACACTACCAGATACTTGGGCTATTAACAAACGTTTTGTGATGTTACCAATAAACCGCTGGCAAGATAGTTATGAGCGTGTGCTTTTAGGAGGGTTAACTTGTGATAGTGATGATTACTACAATAGCGAGCAACACGTAAATGCTATTTATTTGCCAAAATACAATAAAGACAAACCTTTATATATTGGCTTTTTTAATACAGGAGCTTACCAAGAAACCATTGGAGGATTTGGAGGGTTACAACATTGTTTAATACCTACACCAAAGCATGTTTTAATTCAAAAAGATGCCGACGGTAATTTAAATACTAAGGTATTTGCAGAGCAACAGAAAAGTGAGAACCTACTCGGTATTTTGGGCTATGAGCCAGAAGAAAAGGTGAAGTAACTTTTCGAAAATAAAATTTAAAAGAAAAGATAAAGTCCTAGTTTAAATGGTCCCATTGAGCGGATTTTAGGGGTGTTTTTTCGAAAATAAAATAAGTATAATTTAATAAGATTCCCGTTTTCACGGGAAATAAACATGAAAACAAAAACTTACGCTGGTATTCCAGAAGAATTAGCAAAATTAGAAACGGCTAAAATTGTATTAATTCCTGTACCTTATGATGGTACAAGTACATGGCAAAAAGGAGCAGACAAAGGTCCTGATGCGTTTTTAGATGCTTCGGCAAACATGGAACTTTACGATATTGAAACCGATTCTGAAGTG
Source organism: Winogradskyella psychrotolerans (assembly GCF_018860565.1). Classification (GTDB taxonomy): domain Bacteria; phylum Bacteroidota; class Bacteroidia; order Flavobacteriales; family Flavobacteriaceae; genus Winogradskyella; species Winogradskyella damuponensis. The sequence goes on from NZ_JAHKPS010000022.1 coordinate 661,656, forward strand.
TATCAACAAGGTGTGTTTTTAGCAGATGCTGTCACAGAAAATGATTCTCCAGAAGCTATGGTAGAAGCAGTTCATCAAGCAACAAAACAATACATTAAGAAGAATAAATTTGTTACTGTTTTTGGTGGTGAACATTCTGTGTCTATCGGAACCATTAGAGCATTTAATGAAATGTTTGATGATTTAACGGTTTTACATATTGATGCACATGCCGATTTACGTGAAAGCTACGAAGGTTCTACATGTAACCATGCTTGTGCCGTTTATGAAGCGAGTCAAACGACAAACTTAATTCAAGTGGGTATTCGTTCTATGGATATCCTTGAAAAAACGATTATGGATGATGAGAAAACTTATTTTGCTCATGAAATGGCAGAAGATGATAGTTGGATGGATGCTGCAATCGATCAAATGACAGATAACGTGTTTATTACTTTTGATTTAGATGCTTTTGATCCTTCAATTATGCCAAGTACGGGCACACCAGAACCAGGTGGTTTACTATATTATGAAACATTAGAATTCTTAAAACAAGTGTTTGAAGAAAAGAACGTAGTTGGTTTTGATATTGTAGAGTTATGTCCTAATGAAAAGGAGAAATCTTCAGATTTCTTAGCGGCTAAATTGTATTACAAAATGTTAAGTTACAAATTTCAAGATCAAAATATAGAAGATGATTTTGAAAGTAATTTTAACAATTCAACTAACGAAGGAAACAAAAAATCTAAATTCAATACAGAAGATGACTACTAATAAAGGAGAAATTTCAAAATTTATAGAAAAGTATTACTTACACTTTAACGCAGCAGCTTTAGTTGATGCGGCAAAAGGGTATGAAGAACAACTCAATTCTGGTGCAAAGATGTTAGTCTCTTTGGCTGGAGCTATGAGTACTGCAGAATTAGGTAAGATTTTTGCTGAAATGATTCGTAAAGATAAGGTGCAAATTGTGTCTTGTACTGGTGCAAATTTAGAAGAAGATATCATGAATTTAGTAGCACATAGTCATTATAAACGTGTGCCTCATTATAGAGATTTAACACCTCAAGACGAATGGGATTTATTAGAAAAAGGGTTAAATCGTGTTACAGATACTTGTATTCCTGAAGAGGAAGCGTTTAGACGTATTCAAGAACATATCGTTAAAATATGGAAAGATGCCGAAGCTAAAGGAGAGCGTTACCTGCCGCATGAGTATATGTACAAATTATTGTTATCTGGTGTTTTAGAGGAGCACTATGAAATAGATTTAAAAGATTCTTGGATGTATGCAGCAGCAGAAAAAAACCTTCCTATTGTATGTCCAGGTTGGGAAGACAGTACTATGGGGAATATTTTTGCTAGTTACGTTTTAAAAGGCGAGTTAAAAGCAAGTACCATGAAATCTGGAATAGAGTACATGACATTTTTAGCAGATTGGTATACCGATAACTCTGAAAATGGTATTGGATTTTTTCAAATAGGAGGAGGTATTGCAGGAGATTTTCCTATTTGCGTAGTACCTATGTTATATCAAGATATGGAACGTACAGATACACCATTTTGGAGTTATTTCTGCCAAATTAGTGATAGTACAACCAGTTATGGATCTTATTCTGGAGCTGTTCCAAATGAAAAAATAACATGGGGAAAATTAGATATTAACACCCCTAAATTTATTATAGAAAGTGATGCGACCATTGTAGCACCATTAATTTTTGCTTATCTTTTAGATATGTAATGGAAGAGCATAGAATTGAAAATATAGAATTAAAGTTTTTAACCGTTGATGATTTTGAGGAATTAAAATCTGCAACCTTAGAATCTTATGGAGGTGTTTTAGATTCCTATTGGAAAAAACACCACATAGAGCGCTTAACATCTATTTTTCCTCAAGGGCAAGTGGTAATAAAAATTGATGGTAATATTGCAGGTTGTGCCTTGTCGCTTATTGTTGATTATGATAGTATTGATGACGAACATACGTATGCAGATATTATAAAAGGCGATTCGTTTAAGAAACACGACCCAAATGGTGATGTACTTTACGGAATTGATGTTTTTATAAAACCAGAATATAGAGGTTTACGTTTAGGAAGACGGTTATACGATTACAGAAAAGAAATCTGTGAAAACCTAAATTTAAAAGGTATTGTTTTTGGTGGTAGAATGCCAAATTTTCATAAATATAAAGAGCTTACACCAAAAGAATATATTGAAAAAGTAAAGCGCAAGGAAATTCACGATCCGGTTTTAAATTTTCAAATTTCTAATGATTTTCATCCCGTTAGAGTTCTAAAAGGCTATTTAGAAGGAGATACAGCTTCAAATGAATATGCAGTTTTAATGGAATGGGATAATATTTATTATACCAAAAAAAGTAAAAGAGCAAGTGCTATAAAAACAGTTGTTAGATTAGGCCTTATACAATGGCAAATGCGTACCTACAATAGTTTGGACGAATTAATGCAGCAGGTAGAATATTTTGTAGATAGTGTTGCGGCCTATAGGTCTGATTTCGCCTTGTTTCCAGAATTTTTTAACGCACCATTAATGGCTAAGTACAATCACATGTACGAACCTGATGCAATTAGAGAGTTGGCAAAATATACAGCTATTATTGTTGAAAAAATGCAACAATTATCAATCTCTTATAATATCAACATTATTACAGGTAGTATGCCAGAATTAATTGATAACAAGTTGTTTAATGTTGGGTATTTGTGTAGAAGAGATGGGAGTTTAGAGCGTTATGAGAAAATTCATATAACACCAGACGAAGCTAAAGTTTGGGGAATGCAAAGAGGCCATAAACTACAAACTTTTGAAACTGATGCAGGAAAAATAGGGATTTTAATTTGTTACGATTCAGAATTTCCAGAATTATCAAGGTTATTGGCAGAAGAAGGTATGGATATTTTATTTGTACCATTTTTAACCGATACACAAAATGGCTATTCTAGAGTACGCTTATGTGCTCAAGCCAGAGCTATTGAAAATGAGTGTTATGTTGCCATTGCTGGTAGTGTAGGAAATTTACCTAATGTAAATAATATGGATATTCAATATGCACAGTCGGCAGTATTTACACCATGTGATTTTTCATTTCCTAGTAATGGAATAAAAGCAGAAGCGACTACTAATACAGAAATGATTCTAGTTGCAGATGTAGACTTGAGTTTATTAAGAGAATTACATTCCTTTGGAGCTGTAAAAAATTTAAAAGATCGAAGAAAAGATGTATATGATGTTATTCGTGTAAATAAATAAGTATTATATTTAAAAAAAAAATAGCTTCAGAAATAGTATTAAAGAATGACATATCCATTGCTAAAAGTTTATCATGGAAAATCATTTTTAAAATGGATATAACATCTGATATATAGAAAAAAATAGAATTTACCTAATGAAACCAAAAGACGCACATTTAAAACGAGTTATAGTTGATTTTAAAAAATTAACACCAGAAATTTTAGCACTTCTGGTAGAGAAATATCCTGATGGCTATGACGACGATAATGTTATCTCGTTTAAAAATGCAAAAAACGAAACAGTCGAAGCCGTAGAAGTCACTACAGAAGACACTAAGTATTTAGTAAAAGTAAGTACTAAGTTAGAACAGACGATGGAAAACTATGATGAAGATGATTATGAAGACTTTGCAGATGATGATCCAGATGCTGTAGTTGACCCAGATTTAGAGCCAGGAGCCGAAGGTGAAGATTTTGACTAAATTAGTGTTGCTACGTTAAGAATATGTTGTAATTTACTGTATATTAAAATGTTATAAATTTTAAAATGGTTGAATTATGGAAACATCATTTCACATGTCGTTACCTTGTTTAAGTGTAGAAGAAACTAAAAATTTTTACATTAATAACATTGGAGCTTCCTTGGGAAGAGCTAACGAAAATTGGATAGATATAAATTTATTTGGTCATCAACTAACATTTATTCAAGCCGAGAAATTCAATTTCAATAGCCCAAATTATGTCTTTGAAGGTAAGATGTTGCCTTCATTTCATTTTGGTGTTATTGTAGATGTTGAAAAATGGGGAGAACTCTATGCAAAACTGAATAATCTGAATTTAAAAGTGGTAACTCAAACCACGTTTTTAAAAGATCAAACAGGTGAACATTTATCGTTTTTTATTAAAGATTCAAACGATTATATGTTAGAATTTAAGAGTTTTAAAGACTCTGATGATATATTTAAAGTATAATGAATTACTTTTTATTTTAAAACAGAAATAGACAAAAAATAACGTCTTTTAAAGTTCCACAGTACTTATAACCAAGAGGTTGTAATCTAAAAGCATTTGGGCTTGAGGTGGCAAAATCCCAAAACCACAAACTGAAAATTTTAATTATTACTGAATTATTTCAGTATAAAATTTAATGCGATGAATACTAAAAAAATAACAGTATTTGTGCTTATGGTAATGGTTTTAAGCGCAAATGCATTTTCAATTACAAATCAAATTAATCAAAATAAGATTAAAGTAACTAAGGTTGCGACTTTTGATGGTTACGATGCAGAAGATGGCTATGCTTTTATTATTAGAGAAGATGAAGATGATGAAGACAGTGAGGCAATTGTTTATTTTACTGAAATCACAGAAGCTGCTCTAAAAGCAGTGAATCTAAAATCTAATGACCTTATTGGTAAGCGTTTTGAGATTATATATGAGGTTACAGAATATGAAGAAGAAGATGAAAACGGTTTTATAGAAACCTATGAGAGTTATAAATTAATACAGGTTAAGAGGTTGTAATTATAACATCAAACCAATAGCCAATAAAAAAAGACTGCTAGGAAACTTGCAGTCTTTTTTGTTTTAAAACTTCCCCAACAAAAACGGAAATTACAATACTGTATTCTAAAGCAATAACCCACAAATTTTCAGAATTGTTAGTATTAGAATAGGCCAAATAACTTAGTACAATTACCAAAGACCAAACTAGTGGAAACTTATAATTGGTAAAAACACTTAATATTATTAAGGTTGCAATGTACCATGGGTGAACAGTTGTGCTTAAAAAAAAGTATAGGGTAAGTACTAAAAGCATTGAGGTTATTAAGTTTGGTAAATTAGTATTCTTTTTAAAGAATGTAAATCCTAAAATAATAAACACTGAAATTAAGGGTAGAATTTTTCCAATAATGGCAATTTCATTATAACCCGTTATAGCATAACCAATGGCTCTTGCCAGATAATAAACACTAGCATTGAATTCAAAATTTCCAAACCAAAGTCCAACAGTTTTTGAGTAGTTATTCAAAAAATCCATAGAAAAGAACGGTAAGAATAATAGCAATGTAGTTGCTCCTACAATGGCGTAGAATGTAATTAATTTTATGAATCCTAATGTATTATTTTGTTTATCTATGGTATTAGATGTAAACCATCCAAAAAATAAGGGCAACAACATTAGGGGGATTAATTTTACAGAAATAGAACAAGCCAAAACTACAGCAGCCCATTTCCATTTTCCAGAGAGTAATAAATACAATGACCAAATGAAAAAGAAAATCATGACACCTTCAAAATGAAGATTCCCCGTTAATTCTATGATAATAAACGGATTTAAAATGTACCAAAATATTCTACTTGAAGGTAATTTTAAGCGTTCTAAAAGTTTCTTTCCAAAATATAGTGTGCCAAGATCAGCTGCTATAATAACGAGCCTTAATCCAATAACTGAGCTTAGAATACTCTTTCCTGGTAATAGGTTGGCCAGAACAAAACAAAATTGATTTAAAGGAGGATAATTAGAAAAGTGAGAGGAGCTTAAGCTTCCCATGCCATTGTACAACTCTTGAGCTTGATTTATAGGGAATTTTAGATTATTAATAAAAGAATCAGGTGTGTATAGGTAAGGATTAAAACCTTCTAAAATCATACGGCCATCCCAAATAAAGCGATAAAAATCTTGAGATAAATTAGGGATAGCAAAAAGAAATAGCAATCTAAACAGAATAGAAAAACCAACTAAAAGTTTAAAGTTAAAACCGGTTTTCTTAATTATTTGAAAAGCTAAAAAAAAGAGAGTAATGTAAATTAATAATAGTTCTATGGTGTCCCAACGCATTAAATCATACGCAAACCAAGCATAGAAAGCACTACTAATAATAAAAAATAGAAATGGAATTTTGTGATATTTCCAAAGCGCAATCACACTTTAGATCTTAATGATTTAAAAAATACATACCCAAAGCCAATAAATAACATTAAGTGAAACGGAAACAGTCCAAAGTCACCACCTTGGTCACCAACCACAAATGCACTGTACATACCAAAAGCAAAATAAAGCATTAAAATGCCTTCAATAATAACATGAGGAGACATCTTTTTTATAATGTATTTGTTGCCTTTCCATGAATCTCTAATAGTGCTAATATTAAATTTAGGAGTCCTTACAAACTCGCTTCGTTTCCCTATGTGGCCTTCGATTACAGCAATAGAATTATGTAAAGAAAAGCCCATGGCAATAGAGAAAAAGGTAAAAAACATTCCTATATAACTAAAGAATTTTTTAAAACCACTACCATAAATGTTACGGTACATAAACCAATAACACACAAAGAAAATAATAGTACTCATTACAAAGAAACTCATAATATAAAAGTAGTTTCTTAAATGCGCATATTCATTTTTTATATATAACATTGGAATACTTAAAATAGCCACTGTGAATATGCTTAAAAACATTGTACTATTTAATAAATGTAGTAAACCGTGAACTTTTGTTTTTGTAGAAATATTATCAGACTTTATAACACGCCAAAGCATTTTTCTAAAGTTTTCTGCTCCACCTTTATTCCAACGAAATTGTTGAGAACGTGCAGCACTAATAACAACTGGTAATTCAGCTGGAGTTTCTACATCTTCTAAATATTTAAATTCCCAGTTTTTTAGTTGTGCTCTATAGCTTAAATCTAAATCTTCAGTAAGGGTGTCACCTTCCCAGTTACCTGCATCTATAATGCAAGTTTTTCTCCACACACCAGCGGTGCCGTTAAAATTTATAAAATGGCCTTTACTATTTCTACCTACTTGTTCTAAAGTGAAATGAGCATCTAAAGCAAAAGCTTGAATTTTGGTTAATAAAGAATAATTTCTATTAATATGTCCCCAACGTGTTTGTACAACACCAATTTTTTCATTTTTAAAATAAGGAATGGTACGTTTTAACCAGTTAGGTTGTGGTAAAAAGTCAGCATCAAAAATAGCAATATACTCACCTTTAGCTATTTTTAAACCTTCTTTAAGCGCACCAGCTTTAAATCCGCTTCTATCTGTTCTCGTAATATGTGTAATATCTAAACCTGTTTTGGCCAACTGCTCTACATGTGCTTTTGTAGTTGCAATGGTTTCATCAGTAGAATCATCTAAAACTTGAATTTCTAATTTATCTTTTGGGTATTCTAAAAGCGCAATATTATCTAATAAACGCTTCATTACATACATTTCGTTATATACGGGAAGTTGAATGGTAACGAAAGGAATTTCTTCAGAATTGGAAAAATCAAAGGTTTCACAATCTTGCCTTTTCTTTTTCGAAGATAAATAATTATAAAGTAAATTTAGTTGCGCCAAAGCGTACATAAATATAAGTACAATGGCAATGGTGTATATAACAATAACGATTGATTCGAGAATCATTTTTTAAAACTGTATTTAAAAATCCAACCTAAGATTTTTATGCCTGCAAAGATAGCACCTTTTATCGTTCCTGAAACTTTTGAGACACCTATTCTGTTTCTATAATTAACAGGAATTTCCCTATAGTTTAATTTCTGTTTTAAAGCTTTTAATTGCATTTCAACAGTCCAACCATATGTTTTATCTTCCATATTTAAGCCTAAAAGGCTCTTGTATGTAATGGCTCTAAAGGGGCCTAAGTCTGTAAATGTTGAGCGGAAAAACAAGGCCATTAAGTTTGTTGCTAGCCAATTACCAAAAATTTGCGGAGAGGTCATAGAGCCTTCTTCTCGTAATTCTTTAACACGAGCACCAACTACAAAATCAATATTATCCTCTAAGATAGGTTGAATGATTTTTGTTAATTCTTCAGGGTAATCACTGTAGTCACCATCTAAAAAAACAACGATATCTGGTTTTTTTTCTAGTTTAGAAATATAATCCATGCCTTTTAAGCACGCATAACCATACCCTTTTCTGTTTTCGACTAAAACTGTTGCACCTGCATTTTTGGCGTTAATTTCAGTGTTGTCAGTAGAATTATTACTAACCACAATAATTTCATCGACAATAGAAGGTATGTCTTTTATGACGAGAGGAATTGATTCTTCTTCGTTATAAGCAGGAATAATAACTTTTATGTTGGGCATTTAGTGTATTTGAAAGTGCAAAAGTAATCTTCTTATTTTTGATTTACTAAATCCATTAAATCAACATCGTTTCCTAAAAGGACTTCTGTTGGATTAATACGGCCTTTCATAGAGTCATTTTCTAATTTTAAAACACCTCTTGGACAAACAGCAGAACAAATACCACAACCCACACAACTAGAGCGTACGATGTTTTCTCCTTTTTGCGCATAGTGTCTTACATCAATACCCATTTCACAACTGTTAGAACAGTTACCACAAGAAATACATTGTCCACCATTAGTCGTAATCCTAAATTTTGAAAATAAACGCTGTTGGAATCCAAGAATTGCTGCCATAGGGCAACCAAAACGACACCAAGAACGGTTTCCTAAAATGGGATAAAATCCTGTACCAATAACTCCAGAAAAAATGGATCCAATATAAATGCCATACGCAGATCTTAAGGCGCCAGCTTTAATATAAAATAGATGATCTGTGGTGCCTGTAAAATGCATAATCAGTAAAAGAGCAATGACAATGAAAAATCCTATAGCTCCGTATTTTGCATCTTTTCCTAATTCTTGTCGTTTAAAGAACATCACTGCGGCAAATACTAAAGTTAAAAAGCCAATGACTAAGCTTATAAAAACACCTCTGGTTAGCCAGAAATCATTTTTATCATAGCCTAAGTAGGTGTACACCATGGCAACAGTCATTACAATAGAAAATACTAAAACGGTATGGATTAACCAACGTTCTAATTTCCAAGCCGACATTTTTTTAGACGATAATTGTCTAAAAGAATCACCCGCAGTTTCTGCTAAGCCACCACAACCACAAACCCAAGAGCAGTACCAACGTTTTCCATATTTATAGGTTAAGATTGGAGTTATAACAAAGATGGATAGGATACCAAATATGAGTAACGCCAAACCAATATTTCCATTAGATAAAAATCCTTTTACAGACCATTCATCAAAAATGTAATAATTAAGAGGCCATATACTTTTAAGGTCGTAGTATGGTAAATCATTGTTCATAACGTACATAAATTCAGGAATCAAAAAGGCAAAACCCAATTGAAAAAACATTACTGAAACGGTACGTAATTGTTGGTAACGATTATGTCTGTATTTTAGAATAAATTTATATCCAAAAGCTAAAATAGCAACGGTATACAAGGTGCCGTAAACAAACCATTGGCTCGCATTTCTGCCACTTAAGAGTTGACTTAAAGGGTCAAATAAACTAATTAAACCCGTGTTTTCTGCTCCATCTGTACCCAAACCTAGATATTTAGGAAAGAAATAAAGTACAATATAGAAGGTGGTTAAAATTACACCAACAATCCAACCCCAAACTCCACGAGAGGAAATAGATTTAAACCAAACACCATCATTCTTTATGCCTTCTAGTTTTGTAAGGTAAGCTTCTCTAGAATACATGATAATACCGCCAATTATAGATCCTAACGACAGTGTAAGAAATAAACCTTTATTGGGGAAATTAGTATTAAAAAGTGCTAAGGCTAAAATAAATAAGCCAATAACACCTATGGCAAGAGCTACTTTTTGTTTGTTATTAATATCTAAAGCATCCGGTTTTGCTAAAGACATACTGTGGTTTAATTTATTGCTCATTTTTATACTGGTTGTAACTGGTTAGTGTAGGCTTTTAAAATTTTGGTTTCAAATCTTGAGTAAAATTCAGGATCAAAGTTGGCTTCAGAGAGGTGATTCATCACGTAATCTACATCGCGTTTCTCAGTAAGCCATTGATCAAAAACGTCATGGCGCATTCTAATGCCGAAGGTATTGATACCTAAAAATTCGTTAGTGTCTTTATGATAAGCAACAGTTATACATTTGGTGTCGTCTTCATGTTTCCAATGAAAATGTTGTTCGTATTCTGGTCGTCCGCGTTCGCCAAATACCCAACCATAGGTTTGATATTCGATATCTAAAAATTTAGCAGAATTAAACCAATGACCTGGTTTGTATTCCATTTTATTTCCGCAAATGGTTTGTGCTAAGGTTTCACCCATCATACGGCCAGTGTACCAAACGGCTTCAATTGGTCTTCGGTTTCCAATGGCTTCATGCTGTTCGGCACAATCACCAATAGCATAGACATCTGGAATGTTGGTTTCTAAAAAACGATTCACTTTAACACCACGCCCTATTTCAATATCAGAATCTTTTAAAAAATCAATATTTGGTGTAACTCCTGCAGTTAAGCCAACCACATTACATTCTAGTTCTTCTCCGGTTTCTTCAATAATAACCGATTTTACATTGCCATTATCGTCTGAGTTAATGGCTTTCAGATTTGTAGAAAGTCGTAAATCGATATGATGATTTTTAATGTGCCTGTTAATCATTTCACTTTCTCCTTTGGGCAATACACCATTCCAAAAGCTGTCTTCCCTAACCAGAAATGTTACAGGAATACTTCGGCTATTCAACATTTCAGCCAATTCAATACCTATTAATCCACCTCCAACAATTACAGCACGTTTGCAGACCTCATTATTGGGTGCATGTACTTCTAGATTTTCTAAATCTTGCTTGTGGTACATGCCCATAACACCGTTTAAATCTTGTCCTGGCCAACCAAATTTATTGGGTTTACTTCCTGTTGCAATAATTAATTTATCGTATTGCAAAGTGTCTCCTTCAGCAAAATGAAGGGTTTTAGTATTTGTTTCAACCTGTTTTACATACCCTTTTTTAAGTTCAATTCTGTTTTTTTTCCAGAACCAATTCTCGTAAGGTTGTGTGTGTTCAAACTTCATATGTCCCATATAAACGTACATTAATGCGGTACGAGAGAAGAAATAATCGGCTTCGGCAGAGACGATGGTTATTCTTTTATCGGATAGTTTTCTGATGTGTCTTGCAAGTGTAACTCCAGAAATGCCGTTGCCAATAATAACGATGTGTTCCATATAATTGAGGTTGTTGATATGGACTATAGGTCGAAGCTTTTGTTAAAACCTTAATCTATTAGTCGAATTTCTTTAAATTTAGGCATAATTTTATAGTATGCGATATCTTATTTACTTTCTTTTGAGCGTTATTGTTATAAGTTGTGCTGCTGCAAAATACAAGCCTTTAAAAATAAATGGTGTCAGTTTTGTTGCAGCTAAAGATGCTATTGATAGTACACATACCAAACCTGTTGTTAATATAAATGCTAATGCTGCAGCCGTTATGCCTTTTGGTTTTATAAAGGATGTTAATCACCCTGAAATAATTCATAATACAGACCGTCAGTGGTTTGGTGAGACTAGAGCTGGTGCTAAGCAATACATAGAAACGTTACATAAAGACCATGTTGAGGTGATGATAAAACCTCAAATTTGGATTTGGCATGGAGAATTTACAGGTTTATTAAAAATGAATACTGAAGCAGATTGGAAGTTGTTAGAGTCCTCATACTCTAGTTTTATTCTTGAATATGCAGAATTGGCAGAAGAGCTAAACGTAGAAGTGTTTTGTATTGGTACTGAACTTGAAGAATTTGTTAAAAATAGACCAGAGTATTGGCAGCAATTAATTAAGGAGATTCGAGCAGTTTATTCAGGGAAACTAACTTACGCTGCTAATTGGGATGAATTCTGGACCACACCGTTTTGGTCAGAATTAGATTATGTAGGCATTGATGCTTATTTTCCGGTGAGCGATATGCAAACACCAACAATTGAAGATTGTATTAAAGGCTGGGAAAAACATAAACAAGGTTTAAAAGCATTTTCTGAAAAATTAGACCGACCTATTTTATTTACAGAGTTTGGTTATAGAAGTGTTGATTATTCTGCTAAAGAACCTTGGCGCTATGATCGCTCTATGACTTCTGTGAATTTTGAAGCTCAAAACAATGCCACCCAAGCTTTATTTGAAGCCGTATGGCAAGAAGATTGGTTTGCTGGTGGTTATTTATGGAAATGGTTTATAGAACATCATAAAGCTGGAGGATTGGAAGACAATCAGTTTACTCCACAGAATAAGCCCGTTGAAGACATTATAAAGGCGCATTATAGTCAGTTTTAATTTAAAGTTTTGTAATGCTATAAGGTATTTAACGTCTGAGAGTTCAATTACTAATATGTATGAACTTAAAATCAATATTATTTATAGTAATACTTTGTTTAGGGTGTTTAAGCTATTCACAAGATATCGTCATTGCTGAAGTTGAAATTGAAGGCAATAAACGTACTAAGACTAAGTTTTTAAAACGTTTAGCTTTTGTAAAGAAAGGAAGCATGGTAGATTCTACTATAATAGCTGCAGATGTAAGACGTTTTAAGTTGTTAGCTTCTGTTGCTAGTGCCTCGTCAAAATTAGAAAAAATTGAAGATGAAAACTACAGACTTATCTATACGATTGTTGAAAATTTTGCTATTATTCCTGGGCTAAATGTATCTCAAGATAATAATGATGATTTTGCATTTAGAACATCTGTTTTCGATTTCAACTTTCTTGGGCAAAACCAAATATTGGGTGGGTTTTATGCGAGAAATGTGTTTGATTCTTATGGGTTTTATTGGGAGGCACCCAATTTATTTACAAGAAAATTAGGAGTCGGTATTAATTACCAAAACAATGTATTACAAGATCCTATCTTTTTTGAAGATGGACGTGATGTTAATTATAAATCCACAAGTAGTGCCTTTGAATTAAGATTGATGTATGAACATAATTTTAAGAATAGATTCGAAATTGGTATAAACGTCGCTAATGAAGATTATAATTATTTGAGCGGAAATCTACCTCAAAGCATTCCAGAAAAATTAGGTGTCGATAGGGTAAGGGTTGTTGGTGAGTATGAGCATAACAATATTACCAATGAGTATCAATACATAGATGGGTTTAGAAGTGTTTTTACTTACAGTTTTACATTGCATTCTAATGGTGACAACGCATTGTTACGTAACTTTTTTATTGGTAGAAACGATTTTGAATATTTTAAACGTATTGGTAATAAAGGAAATTGGGCTAATAGACTTCGTTTAGGATATGCTACTAATGATACAACTCCATTTGCACCATTTGCATTAGATAATCAACTTAACTTAAGAGGAGTTGGAAATACCATTGATAGAGGTACGGCCTCTGTAGTATTAAATACAGAATACAGACATACAATACTAGAAAAAGGATGGTTTGCCATGCAAGCGAATGCATTTATCGATGCTGGTACGTGGCAAGAGCCAGGTGGTAATCTCGGAGATTTAATTGAAGGAGAAAAAGCAAGCGGATTCACTGGTTTAGGTGTTCGGTTTATTCACAAGCGTATTTTTAATGCTGTCTTTCGTATAGATTATGGTGTTGGAATAGGAAAAAAAGCGAATAATGGTATTGTCTTTGGAATAGGGCAGTATTTTTAACGAGACTCAAAACAAGCAAGAGCTCTGCTCGAAGCTTGTTTTGTTATCTCAATGTATTGTTCTTATTTATTACTCGATATCAATGGCCTTAAAATCTTTTAAAGCTTTATTAGGTTCAATAATATTATAACCCTTCCAAAACTCAGGATCGTATTGGTTTAATTGGGTTGGAGTAACAAGTGATTTTTCTTTGAAATTTTTAAAATCTGATTCAGATATAGCATCAGTTTCAAAAACTACAAGTTCTGTTTTTTCAATATTTCTAACGATAAAGTGAATGTCTCCTTTTAATTCATTTTGTTTACGTCTGCCTTTTACATTTTTATTTTTCTCTACAATTTTAAAAGGTCGTTTAATGCCAACGCGTTCGCCTAAAGACTCATCTCTGTATTTTAAAGTGTATTTATCATTGTCATTTTTTTGAAAGATTATTGTGCCTTCCTTTAAGTATTTTTTCATGGAAATGCCAAGAAGAGAAAACTTACTTAGTGGTTTTACATTTTTATAATCAACTCTTACAACTGCAAAATCTTCAGTATTCACATACATGGTGCCAGAAAAGTCTTCACTGCGTTTGGGCTTAAACGGAATCACATACACAAACATATCATTGATATACGCATAATCTGCAATTTCAAATTCATAACGTCTCGATTTATGAATAAAGTTAAGATCATTATCTTCATCAATAAAGTTGTTGTTTTCAAAATTATGAATCATCATTTTTCGCCAATGTAAAAAGCCAATTTTACGAATAGAATCTCTTTTCTTTTGTTCGGCAAGTAAGGCATCTGTCGCGGCTTCATTTTTTTTATTTGTATCTCCAAATAAAGAAGAATCCATTTCCTCTTTTACACTAAACCAACCCGATTTTATTTTAAAATACGAATCGCGTTTTACATACTTTTTAAAGATGTCATTAAAACGTTTTTCATAATTATCTAGGTTAATGTCTTTAGATTTATCATATAAACGACAAGCTTTTAGAATCTCCATTTTTTGAGAGGCCTTTGGTTCAATTTCACCGTAGATCTCACCTAAAATTTCAGTGTGATTACTATTGTTTTTAGGCATTATATGAAGCAAACTATCTATGAATTGCTGGTTAAATTCTGGTATGGTCGATTTTTCTAAACTCACATCGTATTTGTCCATTTCAGTATAATAGGATGTCCTATAAAAGAGCTTGCGTTTGTTATAGCTGAAGTCATAATTTACCGTTAAGCCTTCTTTTATTTTATCTAAAACTTCGTCGATGGTGTAATTTTTATTGGTGACTAGCACTTCCGATAAATCCACAGATTTTGACTCTAAATAAATAGAAGAATTGTTGAAGTTAAATAGTGAAATTCGTTTTTCTTCATACCCTAAACAACTTATCATTAATGAGTCTGTTGCTCTAATAGCACGTTTAATTGTAATATTAAATTCCCCATTATCATTACTAATAACACCTGTTTTTGAGTTAAATTGAATAGTTGCAAAAGGAATGGGTTGTTCTGTTTTTGCATCTAATAATGTTGAAGAAAAAGTTTCCTGTCCGTAAGATTGCGACACTATGCATAGGATAATCGCAATGATGATTTGATTGATTTTCATGATGAAGGATTGATTGGTTGATTTACAGCCAAAGTATAAGATTGATAGATTTTATAAACCCGATTTAAACTTTTATTAAGTAAGATTTATCTTAAATTTAACAACTTTAAGAATATTTAAGAGTGATTTTTAATTAAAATGAACTTTCAGCTTTAATAAAAATAGAAATAAAATGCGAACATTAGCCGTTGGAGATATACATGGAGGATTAAGAGGTTTAATTCAAATTATAGAAAGAGCAAACGTTAGCTCAGAGGATACATTGATTTTTTTAGGAGATTATGTTGATGGTTGGAGTCAATCGGCTCAAGTCATTCAATATTTAATTGAGTTGTCTAAAACCAATACCTGTATTTTTATAAAAGGAAATCATGATGTATGGTGTCAAAATTGGTTGGCTTCGGGTGTTGTAAATGATATTTGGTTTAATAACGGAGGAAAAGAAACTATTGAAAGTTATGAGACATTTTCTAAAGAAGAAAAACTAATACATCTCGATTTTTTTGATGCTATGGCCTTATATCACATTGATGCCGAAAACCGCCTATTTCTTCATGCTGGTTTTACATCTATGCATGGTGTGGAGCGCGAATTACATAAAGAAAACTTCTATTTTGATAGAACGCTTTGGGAAATGGCATTAACGCTAGATAAAAATATCCAACAAGGTTCAGTGCGTTATCCTAATCGCTTAAAGCATTATTCTGAAATTTATATTGGTCATACACCAACCATTAATTTTGGTGAAAACCAACCAATGCATTGTGCTAATGTCTGGAATGTTGATACAGGAGCCACCTTTACAGGGAAATTATCTGCTATTGATATAGATACAAAAGCCATTTTTCAAAGTGATAAACTAATGGATTTGTATCCAAATGAAATAGGACGAAATAAGAAAAAGTAAGCAATACTTAACAAATATTTTTTTTGTAATAATAGAGTAGGTCTTGAGCAGACGCACCAAACCATTTCTTTACATAAATCGTCCAAAAATGATATTGTAGTTTCCAAACTCCGTGCTTACGATAAAGTCGTGCTGAGGTTGTCAATTTTTTATTGATGACTGTAAATTCATTCCGAGCGTACAATTCATTAATCAGAATATTGTCTTCGTAGATAATATAGTTCTCGTTATAACCACCAATATCGTAGAACAGTGTTTTTGTAATAAACTGACTTTGGTCGCCACCTCTACTAGCACGCCAAGAAAATTGGGTAAGCCAACTGGCTAAACGTAACCACCAATGGTTACTGTCAAACTGCATTCTAAAACAACCTGCTTGATTACCTTTTTGAACTTCATTTAGAATAAATTGATCAAAATCTTTAGGTGGAAAAGAATCGGCATGAAGAAAATATAAAATACTTCCAGTTGCATGCTTTGCACCAAAATTCATTTGTTTTGCTCTTCCTTTGTCTGAAGATAGTAACTTTATGTCTGGTCGAGCGCAGTCGAGACCTTTTAATTGGTTTGAATTCACTTCAGACCTGTCAGGTTTCAAAAATCGGACAGGTCTAAGTATGTCCAAAGTACCATCTGTACTACCTCCATCAACCACAATAATTTCAGAAATGTTCTTAGACGACGAATTCTCTATTAAATGTGTTAACAAACGGCTAATAGTATCAGCCTCATTTAAAACAGGAATAATAATACTAATCATACAGTACTTACGATAAGTTAATGATCATAGTTTTAATCATTTAAATTCCAATTGTAATCGGTATAGCTTTTTTTAGCAGATGAAGAAATGGTAATGTCTGAGTATTGATTTAAGAAATCAATTAAGCTACTATCTTGCTCAAAATCCTTTTTAAACCACTTAAATATTTTTGAAATCTTGATGTTGTCTTTAGACAATTCGTTTTTAGACGTATCCGCTAAAAATTCTTTTGTAGCATGGGTTAATTGTGCATCTAAGTTTGAAGCTGTAAATGCTGTATTCTGAAGTTTAGGACATGATACAGAAGCACAAACAATAGCAAAATGAATTCTAGGTTCATTCATTTTTCTTAGTATTTTATGCTCAATATCGTTTAGATTTTGCCAAGTATCACCCAATTTCCAAAGCCTTTGATCCCAAGGATCTTTAATGTCTTTAATACTTTTTGTTGGGTAATTTCTGAGGATTAAATCTATGGTTAAAGCGTTGTAAGCATTAATCCAATAGGCGAGTTTGTCGTTCTTAGTCCAATCATCATTAGGTTGATGTGATTTTAATAAATCAATATAACGTTGTAATGTTTTTGATTCAGCTTTAAGACCTTTGTAATTTACATTTCCATTCTCTGAAACATACTTTTTTAACAATGCATTAAAAATAGCATGATCAAAAGCTTCCGTATAAATAAGCTCTGTAGTTATTGTAATGCCATCATTACTGATGCTACCATCTTCTCCTAAGTTTCTTTTAGTATAATTATTGTCTTTTTTTTGTTCTGTAAAAACAACATCAGAAGCATTCGCTTCTATAGCTTTATCTTGAGTTATCTGCTGCAATCCACTACACGATAACGTAAATATTAAAGTGACAATTAAGGCTGATAAATATTTCATGTATGGTGTTTTTAGGTGTTAGATTTACTATTCTGAACTCTTGATGTCCTGTTTTTTTGAAAACGCAGGATACAATTCTTGTTTTAAAAAATCTTTAGGAAAATTTTCATCACCTTCAAAACCGAGTTCAATATCTCTACCATCGTGTGGTATATAATCGGTTTTAAAAATGTAATCCCATAGACTTAACGTTAGTCCAAAATTTACACCATACCTTACATCTTCAGGTAATTCTTTGACATGATGCCAAATATGCATCTTAGGATTATTAAAAATGTATTTTAAAAATCCATAATCCCAACCCAAATTAGCATGGTTAAGATGACCAATAGCAATACTAAAGAAATAAACAATAGCCACATCTTGTGCGTCAAAACCACCAATGATAGCAATAGGAATATAAAGTATAGATTTATAAACCACAGGTTCCATCCAGTGGTAGCGCAAGTGTGCCGCAAAGCCCATTTCTTTTACAGAATGATGCACTTTGTGGAAATTCCAAAGCCATTCAAAACGATGCAAAAGGCGATGCGTATTCCATTGTACAAAATCTGAAACAATAAAAAAGATAAATAAGCCTAACCATTTAGGAAGTTCATCAACATCAAAAAGTTGAAAGTTAGAAACAGATAGTCCAATAAGCCCTAAAACATCATTAAATAGTTCTGAAGCCGTATTAGATAAGGCAATAAAAACAATTAGATTCAATAAAAAGAAATTGAAAAACATGTAAAAGGTATCTAACCAGAAATCTTTTCGGAATAAGGCTTGGTCTTTACGCCAAGGAAATGCAATTTCAAGAATCCAAACTAAAACAGAAATAAGGATAAGACCATAAAAAAAGTTGTCCCAATGATTGAGGTCAATGAGTTCGTATTTGAGGTAATTCCAGTATCCTGAATAGGAATTTTTAATGAGGTCTATATACTTTTCCATAGGTGCTTCCTGAGTAGGCAGGAATGTCTTTTGTTATCCTGCAAGGTTTTTAAATCCTTGCAGGTCTTTTTTTATAAGGTCTTAATCAGTTCTTTAAAAAGCGTAATCATATTTGGTTCTGCTTTTTCGGCCATAGCAATGATTTCAGAAATATCAACGGGTTTTAAATTATCTGGATCACATTCGTCTGTTAATACAGAAACGGCAGCAACTTTTAAATTCAAGTGATTTGCCACAATAATTTCAGGAACCGTACTCATGCCAACAGCATCAGATCCCATGATTTTCAACATGCGATATTCGGCACGTGTTTCAAGTTGAGGGCCAACCACACTAGTATAAACACCTTTGTGTAATGTTATATTGTGTGCTTGAGCAATGCTTTCAAATTTCGCATTAATTTCGGCATCATAAGGAGCACTCATGTCTGCAAAACGTTCTCCTAATTCTGAAACGCCTTTAAACGCTAAAGGTGAACCTCCTTGAAGGTTAATATGATCGTCAATAAGCATTAATTCTCCTTTTTTATAATTGAGATTAATGGCTCCGGAAGCATTAGAAACCAATAAGGTTGTTATACCCAACTTCTCCATAATTCTTACAGGAAACGTTACATCTTGTAACGTGTAACCTTCATAAACATGAAAACGGCCTTGCATAACAACTACCTTTTTACCTTCTAAAATGCCGTAAATAAGTTTGCCTTTATGAAACTCTACGGTTGCTGTAGGAAAGTTAGGAATGTGATTATAACTTGCTTCGGCTATGATTTCAATTTCATCAACTAATTGTCCTAAACCGGTACCTAAAATGATGCCGATTTCGGGTTGATCAAAGCCTTTACTTTGTAAATATTCTGTGCTTTCTGTTATTTGGTTAATCATTGAGTTGCTGTATTTTTTCTTGTAATTTGATGTTCGATTTATAAAAGTCTGAAGCAATTAAATCTTCATAGGTGTCAATATCGTTTAAAGTGTCCAAGATACCAACTGAAATTTGATTACTCTGTAACTCTTGTAAGGTTAACTGAAATAAATTGGGTTGACTCCATGGTTTGTTGGTGAAAATTTCGGTATTCAATTTAGACATGCCTACCAAATAATAGCCGCCATCTTCTGCTGGACCAAAAACCACTTCATTCGTATTTAAGGCTTCTAATCCATTTTTTATATGCGTAGAATGAATGTCTGGTAAATCAGAACCAATCAATACGATATTGTTATAGCCAGCATCAAATCCATCTTTAAAAGCATTAAGCATGCGCTCACCTAAATCAGCTCCATGTTGCACTGCTTTAAATTCACCTTTCCATTGGTCATCTACAATAGCATTAGAAAAATAAATGCGTTTATCTATGTCTAATTGTTTGGTTGCTTTTTCAGTAATTTTTACCAATTCGGTGTACACTTCAAACGCACCAAAATCGCCAATAGTTTTAGCGAGTCTTGTTTTTACAGTTCCTAATTTTATGTTTTTGACAAACACAATAACAAGTGATTTATTCATAGATTTTAATGCCTTTTAATAACCATTTACTCCAGTCTTTAGAGTAAGCGTGTACGTGATCTGTTTCCTTTTCTTCAGAATTATATACGGGAAAATTGTTGTTCTTCCATTCAAAAATACCACCAAATAAATTGTAAACATTGGTGTAGCCTTTCTTTTTAAGTTGTTCCGCAATGTCTTCAGAACGAATTCCTAACGAACAATACACCACAATAGTTGATGTTGTGTCAGGTAGTGTTTTTACAACAGTATCTAAATCGAAATCATCATAACCAACATAAGTTGAGTTAGGTATATGACTTACGTTATATTCTTTAAGTTCTCTAGCGTCCAATAAAATAGCATCAGTTTTTGGCATGGCCAATTCTTTAACAGAGATATAAGGAACACTTTCTTTATTATGAGCTTTTAATAACTCATGAAGGGTTTCTTGGCTATTTCCAAAGCAACTTAAGAGTAAAAATGATAAGATAAAGAGGTTTCGCATTTCTAATTAGTATAAATAATTTGGTTAACCTTACAGTTCTAGTGGTTTTCCTTGTTGCTGTTTTTCGGCTTCAGGTAAAATTTCCATGTTGTCCCAAAGACCAGAAACGATTGTTTTTGCATAAGATTCTGGAAGTAATCTGTTTAGCATTAATTTGTTAGTGAGCGTATGGTTGTAGTCTAACTTACGAAAATTTATTTGTAAGGGTTTTTCTGAGTCATCTAAAATAGCAAACCAAACATTAGGTTTTCCGTCATTGGCAGGCATACCAATCACACCAGGATTTATCCAAAGTTTATCACTGTTTTTGTGTTCGAAAGGTAGACCACAATGGCCCGCAATAATGATATCACTTTCGGTAGCTTCAAAATTAGATTGCTTAGTAGCCCAAGGTGTCGATTTGAAAATAAATTCTGAAACATTGAAATACGAACCATGTACAACAGTCACCTTTTGATTTCCCATGGTGAATTGTATATGATCTGGAAGCGTGTCAAGATAGTCAAGTGAATCTTTTGAGAGTTTGCTCTTGGCATACGGATACCATTGTTGTGAAAAACCATCGCATCGCGACCCTTCTCTAAAATCACAACCGCAATCGTCTTCATCATCACGTAATTGTATTTCAACATTACCAACAATGCTTCTGGCATTCCAGTTTTTAAAGGTCTGAATGGTTTCTTCAGGTTGTGCGCAATAGCCTATAATATCGCCAGTGCAAATACAATTTTCAGGTGGAATACCTTCAGATTCTGCCACAGCAATTAGTGCTTCAAGTGCTTGAAGATTACTGTAAACACCACCAAAGAGTAGTACTTTACCTGATAATTTTCCTATGTCAATTATGTTTTTATCCATAACATTTTCCACGAAAGTGGACATCTCATTTTTTTGATTTCAACCATTTCGGTATGAAATATAAAATATTACAACTTAAAATGCCCCAAATATTCACCCAAAGTAAATCGGCATACTTGCCTTCTGTAAAAATTAAGGCTTCTGGAAACACCTCAAATACGAGTAAAAATCCAAATACGAGTCCTGCAATCACACTAAGATAAAAACTCAATTTTGGAACTTTAATATTCCAGAATAAAAAAACCGGTGTTAAACCAATGACCATCGTTCCTGATATGGTGGTTGCGGATAAAATTTCGGCTTCAAGAAAAACAGGAAGTGTGCCTAAAATCGCTATGGCAGCCATGGATGCTCTTCCAAAGGTTAAATCGTTAACCATGCCTAAATCAATCGCCAATAATTTTGAAAAGGACGAAAACGTAGAGTCTAGAGTGGAAGCTGCCGAGGTAATCATTATAAAATTAATGACTAATAAAATAACCACACCAAAGGCTTTGCCAACTTCTACGGCGGCTTGACCTTTAAAACCTTGGGTTTGCGCATAGACACCAATGACGCTAAATAGTATAATGCAAATCGCACCTAATAAACTCGCCCATAAAAAACTTTTTCGGGTGACTTTAGGTGAACTGATAAAGGCTCTATCGGTTAAAACCGGATCGTGAAATGGATAACTAAAGGATTGGATAATGGCTGCAAAAAACAAATTTAAGCCCAACTCAAAACTCCAAGTCCCAGATGTAACGACATCAGTAACGCTAAAAGTGTCTATTGAAAAGATATTCCATAGAATTACCATAAGTAGAATACCAAATAATACCATTTGAATCACATCAGTAAAAATAGAACTACTTAAACCTCCTTTAATCGCATACGCTAAAGTTAAAACAGTAAAAACGATAATGGCCCAATAATAATTGGAACTTCCTGTTTTACCAAAATAACTACCAATAACCATAGTGTTACTCCAGACTTCATTAAATAATCTGATGGCAATTAATATAGAAAACAAAGCCATAGCTCCTTTTCCGAATTTGGTGATTAAAAATTGATGAATACTTTTAAATCCGCCAACAACGCGCATTTTGTAAATCAATAAACCAGCGACAGCAAACGATACATAATAACCAGCATAAGCCACACCTCCAACAATACCAAAGCTTAAACCTAGATTTGCGGCATTGGTAATGCTCTTGGCAAAAATCCAAGAAATAATAAGGCTTCCGGTAAGCACTAAAGCGTTTGGTGCTTTCTTTTTATGAACCGCCTTAAAAAATTCCTCCGTTGTCTTTGCTAATGGAGATAATATAAAGAGTATTAAACTCGATGCAATTATCAATGTCCATTGCCAGTTAATTATATCCATATTCCATTATTCATTCCACCAAACCGGCACGTTTATACTATTGTTGTCTGTTGCGGTTGCAGCAACAGTGTAATTTTCAAAATTTAAAGCTGCTTCTTCAGCAGGATAAGGCATTCTAATCGGGATTAAATCATTGTTTAAACTTGCAGAAATGGTTTGCAATTCTGGGAAACCTGTTCTTCGGTATTCTATCCAACCTTCGTAACCATTAATCACATTGGCTATCCATTTCTGCGTTAAAATTTGTTCCATCGGACTTGTCCCAAAAGCATTATAAGCAGCAGGACCAGAAAGGTAATCTGTAGGTAGTTCCGTGTTCCAATACTCAAATGCTAACGTAACTCCAGCGTTGTATAACGTCTGTGTATCTGCAGAAATAATGCCTTTGGCAGCTGCTTCGGCTAAGGCGAATTGTACTTCCCAAGCGGTTATAAAATTAGCATCTAAAGTTGACGTATCTTCTCTGAAAGCTGTGCTTGCTAAAGAATAATCTGCTAAAGCAATAGAGGTCGAAGATGCATCAATACCATTTAATAAACCATTAAATTCATTAGTGCTTGAATTTGAGAACGGACGAAATAAACTTGAAAGTCTCGTGTCATTCAAGCCAATTAAAATATCTTCCATAGTTTCGGATAAGACAAAATTGTTGAAATCACCAATGCGTAATTGTGCTAGCCTAAAACTGTTTGGGTCTGTGTTGGTAAAATTGAAAATAGCATTTTCACTGTTTGAAGTGATATAATTGCCTTCATCAAAAAGTGTTTGCAATTGACTTGAAACATCTACTTTATCCGAAATACGAACTAAATGCTTAATTTTTAAAGCATTCGCGAATTTTATCCAAGCCTCTAAATCGCCGTCAAATAAAATATCGCCTTCCAATGGAATCAGATCAGAATAGGCTTCAATTGCAGCAATACCTTTATCTAAATTATCTAATATACCGTTTTCATTAAGATAGATGTCTTCTTGTGAATCGTATGATGGTGTTACGGTGCCTTCAACACCATTGAACGCTTCAAAATAGGGAACGTCTCCAAATAAATCAGTTAAACCAGCAGCCATATAAGCCTTGAGAATTAAAGCAGGACCTTCATAAACAGCAAAGGTTTCTGTTGTTCTAGCTTGATTTAGGATAATTTCATTATCTCTCAAATTGGTATAAAAAATAGGCCAAGGATTACCTCCTAATTGTGGTGATTTTAAAGCATGTCTATCAAATAAATTGAAATCTAAAGCGGTTCTATGTTGTGCTAGTAAATCGCCAGCAACAAAGCCTTCGTAACTCATGTTTTCTCCAAAATCGTAAATAACCTGTCTTAGCAACAAACTCGGTTGGATCGAACTGGGTTGGTTTGGATTGGTATTTATGTCTTTAAAATCTTTGGTACAACTCATTGTTGTTGCAATAAATAAAACCGAAAGTATATAGGTGAATTTTTTCATTTAAAATTTTATTTTCATTCCCTTAAAAAAGGGAAGCTTATTATTTTTGTTTTCTCTTCTTGAGATTCCCATTCTTGTGAGAACTAGAAGTTAAATCCGGCTTTAAAACCAATACTTCGTGTTGTAGCATAACTCATATCTTCAACACCACTTACAAATCCATTGCCTTGAACGGCCAATTGTTCTGGGTCAAAATGCGGATTCTCAGTAATGGCAAATAGATTATTTCCAACTAACGAAAGGCTTAAATCAGCACCTTCTTTCAAACTTAAAAAGCCATTTTTTAAATCAAAAGTATAGCCAATAGCGAATTGGCGTAGCTTTAAAAAGGAAGCGTCATAAACGTTATTCTCTTCGTGATTTCTATCGTAAAATTGTCGGTAATAACTTTCTGCAGTAATCGCAACGGTATTTACTTGTCCAGTATTTACATTAACACCTTGTGCAACAATTCCGGCATCTGGTCGGTAACTGGTTTCAGCTAGTTGACCACCAACATTTCCTAAAGCGCGTGTTCTCGAAACGATTTCGCCTCCTTGTCGCCAATCGAATAAAAAGCTCATATTCCAATTTTTATAATTGAAATTATTACTCCAACCTAATGTGAAATCTGGATTATAATTTCCTAGTTTTTTTAAGTTGTCATCGGCAATGTAGTTACCATTATCATCAATTAAAAATTCATCATTTTCATTTTTTAGATAACCAGTTCCGTAGAAATCTCCAACACGTCCACCTTCTTCCATCTGAAACCAAACCGTTTGGTTGGCGCTATCATAAATCCTGCTATAAGCAAGTGTTAACCTTCCGTCCGACTGTGGTAAGTTTTTAATAACAGAGCGATTAGTGGCGAAGTTAAATGTGCTATTCCAATTGAAGTAATCCGTTTGAATTGGTGTAATCCCTAAAACAATTTCTACACCTTGTGTATTCACGTTTCCGCCATTAACTACTTGTTGACTGTAGCCTGAAGAAATGGCAACAGGTAATGAAATAATCTGGTCTTTTGTATTGGCATTGTAATATGTAAAATCGAATCGTAATCGATTATCTAAAAATCGTACATCTGTACCAAATTCATAAGAGGTGGTACGTTCTGGTTTTAAATTGGCATTGGGAATAAAGTCTTGGTCGCTAAAAGTAGGTTCGCTATTGTATGGTGTTTGTGATACAAAAGCACCAGAAGTTTGGTAAGCACTTGTGTCGTTTCCAACTTGTGCCACACTCGCTCTCAGTTTTGCGAACGATACAGCATTTGGTAATTCTACAACATTAGATAAAATAAAACTTGAAGAGATAGAAGGGTAGAAAAACGAAGTGCCATCTACCGAAAAAGGTGTGGCTAATGCACTAGACCAATCATTCCGTCCTGTAATATCTAAGAATAAAAAGTCTTTATAGCCCAGTTTTGTAATACCGTAAAATGAGTTGATACGCTTTTCACTTTCAAATTGAAAGACTTCAATAGGTGAAGCTGCATTGTTTAAATTGTAAATTCCGGGTTGTGCCAAACTAACCGTTTGTGATTGTTTAGTGGTTGCGATTTGATTCAATCTATTTCCACCTAAAAACACATCTACAGAAATATTATTAAACTGATTTTTATAGTTGATTAAAAAATCGGTATTCACTTCTCTAAACATGACATCGTGTTCGGCATATGCACCATTACTAAAACGATTACTACTGTAGGCTCTTCGTAATTGTCTAGTTTCGGTACTGTAATCCATTCCTGTTCTAAGAGAAACACTTAAGTTTTTAGTTAGGTCTTGGGTAATGGAAATATTACCGAAAATACGGTCGCGATTAAAGGAATTGGTATTCTCATTTAAAATGAAATACGGATTATCAAAAAACGTATAGTTAAATGAATATTGTTGCGTGCCTTCTAAACCAGGTTGCCAATAATTTTTAAGATTTTCAATGTTTAAAGAACGTGGTCCCCAAGCTACTAAAGAGTAATTCGCATTTTCACTTCCATAACCATTAGAAGGTCTATCGTCACTATTAGAATTTATATAACTGAAAGATGAATTGATTTCGGTATTGTCACTTGGTTGAAAGTTTAATTTAGCAGCAATGGTTTGTCGGTCTAAATTCACTCCAGGAATAATCGATTCACTTCTCAAGTCGGTAAAAGATAATCGGTAATTTCCAGAATCAAACCCATTAGAAACTGAAATATTATTAATAGTTGTAACGCCAGTTTCATAGAAATCTTTCAAGTTATCCGGATTCGATTTAAAAGGTGTTGCTGTGATGTCTAAGCCATCATAAAGTGCAGTATCTCCACCTCTCACAAAAGTGCCGTTAGGTAATTGCACAGGACTGTCAAATTGTGGAATTAAAAGTCCAGCATCTAAACGTGGTCCCCAAGAATAGGTGATATTATCATTGATACCACCACCAAGACCGTCACCATATTCAAACTGACCAGAATTACCTTGACCGTAAGAATTTTGAAAATCGGGCAACCTAAAAGCAGTGTCCACAAAAAGCGAAGAATAAAAACTAATGCCTAAACCTCTTTTGTTTTTTCCGTTTTTGGTTTCAATAACAATAACACCATTAGATGCTCTTGTGCCATATAATGCGGCAGCACTTGGTCCTTTTAAAACGGTAACAGAACCAATATCATCCGGATTGACTTCCATGCCACCATTACCAAAATCAATTTCTTGAAATCCGGCAGCAGCTTCATTGGTGAAATTAAAAACCGTTTCGTTGTTAATCGGCACGCCATCTACCACAAATAAAGGATTGTTGTTAGAAAAGGACGCTTCGCCTCTAATCGTGATTTTAGAAGACGAACCAACACCTGTAGCACCTTGTGTAACCGTTATTCCAGCTAATTTACCCTGTAAATTGTCTAAAAAATTGACTGTTTTTACTTCCGTTAGTTTTTTAGAAGAAATGGCTTGCACAGCATAACCCAATTCTTTGGTATCGCGTTCTAAACCTAGTGCGGTAATTACGACTTCGTCTAAAGCAGCAGAATCTTCTTGTAATTTAATATTGATAATTGTTTGATTTGCGACCTCAATAGTTTGTGTTTTAAAGCCTAAAAATGAGTAGGTGAGTTTATCTGTAGTTGAATTAACGACTATTGTGTAGGTGCCATCATCACTTGAGGTCGTTCCATTGCCGTTGCTAGATGAAATGTTTACAAAGGGCAAAGGTGTTTTAGAACTAGCTTCCGTAACTGTTCCGGTAATTGTAATTTGGGCATTACTGAAAAAGCAAAAGCATAACAGTAAGCATAAGTAAATGTGCTTCATATGTAGACCACAAGCATGGCTATTTTTTAAAATGTGAGATTATTTAGCTGAAAAAATCTTTAGGTATTAATGACATTAAAACCCAATTTTAAATATGAAGTAAGGCAGGTGAGCCTTTATTGTAGTGTTTGTTGAAAACGGTTCTACCTTGAAAAACAGACGCGACTATTGCAATTGTTTTTACTTTTTTTAGAATTTTTAAAAGCAGTTTTCTAATATTGAAATCTAAAGATTTAAAACTCTTTAAGACCAATTCTATATCTGAAGTGTCATCAATATCGGTTAGCGTTTCTAAATAGGAAACACTTTCGTTTTGCTTTAGTAATTTTTGATGTAAACAACGTCTTAATTTAGATGTTTGCCAAGGTAAATTTTGGATGTCTGTTTTACTGAAATGTGCTTCCTTGAAACCCATTAAATAGAAACCTCCATCGGTTGAAGGTCCTAAAACAAAATCTGAATTCTCTAATTTATCTTTAGCTTTTAAAATAAGATTAGCGGTAAGGTTGGGAATGTCATTACCAAGTGTAATCACATTTTGAAACCCTTTATTAAAAACGGTTTCAATAGCGTTGGTAAAACGTTCTCCAAATGAATGTCCTTTTTGCGCTTTCTCAGAAATATGAAAATAAGGTAAACTCGCTTTTTTTACTGTTTTTACAGTATCAGAATCAAGCAAATTAAAGAAGTCAGAAGAAACAACTGATTTTGAAGTCAATTCTTTTTCTGCAGAATTTGCAAAGATTAATATGGCGGTTTTGTTATTCATATGTTATTCCTGCGAAAGCAGGAATCTTAATTTGTTTAAGTCTGAGATTCCTGATTTGGCAGGAATTTGTTTATGCTACAACACCTTGACAACTACTTCCTGCACCAGCAGTACAGCCATAACAATGTTGAGAAATAACGATATTACGTCCTTCTAATAATTCTTCGTTAAAATCAGAGATATGTCTCGATTTACTATTTACAGGTAACTCTAACATTTGATTAAAATCGCAATCAAATAAATAACCATCCCAACTAATCGATAAGGTATTGGTACACATCACATTTTCTACGGCAGCCGGATTATAAGCCTCGACTAAAGAATACATATAATCTTCATAGTTTTCTGAAGCAATTAAATAATCTAAAAAACGCGCGATAGGTAAATTCGTAATCGCAAATAGATTATGAAATTCAATTCCAAAATCTTCCATTAAGGCCTTTTTAAAATCCTTTTCCATAGCAGCTTGGTCACCTGGTAAAAAAGCGCCTGATGGATTGTAAACTAAATCTAATTTTAAATCACTTCCTGGCATGCCGTAACCCACAGCATTTAATTCTTGCAACGCTTTTATAGATTTATCAAAAACACCATCTCCACGTTGTTTATCCGTTTTTCCACGTGTCCAGTGTGGCATAGAACTTACCACGTGTACATTGTGCTTTTTAAAGAATTCTGGTAAATCGTAATATTTTTTATTGGCTCTAATAATAGTTAAATTAGAACGTACTATAAAATCTGTAATACCAACCTTTGAAGCTTCTTCTACAAACCATCTAAAATCCGGATTCATTTCTGGTGCTCCACCTGTTAAATCTAGCGTGTGTGCTCCAGAGTTTTTGATTACCTCAAGACATTGTCTCATGGTGTCTCTAGTCATTATTTCTTTTCGGTCCGGACCAGCATCTACGTGGCAATGGTCGCAAACTTGATTACACATGTAGCCAACATTAATCTGTAGAATTTCTAGTTTTTTTGCTTTAATTGGAAATTGACTCGTTTCTGAAATTTTATCTTTAAAGGTTGGTAATTCACCACTTTTAAAGATACCATTAGAGAGTATTTCTATTTGTTTATTGCTTTGAGCTAAATCGTTTCCGAGTTTTTTTAGGGACTTTGTTGCCATTAATCGTTTCTCTTGTTTGTAATTCTTACGAAATTAATGCGGTTGAGGTTTTTATCTTAACCGTCTAATTTGTTGACTTTATTCATCATTTGTACACCATGTACTAAAGTGGCGCCGCTTTTTATGGCTGCACCAACATGTATGGCTTCCATCATTTGTTCTTTGGTAATCCCACGTTGTAATGTGTCTTTTGTATAGGCATCAATACAATATGGACATTGTTCGGTATGCGCTACAGCTAAAGCTATGAGTGATTTTTCACGAGCAGTTAAAGCGCCTTCTTCAAATACTTTTCCGTAATAATCGAAGAATTTTGTTCCTAATTCTTCACTCCATTCTGTGATTTTTCCAAATTTGCGTAAATCCGCAGCATCGTAATATGGTTTTGACATATAGTTGTATTTTGATTAAAAAAATCAATATACAATCTTATGTCGAAGTTAAATCTTAAAGATTACAGAAAATTTTAAAAGTTTGACTGCTATTAAAAGGTTTGACGCTAGTTTTAAAAATAGAAGAGCATTTCAATCAAAAAACCTTACTTTTAAATTCTCTTTTTTTATTAGAAATGCAAAATTGGATTGAATTACTTTCTGAATTTAAACAAAAGCAAATACCTGTTGCCTTTATAACGGTAACGAAGTGTTTAGGGTCAACACCTTGTGTGGTGGGTTCGCGTATGCTTGTGACTGAGAACAAAGATATTCACGGAACCATAGGAGGAGGGAAGCTTGAATTTAAAGCCATAGACGAAGCTATCGTTGCTTTAAAAGAGAATAGGATTATTGAATCTACCTATACTTTAGGTCCGGAATTTGAACAATGTTGCGGAGGAAAAGTAGAATTTATCATAGAACCCATGAATCAATCACCAGAATTATTTTTATTTGGAGCAGGACATATTGGTGTTGAAATCTGCAAACTTCTAGTCGATACACCTTTTAAGGTGACCTTAATAGATTCGCGTGACGATTGGTTTTCTAATTTAGAATTAGACAGCAGTGTAACAACACATCAAGCGACCGAAACCGATTTCAAAACCTTTAAAGATGCTGTGAAATGGGGATCTAATTGTTATGTTTTAGTGCTGACACATAATCATGCCATCGATTTTGATTTGATAACTATGGCTTTGCAAAACGAAACTAAATTTTTAGGACTAATAGGAAGTAAAACGAAAAAAGTACGGTTCAATACTATGTTGATTAAAGAAATGGATATTCCAGAAGGGATGACAAATGTGGTTTGCCCAATAGGATTAGATATCGGAGGCGATACACCAAAAGAAATCGCGATTAGTGTGGTCGCCCAATTACTTCAAGTGCATTATAAATGTACCATCGAAAAATAAATGTTATTTGAATAAGATTGTCCCCTAGAGGATTATTGAAATAAAAGCATAGCTTTTGATGAAGATAGCGAGCGAAGCTCATTAGGGGTGTTTTTGAATAATGAAAAACTTAAAAAGATTCCCGTTTTCACGGGAAGTATGCATGAAAAACAACAAATATATCATAGAAAAACTAACAGCACTTTGGGCTTTAAACGAGTCGGGTTTAGGCGGTTTCTTGCATGTATTTAACTCACCATTTACAGGATTGATAGTAGGTGGAGTGTCCATTTTACTCATAAGTTTAATTGCCTATTATGCCGAAAATAAATGGCAAGCCATCTTAAAAGCCTTGGTGATTGTTTTAATTATTAAAATGGCAGTGAGCCCATATTCTCCATTCGGAGCTTATGTTGCGGTGAGTTTTCAAGCGGTTTTAGGAGCGGTTTTATTTTCTAATTTCTCATGGAAAGGAGCGACGATAATGGTTTTAGGCATGGTAACCTTTTTAGAATCGGCCCTTCAAAAATTATTAATACTAACCATTGTTTACGGAACAAACCTCTGGGAAGCCATTGATATTTATGGAGCTTGGGTTCAGAAAAAGTTAGATTTTGTTTCAGTAACGTCAACAACTTCGGTTTTAGTCACCACCTATCTTTTGGTTTATGGGATTTGCGGAATTTTAGCAGGAATTTTTATTAAAAACACCATTAAGATAATTTCAAATAAAACAGAATCAGAATTTTATCTTCATCTTGAAACAAATAAACTTGATAAGAAAACCAAAAAAGTAGCTTTTAAAACGAAAGTCATTTGGGTGTGGTTAAGCACTGTTGCGGTTATGGTTTTAGCCTTTTCAATATTTGGAGATCCGCTTTTGGGGTGGCAAAAAGCCATTTATATTGTATTGAGAAGTTTCTTGATTTTAATGCTTTGGTATTTAGTAATTGGTCCTTTTTTGTTGAAAGTGGTTCAGAAGTATCTTCGAAAAAAAGAATCTAAATATCAAGAGGATATTGCGAATGCGATGGACTTGTTTCCGTATTTCCGTCAAATTATTGCATTTACATGGAAAGACACAAAACACTTAAAAGGTTATACGCGATTTCAGTATTTTATGGCGAATAGTATTTCTAATTGTATTCATTTTAAAGTGCCTTCAGAATGATATATATCCTCACAGGTGCTATACAAACAGGAAAAACAACGGCATTACTCGAATGGTGTAAAAACCGTGATGATGTTGATGGGGTATTGTGTCCGGATAATGCCGAAGGAAAACGCTATTTTCTGGAAGTAAAATCTAAGAATGAATTTGAACTTGAAACTGAACTTGACACTGAAGCCATCATTGAAATAGGAAACTTTAAATTTTTAAAATCGGCTTTTGAAAAAGAGAATGCTTATTTACTAGCTGTCGCTTCTGAAAACGAATCGCAGTATCTTATTATTGATGAACTTGGGAAGTTGGAATTGAAGAAAGAAGGTTTGCATTTGTCGGTAGAAAGATTGATTCCTAATTATGAAACTAATGAAAACAAGCACCTCATTCTTGTTGTTAGAGATTATTTATTGGATGCTGTTTTGGCGCATTATAGTATTTCTGAATATAAAATTCTTGAAAGGGAAGGGTTAAAATACTTAATGTAGTTTGAAAAAACACCCCTAATGAGCTTCGCTCGCTATCTTCATCAAAAGCTATGCTTTTATTTCAATAATCCTCAAGGGGACAATAGTACTAATGTTTATTTTTTGGAATGTCCCCTTGAGGGGACTTTAGGGGTGTGAAGATATAAGTGGATTATGTAAAAATAGTCTCACTCAAAGCGTAATATATCGCCATTAAAGCAGAAAAAACAGCCGATCCAAGAAACCTCCATTTCAGTTGGAATCGATTTTGAATAATATAATTTGCCATAAAAGAAATAGGAATATTTACTAAAAACGACCAAAACGCAATCTCTAAAAGGTTAAAATCAATTGCTTCAAACTGACCAGAAAATAATTTAATAAACAGTAAATGTCTGGCAATCCACAAGGGATTAAAATAGGCTATTGCTAAAATAGTTTTACTTAATGTGGCTTTAGAGCCTTTTCGAAACTGTGTCGTTTTTACAATCCAATCAAAATAATTAGGGATTTCAAACGCATAAAAAGTAGCGCCAATGAACATCATGCCTAGTAAGCGATACCAGATGAATTCACCAAGTAAAAGAGCAGCAATAGTATCACCAGCACTGTAAATTAGTGCGCCTTTAAGGATGTTTTGTTTTTTGTAATGTAGTGCGATAAGGCGTTTATTTATTGTGATTATTTACACCCCTAAAGTCCCCTCAAGGGGACAATAGTACCAATGTTTATTTTTGGGAATGTCCCCTTGAGGGGACTTTAGGGGTGTTCTTTGTTCATTTTTTATTTTCATACAACCCCATCAAAACCTTTTCAGGTGTCATCGGTGCATGAAATTCTAAATCATAATTAGAATTAAAAGCCTTTATTGCATTTTGAAGCGCAAAATAAGCGCCAATACCATACATTAATGGTGGCTCACCAACGGCTTTCGATTTTAGAATAGCCATGTCGTTTCCTTCGGTTTCTACAGGAATCACTTCCACACGTTTTGGTACAGAAAATATATCAGGTACTTTATAGGTTGATAGTGCATTCGATAATAATTTACCATCATCATTATAGGCGATTTCTTCCAAAGTCATCCAACCGATACCTTGTATTAAAGCACCTTCTACCTGACCCAAATCAATACCTTCACTCATGCTTTTTCCGTAATCGTGCACAATTTTAACGGAGTCAAATTCGTAAGTACCACGCGTGCAATCTACAGTCACCGTTGTAATCGCTGTGCCGTATACGTGATAAGCAAAAGGATGTCCTTTTTCTTTGGTTTTATCAAAGTGAATTTCTGGTGTGGCGTAATGGGAGTTTTCAGTTAAAGCGACACGTTTTAACATGGCACTACTGATGAGTTCTGCCCATGATAATTCTGATTTTTTATCATTTATAAAGACAGATTCATTTTTTAAAGTAATGTCCTTTTCTGATACATTTAAATCTTCCGAAGCCACTAGTTTTAAACGTTCCACCAAAGCATTACAAGCCATTAAGGTGGCTTTTCCGTTTAAATCTGCCGTAGAACTCGCAGCAGAAGGTGAGGTGTTTGCTACTCTGGTAGTATTGGTCGTTTCAATCTTAATTTTTTCAATAGGAATCGAAAATACATCCGCAGCAATCTGCATCATTTTAGTATTCACACCTTGACCCATTTCTACAGCCGCTGTACTTATGCCGACACTACCATCTAAATAAATATGAACCAAAGCACGTGCATGATTCATTGGTGTATTGGTAAACGAAATACCAAAGGTAATTGGCATAAACGAAAGCCCTTTTTTGAAGGCTGTATTATTTTTGTTGAAATCAGCAATTTCTTGTTCTAAAGCATCACTATTAAATATGTTTTTAGCAGAATGCCATGTGTTTTTGGCTTCTACTTTTTTAGCAATTTGTCCGTAAGAGAACGTGTCATTTTCATCTAGTAAATTCGCTTCCTGAATTTGTCTAGCTGAAACCCCAATTTCAGAAGCCGCTTTGGCAATTGCAGATTCAATTACAAACATACCTTGTGGTCCACCAAAACCTCTAAAGGCCGTATTTGGTGGCAAATTGGTTTTGCAACTCAATACTTTTGTGGTCACATTTGGTACGTAATAACTGTTGGTGGCATGAAATAAGGTGCGCTCAGCAATCGCAGGTGATAAATCTGCAGCAGCACCAGAATTTTGTAAAAATTCGGTTTGGTAAGCTAAAATTTTTAAGTCCTTAGATAATCCAATTTTATAGGTGCTTTCATAAGGATGACGCTTCCCTGTCATGCGTAAATCATCATGACGGTTCAGTATTAATTTCACCGATTGATTTAAATGATAAGTCGCTAAAGCAGCCATAACTGCCCAAGGTGTGGCTTGATCTTCTTTTCCACCAAACCCACCACCAAGACGTGTGACATCGACTTCAATTTTATGCATTGCTAATCCTAGAACTCTAGCTGTTGTGGCTTGTACAGCTGTTGGACCTTGCGTAGATGAAGTGATTTTTATATTGCCATTTTCCATTGGTTCAGCGTAAGCTCCTTGTGCTTCAATATATAAATGTTCTTGTCCGTTGGAAAAGGTTTCTCCTTCAAAAACATAGTCACAGTCTGCAAATGCTTTTTCAGTATCACCTAAACTAAAAGAGCGTGGTGCGTTGATAAAACTACCTTTTGCTTTGGCTTCTTTTGCTGTGGTGATGACTGGTAAATCTTCAATTTCAATCTCGATTAAATCTCTTGCTTTTCGTGCAATAAATTCTGATTCGGCAACGATTAAAGCAATTGGCATGCCCCAAAAGTGGACTTCGTCTTCTGCAAATAACGGTTCGTCTGCAATGATGCCTCCAATTTCATTTTCGCCAGGAACATCTTTGTAGGTAAAAATACGTTCGACACCTTCCAAAGCTTCTGCTTTAGAATAATCGATATGTTTTATTTTGCCGTGTGCTTTTGGTGAATCAAATACGACTGCGTGAAAGGTGCCTTGTCTAATATTAACATCATCAACATACAAGGATTCACCACGAACATGCGTATAAGAATCTAAGTTTTTAATGCTTTGTTTTAATGATTTTGAAACCGCATCTAATTTAGTGTCGCGAACTGTATTTGTCTTGTTATTATGCATACTGAACAAAATCGTTTAAGGTGAAATGATTGGGGAACAACTCCGTAAAATGTGCGAAAAATAATTGTCTTGCGAGTAAACGCTTATAGTCGCTAGTCCCACGAACATCACTAATTGGACTAATTTCCTTTTGAAGCATCTCGTTAGCTTCTAATATCGTTTCTGAAGTCAGTGTTTTTCCTGTTAAAAATGCTGAGGTATCGTGTAAATATTTCGGAATAGCAGCAACACCGCCCAGAGACACATGCGCTTCTGCAATGGTACCATTTTCAACGGATAAATGTATCGCTGAATTGACACTTGCAATATCCAAATGGGTGCGTTTACAAACTTTTTCAAAATTGAAAAAGGACTGCGCTGTTGGTAACTTAAAGTTGATGGCTTTTAGAAGTTCATCATCTTTTAAGTCGTAAGTTTTATAACCTTGATAAAAGTTATTTAGTGCAACACTACGCTCTTCGTCTTTTTTATTGGTAATTGTAAGATCACTATTAAGTGCTAAGAAAAATATGGTCATATCTCCAATAGGCGAAGCATTGGCGATGTTTCCACCTAAGGATGCCATATTTCTAATTTGTTCAGAAGAGACTAGTTTTAAGTGTTTTCTTAAATTGGGTAAAATGCTGTTTAATTCTTTGTGATTCCATAAATCAGAAACGGTAGAGTTGGTTCCAATAGTGCAAATTAAGTTTTCAATTGAAATACCTTTTAGATACTCTTTTTCAGCAATGAGATGCACGTCGTTACCTGCTAAATGATCTGCTTTCTGGACGTATAAATCCGTTCCGCCAGAAACATATTTTCCTTTAGGTTGATTTAAATCTTTAGCTTCAATATCTTTTAAACGTTGTGGAATGCTTTCGAAATATTCTGGAATAAATCCATTGTCAATTAACCATTTAAAAGAATTTTTTTCTTGATGCTCTAGTTTTTTAACCACTTGATGAGCGGCTTTTTCAATGGCTTTATAACCTGTGCACCTACAAATGTTTCCACTAATAGCGTCAATGGCATTACTATAATTTTTATCTGAATTTGATAATGCAAAGCCAGTTAAAGCGACCACAAAACCAGGTGTGCAAAATCCGCATTGGGTAGCGTAATTGGTTTTCATGGCTTCTTGAGCTGTGGTGAGTGTGTCTTTTAGATTGGTGCCTTCAACCGTTACAATATGTTTGCCATGTGCGTTTCCTAATGGTGAAATACATGAGGTGATACTTTGGTATTCCATCGTATCGTCGTTTAGTGTACCGACCAAAAGAGTGCAAGCACCACAATCGCCTTCACGACAACCAATTTTGGTGCCAGTTAAGCGTTGTTGGTAACGTACAAAATCCAATAACGTCATACCAGAATGCTCCGATGTTTTAATGGTTTTGTTATTTAGGATGAAGGTGATCATGTTAGTTATTTCAATTATAAATGAATTAAAAATGTAACGATAGTGTCACTTTGAGCGAAATTTCCTTTTCGGAATTTTCTATCGAGAAGCTTTTTTTGTGACAAAAGTTCTCGATACATTTCGACCCAATAGTCGAAACACTCGAACTGACGTATTGGATTGTTTAGTATTCTGTCTTATCTTCTTTTTTAGTCCATTCCTGAAATGGCTCTAAAGCAATCTCACGAGCTAATTGTTCAAAAGGAATGCTACGTTCTGAATATGGTAATGGAATTTCTTTGTAAATAAATTCATCATCAAAGCCAATATTTGCAGCGTCTACTTGGTTACTTCCATAATATACTTTGTCTGGTCTCGCCCAATAAATGGCGCCTAAACACATAGGGCAAGGTTCGCAAGAGGTGTAAATTTCGCAACCATCTAGTTGAAAAGAATCTAGGTTTTTACAAGCGTCTCTAATTGCTGTAACTTCAGCATGAGCTGTTGGGTCGTTAGTAGAGGTAACTTTGTTATTTCCGCGTCCTACAATTTTTCCGTCTTTAACAACGACACAGCCAAATGGTCCGCCTTCGTTGTTGTTCATTCCTTTTAAAGCTGCGTTTACAGCTTCTTTCATGAATTGTTCTTTATTGTTCATATATAATTTGTGTCTATTTTTAGTTTTGAATAAAGGTATTAAAATTTTGATAATAGAATGAAAACTGATTCAATTTAAGAGCTAAGAGCTAAGAGCTAAGAGCTAAGAGCTAAGAGCTAAGAGTCAATAGTTGTGAGTCGTGAGTCAAGATGTATTGTGAATTTAAAATTTCAGTTTCAGTTTTAGTTTCGAGTTCAACTTCAACTTCATTTAAAACGAATAGCCAATAGCGAAGTTAAGCACAGGTTCGTCATATTTAAAATCGTAGCGTTTTCCTGGTGCTAATGAAGGATCGTGAAAAGGTGCAGCCAAATCGAAACGAATAACAAAACCTTGTACATCAATATGCAACCCAAATCCGGCTCCCATACCTAATTCATTTATGAAGTTAGAGGTGAATTTATCTTCACCATCAAACACAGAATTGGCTTTAGAGTTCCAGACATTTCCAGCATCGGCAAATACCGCACCTTTAAAATATGAAACTATAGGAAAACGATATTCTACATTGGCTTCTAGTCTAATATTTCCGGTTTGATCCCAATAGGTTACGTCGTCGTTATTACTATCGTCATTGTAAGTTCCTGGTCCTAAAGAGCGCGTTTTAAAAGCTCTAACACTATAAGGTCCACCTGAAAAGTATTGCTTTACATACGGAATAACATCCGAGTTTCCATAAGGTAAGCCGTAGCCAGCGAATAATCGTGTTGCTAAGGTTTGTGCTCTGTCTTTACCGAAATTAAGATGGAATCTTAAATCCAAATCGGCTTTAGCATATTGCGCATATTGCAATCCTAAAAATTCTTTAGGTTCGCCAGAAGTGGCTTCTTTTCCTAGTAAACTAATTGAATTACCTGCAACATCTAAAGTTGTGTTTAGGTAAAACTGATTAGGATCGTTGGCATCTACCATTTCGTTATAAGTAAATGAAAAGGTCATACCTGAAATAAATTGCTGATCGAAACTTTGTTGTAAGTATGAATTTTCGTCTAAAATAGCTTCAAATTCAGCAGTGGTATTTGAAAGTCTAGTGTAGCTTACGGAAATAGGATTAAACTGATAGGTTATAAATCTATTAGCATTCCAAGAGTAGCCAAACTGTCCAGTTCCTGAAAGTAAAGTATATAGTTGACTTCGACTCAAATAATTAAGTCCAACACTTGTCTTTGTTTTTGGGATAGAATATTTAAAGAAATCTGTATTGATTTTTACAGGAAATAAAACACGAGGAAAAATGAGTTCCGTTGTTAGACCCAATTCTATACTGCTAAGTCCTGTGTTGTTGCCACTGATAAATTGCGATTCGTAACCAACATTTGTACTAATGTTAAACGTTTCACCACCTTTAAAAACATTTCGATTACTGTAGGTTAGTGCTAAATGAGGTCCTGTGTAATTATTGGATTTGGTGACGGCTTGCAATTCGGCACGGACGGCACGTTTAGTTAATGGTGATAAAAAAATATTGGTTTCAAGAATCCCTAAACTGTCTGTGAGTAGCGAATCAACTTCTTTATATTGAATGTTAACATATTTATACGTACCAATTTTTGATAAACGTCTGGCGGTATTTTTAGAATTTTCAGGACTGTAGAAATCTCCTTCATTTAGTGTAATAAATTCATCGAGATATTTAGGTTTTATAAATAGTGTATCTTGTATGTAATTCTTATTGTTGAACCGTTCTGTTTTGGCGTATGTGGAATCTTGTAAGTCGTAATTAGCAAATACATTTATCTTTGAAATACGGTAAGGAATAGTCGCTTTTTTAGGAACTTCGACTTTCAATTTCAAAAATAAATCGAAGCGTTTATTGTCGTATTGATTAGTGTCTGCTTCAAAAATAAAAAAATCGGGATTGAGGTTATAATAGCCTTTTTTCTTTAGTTGCGCATCAATACGTTGTCGTTCTAATTTCATATTAGACAAATCGAAACGCATGCTTTTTTGAAATGGGGATTTATCAGTTTCCTTTTTTACATCTTCATAGAGTGGTAACGGCATAGAATCGATCTGGAAACCCTCCATTTTATAAGGTTCTGTGATTTTTAATGTATAATTAATGGACGCCTCAATCTCTTTTTCTTCAAAAGCGGAAGTTGCAGTGCTATAGAAAAATCCTTTATTTTCTAGGCGATTTCTTAGTACGTCTTCAATCTCAAAAGGTTCGACGCTAGATTGATAAATAGGTTTTTCTCCTATTTGTTTGTATAGCCATCTGTTGAGGAACCCTGGGTTTTTCTTTTGCATTTTGTAATAATAATACAAGCCTAAATGCATTCCCAAGAACTTAGAATTTGGTTCAGGTCTTAAAATGGTTTCTAATTCTGTTTTTAGTTCTTCTTCATTTTTTATAATCGAATCCGATTCAATTTCAATTTTAGCACCAGTATATAAACGTTCGCCTTCAGGAATGTGTTTTTTTATACTACAGGAGTATAAAATCATTCCGAAGAAAATAAAAGAGATACTATGTTTTAAGATTCTTTTCAAGTTTAATTGGTTTTCTGTTCCATGCTTTCGTCCGTTGCTTCTTGCTGTTTTTCTTGAGTTTCTTTCTCGGCTTCGGATTTTGCTTTCTTTTCTTTTTTAGAGCGTAAAATAGCATCCCAAAGTTCGCTAAATTGGTTGAATTCTTTTGTAAATATTAAACTAATACCACTCACTATGGTTTGGCCATCTATTACATTTTCAAATTCACTTTTTCTAAAACCCTTTAGTCGGTATCTGCCGTCTTCTGTTAATGCATATTCTAAGCTTACATTACCAATTACGGGTGTTTCCTCATCAGTGCTACTGCTGCCTTGTATATCAACGTCACTACCAACACTAACCGTTAATCTGTCGTTAAACAATTTTTTCTTTGCTGCGATTTCTAACTCGGTACGGTCGGTTGGTGAATCGCCTTGATAATCGGTGTAGCTGTTAAGTCCAAAATCGAGTTCGATACCAGTACTACCTAATACTTTATCAGAAAATGTATTCAGCTGATCGGATACCGCATCATTTAAATTGTCTCTTGCAATAGTGGCAAAGCCTCCATCGCTACCATCACTACCAGAATCTGGATAAAAACGATTGAGCACTAAAAGTGAAAAGACTTGGCGATTCAATTCTCCTTCTTGCTGGTTGACTTGTTGTACTCTCGAATATACTTGTCCGCTAATGGCACCTTGCTCTTCTTCCGGCATATCTAAACCAAATGAAATTTTTGGTTGTAATAATTCGCCATCAATATTGAGGTAGACATTAAAAGGTAAAACTTCTTGGTATTTGCTTTTTACGGATGAATCTGCACCAGAAATTTGCGATGCCATCAATCCGTAAGCTGAAGTTTCTAAATTGTATATGGCGCGTATATCTAGTTTCGCATCAAACGGATCGCCAGACCAAGTGACACGACTGCCTTGAGCAATTAAGAATTTTCGATTCACTAAATTGTAAAGGTTCAGTTCGTAATGGCCTTCTGAAATTTCATAAGCACCAGTAAGTGTGATTCTTCCGTTGGGTTTCATGGTGAACACAAAATCACCTTCGCCTGAAATTTTAAAATTATCTCCGGTTTCCTCATCTATAATTATAGTGACTGCTGCGTTTTTTCCAACGTTGAATAACACCCTAATATCAAAGCCTTTTATCGTAGCGGTTTGTTCTTTAGTTTGGGTGAGAATAGCATCTCGATTTTCACGATTAACAAATACAACAACTCCATCGCGTTCCTCCACACTGGCTACTGATGATGGTAGTATATAAGTGAGATCGGTATCGGAACCTAAAGTAAGTTTGGCATCTAATTTTGGGATTTGTAAATCGCCAGTTAGTTTTGCATTGGCGTCAAAAGTGACCTTGCCGTAAAATTCTTCGTTATCTTCTTTTGTAGCGTTTAAGACTTGAAAATTTGTAGTGTTTACACTTAAATCGAAGGTTGGATTGATGAAACTCTCGGTACCAACCCTACCAGAAAGCACTAAGGCGTTATTGTTTTCATCACGAATGGTGAAATCTTTCATTGAAAGTCCTTCATTATTGATGTTTAGCGTTTCTTTAGCCATGCTAAATTTAGTGTTCAATTTAGCGACATTGAAACCAGCATTATTAAATGTTATGGAACCATCATATTTTAAATCTGATGTTG
The DNA here is from genome assembly GCF_018860565.1 of Winogradskyella psychrotolerans. Taxonomy (GTDB): domain Bacteria; phylum Bacteroidota; class Bacteroidia; order Flavobacteriales; family Flavobacteriaceae; genus Winogradskyella; species Winogradskyella damuponensis. The sequence continues at coordinate 703,539 of NZ_JAHKPS010000022.1, forward strand.
AACCTGTAACTTTAAAAGCACCAGAAAAACTACCGTCAGCATCTTTAATTTCACCCATAGATAAGGTGTTGAGTGCTTGTATTTTGAATTCGTTGATATTAAAATCGAGATCGAGATTTGCTATGTTATTAGTAACAGTGTAATCGCCAACGAGATCAAAATCAATATCACCACCTTTTAGTCCAGCATTAAAAGCATAACTATTATCGTCCAATGAATTTCCATTCACGCTTAAAGTCCCTAAATCGGTTTTAAGCATGTTTAATTGTTCAATACTTAAATCGGCTAAAATACCAGCATTGGTAAACGGATCTTCAAGAATAAAATTACCATTTAGTTGTCCGGTTGCTAATTCGGCTTCTGGGTTTAGGTAATTAAAGACCGCGTTGATATCAAAATTCTCGAATTCAATAGCAATATGTTCTTTCGAAATTTGCTCTAATTTGTCCGTAAGCGCGATAGATTGATTGTTTTGGTTGATTTTAAAGTTATTAAATTCGAGATGCTTATCGGTTAAGAGGATTTCATTGTCTTCAGGAATTAACCATTTCTCTTTATTGAGAATTAAGCTATCCGGATTTACTGTAAATCTTAAACGCTCTCTGCTGCCAGTGATTTTGGTGTTGACATTCATGAGCTGCTCTCCTTGATGATAGCCCAAAAAGTTGAGTGCTAATTCGTTGTTGGTTTGGTGGCCAGTTATGATGGTTTTAGGCACATCTAACGGACCAGCAGTGATATTTTTAAAACCTAGATTAAAATTGAAATTTTCTTTGTCTGTATCCATAGAAAAAGCAAGACTGTCCAGTTTATTGCCACTATAATTAATATGTGGTGCTGTAATATTTGCTTGTAGTTGTCGTGCTTTTTCGTTAAAATCTACAGCCACGTTAATGGTGTCTAAACCTTGAACATTAACTAAGAAGACGTCATTCAGTAAAGGGGATTGCGAAATTTTACCTTTAAGGTTTAGGTTTACAAAATCACTAATTGTGTCTGAGACATTTTCATCCCTATAAAAATAACTTAAAACGTGGCGTTTAATCGCTTTACTAAACGTTTGAGGATTGGTATTTGACTTTAAATCAAGATCTAAAATGTTGTTTTTAAAAGAAACCGAAGTCGTGTCTGTATCCACATGAGCAAAGGCTTTAATATCACCTATTAAATAACTTCTATTGTCATACACAACAACACCGTTGTTAATGTTAGCGCTAGCATCGTAGGTTTCATTATTACCTTTAAAATCTACAGTGACATTCATGGCCGTTTTAATATTACGACTCATTACACCAAGCGCTTCTAGGTTGGCTCCAATAACGTTAATTTTAACTTTAGCTTCAGGTGAAATAGAATCTAAAACCACAAAAGCATCTAGGTTGGCATTGAGATTACTGTCTTTATATTGCGACTGAATATTTCCTGTCCCGTTTTTAATATCACCATTAAGATGAAGATCTTTTATGGCATAATTATTAAGTTGAAATTCAGAAATAGTAGCATCTAAAATGGCATCGAGTGTGTTGATGTTGTTTCCGCTTCCTTCAGATGTAAGGGTAAGACTTAGTGTCCCAAATTGCGGATTGTTAAGCAATTCATTTACTTTATAATCTTCAATTGCAACAGTAGCGTTAAACGCAATTTTATCTCCGTTTTTAAAGCTGCCATTAATAGTCGCAAGGCCTTGAGAACTTGTTAGTTTTGCTTTTGCTGAAATGTCTTGTGGGTTACCTTTGAGTTGTGCCACAAATTTCACGTCATTTGGAAAGCTAATTCCTAAGTCTTCCTCATTTACAAATTGAATTAAATCAGAGCGTTTTGTAATTGCTGAAAACTGTGGAATATCAAATTGAAGTGTTTCAGGATTGGTGACGTTTTGAAGTGTTCCTTTAGTGGAAATTTTTGTTGAATTTCCCCAGTTAAGTTCCGCTTTATTCAAATTAATTGATGCTAAAGTTCCGGAAGCATTTAGTTTTCCTAAAACTAGTTTTTTGCTTAATTTATTGAGGTATTCGTTATTTTTTAAATCAGGTTGAAATTTGAAAATCTCTGTCAATGAGAGTTGAAAAGCTGGCAGGTTTAAGTTGACTTTAGTGGTTTCGGGCGTTTCTATTAATTTTGAAAGTGACTGATACTCTAAATGCGCATCACCTGAAATTGAATTGTTATTTAATTTGAGTTGTAAATCATCCAAACGCATATTTTCGTCTGTAGCGTTAAAATTAACAGCGAGTTGATTAAGGCTTAATCCTGAAAATTCATTAAAATTCAATTGCTCTAAATCTAGTGTCGCTTTTTTATCTTTTAAAGAAATATCTTTCGCTTGAAGCGTAAAATTTGAAAGTGCGATGGCATTCGGGTTGAAAATGTCTTGTTTTGGTTTTGCGTTACCTACACTATAATTAATGTGATTGTTTTCAAAATCAATGGACGCAATATTAATTGTTAGTTGCGGCCATTCAAACGTCGTGATGTCCGTTTTTACTTCTTCAGTAACTACCTCTATTTTTTGTGTTAAGCCATTAATTTCAGCATCTGTGGTTAAGCTGATTTTAGAATTTTTAAGCGTGATATTTTTAAGATTGAAATCACTAGCCGCTAAATTTATAAGTGGTGATTCTGTAGCGAATTCTGAAATGTCAACATCTGCAATCAAACGGTCAGGTTGCGATTCGTAATAAGCAACGACATTATTTAGCGCAATAGTTTCAAAAGCTAATTTCGGTAAAGGAGTGTTTGAAGTTGTGGTGTTAATCGCAACCGGTTTTTGGATAAACTTGATATTAGCATCATTAAGTTCAATAGTTGAAGCATCAAAAATCATGTCTTCAATATTGGTGGTTTTCATATTAGCTTTCAACTTGCCAATTATAAACCTTGAATCAATGCCTGCAACCGCATCATCAAAAACAATATCAAAATTATTGAAATTTAAGTTGCCTAAAACTAAATTAAGTGGAGTAGAAGTGGTGTCTGTTGCAACGGTTGTAGTGTCAGTTGAAGCAAACGCATCAATTAGAAATTGAAAGTTATAACCTTCAATACTATCTTTTCTAATTACATTGGCACGTAAACCATCCCAATCTAAAGCGTCTACTCCGATGCCATTACCGCTTATAATTTTAATTAGAGGGATGTTAGCTTCCAATGATTTTGAATAAACTAAGGTGTCTCCTTTTTTGTCTTCGAGATATAAACCATCGAGTTGTATATCACCGTCAAACGTAATAAAGAGTTTTTCTATGGCAACTTTTGTTCCTGTTTTATCTGAAACGAAGCTAACGGCTTTGTTCACAATGATACCTTGTCCCCAAGGGCTACGAACAAAAAGAATCACCAAAAATAAAAACACAAGAATTCCTAACAGTACGCGTAAGGTTCTGCGCAACCAACGAAATTTTCGTTTTCTTGGTATTTGGGGTGCTGTGTCTTCTGTTTTGTTCAATACGTAAAAATATACGAGTAAAAGTATTACAATTGTCGTTATTGCTAATAATATTAACGCTCATACTTTAATTTTGGCTAAAATTATAACGTAAAAAAGCCAAACAGGTCGTTTGGCTTTATATTTATAAAATGTAAGTATGTTCTACGCAACTTGCTGTACTAATTTATCCTTTGATTTCAATGCTGTCGAAAAAATAGGTTTCAAAAAGCGAGCTAATTGGTCAAATTCTATTAAAAAAGCATCGTGGCCGTGTACGGATTTAATTTCATGAATATGAACGTTGTCTTTCACACCTTTTAAATCCACATAAGTATTCCAATTTTCATCTGCTTTAAAGAACAAATCAGAATTAATGGTGATGATATGAATATCACTTTCAATATTTGACGCAACTTCTAAAAAATCAGTTCTATTTCTCGTAATATCTATAGTACGCAAAATCTGATTCATCAGTTTATAAGCCGCAACCTGAAAACGATTGTCAAGTGCATTTCCATGATAACTCAACCAAGATTCAATATTGTAAAGGGCATCGTTTTTCTTAGTACGTTCAAATTTTTGTGTTAACGATTCTGGTGTGCGATATAAAGTCATGGCATGCATTCTAGCATCCACTAGTGGTTGTGAAGAATTATTCAATATCGCATCTTGAATGTGGCAATTCGCAATGACCCAATCCGTCGATTTCCAGTCGGTCGCAATAGGAATTAAATGTTGAATTAATTGGGGTTTTAATGCGGCTAATTCCCATGCAATTCCGCCGCCAACAGAACCACCTATAACGGCAAATAAATTTTCGATTTCTAATTGTTCTATAGCCAAAGCAAATAGTTTGGCTATATCTCTTGCTGTAAAATCTTTATAATTTTCAATGCAGTTATCTGCAATATTATCGTAGCCATTACCAAGAATATTAAAGGCTAAAATAGTATAATCATTAGTGTCAATACATTTGTCGTCTCCAATAATATCATTCCACCAGCCGTCTTCTCCAACCACATTTGAGTTTCCGGTTAGGGCGTGGTTGACTAAAATTATGGGTGCAGAATGTAATGCTTTACCAAAAGTTTGGTAAGACAATTTAGGATTGATTGTCTTACCACTTTCAGTAACGTAATTAGTTAGGGTTATGTAGTGTAAATGTGCCATTACAAATATTTATATAGCTGTATATTCTTTTTCTACGGAAATTTTTAAAGGTGTCTTGTTCTGTAAATTATCTTTTACAGGACAACGTTCTTCAACAATTTGAAGCCATTTCGTTAAAACTTCAATACTGGCATCGGTCTCTGGAATAAGGTTGAGATTAATGGTTTTAAAGCCTGCACGTTCTTTGGTAGATGTCCCTAAAAACCGATCTGGATTTAATTCGCCTGTTACTTCAATCTTTAAATTTTTAATTGTAAAACCTAATTCCTTAGCTACCAGATGTCCAACAACATTGGCGCAACCAGCAAAGCCTGCTAAAATGTATTCTACAGGATTGGCATCTTCATCTGTGCCACCTAAAGCTTCAGGTTCATCTACAACTAAAGTAAATTGTCTTGTTTTTCCTATAAATTGGGTTGCAGAAGTACTGTCTCCTACAACGGAGAATTTTAAATCACTCATGTTTTTTGTCTTTTTAGTGTTGAATACTATAAAACAGATGTCTTTACAATTAAAGACATCCATTTTACTTCACAATTTAAATTTAATTTTGAAGGGCTTTTTTCTGTTTAACAACAGCAAAAGTTTCTTTTAAATCATCTTTTAAATCTTCTATGTTTTCAATACCAACAGACAAACGAATTAAATCTTTAGTAACACCTGTGGTTTCTTGCGCTTCATCACTTAATTGTTGATGTGTTGTACTTGCAGGATGAATGATGAGTGATTTTGTGTCTCCAATATTGGCTAATAATGAGAATAGTTTGGTTGTGTCAGCAATGGTTTTTGCTGCTTCGTAGCCACCATCCACTCCAAAAGTGACGACTCCACTTTGGCCTTTTGGTAAATATTTTTTAGCAAGTTCTCTGTATTTGCTACTTTCAAGTCCAGGGTAATTCACCCATTTCACTTCAGGTTGAGACTCTAACCATTTTGCTAATTCAAGGGCGTTTTCACTATGTTTTAAAATACGTAGTTCTAAAGTTTCTAAACCTTGAATAATTTGAAAGGCGTTAAATGGACTTAAGGCTCCACCATAATCTCGTAGACCTTCAATTCTAATTTTTGCTATAAATGCAGCTGCTCCTATGGCTTCGCTATAGACTAAACCATGATAACCTGCAGATGGCTCTGTAAATTCTGGGAATTTTCCGTTAGTCCAATCAAATGTTCCGGCATCAATAATGATACCTCCTAGTGATGTTCCGTTTCCAGTGATATATTTGGTTAACGAATGAATAACGATGTTAGCACCATATTCTATTGGATTTAATAAGTAAGGCGTAGCCACGGTATTATCTACAATTAAAGGCACTTTGTGCGCTTTAGCTCCTTTTGAAATTGCTTCAAGATCTAAAACATCTAATTTCGGATTCCCTAAAGATTCTACAAAAAAGGCTCTTGTGTTTTCTTGTGCTGCTTTTTTAAATTCTTCTGGGTTTGACGCATCAACAAATGTTGTGGTAATACCATGTCTTGGTAAGGTGACGCTTAATAAATTGTAGGTGCCTCCATACAAACTACTCGACGCCACAATGTGGTCTCCAGCTCTTAAAAGTGTTAGTAAAGTTGTTGCAATTGCTGAGGTTCCAGAAGCCGTAGCCACTGCTGCAATTCCTCCTTCTAGCGCTGCTAATCGCTGCTCTAAAATGTCGTTTGTGGGATTGTTTAAACGTGTGTAAATAAAGCCAGGAACAGAAAGGTTAAATCGTCCGGCTGCATCATCTGAATCATTAAAGACATACGATGATGTTTGGTAAATAGGAACAGCTCTTGTTCCTGAAGTTTGTGTTGTGTCGTGACCTGCGTGCAACGCTTGTGTTGCAAATTTTTGTGTACTCATTTTTCTAAGTTTTTGAGTTAATAAATGATTAAACCAAAAGCCAAATAAGCCTCGTTAGAAGCGTACTTAATAGAAAAATATTATAAAGAAAATGCTAATTACAGATGGGTAATTAGTCTTGAGTTATCTATCCAATTTTCCGATTAATGAATCGGATAATTAAGTAGAATTTAGCACCTTCTTAGTAAATCTAAGGGTTGCTAAGGCTTCATAGGGTCATTCCCTCCACCTTTCTTGATAACATTTCAGTAAGTGTTTGAACTTTGTGAGCACAAATATTGCAACACAAAAATTAGAAATCCAAATTATTTGTAGATTTTGTGAGTTTTTTATGAATTTCGTAGAATTACGAACTTTTCTTTGCTAAATACTTAATTTGGATGATTTTGCTAACAGGTTTGTTTTCAATTTTGCTTTCTAGCCAAGAAATAATATCGAGATATAAAAAGGCACGTCGTTCGTACGGATGGTCTTCAAAAGTCTTTAGTGTTTTGTGTAATTCTTTAAACGCATTTTTAAGATCGTGTGGGTAAATATCCTGAAGTCCTCTAATGAATTTTATCATTTCTTTTTGCACTTCATGTAGGTCATTCATCTTAATTAAAAACTTGTATGTGCTTCGTAAAAGGGTTTCTAAATGGTAATCTAGTCCAGCTTCATAATGCGCTACAAGGTTTAGAACTCTCGAAAAACAGAGTAAATCTTCGCGCATCGAAAGAGTTTTGTTTGAGATAATTTTATCTAAGTATTTTATGCAAGCTTTGTTGTTGCCGGCACCAAATTGTAAACTCGCAAACTTATAATAAAAAACCATTTTATGGTGAGGGTCAATTCTGTCATTAAACGGAATTAAGTCGTTTTCAATTTTTGGAATTAGATGAAGTCCGTCTTCAAAACTACCATCAATAAAGTGTTGGTTAATGCTGTGGAAATTAGTGTATAAAAAAACTAGAGTAGCTACATTTTCATCGGTTGGAAACGTCGATTTTTGAACAGTCGCTTCAAACTCAGAGAATTTTTCTAAAAATTTTGATTTGTTACCAATGAAAAATAAGGCTTCTAAGAGGTAATTATTGCCTTTTAAAAAGAACACGGGATTCAGATTAATCATATTTGGGTTTTGATAAAATAAATCTACCCATTTTGAAGCGTATTTGTAACAATTCAAAAAATCTTGAAGCAAAAAGCTTTGCCATAAATTGGCTTTATAAAGCCATAGTTTCTCTCTAAACCCTAATTTTTCGATTTTAACTTTTGGAAGGCTTTTGTTGAAATAATTAATAACCATATTGGCTTCTTCCTCATTTCTTATATAGCCTGTTTTTAGAATAGTACTATAGAGTTGTAGTGATAAATTAGAGAGTTTACTGGCGATAAGATTAAGAGAACTCAGTTCTTTGGCTTGTACAGCTAACTCATCTGCTCGAGTATTTATACTTCGCGTAATGTATTGAGATTCAATTAATTTTTCGAGTTCTACAATCTCAAAAGCTGAATTTTTTTCTTCGTTAATAATTGCGAGCTCCTTGGCCTTATCTAAAATTTTTAAGCTTTGTTTATATAAGCCTTTGTGATACAAAATAGAAGCAAAATCGAGTTGTTCTCTAATTTGTGAGCGTACATTTTGATGTGATGGATTGAGCTTAAGACTGATTAAAATTTGCTTATATAAATGTGCTTTGACATTGGCAAGTTGTTGCTTTTTTACGATGCCACTTTTTAAAATAAAAGCTTCATTGTAGGTTTTAGCTTTGTCCAAAAGATTGAATAAATTCAAGAATTTAGAATCTGAATTTACTCCAAGTCGCCCTACGTAAAGTTTAAATTGCCGTTTTTCGGATTTTGTTAAGGACTTTACAAGTGAAAATAAATTATCTTTTTGGTCTTTAGTTATCAATAGAAAATAGATTTATAAATCTGTAAATCAGTTATTTAAATTGTATTTTGGCGACTGAACATCGTAAACTAACTATATCAATAATGTTTAAATCTAAATCAAAACATACATTCGTTAGACAATACTATAAAATATATTTTGATATATGTCAAATAACAACATACAAATCTTCGATACAACACTTCGCGATGGAGAGCAAGTTCCGGGTTGTAAACTCAACTCAGAACAAAAAGTAGTCATTGCAGAACAGTTAGATCAACTTGGGGTGGATGTGATTGAGGCAGGATTTCCGGTCTCTAGTCCAGGTGATTTTAAATCGGTAGAAGCAATTTCAAAAATTGTTAAAAATGCGACTGTTTGTGGATTAACTAGAGCCGTAGAAAATGATATAAAAGTAGCGGCAGAATCTTTAAAATATGCTAAGAAGCCAAGGATTCATACAGGAATAGGAACTTCAGATTCGCATATCCTTCATAAATTCAAATCGAACAGGGAGGCGATTATTGAGCGTGCTTTTGAAGCGGTAAAATATGCAAAATCATTTGTTGAAGATGTTGAGTTTTATGCTGAAGATGCAGGAAGAACAGATAATGAATATTTAGCAAGAGTTTGTGAAGCTGCAATTAGATCAGGAGCAACCGTATTGAATATTCCTGATACAACAGGGTATTGCTTGCCTAGTGAATATGGTGCAAAAATAAAATACTTAAAAGAAAATGTAAAAGGTATTGAAAAGGCTATTTTGTCTTGCCACTGCCATAATGATTTAGGATTAGCAACAGCAAATTCTATTGAAGGAGTTATTAGTGGAGCGCGTCAAATAGAATGTACCATAAACGGTATTGGTGAGCGTGCCGGAAACACAGCTTTAGAAGAAGTAGTGATGGTATTAAAACAACATCCTTACCTAAATTTAGACACCAATATTAATACATCGATGTTATACGGAATGAGCCAGTTGGTTAGCGATAGTATGGGGATTTATACACAACCAAACAAAGCGATTGTTGGAGCAAATGCTTTTGCGCATAGTTCTGGGATTCACCAAGATGGTGTAATAAAAAATAGAGCAACTTACGAAATTATCGATCCTAAAGATGTCGGTGTTACGGAGTCGGCTATTGTGTTAACCGCAAGAAGTGGAAGAGCAGCCTTGGCTTACAGAGCAAAAAATGTAGGTTATGAACTGACCAAATTACAGTTAGATGATGTGTATGCAAACTTTTTAAGTTTTGCAGATCGAAAGAAAGAAATCAATGATAATGATATTCATCAAATTATCGAAACGAGCAATGTGTATCAACAAATAATTTCAGCATAAGATAGATGGGTAAAACATTATTTGATAAAGTTTGGGATTCTCACGTGGTCAGTACTATAGAAAATGGGCCACAAATATTATATATAGATAAACATTTAATACATGAAGTAACAAGTCCGCAGGCTTTTAACGAGTTAGAAGACCGTGGTATTCCTGTTTTTAGACCCAATCAGATTGTAGCTACAGCAGATCATAATACTCCAACATTACATCAAGATCAAACGATAAAAGATGCCTTGTCTAGAAAGCAATTGGAGCAATTATCTGAAAATTGTAAAAAAAACAATATAACCCTATACGAATTAGGGCATAAATATAACGGTATTGTGCATGTAATGGCTCCAGAGTTAGGGGTGACACAACCAGGCTTAACCATGGTCTGTGGTGATAGTCATACGTCTACACATGGTGCGTTTGGGGCCATTGCTTTTGGCATTGGGACAAGTCAGGTAGCGCAAGTATTTGCGAGCCAATGCTTGTTGCTTACAAAACCAAAAAGTTTAAGAGTGACCGTTAATGGTAAGTTGAAAAATGGTGTTTTACCAAAAGATGTAATTCTGTATATCATTTCAAAATTAGGAACCAATTCTGGGACAGGGTATTTCTGTGAATATGCCGGAAACGTGTTTGAAGAAATGAGTATGGAAGGTCGAATGACAGTCTGTAACATGAGTATTGAAATGGGCGCAAGAGGAGGCATGATTGCTCCGGATGAAACGACTTTTGAATATGTAAAAGGTAGAGAATTTGCACCAAAAGGGGAGGAATTTGATAAGAAAGTAGCCTATTGGAAAACCTTGCCAACAGACAGCGATGCTAAATTTGATAAAGAATACAGCTTCGATGCAGAAGATATAGCGCCAATGATTACGTATGGAACGAATCCGGGAATGGGAATTAAAATTTCTGAAACGATTCCTGTAGATGAAAATCCATCGTTTAAAAAATCTTTAGCTTATATGAATTTTGAAGCTGGAGAAAGCTTGATTAATAAGCCCATCAATTTTGTGTTTATAGGAAGTTGTACTAATTCTAGAATTGAAGATTTTCGAGTCGCAGCCAATTATATAAAAGGCAAGAAAAAAGCCGCTAATGTTACGGCTTGGTTAGTACCAGGAAGTAAGCAAGTAGAAACTCAAATTATTGAAGAAGGTCTAAAATCTATTTTTGATGACGCAGGTTTTGAACTGCGTCAGCCTGGTTGTTCAGCGTGTTTAGCAATGAACGATGATAAGATTCCTCAGGGAGAATATTGTGTGTCAACCTCCAATAGAAATTTTGAAGGTCGCCAAGGACAAGGTTCAAGAACGATTTTAGCAAGTCCTTTGGTCGCTGCAGCAACAGCTGTGGAAGGTAAAATTATAGATATTTCAAAGCAATTAAATTGATATGATCCTGCAAGGTTTCAAAAACCTTGTAGGTGTTTAAAATGAATTAAAAGAAAATACCCACTTTCGTGGGCGTTACTATGGAAAAGTTTACAACATTACAATCAAGAGCCATTCCATTACATATAGAGAATGTAGATACGGATCAAATTATACCTGCTCGTTTTTTAAAAGCGACAGATAGAGAAGGATTTGGAAACAATGTATTTAGAGATTGGAGATATCACAAAGACGGAACAATTAATACGGATTTTGTGTTAAATGATTCAAAATACTCAGGAAGTATTTTAGTTGCCGGAGATAATTTTGGCTGCGGATCCAGTAGAGAACATGCTGCTTGGGCCATAACAGATTTTGGATTTAAAGTTGTGGTGTCTAGTTTTTTTGCTGATATATTTAAAGGAAATGCCTTAAATAATGGCTTGTTGCCAGTACAGGTTTCGCCAGCTTTTTTGAGTGACTTAATGCAGAAAATAGTGTCCAATCCAGAGACAGAATTAGTGGTTGATCTCGAAAAACAGACCATCTCAGTAAAAGATTCAGAATTATCCGAAAATTTTGAAATCGATGCCTACAAGAAAACATGTATGATCAATGGTTATGATGATATTGACTATTTGATTAATAATAAAGAACAAATTGAAGCTTTTGAAGCTCAAAAAATATATTAATAACTAAAATAAGATTTTCGTTAATTCGGGAATTGATTTTTCTTCGATGAAATTAAATATAGCAATTTTACCAGGTGATGGTATTGGTCCGGAAGTAACGAATCAAGCTGTAAAAGCTTTGAAGGCGATTGCTTCAGAGTTTAATCACAATTTTAAATTTACAACAGCCGATGTTGGTGCTGTTGCCATTGATAAGCATAATGATGCTTTGCCAGAAAAAACATTAGAACTTTGTAAAAAAAGTGATGCCATTTTATTTGGAGCTATTGGTGATCCTAAATATGATAATAATCCTTCTGCAAAAGTACGACCAGAACAAGGTTTGCTGAAATTGCGCAAAGAGTTGGGATTGTATGCTAATATTAGGCCTGTAAAAGCTTATAAAACATTGCTAGATAAATCTCCTTTAAAGAAGCATATCATTCAGGGAACAGATATTTCTATTTATAGAGAATTGACTGGTGGTATTTATTTTGGTGAAAAACAGACGTCAAAAGATGGTGATTATGCTTCAGATTTATGTAGTTATTCACGTGAAGAAATAGAACGTATTGCACATTTAGCATTTGTTGCTGCTGAACATAGAAATCATAAAGTGACTTTGGTAGATAAGGCTAATGTGTTAGAAACATCTCGACTTTGGAGACGTGTAGTAAAAGAGGTTGCGGAGCAATATCCAGATGTTGCACTCGACTTTTTATTTGTAGATAATGCAGCAATGCAAATGATTTTAAACCCAAAACAGTTTGATGTGATTTTAACAGAGAATATGTTTGGTGATATTATTAGTGATGAAGCTAGTGTTATCGGAGGCTCTATAGGATTGTTAGCGTCTGCCTCAGTTGGAGATAAATATGCGATGTTTGAACCTATTCATGGCTCATACCCTCAAGCGGCCAATAAAGGTATTGCGAATCCGATTGCGTCAATTTTATCTGCTGCTATGTTGTTGAGTCATTTTGAATTACATAATGAAGCCGAATTAATTAGGTTAGCTGTAGAAAAATCGTTAAAATTAAACATTACAACACCAGATATAAATTCGGTGGTAAATACAGTGACGACCTCTAATGTTGGTGACTTTGTTGAAGATTTTATTTACAATCCAAAAGATACTAATCTCAATTTTAAGAATATCCATTTAGGGCAGTCTACAATAATATAATTTAAGATAATGTCCATACAACCAAAATTAACACGATTTAATCAAAATGTATTGTCTAAGTATCAGATATACAATAGTATATTTATGACTTTACCTTTTGATGCGGTTACAAAAACAGGAGCGCTTTTGCCTTTGTTTCACGAAACTTGCCATAAAGGATTTGAAAATAAAGAAGATCCTACAACAATCGTTAATACCTTTTTTAAAAAATACCAAGCCAGACGTTCTTCTGAGAGTCAGGTGAATCTGTTGTTTCGATTTATTCAATATATCGAAAGACAGGTCGTTTTGTTCGATGCTATTGAAGACGCTGCTTTTCCTATTGTAAATAATATGGATGGTATTGGAACTTTGCGAAGTTTGAAAGAAACTGTTTCTGCGGATAATAAGTTAGAGACACTTCAGAAATATTTAGAAGAGTTTAAAGTTAGGATTGTGCTAACGGCTCACCCAACACAGTTTTATCCTGGTTCTGTTTTAGGAATTATTACCGATTTAACGGAAGCTATACGTGAAAATGATTTATTACGAATTAATGATTTGTTAGCGCAATTAGGAAAAACACCATTTTTTAAACACGAAAAACCATCTCCATTTGATGAAGCTGTGAGTTTAATATGGTATTTAGAGAATGTATTTTATAAGTCCTTTGGAGGTATATACGATTACATTCAACAGAATATATTCGATGGTGAACAAATAGAAAACAACATTATTAATATAGGTTTTTGGCCAGGAGGTGATAGAGATGGAAATCCTTTTGTAACACCAGAAATTACGCTGAAGGTTGCCGATAGATTGCGACTTTCAATTATTAAAAATTATTATAGAAATGTAAGACAATTAAAGCGGAAGTTAACGTTTCAAGGAGTCGAAGATCGTATGGGTAATTTAGAGCGTGAGCTTTATGGTATTATTACAAATGAAGCTTCTGATTTAACGTTGAAGACTTTTGTTTCAGAATTAAAAGCGGTGAAGCAAATTATTATCGATAAGCATCAGTCTTTATATGTTGATGAGCTGAATAGTTTGATTAATAAAACTCATTTATTCGGATTTCATTTTGCGAATTTAGATATCAGACAAGACAGCCGAAAACACGAGCAGTTTTTTAATGATATGGTAAATGCGTTGCTTGAGAGCGGTAGTGCTATTTTTCCAAAAAATTATCACGACTTACCAGAACATGAACAAATTCAAATTTTATCTAAAGTTGAAGGGTCTGTAGATTTATCTCTAATAAAAGATGAAGAAACTTTAATGGCTTTAGAGACTATTAAAGCTATAAAAACCATTCAAGAAACCAATGGAGAGCAAGCTGCAAACCGTTATATAATTAGTAATAACCAATCGACTTTGCATGTCATGCAATTGTTTGCGATGTTAAAATTAGTGGCATTCCAAGACGATTTAACAGTGGATATTGGACCATTATTTGAAACTATTACCGATTTAGAGAATGCTCCAAAAGTAATGGAGGAATTATATTCTAATCCTGATTATGCGAAGCATTTAAAAGCAAGAGGTAATAGGCAAACCATTATGCTTGGTTTTAGTGATGGTACTAAAGATGGTGGTTATTTAATGGCAAACTGGGCTATTTATCAAGCTAAGGAAAATTTAACCAGAGTATCTAGAGAACATGGTATCAAAGTAATTTTCTTTGATGGACGTGGTGGGCCGCCGGCACGTGGTGGCGGAAAAACACATAATTTTTATGCGTCTTTAGGTCCGACAATAGAAGATGAAGAAGTACAATTAACAATACAAGGTCAGACGATAAGTTCTAATTTTGGAACTTTAGAATCTGCGCAATATAATTTAGAGCAGTTGATTAGTTCTGGTATTGGTAACAGTTTAAGTGATGCCGATTTAAGTATGCAGCCAGAAAACAGAGAGGTTATGACGGACTTGGCGAATCGTAGTTATGAGGCGTATGTGAATTTTAAAGCGCATCCTAAATTCATCTCGTATTTAGAGCACATGAGCACGCTAAAATATTATGCTAAAACTAATATTGGTAGTCGTCCTTCGAAACGAGGTAAATCTGAAGGTTTAGTTTTTGAAGATTTAAGAGCCATTCCATTTGTTGGATCTTGGAGTCAATTGAAGCAAAATGTGCCAGGCTTTTTTGGTGTGGGTACAGCGTTGAAACATTATGAAGATATTGGTGAGTTTGATAAAGCACAGCATTTGTTTAAAACATCTGCGTTCTTCAAAACTTTAATTGAAAATAGTATGATGTCTCTGTCTAAGTCTTTTTTCGACTTAACACGTTATATGTCTGAGGATGAAGAATACGGTGAATTTTGGAATGTAATTTATAAAGAATATGAAGTTTCAAAACGTTTAATTTTAAAACTTACGGGTTATAAGGAATTGATGCAAGAAGAGCCTTCTGGAAAAGCATCAATTGCCGTAAGAGAATCTATTGTGTTACCGTTATTAACGATTCAGCAATATGCTTTAAAGAAAATTCAAGAGCTTGAAAAAGCTGAGGTACGAGATGAAGAGCAGATTAAAATCTTTGAGAAGATGGTAACTAGATCTTTATTTGGTAATATAAACGCGAGTCGTAATTCAGCATAAAAAAAAACAACTAGTTTAGAATATTATAAATCCTCAGAGGTGTTAAACTTCTGAGGATTTTTTATGCAATTATACAAAACTGCATTAAAGCAAAAACCCCCGAAGATTAGGCTTCGAGGGTTTTCATTCTAACAACTAAATTAAAACTTATGTGAAAGAATACAGCAAGTTGATTAGCGTTCTCTTTTTCCTGGATAAGCAATTTCACCATGTTCGGAAAGGTCAAGTCCAACAAGTTCTTCTTCTTCACTAACACGAAGACCCATTGTAGATTTTAATATTTTTAGAATAATGAATGATAGGACAACTGCCCATACGCCGTAAGCTAAAGCACCAGTTGCTTGAACTCCTAATTGTGAAAATCCACCACCATTAAATAGGCCTATTCCTGTTTCGCCATCGATTCCCCAAAGGCCAATAACAAGTGTTCCCCAAACTCCGGCAACACCATGAACAGAGGCTGCACCAATAGCATCATCAATTTTAAGTTTCTTCTCTATAATCTCTATAGAGAATACAACGATGATACCACCAATTAGTCCAGCTAAAATGGCACCTAATGTCGACATGTTTCCGCAGCCAGCAGTAATACTTACTAAACCAGCTAAAGCTCCGTTTAAAGTTTGTGGTAGATTTGGTTTTCCGTACCAGATCCATGTCGTTATTAGTGCTCCTAAACCACCTGCAGCTGCTGCTAAATTTGTTATTAAAACAACATTAGAAGCTGCGATAGAATCTGCGCCTCCCCAAGCAAGTTGAGAACCACCGTTAAATCCGAACCATCCTAACCATAAAATAAAAACACCTAAAGTTGCAAGTACTTGGTTGTGGCCTGGAATTGGCATTACTTTTCCATCTATGTATTTTCCTATTCTTGGTCCTACCATATAGGCGGCAACTAAAGCGGCCCATCCTCCAACAGAGTGTACAATTGAAGATCCTGCAAAGTCAATAAATCCGAGTTCGGTTAACCAACCAGATCCTTGCCATTGCCATCCTCCAGCAATAGGGTAGATTAAGGCAGTCATTACGATTGAAAATATAGCATAAGTAGAGTATTTTGTTCTGCCTGCAATTGCTCCTGATACAATGGTTGCGGCTGTAGCGGCAAACATAGTTTGGAATAATAAGTCAGCTCCTTCACCTTGCATTATGCCGCTCCAGAAAAACCATCCGTTAGATGTGTCTCCGTACATTAAAGAATAACCAATAAACCAGTAGGTTAATGAGCCAACGCAAATGTCAAGTAAATTTTTCATTGCAATATTGGCGGCATTCTTGGAGCGAGTCATTCCAGTTTCAACTAGCGTAAATCCAGCTTGCATAAAGAATACGAGTATGGCAGAAATCAGCATCCAAAGCATTCCCATATCTCCGTTTATAGCGGCAACAGCGGCTTCGACTTCGGTAGGTTCTGCGGCATCTTGCACTGCCGCTAGAGTTGGTAGTATTGTTAAAAAATTATATATCATAATAATAGAAATTAGTTAGTGTTGTGATTTAGAATGTGTAAATAGCTGCTAAAGTAAAAGCACTTAGACTGCTAGCTGCTAAGCCATCATTGTCTACAACATTACCGTAAATACCTCCATCTGCATCAGTTAAAGAATCTAATCTAAACTCAGGTTTAATGATTAAGTTGCTATCTACGGTATAGCTACCTGTTAAGGTTGCGCCGATTACGCTTGGTAAATCTTCCCCTTCTTCAGCATGGTATCCAAAAAACTCGCCTCTTAAGCCAAGAGCAAAATCTTCAGATAATGTGTACTGTGGATATAAAGCAGCTCCATAGAATCCGTTTTTAAAATCATCATTTAATACATCTCCATTATCATCAAAAACATAAGAAGTGGTTTGGTAAGCCGCATTGATTCCTAAGAAAAAATTGTCAGATACATCAAATCCGCCAGTATAATCGACTTCAAATCCTAAGCCAGAATTAGCACCGCTATCATAATATAGGTTTAAGTATTGTCCTTTGTATCCTAATTGAGCGCCAAAAGAATATTCGCCAGTTGTAGAAGTGTTGTTAGTATCCCAAGGATTCATAACGGCTAACATTAAGCTAAAATCATCAGATAAAGCGAAATCTGCTTTTAATCCCATATGAGAGAAAGGTCCGCTAGAAAATAAATAAGATGTGCTGTAGTTGAAGTTGGCTGCAGGTGCAATAACTTCATAGCCTAAATATGTATTAAAACGTCCCATGGTTAAAGTGGTGTTCTCAGAAACATTCCAGTAAACGTATGCTTGGTTGACGATGCCATCAACAATATCACTATTAAAAGTTGCTGCAGCACCTCTTGGTCCTGTAACTAAATCAAGAACAGCACCTACTTTACCACTTTCGTAGCTAGCGATGATGTTTCCCATGCCTAAGGCAAAACCTGTTTGATCTGCGAAAGCAGTGCCAAAAGACGCCCCAACGTCGTCAGGTGCAGATATATAAGTTTGAAAATAAGCGTCAACACTTCCGCTTACTGTAAAAGACTTTTCTTTAGTCTCTTCTGTTTCTTGAGCAGTTAAAACTACTGACATCGCAAGTAGTGTTAGAGTGAAAATTTTTTTCATAATGATGAATTTAATATAGTTAGTTCGTTTCAAATCTATATAATCTTTGTGTATACCCTATTAAAATGAGGGGTAAAAAGTTAATTTTTATGAAATTATAATTTTTAACCCTATTAATTTTGGGGTTAAAATTAATTTAAGCTATATTTTTGTTATATCAATAATTGAGGTTTTTTTATTTTTCATTAAAAAGCGTGTTTTTGTGATTTATTTTTAATGTTTTATTTGTTTTTAAATTGTTTTCTTATTGTATTAGGATTTTTGTTGATGATTTGTTATTATTGATTTAGCATTCAGATGTCGTGTTAATTAGATTTACCGCAATCATTTTAAGGCTTATTGTGAATTCTTGAAAAGTGTTTCTACTTTTTTTTTAATCGAATTATAGCTTCTATATTAGAGATGTAATAAGGGGTAAAAACCTTTAAAATTTTTCTGAATTATGTTTAAGAAGCAAGGACTTTATTTACCAGAATTTGAACACGAAAATTGTGGTGCTGGATTCATCTGTAATCTAAAGGGAGAGAAGACAAATCAAATTATACATGACGCCTTAGAAATACTGGTAAAACTAGAGCATCGAGGAGGTGTAAGTGCTGATGGAAAAACAGGTGATGGAGCAGGTCTTTTGATAGATATTCCTCATGCTTATTTTAAGCGTGTTTGTGGGTTTAAAGTGCCAGTAAAAGGGAAGTATGCTGTAGGTATGGTTTTCTTGCCAAAAAACAGAAATCAATATAAGTTTTGCAAGGATACTTTTGAGAAAGAAATTATAGCTCAAGGACTCTCTGTAATTGGATGGAGAGAAGTGCCTGTAGATTCCACACAATTAGGTGAAATCGCCTTAGCATCAGAACCTAATATAGAACAACTTTTTGTTGGAAAATCTAACGAAGTTTCTGAGGCAGATTTTAAAGCAAAACTCTATGCAGCACGTAAGATCACAGAGCATTCCGTTAGAAAATCTAAGATGTCGCAAAGCTCTTATTTTTATGTGTCTAGTTTATCAATGAATACATTGATATATAAGGGTATAATAATGCCAGAAGATATAGGTCCTTATTATAAAGATTTACAAGAAGACGATTTAGTAACACGTTTGGCTTTAGTACACCAACGTTTTTCTACGAATACCATGCCTACTTGGGAGTTAGCGCAACCATTTCGATTTATGTGTCAGAATGGAGAAATAAATACCCTTCGTGGAAATATTAGTAGAATGCGTGTGCGTGAAGAAATTATGAAAAGTGACGTCTTTGGTCCGCAAATAGAAAAATTATTCCCAATTATCTTACCAGGAAAATCAGATTCAGCTTCTATGGACATGGTGGTAGAATTGTTAACACACACAGGGCGTTCATTACCTGAAGTCATGATGATGATGATTCCTGAAGCATGGGAAAAACACAAAACCATGTCGCCAGAACGAAAAGCATTTTACGACTATAATGCATGTATCATGGAGCCTTGGGATGGACCTGCTTCCGTACCGTTTACAGATGGTAATTATATTGGTGCATTACTCGATAGAAATGGCTTAAGACCTTCAAGATATACCGTAACTAAAAGCG
This sequence comes from Winogradskyella psychrotolerans, assembly GCF_018860565.1. Classification (GTDB taxonomy): domain Bacteria; phylum Bacteroidota; class Bacteroidia; order Flavobacteriales; family Flavobacteriaceae; genus Winogradskyella; species Winogradskyella damuponensis. The sequence continues at coordinate 723,152 of NZ_JAHKPS010000022.1, forward strand.
GAAAACTTATTATGTCTTCAGAAATTGGAGTTGTAGATATTGCTCCAGAGGATGTAGAAAGTCATGGTCGTTTAGAACCTGGAAAAATGTTTTTAGTAGACATGAACCAAGGTCGTATTATTAATGACGAAGAAATAAAAAGTAAGATTGTTAGAGAAAGACCTTATCAAGAATGGTTAGATAAGACCAGGTTGCACTTAAAAGATATTCCGTATACTGGAGAAACATGTCCAATTGAAACTCTAGATATAAAAACAAGACAACGTTTATTTAATTATACGTTTGAAGATATTCAAGAAGTTATTACACCAATGGCTCTAAAAGCTAAAGAAGCTTTAGGATCTATGGGGACGGATACTCCATTAGCGGTTTTGTCTAATAAACCACAACTGATTTCTAACTATTTTAAGCAATTATTTGCTCAGGTTACCAATCCGCCTTTAGACGGTATTAGAGAAGAGATTGTAACCGATATTAGTTTGTCTTTAGGTAAGGATCGAAATATTTTTAGCATTACAGAGCGACAATGTAGAAAGTTAAAAATTCAGAATCCCGTAATTTCAAATGACGATTTAGAAAAAATACGACATATTTCCGTTGAAGGTTTTAAAGCTGAAACGATTGAAATTTTATATCAAAAAGATAAAGGTCTTAACGGACTCGAAGATGCTTTGGATGATATTATTGTCCAAATTGAAAAAGCATTAGCTCGAAAAACAAATATTATCATCTTGTCAGATAGAAGAGTAAGTAAAGAAATGGCACCAATTCCACCATTGTTAGCTTGTTCTTATGTGAGTCATCAAATGAATCGTTTGCGTAAGCGTTCGTATTTCGATATTATTATAGAATCCGCAGAACCTAGAGAGCCACATCATTTTGCAACTTTATTTGGTTATGGTGCAAGTGCTGTAAATCCTTATATGGTCAACGAAATTATTAGAGCACAAGTAAAAGAAGGCTTTATTACAGGAATGGACGAGCAAAAAGCCGTCGATAATTTCAATAAAGCTATCGGAAAAGGAATACTGAAGGTGATGAACAAAATAGGAATCTCAACCTTGCGTTCTTACAGAGGTTCTCAGATTTTTGAAATCGTAGGTTTTAATTCACAATTTGTAGAAAAGTATTTTCCTTATACAGCTTCAAGAATAGAGGGTATTGGGTTATATGAAATCGAAAAAGAGATTGATAAACGCTATAAATATGCTTATCCAGATATTGAAATAGATAAACGATTGGGTTTAAATATCGGTGGAGATTATAGATGGAGACGTAATGGTGAAAAGCATTTATTTAATCCTACAACCGTTGCAAAATTACAACAAGCTGTGAGATTGAGTGACCAAGCGAGTTATGATGTGTATGCAAAAGCTATTAACGAACAATCGGAAAATTTAATGACCATTCGTGGGTTGTTTGAATTTAATAATATCGATCCAATTCCTATTGAAGAAGTCGAACCTTGGACCGAAATTGTAAAACGATTTAAAACAGGTGCTATGTCTTATGGTTCTATTTCTAGAGAGGCACATGAAAATTTAGCCATTGCGATGAATAGAATTGGAGGGAAATCTAATTCTGGTGAAGGAGGAGAAGACCGAAGACGTTTTCAACCCGATGTCAATGGTGATAGCAGAAATTCTGCCATTAAACAAGTGGCTTCTGGTCGTTTTGGAGTAACATCTCACTATTTAACCAACGCTAAAGAGATTCAAATAAAAATGGCTCAAGGTGCAAAGCCTGGTGAAGGTGGTCAGTTACCTGGTGAAAAAGTATTGCCATGGATAGCTGCAGCAAGGAATTCGACACCATTTGTAGGTTTAATTTCACCGCCACCACATCACGATATTTATTCAATTGAAGATTTAGCACAATTAATTTACGATTTAAAAAATGCAAATCGTGACGCTAGAATTAATGTAAAATTAGTGTCAGAAGTTGGAGTAGGTACCATTGCTGCAGGTGTTGCAAAAGCAAAAGCAGATGTGGTACTTATTTCAGGATACGATGGCGGAACAGGAGCATCACCTTTAACCTCTTTAAAACATGCAGGCTTGCCTTGGGAATTAGGTTTAGCAGAAGCACAACAAACCTTAGTACTTAATAATTTAAGAAGTCGAATTGTAGTTGAATGTGATGGTCAATTAAAAACAGGTCGTGATGTTGCGATTGCGGCATTATTGGGAGCAGAAGAATTCGGATTTGCAACGGCTCCTTTAGTGGCTTCAGGATGTATTATGATGCGAAAATGCCATTTAAATACTTGTCCTGTTGGAATTGCAACCCAAGATAAAGAGTTACGTAAAAACTTTAAAGGGACACCAGAGCACGTTATTAATTTCTTCTATTACATCGCAGAAGAATTGCGACATATTATGGCAGAACTAGGTTTTCGATCTATGGCAGAAATGATTGGTCAGACACATAAAATTAATGCGAATAAAGCCATCAAGCATTATAAAGCTAAGGGCTTAGATTTATCTTCTATTTTATACCGACCAGAAGCTTATAGTAAGATGACGGTTAAGAATACTGAGAAACAAGTACATAATTTAGATAATGTCTTGGATTTTAAAATCTTAAAAGATTCGCATCGTGCATTATATCGAAAAGAGCAGATGTCGTTAGCTTATCCAATAAAGAATACGAATAGAACGGTTGGTGCGATTGTAAGTAATGAGATTTCAAAAATTTATGGACATTTAGGATTACCTGAAGACACCTTAAATATCAATTTTGAAGGTTCAGCTGGACAAAGTTTTGGGGCGTTTGGAGCCCATGGATTGACGTTTAAGCTAGAAGGAAATACAAATGATTACTTAGGAAAAGGCTTGTCTGGAGCTAAGTTAATTGTTAAGAAACCAACGAAAGCAGACTTCAAAGCAGAAGACAATATCATTATTGGTAATGTTTGCTTATTTGGTGCGGTTGAAGGACAAGCGTATATCAATGGAATAGCAGGAGAACGTTTTGCAGTAAGAAACTCGGGTGCAACAGCTGTTGTAGAAGGTGTAGGTGATCATTGTTGTGAATATATGACAGGTGGAAAAGTGGTTGTTCTTGGTAAAACAGGACGAAATTTTGCAGCAGGAATGAGTGGAGGAATAGCATATGTATATGACCCAGAGAACAAATTTGTTAATGGATTATGTAATACCGAAACCATAGAATTTGAAAAGATTCTAAAGAAAGATGCTAATGATTTAAAAACAATAATTGAAAAGCACGTAAAATTTACAGATAGTAAACGAGGTGTTGCATTATTAGCGGATTGGGAAACAAGTTTGAAAAATTTTGTACGTGTAATGCCAACAGAATACAAACGTGCTTTAAAACGTTTAGAGACAGAAGAACAAATGGTTGAAGAATTGGTGTAAGCTAAGGGAGAAGATAAAAGTGATAATACAATTAAATTTAGAATGCAGGATGAGATTCCTGCCTTCGCAGGAATAAAATGGGAAAAGTAACAGGTTTTAAAGAATTCGAAAGAAAAGATGAGTCATACAAGCCAGTAAAGGATCGTGTAAAGCATTATAATGAATTTACTGTGCCTTTAAAGGATAAAGACATGACCGAACAAGGGTCGCGTTGTATGGATTGTGGGATTCCATTTTGTCATAGTGGTTGTCCGCTTGGTAATCTAATTCCAGATTTTAATCATATGGTACACCAAGGCGAATGGCAAAAAGCCTCTTGGATATTGCACTCAACAAATAACTTCCCAGAGTTTACAGGTCGTTTGTGTCCTGCACCTTGTGAGCAAGCATGTGTTTTGGGTATTATAGAAGATCCTGTTTCTATAGAAAATATCGAAAAAAATATTGTTGAACGTGCCTTTAAAGAAGGTTGGATTAAACCGCAGCCACCTAAAACGAGAACAGGAAAAACAATTGCGATTGTGGGTTCTGGTCCTGCAGGTTTAGCTGCAGCACAACAATTAAATAGAGCTGGTCATACAGTAACGGTTTTTGAACGTGATGATGCTATTGGTGGATTATTACGCTACGGAATTCCAAATTTTAAAATGGAAAAAGGCATTATAGATCGTCGTTTAGCCATTTTGGAAGCTGAAGGTATTGTGTTTAAAACCAATGTTAATGTTGGTGTAAATTATGATGTTGAAGATTTAAAAAAGTTTGATGCTGTCGTACTTTGTGGCGGTGCAACTGAAAGGAGAAGTTTACCAACACTAGGTATCGATGCTGATGGCGTAGTACAAGCGATGGACTTTCTAACGCAACAAACTAAAGTGGTTTTCGGTCAGAAAGTAAAAGATCAAGTTTTAGCAACTGGCAAGAATGTTATAGTTATTGGAGGTGGAGATACAGGATCAGATTGTATAGGTACATCGAATCGTCAAGGTGCAAAATCGGTAGTTAATTTTGAAATTATGCCAAAACCACCAGGACATCGTTCACCGGCAACACCTTGGCCATATTGGCCGTTGCAATTAAAAACATCATCGTCTCATAAAGAAGGTGTGGAGCGTAATTGGTTAATCAACACTAAAGAGTTTGTAACAAATGCTAAAGGTAAATTAACCGCTTTAAAAACGGTGAATGTAGAATGGGAAATGGTTCCAGGAGAACGTCCTAAACTGATTGAGGTTGCAGGTACAGAAAAAACATGGAAATGTGATTTAGCATTATTAGCGCTTGGTTTTACAGGTCCAGAATCTACAATCGCAGATAAACTAGGTTTAGAAAGAGATGTGCGTTCTAATTACAAAGCAAGCTACGGAAAATACCAAACCAATATTCCAAATATATTCACAGCTGGCGATATGCGCAGAGGACAATCCTTAATTGTTTGGGCAATTTCTGAAGGTAGAGAAGCTGCTCGTCAAGTTGATATTTATTTAATGGGTAAATCCGATTTAGCCACTAAAAATGAAGAAGGCGATTTAGTTGGAGTTTAATTATATAAAATCATTCTACTGCTATCAATTTCTAAGGGTAAGTCTAATTTTAGGGTAGAAGTTAAAAGCATCTGTTTTCAGATGCTTTTTTTGTGTTCTAGAAAGGTTTTGAAAACCTTGCGGGATTTTTTTATTAGATGATGATTCAATCAATAAATATATAAATAAAAGGACTTATCGTTGTCGGCTTTCCAATACACTCTCAATATCTTCAAGCGTAAACCCTTTAGCTTTCAGCAAAATTAAATAGTGATACATTAAGTCGGCTGCTTCGTTCTTAAATAAATCAGCATCATCATCTTTAGCTTCAATAACTAATTCTACAGCTTCTTCTCCTACTTTTTGAGCGACTTTATTAATGCCGCGTTGGTAGAGTTTGTTGGTGTACGAATTCTGATCGTTGGTATCAATACGTTCACTTATTGTTTTCTGTAATTCATATAAAAACCCTTTGGCAGTTTCTTCTTTAAAACAAGAGGTGCTTCCGGTATGGCATGTTGGTCCTTTCGGTTCTGCTTTTATTAAAATGGTATCGTTATCGCAGTCAATTTGAATGTCTTTTACTATTAAGAAATTACCAGATGCTTCGCCTTTGGTCCAAAGTCTGTTTTTGCTTCTGCTAAAAAAAGTGACTTTGTTTTCAGCTTTAGTTTTGTTGAATGCTTCCAAATTCATGTAACCTAACATTAATACTTGTAAGGTATTATTATTTTGAATAATGACAGGGACAAGTCCGTTGTCTTTTGAAAAATCTATGTCCATCGTATTGCTATATTTTCGTTTTTTAAATATTGTTTTAATTCGGGAATTGGTATTTCACCATAATGAAAAATACTGGCTGCCAATCCTGCACTTGCTTGCGTAGTTTCAAACAAGGTTTTAAAATGTTGTTTAGTTCCTGCACCTCCAGAAGCAATTACAGGAATGTTAACTGATTTGCTCACTGCTTCTGTAATATCAAGAGCAAAACCAGCTTTGGTACCATCATTATTCATAGAAGTAAGTAAAATTTCGCCAGCTCCTAAAGCTTCAACTTGTTGTACCCAATCTAGTGTTTTTAATGGTGTTGCTGTTCGTCCGCCATGCACAAATACGATCCATTCACCATCTAAAAATTTTGTGTCGATGGCAACAACCACACATTGACTTCCAAATTCGTTTGCGATTTCAGTTATCAATTCTGGGTTTTTAACAGCTGAAGAATTTACACTCACTTTATCTGCACCTGCTTTAATGATTGCAGACACATCTTCAATAGAATTGATGCCTCCACCTACAGTAAACGGAATATTAATTTCTTCGGCAATATGAGTCACCAATTCTACTAAGGTTTTACGTTTTTCAACGGTTGCTGTAATGTCTAAAAATACCAACTCGTCTGCACCATGAGCTACATATTGTTTGGCGAGTTCAATTGGGTCGCCAGCATCTCTAATACCAACAAAGTTAATCCCTTTAACTGTTCTGCCATCTTGGATATCAAGACAAGGTATAATTCGTTTTTTTAGCATAATTTCTGAAGTTCTTTAAGTGTTATATTGCCTTCGTAAATGGCCTTTCCTAGAATTACTCCTTCGCAACCTATGGCATTTACCAATTCTAAATCTTGCATAGAAGAGACACCTCCACTTGCAATTAGTTTTACATTCGATTTTGAAATAATTTCGGTGTATAATGCGTTTGAAGTGCCTTGTAACATGCCATCTTTTGCGATATCTGTACAAATTACATGTTGAATGCCTTTAGATTCATAATCGTTTATAAAATCAACAACATCTAATTCTGAAGCTTCTAACCAGCCATTAGTTGCAATTTTTCGGTCTTTGCAATCCGCTCCTAAAATTATTTTTTCAGAGCCATAGGTTTCTAACCATGCTAAAAATATATCCGGATTGTTGGCTGCAATGCTGCCTCCTGTGATTTGATTGGCACCACATTCGAAAGCAATTCTTAAATCGTCATTGGATTTTAATCCTCCGCCAAAATCAACCTTTAAATTGGTTTTGGTAGCTATTTGTTCTAATATCTTATGATTAACAATATGCTTCGATTTGGCACCATCTAAATCTACTAAATGTAAATATTGAATGCCATTGGCTTCAAATTCCTTAGCGACTTCCAAAGGGTTTTCGTTGTAAACTTTCTTAGTGTTATAATCTCCTTTGGTGAGTCTTACACATTTTCCGTCTATAATATCTATTGCTGGTATGATTCTCATCTTAATTCCTGCGAAAGCAGGAATCTCTTCCTTACTTCCTTGTTTTTGTTTTAATCCTTCTTTTTGTTACTTGATTAGACCTGCTAAGTTTTAAAAACTTGCGAGATCTGCATTATCTTTTTACAACTCTAAAAAATTCTTTAATAATTGTGTGCCAACATCAGCCGATTTTTCTGGGTGAAATTGTGTGGCGTAAAAATTATTGTGCTGTATTGCTGTAGCAAATGGTTTTATATAGTTGCAAACGGCAATAGTCTGCTCATTTTTTTCGGCATAATAACTATGTACATAATACATGTCGCTTTCGGTTTGTATATGTTGAAAAAGTTCACCTTTTACTTCAGCAAAACTATTCCAGCCTATATGAGGTACTTTCTCTTTTGGTGGAAATTTTTTTACTTGTGTATTAAAAATGCCTAGACATTCGGTGTCTCCTTCTTCACTATAATCACACATTAATTGCAAACCCAAACAAATGCCAAGCATCGGTTTTTCAATAGATCGAATGACGTCATCAAGGCCTTTATCTTTTAAATATTTCATTGCAGAGCTCGCTTCTCCAACACCCGGGAAAATGACTTTATCAGCATTTAATATTTTGGTTTTATCGTCTGTAATTATACTGTCATAACCCAAACGGTTTAAGGCATTTTGAACCGAGCGAATATTGCCTGCGTTGTATTTAATAATTGCAATCATCTTTTTTTTTCCTGATTATAAAACACCCCTAAAGTCCCCTCAAGGGGACAATCCTAGCATTTAACATTATTTTCGTTTTTCAACTTTTAATTTACATACACCTGCTAAAGACTACCTTTAGTACTTGGAATTGAAAAATTATTCGTTTTTGAAACAGCCATTTTTATTGCTTTTGCAAAAGCTTTAAAAATGGATTCAATTTTGTGGTGTTCATTGTCACCTTCGGCTTTTATATTTAAATTACATTTAGAGGCATCGCTAAAGGATTTAAAGAAGTGCATAAACATCTCTGTTGGCATTTCTCCAATCATTTCGCGTTTAAATTCTGGTTCCCAAACCAACCAAGGTCTTCCTCCAAAATCAATAGCAACTTGTGCTAAACAATCGTCCATAGGTAATAAAAAACCATAGCGTTCAATGCCGCGTTTACTTCCTAAGGCTTCAATAAAAGCTTCACCAAATGTTATGGCAACATCTTCAATGGTGTGGTGTTCATCTATTTCTAAATCGCCTTCAACTTTTACAAACAAATCAATATTTCCATGTTTTGAAATTTGTTCTAACATGTGGTCAAAGAAGCCTAATCCTGTAGAAATATTACTTTTTCCAGAACCATCTAAATTAATGTCAACCTGAATATCAGTTTCATTGGTTTTTCTAACAACGGTTGCGGTTCTCGGAATCGCTTTGAGATAGTTATAGATGTCTTCCCATGATGTAGTATTTAAAACAGCATAATCAGTACCTTCTTCATTCATGTAAATACCTTTACTTCCTAGGTTTTTAGCCAATTCAATATCTGTTGCTCTGTCGCCAATGACAAAAGAATTTTTTAAATCGTAATTGCCGTGAATGTATTTGTTAAGTAAGCCTGTTCGTGGTTTTCTGGTTGGTGCATTGTCTTCAGGGAAACTTTTATCAATTAGTATTTCTGAGAATTCTACACCTTCATTTTTAAAGGCTTGGATAATCTTATTTTGTGCTGGCCAAAAGGTGTCTTCAGGGAACGAATCTGTTCCTAAACCGTCTTGATTGGTTACCATGACCAATTCGTAATCTAGTTCTTTGGCAATTCGTGACAACCATTGAAAAACACCTGGATAAAATTCTAATTTTTCTAAACTATCGAGTTGAAAATCGATTGGTGGTTCTATGGCTAATGTGCCGTCTCTGTCTATGAATAGTACTTTCTTCATTATTTGGTCTTTTGAGACCTGACAGGTTTTAAAAACCTGTTAGGTCTGTTAGTGCTTTTATTAATTTTTTATTCTCTTCAGGTCTCCCAACCGTAATTCTAATACAATTCTCTACCAGACTATTTCTGTTTCTAGTAATTACTTTTTGTTCCACTAAGTTTTTGTATAATATATTAGCATCTTCAACTTCAACCAATAAAAAATTAGCATCAGATGGATATATTTTTTTTACAATATCTATGTTTTTCAACTTTTGAATCAATAGCGCTTTCTCATCAAGAATGATTTGCTTATTGGCTTCAAAATCTTTTCGATTCTCTAAGGCTTCAATAGCAGCAGTTTCATTTAACTTACTAATATTGTATGGCATCTTAACATTATTGAGCAATTGAATAATCTCGTCGTTAGCGTATGCAATTCCGATTCTTGCCGCTGCTAAAGCCCAAGCTTTACTAAATGTTTGGATAACGATAAGGTTAGGATAGGCTTCAAAAGAATTTTGCCAAGATTGCTGATCACTAAAATCTGCATAAGCTTCATCTATAATCACAATACCCTTGAAATTTTTTAAGATGAATTCAATGTCTGATTTATTAAAACAATTTCCTGTAGGATTGTTTGGTGAGCAGATGAATATGAGTTTTAGATTTTCATCTTCGAAATATGATGTTAAATCATTTCTGTTAATCTGAAATTCATCATTTAGCGGAAGTGTTATTAATTCAATATTATTGATGTCTGCAGCGACTTGATACATGCCAAATGTTGGTGTAAACGTGAGTGCTTTATCTTTTCCTGGATTGCAAAAAATGCGATAAATAAGGTCTATAATTTCGTCACTACCATTTCCAACAAATGTATTGTTGTTCGCTATGCCATTATATGCTGTTAGCTTTTGTTTTAGGTTTTTTTGATCCGAATTTGGGTAGCGATTCAAAGTGCCAAACGGATTTTCGTTGGCATCTAAAAATACACCTTCATCACCTTTAAATTCATCGCGAGCGCTAGAATACGGTTTTAACGCTAAAATATTTGGTCGGACTAAAGTTTTTAAATTAAACATTGTTAATTGCTTTTAATCTTAATGTTACGGCATTTTTGTGAGCATCTAATCCTTCGGCTTCAGCCATTAATTCAATAGCTGGACCAATAGTTTTTAAGCCTTCTGTATTTAAATTCTGAAAGGTGATTTTCTTTACAAAACTGTCTAAGGATACTCCACTATAATTTCTGGCAAAACCATTTGTTGGTAAAGTGTGATTGGTGCCACTTGCATAATCTCCTGCACTTTCGCAACTGTATTTTCCTAAAAATACCGAACCTGCATTTGTAATGTGTTCAATATAATCTGAAGCATTCTCAGTTGCAATGATTAAATGTTCAGGTGCATATAAATTACTAAATTCGATGCATTCGTTTATTGAATTTAATTGAATAGCACGACTTACTTTTAAGGCTTTTGATGCAATGGCTTTTCGGGGTAATTGGCTAAGTTGTTTGTCTAATTCTGCGATGGTTTGATTGATCATATTTTCATCATCTGATACTAATATCACCTGACTATCTGCTCCATGTTCTGCCTGCGATAATAAATCTGCTGCTACAAAAGCAGGATTGCTAGTTTGATCTGCAATAACTAGAACCTCACTCGGGCCAGCAGGCATATCTATAGCAATTCCCTGTTGCTGAATCAATTCTTTTGCCTTAGTTACAAATTGATTTCCTGGTCCAAATATTTTATAAACTTGAGGAATAGTTTCTGTCCCAAAAGCCATAGCGGCAATAGCTTGTGCGCCCCCAACTTTATATATTTTTGAAATACCAACAAGATTTGCGGTATATAAAATGGCAGGATTTATATTGCCTTCCTTATTTGGTGGAGAACATAATATAATTTCTTTACAACCAGCTAATTGAGCCGGAATACCAAGCATTAAAATTGTTGAAAATAGGGGAGCAGAACCTCCAGGAATGTATAAACCTACTTTTTCAATTCCAACAGATCGTCTCCAACACTTAACTCCTTTTGTGGTTTCAATGATTTGTTCTTTTTCTTTTTGACTTTTATGAAATGTTTCAATATTCTGCTTCGCTAAATTGATGGCATTTTTCAAATCTTGAGATAATTGATTTTTTGCAGTTTCAATTTCGTTAGCATCAATTTGAATAGTGTCTAATTTCGTTTTGTCAAATTTCTCAGCATATTTAAATAAGGCTTGATCCTTATTGTTTTTAACATCTTTTAGAATGTCAATTACAATATCATCAAGATCTTGTTGTTCTAAAATGGGACGCTTTACTAGCGTATTCCAGTCTGATTTGTTTGGATTTTTATATACTCTCATTATAGCACCATTTTATCAATAGGAACGACTAAAATACCTTCTGCTCCTGCGTTTTTAAGGGCGTCAATATTATTCCAAAATTTTTCTTCTTCAATTACAGAGTGTAATGAACTCCAGCCTTCTTGTGCTAGAGGTAGTATCGTTGGACTTCTTAAAACCGGAAGAATTGCAGTGACTTCATCAATCTTAGAAGTTGGTACATTCATTAACACGTAGCGCGAATTTTTTGCTCTTAAAACCGCTTGAATTCTGAATATGAGCTTTTCTAAAATAGCTTCTTTTTCCGCATTAAGATTGCGATTTTTTGCTAAAACGGCTTCGGATTTTAGTATCACTTGAGTTTCTCTTAAACCGTTTTTAAAAAGTGTACTTCCAGAACTTACGATATCACAAACACCATCTGCTAAGCCAATATTTGGCGCAATTTCTACCGAACCAGAAATGACATGAATGTCGGCTTCAATATTGTTTTTCTTTAAATAGGTCTGAAGTGTGTTAGGATAAGAGGTTGCAATTTTTTTTCCATTGAAGTAAGCGGCTTCATCGATTTCAATCCGCTTGGGAACAGCTAGTGAAACTCTACATTTGGCGAAGCCTAGTTTTTCAACGACTTCCGCTTGTTTCTGTTTTTCAATCAGAATGTTTTCACCAATAATAGCGATATCTACAACACCATCTTCAATATACTGTGGGATATCTGAATTTCGTAAATACAAGACTTCTAAAGGGAAATTACGTGCTGAAACTTTCAGTTGATCTTTTCCGTTGTCTATTTTTATACCACAATCTTTTAAGAGTTCTAGAGAGTCTTGGTTTAATCTTCCGCTTTTCTGAATAGCAATTTTTAATTTACTCATTTTTAGTTTTTTAAATCTGAATAAACCAAACGTGTAGAACTAAAAAACCCGTCTGAATTTATTCAGACGGGTTTTGAAATATTTTTAAATTACATATATCAATTCCTGCTCGCCTGAATGCAAGTATGAAAATGATGATGATGTAATTGACTTAATGTCATTTGTTTCTTATTTGAGAATCAAAGGTAACATTAATTTTTAATTGAAGACACTATTCAAAAATCATTTTCAAAATTTTAACATCATTTAGGAAACTTAGCTCTAATGTTATCCAAACACAGATTATGAATACTACCTATATGCGAATGTTCTTTTCCTAAATCTGGTTTATAAGTTCCTGCTTGTACTTCGCTTCCAATTTTTTGATAAGCCTCTCTAAAGCTCATACCTTCAACCACTAAATTATTAATGCTGTCTACGGTGAATAGGTATTGGTATTTCTTATCAGTGAGGTCAATATCCTTCACGATGATTTGCTGAATGGAATAATTAAAGATGTCCAAAATATCTTTTACATCTTCAAAGGCATTGATGATGTTTTCTTTCAACAATTGAAAATCTCTATGGTAACCACTTGGTAAATTATTGGTGATTAACAACATCTCAGAATGTAAAGCCTGAATTTTGTTGCACTTACCTCGAATCAATTCGAATACATCAGGATTTTTTTTGTGCGGCATAATGCTACTTCCTGTGGTTAATTCATCTGGAAATGTGATAAACCCAAAATTCTGACTCATATACAAGCAAATATCCATGGCAAAACGTGCCATTGTATTACATAAGCCTCCTAAAGCACTGGCGATAGCACGTTCGCTTTTTCCTCTACTTAATTGTGCAGCAACTACGTTATATTTTAGTGTAGAAAACCCTAATTTTTTAGTGGTTATATCTCTATCAATAGGAAAAGAACTGCCATAGCCAGCAGCCGAACCTAATGGGTTTTGGTCTGCGATTTTTGATACCGCATTTAAGACGTAAACATCATCAATTAATAATTCCGCATAAGCAGAAAACCATAAGCCAAAAGAGGAAGGCATGGCTACTTGCAAATGCGTATAACCTGGTAAAAGTTGTGTTTTATGTGTTTCGGCTAAATTTAAAAGGGTATCGAAAAACGTTTTTGTTTTACTGTTTATGATTTCAAGATTCTCTTTGTAGTAGAGTTGAAGGGCTACTAAAACTTGGTCGTTTCTAGAACGTGCGGTGTGGATTTTCTTTCCAACATCGCCTAGTGTTTTGGTGAGTTCGTGTTCAATTTTAGAATGCACATCTTCAAATGATTCTTCAATGATAAACGTACCATCTTCGATAGATTCTGCTAAAATATTTAATCCTGATTTCAATTGTTCTAACTCTTCCGAAGTTATGATTCCGATAGATTCTAACATCACAGCATGCGCTCGTGAAGCTTCTACATCATATTTTGCAATATGCATATCGATTTCTCTGTCGTTGCCGACGGTAAATAATTCTATTTTTTTATCTATAGAATAGCCTTTGTCCCAAAGTTTCATCTTATTCCTCGTTTTTGTCATTCCTGCGAAGGCAGGAATCTAGTTTTAATTTTAAGACCTGCTAGGTCTATTATCTTTTTATAATACTTTTTCTAACAATTTAATATACAAATCAATACCTTCTTCAATTTCGGCTAGATAAATAAATTCATTAGCCGTGTGCGACCTTGTGCTATCTCCTGGTCCTAATTTTAACGACGGACAAGTTAAAACCGATTGGTCAGAAAGTGTTGGCGAACCATAAGTTTCTCTTCCAAGTTCAATTCCGGCTTTAACTAAGTCGTGATTAATAGGAATAGAAGACGAATTTAATCGTAAGCTACGTGGTGTAATGCTTGAGCAAGGTGATTTCTGAGTTAAAATATCCGCAATTTCCTGATTTGAGTATTTGTCATTCACCCGCACATCGATGACCAAATCAACTTCTGCAGGAACCGCATTGTGTTGCTTACCAGCATTGATTTGGGTGACCGTCATTTTTACATCACCTAAAACTGGTGATTTACGTTCAAACTTATAATCTTTAAACCAATTTAAAACGTCGATGGTGTTGTAAATTGAATTGTCATTATTAGGGTGTGCTGCATGGCTAGCGGTTCCTTTTACTTTAGCATCAAAAACAACTAAACCTTTTTCAGCAACGGCTAAATTCATTAGTGTTGGTTCTCCAACAATAGCGACATCAACTTTAGGAATGATAGATAACATGCTATTCAGGCCTTTTGGTCCACTGCTTTCTTCTTCTGCAGAAGCCACAATGACTAAATTGTAGTTGAGGTCTTTCTTATTATAAAAATACGTAAAGGTGGCTATTAAAGAGACCAAGCATCCACCAGCATCATTACTTCCTAAACCATATAATTTACCATCTTCAACAATCGCCTTAAAAGGGTCTTTTGTGTAACCGTTGTTGGGTTTTACGGTATCATGATGTGAGTTTAATAATAAGGTGGGTTTGCTCTCATCAAAATATTTGTTGGTTGCCCAAATGTTGTGATTGTTTCTTTTAAATGGTATGTTATGCGATGTAAACCAATTTTCAATAAGCAAAGCTGTGTGGTCTTCCTCTGATGAGAATGACTGTGTTTCTATGAGTTGTTTTAACAAGTCAATGGCTTTTGTGGTAAGTCTTTTTATCATTTTGTGATGGTTGTATGTTTGTTGTTGGTATTGAAAAGCATGTCTGATTTTCCGATACAAACTTTTTGAACGTTTTGATTTATAGCATGAAAACAGTTGTCTAATTTTGGTAACATGCCTTCGAATATGATATGGTTATCTTTTAATGCTTTATAACTTTCTGTGTTGATGTTTTCAATGACAGAATCATCATCTTCTACACTTTCTAGAACACCATTTTTTTCAAAACAATAATATAATTCGGTGTTGAAAATAGACGACAAGCCAATGGCTAATTCTGAAGCAATGGTGTCTGCATTTGTATTTAGTAATTGTCCGTTTTCATTATGAGTTATAGCGCAAAAAACAGGTGTGACATTGTTACTTAGTAATATATTTAATACCTCTGTATTTACTTTTTTTACATCACCAACAAAGCCATAATTAATGGTTTTAACAGGTCTTTTTTCTGAAACAATAGTATTGCCATCTGCACCAGAAAGTCCAATAGCATTACATTGATTAGCTTGTAATTGCGCTACTATATTTTTATTGATTTTTCCAGCGTATACCATAGTGATAATATCTAAAGTATCTGCATCAGTAATGCGTCTACCTTCAGTCATTTTTACAGGAATATTCATTTCAGTTGCTAACTTGGTGGCTAATTTTCCGCCTCCATGAACCAAAACTTTAGGACCTGCAATAGTTGAAAAATCTTTAATGAAGTTAGCTAGTGCGTCTTCATTATCGATGATGTTTCCTCCTATTTTTACGACTTTTATTGTTTTCATCTCGTGCTCGCGAAGGCGAGTATCTTTAAGTTGAAGACCTGCTAGGTTTTTTAAACCTGAGAGGTCTAATATATTTTTTGTATCCTCGAGCGCAGTCGAGAGGTCTTTAACGTTAATAGGTCTCGACTGCGCTCGACCTGACATAAATTATAAATTCTCCAAAATCTGTTTTAACACAATTTGTGCTGCATAAGTTCTGTTATTCGCTTGCTTAATCACCACAGATTGTTCACTGTCTAAAACCGCATCTTCAACCACAACATTTCGTCTTACAGGTAAACAATGCATGAATTTGGCGTGACCTAATTTGGCTTTTGTCATCATCCAATTTTTATCTTGATTATTAACTTTTCCATAGTCTTTGTAGCTACTCCAGTTTTTTACATAGACAAAATCAGCATCTTTTAAGGCTTCTTCTTGGTTATAATTTATTGATGTGTCTTTAGTGATTACTTCATTTAAGTCGTAGCCTTCAGGATGAGTGATGGTTAAATCTACTTCTAAATCTTGCATCATTTCTACAAACGAATTTGCAACTGCTTGCGGTAAAGCTTTTGGATGTGGTGCCCAAGACAACACGACTTTTGGTTTTACTTTTTCTGCAAGTTCGGTAATGGTAATAGCATCAGCCAATGCTTGTAAAGGATGCGCAGTAGCACTTTCCATATTTACAATGGGTACTGTTGCATATTTTTTAAAGTTGTTGAGAATGTATTCCGATTCGTCCTTAGTTTTATCTTGTAATGTTGGGAATGCTCTTACAGCAATGATATCTGCATATTGAGAAATAACACGCGCTGCTTCTTTAATGTGTTCAGATTTGTTAACGTTCATAATGGTGCCATCCTCAAATTCTAAATTCCAAGCGTCATTCACGTTTAAAATCATCACTTCCATACCTAAGTTTTTTGCTGCTTTTTCAGTGCTTAATCGTGTTCTTAAACTCGAATTGAAAAATAGCATGACTAAGGTTTTGTGTTTTCCTAAGTCTTCAAATTCAAAAGGATTCATTTTTAATAAAATGGCCTCCTTAATGATTTCAGAAAGGTTAGAAATATCTTTTATTTTAGTGTAGTTTTTCATCTTCGTGCCCACGAAAGTGGGTGACTTTTAGTTTGACTTTCTTTGCGTTTACACCCCTAAAGTCCCCTCAAGGGGACAATTGTCCAATTCGTCTGAGTGGATTGTCCCCTTGAGGGGACTTTAGGGGTGTTTTTTCACGGTTTCATGTTATAATTTATTTAATTCTATTTCTAAGGCTTCAAAAAATACATCAATGTGTTTTTTCTGAATTGTTAGAGGCGGAAGTATTCTAATTAAGTTAGGATTCTTTGCACTTCCTGTAAATATATGATGGTCAAAAATCAGTTTTTTACGCAAATCTGCAATGGGAAAATCGAACTCTAATCCCAACATTAAACCACGTCCTTTAATCGATTTTAAATGTGGTAATGATTTCGCTTTCTCTTGAAAATACTCTGAAATGTTTTTAGCATTTTCCATTAATTGTTCTTCTTCTAAAACTTCTAAAACCGAAAGGGTCGCTGCACAAGCCAAATGATTACCTCCAAAGGTTGTTCCTAATAATCCAAAAGTCGCTTTAATTGAAGGATGGATTAAAATCCCACCAACCGGAAAACCATTGCCCATGCCTTTGGCGATAGAAATAATATCTGGTGTGATGTTATGTTTTTGAAAAGCAAAAAAGTCGCCAGTTCTGCCAAATCCTGATTGTACCTCGTCTGCAATAAATGCTGTGTTGTATAGTTTGCAAAGTTGTTCTAATCCTTGATAAAATTCGGTTGTGCTTTCATCTAATCCTCCAACACCTTGTATTAATTCTATGATTACAGCACAAGTCTCGTTTTGTTTTAAAATGGTTTCAACAGCTTCTAAGTCACCTAATTCTGCAAAGTCAACTTGTTGTTGCGCATTTATAGGTGCTACAATCTTTGGATTATCAGTTGCAGCAACTGCAGCTGAAGTTCTACCATGAAATGAATTTTTAAATGATAAAACTTTGGTTTTACCATTATGAAACGATGCTAGTTTTAAAGCATTTTCATTAGCCTCAGCACCAGAATTACATAAAAATAATTGGTAGTCTTTACAGCCAGAAAGCGTTTCTAATTTATCGGCTAATTCTATTTGTAATGGATTTTGAATTGCGTTACTATAGAAGCCTAGTTTTTCAACTTGATTAGAAATTGCCGAAACATATTTTGGATGGGAATGACCAATAGAAATTACTGCATGTCCACCATAAAGGTCTAAGTATTCTACATTTTTATCATCATAAACGTAAATGTCTTTCGCGCTTATTGGTGTGATATCAAACAGTGGGTAAACATTAAATAAACTCATATCTGCTCTTTTTTAATGTTACTAATTTTATTGAATGAGGCTACCATACCTTGAATTAAAGACGAGCTTAATCCTTTGTGTTCCATTTCGTTTAAACCTTCAATAGTACAGCCTTTAGGTGTGGTAACGCGGTCGATTTCTTCTTCCGGATGATTACCGTTTGTAATTAATAAATTGGCAGCTCCTTCACTGGTGTACATAGCTAATTCTTGTGCTTCTTTAGCGTCAAAACCTAATTGTATTGCGGCTTGTGTTGTAGCACGAATCAGTCGCATCCAAAAAGCAATGCCACTCGCGCAAACCACTGTAGCGGCTTGCATTTGCGATTCTGGAATGGCTAAGGTATGACCTAATCTATCGAAAATAGCTTCGGCAATTTTAATACGTTTAGCACCTTTTTCATTACTACACATACAAGTCATAGATTTACCAACCGCAATGGCTGTATTTGGCATGGCTCTGATGATAAATTGGTCAGTCCCAACGATACCTTCGATTTTAGGAATTAGAAAACCTGTAATCGTTGAGATTAAAACGTGTTTTTCTGTTAAATACGGTTTAACGTCGTTTAATATGTTTTCGAAATGTCTAGGCTGAATAGCAAATATTAAAAGATCTGATTGCTTTACTGCTTCAATATTGTCGGTTGTTAATATGACGTTTTTATAGCCATCCAAATCTTGAATATCATCCAGATTTTTTTTGGTTAAATAAAGAGTCGTTATGGCGTTGTTAGTGATGAGCCCTTTTGCGATGGACTTTCCTAAGTTTCCTGTTCCTATGATTGCTATTTTCATCTTAATGACCGCGAAAGCGGTTATCTTGTTAATTAAACTTTCTTTTTGTCATTCCTGGGAAGGCAGGAATCTATATTTTGGTTTAGACCTGCTAGATTTTATAAACCTGCAAGGTCTATGTTTGTTAAAAGTAATTCGCTTTTAATTGTAACCCTTCAGTTTCTTCAAAGCCATACATTAAATTCATGTTTTGAATCGCTTGTCCTGATGCTCCTTTTAATAAATTATCAATGATACTTGTGACTAATAATTTATCGTTGTGTTTATGTAAATGAAGGATGCATTTATTGGTGTTTACCACTTGTTTTAAATGAATGTCTTCATCGGAAATAAAGGTAAATGCAGCATCTTTATAAAACTCCGTATACAATTGTTTTGCGTCTTCTAAACTGCCTTCATATTTCGTATAAAGTGTTGCAAAAATGCCTCTTGAAAAATCACCGCGATTCGGCATAAAAATGATTTCAGAATTAAAGTCTGATTGTAGCGCATTTACGGTTTGATTTATTTCTCCTAAATGCTGATGTGTAAATGCTTTGTAGTGTGAAAAATTATTATCTCGCCAAGTGAAATGTGTTGTCGCAGATAATGAAGTTCCTGCACCAGTGGCACCAGTTACAGCATTGATGTGAACATCGTTTTGCAAAATTTCGGCATTAGCTAAAGGTAATACTGCTAATTGAATTGCTGTAGCAAAACAACCTGGATTAGCAATATAGTCGGCTTTTTTAATCGCTTTTTTATGTAATTCTGGTAAACCATAAACAAAGGTTTTGGCATTGAAAACGTCGTCTTTAGTTAATCTGAAATCATTACTTAAATCAATGATTTTAATGCCTTCAGAAAATGTATTTTGTTCTAAAAATGCTTTTGAATTGCCATGACCTAAACACAAGAAAAGTACATCAACATTGGTATTGATTTCATTTGAAAACACCAAATCAGTTGAGCCTAATAAATCTTGATGCACCTTACTAACTTTGTTTCCTGCGTTAGAAGTACTGTAAATAAAATCGATTTCTACCTTAGAGTGATGAATCAATAATCGTATTAATTCTCCTGCTGTGTAACCAGCGCCTCCAATGATTCCTATATTTAATTTTTTCATTGTGCTAACATTTTGAGACCTACGAGGTTTTGAAAACCTGTGAGGTCTTATTTAGTTGTTTACTTGCTGATAAATCTTGTTTTGATTGCCAAATAGTTTAATAAACCCTTTGGCTTCATCTGCGGTCCAACCTTTGTTTTCTTCACCATAACTTCCAAACTTCGCACTCATTAAATCGTGTTTAGATTTTATGCCATCTAGCGTGAAGTGGTAAGGTTTTAGTGTTACAGTTACATCACCAGAAACTTTATCTTGACTACTTTGTAAAAAGGCGTCCATGTCCCGCATTACTGGGTCTAAATATTGCCCTTCGTGTAAATGCATACCATAAAAATTAGACATATAATCTTTGTGCTGTAATTGCCATTTCGTTAAGGTGTGCTTTTCGAGTAAATGATGTGCTTTGATAATAATTAAAGCTGCGGCAGCTTCAAAACCAACACGACCTTTGATACCTACAATCGTATCGCCAACATGAATATCTCTGCCAATAGCATAAGCAGAAGCTAAGTTGTTCAGCACTTCGATATTGACTTCAGGATTATTTTCTACACCATTTAAAGCTACTAATTCACCTTTAGAAAATGTCAGTACTACTTTTTCAGGATCTGAATGTTTTAGTTGTGAAGGGTAAGCGGAATCTGGTAATGGTTTTTCAGATGTTAAAGTTTCTTCGCCACCAACACTCGTTCCCCAAAGGCCTTTGTTTACTGAGTATTTTGCTTTATTCCAAGACATGTCGATGCCGTTTTCTATGAGGTAATCAATCTCCTGTTGTCTCGTTAATTTGCCATCTCTAATTGGTGTAATAATTTCAATTTCTGGTGCTAAAGTTTGAAAAATCATATCAAAACGCACTTGGTCATTTCCTGCGCCTGTGCTGCCGTGTGCAATATATTTAGCATCTATGCTTTTGGCGTATTGAACAATTTCAATCGCCTGAATAATACGCTCTGCGCTAACAGATAAAGGGTAGGTGTTGTTCTTTAAAACATTTCCGAAGATTAAATACTTAATCACTTTATCGTAATAGGAAGCGATCGCATCAATATTCTTGTATGTCGAAACACCCATTTTATAGGCATTACTTTCAATAGTTTTAATTTCTTCTTGAGTAAATCCGCCAGTATTCACACTTATGGCATGAACATCATATCCTGCTTTACTTAAACTTACTGCGCAGTATGAGGTGTCTAAGCCTCCACTATATGCTATAACTAATTTTTTACTCATCTTTTTTGTTTTTTATTAAAAACATATTCTGTTTTATCAATTTTAATCGTGTCCATACTTTTTTGTCATAAGGACGTGTTTTAGCTTTTGATGCTTCAGCTTTAGAAGGATCATATAACATTCCTGTGCATAAGCACATTTTTTGTTCTGTTCTCGTTAATACATCGAAATTTTTACAAGTTTGACAGCCTTTCCAAAAGGATTGATCATCTGTTAATTCTGAAAACGTCACAGGTTTGTAGCCTAATTCGCTATTCATTTTCATAACCGCTAAACCTGTCGTAATACTAAAGACTTTGGAGTCGGGGAATTTTGTTCTAGAATGATTAAAAATTACTTTCTTAATCTGTTTTGCGAGGCCAAGATTTCTAAAATCAGGATGTACAATTAAACCCGAGTTAGCGACGAATTTACCATGACTCCAAGCTTCGATATAGCAGAAACCTGCGAATTTGTCTCCGTCTAGGGCTATTACCGCATTGCCATTTTCCATTTTAGTAATAATATACTCTGGTTGGCGTTTTGCAATACCAGTACCTCTAACTTTAGCAGCTTCTGCAATGGTTTCGCAAATAAGTTCTGCGTATATGCTATGTGATTTATCAGCAATAACAATTTTCATTGTAATTGATTTTTTGAATTAAAAAATATGATGTTGTGATTTTGAAAGTGGAACCGGACACACCTGAGTTCCATAAATAGTAGCATACCCTTACGGGCGACGAGGAAAAATACGGCGCACAACATTAGCATTATCTTTTAGGATAATTAATGATTGAGAGTAGTATTTAAAATTTAAGTGGAACACAATAAAATAAGTAAAAATGAATATAGATTTTTGCTGCTAAATTAAAGAATTAGCTACGGCGTTTTTCCAGATTAAGCTCTGTTGGTCTGGGTGTTCTATATTTGTGTCTCAGTGTAAACATAGTACTAATCTACATATTAAATTATTAATAACAATAGCAATACTATTGTTTTTAGAGATATTTACGAATTTCTAAAAAATAATCTTTTTTAATTGTAAATATCTCATTTTAGGCTTCTTAGTTAAAGAATATAATCTGTGCTCACAAAATTTGAAGCTCTAGAATCTAGTAAATCTTTTAAGATGGCATTGTTGTAATCGTTGTCTTTTGACGCCACAAAGGTTCTTATTGAAAATGAACGTAAGGCATCATGCACACTTAATGTTGCTACAGCCGAATCTTTTCGTCCAGTAAATGGATATACATCTGGTCCACGTTGACAAGAACTATTTAGATTCACACGGCAAACTAAATTCACAAGAGTATCAATTAGTGGAGCTAAAGTTTTAACGTCGTTTCCAAATAAACTCACTTGTTGTCCGTAATTAGATGCTGCCATATCATCTAAGGGTTCTTCAATATCATTAAAAGGGACTACTGGAATTACAGGTCCGAATTGTTCTTCTTGAAAGACGCGCATATCCTTAGTTACTGGATATAAAACCGCTGGAAAAATATAGTTTTCTGTGGTGTTTCCACCTTTCTTATTAATGATGTTGGCTCCTTTTGCAATGGCATCGTCAATTAAATCTTGAATATATATTGGTTTATCGGGTTCTGGCAACGGAGTTAGTTTTGCGCCATCTTCCCATGGGTTTCCGAATTTAAGCGCATCGACTTTAGCTGAAAAACGTTTGTTAAATTCTTCAATTATATTTTCATGTACATATAGAACTTTTAAAGCTGTACAACGTTGCCCATTAAAAGAAGTAGTTCCTGCAATACATTCATCAATGGCTAAATCTAAATCAGCATCTGGTAACACAATAGCAGGGTTTTTCGCTTCAAGACCTAAAACTAAACGTAACCTGTTACTTTTTGGATGTTGGTTTTGTAAAGCATTTGCGGATTTACTATTCCCGATTAAAGCTAAAACATCCACTTTACCAGATTGCATAATTGGAGCCGCTACGGTTCTTCCTCTTCCGTAGATAATATTTACAACTCCTTTTGGAAAACTATCTCTAAAAGCTTCCAATAAAGGTGTAATTAATAAAACTCCATGTTTTGCAGGTTTAAAAATGGCTGTATTACCCATGATTAAAGCCGGAATCAATAAAGCAAAGGTTTCATTTAAAGGGTAGTTATAAGGGCCTAGACACAAAACAACACCTAAAGGTCCTCTTCTAATATGAGCGTTAACGCCAGAACTTTTTACAAATTTAGCGCTATCGCGATCCATTTGTTTGTAGTCTTCAATAGTATCGTAAATGTATTCCACAGTTCTATCGAATTCCTTTTCAGAATCAGGTAGGGTTTTTCCAATTTCCCACATTAATAATTTGACGACTTCCTCACGTTTCGTCTTCATCTGTTCTACAAACTTTTCCATGCAAGCTATACGGTCTACAACTTTCATTGTTGGCCACAACCCTTGTCCTTTATTGTAGGCAGAAACAGCAGCATCTAATGCTCTAATAGCTTCTTTTTTTCCTAAAGTCGGAATAGTTCCAAGTAATGTGGGTTTATAATCTTCAGTGGAAGAAATTGTAGAATATACTTTAGAAGTTTCTCCGCGCCAAGGTATCAGTGCTCCGTCTACTAAATAGGTGTTCTGGTCTACTAAATTTTTAATTTGAAACTGTTCTGGAATATTCACAAATGCTGAAGTCATACTAACTTGTTTTGAACTGTTAATTGTAAGTAATAAAGATACTATATCGCATCTCTTGTGTGGTTATGGTTATGTTAAGCTATACTAAAAACTGAAATAAATCGGGTTTATCATTTAGGTAATCTCCATAGAAGTTATTAAGCTTCATTTTGGTAATTAAAGGTTCTAAATCCTCTGGTGATTTTAACTGTAAACCAACGACTGCGACATCATTTTCGCGATTGACTTTTTTAGTGTATTCAAAATGTGTAATATCATCTGTAGGTCCTAAAATATCAACTACAAAATCACGTAGAGCTCCTGCGCGTTGTGGAAACTTGATGATAAAATAATGTTTAAGATTGGCATAAAGAAGCGCACGTTCTTTTATTTCCGCCATTCGCGTGATATCGTTATTGCTTCCGCTAATCACACAAACCACGTTTTTACCTTTGATTTCTTCAGAAAATTGGTCTAAGGCACAAAGACTCAAAGCTCCTGCAGGTTCAACTACAATAGCATCTTTATTATATAGGTCTAAAATCGTCTGGCAAATTTTGCCTTCGTCTACTGTAACGACACGATGCAGTGTTTCTTTACAAATAGCAAAACTTAAATCTCCAACACGTTTAACAGCAGCACCATCTACAAAACTATCGATGGTACTTAATTCTGTATTTCGATTAGCTCTAATAGAGGTGAGCATTGCTGGTGCTCCTTTTGGCTCAACGCTAATAATTTTAGTTTGAGGAGATAAGATCTTAAAAACAGAAGATAATCCTGCAGCAAGTCCACCACCACCTACTGGTACAAACACATAATGAATGGGATGTGTTTTGGCTTGGTCTATAATCTCTAAGCCTACGGTTGCTTGGCCTTCAATAACTTTTTCGTCATTAAAAGGGTGTACAAAGGTTTTATTGAGTTCCTCACTTTGTTGCATTGCTGCATGGTAAGCATCGTCAAACGTATCTCCAACTAAAACAACTTCAACAAACTCTTCCCCAAACATTTTTACCTGTTCAATCTTTTGATTGGGAGTAGGAGAAGGCATAAAAATGGTGCCTTTTATTTTTAAAAGTTTACATGAAATAGCCACACCTTGTGCGTGATTCCCTGCACTTGCACACACAATCTCATTTTCAATTTGAGAAGGACTCAAAGAGGCTATTTTATTATAAGCACCACGAATTTTGTAGGAACGCACAACTTGTAAGTCCTCTCTTTTAAAATAAATATTAGCATCAAAATCTTTAGAATATCGTGCATTTTTAATTAAAGGTGTTACGGATGCAATGCCTTGTAATTTTTCTGCTGCAGCTTCAATAGCTTTTAATGTTGGTCTGTATGTGGTTTTGGTTTCTTCCATATTTAGTTCCTACGAAAGTGGGAATCTTTTTAATCTATAATTATGTCTAGTCTAGCACAATCGAATTATTTATTAACCTCTCGATTGCGCTCGAGGAGACAAGTTGTATGTTACGCTAAAACAGATGCTTTTACATCTTCAGTTTTAATCACTTTCATAGCAGTCATTGCTGCACGTAAACGTTGACCAACAGCTTCGATAGGGTGATTTCTAATCGCATCATTAACAGCGATTAATTCTATATTGTCAACTCCTGCTGTTTTTGAGAATGATTTTCCAATGATAGATGTATCCACTGTTTTCATGAAATCCGTTAATAAGGGCTTGCAAGCATGATCAAATAAATAACAGCCATATTCTGCCGTGTCAGAAATGACGCGATTCATTTCAAATAATTTTTTTCTTGCGATAGTGTTAGCTATTAATGGTAACTCATGAAGCGATTCATAATAAGCTGAGTCTTCAATAATACCTGCACTTACCATAGTTTCAAAAGCGAGTTCTACACCAGATTTTACAAAAGCGACTAATAATACACCATGGTCAAAATATTCTTGCTCTGTAATATGATCTGAAGTCAATTTTGTTTTTTCAAAAGCAGTTTCACCAGTTTCAGCTCTCCAGGTTAATAAATTAATATCGTCATTAGCCCAATCTTCCATCATGGTTTGAGAGAAGTGACCTGAGATAATGTCGTCCATATGCTTTTCGAATAATGGACGCATAATCACTTTTAATTCTTCTGATAAGTTGTGGGCTTTTATTTTTGCAGGATTAGATAAACGATCCATCATGTTGGTAATACCTCCATGTTTTAAGGCTTCTGTAATGGTTTCCCAGCCAAACTGAATTAGTTTAGCTGCATAACCAGGTTCAATACCTTCTTCAACCATCTTATCAAAAGATAAAATAGCTCCGGTTTGTAACAGACCACACAATATGGTTTGTTCTCCCATTAAATCTGATTTTACTTCAGCAATAAAAGAGGATTCTAAAACACCAGCACGATGTCCTCCAGTTGCAGCGGCATATGCTTTTGCTTGCGCCCAACCTTTACCTTCTGGATCATTTTCAGGGTGTACAGCAATTAATGTTGGGACTCCAAATCCACGTTTATATTCTTCTCTTACTTCGGTTCCAGGACATTTTGGTGCCACCATAATTACGGTTAAATCCTCTCGGATTTTAGTGCCTTCTTCAACAATATTGAAACCATGAGAGTAGCTTAACGTCGCTCCTTTCTTCATTAAAGGCATTATGGCTTTTACGACA
Source organism: Winogradskyella psychrotolerans (assembly GCF_018860565.1). Taxonomy (GTDB): domain Bacteria; phylum Bacteroidota; class Bacteroidia; order Flavobacteriales; family Flavobacteriaceae; genus Winogradskyella; species Winogradskyella damuponensis. The sequence goes on from NZ_JAHKPS010000022.1 coordinate 749,583, forward strand.
TTGGTATGTTGTTTGTCTGGAGTTAAGTTTAAAACTAAATCGGCTGTAGGAATTAATTCCTCATAAGTGCCTACTGTAAATCCATTAGACGTTGCATTTTTATAAGATTCGCGTTGTTGGTCAATGGCAACTTGGCGAAGCGTGTATGAAATATCTAATCCAGAATCGCGCATATTTAAACCTTGATTAAGGCCTTGCGCTCCACAACCCACAATAACGATTTTCTTTCCTTTTAATGCGTTGACGCTATCTTCAAATTCTGAAGCGTCCATAAAACGACATTTTCCTAATTGACCTAATTGTTCTCTTAATGGTAATGTGTTAAAGTAATTTGACATTTTTTCTTGTATTTTAATGTTCTAATGCTAATAGCATTGTTGATATTTTCATTTCGTCTTTAGTTACAGCAATACGGCCTGAGCGTGTAAACTGCATAATGCCAAAGACACTTAATTCTCTATGTAATAAATCTATTTCTTCTTTTCTACCTGATTTTTCTATAACGAAGAAATTGCGATTAACAGTGACAATTCTAGCATTGCTTTCTTTAATGATATTCTGAATTTGACGTTCATCAAACAATAAATTAGATTTCATTTTGAAGATGCATGATTGCTGATAAATGATTTCTTCTTCAGTATGATAATAGGCTTTTATGACTTCGACTTGCTTTTCAATTTGGCCTTGAATCTTTTTCATTTGAGATTCTGTAATATTGACGACAATCGTAAATCTAGAGACTCCTTCAATTTCAGATGGAGAGGTGTTTAAACTTTCAATATTGATGTGTCTTCTTTGGAATATTGCAGAAATTCTGTTTAATAATCCGATGTTGTTTTCCGTATATATAGAAACGGTAAATTGTTTTATTTCGTTTTCCATAGTTAGTCTAGTCTTATATCTGAAACACTTGCGCCTGTTGGAATCATTGGGAAGACATTACCTTCCTTTTCTACTCGGACTTCTAAGAAATATGGGCCTTCACAGTCAATCATTTCTTTTACAGCTGCTTTTAAATCTTTTCTTTCGGTTACTTTTTTAGCTTCAATAGAATAGCCTTTTGCAATGGCTATAAAATCGGGGTTTGTCATTTCTGTTGATGCATAACGTTTGTCAAAAAATAACTGTTGCCATTGGCGAACCATGCCTAGGAATTCGTTATTTAATACCACGATTTTGACTGGTACTTTTTGTTGAAAAATAGTACCTAACTCTTGAATCGTCATTTGGTAACCACCATCTCCTGCAATCATTATGACTTCTCGGTCTGGAGCTGCCATTTTTGCACCTATGGCTGCTGGTAATGCAAATCCCATAGTCCCTAAACCACCTGATGTAATATTGCTTTTGCTTTTATTGAATTCGGCATAACGACAAGCAATCATTTGGTGCTGACCAACATCACTTACAATAGCAGCATCTCCTTTGGTTTGAATGTTGATTTCTTTCAACACTTCTCCCATGGTTAGGCCTTCTTTGGTTGGGTGTAAATCATTTTTAATAACTTTTTCGAATTCAATGTTATATAAATCTTTGAATTTTTGATGCCATTCAATATGAGAATTGGCATTTAATAAGGGTAGCAAAGCTTCTAAACTTGCTTTTGCATCTCCAAGAACGGCAACATCTGTTTTTACGTTTTTATCTATTTCGGCAGGATCAATATCAAAATGAATAATTTTTGCCTGTTTTGCATAGGTTTCTATATTTCCGGTAACACGATCATCGAATCGCATGCCAATTGCGATTAAAAGATCACATTCGTTTGTTAATACATTTGGCGCATAATTTCCATGCATGCCAACCATACCAACATTTAATGGATGCGAAGTTGGGATGGCAGAAGCACCCAAGATTGTCCAAGCCGAAGGGATTCCTGCTTTTTCAATAACCGCTTTAAATTCTTGTTCTGCTTTACCTAAAATGACGCCTTGTCCCCAAACGATTAATGGTTTTTTTGCATTATTAATAAGTTCGGCAGCTGCTTTTAGTGTGTTTTTATCAGTGTCTGGTACAGGTTTGTAGCTTCTTACGCCTTTACATTTTTCATATTTAAAGTCAAATTCTTCAAATTGAGCATCTTTAGTGATATCTATTAAAACCGGTCCTGGTCGTCCGCTTCTAGCAATATAAAATGCTTTAGCAATAGCTTCTGGGATTTGGGAGGCTTTAGTAACCTGACAATTCCATTTGGTTACAGGAGTTGAAATTCCAACAATATCAGTTTCCTGAAACGCATCGCTTCCTAATAAATGCGAACCGACTTGGCCAGTGATGCAAACCATTGGAGTCGAATCGATTTGGGCATCAGCAATACCTGTAATTAAATTGGTAGCTCCAGGGCCAGACGTTGCCATGCAGACACCAACTTTACCTGAAATACGAGCATAACCTTGTGCAGCGTGTGTTGCGCCTTGTTCATGACGCGTTAAAACATGATGGATTTTGTCTTGATACTTATATAGTTCATCATAGACTGGCATAATGGCACCTCCAGGATATCCGTAAAGAATATCAACACCTTCGGCTAATAGGCATTTTATAATGGCTTCACTTCCAGAAATACGTTCTGTAGCTTCAGTGTTTTTGGTGTTGTTTTGTACGGTTTGAGTTTCTTTCATGTTTTTACTTCCCACGACAATGGGAATCTCATTTTAAAATCTGTACGTCTCGAAGGAAGCATAGATTGGTTATTCAATACTTATATTATAGTTCTCTTTTTTTATGGATTGGCTTTCTGCTTTTCCGACTTAGAGATTCCTTTTTTGAGAAATTAGTTAAAACTCGTCAGTCACACATCCTTTAGATGCTGACGATACTGTTTTGGCATATTTATAGAGGACCCCACGTTCAAATTTTAATTCTGGTGCTTTCCATTGTTGGCGTCTTTTCTGAAGTTCGACTTCAGAAACTTCTAATGAAATGGAATTGGTCTCAGCATCAATAGTAATAATGTCTCCATCTTTTACGACGGCTATTGTACCTCCTTCTTGCGCTTCAGGTGTAATATGACCTACCACAAAACCATGCGTTCCACCAGAGAAACGACCATCTGTAATTAGAGCAACATCCTTACCTAAACCAGCTCCCATAATTGCAGCAGTAGGTTTTAGCATTTCGGGCATTCCTGGTCCTCCTTTTGGCCCTTCATATCTAATGACAACAACATCTCCTTTTTCAACTTTGCCATCTCTAATACCATCATTAGCGGCATATTCTCCTTCAAAAACTTTGGCCTTTCCTCTAAAGCATAAGCCTTCTTTTCCTGTAATTTTAGCCACACTGCCTTCGGTTGCTAAATTGCCATAAAGCATTCTTAAATGTCCAGAGATTTTTATAGGTTCTTCAATAGGTTTAATAACATCTTGCCCTGCTTTAAGGTCAGGAACATCTAATAAGTTTTCAGCAATTGTTTTTCCTGTAACGGTTAAACAATCACCGTGAATCATGCCTTTCTTTAAAAGGTATTTTAATACCGCTGGAATACCTCCAACAGCATGCGCATCTTCCATTAAATATTTTCCGCTAGGTTTTAAGTCTGCTAAGAATGGCGTGTTATCACTAATATCTTGAAAATCTTTAAGTGTAAAATCTATTTGAGCAGCTCTTGCTATTGCTAAAAAGTGTAGGACGGCATTGGTTGATCCTCCTAAGATCGTTACAAGTCTTACGGCATTTTCGAGTGACTTTCTTGTAATAATATCTGAAGGTTTAATATCTTTTTCTAATAATAAACGTAAGGCTTCACCAGCTTTTACGGATTCGTTTTGTTTGGCATCACTTAGTGCTGGGTTTGAAGAATTAAACGGTAATGTCATTCCCAAAGCTTCAATTGCAGAAGCCATGGTGTTTGCGGTGTACATACCACCACATGCGCCAGCTCCTGGACAGGCTTTTTCAACAATATTTTGGTATTCTGATTCATTCATTGTACCAGCCACTTTACTTCCCCAAGCTTCAAAAGCAGAAACAACATCTAGTTTTTTGCCGTTATGACAACCCGAATCAATAGTGCCACCATAGACTAAAATACTTGGTCTGTTTAAACGAATCATAGCCATTAAAGCGCCAGGCATGTTCTTGTCACAACCGACTACAGTTACTAAGCCGTCGTAGCTCATGGCTTGGACTACGGTTTCCATAGAATCTGCAATAATGTCTCGCGATGGAAGTGAGTAGCGCATGCCTGGCGTTCCCATGGAAATGCCATCACTTACACCTATCGTGTTGAAAATTAATCCAACGATGTCTTCATTTTTTGTGCCTTCTTTTACCAATTTGGCTAAGTCGTTAAGGTGCATGTTACACGGATTACCCTCATAACCTGTACTTGCAATACCAACAATAGGTTTAAAAAAATCTTCTTTTGTTAATCCAATGGCATGTAGCATAGCTTGAGCTGCAGGTTGTGTTGGATCTTGAGTGACGGTCTTGCTGTATTTGTTTAATTCGTTCATAGTTTTATTATGGCAAAAATGATTTGCTGAATCTAAATTACTTGTTATGCAGCGTTTGTATATTAATATTCTATTTCTTAATCTAAATTCAATAGAACTGACGAGGTTCTAAATTACTGTTAATCAGTATTTTGTTTTGAAATAAATATGATGTCCAAGTGTGCTATTTTTTTGCATAAAAAAAGCCTTCTCGATGTAAGGAAGGCTTAAAATAAAATTATAGTTTCTAGAATGTTCATGCTTTTATTCTTTGTTGTTGGGTTTGTCCGAATAGGTTTTAATCTTTTTATCTAATTCGTTTCAGATAAATCTTGGTTTGATACATGAATAGTTTCAGTTGGTATTAAATACCCAATAACAGGTATTTTAGAGTTCACATTGCACACAACATCTTCTTATGAACTTTATGGCACTTTTTATACTTTTTATGTTTTGAATAAGGTGCGTTTTAGTACGCTATTGTCGTTTTGTAAAGTTATGCAGACCTGATTGTATTGTTTTATTTAAAAGTAATAAGTGTAAAATGAGTAGAAATACCTCACAGTGGTAATTTTTTTGATTTTATCAAAAATGATGACAGAGCTGAAATAAATATTAAAAAACGGTATATTTTTCTAGGAGTTATGCGGGAATATAAAAACCAAAAAAGCCTTAAATCATTTGTAATCAAATGTTTAAGGCTTTTTGGTGGTGGTGCCTCCAGGAATCGAACCAGGGACACAAGGATTTTCAGTCCTTTGCTCTACCAACTGAGCTAAGGCACCAGTTGCTTAATTAAGCGGGTGCAAATATAAATGCATTTTTTATATACGCAAAAAGAATTTGATAAAATTTGATTTTATAAATTTGCAATTAACAGAATTGATATGAATCTTATTGTAGATGTAGGGAATACATATGTTAAATTTGCTGTCTTTGATGATGAAAATTTAATTTATAAACTAAGTTTTAAGCTTAATACGTTTAAAATGCAGTATGAAATATTGAAAAAAGACTTTCCAAAGTTAAAAAAAGCAATTATTTCATCTGTTGGTAACTTGTCAAGTGAACAAGTTACACTCATAAGAAATGATTTTAATACGGTTGAGTTAACTTCAAAATTAAATTTCCCGTTTATAAACGATTATCAAACACCAACCACATTGGGTGTAGATCGAATTGCTTTGGTTTGTGCTTCTGTAAATCAATTTCCAAATAAAAATGTACTAATTATAGATGCTGGTACATGTATAACTTATGATTTTGTTACAAAAGACAATCATTATCTTGGTGGTGCTATTTCGCCAGGATTGAGGTTGCGTTATGTTTCACTAAATAATTTAACAGCAAATCTTCCGTTATTAGAAACAAAGTTGCCTCATACTATTGTTGGAAACTCTACAGAATCATCAATTCATTCTGGTGTGGTAAATGGTGTTATTAAGGAAATAGATGGAATTATAGATCAATATCTAACAGATTATTCAGATTTAACAGTTATTTTAACAGGAGGAGATGCCAATTTTTTGTCAAACCAATTAAAAAATAGCATATTTGCGAATTCAAATTTTCTATTGGAAGGTTTGAATTTTATTCTAGAATATAATTCAAAATAATGATAAAACGATTCATTGTAATTTGTATTACAATTATAAGTTCTGCTGCTTTTGCACAACAAGGAACGGGTTCTCCATATTCATTTTATGGTATTGGGAGTCTAAAGTTTAACGGTACTGTAGAAAACCGTAGTATGGGAGGTATTGGTGTTTACTTAGATAGCATTCACGTTAATTTAAGAAACCCAGCGTCATATGCAGGTAAGAATGTTGAAGCATTTCCTTTTGATGGAGAAAGTAGACCTGTAAAGTTTACTGTTGCCGGAACCATGTCAGATGTGACATTAAAAAGCAATTCTGGTGAAGCAAAAACAAATAGTACAATCTTTGATTATATAGCCATGTCAATACCGGTTGGTAAATTTGGTTTTGGTTTTGGTTTAATGCCTTATACATCTGTTGGCTACAAACTAGATGATATTAATAGTGATGGTTTTTTAGTAAATCGTTACAATGGTGAAGGTGGTGTCAATAGAGTTTTTGCTGGTTTGGGTTACCAAGTAACAGACAAATTAAGTTTTGGTGTAGACTTTAATTATAATTTTGGAAATATTCAGAATACAGGTCTTGAAATAAAATACACACCAGAAGGAGATTTGGTGCAATACCAAACTAGTGAGTTTAATAGGTCTGATTTAAGTGGTTTAAACTTTAATTTTGGTGTAGCTTACAAAACCATGATTAATGATAAGTTAGAGCTGTCTACAACCTTAACTTATGCTCCAGAAAGTAAATTAAAGTCAGATAATATCAGGTCTTTTTCAACAGTTTCTTTAGATGCAACTACGTTAGAAATTTCGGGTGTGTCTAGTGAAATAGATGCGGACTTAGAGGCTCAAAACCTTGACCGTACCGATTTAACATTGCCGTCTACCTTATCTTTTGGTGCTGGTATAGGTGAACCTCAATCTTGGTTTGTAGGTGCAGAATATACATTTCAAAATTCAAGTAATTTTTCTAACCCTGTTTTTTCTAATCAAATTTCTGCTTTTGAAAATTCATCAAAAGTTGCTATTGGTGGGTTCTATATTCCAGATTACAAAGCGTTTTCAGGGTATTTTAAACGTATAGTTTATAGAGCTGGTTTTAACTTTTCAAATACCGGTTTAGTAATAAAAGATGAGTCAATTAATGAGTTTGGCATGTCTTTTGGTTTAGGTTTACCAGTTGGAAACCGAAGTTTATTTTCTAATGCCAATTTAGGCGTAGAGTTTGGAAGACGAGGAACAACTAATCAAAATTTAATTCAAGAGAATTTTGTAAACTTTAATGTAAGTTTATCTTTAAGCTCTAGATGGTTTAAACAAAAGAAGTATAACTAACAAAATTAATAAAAATGAAGACGAGAATTACAATACTACTTTTAGCGCTTTTTGCAAGTGTTAACATAGGAATTGCTCAGGATAATGATCAAGAAGAATGTATGAATAATCTATCAATATTTGATAGTTATGTGAAAAGTAAAAAATATGATGATGCTTACGGGCCATGGAAAATAGTTAGAGAGAAATGTCCTAAATTTAATAGAGCGATTTATGTACATGGTGAGAAAATACTGAAGGATAAAATAGAAAAATCAACAGGTGCAGAACAAATAGCTCACATTGAAGATTTAATGTTGTTATATGATCAAAGTAGAGAGCATTTTGAGTCTAAATATGATCTTGGTGAAATATTAGAAGATAAGGCAAACTTAGCATATAAGTATAGAAAAGAGTTAAATAAGTCAGATCAAGAGTTATATAATATGTTTGACGAGGCATTTAAAAAAGATGCTAAAAACTTTGATAGTGCGATAGGTCTTTATACTTATTTTTCATTAGCTGTAGATTTATACGATGCTGGCGCAAAGACACCTGCAGATGCTCAAAAATTGTTTGATAAATATGATGATGTAAGCGAGCTTATTGAAAATTTAATCAACGGTTATACTAAAAGATTAAATGTATATGCCGAAAAAGAAGAAGCTGGAGAAGCTTTGTCTAAAAAGGAACAACAATATAAAAAGAGTTACGAGTCTAATATAGATGTGTTTGAAACTAAGATTTTAACAAGCATGGACAAGAAGCTTGGAGACAGAGCTAATTGTGAAGTCTTAATTCCTTTATATCAAAAAGATTACGAGCAAAATAAAGATGATGCTGTTTGGTTACAACGTGCCATGAATAAAATGGGGGAAAAGGAATGTACAGACGATCCTTTATTTGAAAAATTAGTTGAACAAAAAAATAAAGTTGAGCCAGATGCTAAAACAGCGTATTATTTAGGTGTTTTAAAAGAAAAGCAAGGTAAAATGTCTGAGGCTGATAAGTATTACAACCAGTCTTTTGATTTGGAAACAGATCCGCTTAAAAAATGGAAGCTTGTAATGCGTGTAGCTGAAAAGAATTACAAAAGAGGTAACTATGGTAAAGCAAGACAGCAATATATGGAAGCTTTAAAATTAAATCCTTCTAATGGTGGACCATATTTGAGAATAGCAGCTATGTATGCTAAAAGTGCAAACAACTGTGGAGACACTAACTTTAACAAAAGAGCTGTATTCTGGTTAGCTGCTAACGAAGCAGAAAAAGCTGGTAGAGTTGATGGAAGATTAAAATCTGTAGCCGCTAAAACAGCAGCTAGTTATAGAGCTAGTGCACCTACTAAACAAGAAATTTTTAGCGCTACTAATGCTGGTCAAACTATTAAAATAGGATGTTGGATAGGTCGTTCAGTAGTTGTACCAAAAGATTAATGAGAAAACAGTATTTACATATTATTAAAAACTTAGTCACAGCAATTGTTGTGACTTTGTTTTTTTCATGTAAAAACGATTTTGACGATGTTCAAAAAGTCGGTGTTTTACAAAATCAACCCATTGGTGAAACAGAGCATATCGATTTAAAATATACCGAGTTCAAAAAAGATACAGTGAGGTTGTTAGCCAATCTTTTAAGTCCTAAGATGTTAGACTATTCTAATAGAGATTTTGCATTTTCAGAATTTCCTAAAGGTATTGAGCTTAAGATTTATGACGAAAACAATAACCAAACTACTATAACGTCTAACTATGCTATTGCCTATACCGAAACTGATATTATAGATTTACGAGGTAATGTTGTAATTGCAACACCTGGAAAGGATACGTTATTTACAGAGCAATTATTTTATAATCAAAAGTTAGAATGGCTATTTACTAATGAGCCTTGGTTGTTTAAGCGTGCTGTTGGTCCAATGCATGGTATTGGTTTTGATTCGGATAAAGAGTTTAAGAATTTTCAGATGTTAGAAATGGGAGGTGACTTTCAATTTGATAATTAACTATCTTTGTTTCTTAACCATTTTACTAAACACATGATTCTAGCGCATCATAAAATTGCAATGTTTTATAAATTGTACCATGCGCGAACAGGATGTGACAAATAAAAAACAATACATCAACACATGAAAATACAGAAGATTTTTCATTACGCTTACATTATTTTTGCTGTACTATTTTTATACGATGCCATTTCAAAGTGGTCCGATAATAGAAATGGAGCATACATGTCATTGCTTTTTGCCGCATTGGCTACCTTTATGTTTTTCTTTAGAAAACGCTTCAGTAAAAAGTTTGAAGATCGTAACAATAAATAATCTATGACTGCTGATATAGTCATAATTATAAGTACACTAATACTTTCTGCTTTTTTTTCTGGTATGGAAATCGCATATGTCTCTGCGAATAAAATTCATATTGAGTTAGAGAAAAAACAAGGTGATTTTCTAGGGCAAATCTTAGGTAAACTTACAGCCAAACCTTCCAAGTATATTGCTACAATGCTTATAGGTAATAATATTGCCTTAGTTATTTATGGCTTTAAAATGGGTGATGTCCTTGTGCGATGGTTTAATACGATGTTACCTTCTGATAGTGCTGCTTTAAACTATTTATTTAATGACTTACAGCTGTTAACACAAACTGCAATTTCTACTCTGGTTATTCTATTTACTGCAGAGTTTTTGCCAAAAGTGTTTTTTCAAATCTATGCAAATACCTTATTAAAGGTTTTAGCATTTCCTACCTATATATTCTATGTGCTGTTTTCTTGGATTTCAGATTTTGTTATTTGGATTTCAGATGCTGTTTTAAAATATATATTTAAAGCAGAAGGAGAAGATGTTGTATTAGCAATGACTAAGGTTGAGTTAGGAAACTATATTACAGAACAAATGGAATCGGTTGAGAACCATGACGATGTAGATAGTGAAATTCAAATTTTTCAGAATGCTTTAGAGTTCTCAGATGTGAAAGCTAGAGAGGTTATGGTACCTCGTACAGAGATTACTGCTGTAGATATTTCTGAGTCTTTAGAGAATTTGAGGCAGTTATTTATAGATTCTGGTAGAACCAAGATTATTGTTTATAAAGATAGTATAGATGATATTTTAGGTTATGTACATTCTTTTGAATTGTTTAAAAAGCCAAAATCTCTAAAATCTATAATTATTCCGGTAGGTTTTGTTCCTGAAACAATTCTGATTAAAGACGTTCTTAATATTTTAACTAAAAAGCGTCGTAGTATGGCTGTGGTTATTGATGAGTATGGAGGTACCTCTGGAATTATGACCGTTGAAGATATTATTGAAGAATTGTTTGGAGAGATTGAAGATGAGCACGATACTATTGAAATGGTTGAGGAACAAATTAATGAAAACACCTATAAATTTTCTGCAAGGTTAGAGGTTGATTATATTAATGAAACCTATAAAATAAATCTTCCAGAAAGTGAAAATTACGAAACCTTAGGTGGTTTAATTGTTAATGCTACTGAAGAAATTCCACAAGAAAATGACGATGTGCAAATCGATAACTTCAAATTTACAATTACAGAAGTGTCTTCAACAAAAATAGATGAAATCATCTTAAAAATACTTGAAGTAGATTAATGCATTTCTAACACTCATAAAAACTGCACTTCTCCTTTTATTATTTACAATAAAATACTATTTTCGCAGACTTATTTACACCAAAATTATACTATACAAAAAAGACTATGGCAGTTTTAAATAAAATTAGACAACGCTCACTGGTATTAATATTAGTAATCGCATTAGCGTTATTCGCATTTGTAATTGGAGATTTATTCAAAAACTCTGATGCCCTAACAGGTAGTTCGCAAGATGTTGTTGCTACTATTAATGGTACAGATATCAATCGTGCAGAGTTTCAGCAAAAAGTAAAGAACTATCAAGAGAGAGCAGGTGGAAGACAAACGTCTACACAAGCTATGAATGCAATTTACAATCAAGAGCTTCGTAGTATTGTTTTAAAATCTGAGTTTGAAGAATTGGGATTGTCTGTTGAAAAAGACGAAATGAGAGATTTATTGAAAAATAGTTTTTCTTCTTATCCAGAGTTTCAAGATGAAAACGGAAACTTTGATGTTAACCGTTTAAATGCTTTTATTTCTAACTTAAGAGATCTAAATGGTCAAACTGCGCCATTAGGTAACTTTATGGTTAATTATGATAGTTGGACAAATAATGAGCAGACTATTGCTGCAAATGCAATTCAGCAAACGTATTATAACATGATTAAAGCTGGAGTTAGTACAACTATAGCAGAAGCACAAGAAGAGTATTTTGGTGATGCAAAAACGATAGATGTTCGTTATGTGCAAGTTCCTTATACAACAATTGCAGATAGTTTAATTGACGTTTCTAAAAGTGATATTCAAGCGTATATGAATAAGCATAAGGATACGTACGAAACAGATGCAACTAGAGAGGTTATATATGTTGAGTTTAAAGAAGAGGCTTCTAAAGCTGATGAAGATAAAATAAAAGCAGACCTATTAGCTTTAAAAGCTGATAAAACAGAATACAATGAAAGCAGTAAGAATACTGAAACAATTCCGGGATTTGATTCAGCTTCAGATATTGAAGAATTTGTAAACTCTAATTCAGATATCAAATACAATGACTCATTTTTAAGAGCAGATCAATTACCAGCTGTAGCTAAGGATACTTTAATTAAATTAAATGTTGGTGATTATTATGGTCCATATAAAGATGGCGAATACTACAAGTTATCTAAAGTTATTGCAAAAAAGCAAATGCCAGACTCAGTAAAAGTTCGTCATATCTTAATTCCTAATGTTGGTGGTACAAGAGCAGATGCATCTGTAACAAAGACGCCAGAAGAAGCAAAGAAAACGGCTGATAGTATTTTAGCTAAAATCAACAGTGGAACTAAATTTATGGATTTATTAGAATTATCTTCTGATAAAGTAAGTAATGAGCAAGATGGTGAAATTGAATTTGATTACAAAGCAGGTATGGCACCAGAATTTAAAGCTTACGCTTTTGATAACAAAGTAGGTGATGTAGATGTTGTTCAAACATCTTTTGGATATCATGTGATTGAAATCTTAGAGCAAAAGAGCTTTAACCAAACTGTAAAAGTTGCAACTATAGCAGATAAAATTGAGCCATCAGATCAAACACTTCAAGATGTGTTTAATAAAATGTCTAAGTTTGAAATTGCTTCTAAAGATGGTGATTTTAATGCTTTAGCAAAAGAACGCGAATTAACAGTTAAGCCAATTACATTTAATGAGCTTGATGAAAACATACCAGGTTTAGGAAGTCAGAGAGAAGTAGTGCGTTGGGCATTTGATGATGATACTGATACTGGAGAGTTTAAGAATTTTGCAATATCTAATTTCGGATTTATTGTTGCTAAATTAGTTGAGAAAAAAGAAAAAGGTTTAATGAGTACAGAAGATGCTTCTATTACTGCACTACCAGAAATAAGAAAAGAAAAGAAAGCGAAAATGATTCGCGAAAAGATAACTGGAACAACATTAGCAGATATTTCTAAAAACCAGGGTCAGAGTATAAAGACTGCTGCAGCTATCACAATTAAAAATACAACTTTATCAGGAGCTGGTGTTGAGCCTAAAGTTGTAGGAGCAGCATTTGGATTAGCCCAAGGTGAAACGTCTAAGCCAATTGATGGCGAAAAAGGAGTTTATGTAGTTGAGGTAACTAAAGTGAACGAAGCAACAAAATTAGACAACTATACTGCTATTATGAACAGGTTAAATACTGAACGTAGAAATAAAGTACAGACTAAAGTTTTTACAGCTTTAGAAAATGCAGCAGAAATAGAAGATAATAGAGCTAAGACCGTTTATTAATCGACTTTAACTAAATTATTTAAAAAGGCTTAACAGAAATGTTAAGCCTTTTTTTATGAGTACACCTTTGGTTATTATGTATGTCATTTATAAAACGATGTCTGTATAAGGAATAACAGTCTCAAATCCTTTAGTATTAAAATAAGATGTAGGATTGTCTTGAGAAGCCACTAAAACGAAATCACCTCCCCAAGCCCCTAAACTTTTTATTGCGCCTTTAAAATCTATAAATAATCGGTCTTTAATAGGAGTTTGTTCTATAAGGTTAGCAATGATATGTTCATGAGATTCAATTAGATTTTTAAATTCTAAAAACGAATTACATTTAATCATTTCTTCTGTAATAGCATTGAGCTTTGCTATGCTGTCAGTGTTAATTTTACCTAATGTTTTATAGGCCGATATACCATCTCTACTATTTTGTTTTTGGTTGAGATATACAAAATAGAGATGCTGTTTAAATTCTGGGTGAAAATTTACAGGTTTTACTAGAGGGCTTTGTTTAGGTTGTAGCTGAAATGTAATAGGAGTCTCATTTTGAGCACAGGCAATATCATATCCACTACCGCCAAAAGTTTTTTCGAGTAATTTATAGGCATCAACATTTGCCCAAATAGCTATATTGTTAATTAAGGTAGAAGAGGTGCCTAATCCCCAAAGTCTATTAAAATCTTGATAAGTGGTAATATTGTAACCTTGGTTGGACGCTAAAAACTCAGGATTTAAGTTTTTAGTCGCTTTTAAAATTTGTAATAAACGTGCTTTGATGTCATCAGCAGGCTTATTTTTTTGAATACTAACGGTAATCTCATCATAAGTAATTGAGCATTGAAACCAAATTTCTTCAAGTTCATTAAAACTCTTCCAATGTATTAGATTAGAATGATTTGGTTCAATAACCAAACTCTGTCCATATTTAGTAGGAATAGCTAAAGCTTTTGCTCCGTCTAAAACAGCGTATTCAGCTGTGAGTAATAATTTTCCGTTACTTCTATATGTTGTAGCCTTTGGGTTCAAAGTTTTGGTTTTAGGATTTCTCTACGCTCTTATGTTTTTTATAGCTTCAACAACAGCGCTATGAGTAACGACATTAGTTTTAAAATGTTCAACAAGTTTTATTTTTTCATCATCTGTAGCTTCAAACTGATTTAGAATATTCATCAAATGCATTTTCATATGACCTTCTTGTATCCCAGTAGTGGTTAAAGATTTTACAGCACCAAAATTTTGAGCCAATCCTGCAACAGCAACAATTTTCATTAGGTCTTTTGCAGTTGGTTTCTGTAGCATCTCTAATGAGAATTTGACTAAAGGATGTAAACTCGTTAAGCCACCAACAGTTCCTAAGGCTAATGGGATTTCAATCCAAAATTTAAAAATATCATCAGTAATTGAACAATGTGTTAAGCTAGAATAGCTGCCATCTTTTGCAGCATAGGCATGTACTCCAGCTTCAACAGCTCTAAAGTCATTTCCGGTAGCTAAAACAACGGCATCAATACCATTCATAATACCTTTATTGTGTGTTACGGCTCTAAAAGGTTCTATTTCTGCAATATTAATGGCCTGTTTAAATTTTTGTGCAAATTCTTCAGGATTAGGAATATCTTTACTTTTTAAATCTTCTATTTTACAAGATACTTCAGCGCGTACTAAACATTGTGGGACATAGTTAGAAAGAATGCTCATTACAACAGAAAGATTTTTCTCTTCAGCATTAAAATCATCAAACTTCAACGCTTCGTTTTTAAAAGTTGTAGCAAACTGCTCTAAACAGGTATTGATGAAATTGGCTCCCATCGCATCCAGAGTTTCAAAAGTGGCATGTAGCTGGTAATAATTAGGTAAATCTTGAGATTTGTTTCGTAATTGAATATCTAATATACCACCTCCTCGGCGTTCCATACTTTTAGTCATGGAAGCTGTGTCACTAATGAGTTTAGGTTTTACATGTTTAAAAAAGGCTTTAAGTTTGTTAAAATCGCCTTTATATATAAAATGAACTTGACCAATTTTTTCGGTAGATAATACTTCGGCTTTAAAACCACCGCGATCTAGCCAAAACTTAGCAGCTTTACTTGCGGCAGCAATAACAGAGCTTTCTTCAATTGCCATTGGGATGGTGTAAGTGGTCTCATTAATTAAGAAATTAGGAGCAACACCCAATGGTAAATAGTAATTAGTAATGGTGTTTTCAATAAATTCATCGTGTAACTTTTGAAGTTTATCGTCTGAGTTCCAATACTGTTTTACAAGTGCTCTTGCATTATCTTTATCTGTGAAATACGTGTTTAAAAGCCATTCGATCTTTTGGGATTTAGAAAGCTTAGAAAAGCCAGAAATGGTATTTGGCATGTTGGTTCTTATTTTTGAAAAAACAAAGATACTAGGATTGGTGTAAAATGTGTGCATAAACCATTGTAAATGCCGATTTACTGTTAATAATAGCGATTTTTTGCATAATTTTTAGTAAACTTGGCATTGCTTTATTAAAACATAAAATTTATAAATTGAGCATGCTAAAAATGTTATCGCACAAAAGAATGATTAGTAGCGAATCACGTGCAACTTTTTATAAATAATAAATACATATACATGAAATTAAGACACCTTGCAGCTGTTTTTTGCTTTTTAATGACCTCTTTCGTTTTTTGTCAAGAAAAACAAATCACACTTCAAGATATTTGGAGTGGGACTTTTAGAACAGAAGGGATGCAAGCCTTACACTCAATGTCTAATGGAAATCAGTATTCAGTGTTGAATTTCGATAGGCAAAGCAGAACATCCACCATAGATATTTACGATTATAAAACTTTAGAAAAAGTAAAAACCTTAGTGTCTTCAGCTGATATTTCTGAGATTCAAGGTTTTTTTGATTATTCATTTAGTGAAGACGAATCTAAAATAATTCTAACTACAAAATCACAACCCGTTTTTAGACGCTCTACGTTGGGTGAATATTATATTTATGATGTCGCATCAAAAAAAGTGACTAAAGTATCAGAAGATTTAGTCCAAGAACCAACATTGTCGCCAGACGGAACTAAAGTAGCTTACGGATTTGAAAATAATTTATTTGTAAAGGATTTAACATCTGGAAACGTAGAACAGTTAACTACAGATGGCGAAAAAAACAAGATTATTAATGGTATAACGGATTGGGTTTACGAAGAGGAATTTAGCTTTGTTAGAGCTTTTGATTGGAATACAGATAGCAATCAAATTGCATTTATAAGATTTGACGAGTCTGAGGTTCCTGAATTTTCTATGGATGTTTATGGTTCAGATTTATACCAAACACAACATGTTTTTAAATACCCAAAAGCAGGTGAAGCAAACTCTAAAGTGTCTTTACATCTGTACGATTTAGATTCTAAAAAACTAACAGAGTTAAGTGAAGATAGGCCTGATGATTTTTATATTCCAAGATTAAAATGGACCAATGAGGCTAATGTTTTGAGTGTTCAGTTTATGAACCGTCATCAAAATGAATTAGAACTTTGGTTGTTTGATACCAAGGATAAGTCTATGACTAACGTATTGAAAGAAAAAGATAAAGCTTATATAGATGTGACTTTTAATTTAACGTTTTTAAAGGACAACAGTTTTATTTGGACAAGTGAGTTAGATGGTTTTAATCATATTTATCATTATTCAAAAGAAGGAACATTAATAAATCAGGTGACTAAAGGCACTTGGGAAGTTACCAATTACTATGGTTTTAATGAAAAAGCGAATACTATTTACTACCAATCTACAGAAAATGGTTCTATAAATAGAGATGTATACTCCATACAATTAAACGGGAAAAACAAAAAGCGTCTTACTAATAAAACTGGAACAAATAGCGCTTCATTTAGTGCAGATTTTACATATTTTATTAATACGTTTTCTAGTGCAACAGTACCGTATGAATATACTCTGCACACTTCAAAATCTGGTAAATTGATAAAATCTATTAAAGATAATAGAAGTTTAGCAAAACAATTAGAAGGCTATATCATGTCTAAAAAAGAGTTCAGTACTATTTCTGTAAATGGTAACGATTTAAATATGTGGACTATTAAACCTAAAGATTTTGATGCCAATAAAACCTACCCTTTGTTTATGTACCAATATTCTGGACCAGGCTCACAACAAGTGGCTAACCGTTGGAATAGTGCAAACGATTATTGGTACCAAATGTTAGCACAGCAAGGTTATATTGTGGTTTGTATTGATGGTAGAGGTACAGGGTTTAAAGGTGCAGCTTTCAAGAAAGTTACTCAAAATGAATTGGGGAAATACGAAGTCGAAGACCAAATTGAAGCGGCAAAACAATTAGGTGAATTGGATTATATTGATGCTGAAAGAATAGGGATTTGGGGATGGAGTTATGGAGGTTTTATGAGTAGCAATGCACTATTGAAAGGGAACGATGTTTTTAAAATGGCTATAGCAGTCGCTCCAGTAACGAGTTGGAGGTTTTATGATACAATTTACACCGAGCGTTATATGACTACTCCGCAAGAAAACCCGAGTGGTTATGACGAAAATTCTCCAATAAATCATGTAGATAAATTAAAAGGAGATTATTTATTGATTCACGGTACAGGCGATGATAATGTTCATGTACAAAATACCATGCGAATGGTTGAAGCTTTAATTCAGGCAGATAAGCAATTTGAATGGATGATTTATCCAGATAAAAATCACGGCATCTATGGTGGAAACACTAGATTACATCTCTATAAAAAGATGACAGATTTTATTCATCGTACATTGGGTGAGTAATTAGATTAAGTAAGCGCTTATGTGAGTGAAAAAAGGAACTAATCTGCTTTCTTACAAAAGCAAATTATGAGAAGAAAATAAAAATTTGATTTAAAAAAGAATAAACTAACTAACTGAAATTTTATAAACCTAAAAATTAAACTTATGAGCCAAGAAAATGATCCGTCTTTAATCAAGCATCTCAAAAAGCAAGGTATTGATGACTCTATGGTAATGGGACATCCTGCAGGATTGTTCGTGTTGTTTTTTACAGAAATGTGGGAACGCTTTAGTTACTATGGAATGCGAGCACTGTTAACGGTATTTTTAATAACAGAAATTGGCAAAGGAGGCTGGGAATGGACAAATGCTGATGCAATGCAGTTGTATGCTTGGTACACAGGTTTGGTTTATTTAACACCACTTTTAGGAGGAATATTGGCTGATAAATTTACTGGGTTTAGAAAAGCAATCTTATTAGGTGCATTAATTATGACTTTAGGACATGCTTCTATGGCTTTTGAAGGTGTAAGCCCTAATTTTTTCTACGCAGGACTTGTAATGATGATTTTAGGAAATGGTTTATTTAAGCCAAATATTTCATCAATGGTAGGAAATTTATATCCAGATTCAAGTTCTAAAAAAGATGCTGGTTATACTATTTTTTATATGGGTATTAACGCTGGTGCTTTCTTAGGTATGTTGCTTTGTGGATACATTGGAGAAAAAATAGGATGGCATTATGGATTTGGATTGGCAGGTGTATTTATGCTTTTCGGTATGTTACAATTCTATTTTGGGCGTAATATATTTGGTGTTGTTGGTGAAACACCTAAAAAACAATTTGAAGCAGAGTTAGATAAAATTGTAGATGATGAAGATGAAATAGAAACACCTGCTCATATTGTAAGAGATAGATTAGTGGTTGTTGGTGTGTTAATGGTAGCTAGTATTTTCTTCTTCTTTGCTTTTGAGCAAGCAGGTGGATCTATGACGGTGTTTGCAAAAGATTATACTCAGAGAGTTTTAGAAGGTAACTCAGGTGTTATTTTTAAATGGATAGATGCTATTTTAACTATTTTTCCAATTATAATAGTGTCTTGGGTACTATATGGCTTAGGAAAGAAAATATATAAGACGTATCCATTAACAATTATTTTCACTGGATTATCTTTTGTGATTATTTGGTTTTTAGGTGGTTGGAAAGTATACAGAGAATTTAGTCTTGAACAGACAGAAGTTACTGTTTCTTGGTTTCAAATTTTGAATTCCTTTTTTATTATCACTTTAGCATCCTCATTTAGTAAAATGTGGGAAAAAGTATGGAATCCTTCTGGTCCAGTTAAATTTGCAATGGGCTTAGCTTTAGTAGGTATCGGGTTTGTAGTTTTATCTGTAGGTTCTAATAGTATCCCTCAAGGTGCAACTAGTGCATCTGTAAGTATGGTATGGTTAATAATGGCCTACTTTTTTCATACAACGGGTGAATTGTGTTTGTCACCAGTAGGACTGTCTTATGTTTCTAAATTGTCGCCTAAACGTTTAGCAGGATTGTTGTTTGGACTTTGGTTTACAGCTTCTGCAATTGCCAACTTCATTGCCGGAATGACAGGGTCGTATATTGATCAAATCTCTCAGAAATATTCGATGTCTACCTTTTTCTTAATTATTGCAGCAATACCTATTTTTGCAGCAGTGATTTTATTGATTTTAAATCCGAAATTGAAGAAAATGATGCATGGAATCAATTAATTATTGCAACTAATTATAATCTATCCTATATATAATGAATACAGACATCGAAAATTTATTTAAAGATAAAGTTCTTGGTCATCCGGCAGGACTTTTTGTATTATTTTTCACCGAAATGTGGGAGCGTTTTTCGTTCTACGGTATGCGTGTGTTATTGGTGAATTTTCTTACTATGGCAGCTATTGGCTACAATCCAGGTTGGGAATGGACGGTTGAAAATGCAGGTGCACTTTTCGGAACTTATGCCATGTTACTATATATTACACCGATTATAGGTGGTTGGCTAGCAGATAAATATACAGGCTATAGAGCAGCAGTTATTATTGGATCTTTAATTATGACGGCAGGTCATGCCTCTATGGCCTTAGAGACAGAGTTCTCATTATACTTTGGTTTGTTTCTATTAGTTGTAGGAACAGGTTTCTTTAAGCCTACAATGACGTCTATCATTTCTGATATGTATAAAAAAAATCCTGAGAAAAAAGATGGTGCTTATACTATTTATTATATGGGAGTAAATGCAGGGGCGTTTTTTGGGATGATGTTGTGTGGGTATTTAGCAGAAAAAGTTGGTTGGGCCTATGGTTTTGGTTTAGCTGGAATTTTTATGCTTTTAGGAACTATTCAATTTTGGTTGGCAGGACCATTATTTGGGAAAATAGGAGCAAAGCCATCGGAACAGCACGAAGTAGAATTGCCACAAAATATTAACGAAGAAAGTGTTGAAGTTACAGAAGAGACTCAAGAAGAACGTCCTAATCCTTTTACAACTTTAGATAAAGTGCTAATCGTTATTTCATCGATCATTGGTCTTGGTTATGCTATTAACGACCCAATGTCTAAAATTGCAGGTATCGATATGTTTGCATTTTTACAAGTAGGCGATTTTGAAGGGCAATACACAGCCGTTCTATTTGCTCTAGCTTTATTCTTAGTACTTGTAATTGGAAGAATAATGCGTTATACAAGAGTCGTTAGAGATCGTATGATTGCCTTTATCATTTTTGCATTTTTTACAGTATTTTTCTGGATGTCCTTTGAGCAAGGAGCATCGTCTTTAGTGATTTTTGCCCGAGATAATGTGGACAGAATGTTAAGTGGTAGTGCTGCAACATTCTTTAATATTGTAAATACCTTACTTACGGTTATTCCTTTAATTATTATTTCTTATGTGTTATTTATCCTATGGAAGAAAACATTTAAGAAAATACCAGGTTCTAATATTGTATTGGTGGTTTGTTTCTTATTAATGTGGGGAATTGTAGGTTGGATGTTAAATAGAGATTATAACACTGTAGCTTATGACGTGGAATACTCTGCAATTGAAAAACCAGATTTAGACGAAAATGGAAAACAGAAGGTAGATGAAGAAGGTAAAATGAAATTTATTTACATTCCGGTTTCTGAGAATACCAAATCTGATCCAAACCATAAAGTAGTAACCCGAACGACAAAAATAGCAGAACCATTAACATTTACTATTGGTGATAAACTAAATATTACCCCTAAAAATAATGATGGATCTGAGTTTGGCTTCTTAGATGATGTGCGTCTAGAAATGACAAAACAAAAAGGAGTAGAGCTAAATAGAGATAACGGTGTTGTAGCTGCAACCATTACCAAAGTAAGAGATAAAGAAGTGGAGATTACGGTATCTTGGTTTAGTATTTTAAATTCATTTTTTATTATTGTATTTGCCTCATTCTTTTCTAAGTGGTGGGAAAGTAAATACAATCCGAGTGCAGCTACCAAATACGCTTTAGGACTATGTACCATGGGTCTAGGTTTTGGTTTGTTGGCTTTTGGAGCTTTTGGTCTTGTGGAAGGCGTTAAAGTGAGTATGGTTTGGCTTATTTTGGCCTACTTATTCCATACGCTAGGAGAGCTCTGCTTATCGCCTGTAGGCTTGTCTTATGTCAGTAAATTGGTGCCAGGACGAATGATTGCCTTAATGTTTGGTATGTGGTATTTAGCCATTGCAATTGGTAATAAACTAGCCGCTGTTGTTGGTGGCCAAATTGAAAATATTACTAAAGAATATAGTTTGTCTACATTCTTCTTAATATTTACCATTGTACCAGTTATTGCAGGACTAATAATATTCGTTTTAAATCCTGTGTTGAAAAAATTAATGCATGGTGTTCGTTAACAAAAACCGTTAAAAACATATAAAATGCTCCTGTTTAGGAGCATTTTTTGTAAGTTCGACTCACTATTTGCAACAAAACAAATATGATGAAAAAAATAATTTTAGGATTAATAGCTGTTTTTGCTTTATCATGGACAGCAATGGCACAAGAGATTAATTGGGTAACCTTAGAAGAGGCTTTAGAGCTTCAAAAAAAAGAACCTAAAAAAATATTTATGGATGTATATACCAACTGGTGTGGTCCATGTAAAATGTTAGATAAAAATACGTTTCAGAATGCAGATGTGGCTGCTTATGTTAATAAACATTATTATGCGGTAAAATTTAATGCTGAAGGTAATGAAGAAGTAACTTATAAAGAGAATACATTTGGAAATCCAAATTACGATGCCACAAAGGCGAATAGAAGAAATAGCGCACACGAGTTTTCTAGATATTTGCAAATTAGAGCTTATCCTACTATGGTGTTTTTTGATGAAGAAGGAGGTGTAATTTCTCCTATTCAAGGCTATCTAAAGCCGCAACAATTAGAATTGTATCTAAAGATATTTCAAAGTGATAAGTATAAAGAAATGACTACGCAAGAACAGTTTAATGAATATTACAAATCATTTGAGCCAACCTTTAAAGAATAAAAAGTTATTCAATTATAAAAGCTCCCTTTTCGTTAGTTTGATGGAAAGGGATTTTTTTATGCCTACAAGTCGCTTTCCAACGTTTTAAATAAGATTTGTAATTGCTTGCATCTGCAATGATTAGTTGTGGTTTTAGGCTGTCAATTACTCTGTTGAGATTGAGCTTTGGAGAATTTCGTAATAAGATATAATTGGGCTGAAAAGTAATGCCTTTATAGATGCCCAAACTATCTATGGCTAGAATTACCTTGTCTTTGTATTGGTAAACAGATTGTAAACTGTCAGAAATTATAAAGTTTAACGATTCACCTATTTTATAATTCTTTATTGCATAATCTGATTCTAGTTTTGTAGAATCTAAATTATGATATATGGTTAATTTTTTATGTTGTTTTAGGCCAATCACTGTTTTACGACTTTTATTAAATATAACGAAAGCGTCGTTTTGAATTTTATATTTGTTGTAAAAGTTAACTCCCTGAAGTATAATTATAGCAATTAAACTAGTTGCTGTCCATTTAAAATTTCTGAATTTGTAAAGCTGGACTAAGCCTACAATTATTATATAACAAACAATAACTTGAGGCATTGTAAACGGAATATCTCTAAATAGAAAGTTTTCAAATTGAGCTACCCAAGCTATGAATCCATTTAAACTATCAATTATAAAACTATAAATAGAGACTATAGAGCTATGAAGCATATTCATAAGAGCGAGAGCAATAACAAGCAATCCCAATCCGAGTATTATCCCTAAAAACGGAATGACAACTAGATTTGAAATAAAAAACAAACCAGGAAACTGATGAAAATAAAACAAACTAATTGGTACAACTCCTGCTTGAGCAGCTAAAGTAACTGTAAAAATTTGCCAAGGTTTATCTATAATCCAATATTTGGGTTTCCAAAGTTTATAAATAATAGGTTGGATACTTACAATTCCAAGTACAGCTAAATAACTCATTTGAAATCCAACAGCAAACAAAAATGTAGGTTCAATCAGTAATATCCAAAATGCAGAAATGACCAAAGTATTATAAATATTTGTCCGTCGTTTTAGGTGCATGGCAATACTAATAATGCTAAACATTGTTACTGCTCTTGTAACAGATGGAGATAAGCTAGCAATAACTGCAAAACTCCATAGTATAATGACTAAGACAAAAGGTCTGATAAAATGGCCATACTTAAGATAGAGTAGTGGTTTAAATAATGCATTTAAGATCCATAAAATAAGACCTACATGTAAGCCTGAAACGGCTAAAATGTGAATGGTTCCTGAGTTGACATAATTATTATATATTGTTTTGTCAATTGTTTGTCGTTGGCCTAATAACAGTGCATTCATAATACTAAGCACTTCATCTTCAAATCCGGCTTTAGCTAGATTAATATTGATTTTTCTTCGCAATGCATCTGCATAACCATATATGGTAGATTTAGAATCAGATAATTGTAAAATAGTTGTAGAATTTAGATATAATTGATGGTGTACCTGTTGTAGTTCTAGGTACTTATTATAATCAAATTGATGAGGGTTTAATGGTTTTTGAATTTGTTTTAATTCTGAAGAAGTAAAGAAAATGTCATCAATACTTATGTGTTTTTGAATACTGTCGCGCTTAATATTAATTAATAAACGACCTATTGCTGTTTTATCATTAAATGATTTTATGGTTGCAATATATTTATCGTTATAAGCATCTGGTTTTAGACGTTCTTTAATTCTAAAAACAATAGTGTTATAGTTTTCAGAAGAACTTAAATTTGTGTAGTGTTGTGGCCTTAATTTTTCGTTTTGGATATTGTAGGAGGTCATTCCAACTCCTGTCATACATAGATATGCTACAATTCCAAAAAGAGGAGAGCGGTTAATTTTTGATTTTAACATTAACCAATAAATGCCAAGTAAACTTACTAAAGCAATGGTTGCATATAAAACATATTGGAAATTCAATTTTAGATGATGAGCTAAAAGAATCCCAACGGCCAAACAAATGGTCAGTTTTATTATGGTAAAATTTAGTAACTTCATGATTATGAGTTACTAAGATAAAAATAAAAAATGTAATTACAGCACGCGTCTTGCCTGTACAAAAGAGTAATACCAATATTTTTCAGCTAACGAAGAAATCATAACACCTCTACTGCTCGAGGCGTGAAGGAATTCAACATTTCCTGTTCTTACATTGGTTACAATACCAACATGATTCACTTTTCTACTGTTTTTATTAGTAGCAAAAAACACTAAATCTCCAACATTAACTTCTTTTAAGTCTATCCAATCTCCCGTACTTTTAAGTCCAGATGTGGTTCTTGGTAAGGTAACATTGTATTTTTTATAACTCGTGTAAATTAAACCAGAGCAATCCATGCCTTTTTTGGTAGTGCCGCCATATTTATAACGTGTGCCATCAAAGGTCTTGGCATATTTTACAATGGTTTCTGCTTCGGCAGAAGGTTTTGTTTTGGTATTAACTTTTACAGTATGGGTTTGGCTTTTTTTACTAGAGTATGATTTTTTAGATTTACAGCTACTTACAAGTAAAATAAGGCATATAAGTGTAATTGTTTTTTTCATTTATTCTTTTTTAGTCTTTAGTTTTAACCGCGTCATAAATTAGTTTAGCGGTTTGTGCACTAGCTCCTCGTCCGCCCAATATTTGCTCTAATTCGTAATAATCTAAAAAGAGTTGTTCTCGTTTTTTGGTATCTAAAATAGCAGTTAATTCTTTTTTTAGTCGTGTTTTGTTTAAATCTCCTTGAATGAGTTCTGTTACGACTTCCCTGTCCATAATTAAGTTCACCAGCGAAATATATTTTAAAGTAATAATTCGTTTAGCAATTTGATATGAAATAGCATTAGCTTTATAGCATACAACTTGTGGTACTTTAAATAATGCGGTTTCAAGGGTTGCAGTACCTGAAGTCACTAAAGCTGCCGTCGAAATACTCAATAAATCATAGGTTTTATTAGAAATAAATTTAATGTTTTTCTTTTTAATAAAACTTTTGTAAAACTCGTAGTCTTGACTTGGAGCACCAGCAATTACAAATTGATAATCTTTAAAATCATCAACTAAACTTAGCATAACACCAAGCATTTTTGTGATTTCTTGTTTTCGACTTCCAGGTAATAATGCAATAATAGGTTGGTCGTTAAGATTATGTGTCTTTCTAAAAACGCTGTCATCAACTTGAGGTCTATCTGCAATAGCATCAATTAAAGGATGTCCAACAAAATGAACATCGTAGTTGTATTTTTTGTAGAATGCTTTTTCAAAAGGAAGGATGCAATACATCGCATCTACATACTGCTTTATTTTTTCAACTCTACTTGCTCTAGAAGCCCAAACTTGAGGGGAAATATAATAATGCGTTTTAAAATTAAGTGCTTTTGCCCATTTTGCTATTCTAAGATTAAAACCGGAATTGTCAATAAAAACAATAACATCGGGTTGAAATGTTTCAATATCAGCTTTGCAAAATTTTATTTGACCTAAAACTTTCCTGAGGTTAAGAATCACTTCAGCAAACCCCATAAATTGACGCTCTTTATAATGCATTACCAATTCCCCTCCAACGCTTTGCATGAGATCTCCACCCCAAAATCTGATGTTGGCTTCCTTATCTTGTTTAAATAAGGCTTTCATAAGATTAGAACCATGTAAGTCTCCTGAAGCTTCTCCAGCAATGATATAATACTTCATTTGTTTAAATTAGGTTTGTGTTGTTTTAATCATTCAAGTTCCAAGTATTTAATTTTTGAATGGTGTGGTGCGCTGTTAAATCGAAATGAACAGGAACAACAGAAACATAACCGTGTTCTAAAGCCCATTCGTCCGTATCTTCACCTTTGTCCATATTTACAAATTTACCTGTTAGCCAATAATATTCGCGTCCAGATGGATTAGTACGCTTGTCAAACTCTTCTTTCCAATTCGCTTTTGCTTGTCGGCAAACTTTAATACCTTTTATAGCCTCTTTTTCAAGATTTGGAAGATTGACGTTTAATACAACGCCATCTGGTAAACCATGTTCCAAAACTTGTTTCGTTATGGTTTCTATAAAAGGCTTACAGTGTTCAAAATTAGCATTCCAATTGTAATCCAAAAGAGAAAAACCGATGGCAGGAATACCTTCAATACCAGCTTCTAAAGCAGCACTCATTGTGCCAGAATAAATAATATTTATTGATGAATTAGAGCCGTGGTTAATTCCTGAAACACAGATGTCTGGTCGTCGTTCTAAAATTTCATTTACTGCTAGTTTTACACAATCTGCAGGAGTTCCTGAGCAACTGTATTCGGGTTGTTTGCCATCAATCGTTACTTTTTCCATGTGTAAAGTAGAATTAATGGTAATGGCATGTCCCATGGCGCTTTGTGGACTATCTGGCGCAACTACGACAACATCTCCAATAGTATGCATTACTGAAATTAAGGTTCTAATTCCTGGGGCTGTAATACCATCATCATTGGTAACTAAAATTAAAGGGCGTGCAGACATTTCGTACAAAGAATTAATGAGTTGTAAAAATAGTAAAAAGCTTTGGTTTTATACATTATATCGTGTTTAACAAAAAATTAGTGTCTCGTTTTTTTATGGCACGATTTTTTCATCTATTTTAGTGAAAAATTGAAATCTACTTAAAATAGATATTTAAAATAATAAAAATGAATTGCTTCTTTCTAAAGTTTTTTAATGGAAACTATGAGGTAAAAGCAAAACTCATTTTTACCAAATCAAACAATAAATAAAAGAAGAATGAAAGGGAATTATAAGTTTTTACTGCTAGCGTTGTTAATAGCGTTCGCTTCATGCAGTTTTACAACTAAGAAATTTGAAGATCCAGATAAAGATAAATTGCTTATACAACTTATTACGTATCTCTTAGATCAAGGTCATTTTGATCCAAAAGATATTAATGATGATTTTTCAACGCATGTTTTTGACGTTTATTTAAATAATTTAGATCCGTTTAAACGTTATTTCTATGAATCAGATATCGAAGAATTTGAAGCATATAGGGATAAAATAGACGATCAAATTAAAGCTTATGACGTCTCGTTTTTTAACCTTACACACGAACGCCTGTTGCTGCGTATTCAAGAATCTAAAAAGATTTACACAGATGTGTTAGAAAAGCCTTTCGATTTTTCAAAAGAAGAAAATTATAATGCAGATTATGAAGCACTCACTTATGTTACAAATAAGCGAGAAATGAAAGAACGTTGGAGGCAACAACTTAAGTTTTCTACTATTGCTAATTATGATGATGCTCTTTCTCAGCTTTCTTCTGATGAAGAGTCAGGTGAAGAAGTAAAACCAAAAGAGAAGAAGTCAATTAAAGAAGTAGAAGCTGAAGCACGATTGACAACCAAAAAATCATTAGATGAGCTTTACGATTACATTGAGGACAGAAGACGTCAAGATTGGTTTTCTGTATATATTAATGCTATTGTAGAAGAGTTTGATCCACATACGTTTTACTTTGCGCCAGAAGACAAAGAGCGTTTTGATAGAGATATTTCTGGGAAGTTTGAAGGAATAGGCGCACGTTTACAAAAGAAAGTTGACGGTATCATGGTCAATGAAATTATAAGTGGTGGACCTGCTTGGAGAGCCAATGAATTGGAGGTTGGCGACCAGATTCTTAAAGTGAAACAAGAGGATGAAAAAGAAGCAGTTAACGTCGTTGGTATGCGTTTAGATGATGCTATTAAATTTATTAAAGGACCAAAAGGAACTGTTGTAACATTAACTTTAAAGAAAGTAGATGGTACTATTCAAGATATATCTATTAAGCGAGATGTTGTAGAGTTAGAAGAAACCTATGCAAAATCGTCTATAGTAGAAAAAGAGGGTAAAACCTTTGGGATTATCAATTTGCCTAAGTTTTATATCAGTTTTGAAGATTATAACGAAAGAAATGCAGCTTCAGATATTAAACAAGAAATTTTAAGATTAAAAGAACAAGGTGTTGAAGGTTTGGTGATGGATTTAAGAAATAATGGAGGTGGTTCTTTACAAACAGTTGTAGATATAGCAGGCTTATTTATTGAAGAAGGTCCTGTTGTGCAAGTAAAAACTACAGGTGAAGCTAAAGAAGTGCTTAGTGATAAAGATAAATCAATAGTTTGGGATGGACCGTTAGTTATTTTAGTTAACGAATTATCGGCTTCGGCTTCTGAGATTTTGGCGGCAGCAATGCAAGATTATAAAAGAGGAATTGTTATTGGTAGTAAACAAACCTATGGTAAAGGTACTGTGCAAACTGTATGGGATTTAAACCGAATGGTAAGGAATAATACGAAAGGAGATATGGGAGCCTTGAAGTTTACAACTCAGAAATTTTATAGAATAAATGGTGGTTCAACGCAATTAGAAGGAGTTAAGAGTGATGTGGTGGTTCCGGATCGTTATAGCTATATTGATATTGGTGAAAAAAACCAAGAAAACCCATTACCATGGGATAAAATTGATGCAGCAGATTATGATGTTTGGGAAAATTATTTTGATTATGAAACCACAATTAGCAAGAGTAAAGCGCGTATGGCAGCAAATGAGCAGCTAAAACTTATAGATGCTAATGCGCAGTGGGTTAAAAAAATAAGAGACCGTGAAAATTATTCGTTAAACTATGATGCCTATAAAAAGGAAATGGAAATTAATGAAGAAGAAGCCAAGCGTTTTTCGAAATTATCAGAATATAAAACAAACCTAACTTTTAACTCTTTGCCTTACGAATTAAAATTGATGGATAAAGATTCTGTGTTAATGGAAAAAAGAAACCGTTGGCATACAGCTTTATCAAAAGACGTATATGTTGAGGAAGCTATAAATGTACTTAATGACTTAAGAATGACTTATGCTATTAAAAATAAAGTAGCAAATTCTGTGAAGAATTAATGTTATAAATGAGCAATCAAAGTAATTCATTATCAAAATTGGCGCTTCAAAAGTTCAAAAAAAACTTTTGGGGCGTTTTTAGTATGGGAGTTATTGCTTGTATTGGGTTAATTTCTGTATTTGCATATCTGTTTGCTCCTGATGCTTCAAAAAATGCAAATCAGATGCATTTGTCTATTCATTCTAAACCACCTGGATTTCAAGTTCAAATGTTAACTATTCCATCAGGAATTGAAACAGAACAAAACTTTTTTTCAAAATTATTTTTAGGATCTAACAATACTGATACTGAAATCCCTATTCAATCTTACAGCTTAAAAAATGGTGTTTTACATTATGTGGAATATGCTTCTGATGGATTACAAGGTATAGAAAAGCAAATAGAGTTATCAAGGTTTCCAGATTCCAATTTCAATGATTATATAGAGAATAGAAGCTTTGTTTTTGGTACGGATAAATATGGAAGAGATTATTTAAGCCGAGTTTTAATAGGTTCTCGTATTTCTTTCTTTATTGGTTTTGTCGCTGTTTTTATATCGTTAATAGTTGGGCTGTTAATGGGAAGTTTGGCTGGTTATTACGGTGGTAAGGTCGATGCTTTTATTATGTGGATTATTAATATCACATGGTCTATTCCAACCTTATTATTAGTTATTGCTATTACTTTAGCCTTAGGTAAAGGTTTTTGGCAAGTTTTTATTGCTGTAGGGTTAACAATGTGGGTAGAAGTGGCAAGAGTAGTAAGAGGGCAGATTATAAGTGCTAAGGAAATGCAATATGTAACCGCAGCAAGAGCTTTGGGGTATAATGATTACAGAATTATAACAAAGCACATCTTACCTAATGTTTTTGGTCCCTTAATTGT
Organism: Winogradskyella psychrotolerans; assembly: GCF_018860565.1. Lineage (GTDB taxonomy): Bacteria > Bacteroidota > Bacteroidia > Flavobacteriales > Flavobacteriaceae > Winogradskyella > Winogradskyella damuponensis. The sequence goes on from NZ_JAHKPS010000022.1 coordinate 779,866, forward strand.
GATTTCAGCGGCTAATTTCGCTGCTGCAATTTTAATAGAAAGTGGATTGAGTTTTTTAGGTATTGGTGCGCAACCGCCAATGGCAAGTTGGGGTGCTATGATAAAAGATCACTATAATTATATCATATTAGGAAAACCATATTTGGCTTTAATACCTGGCTTTTGTATTATGGTATTAGTAATGGCTTTTATGTTGGTTGGTAATGCGCTTAGAGATGCTTTAGATGTAAAGGCCTAGTTTTTTATATTACAGATTAGACCTTAATTGTTCAATCTCTTCATTTGTCGTTGCAATAAACTCTAAAACGTCGTCTTTGCCAATGCTTTTAGAAGAAGATGTTATAAAATAAGGAGGTAGTTCTTCCCAGAATTTAAGCAATTCTTTGCAATATTCGTCAACTTGTCGCTCTATGGCCTTAGGTTTTAATTTGTCTGCTTTGGTAAATATAATACCAAAAGGAATTTCACTTTCTCCTAAATACTGCATAAATTCTAAATCAATAGGTTGCGGTTTGTGTCGCACATCTACCAATACAAATGCAGAAACGAGTTGCTGGCGTTGTTCAAAATAATTAGTAATAAACTTCTGAAACTTTTGCTTAGAACTCTTAGAAACACGAGCATAACCATAACCAGGTAAATCTACCAAATACCAATCTTCATTAATAATAAAATGATTGATTAATTGTGTTTTTCCGGGTCTTCCAGATGTTTTTGCTAAACTTTTCCTGTCGGTTAGCATATTTATAAGTGAAGATTTTCCAACATTACTTCTGCCTATAAAAGCGTATTCTGGTAAGTTGTTTTTAGGACACTTTTCCACTTCGGAATTACTAACTACAAATTCAGCTGATTTTATTTTCATCTCTCGTTCCTAACAAAGTAGGAATCTTTTAAATTAAACTTAAGGTAATATATATGCGATTTATACTTTTTGCAAAAAAAAACGTCAAGCGGTTTTAAAATCCGCGTTTTTCAAGCCAAGCATTTAAAATTGTATTAAATTCTTCAGGGTGTTCCATCATAGCGGCATGTCCACACTTATCAATCCAGTGCAATTCAGAATCTGGTAACAGTTCATGAAATTCTTCAGCAACCTCAGGTGGTGTCACGGTATCATTCTTTCCCCAGATAATACAAATCGGAGTTTCCATCTTAGGTAAATCCTTAGCCATATTATGTCTAATAGCGCTTTTTGCAATCGCTAAAGTTTTTATTAGTTTGTTTCTGTCGTTAACCGTTTCGTAAACTTCATCTACAATGTCTTTTGTTGCAACTGCTGGATCGTAAAAAACATCTTGGGCTTTCTTTTTTATAACTTCGTAATCACTACGTTTAGTGTAACCACCTCCCATAGCGCTTTCGTAAAGCCCTGAGCTTCCTGTAATAATAAGGGCTCTTACTTTTTCAGGATTTAGTTTTGTGTAGTATAAGCCAATATGTCCACCAAGAGAATTTCCTAATAAAATAACATCATTTAAGCCTTTAAACTCAATAAAAGCTTTTAAGTAATTGGCAAAGCTTTTTACGTTAGTTTTTAGTAGTGACATGGTGTAAATAGGTAGTTCTGGAATAATAACCTTATAGCCTTTTGAGCTAAAGTGTTTAGTCACAGCATCAAAATTACTGAGCCCACCCATTAATCCATGCAACACGATAATTGGTGTGCCTTCGCCTACTTCAATATATCTATAATCCTTTTCTTTTTTTAAAAGGTGTGTCATTTGCAAGTTAGTGCTTATGTGTTAAAAACAAATATAACCAAATCCTTTAGAATATAAATATTATCAATAAAATATCAATTTTTTTTATCTGAGAACTTCTAGGTTAACGATGTTAATAATTCCCACTTTGAAAATTATAGTACGTAAGTCGAATTTACTGGCTTTAAAATAATTTGAATGTATTTCAAATCAAAACTTATCAACAAATGTGGTAGAATGTGGTAAAAAGTGGTGATTTTTTCAATATCTTTGAATATTAATCGTTAAAGTGGTAAACGAAACCTTTTGAATTCATTTATAGGAACATACGAATGTAAAGCTGATGCCAAAGGAAGGCTAATGATACCTGCTGTGCTAAAAAAACAGTTGTCATCGGCCTTACAGGATGGTTTTGTTTTAAAGCGCGCTGTATTTCAGCCGTGTTTGGAGCTGTATCCAATGTCTGAATGGAATAAGATGATGGAGAAAATAAATAAGCTCAACCGTTTTAAGAAAAAGAATAATGATTTTATTAGACGTTTTACTGCTGGAGTTAAAATAGTAGAGGTAGATAGTGCTGGGCGATTATTAATTCCGAAAGATTTAATCGGTTTTTCTGGTATTACTAAAGCGGTGGTTTTGGCCTCTGCGGTAAATATTCTTGAAATCTGGGATAAAGATAAATACGAACAAGCTATTGATGATGCGGCTTCAGATTTTGCTGATTTGGCCGAAGAAGTCATGGGACAAGAGGAAGATGACAATGGATTATCATAATGCAGTATTACTAAAAGAAACCGTTGATGGTTTAGCTATTAAACCAGATGGAGTATACGTCGATGTTACGTTTGGTGGTGGTGGTCATAGTAGAGAAATTTTATCTAGGTTAGGACCTAACGGAAAATTGTATGCTTTTGATCAGGATAAAGATGCTTTAGCAAATGCAATTGATGATAATCGTTTTGTGTTGATTAATGAGAACTTTAGATTCATAAAACGGTTTTTAAGATTTTATGGAGCTAAAGAGGTTGATGGTGTTTTGGCAGATTTCGGAGTGTCGTCGCATCAGTTTGATGTTGCAGAGCGTGGTTTTTCTACGCGTTTTGAAGCGGATTTAGATATGCGAATGAATCAAGATAGTAAGTTGTCTGCTTTTGAAGTTGTTAATAATTATGATGAAGAGCAGTTAAGAACGGTCTTGTTTCAATACGGTGAATTGCGACAAGCTCCAGCAATGGCGAGGGTCATTGTTGAAGAACGTAAGCAAGCGGAAATAAAAACAAGCGAACAATTAAAGGCGGTTTTAAAACCGTTTTTAAATCATCAAAAAGAGAATAAGGTTTTGGCGCAAATCTATCAAGCAATTCGTATTGAAGTGAATCAAGAAATTGAAGTGTTAAAAGAATTGTTGCTTCAGACACCTGAAATCTTAAAAAAAGAGGGGCGTTTGAGTTTTATCTCATACCATTCTTTAGAGGATAGATTGGTGAAACGTTTTATTAGAAATGGACTGTTTGAAGGAGAACCTGAAAGAGATGTGTTTGGGAATTTTGAAGTGCCTTTAAAAAAAGTGGGAGGTTTAATTGTGCCTTCCAAAGAAGAAATAAAACAAAACAATAGAGCTAGAAGTGCGAAACTGAGGATTGCTAAAAAAATATGAAAAAAAACATATACGGCATATTAAAAGGGAAGTTTCTAATCAGTGATGATTCGTTTAAAAATTGGCGTATCATCATTTTTATTTCATTTCTAGCAATCATAATGATTGCAAGTTCGCATAGTGCGGATCAAAAAGTATATGAAATCGCAAAGTTAACTAATGAAGTAAAAGAGTTGCGTTCGGCATTTGTAGATAAAAGAGGAAAGCTTATGCAGCTTAAAAAAGAATCTTTTGTAGAAGCCGAAATGAAAGATAAAGGAATTGGGATTTCTTTAAACCCACCAACAAAAATAATAGTAAAATCACAAAAGCAAGAACGATAAGCTTTGGCAATAACAGAAAAAAACATATTGAACAGATTGTACTTCGTAGCAGGCTGCATGTTTGTCTTTGCCTTGGCAGTGGTGTTTAAGCTGGTTAGTATTCAGTTTGTTCAAGGTGATGAGTATAGGGCTCTTGCCGAAAAGAATACAACTAGAGATTTTCCAATCCCTGCAAATCGTGGAAATGTGTATTCTGCAGACGGAAGTTTGTTGGCGACTTCAATACCTAAGTATGATATTAGAATTGATGCTATTCAAGCTAAAGACGCAACATTCGAAAAGTATATCAATGCTTTGGCTGATTCGCTTCATGTTTATAAAGGGAAACCAGCATCTTATTATAAGAATATTATTAGGAAAGCAAGAAAAAATAAGAACAGATATTTCCTTTTAGCACGAAATATTAGTTATTCTGATTATATCCGAATGCGCAATTTTCCTTTGCTAAATCTAGGAGCAATTAAAGGAGGTTTAATTGTAGAGCAAACAACAAGACGTGAGCATCCAATGGGAGGTGTAGCCGAGCGTACAATTGGCTATGAAAGAACAGATGAGAATGGAGATGTTACAAGGCCAGGAATTGATGGTGCTTTTGGGGTGAAGTACTTGCAAGGAACAAATGGTAAGCAGCTCAAACAAAAAATAGGTAATGGGCAATGGAAACCCATAAGAGATGGTAATGAAATTGAGCCAAAAGACGGCTATGATGTTTATACCACTATAGATGTTAATATTCAAGATATAGCACACCATTCTTTGTTGAAGCAATTAGAACTTTATGAAGCAGATCATGGTTGTGTGGTGGTAATGGATGTTAAGACTGGCGAGATAAAAGCAATTTCTAACTTAGGAAGAAATAAAAAAGGTAAGTATTACGAGCGTTTAAATTATGCGGTTGGAGAAAGTCATGAGCCTGGTTCTACATTTAAAGTCATGGCGGTAATGGCTGCTTTAGAGGATAAGGTAATTGATACAGCAACAGTTGTTGATACCAAAAAAGGACGAAAATCTTTTTATGGTAGAGTGATTACTGATTCAGGAAGAGGATATGGTGAGATTTCAGTGGCAAGAGCTTTGGAGGTGTCTTCAAACATAGGAATGGCAACGATTATAGATAGTCATTATTCAAAACAACCAGAAAAATTCTTAAATAGATTGAGCTCGTGGAAGCTTGATAAAACTCTAGGTGTAGCAATTATTGGAGAAGGAAAACCAGATATCCCAAAACCTGGTGCTTCAAACTGGAGTAGAAATGCTTTGCCATCTATGGCTTATGGTTATAATTTAAGAATGACACCACTTCAAACCTTAGCTTTTTATAATGCAATTGCAAATGGTGGTGAGTTGTTGAAGCCTCGTTTTTTGAAGTCTGTAAAGTCTTTTGATAAAAATATTGAAGTGTTTGATAAGGAAGTGCTTGTTGGTAAAATATGCTCTGATAAGACTTTAAATGAAATTCAAGACATATTAAAGAATGTTGTAATTCGTGGCACAGGTAGACGAATGTATTCTGAAACATTTTCTATGGCAGGAAAAACAGGAACCGCTAGAATAGACTATGCAAATTACGAAAAGTGGAAAAAAGACAAAAAATATGTGTCGTCTTTTGCCGGTTACTTTCCGGCTGACAATCCAAAATATTCTTGCATTGTGGTTATTCATGAACCAAGTACCAAAGTAGGATATTATGGAGCTGATGTAACTGGTCCAGTGTTCAAAAGAATTGCTCAAAAAATTTACACAGATACACCAATTGTAGATGAAATTGATACGCTCAATTTTGAAGATAATTTGGCAAATGAAGAGTTCGAAAGTTATTTTGAAAATTCTCGAAAATATAAAGAGTTAATGCCTAGTGTAATTGGAATGCCAGCAATGGACGCTATCGCATTATTAGAAAATTTGCAAGTTGATGTAAAAATAAAATTAACAGGAAGTGGCATTGTTAAAAAGCAGTCTGTAGAGAAACATCAAAAATTACAAACCAATCAAACTATTGTTTTAGTGGCATCATGATGGTATTAAAAGATATATTATATAAGGTTACAATTAATGCTGTCGTAGGTAGTACAGGTATTACTGTGGGTAAAATAGAATTCGATTCGCGTCAGATTCAAACCAATGATGTTTTTGTGGCAATTTCAGGAGTGGTTACAGATGGTCATAAGTATATTGAAAAAGCAATTAAGGATGGTGCGACAGCTATAGTTTGTGAGTCGCTTCCAGAGCAACTTCATGATGGGATTACTTATGTTGAAGTCGCAAGTTCTAATGAAGCTTTAGCTTATATGGCTAATAACTTTTATGGGCAGCCTTCTGAGAATTTAAAATTAATTGGAGTTACAGGTACAAACGGAAAAACAACCGTTTCGAGTTTGTTATATCAATTATTTAAAAAAGCAGGTTATAAAGTTGGTTTGTTGTCTACGGTAAAAATTATGGTAGACAATACGAGCTATAAAGCTACACATACCACACCGGATTCATTAACCATCAATAAGTATTTAAAAATGATGAACGCTGAAGGTGTAGAGTTTTGCTTTATGGAAGTGAGTTCGCATGGTATTCATCAGAGCAGAACAGCGGGTTTAAGGTTTGAAGGTGGCATTTTTACAAATCTGTCTCACGACCATTTAGATTATCATGATACGTTTGCTGAGTATAGAGATGTTAAGAAAAAGTTCTTTGATCAATTGCCAAAAGAAGCCTTTGCCTTATCTAATATAGATGATAAAAATGGCTTGGTTATGTTTCAAAATACACAAGCTAAAAAATATACCTATGCTTTAAAAAACTATGCAGATTACAGAGCGCAGATTTTAGAAAGTGAATTTAGTGGTTTGTTGTTAAAGGTTAATGATAGTGAGTTATGGACGCGTCTAATAGGCAGTTTTAACGCTTATAATATTCTTGCAATTTATGGTGCAGCTGAATTATTAGGCTTAGAAAAAGATGAGATTTTAAGGCTTATCAGTGAGCTCGAAAACGTAGCTGGACGCTTTCAGTATTTTATTTCAGGAAAACAAGTGACTGCGATTGTAGATTATGCGCATACGCCAGATGCTTTAAAAAACGTATTGGAAACTATTAATGACATCAGAACTAAAAATGAAGAACTGATTACAGTTGTGGGTTGTGGAGGAAATAGAGATAAAACAAAACGACCTAAAATGGCGCATATCGCTTCGGCTTTAAGTACAAAAGTGATTTTTACAAGCGATAATCCACGTAATGAAGTGCCTGAAACCATTATTGAAGATATGGAAAAAGGGGTTGAACCTCAAAATTTTAAAAAAACATTGGCTATAACAGATAGAAGGCAAGCCATTAAAACAGCTTGTCAAATGGCAGGGCCAAAAGATATAATCCTAATTGCAGGAAAAGGCCATGAGAATTACCAAGAAATTAAAGGTGAACGCTTTGATTTTGATGATTATAAAATTGTTCAAGAGTATTTAAAACAATTACAAGAGTAGCTTATTCTGCAGGGCGTCAAAAAAAACTTGCAAGCACTAAAAAAAAGTAGAAAACAAACAATAATAAAGAATGCTGTATTACCTATTCGAATATCTAGAAGAACAGTTCCAATTGCCTGGCGCATCGCTGTTTGGGTTTATAACCTTTAGAGCTGCTGTGGCAATCATATTGTCATTGTTAATTTCTACGATATATGGTAAGCGTATTATTAAGTTTTTACAGAAACAACAAGTAGGAGAAACGATTCGAGATTTAGGATTAGAAGGTCAAGTAGAAAAGGCAGGAACTCCAACAATGGGTGGAATTATCATAATACTAGCCACGCTTATTCCTGTATTGCTACTAGCGAAGCTTGAAAATATTTACATCATTCTGCTAATTATTACAACGCTTTGGATGGGAACCATTGGATTTATTGATGATTACATTAAAAAATTCAAAAATGATAAGGAAGGTTTAAAAGGGAAATTTAAAGTATTGGGTCAAGTAGGATTAGGAATTATAGTTGGAGCAACATTGTTTTTTCATAATGATGTCACTATAAAAGAAAAATTACCAATTCAACAACAGAATGAGTTAAGGGCTGAAAACCCAGATGTACAAGCATCAAAATTATTTAAGCCTGAAGAGAAGTCAACCAAGACAACGATTCCTTTTGTAAAAGATAACGAGTTTGATTACTCTGATTTAATCACTTGGATAAGTCCAGATTTAGAAAAATACGCATGGATAGTTTTTATTTTGGTCAGTATTTTCATCATCACCGCAGTGTCAAATGGAGCTAATCTTACAGATGGCATTGATGGTCTTGCTGCAGGAACATCGGCCATAATTGTGTTAACCTTAGGCATTTTTGCTTGGGTGTCAAGTAATATTGTTTTTTCAGAATACTTAGATATAATGTATATCCCAAGAGCAGAGGAAATAACTATTTATATCGCTGCATTTGTTGGTGCTTTAGTTGGTTTTCTGTGGTACAATACTTATCCAGCTCAAGTTTTTATGGGAGATACAGGAAGCTTAACCATTGGTGGAATTATAGCTGTAATAGCCATTGCTGTTAGAAAAGAATGGTTAATTCCAGTATTGTGTGGAATATTTCTAGCAGAAAACTTATCGGTTGTTTTACAGGTGAGTTATTTCAAGTATACACGAAAAAAGTTTGGAGAAGGACGACGCATTTTTAAAATGTCGCCTTTGCATCACCATTATCAGAAGTCTGGCTATCATGAGAGTAAAATTGTAACCCGTTTTTGGATTGTTGGAATTCTACTAGCTATTATAACTATAGTAACCTTGAAAATTAGATAATGAAAAGGCTGGTAATTCTTGGTGGAGGTGAAAGTGGAGTAGGAACAGCGCTTTTAGGAAAAGCAAAAGGATACGACGTATTTGTATCAGATAAAGGAAAGATTAAAGAAAAATATAAAGACGTTCTTTTAAATAATGAGATTGAATTTGAAGATGAACAGCATACGGAATCAAAAATTCTGAATGCAGACATCGTCATGAAAAGTCCTGGTATTCCAGATAAAGTGGCTTTGGTGAAACAAATTCGTGAAGCAGGAATTACAGTGGTTTCTGAAATTGAATTTGCTTCCAAATTTACGGGGGCGACTTTAGTTGCAATTACAGGAAGTAATGGCAAGACCACAACGGCAACCTTAACACATCACTTGTTAAAACAAGAATTAGATGTTGGGTTAGCTGGGAATATAGGTGATAGTTTCGCGAAGCAAATTTTAGAAAAAAATCATGATAACTATGTGTTGGAGATTAGTAGTTTTCAATTAGATGATATCATGGATTTTAAACCAAAAATTGCGGTTTTAACCAATATTACACCAGATCATTTAGATAGATACGATTATAAGTTTGAAAATTATATCGCCTCAAAATTTAGAGTGGTAGAGAATCAAACAGAAGACGATTATTTTATATATGATGCTGATGATGAGGTTATTTCAGACTATATGAAAACGCATCAAATTCGATCAAAAAAATTGCCTTTTTCATTAACAAAAGTTATTGAGCAAGGCGCATATTTAGACAACAATAAGATAATAATAACAATAGATAATAATAAAATCATTATGCCAACAAAGAATTTAGCATTAGAAGGAAAGCACAACGTGAAGAATGCAATGGCAGCTTCTACTGTGGCACATTTACTTAAAATTAGAAAACAAACTATACGAGAAAGTTTGGAGAATTTTCAAGGTGTTGAGCATCGTTTAGAGCATGTATTAAAAATTAATAAAGTGCAATACATTAATGATTCAAAAGCAACAAATGTAAATGCTACTTATTTTGCTCTTGAAAGTATGGATGCTCCAACGGTTTGGATTGTTGGAGGTGTTGATAAGGGCAATGAATATAGAGAATTGTTTCCTTTTGTAAACGAAAAAGTTAAAGCTATTGTTTGTTTAGGAGTAGATAATTCAAAGCTTATAGAGTCATTCGGAAAAATGGTTGATGTAATTATTGAAACGCAATACATGAGTGAAGCGGTAAAAATAGCATATAAGCTTGCTCAAGCTGGAGATAATGTGTTGTTATCACCTGCATGTGCTAGTTTCGATTTATTTGAAAATTATGAAGATAGAGGACGTCAATTTAAAAATGCCGTTCGAAATTTATAAATGAGATATTAGAGATGAATTAGGGGCTCATCTATAAAAGGTTAAGCATGCAAAACATATTTAAACAAATAAAAGGAGATAAAGCTATTTGGGCAATAGTCGCGCTATTGGCTATATTTTCGTTTATGCCTGTTTATAGTGCTGCGAGTAATTTGGCAAATATTGGAAATACAAATACATTTTCATTGCTTGTAAAACACTTTATGCACTTGCTTTTAGGTTTTGTAATTATGTTTGGGGTTCATAAAATACCATATAAATACTTTCGTGGGTTATCTATGGTTATGATTCCCATTGTGTTTGTGCTGTTGCTTGTTACTATGTTGCAAGGGACAACCATTGATGGTGCAAATGCGAGTCGTTGGATTCAGATTCCTATTGTGAATATGTCTTTTCAAACTTCAACGTTGGCAGCTGTTGTTTTGATGGTTTATGTGGCAAGATATTTGTCAAAAATAAAAGATAAAGAAGTTAGTTTTAAGGAATCGTTGTTACCGCTTTGGGGACCAGTTTTTCTAGTCTTAATTTTAATTTTACCTGCCAATTTTTCTACAACAGCAATCATTTTTACAATGATAATGATGCTGGCATTTATTGGTGGTTATCCAATAAAGTATCTTTTAATTATTGTAGGGACAGGCTTATTAGCTCTTACAATGTTTGTTCTGGTAGCTAAAGCATTTCCAGATGCGATGCCAAATAGAGTAGATACATGGATGAGTAGAATTGAAAATTTTACTAATGATGGAGATACCGAAGCTGATTATCAGATTGAAAAAGCAAAAATAGCTATTGCTACTGGTGAAATTAAAGGTTTAGGACCAGGAAAAAGTATTCAGAAGAATTTCTTACCTCAGTCGTCTTCAGATTTTATTTTTGCCATTATTATAGAGGAATATGGTCTTATAGGTGGAGTGTTTATACTGATTTTGTATTTATGGTTCTTGTTTAGAGTAGTGGTGGTGAGTCATAAATCGGATACCATATTTGGAAGGTTATTGGTTTTAGGTGTTGGTTTGCCAATTGTATTTCAAGCCTTAATAAATATGGCAGTTGCTGTTGAGTTATTTCCGGTGACTGGCCAGACCTTGCCCTTGATTAGTAGTGGAGGAACATCTATTTGGATGACATGCTTGTCCATAGGAATTATTTTAAGTGTTAGTGCTAAACGTGAAGAATTAAAGGAGAAAGAAGATGCAGAAGATAATCCATTAGCCATATTAAGCGAAGCAATTTAAATGAAAAAATAAAAGAGAGTTAAGAGTCAAGAAAAAAATGAATTTAGAGTAATTTGAATTGAGTTATTGTCTCCTTGAGGGGATTTTAAGGCTGTTTTTACTAAAGTTAAAACGTTGGAATTTTAAAGATTGAAAAATAATAAGACATATCGATTTATCCTATCAGGAGGAGGAACAGGAGGGCATATTTATCCTGCGGTTGCGATTGCAGACGAGTTAAAGTCGCGCTATCCTGATGCCAAGTTCTTGTTTGTTGGTGCTTCTGATCGCATGGAAATGGATAAGGTGCCACAAGCCGGTTATAAAATTGAAGGCTTATGGATTTCTGGGATCCAACGCAAATTAACATTGAAGAATTTAGCATTCCCGTTTAAACTATTAAGCAGTTTGCTGCGTTCAAGAAAAATTGTAAATGCGTTTAAGCCAGATGCCGTTATTGGAACCGGAGGTTTTGCTAGTGGTCCATTGTTGCAGGTGGCTTCGTCAAAAGGTATACCAAGTTTAATTCAGGAACAGAATTCATTCCCAGGAATTACAAATAAGTTGCTGGCAAAAAAAGTGAATACCATCTGTGTGGCTTATGAAGGGTTAGAAAAATTCTTTCCAAAAGCTAAAATTAGGTTGACCGGTAACCCAATTAGAAAAGATTTGTTACATGTAAAAGATAAGCATATTGAAAGTAAAGATGTCTTTAAGTTAACACACAATAAGCAAACACTTTTAGTTTTGGGCGGGAGTTTAGGTGCAAGACGGATCAATCAGCTTATAGAAGAAAATATCAATTTTTTTGAAGCACAAGATATTCAAGTCATATGGCAATGTGGAAAACTGTATTACGACCAGTACAAGCAGTATAACGAATTAGAGCATGTGCAAGTTCATGCGTTTTTAAATCAGATGGATTTGGCTTATGCCGCTGCAGATGTTATTATTTCTAGAGCAGGTGCTATTTCGGTTTCGGAATTATGTATTGTTGGCAAGCCAGTGGTTTTTATACCATCGCCAAATGTGGCAGAAGATCATCAAACTAAAAATGCAAAATCGGTTGCAGATAAAAATGCCGCTGTTTTAATACGAGAAAAAGATTTGAATACTGATTTTCAAAACGAATTTTCAGAATTAATTTCTAATAAAAATAAACAAAGCGAATTAAGTAAAAATATAGAAGCCTTAGCATTGGTAAATGCAACAAATGCTATTGTTGATGAAGTTGAAAAATTATTAAAAAGTAAATGAATTTCGGTAAAGTAAATAACGTCTATTTTATTGGTGTCGGAGGTATCGGAATGAGTGCTATTGCGCGTTATTTTGTAGCCAATGGTAAGCAAGTGTCAGGTTATGATAAAACACCTACTGAAATTACAAATTCGCTTGAGGAGGTAGGTGTTACTATTCACTTTGAAGATGATATTAAAGCTGTTTCAGAGGTCTTTTTAAATCCTGAAAACACACTTGTAGTATATACGCCTGCAATTCCTAAAAATCATTCAGAATTCAACTATTTTAAAGCTAATGGTTTTAATGTTTTAAAACGTTCTACAGTTTTAGGTGAAATTACCAAGCAAACCGTTTGTCTTGCTGTTGCGGGAACACATGGTAAAACAACTACAACAAGTATTTTAGGGCATTTGTTACATGTGTGTAATGTGCCTGTTACGGCGTTTTTGGGTGGAATAAGTGAGAATTATAATTCCAATTTAATTATTAACGGAACAGAAGTTACAGTTGTAGAAGCCGATGAGTTTGATCGTTCGTTTTTAACCTTGTCACCAGATTTGGCCTGCATAACATCAATGGATGCAGATCATTTGGATATTTATGGAAATGCAGAAGCGCTAGTAAGTACCTTTAAGGAATTTTCAGAGTGTATAAAGCCAAACGGAAAATTATTTATTAAAAATGGTTTGCCGTTAGAGGGGATTACTTACGGAATTGAAGACGATTCTGATTATTGTGCTCAAAATATCTCTATAGCAAACGGTAGTTATGTTTTTGATGTTAAGACACCAAGTGGGATTTATAAAAATTTCAAGTTTAGCCTGCCAGGCAGACACAACTTATCTAATGCAATAATTGCATTGGCTATGGCTGCAGAATATGGTTGCTCTTATGAAGAACTCGCTAAAGGTTTAGAAACTTACCAGGGTGTAAAGCGCAGATTTACGTATCAGATTAAAACAGATAATTTTGTGTTTATAGATGATTACGCGCATCATCCTGAAGAAATTAATGCAGTACATCAAGCCGTAAGGGAAATGTATCCAGATAAAAAGGTATTGGCTATTTTTCAACCGCATTTGTTTAGTAGAACAAAAGATTTTGCAGATGGATTTGCAGAAAGTCTTTCAAAATTCGATGAATTATTGCTGTTAGATATCTATCCAGCAAGAGAATTACCTATAGAAGGAGTAACGTCTAAATGGCTTCTAGATAAGATTGAAAATTCGAATAAAAAATTAATTCAAAAGACAGAAATAATTAATGAAATTAAAAAATCTGAAGCTCAAATCGTTTTAACAATTGGAGCTGGAGATATTGGAGTTGAAGTTAAACATATAAAAGAAGCTTTCTATGTTTAAAATAAATTATAACTACATAAAAATCATTGGTTTAATTGTTTTGGTGAGTTTTTTGTTTGCCTTTTCTAATCAAAGAAATAAAACTAGAAAAGTAAGCGAGCCTAACATCACATTCTTAGGAGAAAACAAATTGTTTATAACAGATGCGAATGTTAGTAAATTGTTAATAGTAAATCAGGAACCTGTTTCGGAGCAACCTAAAGAAATTATAGATTTGAATAAATTAGAATCTGCCCTGAAATCTAATCCAATGATAAAGCAAGCGGAAGTGTTTATGTCAGTAAACGGTGCACTTTCGGCTGAAATCGAACAGAAACGACCTATTGCAAGAGTGCACACAAATGCGTCATATTATATCGATGATGAAGGTGGTTATATGCCTTTGTCTTATAATTATGCAGCAAGGGTACCACTCGTTACTGGTAATATTGAGAAAAATAAGCTCGAAACAGTCTTTCAATTTGCAAAAACTGTAGATGAAGATGATTTCTTAAAGAAACATATCATTGAGATTCGTCAAAATGACGATAATACTATTGATTTTAAAATTAGAAAATGTGATTTTACGGTTCATGTAGGAACTTTAAAACAACTCAAAAAAAAGATGAATAATTTTAAGGCTTTTTATCAAAAAGCTTTAAAAGACCAAGTTTTAGATCATTATTCAAAAGTGAATTTAAAGTTTGATAAACAAGTTATTTGCACCAAAAAGTAAATTATGGACAAGCAAAACATTTCGGTAGGCCTAGATATAGGAACCACAAAAATTGTGGCCATGATTGGTCGCAAAAACGAGTATGATAAAGTAGAAATCTTAGGCTTAGGTAAAGCCAAAAGTATGGGTGTGCATCGTGGTGTGGTAAATAATATCACCCAAACCATTCAGTCTATTCAACAAGCAGTTCAAGAAGCTGAGGCTGCTGCTGGTGAAAAAATTGAAGATGTTACCGTTGGTATTGCAGGTCAGCATATACGTAGTTTGCAACATAGCGATTACATTACGCGCCCAAATTCTGATATGGTTATTGATGAAGAGGATATTGATCGTTTAATCAATCAGGTTCACAAATTAGTAATGCTTCCTGGCGAAGAAATTATTCATGTGTTACCACAAGAGTTTAAAATTGATGGTCAGGCCGAAATAACAGAGCCAATAGGAATGTATGGTGGACGTTTGGAAGCCAATTTTCATGTTGTAGTTGGTCAGGTATCATCGATTAGAAATGTTGGTCGTTGTATACAAAGTGCAGGCTTAAATTTAGAAGGTATTACGCTAGAGCCTTTAGCTTCGGCAAATGCTGTTTTAAGCAGAGAAGAAAAAGAAGCTGGTGTTGCGTTAATTGACATAGGAGGAGGAACAACAGATTTGGCTGTATTTAAAGATGGTATTATCCGTCACACTGCTGTTATACCTTTTGGAGGAAACGTAATTACTGAAGATATAAAAGAAGGCTGTTCAATTATAGAAAAACAAGCTGAACTTTTAAAAGTGAAATTTGGATCGGCGTGGCCAGGAGAAAACAAGGATAATGAAATTGTTTCTATTCCTGGATTAAGAGGAAGAGAACCAAAAGAAATTACATTAAAAAACTTGTCTAAAATTATCCACGCTAGAGTCGTAGAAATTATAGAGCAAGTTTATGTCGAAATAAAAAATTACGGTCACGAAGAGCAAAAGAAAAAACTAATTGGTGGTATTGTTTTAACAGGAGGTGGAGCGCAGCTCAAACACTTAAAGCAATTGGTAGAATATATCACAGGCATGGATACTAGAATAGGCTATCCTAATGAACATTTAGCTGGTGATAGTGACGAAGATATAGCAAGTCCATTATTTGCAACAGCAGTTGGTTTAGTTATGGATGGCTTAAAGCGTCAAGAACGTAAAAAAGTAGAAGCAATTGAAGAAGAAATGATTGCGGCTGTAGAAGAAGAACAAATGCAAGAGCCAGAAATGGATGTTGTAGTAGAAGAACCAAAAAAAGAACGACGTTCATTTTTAGATAAGCTGACGGAACGCGTAAAGGATTTTTTGGACAATGCGGAATAATACGCAATAACAAATTATCTAAATAGAATTAAAAATAGAATTGAAAACCCATAATCATAATTAAAATGAGTAATAGCAACGAATTTGGAAACATTTCATTTGATTTGCCAAAGCACCAATCAAACGTCATCAAAGTAATTGGTGTCGGTGGAGGTGGAAGTAACGCCATCAATCACATGTTTCAGCAAGGTATTAAAGGAGTTGATTTTGTAATCTGTAATACAGATTCTCAAGCACTTCAAAATAGTGGTGTTCCAAACAAAATACAATTAGGTGTTGCCTTAACAGAAGGTTTAGGAGCAGGTGCCAATCCAGATGTTGGAGAAGAAGCAGCAATAGAAAGTCTAGAAGACATTCGCAGAATGTTAGATACCAATACAAAAATGGTATTTATAACTGCAGGAATGGGTGGCGGAACAGGAACAGGTGCTGCACCAATCATTGCTAAAATGGCTAAAGAACTCGATATCTTAACGGTTGGAATTGTAACTATGCCATTTCAGTTTGAAGGTAAAATGCGTAATGCACAAGCCCAACGTGGTATAGAAAAATTGCGTTCTCATGTAGACTCATTAGTTGTGATTAACAACAATAAACTTCGTGAAGTATACGGAAACCTTGGGTTTAAAGCAGGTTTCTCTAAAGCAGACGAAGTATTATCAACAGCATCTCGAGGTATTGCAGAAGTTATAACACATCACTACACTCAGAATATTGATTTACGTGATGCTAAAACCGTATTAAGTAATAGTGGTACAGCGATTATGGGATCTGCTACTGCCTCTGGTCAAACTAGAGCACAAGAAGCTATTATGAGTGCTTTAGACTCTCCATTACTTAACGATAATAAAATTACAGGAGCTAAAAACGTATTGTTGCTAATCGTTTCTGGGTCTCAAGAAATTACTATCGATGAAATCGGAGAAATAAATGATCATATTCAAACTGAAGCTGGATTTGGAGCCAATATTATTATGGGTGTTGGTGAAGATGAAGCGTTACAAGAATCTATTTCTGTAACTATTATTGCTACAGGATTTGATTTGGATCAGCAGAATGAAATTTCTAATACGGAAACTAAGAAAGTTATTCATGCTTTAGGTGAAACAACAGAAACAAGTACACAAGAAAAAGAGCCTGCGATTATTACACCAGATATCGTTTTAGAAAAAGAAAAAGAGACACCAATTGTTCGTCACACTTTGCTTGAAGAAGAAGTCGAAGAAGAGGTAAAGAAAGAGCCAAAAGCGGAAGAAAACAATGGAACAGACTTAATCGCTACAACAGATTTATTGAAAAATATGAATGTGGTTTATGATGAAGTTTTAGATAAAAAACCAGAAGCTACAATTGAGCCTGAAGATTTTGTGATTACTCCAATTGTAAATAAAGCGGAAGTCATTGAAGAACCAAAAGAAGAGCAAATCACTTTTTCTTTTGATTTACCATTGGCAAATAAAGCAGAGGAAAAAGATGAAGAGCCTAAAGCTAAGGAAGAAAAAATGTTCTTTAGTTTAGAGGAAGAAGTTAAGGATATAGATGTTAATGCACCTGTAGAAATTATCTCAGTAACAGAGGTTAATGAGCAAGGTGAAAAACGTTATGCATTAGATGATTTTGAAACATTTCATTCCTCTATAAATACTAAAAAGGAAAAAACAGAAGTAAAAGAAGAAATTGTTTTTGAAAAGAAAACAATTCCTATGGATGAAGCAGCAGAAGTTAAAGAAGAAGAGATTGATCCAATGAACAGTCCTATCTCTGAGTTGCTTATTGCTCGTGCAGATGAACGTAGAAGAAAAATGAAAGATTTCAATTATAAATTTAATGATGCTAAAATAAACGAAATCGAAAAAGTACCTGCTTACAAAAGACAAGGTGTTAACCTGGAAGATGCACAGCACTCTTCTGAGATTAAAGCTTCTAGAATGTCTGTTGGAACCGATGAAAATGACGATATTCAATTAAGAAGTAACAATTCATTTTTACACGATAACGTAGATTAGTAGCAAGTTTAATTTATTGTGTTAAAGCACTTAAGTCAAGCCCAAAAAGTCCCTCAAACTTTTTGGGCTTTTTGTTTATAGCGGCTTTTGTTTTAGAGCTAATCTTACATCACGTAAGCAAAACTTTTTCTATCTTCGCATTTCTTTAAAAAGAATACAATTATGAGTTTACAAGTAGATATAATGACTGCTATGAAGGCAGCAATGAAAGAAAAAAATCAGATAGCTTTAGCTGCTTTGAGAGCTGTAAAATCAGAGATATTATTAGCGCAAACATCAGGTAGCCAAGACGGTTTGTCTGAGGAAGAAGAAATAAAAATTTTATCTAAGTTAGTAAAGCAACGTAAAGATAGTGCTGCAATATTTACGGAGCAGAATCGTAATGATTTAGCAGAACCAGAATTAGCACAAGCAGAAGTGATCAGTCAATTCTTGCCAGCTCAACTTTCTGAAGAGCAAATTACAGAAGAAGTAATGACAGCCATTGCAGCAGTTGGTGCAGAAGGTATGAAAGACATGGGAAGAGTTATGGGAATTGTAAGTCAAAAATTAGCAGGACAAGCCGATGGAAAGACGATTTCTAATATTGTAAAGGCAAAGTTGTCTTAGATGTAAATATGAATAAGACACCTGTTTTTACAGGTGTTTATGGCCTCGTAGTTCAACTGGATAGAATATCAGATTTCGGCTCTGAGGGTTGGAGGTTCGAATCCTCTCGAGGTCACGAATAAATAGTTTCAGAACGGAGCTTAAGGGATGCGTAGTAATCCTTGAGCTCCGTTTTGTTTTGTTAAAAATGAGAGTAAGCTTTATCTCTCATTTTAAGTCTATGTTTAAAGCTGGTTGCTTACAGTTTAATATGAAAATAGCAACATGAAAAAGACAATAATTTAACAATCATTTTGCATTCGATTTCAGAATTATAGATTTACTTTGTACTGTAATTTGAATTCAAAAATGTTTAAAACACTTTTTAGTATAGTATTGTTTATTGTTAGCATGAGTGCTTCTGCTAATACTATCAATATTCAATTTCTCAATAGTGATTTAGAATCTTCAAATAGTTATAAAGCCTCTTCTTCAGGTGAAGTCTATCAATTTTTGTCAACAGAGCATCTGTTTTTTGATATACAAATAGAGGATTACAGTGTTGTTAGTATTTCTTATGCAGAGCCTGTAATTTCGGATGAGCTTCAGGCAAAAAAACACAGTCTTAACAATCTTAGTAAACAGCTTACGGCGACACAGCGCTCACAATTTACTATTGCAGAGCGGCTTAGTTTTTACAATTTTCATTTACGGGAAACCCTTTTTCCATTTCATTCGTTTTGGTAAAATAAGTGTAAATAACATCATGTAAAAGTGATGTCGGAATATGGACTAAAACGCCATATTAATCTTTATACACTTAAAAATTATATCCAAAACAAATTATCATGGAAACAGGATTATTTATTATCGATGCGATTATTATCGCTATCGTTATTCTGCCTTTTGCATTATTTATAAACGGAAGAGCAAAAAGAAAAAAACAATTACGTAAAGCAATAGAAACAGAAGCAGCACAGCACAACTGTAAATTAACAAAACTTGAAATGTATAATAACTTTGCACTAGGTGTTGACACTGATGCGCAAAAGTTGTTTTTTTATAAAGCAACAACAGATGTCGTTTTTGCTAAAGTTGTCGATTTAAAATCAGTTGCTGTTTGTAAAATAATAAAAGAAACGAAGCGCGTTAAAAACAAATCTAAGCATTATGATGTTATTAATAAGTTACAATTATCTCTTATAAACCATAATCGAGATGATGTCACCTATTTAGAATTTTATAATAATGATGATGAAGTGACTTTAAGTGATGAGCTTAGTGTTGCGCAAAAATGGCAAGATTATTTAAATGAGCTTTTGGCTTCAAAGAGTGGGGTTTTAAGCTCTCAAAAAGAAGATCATATGGCTGTTGCAATGAATTGATTATAGTGTGATTTAATTATTTAATTAGTAAAACGTCTTTCAGTATTATATTGAAAGGCGTTTTTTTTATTTTGGTGGAGTAAAGTTGTTAGAAGTAATGCTATTTGGACCTAAACTTGGATGTTAACTTCAGCATTTTTTCA
This sequence comes from Winogradskyella psychrotolerans, assembly GCF_018860565.1. Classification (GTDB taxonomy): domain Bacteria; phylum Bacteroidota; class Bacteroidia; order Flavobacteriales; family Flavobacteriaceae; genus Winogradskyella; species Winogradskyella damuponensis. Next base: position 799,660 of record NZ_JAHKPS010000022.1, read on the forward strand.
CTTAAGCTAAACAACCAATACAATTGTTCCCAAACTAAATGAGCTTCCTTATTAGTCCGTTCGCTATGAGATTGTGAAATAGCTTCATTACTGATATGGTTGGTAGGAAAGTTAAATGGTTCTGGTTTAAAACTGGCGCCTTTAGGTTTTGGTTCTTTAAAATTAATACCCTTTAATTGAGAACAGACATTATTGAGGTTGCTATCAATTTTATCAGATATCATTTTAAAATCTTCTGAAGCTTTAGAAGTCGCATGGTTTTGAATGTATGTACTTAACGATGCTAAAGAGGCTAAGAAGCTATGATTAATAACAACAAGTTCGTAAATGTCTTCTATGTGGTTTTGTTTTGATTCTGGTTCTTGAGCCATTCGCTGAAAAGCAGAGCTTAAATTAGACATTTGTAAAAAAGCTTCTTTTCGATTTACTTTTAAACTTGTAGGTACATGCCCTTTTTTTTGATAAAAGTTGCTAATAGATTTAAAAAAGGCAGCATTGGCCTTTAAACTATCTTTAATATTATCTCCAATCTCCATAATTGACCATGCAGGCCATAGCCATCGCATGGTTATAAAAGACAATGCGGCACCAATTAAGGTATCAATAACTCTAAATTGAATAACGGTTAAAATATTAGGCTGTAAGATGGCATAAATAAAAATAACACTTAAGGTTATAAAGGTTGCTGAGGCTTTATAGTTCTTCTGAACCATAGAAAATGCCACGACTAAGGACAGTACACCTACTGCACCATAAATATAAGGGTCGTTAATTAGAAATACGAGGCCGCTTGCAAGAGTGGCACCTATTAATGTGCCAATAATTCGGTCTTTAGAACGTGTTTTTGTGAGTCCATAACTAGGTCGCATAATGACGATAATAGTTAGAATAATCCAATACGGATTTTGAAAATCGAAAAATAGACCAATACCATAACCTAGCATTACAGCTACAGATAATCGTAAAGAGTGTTTAAAAATAGTAGACCTAAAGCTTAGGTTTCTAAGTAATAACCTTGGATTGTAGTCTTGCGAATCAATAAAACGTTTTAGCTTGTCATTTTTAATATAATCGTCTGAAGTCAGCTCAGGATTACCTAATAACCATTTGATTTTTTTTAATTTTTCAAATTGCTTTTTTTGATAGTCTAGGAGATTTTGGAGCATTAAAAAGCGTTCGTAATCTTCAATATGGTTTTCGTTTTTAAACTTTAAAATATCATTTTCAAGCGTTTTAAAGGTTTCTGACAGTATGTTGTTAGAAGGGAATTTTTTCGACTTATTGAGATCTTGTGCAATAGCGCGTAATTGAAGAGAGAATTCAGAAAGCAACTTTTGAAAATCGGTTTTAAACTCAGGATGTGCATCAAAAAGCATATCCATTTTATTGTAGTTTACAGGATTTGCAATAGCAGTTTCTAATAGTTCTACCAATTGAATGAATATTAATAATCGTCTGCTTTGATAATTCGATTTACCAGAGCTTTTACGAGATAAGATTAATATTTCTCTTAAAGTATCATGATGTTCTGTTAATTCACTTTGTATATTTAAGAGTTGTACCTGTAAGTCGTCTCTGTTGGGTTGTTCGCCAATGAGCTGTCTTCTAATATCTAAAAAACTAGCTGTGAGTAGGAATGTTTGAGTTAGGGTTTCTTCGGTTTGAGCTTTGGGATTAATATAAAACCATAATGTTGAAAGTAATAAATACCATATACCGCCAAGACCAATTAATAAGGCATATTGATACACTTCTAAGGTGCTAGAAGTATGAGCAAAACTTAAAACCAATGCTAATAATCCTGAAAAACTAATTAGCGATGCTCTAAATCCGTAAATTGAAATAAAGGCAATACAAAAGGTTAGAAACCCTAGAATAGGAAAAAGTAAGAAGTTTGAAATGTCAAAATAACCACCAATAAAGCTTATTACTACCACAAGAATAGCCGAAAAAAGAATCCCGACTTGTTTGTGTTTTAATCTTCCGCTAACATCACTTGGTGAGCACCAAAAAGCACCAAAACAAATGGCCAAGCCAATTTCAAAATGGTTGGTTGCAATACCTAATATAATAGGAGTTGTCACTGCAATACCAATTAAAACGGCTTTTGAAAAGCTAGTGCTTTTAAAGAATTCTAATAATTCTTTAGCGTGTTTTAGGATAAAAGTTAAAATGAGATTTTATATTTTATAATTCAGTACAAAGATACAACTTGAATAAGGAAGACCTCATAAGTACTATTGACTATTGAATTATTTTAAGAAAAAAAAGCTGATAATTTTCGAGATTTTGAAAATTATCAGCTGCTTAATAGTGCTAAAAAAGTTTTTGTTATTTCATAATACGAGTCAGTTGGAAAAACTTTTTATAATCTTCCGGTATGGTATCTATGTTTAATAAACAACCTTCTTCAATAGGAGGATAAATATCATGATAGGTTTTTACGTCATATAAACCTACACGTTTACTTATATGATCTCTTGTTAATTCGGCCGGACTATTAAGTCCAGCGGCAGCTACAAGTTCTAAGAAACTATGAATTGTTGCTTCATGATAACGATTAGCTCTTGGTGCTTTATCATCTACAACCAAACCTTTAGCTAAAGAAGGGTTTTGTGTTGCTACACCAACAGGACATGTGTTTGTATTACACTGTAAGGCTTGGATACAACCAATAGAAAGCATCATTGCTCGTGCACTATTACAACCATCAGCTCCTAAAGCTATGGCTCTTGCCATGTGGAAACCTGTTATTATTTTTCCAGCAACAATCACTTTGATTTCTTTTCGTAATCCAAAGCCTACTAATGTGTCGTGTACAAAAATTAAGCCTTCACGTAGCGGCATTCCCATAGAGTTTGAAAATTCAACAGGCGCAGCTCCAGTTCCACCTTCACCACCATCTACGGTAATAAAATCTGGAAGAATTCCTGTAAAAATCATCGCTTCACAAAAATCCATAAATTCTTGCTTTCTACCTATACAAAGCTTAAAACCAATAGGTTTACCATCTGAAAGCTCTCTAAGTTTTTTTATAAAGTACATAAACTGAATAGGATCAGAGAATGCAGAATGAGACGGAGGAGAATGCACAGCTATACCAGGTTTTATATGTCTGATTTTTGCAATTTCTTCTGTGTTTTTTGACGCTGGTAAAATTCCACCATGACCAGGTTTTGCACCTTGAGATAGCTTTATTTCAATCATTTTTACTTCAGGTCTTGTCGCATTTTTTCTAAATGTCTTTTCATTAAAACTTCCATCGTCATGTCTACAGCCAAAGTAACCTGTACCTATTTGCCATATTAAATCTCCACCATGTTTTAAATGGTAATCACTAATGCCACCTTCACCTGTATTATGTGCAAAGTTCCCCATTTTTGCACCTTTATTTAAGGCCAGTACTGCATTGTCACTTAATGAACCAAAACTCATTGCCGAAATATTTAATAAACTTGAAGAATAAGGTTGTTTACAATCCTTACCGCCAATTATTAAACGTGGAAACTTACCAATGTTTTTTGGGTTAGTCTTGGCATACATTGAATGTTCTAACCATTCGTATCCAGAATGGTAAATGTCCATTTGAGTACCAAATGGTTCGGTATCGTTTTCGCCTTTAGCTCTTCTGTAAATTAAAGATCTAAGAATTCTATTAAGAGGTCTTCCCTGCGTATCAGTTTCAACAAAGTACTGCATTATTTCAGGTCTAATAGACTCTAGCATATATCTAAATCTTCCTATTAAAGGAAAGTTACGTCTGATGGTATGTGAGGTTTGTAGAATATCAAAAATCCCCATAATTACAAGTGGGCCTATTAATATAAAAATCCATAGTATGGGGGACCAAAAGAAGGCTATTCCAATAATAGCTAAAACTAAAATTGTAGAAATTAGTATAAACTTTTCACGAACTTTCATAGTACTGAATTTATTAAAGCGGCAAAGATAAGATTACCCAATCAAATAATAAATTAAAATTGTGTAGTTTGTGTTTTTATGCTAATTTTTTTTTTAAATCGATAATTATCTAAAGGTTTTTTTATAAATCTCTTAAAATATATGAAATTAAGAAATTGTAATTTTTACTAAAAAGCTACCTTTTTGAAGAATTCATAATTTAAAAATTATTAAGGCTATGGTTTCCAATAAAAATAAGTCAAAAACAACTTTCTACTAGTTTTGAAAACAGTTTAAAACTAATGATGACCATGCATTACTTTTGAGTGTTGTAGGTAGGTTTTCTTAGAAAAGATCAATTTTCTCAGTTTGAAAATTATGTGAAGTGTAATAAATTATAAAACAGCCTATTTTAAGTTAAAAAATCTTTAAATGACGAAAAAATTTAAGCTTTCATATCTTGAAATCTTATCTTTGGAATTAAACACACTTTATATCAAATTGAATTTATATGATTAAAAAAGTATTTCTCACACCATTCCAAAAATTTGTAAAAATAGAAAGCTCTAGTGGTATTCTATTAATGCTAGCTACAATTGTAGCTCTAATTTGGGCAAATTCGCCCTTTGGAGATGTTTATAGAGAAATATGGCAATATGATATTGGTATTGTAACCCAAACATTTGAGTTTAAAAAACCTTTAATTCTTTGGGTAAACGATGGGTTAATGGCTATTTTCTTTTTTCTAATTGGTTTAGAAATTAAAAGAGAATTGTTAATAGGAGAACTTAACTCTCCAAAAAAAATTGCATTTCCATTGGTAGGAGCAATTGGAGGAATGTTAGTGCCTGTTGCCTTTTTTTTATTGCTAAATCAAAATGCAGATACCTATAAGGGATGGGGAATCCCTATGGCAACTGATATTGCATTTTCATTAGCAATTTTGAATGTTTTAGGAAAACGTGTGCCATTAAGCCTTAAAGTGTTTTTAACAGCCTTTGCTATTGTAGATGACATTGGAGCAGTATTAGTCATTGCCATATTCTACAGTGGAACTATTAATATAACGTTATTGTTGATTGCCGTGGTAATGCTTATGTTTCTATATTACCTCTCATTTAAAGGTTACTACTCTCGATTTATAATGTTTTTCTTTGGAATTATTATCTGGTTTTTATTCTTAAAATCGGGTATACACCCAACAGTAGCTGGTATTTTATTGGCTTTTTCAGTTCCTATTAGGCAAAAAATTGATACATCAACATTTTTAGAGCAATTAGAAAATGTATATACTGATATTAAAAAATCAAGTGTATTGCAAAAGCCTATTCTCTCTTCAGAACAAATAGAGCTTATAGGTGATTTAGAAGATTGGTCATCTAAATTTCAATCTCCATTACAGCATTTAGAACATAATTTACACGGCTGGGTAGCCTACTTTATCATTCCAATTTTTGCATTAGCAAATGCAGGTGTACTTATAAGTGGTGCAGATAATTTAGATATTGCATTGGTTACTAATATCGTGATTTGTTTAGTGCTAGGAAAAGGTATTGGAATTACTTCAGTTGTAATGATTGCACAAAAAATTAAACTTATTGAAGTGCCAAATGAAATTAGTTTTAGGCAAATTATAGGTGTTGCGTTTTTAGCAGGTATTGGTTTTACTATGGCTATTTTTATTGCAAGTTTAGCATTTGCTTCTACACCAGAATACATAGATTCTGCTAAAATTGGTATTCTTATAGGCTCTTTTATATCAGCTATTATAGGTTATATTATATTGCGTTTAGATTCAAATAAAAGTACCAAGACTACTATTTAGTTTGTAAAATTTGATCCATTACCCAAGATGTATGTGCCGCAGACACACCTGTTGAAGGGTGTGTTGCGTGATGTAACAAATGTTTTTTTATGTTTTGAACATGATGAAGTTGAATGTTTTCGGGATGTTCAATAACTAAGCTTTTAGATACTCCGTTGCATTCTAAAATAATAGGTTTTTCATCAAAAACTGAAAACTCTATTTTGCCTTTGTTTCCATATATTTGAACGATGTCCTCACGCTTTTCAGTACCAAAATTCCAACTTCCAGAACCTGTAATTCCTGATTTATGAAGCCAATTTGCAGTAACGGCATCTTTTGCAGAGTATAAACCTTGTTGGTTTACTGAAATACCATTTGCTTGAATAATGTCTCCTAATAAAAAAGTAAATAAATCCAAACCATGTGATGCTAAATCATCAAAGTAACCTCCTGGTGCAATATGAGCATCGGTCCTCCAATTATATGTTTGTGATAAATCTATATTATTAGCAGGTTTACTTAGGTGCCAATTAAGATGTCTTATACTTCCAATAGCATGATTATCTATCCATGTTTTTATTTGTGTAAACCGAGGTAGTGAACGTCTATAATAGGCTACAAATAAGGGTAAATTTTTATCTTTAAAAGCATCGTTAATCCTAGTACAAGCATCATAAGAAGGAGCCATAGGTTTTTCAATACAACATATTTTTCCAGCTTTTGCTACTTTTAAAGCGTAATATTCATGAGAGTCAGGTGGAGTAGCTATATAAATAGCATCAATATCTACATCATAAATAAGATCGTCTGCATTTATATAATACTTTGGAACTCCATGTCGCTTGGCAAAACTTTCTACCTTTTCTAAGCTTCTTCTCATTACAGCAGATAGCATAAATCCTTCCGTTTTTTGGTAGGCAGGACCACTTTTTAATTCAGTAACTTTGCCACAGCCTATAATTCCCCAATTGTATGTTTTTATACTCATTACGTTAATTTAGCTTTTTTTATGAATGATGTTTTTGTGTTAATTTGTAATCCATAATCCATAATAGAAGATGTTAATATAATGTTTTAATTTTTTCTAGTCCTAGGCTTTAATTTGTATTTTGATAAAAAAGACCTCAATTTTCTATACATTTGTTTCTATAATATATGGTTTAGCAAACGTTTTAGTTTGCGCTAAAAGCTCATCAAATAAAAGCTTTTATAATTATTAGTGCGACTTATTAAATGCTATTACAAACTGAGCAAAAACTAATTGAATCGGAATTAATTTATAACAGCGTTATACCAATTGTAATTGGTCTTATAACGCTCTTTATCTTGTATCGATTGGCTAAGGTTTTTCAGTTTTATTATGTCTCATATTTTAAAAAGCCAGTATATGCTCATACGTATTTTAAGCTTAATAAACTTACTCCTGTACAGCATTCAATTTTAAAAAAAGAGTATTTATTTTTTAAAAAATTACCAGATAAGCATCAGCGTTACTTTGAGCATAGAGTGGCTACGTTTATAAAGAAGACCCAATTTATAGGTAGAGACGATTTAGTAATTACTGATGAGATGAAAGTTTTAGTCGCAGGAACCTCTACAATGTTAACTTACGGATACAGTAAGTATCTTTTAGAAATAATAAAAACAGTCATTATATACCCAAAGGCTTATTACTCTCATATTAATAAAACATACCATAAAGGTGAAACAAATCCTCAAATGAAAGCAATAGTGTTTTCTTGGGAAGATTTTAAACACGGTTATAAAATAGGAGATGATAACCTTAATCTTGGAATTCATGAATTTGGTCATGCACTGCATCTTAATGCAACTGTAAATAATGATGCTAGTAGTTTAATGTTTAAGCATGGATTTAATCGTTTGATGACATACTTACAGCACAATAAAACTATTAGAGAAAATTTAATTGCGTCAAAATATTTTAGAGCTTATGCTTATACGAATCATTATGAGTTTTTTGCTGTATTATTAGAGAATTTTATTGAGACACCTACTGAATTTAAGGCTCAATTTCCAGAGCTTTATAGATATATGAAACAAATGGTTAATTATAAGTTTACAGGTTATTAGTCACTATTTAAAATAAACCTTATTTTTGACCCACAAAAAGGAAAAATATGAAGAGAATTTTGGTAACTGGTGGAGCTGGTTTCGTAGGATCGCATTTATGTGAGCGCCTATTAAATGAAGGAAATGAAGTTATTTGTTTAGATAATTATTTTACAGGTTCTAAAAGAAATATAGAACATTTAATGGATCATAATTATTTTGAATTAGTACGTCATGATATTATTAATCCTTATATGGTTGAAGTTGATGAAATATACAACTTAGCCTGTCCTGCATCACCTGTTCATTATCAGCATAATCCTATTAAAACGGTAAAAACGTCTGTAATGGGAGCTATTAATATGTTAGGTCTAGCTAAACGTGTTGGTGCAAAGATACTACAAGCTTCTACTAGCGAAGTTTATGGAGATCCAAATGTGCATCCTCAAACAGAAGGTTATTGGGGAAATGTTAATCCAATTGGATTGAGATCTTGTTATGACGAAGGTAAGCGCTGTGCTGAAACGTTATTTATGGATTACCATAATCAAAACGATGTTAAAATTAAAATCATACGTATTTTTAATACTTATGGTCCAAGAATGCATCCTCAAGATGGTCGTGTTGTTTCAAACTTTATTGTGCAAGCTCTCCAAGGTGATGACATTACAATTTTTGGTAATGGTACTCAGACTAGAAGTTTTCAGTATGTTGATGATTTAATTGAAGGAACCCATCGCATGATGAATAGTAGAGATGGTTTTATTGGTCCAGTAAACATTGGTAATCCAATAGAGTTTACCATGTTAGAATTAGCTAAAGAAGTCATAGACTTAGTAGGATCCAAATCTAAAATTACATTCCTTCCTTTACCTCAAGATGATCCTTTACAACGACAACCAGATATTAGTTTGGCAAAAAAAGAGTTAGAAGGCTGGGAACCAAAGGTGCATTTAAAAGAGGGGCTTAAACACACTATTAATTACTTTGATAATTTACTTAAAGAATAATTAAGTATAGAGTACAAAAAAGGTTCACAATTAATTGTGAACCTTTTTTTATGATTATTTTATATGTACTTTTTTACAATTTAAAGACAGCTTGTAAGTGGTATTGAAAGTGGTTATTGTCAAACCCACTTTCGGAATGACTAAAGGCAAATTTAGCTATAGTTTGCGCTCTTAAGCCAAAAGTTCTACTTCCATTTAACCAAACAAGAGCACCACCACCAATATTGGCAGAAATATTTGTTTCATCTATATGAAAGAAACCAACACCTGCATTGGCATAAAAATCAATCCAATCAGCATTTCGTCCTAGAATATGTTCACCAAAATAATACTTTACGTGGGTGTCTAAAGATAAATAATTGTAATCTTCCTGTAAATCAACACCATCAATAAGCTTATCTTCATTAAATCCATTGAATGTAATAGCTTGTTCTATTGAGAAATTCTCACTCCAATTAAATTCAACTGCAGCAGAGACAGGGAACTGGAAACTCCAATCACCAGGGTGGTAGATAGGTGATCTTGATCCTAAACTGTTGATAGCGTTAACCCCAACGTTTAAATACCAATCATTATCACTTCTTTGAGCAAAAGACGATATACTAAATGCTACTAATAATACAATTAAAAATAATTTCTTCATGCTAAAATAATTTTGTTCAAAGGTAAACTTTATGGTTTATAAAACAAATATTACGAAAAGTTTTATAATAATACTCAAAAAAAATTAATTGTTGCTCAAAATAGATGTAAAATGAGCAAAAATTCGCTTTCTATCCTTAATTACGGCTTTTCTATAGGAACTATTTGACATAAAAAAGCACAATCGATTTGTGATAATTGGTATAAAGCTAATTAATTTTAAGAGTTTATTCCAATTTTTATAAAATTTAATATGGCTTAGTTTAAATAAGTAAAAGCCAGTTAAAACTCTTGTATATCTATGCTTTACAATAATTATGTCATTAAAGAATAGGCTAGAATATATAAAATATTTTTTAAATATCTTGTTTTTATACCATTCTTTATTTCCTTTATATTTTTGTTGTAATATAATTGTATCGTAAATAGATCTAAAACTTATACTGTTGTATAAAGCACCGTAATCATTAATTTGAAAATTAAGCACATTATGCATCATAAGGTGTTTTATAGATGGGATAAATACGTTATTGTGTTCTTTTTTTTCTTTAAAAATCGACAGGTGCTCAAGTTCTGCAGTACTGTATGTTACAAATAATTTTCTATGAATCTCAACAGCAGCAATTCGAGTAGGAGATAGCTCTGTCTTTAGCCTTGGTAGATGCTTATGCTCAAAAAAATCGTTTCCTAATGTTTGTTTCGATGGGTAGTAACCATCTTTACAAAGTAATTCATATGCTTTTTTTAATTGGTTAGGTGGTACTAATATATCGATATCACCAAGCATACGTTCAGCTATGTCATTAAAACAACCAAGTGCTAAAAGTGCAGAACCTTTTAAAAAGACATGTTCTATATGTTCAGAATTGAAGAGCTCAGAAATGGAATGTACCTGGGTTAATACAATGTCATTCCGTTTTCTGTTTTCACTTGTAATATATTCAAAATAAGCAATAAGGTCTTCAGGTAATAAATGTATGAGTTGCTTGGTCTTTAACCGACAATAAATTGTAGGTATTATAAAGTGCTTACTACCTTCTTTTATAATAGTTTCCCAATTAAATGAAGCTTGGCTAAGTGTTTTTTCAAGTTGAGAGTTTGGTGTTTCAAAACTTAGTATATCTGCAATATGTTGGTATGTAATAGCTAAGTTATTCATAAGTCTCTCAATGAACTACTAATATAAGCTATTAAAGCTTTTTATTAAGTTGTTTAAATAATTTTGAAATTTCAGTAGTTACACTCTTGGTATTGCTATAGGTTAGTTGATACATGTCTATATCTATAAGCCAATCTAAAAATTGTTTTGCATGTTTTGGGTTAGGGGACAACCATGATTCTGGAATTATAGTTTCTAGAATGGTTTTAACAGATACTTTTTCCAGACTTGTGTTAGCCTTAGGTTTATAATTCACTAAAATAATTGCATGACAAGGGTAGTGGTTGTTTTTTGGCTTTTCACAAGGTATATATTTTAAATCTCCTTTGGTTTTATTAAATTTTACTAAAGGCAAGCTATCAAAATCACTTATAATTGGTTCAAGAACATTAAAAGCCCCTTTTTTTATAGATATAGCTAAAGGGTTATAATATATATGTTTGTCTTTAGATAGCATGGGAGATACATCATCTGCGAGTAAATCAAAACCACTTGCAGCTAATAGTGCACATAGGGTACTCTTTCCTTTTCCAGATTCTCCGATAAAAAGAATGGACGAATTGCCATCTGTTATCGTAGATCCGTGAAATGTACCAATCCAATCACTCTCCTGTTTATCGTGTAAAGTACAGAGTAATTGCATTATAAATTTACCTTGAATCAGATGGTAGTCATGCTTAGAAACCCGAGAAATTAAGCATTCATTTTTAAATAAATATAAATCCTCATCTTTTAAATAGATATCAAATGTAGCTAATGCTACATCACTAGATTTTATACAGCAATATGCCAAGGCAGGATGAACTGTTTTTAATACCAGTTCTGAATTGTAATATATCTGAATTGTTTTTCCTTCAAAATGATATTGCTTAGATATGTTTCTATAAGATTTATCTAAGGGGATTAAAGGAATTATTTGGGGCGAATAAGGTCTATTACAGTCCTCGAGGTAATTAAATAACGTTTCAGAAATACTGTAGGTGATATCATTTGAAACGTCAATGCTATCTGAAATTGTAGCGGAAAAATCGATTGTTGAATTAGATTCTAAATAAGAGTCTAAAAGTAATTTAAATTCTGGTTCAATAATACTATAACTATTGGATATGGTGTACCACAAAATCCAATGATCACCAAACATTTTTTTATATGTAGGTGCTAAGTTAGTATTCAAAATAAAAATCGAAAATTAATCGAATGGATCCCCTCCTGCATCTGGTGGTGATGATGATTGTGCTTTAAGTGGGTTTAAAATCACAAATGTTCCTACTGCTGTTAATGCAGCATACTTACCCATTTTTTGAATGGCTTCTTTACGAGTGATTTTATCTGAGTTGTTGTCTTCTTTCATGGCTTTTGCCCTAAATTTTGTGTTCAAAAATAGTAAAATATTTTATTTATTAAAGTAAAATACGAAAAGGTTTACATTAAATTCAAATTTTCTTTATAAAACAGCAATGTTTTCTGTTAAATTACATCTAAAATGTCAGACTTCAAAATTAATGTAAACACACTTCGTTTTTTCAATTTACCTAATTATTGTGTAAAAGATTTTGTTTCAAGTAAATAAAATCAATATTATGTTAAATTGCAAATATTACACCAACATATTTTGTATGTAATATTTGCAATATATAGAAAATTCAAGAAAATTAATATAACAATTTAACGTATAATGATTTTCTGAGTTTTGTTTTGAGTTCCATTAACTAATTGTACCACGTAAACACCCGCTTTTAAGCCACTAACATCAATGGTTTGTAGACTGTTTGAGTTTTGTAAAAGTGACGTGCTTACAGTTCTTCCTTGTATGTCATATAATTTAGCAGTTGTTGTTTCTGCTAACTGACCAGTAATAACTACAGTCTTATCTTTTTGATTGTTATAGATATTTAACTGATCTAAACTATTATCAGATATAGAAAGTGAATTGTCAGTTACACGTAAGTAAAAACGACCGGTTCCATTAAGATCAACATTTGGAGTAAGTGTATAATCACTTGTATTTAATAGTGTAGATGTATTAGTGACATTATCTTCAAGATAAATGTCTACTGTATTAGATAAGTTAGTCTCATTAATACTAAATATTAGCTGTTCACCTTGGTTTGCATTAACTCCTAAAGGAATTGTAATATTCATATAATCTGTTTTGCCAAGAGCTTGAACTGCAAGAGGAACATCTGTATTATCTTCTACTAAATGAGAATACAAAGCAAATGCAGGTGCAACACCTCCTATTAAGCTGGCGTCATATCCTGGGTCTAAACCTTGAGTTGAATATTGTGTAAAGAAAATATCAGTGATGAAGTTATCGTTAGTATTGCTAAGGTTTAATTTTAAGTTAGATATTACTGAAGCATTCCTTCCTGCAATAAAATCATCCCCTCCTGTTGCCAAACGCATATCAGAGCCACTCGTCGTAAATTCGATATTACCACCTGTAGTATTTGAAGATACGAAAAATGCCTGCCCTGGAGCAATATTCATACTCGTGTTTAACAAAGCACTTATAATGGTATAATCATCTGCAGATGTTCCGTCTGTGCTATCATTATAGCCATAGATTACAGCGGCACTAGGATCTAATAGACCAGCATTATGCGATAAAAATTCTTGAGCATCTAAATAAGATGGAAAAGGATTTCCTATTAAGTTTAATGTACTTTCTGAACCTTGGTTTATTGGAATCTGAACTAAACTTGTGTTTACTGTTCCTTCAAACGTTACAAGATTACTTGCTTCACCTTCTGTAATACCAGAACGATAACCTTTACCAGCAGTTAATAACGTAGTGTCAGTATCATTCCAAAGTTCGAAAGGATCAGTGCTACTATTGTTGTCAAACCCACCAAATAACACTTCTGGTCCAGAAGGGTTAGATCTAATATTTGGATTGTTAGCAATAAACGTATTAAAAGCCTGTCCTGATAAAGGGGCACTTATTAAATCGTTACCATTTACTGAATCGTTAGTATTAACATAACGGTTATATTTTACTGTTCCTGCAATCGTTCCATCAAGTATTAAACTTGAATAGCTCGTTGAGGTTGAATTTAACAACAGTCCTTCCGTTGAATTAACCGTTAAAGTAACACTAGAATTAACTGTAAGGCTAGCTCCAGGACTTACTGTTACAGTATTAGCAGTGGTGTTAGTATCCATTATTGCGTTACCTGAAGCAATTATGATATGATCATTAGCCGTAGCTATACCATTAGGGTTGCTTGGAGACCAGGTGCCGTTGTAGGTGTAGGTTGTAGGTGCGCCACAGGTTGCTGTGTGCGTACCTAAATTAGAAAATACATCTGTACCTAAGCTAGTCCATTCTGTAGCTAGAGTTGTAAAACTTGTTGAGCCGCAGCCAGAAGGATCTGTCGATACTCCTTCACATACATCTGTATTTCTGATAAGGGATTGATTTAATGTGCTGTTACCTCCAGTAGCGTTAAAGCCACTTCCTGGGTCACAACCAATATTACCAATAATGTCTATAATTATACCCTGCTTTTTAAGTACAACAGTATCATCTCCATTAAAAAAACAGACACCAGAATTATAAGCCGTTCCAGTGAATTCTGAAGTACTCTGAGCTCGTAAAACAATAACATCACCACTAGCAAGCGTTGTTGGGAAACCACCAGTAAAATCTTCAGTTTGGTTAGCAGATGAACTACCATTTGAATACATTTCAACAGAATAATCGGTCAATGTAATTGTAGTACCAGTGCCATTGTATATTTCTAAATATTTATTGTTTCCAGTATCTCCTTCTACATATTCTGAGAAAAATAAATCTGCAGCTCCAACTATAGGCTCAGTAATATCAAAAGGCGTGCTATCTATCGTTGCTAATGCACCGTCATCTGCAGTTAATACTAAACCAGAACCAGCTATCGTATGAGTTAGCGTAGAAAAAGTTGCTATACCGCTTACAGCAGTTGCAGTTACTGGTGATCCGGTTAATGTTCCTGTCGACGTAATGTCTACATCTAAATTATAATCTGTATCTAAGTTACCATTGGCATCTACACCAGAAACCGTTACAGCAGGACTCATTGCTGCATTTAATTCTGTGTCTGACGCTTGTTCTGAAAACACAAGTTCTGTTGCATCAACATTTATAGTTATATCATTACCAACAACGTCTCCTAATAAGAACGGATCAGCAAGACCTGAACCCGTTATATTAGTTTCAAATCCACTAGCGCTTTCATCTATTTGTAATTGTATAACACTACCATCTACTATAGCCGTAGTGTTTAAGTATAAGCCTAATAAAAATTCTAAGGCAGTACCATCTGAAACAGCAACAGGACTTCCAAAAGTCAATACAATTTCGGTATCCGTAATACTTGTGGTTGGTGAATAAGACACTGCGTTATCGTCTGATAAGGTAACCCCTTGTATATGGTCTGTCCAATCAGCCGTGTTATTTGGTCCTGGTACAAAACGCATCGTGGTCATATTTGTTGGTTCAGTATCACCAGATCCAAAATCTTCTACTACAAATCCTAAAGCATCAAAAGCTGTTCCACTAGTTGTAGCATCAGCAGCTATTATAGTTGCGTCAGCCACCTGTGGTGTCGAAGCGTATACTTCTGAGTCTGAGTCATTGTTTAATGCTGGAATCACATTTATAGTGTAATCTTCTACTTCTCCATCAGTTGAGCCTGTGCAAGCCCCTGGATATGAGCCGTATTGACAAACTACTCGCATTCTTGTATTCCCTAATGTTGCGCCTGCAGGAACACTTATGGTAAGTGGACTTAATGTTGTTGGACCATCCGTTACACCATTAGCAGTTCCTAATGCATATTCTTCAGTAGAGGTGTCAAATGTTCCGTCTTGATTCCAGTCTATCCAGGCTTTTGCATAAATAGTATATGCCCCATCAGTATTTAAATTCACTGTTAAATCAATATCACTACCTTGTATAGCATCGGTAGATTCCGCTGTGAAATCATCATAACCACTGCCTTGTCCAGTGGACTTATTAATGGTACCAAAGTTTACTAACGTTATTGAGGTGTTATACGAAGTAGTTCCTGTTACTGCACACCAATTTAATTCTGGTACGGCATCAGCAGTAACACCTGTACTCCAAGTTGTAGCTTTACGAGCAAAAACCTCAAAATGATAGGTGGTACCATTGGTTAAACCGGTTACAGTTGCTGAAGTCCCTGTACCTTTATAAACAACATACTCATCAGTACCTAAATCTGTGCCCGAACCAAAGGCAGCGTCTGCGGTGTATGCAGTACCATCACCTGTTGGTGTAACTGTTACCGCAGATGTTTCTTTAGCGACTACTAATAGCTCATCATAACAAGCTCCGTTAGTCCAGCTTAAATCAACTTCGGTATTACCTTCGCTTGCAGTAAATACCGTGACATCCGAAGGTGTAGAACATCCTGTTGTAAAACTACCAGTTAAGGCAGGTGTTAAATAACAGGTGTCAGTAGTATTATATTCATAAACAGCAACATGATAAGTAGTCGCTTCAGTTAAGCCAGTAATGCTTACTGAGCTCGTTGCAGAACCCGATTGTACAACATAATTACCTGTGCCTAGTTGGTCTCCCGAACCAAAAACAGTATTACCTGTGTAATCTGTTCCACTTGTAGGATCTTCATCAACAGCTGAGCCTTCTTTTACAACTACCAATACTTCATCTCCATCTCCATCTATCCAGTTTAAAGTGGCTGATGTCGTACTTAGAGCGGTTGTATTGTAAGCTGAAGCTTGGGTTGTTGGGGCAGCACATGCTGGGGCACCAGCCGTCCAAGTAATGTCGTCAATAGCAACTCGATCTGCACCACCTCCATTATTTCCTCCAATATTATTGTCTATTCTAATAACAAAGTCACCAGTGACGTTTATCCCTGAAATTGTTGTTGTTTGAACTGATCCACTATAAGGAATAGTTCCCACGCTTGAACCATTAATTAAAACATCTAATATGCCAGAGCCACCACTAAATTTTCTTTGGGTTGTAATAGTAATATCTCCAACTCCTCCACTAATTATTCCTGATGATATATAAGCATTAGCTACATCATCATTCAATAAAATAGCGTTTCCATTAATAGTCTCGTTTGAACTAGCTTTTGTAGCATTCCACGTCGAACCATCGTTGCCTGTCCAACTCCCACTATTGTATGGTGATATACTAGGGATATTATCAAAGGTTTCAGTCCCTTGAGCAAACCCAAGACTAGTCATCATCAAGGCAAATAAAAATGTGTAAATTTTTTTCATAGCGTATTGTTCTATAACAATTGTTTTTATTGTTTGAAAAATTAGGCTGCAAACTTACAAAAACTTAATTGTATATTTTAATGTAGACATTAACAAAGTGTTAATTGTAGTTATTAGACACTGTTTTTATTGTACGGTCACTTTTGAGTTTTGCAGGGATTAGACTAATTAGTTAATTATTTTAAAAACCAAAAACGCATCCTAATGGATGCGCTTTTAATAATTAACTTTTAAAGTAAATTAAACGTTTATCTAATAATCACTTTTTGTGATTTTTGTTTAGAACCATCGGTTAATGTTACTACATAAACACCATCTTGAAGATCTGTTGCGTCTATTTCATTTAGTAAGTTATTGCTTTCTAAATCGGTACTATAAACTAAACGACCTTGGATATCATGAATTTTTGCAGTAGCTCCATCGTTAATGATACCTTGAATAAATATAGATCGAGGTGATTTCTTAGTATAAATTTTAATACTGTTAAAATCTTCATCGTTCACAGATAATGCATTATCCGATACACGTAAGTAAAAACGACCAGTACCATTTAAGTTAGTGCTTGGCGTAATCACATAATCAGATGTATTTAATAATGTTGATGTATTTAATAAGGTGTCATCTAAATAGACTTCTGTAGTGTTAGGTAAAGCAAATTCTGAGATTGTAAACGTTAATTGTTCACCAGAATTAGCATTAACACCTAAAGGAATTACGACATCCATCATATCAGAAGGATTTAATGCTTGTAAAGCCATTTTCATATCAGAATTACCTTCTACGAGTTGTGAGTATAATGCAAAACTAGGGGAGAAGTTATCTAACAGTTTTCCATCGTAACCATGATCTAATTCCTGAGTTGCATTTTCGTTAAAATAGAATTGTGAGGTAAAGTTGTTAGTAGCTGTACTTGTACTTAACTTAAAGTATGTTAAGTCTTCTGCATTTCTACCTACAATAAAATCATCACCACCAGAACTCATTCTCATTGTTGGAGAGAACGTCCAGTCGTAACCAGCTACAAAAGCATCATTAGCAGCGACTAAGAAGCCTTGCCCTGGTGCAATTGCTATATTTCCACTTGCTAAAGTAACAACGTTATAACCAGTAGAACCATCAACATCACCATCGTAACCATATATACCAGAACCATCTTCTAAAAGGCTGTAGTTGAAAACTCCTGAGCCAAGGTCATAGAACAGTAAAGTAAATGAACCTATGTATGAAGGATATGGATTACCAATAAGGTTCCAATCTGGGTGATTTGCTCCAGTATCCAGAATATTTACAGGAACTGTAGATGTTGGTACAGTACCAGTAAATGTTAGAGTTGTTCCGCTATCTGTAGCAGCTCTATAACCGGTACCGCTAGTTAAAGTTGCAGAAGTTGCATCGGTATAGTTTACATAAGCATCCGCTCCTTTATCGAAAGGTGCAAAAGCGTATGTTGTTGGACTCGTTTGTCCATTATCCAATAAATCTGCAGCATTAGTGTCAGAAGCTAAGAAGTTAGCCCAAGTTTCTCCTGCAAGAGGTGCTGAAATAAGATCATTGCCTCCACTATTAGAATTAACATAACGCTCATACTTGATGGTTCCGTCTATAGTTCCGTCATACATTAAGCTAGAATAACTATTTGAAGTAGACTCCAAAGTTACATCATCAATAACAGTTAATGTAGTCCCCGTATTAATGGTTAAAGATGCTCCTGGATTTACAGTTACAGTTTTAATAGAAGTATTAGATGAAATAATAGCGTTACCAGAAGTAACAACGATATGGTCATGTACTGTAGAGATACCGTTAGGATCACTTGGAGACCAAGAACCGTTATAAGTGTATGTTTCTGTTATTATTTCTTCAATTTTAACGTCATCTAATAAAGCTCCATAACCGTTATCACCTGTTCCCTCAAATGCAATATAGTATTCTGCACTAGGGTTAGGTAGAGCTATAGTGCCTTGGGTCCATGTACTTATACTATTTGTATAAGTTAATTCCGGTATTAGAGTCCAAGACCCTGCTGCTGAAGTTTTGTAATATACTCTTAACTCATCTTGACCGCCAGCTCGAACTTGCTGTGCATGCCAAAATGTTAGTGTAGGATTTACAATACCTGTTAAGTCTAATTTTGGTGATACTAATTTTACCACTGAAGAACTAGATGCATCATAGAAGTTTGCATTAAACGATCCCGTATGTGGCATTGTTATTGAGCCACCGCTCTGTCCGCCATTAGTGTATGTCCAGTTTACGGCTCCTGCCTCAAATTCTTGAGACCAACAACTTGGTAGTATTCCTGACTCAAATCCTTCTTCAAAAGGGAATGTGTTTACTGCTACTAAACAAGGATCTGCATTTGTTGTTGCACTAGTAGAAGGAATGGTTCCATCAGTTTTAAAATCTATTAATACACCAGCGTTAGTGTATGGGTAAATTTCAAATTCATATAGCGTACTTGCATCTAATCCTACTACAGTATAAGTCTGTAAGCCAGGTGCTCTTTTAAATTCAAACTCGTCATCAGACCAGTCGATGTCGTTTGCAGGTTCAGTACCATCTACAATTGTAGTAAATACACCTGATCCTGTTTTACCAACAATTACAAAACCATCTGCTGGTTGTGCGCCATCATTATCATCCCAAGTTAATGTAATTTGAGAATCAGAATCTGCAACAGCAGTAAATGCTAAAACATGATTCGTTGGCTCTGGTTTAGGTGTTACAGTTAATTGTCCTGAGACATAGTTTACACCATCCCAGATATCGCCACCAGAACTGCCCGGAGTAATACCTCCATAAGAGAAGTCTCCACCATCAACAGAGAAACGACTTACGTAATAGTAAGTTCCAATTGCTAAACCAGAACCTATCTCAGTAACATACTCATCATTGTCACCAGCATCTGTATTATACGTTGAAGGTACCCAAGTCCAACCAGAAGCAAAATCACTGATGTCAGTTGCGTCAGTAGTGCTATAACCAATCCACGCGTCAATATCAGCAGCTTGTCCAGCAGCTTCTGTTCTTCCTACTTCTAAGACCTGTGCATATACATCATAGTTTCCTTCTACAGCTATAGTTCCACTATTTGGATACTGTAAGTTACAGTAATCTATAAAGTTAGGCGTGCTTGCGTTGATGTAAAGTATCCCCGTGCTTGTTGTATTTGCGGAAGTTGCGGCAAATCCATCACCGAATGATGTATTCCAAGCGCCAGCTGCGATATAATAGGTTCCTGCTGGTAATCCTATTTCGGTTAAGGCACTTAAAGAACCTGTACCACCATCATCGTTATTTCCGATGAGGTTGCCAAATACATCATAGAGTCCTATTTCTGTATCTATTCCAGTAGTTAATTCTGTATCTACTATTATTTCTGTACAGTTACCATCATATATTAATTCTACCCAAACAACATCGTCTGTAGCTGCGTCATATGCACCGTTATAACTATCAGAATCTGCACAACCGTCAATATTAAATGTAGCAATTGTGGTTGGTATAGATATAGAATTAACTGTAAGTTGACCTGAGGCAGCAGTAGGAGTGCCATCCCATGTGTTTCCACCTCCTGAAGGATTAGTTGTATTAATACCACCATAAGTGAAAGGTCCACCATCCACAGCAAAACGACTTACATAATAATATACACCTGGCGATAAAGAAGATCCTATTTCAGCTTCAAACTCATCGTCATTCCCTTCGTCAGAGTGAAACGTTGCTGGTACCCATGTCCAGCCAGATGTAAAGTCTGCAGTAGTAGTAGCATCTGTAGTACTATAGCCTATCCATGCTTCAATATTAGCACCAGGACTACCTAAGTCTGTTACTCCTGCTTCATAAATTCTAGCGTACACATTGTAAGTATCTCCCTCATTAATAGTACCATCAATTGGCCATTGTAAGTTATTAAAATCAGCAGTTTCTGTAGATTGACCTTTAGCATTAATGTAAAGTGTACCTGTTTGAGTTGTATTACTTGATGTAACATTAAAGTCTGGTCCAAAAGTTACATTAAACATACCTGCAGCGATGTAATAAGTGCCATTAGCTAATCCTAGCTCTGTAAATAAGCTTTGAGGTGATATCCCTGCACCAGTGTCATTAGAACCTAATAGAACACCGTTAGCATCATAGATACCAATTTCTGTGTCAAAATCAGATCCAATAGTATCTATTGTAAATGAAGGACAACTAGCTGTATAATTTAGTTGTGCCCAAACTACATTTTGTGTACTAGCATCATAAGCTCCATTATAGCTGTCTGATCCAGCAGTACCACAAGTAGCAACATTTAATGTTGTATCTACGGTTGGTAAAGGGTTTGCTGTTGTAAAATCTAGAGGGCCAACCCAAACACTTTCGTCACCAACTCCACAATAAGCTCTTATATATACTTCATAAGCCGTGGCTGCAGTTAATCCTGTTTCAGTATGAGGATTTGTTGATGTTGCAACACCAGCAGCTGCAGGAGTTCCTGTGCCATCTGGCTGTACTACAATTTCCCAATTGGTTTCTGATGCACCAGCTGTCCAACTAATTGTTGCCGATTCGCGATCAAAAGCGTCAAGAGTTAAACCTGTAGGCTTTAAACAAGTTGGTGCTTCTATAATTGATAGATCATCGATAGCAATATCATTTTCGTAAGTAGAATTGGTAGCTGTATCTACAATAAAACGTACTTGAATGTCACCAGTAATAGTGAGTGTAGATAGATCTATATATATTTCTTCCCAACCATCTATATCACCATTATTATCTGTGTGAACAACATTCCAAGCAGCACCATCATAAACTTCAACTGTAATGGTATTAGAATTTGTTCCAGCAGCATAGTGATATTGGAAGAACTCTAATGCTGGTGTTGTAAGTGTACTCACATCTATCATAGGAGAGGTTAGTGTAGCATCAGTAGATACAGGAGTTGTAGAGCTGTCTACATAGGCAAAATACCCACTTCCTGTTGTGTGGTCACTGTAAGAGTTACCAAATGTTGGTGATGTTCCAAACGTCCAAACTCTAGAGGTAGACGAAGAACTTAGCCAACAACTTGGAATGGTACCTGTGTTTTCAAAATCTTCAGTATATGGAAATGTAGCTTCTGCATCACAAAGTGTTGTAAAATTAATTGGGCCAACCCAAGAGCTATAACCATTAGTATCACAATCGGCTCTTACATAGACTTCGTAAGCAGTTTGAGCTGTTAAGCCAGTTTCGGTATGAGGATTAGTACTTGTTGGTGTGCCAGCCCCTGTAGGAATACCTGTGCCAGCTGGTTGTACTGCAACCTCCCATGCTGTTTCTGTATCTCCAGCCGTCCAGCTCACAGTAACGTCATTCGCTGTGTAACTATCTAAATTTATATTTGTAACATCCAAACAAGTTGGAGGTGTTCTTACGATAAACTGTCCTACATGGAAATCATAATCTTGACCTGATGCTGTTCCATTTGATGCCCAAATCGCAAACTTTACGTTGCCAGTGTAGGCTGTTAAATCTTCAATGTATTCGGTACCTGTAAAATCTGGCTCATTACCAGCATTCCAAGTTGTTAAATTTGTCCAAGTTGTACCATCATCTGTAGATACTAGTAGTTGTACTTCGTCATCAGACCCCATGGTGTCATCAGTACCCCCATCATTATACTCTGTAACTGCAACATTCAATTCGAGCTGGTAAGGACCTCCAGTTGATAAATCAAATGTAGGTGATATTAACCAATCTCTTATATCTGTAAAGTTACCATAGATATTAATTCTATTACTATAAATTCCGGCTCCATAATTATTATCATCTCCTGAGCCATCATTTTTCCAAGAAGAAGAGCCTAGTCCAGTAGGACCTGTAGCAACTTCTCCATTAGTAGCTTCTGACCAACAAGAATCAGGTAAATTTAATGACATATCAGCAAAATAGTCCGGTACAATAGGACCACAAGGCGTAGTGAAATCTACTGGACCTACCCAAGCACTAAAACCATCACCTGTACTTGTACAATTAGCGCGTACATAAACTTCATAGGCTGTTTGTTCTGTTAATCCCATTTCTGTATGTGGATTAGCTGTTGTTGCAGTACCAGATCCCGCTGGTTCTCCTAATCCATCAGCTTGTACAACAATTTCCCAAGCGGTTTCAGCATCACCTGCAGTCCAACTAATAGTTGCATCAGCTGCAGTAAAACTATCTATTGCTATGCCAGAAACATCAGGACAAGATGGAAGTGTAGTAAAAGTTACTGGTCCCACCCACGCACTAAAGCCATTAGTAAGGCAATTGGCTCTTACATAAACTTCGTAATCAGTACGATCCAATAATCCAGATTCAGTATGTGGATTTGTTGTTGTTGCATCACCAGCACCTGCAGGAATACCTGTGCCATCGGGTTGTACTACTATTTCCCAATCCGTTTCAGTATTAGCGGTAGTCCAGCTAATCGTGGCTTCAGTATCTGTAAAACTATCAATAGTTAATGCAGAAACATCAAAACATGTCGGTGGGATTCTTACTTTAAAGTTATCAATATGAAAATCAATATCTCTTCCTGTATCTGATCCGTCCTCAATAGCATAGAGTGCAAATTGTACGTTACTTCCGGTAATTGTTGATATGTCGGTAATAACTTCATCTCCTGTGTTAGATGGTGTATTCGCTTGATTCCACAGTTGTAACGTTGTCCAGGTTGTGCCATCTAGTGAGTATACTAAACGTACTTCATCTCCAGGATCAAAAGCTTCCGCAAGTGATGTTGATGCGTAATCAGTCAATGCCACATCAATAGCAACCTCATAACCACCAGCTGAGAGATCAAAGAATGGTGACATTAGCCATTCTATGTCAGAACTACCATACATATTAATATTAACAGCTCCTCCTCCAGATGTTGAAGTATGTGCAAATTCTTCTGCTAACCAATTGCTCGTTCCAAAGGAAGCTGGGCCAGTTGTTAAGTCGCCATCAGCGGCTTCTTCCCAACAAGGATTAAGGTAAGTAGTGAAATCTTCGGTATAGTCAGGTGTATATACTTCACAGTTAGTTGTAAAGCTTATAGGGCCAACCCATTCGCTGTAACCGTTACTCGCACTAGTACAATCAGCTCGTACATAAACTTCATAATCAGTTTGAGCAGTTAAACCAGTTGCTGTATGTGGATTCGTAGTTGTTGCGTCACCTGATCCGGCAGGTGCTCCTGCACCAGCTGCTTGCACTACTATTTCCCAATCGGTTTCAGTCTGACCCGCTGTCCAACTAATTTCGGCTGTTGTATCTGTGATATTATCAACAGCTAAACTCGTAATATCTGGACATGGAGGTAATGCTTCCCAAATGATATCATCTAAATAAACCGTAGTATATGTTGATGTTGATAATCTTCGAATTGCAATATAGTTATCTGTCCCTGAGTAACTCGCAAAAGATACTTCGTATTCGGCAAAAGTTGTATTGATATCTACCGTACTAAGCAGTGTAAATGTAGAACCATCTGTAGGATCTGATAATGTTCCAACTTCAAGATCTTGAGTAGCTGTCGTGTTACGTGCAAAAAAGCGAAGTAAATGTGTGCCATCACCTAAATTTGATAAGTTAGGAGACACTAACATAATATTTGCTGTTGACCCAGAGTTAGAGTTTGTTAGGCTTACACCGTTAGGCGCAGTATTATCTGCACTTGTACTTGTAACAACCGTAGCAAAACTAGACGCTCCATTATCTATAATTTTACCCCAACACGCTGGTAAATCTGGTGTGGTTACCGCATCAAAATTTTCAGTAAAGCTAGAAATAGGGGTACATGCTGTCGTAAAATTTAATGGGCCAACCCATGCACTAAAACCATTAGTATCGCAATCTGCTCTGACATAAATTTCATAAGCTGTATCTGCAATTAAGCCTGTTTCAGTCTGTGAGGTTGTTGCGATTGCGGTACCAGAACCTGCAGGTTCGCCTGTACCTGCAGCTTGAACTACATATTCCCAATCGGTTTCAGTATCGCCAGCTGTCCAGCTAAAAGTAGCTTCTGTATCAGTAAAGCCATCTATAGTAATAGCTGTAACATCTAAACAACTTGGTTCGTGTATGTTTACTGTATCAAAAGCAACACCTTCGTCATTGCCTGAGCCATCTGAACCAAAGGCTACTCTTAGTAAAACATTACTTTCTCCACCAAGGCCTGTAAGCTCATGTTTGGCAACAAGCCATGCATCTGATCCGCTACCATCTCTACCAGTCCAACCAATTTGTTGTCCTCCAGGATTTCCTCCAATCGTATTGTCATTAAACCAATTGTTTGGATCTCCGTTTGTACCTACATTCTGCCATGTATTACCACTATCTATAGAAGATTGTAATACCATACCATCCCAACTAAATTCAGATTCCCACCATATACTTAATTCTATAACAGGGTTGGCTAAGGATGTAAAGTCGAATGGAGGACTGATTACCGCAGATTTTTCACTACTATTATACGTTCCATCTAGGTTGGTTACCCATGCATTGCTACCAGAGTCTGCACTATTAATAATAGTATTAGATGGTACACCTAATTCCCAGCTTCCATTAGTTGTGTTGTCTGCTGCCCATCCGCCAGCTCCAGATTCAAAGTCTTCATTATAAGGATAAGTTGTTATTGGTGTTGCTGTTGTTGTAAAAACAACAGGACCTACCCAAGAACTATAGCCATTTGCAATACAATTGGCTCTCACGTATACTTCGTAAGCAGTTTGTTCAGTTAAACCAGTTGCATTATATGTGTTGGTTGCAATTGCGGTGCCAGAAGCTGGCGCTCCTAAACCTGCGTCTTGTATAACGTATTCCCAATCGGTTTCTGTATCTCCTGCTGTCCAACTAATTGTGGCTTCTGTATCTGTAAAACTATCAATTGTTAGATCTGTAACAGGAAGACATGACGGAATAGCTTCTACCGTGATATCATCTATATATAAATACCAGCCATCTAAACCACTAGGTGGTATATGGAAAGCAATAAATACATCTCCAGAATATGCACTTAAATCTACAATAATTTCTTGATAAGCAGTGTTACTATAGGATGCATTTGCTAAAATTGTATTTGTAAAATCGGCTGGTGCAGATCCTGTTGTAGATAATAGTACTGTAAAGTCATTTGGTTCTCCAGAAGAACGTACACGTTGTTGAAATCTAAGTCTTTCGTTTCCAGTAAGGGTTAATTGAGGTGATACTAAATAATCATCATTAGAACCACCATTAATGTCTGTATATATTTGAAAAGATTGGGATCCTGAGTTAGCATAAGTTGTACTAGTATTAACAGTCCAAGTATCAGAATCAGAGTTGTTATTAATTACCTCCCAACAGTCTATAGTAGTACTAGTGCTTTCTACATCTTCTGTCCATGGTAAAGAAGATATTATATCACATGCTGTAGTCAAATTGATTGGGCCAACCCATTCGCTATAGCCATCACTATTACTTGTACAATCTGCTCTTACATAAACATCGTAAGTTGTATTGCCTGTTAAGCTAGAGAATGTATGTGGATTCGTAGTAGTGCTAGTACCTGAATCTACAGCTGTTGGTGCTGCTGTACCTTCAGCTTGTATTATAACCTCCCAGTTGGTTTCTGTGTCCCCTAGAGCCCAGCTTACTTGAGCTGTTGTATTTGTTACGCTATCAACTATGATGTCTGAAACTTTTGGACAAGGTGGTATTATCTCCCAAGTAATATCGTCTAAATATACATTCGTATAGGTAGAGGTCGATAATCGTCTAATTCCAATGTAGGAATCTGTACCAGAGTAAGCTTCAAATGAAATTTCATATTCAGTAAAGCTTGTGTTTATATCTACCGTACTTAAAACAGTAAATGTTGAACCATCTGTAGGATCAGATAAGGTTCCAATTTCAAGATCTTGAGTAGCTGCCGTGTTACGTGCAAAAAAGCGAAGTTGATGTGTTCCATCGCCTAAATTTGATAAGTTAGGTGATACTAACATAATATTCGCTTCTGGTACAGCTGTATATCCACTATATAATTGAACACCATTAGGAAGCGAATTGTCTGCCGATGTACTGGTTCGAATATAAGCTGATGTAGGTGCACCATTATCTAAAATACTAGACCAGCAGTTTGGCAAGTCGGGAGTTGTTACTGCATCAAAGTTTTCGGTAAAGTCAGTTAAAGGAGTACAAGCTGTTGTAAAAATTACGGGACCTACCCAATCACTATAGCCATTACCAAGGCAATTTGCTCTTACATAGACTTCGTAGGCTGTTTGTGCTGTTAAACCTGATTCTGTATGCGGGTTTGTTGTCGTTGCTGTGCCAGAAACAGGAGTTCCAGTTCCAGCTGCTTGTACTACATACTCCCAATTCGTTTCAGAATCTCCAGCAGTCCAACTAAATGTAGCTTCAGTGTCGGTAAAGCTATCTATAGATAAAGCTGTTACATCAGGACAAGCTGGTTGAAATATGTTTACACTGTCAAAAGCAACACCTTCGTTGTTAGTGCTACTGTCAGAATCAAAAGCTAATCTTAAGAATACGCTACTTTGCCCTCCAAGACCTGTTAGGTTGTGTTTGGCAACAACCCAACCGCCAGATCCATTAGCACCTGTACCGGTCCAACCAATGCTGTCATTGTACCAGTTATTAGGGTCGCCATTGGCTCCCACTGTTTGCCATGTACTTCCGTTATCTATTGAAGATTGAAGTAGCATTCCATCTGAGCCATCTTCAGCACTCCACCAAATACTAAACTCAATAGCTGGTGCTACTATGCTTGAGAAGTTTAGTGGAGGACTAATTACGTATGATTCTTCATTACTATTGTGATTACCTGTTAAGTTAGTTACCCAAGCAAGGGCTCCTGTATCTGCAACGTTAATTATTGTTGCAGCAGGGTTTCCTAATTGCCATGAACCATTGGTTGTATTATCCAAAGACCAGCCTGCAGCTCCTCCTTCAAAATTTTCAGTATAAGGAAATGCTGTTATAGCTGCTGCTGTTGTTGTAAAAGTTATAGGTCCTACCCAATTACTATAGCCATTACTAGCACTAGTACAATCTGCTCTTACATATACCTCGTAAGCGGTAGATACAGCTAAACCAGTTGCTGTATGCGGGTTTGTTGTAGTACCTGTACCAGAAGCAGGAACACCTGTACCATTTGGCTGTACTGCAATTTCCCAATCTGTTTCTGTGCCCTCAGCTGTCCAACTAATAGTTGCTGTAGTATCAGTCACTGCATCTAATGTTAAACCGGTAAGATCTGGACAAGCAGGTGGTGTAGTGAAATCTATTGGGCCTGCCCAAGCACCATAACCATCACCAAGACAATTTGCTCTTACATAAACTTCATAAGCTGTTTGTTCTGTTAATCCGGTTGCGGTATGAGGATTAGTAGTTGTGGCTGTACCAGAAACTGGAGTGCCAGTTCCATCAGGCTGTACTGCGATTTCCCAATTTGTTTCTGTTCCATTAACGCTCCAACTTATTTCTGCTGTGTTATAAGTAAAACTATCTATAGTTATACCGCTAACATTAAGGCAAGCAGGTGGAATACCATCAATGTAATTAAACTGGATATTAGGTTTATGACCGCCAATTTCATCAGTAACAAAGCCGCAAGCAGTTCCGCCGTCATCTCTATATGATCTAGAACCATTAGCGACACTAACTCCTCTAACTTGACCAAAAGGTGAGGAATATGTGTTTTGACCATCAGAACATACTTCAACTAATATGTTATCTGTACCATTCCAAACAAAGTTAGTGTCAAATGGTATCATGTCAAAAACACCTTCAGCAGTCACGGAAGGGTTGTAATCAAAAGCATTTTTAACCACTGTGGTAACAGAGGTATCGTGAGTAGCAGAATTAGTTGCTGTTGTATGTCCCATTTTTATGGTGTAACCTAATAGGTCACCACCACCATAGTCTCCAGAGATTGACCAACCTAATGCCGTTATTTCATCATTTGGTGTTAGTATGGCACTTAGCTCAGCAGCTGTGTAAACTACCTGGTATTTAAATGCATTGTAATAGCCATGAATTGGATCTGCGGTAGTAGATCCTGTACTCGTAGTTCCAGTACCAATAATAATATTGTTAGCAGGAGTGCTATATGCAGTAACATCAAAATCGTCTATGATAAGATGTCCTGCTTGGTTATCATTTAGAATTCTAATGGTTAAATTAGAACTAGCATCATTTAAAGTGTATGAAAATAGTGTGTAAGTTGTGCCTGAATAAGCTTGTGTTGTTTGCGTGGTATAAGTAATGCCATCAGTTGAGGTTTGTAATTCAAAAGTCCCGCCTCCAGTATTTAATTCTCTATAGTAGAATGTGACAACACCAGCCCCTGTTGTAAGTGTAGGAGTTGTTAAACTGGCACCAACTTCATCATCATTAATTCTTGCTGCCGAACCTGTTGCTCCACGAGAATTACTAGTGTCTTCAGGGTAAACTTGAACCGAAGTCCATGTTCCACTAGTTAAGGTTTGAGATCCTGTATGATAACCTGCGGTTAATCCAGTATCAAAATTTTCGGTGATTTGCCCGAATCCAAAGTTTCCTATTATTAGGAATACTAAAAATGCGTAAAAATTTTTCATAGAAAGAATTAATTATAGTTAAAGCACAAATTTGGTATCTATAGCGAATTATAGTTAAAACTAAATAACTCACAAATAAATACACGTTGTCGTTAAATAACGTCGTTTGTCGTTGGTTTATAAAAATTCAGGCTAAGTGTGTAAGAATGAGGGGAGTCAAATATACTAAAACTTAGTGTTCATTTAATAATTTTATTTTAACAAATAGTTAACGCTTGTTTAAATTTTGTGATTTTCAAGAGCACTTGCTTTTGTTAAAACATTGATTTTAAGTGTTTTGAAATGTTTCTTTTGGGTTTGTGGAAATATTTTATTTGTAGTCTTTTTTTTATAAAGAGTTAAAATTTAGAAACTTGTTGTTTTTAATTAAAATAATACTTCTGCTTTTAAGCCTTTGTTGTCTTTAGTTCAGATTTTTAAAATTCAATAAAAAAAAGCGCATTACAATAATGTATGCGTTTAGTCATTAATAACATTAGAACTGTTTTATTATGGTTTAAAGGATGATTTTTTTTTTTTTTTTTTT
>NZ_JAHKPS010000022.1:829786-902737 GCF_018860565.1 Winogradskyella psychrotolerans
TTTTTTTTTTTTTTTTTTGAGTTTTTTGTTTTTAAAGTTGTCAGGTGATTTTCCTGAATAAATGTCTGTGGTAAGATTTTTGTTATTTCTATATCATTGCTAGAGCCTTGTTGTAGCATACTGTTTTATTATGTTTGCTACTTCTAAATTAGAGGTGTCAATACTATAACCTCTAGTGAGATATATTAATGGTATTAGAGGAGGGGTTTCTTAATGATATTGACGCGATTATCGATTATGCCTATTAGGCAAATGGGTTTGCTATAAAAGCCTAATTCTTATATTTTTATTGTCTTTATAAAACATAAAGTAAAGGGGGATGTTAGAGGTGGGTTTAAATGGAATTAAAAGTTGTGATTATGATGAAATTTTAGCTGTAAGAATTAGTAATTGAGTACTTTTGTGTAATTTAAAAATTAAAGAAAGAAGTTTTAAAAGTAAATGTTGTTATTAGATGCGTAGATGTGTTTATTTTTGTTGCGGGATGGTGGTATCTGTTATTATGAAATTTGAAAAACATTAATATTGAAATTTAGTAAACGACATTTAGCTAAAACAATTACTTGGCGTATTATAGGAACCTTGGATACCATGCTGTTGTCTTGGTTTATATCTGGTAATTTTTCTATAGGCATGAAAATGGGGCTTTATGAAATGGTCACTAAAATGGTATTGTATTATTTGCATGAACGCGTTTGGTTTAAGTCAACCATAAAGTCGTCTAATAAACGCCATATTTTGAAAACGTTCTCTTGGCGTGGAGTAGGTACTTTAGATACTATTATTTTAGGTTGGGTAATTTCAGGGAATCCTCTAACAGGTTTGAAAATTGGTGGAGCAGAAGTGGTAACAAAAATGTTGTTATATTTTGGTCATGAGAAATTATGGTATCAAATTAATTTTGGTTTGGATCAGAGGAATAAAAGAAAACAGGTGAAAAACGTTAATGAATTATGAGCTTAAATACGGTTAGACATAATTATAAAATTACAAAAAAAGATCGTGAAAATTTAAATGGGCATCGTTCTTTATTATTGTGGTTTACGGGATTGTCAGGTTCTGGTAAATCTACATTAGCTAATTTGGTAGAGATGGAGCTTCATAAAAAAGGGGTTTCAACGTTTAGTTTAGATGGGGATAATATTAGACAAGGTATTAATAAAGATTTAAGTTTTGCGCCCGAAGATCGTACTGAAAATATTAGACGAATAGCCGAAATTGGTCATTTAATGGTTGAGGCAGGTGTGGTAACTTTAGCCGCTTTTGTATCGCCTTATATTGAAGACCGAGAGAATATAAAAAACATTGTAGGAGTAGATAATTTTGTTGAAATTTACATTAATACGTCATTAAAGGAGTGTGAACGAAGAGATGTTAAGGGCTTGTATAAAAAAGCACGAGCAGGAGAAATTAAAAATATGACAGGTATTTCGGCTCCTTATGAGGCTCCAACTAACCCAGACATAGAAGTTGTAACAGATCATCAAGATGTAGAAACATCTGTTCAAACCATTTTAGACTTTATTATTCAAAAATTAAAATAAAAAACATGAGTAATTACGTGATTAATCATTTAAAAGAATTAGAATCAGAAGCTATTTTTGTGATTAGAGAAATTGCAGCGCAATTTGAAAATCCAGTATTATTATTTTCTGGTGGTAAAGATTCTATTTTACTAACGCATTTAGCTAAAAAAGCATTTTTTCCTGCAAAAATACCCTTCCCTTTAGTCCATATCGATACAGGGCATAATTTTCCTGAAACGATTGCTTTTAGAGATCAATTAGTCGAAAAATTAGGCGTAAAACTTATTGTTGGATCTGTACAGGAATCAATTGACAAAGGGAGAGCTAAAGAGGAAACAGGTGCTGACGCTTCACGTAATTCTCTGCAAATAGTGTCGCTTTTAGATGCTATTGAAGAATATAAGGTTGATGCTGCAATGGGAGGTGCAAGACGCGATGAAGAAAAAGCACGTGCTAAAGAACGTTTCTTCTCTCATAGAGATGAATTTGGACAATGGGATCCTAAAAATCAAAGACCAGAGTTATGGAATCTTTTTAATGGTCGAAAAAATTACGGAGAGCATTTTAGAGTGTTTCCTATTTCTAATTGGACCGAAATGGATGTATGGGAATATATTAAATTAGAAAATATTGATTTGCCATCGCTTTATTTTTCGCACCAACGCGATTGTGTAGTTAGGGATGGTGTAATATTGGCAAATTCAGAATTTATTAAGTTAAAGGAAAATGAAGAAGTGGTGAATATGACCATTCGTTACCGTACTTGTGGTGATATGCCAATTACTGGAGCTGTAGAATCTGAAGCAGATAATTTAGATAAGATTATTGAAGAAATTGCAACAACTAGAACGACAGAACGTGGTGGACGTGCAGATGATAAACGTGCAGAAACAGCCATGGAAGATCGTAAAAAACAAGGGTACTTTTAATAGAAAATAGGTTTTAGTTGTGAGTATTGTCCCCTTGAGGGGGCTTAAGGAGTGTATTAAAAAAGAAATAAAACCTACTATAAATATTCACAGCCAGCAGAAAATAATAAAGAGAACAAAAACATGGATTATCAAGATATAGAATTATTACGTTTTACAACAGCAGGAAGTGTAGATGATGGAAAAAGTACACTAATTGGACGTTTATTGTACGATAGTAAATCAATATTTCAAGACCAATTAGATGCTGTGGAGGAGTCTAGTAAATCTAAAGGGTTTGATTATGTAGATTTGTCATTACTTACGGATGGTTTAAAATCGGAACGCGAGCAGGGTATTACAATTGATGTGGCCTATCGTTATTTTGCAACACCAAAGCGTAAATTTATCATTGCAGATACACCTGGTCATATACAATATACTAGAAATATGGTGACTGGTGCGTCTACTGCAAACTTAGCCATTATACTAATAGATGCACGAAAAGGGATGTTGGAACAAACACATAGACATGCCTTTATTGCGTCATTGTTACGTATTCCTCATGCTATTGTATGTATTAACAAAATGGACTTGGTTGATTATAGTGAAGAAACGTACAATACGATTGTTTCAGATTTTAAATCCTTTTCTTCTAAATTAGGAATTAAGGATATTCAATTTATTCCTATTTCGGCTTTAAATGGAGACAATGTCGTTAACCGTTCTGAAAATATGGATTGGTATCAAGGAAGTACATTAATGTATCATTTAGAAACTGTCCATATTTCTAGTGACCATAATTTGGTTGATTGTCGTTTCCCTATTCAATCGGTAATTCGACCTCATACTTTAGAAAATCAAGATTATAGAGGTTTTGCTGGTCGTATTGATGGTGGGGTTTTTAAACCTGGTGACAAAGTCAAATCATTACCTTCTGGCTTTGTGTCAACCATAAAAACAATAGAGCTGAATGGAGAACAAATTTCGGAAGCATTTGCTCCGATGTCTGTAACTATGACTCTAGAAGACGAAATAGATAACAGTCGTGGGGATATGATTGTGCGTGAAAATAATGTACCAGAAATTAGTCAAGATTTAGAGGTGTTAGTGACTTGGATGAGTACAAAACCAATTCAGGCGCGTACCAAAGTGGTGATTAAACACACAACTAATGAATCTATTGGTATGGTTAAGGAATTAAAATACAAAATAGATATTAATACGTTGCATAGAATAGAAGGTATTGATAGGTTGGAGATGAATGATATAGCAAGGATGTCTATTAGAACCGCTAAGCCTGTATTTTATGATGCTTATAAGAAAAATCGTCAAACCGGAAGTATTATTATTATAGATGAACAAACCAATGAAACCATTGGTGCTGGGATGATTATTTAACAACTACGTTTTGTAGTGGAGTATTGTCCCCTTGAGGGGACTTTAGGGGTGTTTTTCAATCAAGAGAATCTTATACTTACGTTTTAATATATGAACAATAATTTAGAAATAGCAATCGGAGCAGCCCTAGAAGCAGGAAAAGCAATTCTCGACATCTATTATTCCAATGATTTTCAAGTAGAACTAAAAGGTGACGATTCGCCTTTAACCAAAGCAGATATCGCATCGCATAATGTAATTATGTCGCACTTAAGCACTACTGGTATTCCTGTTTTATCTGAAGAAGGGAAGTCAATACCTTATGAAGAACGAAAGGATTGGGAGCAGCTTTGGATTGTAGATCCAATAGATGGTACCAAAGAATTTATTAAGCGCAATGGGGAATTTACGGTAAATATTGCACTCATAGAAAATCAGAAAACCGTACTGGGTGTTATTTATGTACCCGTTTTAAACGATCTATATTTTTCAACTTCAGAAATGGGGGCTTTTAAAGTCAAAGTAAATTTGGAAGATTATAATGTAGATGCTTTAATGCAACAAGGCCATAAATTACCTTTAGAGCGAGAAGATAAAACCTTTACCATTGTTGCGAGTCGTTCACATAGGTCTCCAGAAACAGATGATTATATCAATCAAATGCGTGAAAAGCATGGTGCTGTAAACCTAATTTCTAAAGGAAGCTCATTAAAGCTATGTATGGTCGCCGAAGGACAGGCGGATTGTTATCCGAGATTCGCGCCAACCATGGAATGGGATACAGCTGCAGGTCAGGCAATTTGTGAGCATGCTGGTTTTGAGGTAATAGACTGGAGTACGAAAGAACGGATGTTGTACAATAGAAATGAATTATTGAATAGTTGGTTTTTGGTGGAATAGGAAAGCTTATATAATGATCTAAGGGTTTTAAAGTTACCTTTAAGTTATCTAATAAGAAGTTTTTAATTAATTCATTGTGTTAAAGCGAGATTGTTTTAGTTTTGCACTTGAATTATAATTGAGGAAATGAACAACATAAAAATCCAAAAATCCCAATTAAATGGGCAGGTTAAATTAAGTGGAGCAAAAAATAGTGCTTTACGATTATTAGCAGCTAGTTTGTTAACGGGAGACGATATAGAGCTAACTAATTTTCCTAATGGATTATTAGATGTGCAGGTACATTTAAAAATGTTGGAGGTCCTTGGTAAAAACTACACTACTGAATTAGACTCAGTAAGAGTTACTGAAGATAGAAATAAAACCACCAATCATTTGCTGTGGGAAGATAGATCTATAAGAAATACCTTATTGATTTTAGGCGCTCTGACTGCACGCACGGGAGAAGGGCGTGTGCCTTTACCAGGCGGATGTAAGTTAGGAGAAAGAAAGTATGATCTTCATGTAATGCTTCTTGAGAATTTAGGAGCTAAAGTGTGGGAAGAAGATGATTATTTATGTGCAAAAGTAGATGGGAAATTAAAAGGTACAGATATTGTTCTACCTATGCGCTCAACAGGTGCGACAGAAAATTCAATAATCTGTGCGTCTCTGGCAATAGGTAAAACCACGATATGGAACCCGCATATTAGGCCTGAGATCATCGATCTTATAGATATGCTTAATAAAATGGGAGCAAAGATTAAGGTGTTTGGTCAAAAATGTATCGAAATTGAAGGCGTACCTGAATTGAACGGTGTAAAACATAGTGTAATTCCTGATAATATGGAAGCCTTGACTTGGGCTATTGGAGCCGTTATCACTAACGGAGATGTAGAGATTCAAAACTTTCCATTTGAGCATTTAGAAGTGCCATTAGTCTTTTTAAGAGAAAGTGGAATGAAGTTTTACCGCGGAGAAAATAGTTTAATTGTCCGTGGAGGCGAGTCTTACCCAATAGAAATAAGTACAGGGCCTTATCCGGGTATCAATTCAGATATGCAGCCTTTATTTGCTGTATATGGTGCAATGAGCAAAGGGGAATCTAAAATAATAGATTTAAGGTTTCCTGGGAGATATGGCTACGCAGAGGAATTGGCTAAAATGGGAATGCAATATAAAGTGGATGGAGATATGTTGGTGATTGATGGCGGAGTACCTTTAAAAGGAGCAACAGTGACGGCTTTAGATTTAAGAGCTGGTATTGCCTTATTGTTGGCAGGTATGGTTGCTGATGGAGAAACGATTATTGAAAATGCTTGGCAAATTGGCCGAGGTTATGAAAACCTAGAAAGTAAATTGAAAGGCTTAGGGGTTGATATTTAATACAAAATAGTATTTTGAGTACTTTTCTAAAAGATATTTTAAGCGTTGGTGTTTCCAAAATACTAATCATTTTATTTGGTCTCATAACTTCAATCATAGTGGCTCGAGTTCTTGGTCCTGAGCGGAATGGTATTATTGCTGCATTATTAGTATACCCATCTCTTTTTATGTCTATTGGTTCTTTGGGCATCAGACAATCAACCACCTATTTTTTAGGTAAAAATATCTTTACAGAAGGTCAAATTAAAACGGCCATAACTCAAATTTGGTTATTTACCACAGTGTTTAGTGTTGCTATTTGTTTTTTGCTTATTAGATATTTAAGCAAATCGGGAGAGAATATGTGGTTGGTTGTTTTAGCACTTCTGCCAATACCTTTTGCATTATTTAATACTTATAATTCAGGTGTTTTTTTGGGAAAAAATCAGATTAGTACATTTAATAAGATAAATTGGATTCCGACTCTAATTATTTTTGGTGTTACTTCAGTTTTAGTAATGTGGTTTTCGTTTGGTATTTCAGGATATCTCATTGCATTAACTGCTGGTCCATTGTTTGTTAGCGGTATTTTATTATTTAAAAATAAATTTATTCGAGCTTTTAGTTTTAATTATAATTGGGTAATTATAAAAAAAATGTTGTCACTTGGTTTGGTTTATGCACTTGCCTTGTTGGTCATTAATTTGAATTATAGAATTGACATTATATTATTAGATAATTTAAGTTCAGCTTTTGAAACAGGAATTTATTCAAAAGGTGTGAGTGTTACAGAATATTTATGGCAAATACCGATGTTATTAAGTACTGTAGTGTTTGCAAGGAGTGCTGTATCCAAAGATGATAGAGCATTTTCTTTGAAAGTCGCTCAGTTGTTAAGATTATCATTTTTAGCAATTGGTTTAGTTGCTTTTGCTTTGTTTTTGCTGTCTAAATTTGTCATCATATTAATGTATGGAGAGTCTTTTGAAGGAAGTGTTATGGTGCTTAACATGCTTCTGCCAGGTGTATTATTACTTACTATTTTTAAAGTGATTAATATGGATTTGTCAGGAAAAGGAAAGCCTTGGGTATCTCTTAAAGCAATGATTCCTGCGCTAATGATAAATGTAGTTTTGAATATTGTTTTTATACCAAAGTATGGTGCGGTTGGAGCTGCGTTAGCATCAACTATTAGTTATAGTTTTGCAGCATTGTTATTTATCTATTTTTATAGTAAGGTAATAAAAATCCCAATATTAGAATTGATTAAGTATAAAAGATCAGATTTTCAACCCATTGTCCAACTTATAAAAAAACTAAAATCATAACGATGCGAGTTTATAACGATTTTGATTTAAAATTATATAATTCATATAGAGTAAACTCTAAATGCAGAACTGCTTATTTTCCAGAAAACGAAAATGATTTAGTTGAGTTATATACATCAAATAAAGAGTATATTCTTTTAGGAAGTGGACATAATATCATTTTGTCAAAAGACTATTACAATGAGAACTTTATAATTTTTAATGGAAATTATGATGCAGTTGAGGTTGATGTCCATAGCAATGTTATTAGTGCTGAAGCTGGTGCGACAATTTTAGAAGTTAGTGAGGCTGCCGAAAAGCATAGCTTAGCAGGCGTGGAGTTTTTTTATGATATCCCAAGTTCTGTTGGAGGTGCAGTAGTTATGAATGCAGGTACTAAGGAAGGGGAAACTAAAAATGTATTACAAAAAGTGCGTTACTTGGATTTAATAGATATGTGTATTAAAGAAAAAGTTAATGAAGAATTAGAGTTGGAGTATCGCAATAGTATCTTTCAAAAGCAAAAAGATAAAGTGATTTTGAAAGCTTGGTTTCAACTTAGTAGCGGAAATCAATCTAAAATCAGGAGAATAATGAATGAGTCTAAAGAGAGACGATGGTCTAAACAGCCTAGAGAATTTCCAAATAGTGGAAGTGTTTTTAAACGACCACCAGGATGTTTTGTTGGACCTATGATTGATGAATTAGGATTGAAAGGGTTTACTATAGGCGGTGCTCAAGTTTCAAAAAAGCATAGTGGATTTATTGTTAATGTTAATAATGCCAGTGGTTCAGATATAATTGAAATTATAAAACATACTCAAAGTAAAGTTAAGGAGAAATACAATATAGATTTAGAAATTGAACAACGTATTATATGACCATCGTTTATTTTATTACCACAGTTGGTCACGGAAAAGGTGGCCATTTTCATAGTTTAAATACCATTGCTAATGCAATAGGTGAAACTGAAAATGTACACGTGATTAATCTTGGTGTTAAACCTTCAGAAGTTTTAGATAAGACTAACTATGAGGTGTCATTTATCAATTTTAATGGTTATAATTTTATATCAGTTTTCTTTCGAATAAAAAAACTAATAAAAGAAATAAAGCCAAACGCCATACACGCTTTTGATGTAGAGTCGTTTGCGTTTAGTCGATTGTTTTCAAAACGAATTAATCAAGCTTCATTTTTAAATAAATGTGGAGGGCCAAACCCTAAGAAGTATTTTCCTGTATCTGATAATTTAGTACTTTTTAGTAAAGAAAATAAAGCTTATTTCGAAAGTAAGGAACGTTATAATCTTACAAAGCTTATACTAATCCCTAATCGAGTAAGACCTGTTAAGTTGGATAGCTCTAGGATTGAAGCATTTTATGCAAAACATGGTAAAGCTGACCTCTCTTTATTAAGAATTGCAAGGATAGGAAAGCATTATCATAAATCTATCAGTCAAGCTATTAATTTAGTTTCTTGGCTAAAAGCTAAAGGTTGTAATGTGCGGTTAATTGTAATTGGGACCATTCAAAGTGAGACCAATTACAATGCTATTGTAGAGGAAGTAAAGTCTAAAGGTTTAGAAAAAGATGTTATTATTGAAACTTCAGACGAGTTTACCTATAATGCAAGTGAGGTATTAGATGTGGGAGATGTTATTGTTGGAACGGGTCGTAATTTTATGGAAGCTTCAAGTTTGAATAAAATGTTATTAGTGCCCTATAAAGATACCGATTATCCATTGCTAGTTGCAGATAACAATTTTGAGGCTATTTTTGCGACTAATTTTTCACCAAGAACGCAGGTTACTGATTTTAATGAGCAAGCCAACTTAGATTCTATTTATAAGGCATTGAAAAGTAAAGAAGAAAGAACTTCAAAATTATGGTTTGAAGCTTATTTCAATGTTAAAAATGGAGTTGATTTGTATAAAAAGGTATATTTAAATCAAGACGTGCTTAAAAACTCAAATCTTATAGATACTTTCGCAAATATATTATACGCGATTAAAACATTTGTTTTAAAATAGTTGCAACAGAATGAAGTTTACATATTATAAATATAGAACCAAGATTAATATTATTAAGAAAGATTTAAAGGATAAATTCCCCATAGGTTTTTCTAAGAAAATAGGACTATGGAGAAAAGGGTTTTTAGCTGAAAAATATACGCTTTATCAACTCGATAAAAACAACTACAAAGATTATTTAAGCGATTACCATGCAGCGATGGCAAGGTGGATTAATGAACCATTCAATGAATTGTTAACTAATAAGTTAATCTTTTCTGAGTATGTTGGTAAATATATTCAAGTGCCAAAAACCTTTGGTATTATAGTAAGTGGACAGTTTTATTCTAACGATAGCAGATCAATTGAAGATCTTATTAATCAATTTGAAATTTTTGTTGTAAAAATCATCTCTGGTGGTGGAGGTAAAGGAGTTTATATTATTAAAAAAGAAAGTGATAATCAGTTTTTAGTTAACAATACTAAAACATACAGTTCGAAGGAATTACTCGCTTTTTTTAAAACCTTAAACAATTATATTTTTACTGATTATATAGAACCAAGTGAATTTTCAAAATCACTTAATGCGACTTCCGTAAATACCATGCGTATTATAACACTAATTGATCCAGAAACAAATAAAGCATTTATAGCAAGAGCCGTTCAACGTATAGGAGTAGCAGCATCTGCGCCACAAGATAATTTTACAAAAGGAGGTTTAAGTGCTTCAATTAATCTAGAAACAGGTCAATTAAGTGACTGTACAAGGCACCCTAAAGCTAAAGAGCATAAAAGATATACGCATCATCCAGATACTAACGTTAAAATTGAAGGGACTATTATACCGGATTGGTCTTCTATAAAAACAGAGATCCTAGATGCTGCTAATAGTTTACCGATGTTAAAATGTGTAGGGTGGGATTTTGTGCTAAGTACTAAAGGTTTAGTCGCTATTGAAGGTAATCATCATCCAGATCCAGATGTTTTGCAAGGACATGAGCCGTTATTAACAGACGAGCGAATAAAAGCATTTTACAAATTTCATAAAATCCTATAATTTATGTGTGGCTTTACAGGCTTTATCAATTTACATAATCAACCATTAAAAAGTCATGTGTTAAAACAGATGACAGATATACAGGCGCATAGAGGTCCTGATGATCAAGGTATGGTTGGTTTTTCGTTGTTCAAGGATCAAAAAATCAATGTGATTGATAATGAAACAGCAGAGTTTAGTCATCTAAATGCAGGTATTGGTTTTAATAGACTATCTATTTTAGACCTTTCTAAAAAAGGCCATCAACCAATGATTTCTGGTTGCGGCAATTATATTTTGGCATATAATGGTGAAACTTACAATGCATTATCCTTTAGAGATGAATTAATAGCCAAAGGACACCCTATTCAAAGCCATACAGACTCTGAAGTTATACTCTATTTGTACATAGAATATGGTATAGATAAGACCTTAGAGTTGCTCAATGGCATGTTTGCTTTCATTATAGTAGATTTAAAATTAAGAAAAAGCTTTATCGTTAGAGATCAATTGGGTATTAAGCCAATGTATATCTATAAGACGCCAAATGTTTTAATGTTTTCATCTGAAATAAAATCATTTACTAAACATCCAGATTTTAAAGCAGAACTGAATTCTAATCATCTCGATGAATATTTATTGTTCAGATATTGCGCTCACGACAGAACGTTATATAAAGACGTGAAGCAAGTACCTCCAGGACATTATTACGAAATTACTGAAGACAAAATTGAAGTTAAGGAATATTGGTCTTATAAAATGGTTGATAAAGAGGAGCTTTTAAATCCTAAGGATGCATTAGAAAAATTAAACCAAACATTTAAAGAAAGTATTAAATCACAGTTAATGAGCGATGTTCTTGTGGGTTGTCAGTTGTCTGGAGGCATTGATTCTTCTTTAGTGACCACGTATGCGCGTGAGTTTTTTAACGCT
Source organism: Winogradskyella psychrotolerans (assembly GCF_018860565.1). Taxonomy (GTDB): domain Bacteria; phylum Bacteroidota; class Bacteroidia; order Flavobacteriales; family Flavobacteriaceae; genus Winogradskyella; species Winogradskyella damuponensis. The sequence goes on from NZ_JAHKPS010000022.1 coordinate 841,129, forward strand.
AATATGGATACGTTTTCCATTGTATTTTCAGACGAAAAATATTCCGAAGAAGAGTTTATTACTTACGTTACAAATCACACTAATTCAGATTCACATAGATATCAATATTCTAACGAATACGCTTTTGAGAATTTTTACAAGGCCACTTGGCACCTAGATCAACCTATTAGTATTCCTAATACCTTAGGTATAAAACGCCTTGCAGAACGAGCTAGAGAGAATGTAACGGTGCTTTTAAGTGGAGAAGGTGCAGACGAGTTATTTGGAGGCTACTCTAGATATCATGATTTGTCATGTAGATATAATATGAATCTTAAAGGCTATTCTAAAGTTCCTGTTATTGGTAATAGAATAAAAAGCAAGTATAACTTAGAACAAACACCTGAAGATTTCTTTGTAATGAGTAGTTCAGCTTTAAGTATGAGTGATTTTAATAAATTTAGTATCGCTAATGATATTGAAACGGTTGTGAGTCAGCGCAAAGAACTATTTCCTTCGCAAGGCGACTTAATAAAAAGAGCCTCAGTATACGATCTAAAAACCTATATGGTAGATTTGTTAAACAGACAAGATAAAATGACCATGGCGCATTCTGTAGAAAACAGAGTACCATTTTTGGATAAAAACATGGTGGAACTTGTAATGAAGTTACCGACAGAATTATTAGTTAAAAAATGTAATGACGTTAGACATTTAAACAAGCCAAACACCTACACTAAACACATACTGAAGGAACTTGCTGTAAAACGATTTAATAAAAATTTTGTTTACCGAGAAAAAAGCGGATTTCCGTTGCCAGTAAAAGACTTATTTTTGAAAACAGGGATGAATCAGCTTATTGAAGACCAATTACTGCCAGGTATAAAAAACAGAGGTGTTTTTGATCATAACGAAGTTTATAAAATATGGAATAAAAAGAACGGGGAGTTTTCTAAAAGTGACCTTAAGAATTTATGGATGTTTTTTGCTTTCGAAACTTGGGCACAAACATTTTTAGACGGTATATATAATGGTTAAACTTATTATTGGAGGAGACATCTGTGCAACTAAAAGAGACGAAAAGACTTTTTTAGAAGGAGATGCTCGGCAATTATTTACCGATGTGTTACCAGAAATTCAAGCTGCAGATTTTGCGATTGCTAATCTGGAAACTCCTTTAATAAATGCGCAAACACCAATTAAAAAAAGTGGTGCTGTTTTTGGGAATTCTCCTAAAATGTTAAATGCTATAAAACAAAGTGGTATTACTTATTTAAATTTAGCAAATAACCACATTTTAGATCATGGTGAAAAAGGACTAAAAAGCACATTAGAAGCTCTAAAGGAAAATCAATTTGATTTTTCTGGGGCAGGTGAAACATTAAAAGATGCTTCTGAACCATTTAGAGCAACTATAAAAGAAAAAAATATAACTGTGCTTAGTTATGCTGAAAACGAATTTTCTATAGCAGAAAATGGTCAGCCTGGTGCAAATCCAGTAGATGTTATAGATTTTGTAACAAGGATAAAAGCTCTTAAAGATTCAAGTGATTTTATAATTTTATTATATCATGGAGGTAAAGAAAATTATAATTTACCTTCACCAAAACAGCAGAAACTATGTCGCTTCTTTATAGATCAGGGTGTTAATATGGTGGTTTGCCAACATTCGCATACAGCTGGAGTTTACGAGACATATAATCAAGGAAATATCTATTACGGTCAAGGTAATTTTATCTTTGATGCCTATCCGCTAAAAAGAGATTGGCTATACAAAGGTTATTTGATAGAAGTAGTGTTACATGATGATAATACAACAGATATAAAACTTATCCCATACCTGCACAAAAGCTTTCTAAAAGATGAAATTGGCATAAGAAAAATGACAACCGAAGAAGCAAAACCTTTTATGAATCATATTGATGAAGCTTCTCAAAAGATGATTAAAAACCCTAATTATATTCAAGAAGAATGGCTTAAATTATCAAAGTCACTAGAGAATACCTATTTTAGTATTTTAAATGGTAATGGTAAGGTGATGCGTAAGTTAAATGAAAAATTCTCGTGGTTAAAATTGATATATAAAAACGATAGAAAATTGGTATTAAAGAATATTGTGACTTGCGAAACGCATCGAGAAATTGTTGAAACTATTTTAAAAGATAAATAGTATGAAGGACAAATTCATTTTAGCAATTAAAAAATTTGTGTACTATCATTTTAACGTCTTTGATTATAGAGGCAAAAAGGCTATTGAGTCTGTCTATGAAATCACAAAACAAGAAGAGCAAACCTTCGAGAATTCTAAATATACAGTTGGAATTCTTAAAGAAAATTGGCATCTTCATAGTAACTATATTAGAGCGTTCCAAGAATTAAATATATCGTATAGAGTTATAGATTTCTTTTCTAAAGATTGGTTAGATGATTTAAAATTAAAACCTATTGATTTTTTAATTGCAAGACCTTCTGTACAGTATACACCTTGGAAAGATATGTTTGATAACCGTTTAAAGTTGTTAAACGATAGTATCAATATTCCCGTATTTCCTAATTATAACGAATTGTGGATTTGGGAAAGCAAATTAAGAACTTTAGATTGGTTAAAAGTTAATAACCTTCCACATCCAACATCGCTTATTTTTTACGATTTCGAAGAACTTATTCAATATTCTAAAACGTGTAAATACCCAATTGTGTATAAGGCAAGTAGTGGTTCTGGTGCTTCAGGAGTAAAGATTTTAAACAATCCTTCACAGTTAAAAAGTGTTGCAAAAAAAGTCTTTAATTCTGGTATCAGAAGTTATAGAAAACACAAATTAGATAAAGAGCATGGCTCTGTTATTTTACAAGGGTATTTAGAGGATGTAAAAGAGTGGAGAATTATTAGAATAGGGGATTATTATTTTGGGTTCGAGAAGCTTAAAAACGGTCAGTTTCATAGTGGTTCTCAGAATTTTGGTTATGGAATGCCACCACAAGAATGTCTAAATCTTGTAAAGCTTGTAACAGATACATTTAATTTTAAGTATGTAGATATAGATATTTTTGTAACGCAACAAGGAGAGTTTCTTATTAATGAAATTCAGCCTTACTTTGGGCAAAAAGATGATAGAGAGTTATTGCAAATCGAAGGAGAGTCTGGACGATTATCATTTAATATAATAACTAAAACTTGGGATTTTGAAAAGGGTGAGTTTTGTAAAAACAATTTATGTAACCTAAGAGTTTTAGAAATGATTAAAACACTTACAAATTGAAGTTACTAATATTTCTAATTAAATGGGGATTTCCTCTACTTCTAATTACTGATTTGAGCTCTGACTTGTTTCAAAGTACTTTAATATTAAATGTTTCTAGGACTTTAAGATTGATAATCTTAATCCTGATCATAAAAGAGAATATTACAAACTTTAATATTATAAGAAAGTTTTACTTTTTCAAGTATTTCATGTGGTTTGCAGTTATTTTATTTTTATACTTATTTACTGATCAAGATGTTTTTGAAGCTTTTTGGATATATTCAAAAATGTTATATTGGATATTAGGAATAAATGTTTTGTATGTATATGCTTTTAAGAACCTTTTAACTCTTAATGATTTTATTGGTGTTGTTAAAAAAGTAGTTGTTGTAGCTTTTGTGTTTACAGTACTTTACTACTTGACGGGTGCAATAAAAGATGATTATAATATTGCTGCATATTTAGTTTTGTTTCTTTTTCCAGTAATTTTATTAAGCACAGAAGGTTATAGTAAAAATAAATTTTTCATAATGCTTTCAGCATTAGCGATTCTAATAACTTTGAAAAGAGGAGCTATGTTAGCTTTTGTATTAGGGAATTTAATTTATTATTTAGGTAATTTAAAAAATGATTTTAGTCTTAAAAAGTTAGCAACAGGAGTGCTTATTTTTATAACAATAAGTTTTGCTGGATTATACATTCTTGAAAGTCAGAAAGATTCAATTGCAGATCGTTTTAGTGAAGAGCAATTTGATCCTAATAATGAAAAAGCAGGTTCAGGTCGTGTAGGAACATATACTAAATTGTTTGAAACATGGTATAATTCAGATAATCTGATTTTTGGCTTTGGAAATCAAGAAGATTCCAGACGTAAAGTAGGTCGGAGAATACATGCTCATAGTGATGTGTTTGGATTTCTCTATAATCATGGTGTAATAGGCATTTTATTAATATTAATTTTATATATAAAAGTGATAAAATTTTATTTTTCATTTAGAAAGTATGACAAGGAAAATTCCTCTATAATTTTATCATTATTTATTATACTCGTACTAGTAAATTTCTATTCAGGAATGTTTAGAACGACCGATGCAATATACTTTTTCGCCTTATTACCTTATTTACAATTAAGAAGAGATGCCATTAAACAAAGTTTTTATATTAACCAATCCGCTTAATCACGAGGGTGGTGTTGTTAATTATTATAATTTATTCTTAAAGCATTTTGAGTCTAATACTGTATCATTAAAACATGGTTCTATAGGCTCTAGAGCGTTTTTGTTTTATTACCCAATTCTAAAACGATTACTTTATCCTTTCTTTTATCTATTTGATTTATTAGCCTATACTTTAACCTTAATTTTTGATCGTAACATTAAAATAGTTCAAGTCAGTCCATCTTTAATTCCTGTGCCATTAATCAGGGACGGACTTTTGGTTGTCGTAGCTAAGCTGCTAGGTAAAAAAGTGGTGGTGTTTTATAGAGGTTGGAAATTACCTACTTACCATAAAATTGCAGAAAGTAATAGATTGCGAAAATTATTCAATTTTGTATTTCAAAAAAACACCTTACAAGTGGTTTTAGCATCCTCTTTTAAAAATGATTTAGTAAAGCTAAACCCTAAAAAAGCAAGCAATATTTTAATAACGACAACAGCAATCGATAAATCTGAAATAGTTAGAGGTGAGACCTTAGAGGAATCCGATAGTATTAAAGTGTTGTTTTTAGGTAGAATTCAAGATTTAAAAGGTATAGAAGAACTGATTGACGCCATAATAACACTAAATAAAACAAATCAGTTAGAGCATTTTAAGTTCACCATTGTAGGACATGAAAACAAAACGGGCTATACAAATCAACTTAAAGAAAAATTAAAAGGCAATAATGTACCAGAAGGTATTGTAGATTTTCCTGGTAGAGTTACAGGTACCGATAAGTTTGCGTTATATGCAGCAAATGATATTTATATACTACCGTCATACACTGAAGGTTGTCCCAATAGTGTGCTAGAAGCTTTAGCATCTGGTTTGTTTTGCATAACAACAAGAGTTGGTGCACTTTCAGATTTGGTAGTTCCAGGGAAAAATGGATTGTTTGTAGATGTGAAGAATAGTGAATCTATTGTGAAATCTTTACAATTTTGTAACGATAATAAAACCTATAATGAAAACAGAATAGCAAATTCTGCGTATTATTGCAATGCATTCGATATTAGAGAAATTACAAATCTCTTTGAAACTAAATATTTAGAATTAATTGAAAAAAGATAAACTATATTTAATTGGCCCAACAGAATCTATACTTACCAAACGTGGTAATCGGTTCCCTAATATCGCAAAATTCTTTGTAGATGAAGGTGAGGATATTGTTTATTATACGTCTAATTTCTACCATGCAGAAAAACGTTATTTTTCGAAACAAGAAATAAATGACGCTAAGGAGGCGCTTGGGTATGAATTAAAAGTACTCAAAGTTTTAGGTTATAACTCTAATGTATCTCCTAAACGGGTTTTAAATAACTTGTTTTTTTCATTAGATGTTTTTTTTAGATTGTTGTTTTTAGCACATAAAAACGATAGAATTTTATTACCATCAAGACCTGTTGAGCTAATTTTCTTTATGTCTTTATTAAAAAGACTTAAAGGTGTGCGTATTTACTTAGATATACAAGATATTTGGCCAGACGCTTTAGAAATAGAAAACAAAAAAAAGAAACGAATCTTTGAGTTTTATTGCAATATGTATTTAAAACCGTCTTTAAAAAAATACGACAAAACCATATATACAGCGCCAACATTTAAAAAATGGTTGCATAGATATGCGGAAAACATACCATCAGTATTTATTCCATTAGGTTGGGAAAACACACGTTGGGAAGATTTCAATAAAAAAGTGGATGCAGATACTAGCATTTTAAATATGGTTTGTGTAGCACAACTTCAACATCAAATAGATGTAATGCCCATATTAGAAATTCTAAAAATTCGAAAGGACTGCCATTTCACAATTCTTGGGGCAGATCAAAATGGGGAACGATATCCAGAGGTGAAAGCCTTTATTGATGAAAATAATATTACTAACGTAAAAATAATAGGTAAAGTTAAAAGGGAAGATATGAAATTTTATCTAGAAACCATGGATGTTGGTATTTTACCTATGATAACACCATCTATTCCAAATAAGATTTTCGATTACCTAGCAGCGGAATTGCCAATAATTGTATTAGGCGATAATGATAGTTCAGATTTTGTGCTTCAAAATGAAATAGGCTGGTCTTGCGGGTTTAACAGTAACGAACTAATCCCGATATTAGATGGTTTAACAAAGGCTAGTTTAAAAGAAAAAATAGAGCAAACTAAGTTAATCAAAGATAAATACTCGAGGGATAGGTTACATGTAGAATTGAAACACGTTCTTTTTGATTAAAGTTTAATATAACGACATGAAAAAAAAAATAAAGCACCTTAAAGATGTTGACGTTGCTATTGGGATTGCCATAATGCTAGTCGTTTATGGTCATTTATTATTTAATGTTAAGGATTTAGATTGGTTTGTTAACTCAAGGAAACTTATTTATAAGTTTCATATGCCATTATTTATGTTTTTTTCAGGGTTTTTAATGAGTTATACTTATAAACCTGTCAACAACATACAGGAATACCTCATTTTTATAAAGAAAAAAATAAAAAAATTTTTACCACCATATGTGTTGTTTTCGCTTATTTTTTTAACTTTCGACTATCTTTTTTATGGTCTAAGTATTACAGAACTTAAAGACACCGTAATCTCAATTTTTGTATATCCATCTGAAGGTTCAGCAGGATTTCTTTGGTATGTATATGTGCTCTTAGAGTTTTATATTGTTTTTCCATTAATAATGATGGTTGCAAAAAAACAATTCTTACCATTATTAATATTTACTATTTTACTTCAGTTTATTGATATTCCAAAATTGTTAGGTCTATACTTTTTTGCATTTTATTTCCTTTTTATTGTTTTAGGTATCATGGCTACTAAACATTTAGAGCTTTACTATAAGTATTTGTCAAAATTTGGTCTTATTTTTGTCGCGTTATTTGTAGTAATATTGATTATGTCAGCCGTTGATTACGTGCAATTTCCTAAAACTGTAATGGGCTTAGCTTCTATACCAGCTATTCATTATATTTCTATTAAGTTGGCGAATTATAAATGGAGTAATAAGCTTGTTTATATAGGGCAACATTCATTTTATATTTATTTAATGAATACGTTAATAATGGGAGCATTATTTTTGTTCTTTACAAAGGTTTTAAAAATAAATAACTTAGAATTAATTTCACCTGTATTGATGGTTGCCGGAACCTATATTCCGATACTTATCTACAGAAAAATTATTCGTAAAATACCGATACTAAATCGTATTATTCTTTAAACAGAATAACAACTGATAAAAAAAATAGATTAAATGCAACAACTCACACAAAAGCTAGGTTCTGGCGATATGATTATTCAAGAGGTGCCTTATCCGCAATTAGGCAAAGGAATGGTAATCGTTAAAAATCATTATTCCATAATAAGCGCGGGTACTGAAGGTTCTACGGTGGTAGCGGCTCGTAAAAGCTTACTTGGTAAAGCCAAAGAGCGTCCACAACAAGTAAAGCAAGTTATTGATACCTTAAAGAAACAAGGTCCAATTCAGACCTACAGAGCTGTGATGAAAAAACTTGATGCCTACTCGCCATTAGGGTATAGCTGTGCAGGTGAAGTCATTGAAGTAGGAGAAGGCGTTACCGAATTTGAAGTCGGCGACAAAGTCGCTTGTGCAGGCGTAGGTTACGCCAACCATGCCGAAATTGTCTCCGTACCGATTAATCTTTGTGTAAAATTAAATCCTAGTACCAACTTAAAAGATGCGGCTTATAATACCTTAGGGGCCATCTCAATGCAAGGGGTGCGTCAAGCAGATATGCGCTTAGGTGAATCTTGTGTAGTTATTGGCTTGGGCTTATTAGGGCAATTAGCAGCATTAATATTAAAAGCATCTGGTGTTACAGTTATTGGAATCGATGTATCGGAAGCAGCTGTTCAAAAAGCAGTGGATAATAATGTGGTCGATTTAGGTTTAACCAGAAATGTTGCAGGTGTAGAAGAGCAAATTCAAAATGCAACCAATGGTTATGGCGCAGATGCTGTAATTATTGCTGCTGCCACTGATAGTTTAGATCCCATTAATTTTGCTGGTGCAGTTGCGCGTAAAAAAGGAAAAGTGGTGGTGCTAGGTATTGTACCAACAGGTTTTGAACGTGATCCCTATTGGTATCGTAAAGAGCTAGAGCTTAGCATGGCTTGCTCTTATGGACCAGGACGTTACGATTTAAATTACGAAGAAAAAGGCATCGATTATCCGTTGCCTTATGTACGTTGGACAGAAAAACGCAATATGGAAGCCTTTCAAAATTTAATCGCGACCAAGAAAATAGATATCGATTACTTAACAACGCACGAGTTTGAGTTTGATAATGCGAAGGATGCCTTCGATTTAGTAGTGTCTAAAGCTGAGCCATTTACAGGTATCGCTTTAAAATATAATATAGAAAAAACAGCCAATAAAACAAAGATTGCTACTTCTGAAACTGAGCAATTAGGAAAAATAAACATCTCATTTATAGGTGCTGGTAGTTATGCACAAGGTAATTTATTACCCAATATACCAGAAACTAATGATGTTGCTAGAGTAGGAGTATTGACGAATACAGGGACGACTTCTAAACGTGTTGCCGAGAAATTTAAGTTTCAGTTTTGTGCCACTAATGAAGAAGATGTGTTAGATGACAAAACCAATACGGTTTTTGTAGCGACGCGTCACGATTCTCATGGGCCTTACGTTTTAAAAAGTCTAAAGGCAAACAAAAATGTATTTGTTGAAAAACCAATATGTTTATTAGAATCTGAATTAGAAGCCATTATAGACGCACAATCTGAAGCTAAAAAAGCAGTTATGATTGGTTTTAATAGACGTTTTTCGCCATTAACAGATAAGCTTAAAAAGGCCGTAGGTAATAATCCTATGACCATGTTATATAGAATTAATGCTGGTGCCATTCCTGGTGATAATTGGATTCAAGATTTAGAAATTGGAGGCGGTCGCGTTTTAGGTGAAGTATGTCATTTTATAGATTACTTAACCTATCTTAATGGAAGTCTTCCTGTAAAAGTGTCGGCCTCTGCATTACCTGATGCCAATAAATTAAATGATACGTTGAATATTTTAATTCAATTTGAAAATGGATCATCTGGAGTCGTAGCGTATTATGCTAACGGTTCTAAATCCATGACTAAAGAATATATTGAGGTATTTTCAGCTGGGCTTTCAGCAACCTTAAATGACTTTAAAGAATTAAAGATTTACGGTAAAGGAAAACCTAAAAAAGATAAGATTTTTAATCAAAATAAAGGTCAGAAAGAAATGGTTGAAGCCTTTGTTAATGGTTTATTAACGGATGGTAAAGCTCCAATTCCTTTTGAAGAAATCGTAGCGGTGACCAAAGCGTCATTTAAAGTTTTAGAATCTGTAAAACGTGGAGGTGAGCAAGTTGAAATTTGATTTAACCTGAATGCGAAAACAAAAATCATCTCAAAATAATAATCGAACAAAGTAGAAATTTAATGAATACAAATAACAGCTCTAAGGTAAAAATCCTTTTAGAAGATGATAATGAAGTTTTGGGTTCAGGTCTTGGGCACACTATGAACAGGCAATATCTTCCCACTTTAAAATATATTGATATTCTAAAAAAATATAATGCTAAATCTACATTTTATATTGATATTGCTCACCTCTTATTTCTAAAAAGGAATAGGGATTATAAAGATTTTGGAGTTCAGATACAAACCATAGAGAACTTAATTGGTTATATAATAAAAAGTGAAATGGAGGTCCAGTTACACATACACTCTCAATGGGTTAATGCTGAGGTTAGAAATAATCAGGTTTATGTTTCTGAAAAATGGAATATTGGTCAACTTTCAAAAGAAGAGCAATTAAAACTAGTTGATGATTGTTTACTTGAATTAAAACAAATAAAAGATAGTTTTTCGGACACAATTCCTGTTAATTCTTTTAAAGCTGGTTCTTGGGGGCTTCAACCTTTTGATGTTTTATATGATAAATTTAAAGAAAAAGGTCTAAAAATTGTCATGGGACCGATTAAAGGACTTAAAGTTGATGCTCTCGACATAGATTATACAAATTTAGAAAGCGACTCTATTCCGTATTATTGTAATAAAGAAGATATAAATTACATAGGCAAAAACAAAGACATCACCGTTATTCCTATGACGCCAACTTATTTAAATTGGCCAGATTTTATACGTTACATTTTTCAAATAAAAATCAAATCTATTTTCCAAAGAAAAGTAGAGGAAATTGACATTTCTAATCCGCCTGCAGAAATTACATCTTTAAAACCTTTGGCAAATAAAGATAAATTAAATATAAGTTTGACACCATTTTGTACGCATTTAAAAATAAATGCTCAACCATTTTGGTATCTTAAAAACACATTTAAGCGGTCTTATAAAGCGGTTAAATGCATGGATAACCCATATAAAATTATGGTTATTGAAACACATACTAAGGATTTTAAAAATACGTTTAAAGACATCGATAAATTCTTTAATTATTTGAATACGAATTTTCATGATATAGAATTCGTTACTACTTCACAGGTAATTAATGATATTGAGAATGGAGTATTAAATCCCTTAATTAAAAATTAAGGATGACCAACCTAGCTAGTAAACCTTTATTCGAACAAGAGAAAACCAGAGCAGATCTGGTCTTAAGAAAGATTCATTTCAAAAGACTTAAAAAAGTTGATATATCCAATGAGGAAAATAAGTTTCTTTACGATCAGTACTTAAAATCAAATGACGTACGCTTTTTCAATGAAATTCTATGGATAGAAAATGAAAAATATACGCAGTTGGCCACAAACCATTTCTATAAAAATCTAGATTCATTAAATAAACATAAATTTTATTACGATACTGATTTGGAAGCTAGTTTAAAAATTGAGCCTGACATTTTTGAAGTGAATGAAAATGATTTTGAAAATAAAAAAGTATGTTTAATCGGTTTACCATTTCATTTTATTTTAGCTTTTAAAAAATTAAGAAAATTAAATGTAGATGTCGATGTTGTTAATGTATCTTATCATTCAAGTCCTAAAACACAATTTTTGTTAAACAACAAAGCTAGTAGAGCGTTTTATAAATTATATTTTGGAAAAAAGAGGTACAAAGAAATTCAAATCAAAAATAAATCAGAATTAAAAGAGATTGACTTAAAAAAAAACTATGAAATAGGTTTTCATAAATTAAGTTTTATTATATCCGATAAATTGATTAAGCAATTCAAATATGGTTTGATTAATGATCATTGGGGTGCATTACCATTGTTTAAAGGAAGATCTACTTTAGATTATTCTCGACTTTTCGGTGCTGAATTAATCATTACAAATCATCTGATTCATAAAGAAATTGATTCTGGTCCAATCTTGATGTATTCAAAGGTAGATCGAAAAAATATCAATGGATCTATTTATTATAATTTAGGAGATAGAATTTTAAAATCTATTGCATTATTGTGTAATGAGAAATTTAAGGACATTGATAATACAAAAGGTAAAATCTTTTATGAGATGCATTCATTTCTAAAAAATCACATTAAAATACATAAGCTTTAATGAGTTCTAAAATCGCATCAAGTTTTTTAAGGCTGAAACAATATTGCGAGGCCGAAAATTATAAAGGTTGGGATCCTTATGATGGGATGAATTCTAAGGTTTTTCAGGCCCTACCATTAAAACATTGGGACTTAGCACGATTAGCTTGGATTCAAGGATTTAAGCGAAGTCCTATTAATTTTAGAAAGCTACTTTTGGTGCCTAAAGAGCATAATACAAAAGGTTTGGCTTTATTTCTTTTAGGATATTGTCGCTTATATAAGTTAGCTGAAAACGGAAATGAAGACTTTGGAACTAAAGACCAGATTTTACAGCGTATTAATGAACTTTCAGAATTACTATTAGGCTTAAGGTCTAAAGGCTATTCGGGGTCAGCTTGGGGGTATAATTTCGATTGGCAAGCGAGACGTTTGTTTTTGTTTAAAAAATATACACCAACGGTTGTAGCGACTTGTTTTTGTGTGGAAGCTTTACTAGAAAGTTACGAAATCACTAAAAATGAAACCGTTTTAAAAGAAACGGTAACGGCTGCAAATTTTGTAGTTAACGATTTGTCAAGAACGAAACACGGCAATGGAATTATTTTTTCTTATAGTGTGCTAGATGGGAATAATACCGTGATTAACGCATCGTTATTAGGAGCTAAAATATTAAGCTATTCTTATAAATATACCAAAAACCAAGCGCATGCTGATTTAGCAAAACAAGCGGTTATGGCAGCTTGCGATTTGCAAAGTGAAGATGGTTCCTGGATTTATGGTTTATTGCCCGTACAATCTTGGATCGATAGTTTTCATACAGGCTTTAATTTAGATGCTATTGAAACCTATCAACAAAATACTGGAGATCTAAGTTTTCAAACGTATTTAGATAAAGGATTAAAGTACTATCTAGATAATTTCTTTGAAGATGATGGGATGCCAAAATATTACCACGATAAAACATTTCCAATAGATATTCATTGTCCAGCACAAGTCATTGTAACCTTATCTAAGATGGAAGCGTTTCAACCTAATAAAGCTTTACTTTCTAAAGTGTTACATTGGACTATAGATAATATGCAACATAAAAAAGGCTACTTTTATTATCAATATAGACAAGGCATGAGTTCTAAAATATCCTATATGCGGTGGTCTAATGCCTTTATGTTTAACGCTATGGCGCATTACTTACTAGAAACAAAATCTAAATAATATGGAGGCTAAGTCCTTAAACGGAGTCATGACTTTTGCTCCAACATCCAGAAAAGAATTAATGCAATATGCCTTTGATAATCATAAAATTATGGTGGCTGTTAATGCAGAGAAAATTCTTCATGCTACAGACGAAAGTAGAGCGCTAATCAATAGAAATATGGGCTATCCAGATGGTATTGGAGCTGTTTGGGCTTTACAGAAAAAAGGAATAGATAAAGTAGTTAAGATTCCTGGGTGTGAACTATGGTTAGATGTTGTTGCTAATTATTATAAGACAAAATCGTTCTATTTAGTGGGTGGAAAACAAGAGGTCATTGATACAACAGTAGAAAAACTGAAGGCCCAATTTAACGGCATTACTATTTGTAACTATAGAAACGGCTACATTAAAACGGAAGCTGAAGAATTAGCTTTAATAGAAGATATTAAAAAGCACAATCCAGATGTGGTTTTTGTAGCCATGGGGTCGCCAAAGCAAGAGTTGTTAATGGAACGTATTCAAAAAGAACATCAAGCCGTTTATCAGGGGTTAGGAGGTAGTTTTGATGTGTTTACAGGCAATGTAAAGCGTGCACCAGAATGGTGGGTAAAAAATAACATGGAGTGGACTTATAGATTGATAAGTCAGCCCTCTAGAATAAAAAGACAGATACATTTAGTCCGTTTTTTTGTTAATTTGCATTTAAATAGATATTAATTGGGGGCAATTTTATGTTTAAAACAGCTCTTAAAAAGCCTTTATTACTTAATAAATAGTTTTAATATTATCATAAAGTTAAGGAGGTTTTTAAGTGCTTATTATGCTGTAAATTGCCAAACTATATCACAGATGTTATAAGGAGCTCCTTCGGGTATGCGTCGGATATGCGTCGGGTGTGCCTCGGGTAAACGTCGGGTCAAGCAGATATAAAATCATTATTTAAAATTATCAGTAATAGAATAAATACCAAATTTGTAAAAAGTTAACCATGTACAAAATTACAATTATCGCAGGGGCTAGACCTAATTTCATGAAGATAGCACCAATAATCCATGCCATTCAAAAAGCAAAACAAGACCATGGAGATATGGATTATCGTTTAGTGCATACAGGTCAGCATTATGATAAAAATATGTCTGGTAGCTTTTTTGAGCAATTAGAAATTCCTGAGCCACATGTTAATCTAGAGTGTAGTGGTGGTACACAAGCAGAGCAAACGGCGGCAATTATGGTTAGTTTTGAAAAGGAGTTAATGGCAAATCCTGCTGATTTGGTTCTTGTGGTTGGAGATGTAACTTCTACAATGGCTTGTGCATTGGTCGCTCAGAAATTACACACCAAAGTAGCGCATGTCGAAGGAGGTATTCGTTCAGACGATTGGTCTATGCCTGAAGAAATTAATAGATTGGTAACCGATAGTATTACGAACTACTTTTTTACAACTTCTGAAACAGCGAATACAAATTTGAAGCAAGGTGGAGTAAAAGACGATCAGATATTTTTCGTAGGAAACACCATGATTGATACCTTGTTAAAGCAGCGTCCTAATTTTACACAACCTAAAATTTGGAACGCATTAGGATTGGAAGAAGGGAATTACATCGTAATGACACTGCATAGACCAGCTAATGTAGATGAAGAGTCACAGCTAAAAGATATGATTGATGAAATTATAGCGAATACGCAAGACTTACCACTAGTTTTTCCTGTACACCCAAGAACAGCAAAAATTTTAGAACGTCTTAATATTAGTCATTCAAGATTACATACCGTAGAGCCATTAAGTTATTTAGAATTTAATTTTTTAGTAGAAAAAGCAAAAGCGGTCATCACGGATTCTGGAGGAATCACAGAAGAAGCTTCAATCATGCGAGTGCCTTGTCTAACATTGCGAGATAATACCGAACGGCCAGAAACGATTACCTTAGGGACTAATGAGTTGGTTGGAACGCAACCTGAAAAATTAAAACCATATTTAGACACCTTATTTGCAGGTAATTGGAAAAAAGGAAATGATATCCCATTATGGGATGGTAAAACGGCACATCGAATTGTGGAATGTTTAAAAAAGTTGAAATAATTTAACAATAATTCATTTAGATATATTTAAGCTTATTTAGTCTGAAATTTATGGTCTAAACAATAAAATTGTATCTTGCGCCTAGCTATTAATGGATTATAATAAAAGTACATCATCCTCTTATGATAAAAACTCTACTAGATAATTTTAGTCCAAGTGATAATGCTGTTATTTGGTTAATAGCAGCGTTTATATTGGCTTTTATTATCGCTTATAGAACCTTTCCTACAATTTTATATGTTTCAAACGAAAAACACTTAATGGATGAACCAGATAGTAGAAGTTTACATTCCACTAAAACACCCACTTTAGGTGGTATTGGTATTTTTTTAGGGGTTATAGTTGTGATAACTATAGTAGGAGCTTTTCTAAATACCAAAGTTTTACTTTTAGTAATGGGAGGCTTAACAGTCTTATTTTTTCTAGGTTTAAAAGATGACCTTACCGTGTTATCACCAGGTAAAAAATTAGTGGGGCAACTTTTTGTAGCGAGCTTACTTATTGTTTTTACAGATACTCGTATTATTGGCTTTTCAAGTATTTTAGATGTGTATACGTTACCATATTGGGTTTCTGTTGGTTTTACGCTATTTGTATATATATTAATTATAAATGCCTATAACCTTATTGATGGGGTAGATGGTTTAGCAGGTACCATAGCCTTAACTGCAAGTGCTATCTTTGTGTTCCTTTTTGTTAACGCTGAAGACCTAAGTTTAGCGACTATTGCTATTGCGCTTTGTGGGTCATTGTTGGCATTTCTTAGATTTAATTTCTCTTTAAGTAAAAAAATATTTATGGGAGATACAGGGTCAATGATTGTGGGGTTTTTATTAGCGTTTTTTACTATAAGTTTTATTAATATGGCTCAAGTAGATGAGGCTTCAGACTATTATAGAGCATCGCCAGCATTGGCTTTTGCTTTATTATTTTACCCATTTATTGATACCTTACGTATTTTCTTTATTAGAATTGTGATTCATAAAACAAGTCCATTTAAGGCCGATAAAAATCATATTCACCATTGGTTTATTAAAATAGGTTACAGTCATTTAATGACCACCATATTAATTTGTAGTATTAACTTTGTCATTGTGTGTATTGCTTTTAATATGTTACACCTTAATTTAAATACACAGATCATTTGTCTTTTACTATATGGAATTGCCCTATATCTTATCCCATTTGGATTGCACAAAATTAAAAATAGCTCTAAGATTACTGAGAATGAGGCCAGTTAATTAGAGTTAAGGTTTTGCTAGTATCTTAATTGCAGTTATATTTGCCAACTATAAAAAAAATATTTAAATGAATTTTAAAACATTAGGCCTAATAAGTCTTTTTATTTTAGCGTCTTGTGCTCCTAAAAAAGACATACTTTATTTACAAGATATTGAGGCTAAGGGAGGAAGTAGTATACCTTATCAATCCGTAAATATTCAACCTAATGATATTTTAAAAATAACGATAGGAAGTCTAGAGCCTTTAGCAGCATTACCCTATAATAAAAATATTGAGCAAGGAGCTCAGCCTCAAAATTTAGAGCTTTTGCAACTAGATGGATATGTGGTGTCTTTAAACCAAACCATTGAATTACCTGTATTAGGAGAAATATCTACTCGAAATAAAACCACTCAACAACTAGAAACCTTTATTAGTGACAAGTTAGTTAGTGAAGGCCATCTGTCTGATGCAAGAGTTAATGTACGTTTAATTAATGCAAAAGTGACCATATTAGGTGAAGTCAATCAGCCCGGAACTTTTAATTATACGGATCAAAACATGACATTGATTCAAGCTTTAGGTTATGCAGGTGATTTAACTATAAATGGTAAACGTGATGATATCTTATTAACCAGAGAAGTTGATGGTGTGCGTAAAGTAACTCATATAGATCTCACGTCTGCAGAGTTCATGAACAGTGAGTTTTATTTTGTAAAACCAAATGATTTCATAGTAGTTAATCCAAACAACCCTAGAGTTAAGAATGCTGGTTTTGTGAAGGATATAAGTACCGTATTAACAATTGCCTCTTTAGCGCTTAGTATAACTATTTTATTATCTCGATAACGATATGGATAATTCATTTAATAATTTTTCTTTACAAGAAGAGGATAGCACTGATATTAAACAAGAACTCAAGCGTTATTTACGCTATTGGCCTTGGTTTGCTGTAACATTGGCTGTGACGTTAATAAGTGCCTACATGTATTTAAGGTATGCTCCACGTGTTTATCAAACATATTCTAAAATTAAAATTTTAGATGAATCTGAAGGCTTAGAGTTGCCTACTTCGGCTTTTATATTTAAGAGAAAAAATATAAATTTAGAGAACGAAATAGAGATTTTAACCTCTTATTTAATAATGAACCGTGTGGTAAAGGAGTTAAATCTCAATACTAACTTTTATGAAGAAGGAACGATTCAAACGTCTCAAATAGAAGCTTTGCCTTTTGGATTTAAGCAAATTATTCATCCAGATAGTATTACAGAGCGGTTATCTTATAAATTAAAAATTAAAAATAATGGTATAGATGTCACTAATTTAAACACAGAGAAAGTGTTTTCTTTTCCGGGATCTACCACTCGTGATAGTGATTATAATTTACCATTTGAAATTGACCTTAACGTCAATGGATCTAAGTCTAATTTTATAGGTAATACATATATTTTAAACTTTAAGACTATTAAAAGTACGGCATTAAGTTTAAAATCTAATATTAAAGTAGAGTCAATTGGTGAGTTAAGTGATTTGCTGAAATTAACAATAAAAGGTGAGAGTAGAGAAGTTTCAGAGAAAATATTAAACACCTTAATGGATGTGTTTGATAAAGATGGTATTTATGACAGGCAGTTAATTTCTAAACGGACTTTAGATTTTATAGATGATCGTTTTGTGTTTTTAGCCCAAGAATTGGACTCGATTGAAGTAGGTCGTCAAGACTTTAAACAGCGTAATAATATTGTTGATATTACTGCAGATGCAGGATTAGGTTTAGAACAACGTGCACAGTCTGATGAGGAACTCTTTCAAATTGAACATCAATTAGCTTTATCTAAATTATTAGATAATTCGTTGAAAAATAATCCTGAATCTGATTTATTACCGTCTAATATCGGTATAGAGAATTCTAGTATTAATGTGCTTATTGCAGACTATAATAGCGCTGTCATCAATAGAGATAAATACTTAAGTAGTGGTGGTATTAATAATCCAATGGTTAAACAAGCTGTAGAACAAGTCCAAAGTTTAAAGGCGAATATAGATAAATCTATAAAAACGTATTCTAATCAACTTGAAGCGTCACGTCAACAATTAACTTTAAGAAATCGTAGATTTAGTGGTACAGTAGCTCAAATTCCCGAAAAAGAAAAACTATTAAGAGCAATTGATCGTCAACAAAAAATTAAAGAGAGTCTATATCTTTTATTATTACAAAAAAGAGAAGAAGCAGCTATTAATCTGGCTATTACGGAGCCTTCTATTAAGGTTGTTGAATATGCTTTGTCGGGTTCTAATCCCGTGTCACCTAAATCTAATATTGTATATGCAGCTGCAATCTTAGGTGGTTTGTTAATTCCATTTGGAATATTGTATCTTATTTTTATGTTAGATACTAAATTACATAGTAAGGAGGATGTCACTAAGATAAATTCTAATATACCAGTCATTGGCGAAATACCAGATGTAAAAAAGAAAGAGCATATCATTTTCGATGACCCAAATGCACGTACAGCCTTAGCAGAGTCTTTTAGGATTTTAAGTTCTAATGTGGATTATATTTTGCCAATTAAAGCCGATGGAAAAGGAAAGGTGATTTATTGTACTTCAACAATTAAAGGAGAAGGAAAAACCTATGTAAGTGTTAATTTGTCTTTAGCTTTATCTAGTATTAATAAAAAAGTATTATTAATAGGAGCCGATTTAAGAAATCCACAGATTCATACGCATATTCATGAAGAAAAGCATAAACCAGGATTATCTAATTATCTTCATGATACTAATTATGATTGGAGAGATGCTTTAATTAATGGTTTTGATAAACATCCTAATCATCAAATTATTTTATCAGGTGTTATACCTCCAAATCCAGCACATTTATTAACTAATGGTCGTTTTAAGAAGCTTATTGAAGAAGCTAAAGAAGAGTACGATTATATTATTGTAGATACAGCACCAACAATACTAGTAACAGATACCATGTTAATTTCTCAATTAGCTGATGCTACAATTTATTTGGCACGAGCAAATTTTACAGAAAAGAATTTATTAAAGTTCTCTAAAGATTTAACAGAAACAGGTAAGTTAAAAAATGTAGCTTATGTTATTAATAGTGTAGGAGCAAGTAGATCTTATGGGTATAGCTACAATTATGGTTACAATTATGGCTATGGTACTAAAGACTAACTTTTGAATATGGTTAGTCACTTTTTTGCAATGTGATATTTGTCATACTTTATAAAGGCTTTATAAACTACTTTTAATAGTGAATTATAAAACCAAAAGACATGAAAAATAATGCATTAATTTCTACAATAATGTCAACCGATATTATTGCACTCAATAGAGAGGATGATCTTGAAAGAGCAGAGCTTTTATTTAAACGCCATAAAATTAGACACATTCCTGTTGTTAATGAAGGAGTAATTATAGGGATGTTAAGCTATACCGATTTGTTAAGAATTAGTTTTGCAGATGCCGTTGATGAAACTGAAACTGAAATAGAAACCTTGGTTTACAACATGTTTACTATAGACCAGGTGATGGCTAAGAATGTAGTTACTATACCTTCTGATGCGACTATAAAAGAAGTGGCCAAGATTTTAGCTGAAAAAGAATTTCACGCACTACCAGTAGTTGATAAAGGACGTTTAGTCGGAATTGTTACTACAACAGATTTAATCAATTATTTATTGAAACAATTATAAAAAAAATGCGCTAAATGCGCATTTTTTATGAATTGGCTAAACGCTTTAATGTTTTAATAGTTGCCGTTGGGTTATCACTTTTAAAAACATGACTACCAGCGACAAAGGTGTCTGCGCCAGCTTCAACTAACTTTTGTATGTTTTTATCAGTAACACCGCCATCAACTTCAATACGCGTGTCTAAACCTTGCTCGTTTATCATTTGACGAAGGTTTCTTATGCGTTTATAAGTGATGTCTTCAAATTTTTGACCACCAAAACCAGGATTTATAGACATTAATAAAATCATATAACATTCTGGTAAAATATCTTCTAAAACGTTAAGCGGAGTTGTGATATTAAGTACAATACCTGCTTTACAGCCTGCATCTTTAATTTGTCTTAACGTTCTGTGTAAATGAACTGTAGATTCGTAATGAACTGTAATAATATCAGCACCAACTTTTGCAAATTCTTCAATATAACGCTCCGGTTTTTCAATCATTAAATGCACATCTAATGGTTTTGTAGCGTGTTTTTTGATGGCTGAAATCACAGGCATACCATAAGATATATTTGGTACAAAATGACCATCCATAACATCAATATGAAACCAATCAGCATCACTTTTATTTACCATTTCTGTGTCACGTTGAAGATTGCCAAAATCGGCAGCTAGCATTGATGGGGCAATTAATTTTGAAACCATTTTATGAGGTTGTTTTAGGTTTTAGCAAAGGTAATTAAAAAAGGAAGATTATGCTGAAGATAATACTGTGGTTTCATTAATATAGATAATAGGCGCTTTAGCTCTCTATTGAGTACAGACTGTGTAATTTAATTATAGCCAAATAAAAGAGTAATACAAAGCGAAAGAGGATGGTTACGAACTATTTTAAAAAAGTGAACCCACGGTAATCAGCCGTGGGTTCTTTCATCAATCAAAAAACGAACAGTTATGTTTTGTAACTGTTGTTGCTTTCATTAGGTTGGTCGTTAAATATACAAAAAACTAACCTAAATATGTTTTTAATATTTTACTTCTAGATGTATGTTTTAATCGTCTGATTGCTTTTTCTTTAATTTGCCTTACACGTTCACGTGTTAAATCAAACGTTTCTCCAATTTCTTCTAGGGTCATTGGGTGTTGACTAGCTAGGCCAAAATATAAGCGAATTACATCGGCTTCACGAGGTGTTAAGGTCTCTAAAGCGCGTTCAATTTCAGTACGCAACGATTCGTGTAATAGATCTCTATCTGGATTTGGTGATTCACCACTTCTAAGTACATCATATAAGTTAGAGTCTTCTCCTTCTACTAAAGGAGCATCCATACTTACATGACGACCAGAATTTTTCATAGACTCCTTAACATCGTTAATGGTCATGTCTAGCTCTTTAGCAATCTCTTCAGCAGAAGGTGGTCGCTCATGACTTTGCTCTAAAAAAGCAAAGGTTTTGTTTATTTTATTAATAGAACCAATTTTGTTTAATGGTAAACGTACAATACGAGATTGTTCAGCTAAAGCTTGAAGTATTGATTGACGAATCCACCAAACAGCATAAGATATAAATTTAAACCCACGTGTTTCATCAAAACGCTGTGCAGCTTTAATTAAACCTAAATTACCTTCGTTAATTAAATCAGGTAATGTTAACCCTTGGTTTTGATATTGTTTTGCAACAGATACAACAAAACGTAGGTTTGCTTTTGTTAATTTTTCTAAAGCAAGCTGATCACCAGCTTTAATACGTTGAGCTAATTCAACCTCTTCATCTGCTGTAATAAGGTCTACTTTGCCAATTTCTTGTAAGTATTTATCTAATGATGCAGTTTCCCTATTGGTTACCTGCTTGGTAATTTTAAGCTGTCTCATTTAATTTTAAGATTTGTGCAATTTTATTGCAACAACATGCTGCTTTTATTATACGTAACAAACTATCAAAATGTTACAAATAATATAAAATATTTTATTTGATTATTTGAAATGCAGAATTTAATTATTGGTGTAAACCCAATATCTTTAATCTAAAAAAATGTAAATATAACACCTCTTCGCTTTTTTGAAAATAAAAAAACCAGAACAAATGAATGTTCTGATTTAATTTTTGTGAGTTGTTAAACTATTTTATCAAGACGCCTATTCAAAAGTCAAATAGCGTTCAAATTGTTCTTCTGATAAAACCTTTTTAATCTTGTCGTTTAACTGTTTTTCTATTTTTGCTTTTTCATCTTCGCTTACAGGATTGTTACTAATACGAACTTTACTTTGTTCGTATGCCTTTAAAGCTGAATAAATTTCATTACGTTGTTCTTTGTCAAACTTTATGTGTTTTCTTAAAGCTTCTGTTTTTGTAGCGGCCTTAGCATTTATTTCTTTATTAATTTCTATTTTACTGTTTTGTGCTACAGTAGTTTGAGTTCCAAGAAATAGTGCAAATACAAATAAGCACAAGGTTATTACTTTTTTCATTATGGATTATTTAATTATAATTGGTTACTAAAGTAATAATTTTATTCAACAAAATAAAAAAGTATCGACTATCCGATACTTTTTTAGTGAAATAATCTATTTTTTGCTTTTATTTTTATTACGCATGCCTCTTTTTTTGTGCTTTTTAGGCTCCATTTTTTCATATTTAGCGTATTGTTCAGCAGTTAAAATAGATTTCATTTCACGTTTCATTGCTATTTGATCATCTAATCTTTGATTTTGCATCTTTACGAGTTCTTCTTTAGAAGGCTTTTCTCTCTTTTCTCCCGCTTTAGGTTTATGCGCTTCTCTTGCCTTATTTCTTGATTCAGCTTGCTTTAAAATTAGCTTGTGTACTTTTTGTTGTTGTGCATCTGTTAGGTCTAATTTTAAAGTCAGTTGTTTAGATTTTAAATCTGCAATATCATTTGGAGTCATGTCTTTTCTTAATTCAGAAGTATGAGATCTGTCTCTTTTGTCATGTTCTTTTTTTTGTGCAAAACCATTTAAGGTTACAAATGCTAGGGCAATAATTACTAATTTTTTCATGTTGTTTATATGTTTGTGTTATATTAGTTTAGACGTTATTAAATTTAAAACGTTTAAAGCCGTCGTTTTTTTTAACACAGAATTTAACATTATAAGTTTAGTAACTGTAGTGTGGTTAGGTATATCGTATTGTTTTCAACTTTGCTTTTTAACCAGGCATAAAAGCTAATGACGAATATATCTTCTTCTTTAATTGTAATCCATTCAAAAGTTGTTTCTAATTGATCTTTAAAATTTTCTGTTGTAACTGTTTTTGGTTTTATATAGTATAGTTCTGCGAATTTTAAAAATTGAAGGATTCTGGTTTGCCCTATTTCTTTTAAATACGTTGAATAACGACGTCTAAAACTTTTTAATCGTGAAAAGAACAAATCGTCTTCTTGTAATTCTATATACAATAAAAGTTCTGCTATGTTTTTTTTGATTATCCAATCTATCCCTGCTTTTTCTTTATACCATTGATCTGAATGATAAAATTTAGATGAAATAGATTTGGCTTTTGTAAAGTCTTCTCTTTGGAAATGAAACATAAAGCAAGTCAGCTGTATGTCTAATAAAGTTTCTGTATCCTTATGTTTTTTAGTTATGTGTTTTTCAACTAAGGCAATGGCTTCATTTTGTTTATTACTGAAGTTAAGGTTTAAGGCTTCAACTAAAGTTTTCTTTAAGATGAAGGTTTTATAGTAAGCCCCTTTTTTAAGTTGCATTAACTGTTCCATCTCTTTGATGTAGTGCAGGGACGTTTCAAATTTTTTGTTTCTAAAAAGCGTGTTGGCAATGATATAAACGATTGCAATTTGATAAAAAAGTTGCTTGTCGGTTTCCTTTTTTTGTTTGAGAATATCGTAACTTTTCATCACAAAGCTTTCAATAGAGTAATATTTTTTTGTGACAAAAGCCGAAATGTTAGCAATCGCTAAAATCTGATATAAAGACTTAAAAGAAAGTGATGTGTTAATTTCAATATGATGTGCTTTTAACAAGTGCTCAAGCTCAGATTCAAAGTCGATGACGTTTCCTTGGTAGGCTACTTCATTTAGTATAGATTTCAGTTTTGCATATACAATATTGAGTTGATCTTCTAATTGGTGTTTTTTCTGATTTGCTTTTTGCTTATTTATTAAGTCATCTAGATTTATTTTAGGATAATTTGGAGCATATTGGATTTTAGTATGGTAAATTTCGTTGCGTATGGCAAACAATGAATGTTCATCTGCTAGGCGTTCTGCTTTGTCTAAAATTTTATAAGCAATGTTGAAATTATTTTGAAGTAAAAATGTACGTGATGCTAAAATGTATTTAACGATCTGCATGTCAATAGAGTTCTCGTCTTCAAGGTTTTTATTGGCAGTATAATCTATTAAGGATTGTAATAGTCGCTTTCTAAGCGCATGGTAAGCATTACTTTTATCTACTTTATAGAGTTGTTTGCAAATAGCTTTTGAATCATAGGTAGAGTAGGCTAGTAATTTAAATAATTGAATGTTTTTGGTGTCTTTGCGTTTGTTCTTTTGCTGAAGATAATTTACAAATTTCTGATGATCTTCAGTGCTTAATGTATTGATGATTGATTTTATTTCTATCATTTAATCGTCATTAAATTATTTAATTAATCAGTGAATATAATGATTTATTATGTTTGCATATTAAATATATCGTCAGTTTTGTTGTAATTGTTGTTTTATAAATATTGCCTTTTATCTGAGATTTGCTCCATAATCATTAAAACCAAACAAGATGAATTATCAAACAACAGTATCGTTAAAAGACGAAGAAAATCTAAACTCAAAAAAGAAAGAAAAGAAAGTGTATAACCATAAGCCAACACCAGCGTTTATTGGTGCCTCATGGTCGGCTTTACTTATTGGTATGGTTGCTTATTGTGTTGGGCTTTGGAATGCAGAGATGATACTTAATGAAAAAGGCTATTATTTTACCATTCTCCTTTTTGGATTGTTTTCTGTAATTTCAGTTCAAAAAGCAGTTAGGGACAAGCTAGAAGGTATACAAGTTACAGAGATGTATTTTGGTATTAGTTGGTTTACATCCATTGCATCTATTGTTTTATTAACTATTGGACTTTGGAATGCCGATTTAGAATTAAGTGAAAAAGGATTCTATGCTATGTCCTTTACTCTAAGTTTGTTTTCGGCCATTGCAGTGCAGAAAAATACCAGAGATGTGGCTTATATAAATAATGAACTAGCGGCAAAAGAAGACGAACATTAGTTTTGATGATAGGTTAGATAATAACCCAAAACCTTGCAGCATTATATAGTGCTGCGAGGTTTTAAAATACTTTTTATAGTTTATTACTTTTAGACTTTCCATTTTAAAGGGGTATTGAAATATTTTTGATAATTAAATATTAAGAAACAAATGGCATTTACCATTAAAGAAAAATTAAAAAAAAGTCTTAAAGTGTTTATACTTGTACTTTTAAGCATATTTGTTATGATAGGATCTGTACTTTATTTTTTTCAAGAAAAATTATTGTTTATGCCTAGTAGGTTGTCGCAAAATTACCAGTATCAGTTTTATCATGATTTTGAAGAATTATTCCTTAAAACAGATGAAAGTACAAGCATAAATGCACTTCATTTTAAAGCTAAAAACCCAAAAGGTGTTATCCTTTATTTTCATGGTAATGCTGGCGATTTAAGTCGTTGGGGAGCTATTGCAGAATATTTTGTACTTCAGCAATACGACGTATTTATAATGGATTATAGAACGTATGGGAAAAGTACAGGGAAATTAAGTGAAGAAGCTTTATATAAAGATGCACAATATTGCTATAATTTCCTCTTAGAACAGTATTCTGAAAATCAAATTACCTTATATGGCAGATCATTAGGAACGGGAATTGCATCCTATTTAGTTTCAAAAAATAATCCTAAACAACTTATTTTAGAAACACCTTATTACAGTATTTTAGATGTTGCAAAAGACAGGTTTCCTATGTTACCGGTAAAACAAGTTTTAAAATATCATTTTCCAACCTATCAGTTTTTACCAAAGTCAGAATGCCCAATAACAATTATTCATGGTACTGATGATGCGGTTGTACCTTATGCTTCAGGAAAAAAGCTTTCAGAATTAAATATTGAAAACTTAAGCTTTGTGACTGTAGAAGGTGCTGCTCATAATAATTTGATTGAGTTTGAAGATTACCATAAAACCATTCAAACTATTTTAAACTAAAAAAAAGGCTTCAAAATTAATTGAAGCCTTTTTGTTAAGTTGTATTGTCATCTAGATTATTTAGGATCTAAAATTAAATTAATACGTTCTATAGCATCTGCTATATGAATTCTACTCATGGTATCTCCACCACGTGCAGAACGTAATTGACTACGTAAAGTTTTTAATTCAGCTCTTACAACCGCTCTAATATCTGATTGGCTAGTATTAACTGGTGTTACTTTAACGTAAGGACTAGATCTTCTGCTTGCTGTTTGGTTTTTAGCTGTCATCAAGTATTCTAATCTATCAATATGTGCACGTTGTAAATTACGTCTGTATGTGTCTATTTTTTTTCCAGTACGTAATTCACTCCAAATACCTGAACGTAAATCACTCATCATGTCAGGTAAAGAGTAGGCTTTGTTATCAAAGGTATAAGCTTCAGTTAAACGTTGCATTTTTCCTAAGCTCAAAATGTTATTAACTGTTCTAGATTGTAAAGCACGAACACGTTCTACAGAACCTGTAAACTCAATACGATCAAAGATATCTTTGTTAATTAACCATTCTGGAGTCTCAAATAAGTTATCATGAAGAAACTGCATAGCTTCTTTTTGATGTGCTTTTGGTACAGCGGTGTAAACAGGACCTTCTTGGTCGGCAGCTTTATAATGCTCGTAAACACCTCCAATGTTATTAGATACATGTCCCATATAGCGGTTAAATTGAGAAATTACATGACCGTACATTTCTTCTAAATCATCATAATCTTCTCCAGCTTCTGTAGTCCACTCAATTAAATTAGGTACAATACGCTTTAAATTCTTAATACCGTATTCACTCGCTAACATGGCATTATCACCTAAATCCTCAGTTTGAGAACTTGGGTCAACAACATCTCCAGCTTGTTGATGTCCAAAACGGTACATTGGGTCACCAGCATGTTTCATAATCCATTCATTAAGAATTGGCTTTTCTTCTTCAGCAGTTTTGTCTAAAATAGGTTTGTAACCCCAAGAAATAGCATATTTATCATAAGTTCCAATGTCTGGCATTAAAGCTACACCTTCATCTCCAGGTTGAGCTATATAGTTAAAACGTGCATAATCCATAATAGAAGGTGCAGTTCCGTACTTTTTAGTGAACTCTGCATCACGTAATTTTTCAACAGGATATGCCACACTACTTCCCATATTGTGAGGTAAACCTAAAGTGTGTCCTACTTCGTGAGCTGAAACAAAACGAATTAAACGGCCCATGACTTCGTCCTTAAATTGTGGACTCTGTGCATCTGGATTAATAGCAGCTGTTTGTACAAAGAACCAACCACGTAATAATGACATTACGTTATGATACCAATTAATATCACTTTCTAAAATTTCACCTGTTCTTGGGTCACTTACGTGAGGGCCATTAGCATTAGGAATTGGTGATGCTAAATAACGTACAACTGAGTAACGCGCATCTTCTGGGCTCCATTCTGGATCTTCTTCTACAGTAGGAGGATCTTTAGCGATAATAGCATCTTTAAATCCGGCAGCTTCAAAAGCTACTTGCCAATCTTCAATACCTTGTTTAAGATATTTTCTCCATTTTTCTGGAGTTGCTCTATCAATATAGTAGACAATCTGTTTCTTAGGAACTACTAATTCTCCACGTTTAAATTTTTCGATGTCTTCGTCTTTAACTTCCAATCTCCAACGATCTAAAAATTCTAAAGTTTTACTTTTTTGATCTTCCAAACCATAATCGGTTTGGTTACTTGTAAACCAACCTACACGCTCATCAAAATATCGACGCTTCATTGGTACTGCAGGTAATAATATCATAGAGTTATTAATTTCTATAGAAATCGCACCTGTATTAGAGTTTGATGGTGGTTGACCCGAAGCATAAGTTTTTACCGTACGGGACTCAATGTTTGTAGGGTAAGATTTAATGCTTTCGATGTATGAAAGCTGACCATCTAAACGTGAAATTTTATATTGTCGTCTAGCACGTTGAGGAAAGCCTAACGGCTTAACATCTTTTGAAAATAAATCTGTAACATCAATAACAGTGTTTAAAGAATCTTTACTGAATGCTTTAATTGGAAAAGTAGCAATTACGGGTTCAAAGTTAGAGTTAACTACCGCTTCATGTACTGGTAAAGAATCTGCAGCAACTACTTGGTGAGATACCATACGTAGCAATACTTTTTTATTTTTCTTTTCCCATCGTAATACTTGTTCGCTTAATTTTCCTCCACCAAAACCAAGTCCTGATGCTGTTTTAGCGATACGTGTAACCATAAGCATTTCTCTATCGAAAAGAGAATCTGGTATTTCATAAAAGAATTTGTCATCTACATTATGAACAGTAAATAATCCTTTGTCGCTTTTGGCGTCTTTGGTTATAATTTTGCTGTAAGGTTGAGGGTCATTTTTTCCAGGTTTTTTAGCTGGAGGTTTAGCCATCGCACTGGCGTCTTTACCTGATTTTCCAGCCTTTTTTATAGTAGAGCAAGAAAATGCTAGGAACGCGGAAACTACAAAGAGTAGCTTAATGGATACGTGTTTCAAAATAGTTGGTTTTTATTAAATTTTGATGAAAATACGGATTCTATTAAGAATCTGTTAATTTAAAAACCGATTTTAGTATTTTTTTAACGTGAGTCTTAAAGTGTGTTCATATATTCCTGAATTAAATTCAAACCTTCTGTATGGCGCATTGTTGTTCCAATAAAGGGCATGCTTATTCCTTCAGAATAAAATGATACTCTATAATCAATGACAACACTTTGTTCTACAATATTGCTTTCTTCTAAAGGTGTTTCAAATGCAAGATTTAAAGTAGATTCGTCTGCACAAGTACCTCCAGGAATATGGCAATGTGCACAGTTAATGTCCATGTAAGCCCTTGCTCTAGTTTCTAATGGAAGTGATGTGTCTTCCCAATTAGGAAGCGCTCTAACAGAAGAACTGCTTGATAAGCCTGTTAATTGTTGATTACTTATAAATTGCTCTAATTGATTCACCCCATTGATTTCAAAATTCATAGATCTTAATTTTGGACCTATTGGTATAATATCATTATTATTGTTATGGCAAGTAAAACAATCTGTATTTGAAGGGATTTTATAAGTTGTAGCGTTTGAGCTGCCTGATGCGTCAATCCAAGTGATAGGTAATGTGCTTCCTGCTAAATCTAAAACGGCATCCGTTTGTTCCTCGTTCCATTTGTAATCTCCAGTTTCCCAAGATCCATTTAATTTAATTAAAATACGCGTTTCAATAATAGTTCTTCCCAAAGATAGGTCGCGTTCATCTGTATTGTAATAAAAGGTTTTTGCTATTACTGTATGGTCTGGAAAAATAGGCAAGCCATCTCCATCAAACTCCATACTTGTTCCTTCTGGTAATGCTATGATACGTTGTTTGTGAGCATAATCAGAAAATAAGGTGGTATTCAGATTATATTCAAAAGCTAAAGGGGTTATTTGTAAATTTTCTAGATTTCCGACAAACAAATTCATTTCAGATAAAACAGGTTTGAATTCTGTAGCTACATTTGGTAATGCTGTTGTAAAGCTATATACGTCAGTATGAAGGCTGATGTTACCAGAGTTACAAACGGTTTGAATGTAGACATCGTAAGTTGTGTTGGCTTGTAAATTGATGAGTTGAGTATCTGTGTTAGATTCGGAAATGGTTGTTCCGCTTCCTAAAGCAAATCCTGAAATCCCATATTCTATTGTGTATTCTATGGAAGTATCAACGGTATTCCATGTGATTACTGCAGAATTACTGGTAATTGTATTTGAAGAAATATTTGTTACACTATCACAAACAGCGATAAGATCATCTGCATCATCTGAGCAAGAAAAAACGGCTAATATAGTTAAACAGAGAATAAGTAACTTTTTCATAATAAGGGACATTTTCTTTATAGAGATCAAATGTGAAAATACGAAAAATGTATCAATTATTATGTTTTTACTATTTTTTTGGATTTTGATTTGCATAAAAAAAGGAACTATCTCTCGATAATTCCTTTCTTTAATTTTTAAGTTACGTCGTTGTTACAGTGCTTTAAGTTTATAACTTAAAACACTATAATTTTTTGTGTATGAAATCTTTTGTTTACAGCGTTTTCAACTGTAATAAAATAGATACCTGATTTAAATTGGTTCACTTGAATTTCATTTTTATTAGTATTTTGTATCAATACTGATTTTCCAGAAATATCATAAAGACTAACTTTGTTTATGCCTTCAAAATTAATAAGATTATCAAGCGAAATCTTTTTTTCAATTTTGTTGTAATAAACTAAACCTGTTTCAGTTAAAAAAGTATCTTCAAGACTTAATTCTGTGTCAGCCTCGAATGCTCCTAAATCTACTGTTGTGTCAATTACTCTTGCATTTCCATTATAATCTAAATTAAATGAGGAAAGTAAGTTTGAATTATTTCCGGCATTGATAGATGTTGATGATGAATTTGTATTGTAATCATAGCCATCATTTAAAGAAAATGGTGCAAATAGGGAAGATCCAGGGCTAACGAATAAAGGATCTTGATTAATGTTGTTAGATCCTGTTGCAAAGCCACCTTCTACATTACAATAATCTACTGTAGGGTCTGATACACCAGCACCTACACGATATATCTCGGCAACTGAATTATTATCCCAAAAGATAGAGTTATAGATGTTAGAGTTTGTGCTAAATCTTATTGTAGTTGATGCAGCAGAAGAGTTTTCAACTTTATTTCCAGAAAATGTACAATTAACAATATTGTGATTTCCAGTGTTAAAAGTGGTGTGCATATATACAGTATTAGAAGCTGAAATATTTCCAAGAATTACTGAATTGTATAGGTTGAAATCAGTATCGTCACCAATTGTTGCTGCACCTCCAAAGTCTTGTGCTGTATTTCCCGATATTTCGCATCTATCCATTATTAATGAAGTAACACCATTTCCCGTT
This sequence comes from Winogradskyella psychrotolerans, assembly GCF_018860565.1. Lineage (GTDB taxonomy): Bacteria > Bacteroidota > Bacteroidia > Flavobacteriales > Flavobacteriaceae > Winogradskyella > Winogradskyella damuponensis. The sequence goes on from NZ_JAHKPS010000022.1 coordinate 872,415, forward strand.
GAAATTCCACCTCCAGAACCTAAAGTACAAGTGTTATTGTATATTTTGGTTCTAAGAATTATTGCAGTACCAGATTGACTTAAATATATTCCTCCTCCAATATCTACTGATGTGTTATTATTTATAGAACAATCTTCAATTTTAATATTGCCAGATTCAGAGACTATTGCGCCACCAAAATCTTTAGAGTAATTTGAAATAAATGTACAATTGGCAATTGTTGGGCTTCCATTCAAATTATATAGTCCACCGCCTTTAGAGCCATTAGATACATTATTTGCATAACCATTGATTATTCTAAATCCATCTAATCTAGTCTGTGTATTTACATTAGACATATAAACGACATGATTGGTATTGTCAGTATCTATGCCAACTGTTCCTATGTCACCATTTAGAGTAGTTAAGTTTGCAGCGATGTCTCTTTCGTTTACATTTGATTCTGTACCATCGAAACTACCATAAAGTTTTACTCCACTCGGAATATTGAATCCATTAGATGTAGAAGGTTTATAAATACCAGATTTTACCCAGATTTGGTCACCAATAATAGAATTAATCAAAGCTGTTTCAATGTCAGTGTAGGCATTGGTCCAACTTGATCCATTATTTGATCCAGAAGCAGAATTATCAACATAAATTTGAGCACTACATATCGATGTTACGCAGATAAATGCAAATACAGTTAAAAGGAGTAATTTTATTTTCATATTTTAATTTTTTATTTAAATAATATTAGTGTTTTTAAACTAATTCTACATACAAACCGTCATCGGTTTTTTCAACCTTTGTTAATCCATGTTTACTTAAACCTTTAATGCCTTTGTCCCAACCTTTGTTACTTAATCCCGATTGAGATTTAAGTACATTTAAGTCCATACGTTTTTCTGCCTTTAAAACTTCTAAAATCGCTTTTTCGTTATCGCTTAAATCTACTTTTTTCTTTTCTGGTCGCATTTGAGGGAAGAACAACACTTCCTGGATACTTTGGTTGTTGGTTAAGAACATAATTAAACGATCCATGCCAATTCCCATACCTGATGTTGGAGGCATTCCGTATTCTAATGCACGTAAAAAGTCGTGATCAATAAATTCTGTTGCTTCGTCATCCCCTTTTTGAGCTAATTTTAATTGGTGTTCAAAACGCTCGCGTTGGTCAATTGGGTCATTTAATTCTGAATAGGCATTTGCAATTTCTTTACCACAAACCATTAGCTCAAATCGCTCTGTTAATTCTGGGTTTTCTCTATGCTCTTTACATAATGGACTCATCTCTTTAGGATAGTCAGTAATGAATGTTGGTTGGATATAATTCCCTTCACATTTTTCACCAAAAATCTCATCAATCAGCTTGCCTTTACCCATAGTTTCATCCACTTCAATATGCATGCCTTTTGCAGCCGCTCTTATTTCGTCTTCAGACTTATTATAAATATCAAAACCTGTAAACTCTAAAATAGAATCGCGCATAGTAATACGCTTATAAGGTGCTTTAAAATTGATTTTATGTTCACCAAAAGTAGCTTCAGACGTTCCGTTTACTGCAATTGCACAATGCTCTAATAGTTGCTCGCAGAAATCCATCATCCAGTTGTAATCTTTGTAGGATACATAGATTTCCATAGCTGTAAACTCTGGGTTATGTGTTCTGTCCATACCTTCATTTCTGAAGTTTTTAGAAAACTCATAAACACCATCAAAACCTCCAACGATTAAACGTTTTAAATATAATTCGTTAGCAATTCGCATATATAATGGAATATCCAAACTGTTGTGATGTGTTATAAACGGACGTGCAGCAGCACCACCTGGAATTGGTTGTAAAACAGGTGTTTCTACTTCAAAATAACCAGCATCATTAAAAAATTGACGCATAGCATTAAACAATTTAGTACGCTTAATAAACACTTCTTTTACATGTGGATTTACCACTAAATCTGCATAACGTTGTCTGTAACGTTGTTCAGGATCTGTAAACGCATCATACGTTTTTCCATCTTTTTGTTTTGGAATAGGTAATGGTTTTAAAGCTTTGCTTAGCAATTTAAAATTCTTAACCATAACGGTTTTTTCACCAACTTGCGTTGTAAAAAGTGTGCCTTCAATACCAACAAAATCTCCTAAGTCTAATAATTTTTTAAAGACATCATTGTATAGCGATTTGTCCTCGCCTTCGCATATTTCGTCTCTGTTAAAATATACTTGAATACGACCTTCGCTATCTTGCAATTGTGCAAAAGACGCTTTTCCTTGAATGTTAATTGCCATTAGACGACCAGCTATAATTACCTGTTTACCGTCTTCAAAATCAGATTTTATTTGTTTTGAAGTATGGTTTATCGGAAATAAATCCGCTGGATAAGGGTTAATCCCTAAAGCTCTAAGCTTTTCTAACTTTTGGCGTCTTACCAATTCTTGTTCTGAAAGTTGCATTCTTATTAATTTTTATAAACTTACCAAGTGTTGGTAAGTGGCTGCAAAATTACACTTTTTACAAAAATTAACGAGTACCTTTTTAGTTAGATTTAATAACCTTTAAATTTTCTTTGAGATCTTTATTGTTAGGAAATAATTTTACAGCATTATCAAGTATTTTTATCGCTTCAGATTTTTTGTCAGAAACCCCTAGAGTATTAGCTAAACTCATATAAGTTCTTGGCTCGTTTGGAAATAACTTTGTATTTAAAGTAAAAACTTCAATAGCTTCATCTTTTCGGTCTGTTCTGTACAATATTGATCCATATGTATTAAGCTCATACATACTTGATACTTTATCTTTATGAGTTTTTAGCAATTTTTTACCTTTCTTTTTTAAGCCTTTGACGCCTTTTTTCTTTAGAATATTATCAATTGCAGTAACAATTTGATAGTTGGATTTGTAATTGTTTACCGTGATGATATTCTGAATATCTTCTTCTAAAGTTGTAATGGGATGTTCAACTATTCGATTAATTTCTTTTCCATTTTTGTTGAAAATAATGGTAGGTACACGATGGATATTTAAACCAGCTTCTTCGTGTTGTGGACTTTGTTTATACATATTAGGTTCTCTACTTACAGCAATAACGGTAAGTTGATCCATAGGAAAATTACAAGCTTCTAAAACTTTATATAATTTGGGAACTTCTTGTTTACTATCTCCACACCAAGTGCCCATAAAAAGGGTGATGTCATAATTTTTTAACTCTGAAGAAATAGAGGAAGTTATGGAGGCGTTAACTTCATATTCGGCATAATTTTTAGAGAACCAAGAGCTGTAATTGTTACCTTCTAAACCAGTTTTGTCAATTTTTCCAAGTAAATAAGGGGTTTTTCCGTCCTTTATTATTTCTTGATTGCGTTGTTGTGCATTGCTGTGAAATACGGTTACTAATGTGATTATGATGGTTAAAATGGTCGTTTTCATTTTTGATAATTTTATGATTGATACTGTTTGTCTTCTTGAGCTCAGTTAAAAGGTATTGTATGAAATAGCTATTGACCAAGCTCAATTAGAACGTTGAGATATTTAATATTATTTAGAGGCCACTATATTTCCTTTGATTTTTAAGATTTTGTTGCCGCCTTTTGCATTAGAAATAACAGTGACCGTTTTTGTAAAAGCCCCTAATCTTTTGGTGTTGTACTTAATTTCTAGTTCACCTTGATCGCCTGGTTGTATAGGTGCTTTTGAATAACTTGGTACTGTACAGCCACAGCTTGTTTTAACTTTTGTGATAAGCAAAGGAGCATCTCCAGTATTGGTAAATGTGAAAATCCGCTTACCTTCTGCATTTTGAGTTATGGTTCCGTAGTTAATAACTTCAGTTTTAAATTTTAAAATAGCAACTTTTACATCGTATTTGTCAAATTCGGTTGGTGCAGCGTTAAAAAAACTTAGTGCAAAGATTAAAAGAATGCTAATGTTTAATGTTCGTTTCATAATAAATATTTTAAATGATTAATATGAAAACAAACATCTCATATAAAGATGTGAATGTTGAAAAAACAAGGTTGGAAATTGGTACTAGTACCTAGGTTGAATTTTTCAACTATTTGGTAAATAGAGACTTTGCGTCGTTTCTAGATTGCACGTTTAACTTTTTGTAAATGTTATTCGTATGCGTTTTTACCGTGCTTACACTTAAAAAAAGTGCTTCAGCGATGTCTTTGTTGGTTTTGTCCATGAGCAAATGCTCTAAAACCACTTGTTCTTGTTTAGATAATTTAGCTTTTAAATCATCAATTTTAGATTGGTTTCGTTTCCAAAAGTGATATAATAAAAATAGATTTAGAATAATTGATAATCCTAAAAAGGAGTAGAGTATAACATTCCAATTTGATGCTGTTTCTCCATTTGATGCAGCTAACATATAACGATCAGCTTCTAATTCATTAGTATACTGTTTTGTGTATGGTGCATTAGGATAAGTAGTTTCTAATCGTGCTTTTAAATTGTCGTAATATTGGTTTTGTTTCAGGTCTTCAACATAATAGCTATGCAAATCACTACTTCGGTCCGATAAATACGTATAAATATAAAGTTCTGCTAAAGGTTCATCTAAAGCTTCACCAAAGTATTGAAGGGTTTTAAACCATTTTTTGTTGTTTAGTTTACGGTTGGCCTCACTTCTAAACTCGCCATAGGCAAAACGCATGTCGTTTTTTAGAGAGTCTATTTTTACAAATGCATTTGCTTTAGGATTGTTAGATTCTACTCTGCAAAATACTTGATTTCCAAATGAAAAAGGCAGTTTTAATGTGTCTGTGTTTTTTGCGATAAATAAAAGTGCTTCGCTATCGCTACAATGCCCATTAAAGTGATTAACACCTTGTTGAATATCGGAGCATTTATCTACGTGAATACGATAAATACGATTTTCAGTATCTAGCATATTGCCTTTAAACTCAAAAAAGCCTGAGGAATCAGCAGTGGTTTTAGCGATAATTTGTTCAGAATACACACCAGACATTTTTCGGTAATCTTCAACAATAGAAAGGTATACCGCTCTATCCCATTCTTCAGGATTTGTATAGCCCGAAAATGAATATTGCGCTTTACAAATAGAAGAGATACTTAAAAAAACGAAGAGAAGTTTTATTCGCATAAAACGAAACTACATAATTTTATTTTGATTTCAATATCGAGAATTGATAAAAAAATGTAACATTTTAAATTAAAGTACGTCTTATAATTACATCAAATCATCAAAACGAATTATGAGTATCTGGCGTGTTATTCTTTCTATTATTTGTCCGCCTTTAGCTGTTTTAGACAAAGGTTGTGGCTCAATTCTTATCACTTTTTTATTGTGGCTCTGCGGTTGGGTACCCGGCGTTATTGCAGCTTTGGTTATTTTGAATAATCCAGAGCGATAAAATCATTACCTTTGCACTTTAAAAAAAAAGCAATAAAGTATTGATGAAAAAACTTATTATACTATTGGCTATTGCAGGCTTTCTAACGAGCTGTAGTGTGACCGAATCAATTGTGTTTAATACTGATATGAGCGGAGAATATATTTCGTCTTTTGATATTACTCCAATAATGAATTATGCCAACGAAAATAGGTCTAGGACAAATGAAGCACTGATAAAGGAAGAAAAAGTTGATACCACTGTGGTGTTTAATGATTTGTTTGAAAGCTATAAAGATAGTATTGCTACCCTTTCTGAAGCACAGCGTGCTAAATTAGAAAATCTTAGAGGGATGAAGATGAGAGTTCGTATGGATGTAGAAAATGATGTGTTTGATTTTAATATAAAAAAATCATTTAAGGCTGTTTCGGAATTAGAAAATATTAATGAAAAAGTAGACGATGCTATGGGAATAGCTAAGGCTATGGGGAATAAGGAAGCAAATGCTTCTGAAGGACAATTAGATAAACTTACTAAAGTGGATAAGGTGGTTTATACTTTTGAAGACAACACTTTTACCCGTTTTATGCCTAATGCGGTAGCAGAGCAGGAGAAATCTAATGAAGGCCAGACAACAGAAGCTGATGAAAATGATTTTTCAAAACAATTTGAAATGCAATTTGAAGAAATGTTCTCTACATCGTATTATAAACTGGTATATACGTTTCCAAGAAAAGTAAAGTCTGTTTCTAATAAAAATGCATTGATTTCTGAAGATGGTAAAACAGTAACTTACAAAGTAGGTTGGAGCACGCTTAAAGAGGATGCAACTTCAATGAATTTAAACGTTATTTTAGAAGATTAAGGTTTGAATAAAACGATACAACTTCAAGATTTAGGCACTAAAGATTTTAAAGCTACTTGGGATTACCAAGAAGAGCTATTTAAAGCTATTTTAGACACTAAGGTGAAAAATAGAAGGGAAGATGCAGGTCTAGAAACCAATAACCACTTTCTTTTTGTAGAGCATCCTCATGTTTATACATTGGGTAAGAGTGGCGATTTATCTAATTTGTTGCTTTCTGAAGCACAATTAGCCGAAAAAGGTGCTACATTTTACAAAATAAACAGAGGAGGAGATATTACTTACCATGGTCCAGGTCAAATTGTAGGTTACCCTATTTTAGATTTAGATAATTTCTTTACAGACATTCATAAATACTTACGTCTTTTAGAAGAGGTGATTATACGCACGTTAGCAGAGTATGGTTTGTTAACTGAGCGTAGCCCTGGTGAAACAGGTGTGTGGTTAGATGTAGGCACTCCTTTTGCTAGAAAGATTTGTGCTATGGGAGTGAGAGCAAGCCGCTGGGTTACTATGCACGGATTTGCCTTAAATGTGAACGCCGATTTAGGTTATTTTGATAATATAATTCCTTGTGGTATTAGAGGAAAAGCAGTAACAACTTTAAATAACGAATTAGGTGTTGAAAAGGTAGACGAAGCTGAGGTTAAACGAAAGCTTTTAAAACATTTTAGGTTGCTTTTTGAGGCCGATTTTGTTTAGGTGTCTCATTGCTTGGTTCTAAGTACTATTTATAATATACTGTTATTATGCTTTCTCTGATTGTATTTTCTTTTAGTTCGGATTACACCATACCTGAAATCATCATAGAATAGACTTATTAATAAAATTATTGCGCCAAAGATTAGTGTGTTTAATTTTAAATCTATCCTTGAATAAAGAAATCCGCCAATTATTCCACCCAAAAAGAAGAAACAGATAATATAGATTCGTAGTTTGATCGTTGATTTTATCTTATCTCTATGTGGACGATATACGGAGAATAAAAGTTGAGACAGCTCAATTCCTAAGTCTGTAAACAGCCCTGTTAAATGGGTGGTTCGTACAATAGCGTTTGATATTTTTGTAACAAAAGAGTTTTGAAGTCCCATTGCAAAAAGAAGCGCACATATAATTAAATCTGGGTATTTTATTTCCGTGATATTGCTTACAATAGCAATTGAAAATAATATAAGACATTCAATAAGTGTTGGTATAACAAAAACATTTAGTTTTTTATTTTCTTTGAATATCTCAATGAGAAAACTTGATGAAAAAGAGCCAAATAGAAAGGAAAATATATAAAGAAAATAGATTGTTCCTTTCCAGAATTCAAAATTAGCGACATCACTAATAAAAAGTGCAAAATGGCCAGTGACATTTGTTGTTAATTGATTGAAAGCTAAAAACCCAGTTACATTTACAATCCCAGCTACAAATGACAAAATGGTAGCAATTCGCAGATTATGTTTTAATGTTCTGCTTTTGCCTTGGTGTCTAAACATTTTGTTTTCAAATTATTTTGAATAGAATATTATGATAAGTAAAACTAAGACTACTTAAAAGTTTAACCAAGTAAAATTCAATTTTTAAAATTTGTTTTTCTCCTAAAACTTTTAACTAACCTAACTATTTCGTTCATCGTTTTAGGGTAAAATGGCCTTGTAAAACCCTGTGTTTACCACTAAAGTTTTCTGTGAATTCTAAAGTGTACCAGTAGTCAGAAGTAGGCAATACATTTCCATTGTACAAGCCATTCCATCCCAATCCAAAAGGATCTAATTGTATTAATAATTTACCATAACGATTATAAATGTGTAAAGTAGCATTATTCTGAAAATGTCTAGACATGCCGCTAGGAATCCAATAGTCATTATCAGTGTCGTTATTTGGTGTAAAGAATTTTGGAATACTTATCACTGAAATAGTTTCACTCACAATACCACATTCATTTTTGTCTCTTACATAAACAGTGTGTAATCCACCTTGTACATTGGTAAAAATATTACTGTCTTGGTAAATGCCATATTCGTCGTCTAGGGCGTATTCATAATCACCTTCTCCATTAATATAAACTGTTATAGTGTTAATCTCGCTAGCATCAACAATATCAATACGTTCAATGGTTGCGCTATTAGATGGAACAACCGTAATACTTTTGCTTTTTGAACAACCATCTGTGTCTGTTACAGTAACAGCATAAACACCTATTTCATTTACTTGAATAGTAGATGTGTTTTCTCCTGTACTCCAATCGTAATAGTAATTACTTGGCGAATCACCTATAATACCACCATAAAGCGTAATTGTACTAGGATAAGAATTTAGGCAATAAATAACGGTTTCATCGCTTTTAAGATCAGGCAATGAGTGAACAATAAGTGTAACGTCTTCAATTGAGAAACATCCAAAGTCATTTTCAACTCTCGAAAAAATAGTTTGAAAATAGGGGTCTGTATTTGTGTACGTCAAATTCAGTGGGTTTTGTTGCAATTCAGCATCGTTATAAGTTTCATAGTAAATAACTTCAGTATCTGAAGGTAATCCAGAAATTATTGTTGCATCTGCTAATGATAAATCGAAAGTATTCAGGCCATCTTCAGAATCTAATTCGTCACAAAGCTCAAGCATTACTGTATTAGAATGAATAAAACTAGTTTCTAATGTCAGTTGCGCCACATTATAGCATTGTGTGGTATTATCTTCAATTTTTACGAATAGGGTTTGTGGATTTGAACTATTTATAAATGTTGGATTTTGAATATTTACATTGGTTTCTAAATCCGTTTCAGATAGGAAGAAATAAGTGGCGACATTAGTGTTGCTTCCTGTTAATTGATCGTCGTAATCATGAAGATTGAAGTACATAAAGCCATCATCAGTTCCATAGTCATCACATAATAAAACATCTAAATCATAGGCTTCAGGAAGTGGTAATTCAGTAACGTCAATACTAAAAGTATCTGTACAACCATTGCTGTCTATTAGGGTTATATTATAAATTCCTGCTGTGCTCACCTCAATACTTTGTGTGTTTTCAGAAGTACTCCAATTATAAGATACATAATCTGAACCAACATCTAAAATGACAGAAGTTCCGGCACAAAATGTAGCTTCGGTAAGTGCAGGAGGTGTAATGTGAATGGTTTCTATGTCAAACGATGTAATATTATCGCACTTACCAAGAACAGAAACTCTAACAAAAATGGTTTGCGAATTCGGTGATATATTTTGATGTGTTGTAGGGTTTAATATTTCGTTTTGCTCAAACATCGCATCCAATTGTGAATTGTAATACCTGTAAATAGCCCCATTTTCTGTAGAAACGATGTTTTCAAAAGTTGTTAAATCAAAACTGGTGAATGTATCCAAATCGTCATCACAGGCTTTTAAAATAGCGCCAATATTGTTAACAATGGCATCTGCTCTATGACTAACCAAAACAGAAGTAATGTAAGAACAACCTAAATTATTTTCAACTCTAACAAAAACATCGTGATTGTTGTGTGGAATGGTATAATCTCCTGTTATTGGTGCGTTTTGAGTTTCAGCATTTGTTTGAGACGTATAATATTCAAAAGTTAAACCTGTAACATCAGCTACCACTAAATTGTTTAATTCTGAGAGGTTGAAGGTGTAATTACCATCAAAATCTGTGTCGCAGATATCATATGTGTTTGGAGAAACAGCAATAAAACTACTATTTAGAGTTAGTTCTGTTGTATTAAAACACTGGGTTGTATTATCTATAACTTTTACAAAAAGTGTTTGTGGATTAGTGGTATTGGTAAACGTTGGATTTTGTTCGTTGATATTAGCATTTAAATCATTTTGAGATAAGTAGAAGTGCGTTGTTACGTTTGTATTATTGTTTGTTAATTGATTGTCGTAGTCATGAAGGTTAAATGCCATAAAACCATCTGAAATTCCTGTATAATCACATTCTGTAATTGTTGTAGTAATAACTTCTGGAAGTGGAAGTTCTGTAACCACAACATTAAAAGTATCTGTACAACCATTGTTGTCTATTAGAGTAACGCTATACGTTCCTGAGGTGTCAACTTCTATGCTTTGGGTGTTTTCTGAGGTGCTCCAATTATAAGAAACATAATCTGGACCAACATCTAAAATAACAGAAGTTCCTGCGCAAAATGTGGCTTCAGTGAGTGTAGGAGGTGTAATATGAATGGTTTCAATGTCAAACGAAGTAATGTTGTCACATTTGTCAGGAGCAGATACTCTAACAAAAATGGTCTGTGAATTTGGGTTTATATTTTCATGAGTAGTTGGATTTAATATTTCATTCTGTTCTAAGTTGGCATCATTTTCAGTGTTGTAATATCTAAAAGTAGCGCCGGGTTCTGTTGTTAATTGGCTTTCAAAAGTGGTTAAATCAAAAAACGCATAGGTGTTTAAATCATTATCACAAGCTTCTAAAACGTCAGTAACAACGTCAACAGTTGCAGAGGTTTTTATAGAGATGTTAACTGTGGCAATAGACATACAGCCAAACGGATTAACAACACGAGTATAAATAGTATGATTATCATTAGGAATGGCGTAATTAGAGCTGTTAACTATCGCATTGTTTTCGGCTTCTGCATCAGCTAGGTTGGTGTAATATGTAAACACTAAACCGGTTTGGTTTTGAATTATTAGAGGATTTAAGTCATTTAAATCTAAGGTGTAAAACCCATCAAAGTCGGTGTCACAAATAGCGTAATGACTATCAACTAATTTTGGTGTTGCTAAAGCTTTTAATACAACTTTGCCAATAGAGAAACAGCCTGTTGCGGCATTGTCAAATCGCACAAAAACATTATCTGTTTCCGAAGCTGTATTATGATTTTCTGGTGTTAAAATTAGAAACGATGGGTTGGCTGTTTGTGCTGCAATTTCATCAGAATAGTAGGTAATGTCAAGTCCAGTTGTGTCGGCTAACATATTTGGTATTGCCATTGTTAAATCAAATTCTTCAGTAAGGTTAAAATCATCATCACATTCTGATAATTCTGTGTCTTGAACAGTAATTGGAAATGTAAAATCTAAATCTATTTCTGCAATAGAAAAGCAATCTGTTGCCAGGTTCCTAACTCTTACATAAATAGTTTGCGGTACCGTTGTTATTAAATAATTTGAAGAAATAGGATTGCTATCATCAATGGCATTAATTTCAGAGGTAAAATATCTAAAACTATGATTTAACGGGGCAGAAATTATATCTGGATTGCTTAACGTTAAATTGTAGTATTCTTGACCATCTGTGAAATTATCACAGACCGTAACGCTAATGTTATTTACTATTGGTGCGGTTTGTAAATTGAAATTTATTTCTCCAGTAGTAATACAATTATCTGCAGCTTCAAGATTTACAAATAACGTTGTTGTGTTTGTAATAGTTGCTGTTGTAATTGGATTTGTAAAGCTATTTGCATTAGCTAAGGAATTGTAATAGGTTAAATTTACTCCTGTTTGACTTCCTAATATTTCAGAATTAAATTGGGATAAATCTACATTGTTTTCTAGAGTATCATTTTCAAAATCACAAACAATTATTGTATTTGAAATTATTTCAGGAACAGGAATAATTGATAAGTTTAGTCTTGCAGTAGCATAGCATGTTGTTGCAGCATCGTAGAGCCTAACATAAACTGCTGTATTTGAAGTTACAGAATACGCTGATGGATTGGCAATTGCTGTAGTAGGATCACCAACTTGTGCTTCTAGTAATGTATGATAATAAGTGTTTGTATAGTTGGTGTGATTGGCGTTGATGTTTGGTAAAGCATCATTTAAATTAAATAATTCTTCGTTGTTATTATCGGCGTCACAGGTTTCAATTGTTGCTGTTGCTGTGGTAATCGTTGGATGAAATGTAATAGTAATTGTTGTTTCTGTTGTACAACCATCTAGTGTTGTAACTAAAACATGGATTACTTGGGTTGGTCCAATGATGTTAAATGTTGTGGGATTATTTATAGCTGTACCATTTGTGTATTCATAAGAAAATATAGCGCCTGTTGCTGATGTAATTTGGGTTTCATATTGTGTTATATCATGAATTTCTTGGTTGTTGTAATATTCATCACAAATAATAGCCGTTACAGGTGTTAATAATATGGTGGGTTGAAAATCTAAAGTAACTTCTTCAACTGTAAAATCTATTTCAATACCTTCAAAAATTAGAGCAATTCTTGCGTAGATAGTTGTTAGAGTGGTAATATTAATTTCTGTAATTGGATTTGTATTGGTATCAGCTTCGGTTTGTAAGAGGTGATATGTTACTTCCATGTATTGGGCATTGTCATAACCTACAATTAAATCGTTGTTATAATTACCTAAAATGACCAGTTCCTCGATATCGTTGGCGCTATCACAAACTTGAAAAGAACCATTAGCAGTTCCATTAAAACTAACAGTTTCTAATTGTATATCTCCAATGGTAATACATCCTGATGAGGTATTTGTAAAAACAACAAAAACTTCTGTGTCAGGATTTGTAACTGCAAAATTTTCAGGATCAGAAATTAGACTTAGAGGATTTTGAGTTTGAGCACCAATTAAAGTGTCGTAAAATTGATAGGTTATTCCGGTTAAATCGGCGACCATATCTGTAACAGAATTTGTTAAATCGAAAATGGTACCAGAACTTACCTGTGTATCATTTTGTACCGTTACTCCTTCGATATAAATAAAATCAATATTAAAAACTTCAACACAACCAGAACTGGTATATGAACGTACCCAAATACGAGTAATCCCATTTAAAACATAATATTCTGGATCTATTGGGTTTGTTGCGTGTAAAGGGTCAAAAGGATTGGTATTGTTTAGCGCCCAACTTTGGTATAAGTGATAGGAGAAGTTTAAGGTTTCGGTATTATTTGCTTGTACATCTGGTTCGTGTTGTGTTAAATCATAAATGGCGATATTAGAACATAAGGTAACCTCAATAGGGGCAACGATTGGTACAGGTAACAGGTTAATGTTAATTTCTTCAACATTAGGACAATTAGATTCTGGTTGTAGTGTTAATCTAACAAAAAATGAATCTCCATTTGCAGCTGTAAAATTAGTGATAGGGTTTATGTTATTATCGGCATCATTTTGTGTGAGATGATAAGATATATTTACCCCAGTTTGTGTACTAATAATTTGACTTGTGTAATTTGAAAGTGTAATAGTTTCAGAATTATCATTTGCGGTATCACATAGCGTTATTTCTGAAAGCTGAGAAGTTGCTATTTCTTCTAAATTGATAAGAAGTGTTCCAACATCAAAACAACCAATACCGCGTTGTAATCTTACAAAAATGGTCTCCGTTGGATTAGTTAATACATATGCATTTGGGTTGGGTATAGGTGCTGTTTCTGTTTGTGCATCTGCTAAAGAGTTGTGGTAAGATAGTATCAGTCCTGTTTGCGAGCCAATCATAATAGGCTCGTAAGTTGTTAGGTCTATAATTTCGGTTCCTATGCTATTTATGTCACAAACCACAATTTCATTATCTATAGCCACAGGGTATAGTAAATCTATTTCTATATCTATATTGTCTTGAAGTATAATATCTGGTCCAACACACATATCATAAATAACAGTTGCGGTGTAGTTTGTGGATTGTTCTGGGCAAATAGTGATTTGGTCACCTGTAGAAATTAGGGTGTTGTTTTCATCTCTCCATTGTACCGAAGTTACGGGAACTCCGTTTGGGGAAAATCGCCAAGCTTCATTGGTGGCTGCCCAAATACTTGTGTTTCTATTGGGTGGAGTTGTCGCAATGGTACCATCAATATTTTGAATGCCAATTAGTGCATTTTTTCTATATGATGCTGAAGGGCTTGTTTCACAGTTTATAGGTTTTTCTTTTACATAAACTTCAATGACATTTGAGCCTTCGTAAAGTACAATTTGTGATGTAGATCTACTTGTTTCGCAATTAAAATGATTTAAGTTTTCATAACTAATAACAAAAGCTCTTGTGGGTGCAGTGCCTGTGGTATAGGTTTTTATTTCGCCACATTCGTTTTGAGGAGTGTTTGGGTCGTCTGTACAGCCAAAAACATTATTATCGTTTGTTAAATCATGGTAAGCGCCAAAAATAGCATTTGTTGGCATTGAGGTATTAGGTATGGTGCCCGCAAAAAACGGACTATCAGCTAAAGCGGCATTTGAGTTGAAACTTATAATGCCGTTGTCTCCAATTAGTAATTCGTTGTAACCTTCAGTATAAAAACAAAAATCAAAAGGAATTGGTAAAACAGCACTCCATTTATCATCACCATGAATGTTTACTGTTGTTTCATTAGTTAAGCCGGTTAGAGTATTAAATGGTATAGAGCTTACTTCGTAAGATGTTGTCTCACTTATGATGGTGTAGTTGGCTTCTAAACTAAAGCATCTATTAGCATCTACGGGATAATCACAATCTACTAAAATATCATCTATGCCTTGACTATCTGTTATCTCAATAAAAGGTGAGCTATTTTGGGCAATTAATGCATAGGGAAATAAAAACAAGAAGAATAAAAACAGCCTTGAATGCATCTAATTGGTTGATATTTAGTTAGGAAGAAACAAGGTTACAAAAAAAAGTGCTTTTATTAGCACTTTTAATCTTCGAGTTATTAAATACAATTAACAATCTTAGTTACTTTTTGTAGATAGAATACTCAATGTTTTTTCAGGACTACTTTAAACCTTTTAATACATTTAGCTGTCTTTTTATGGATATGATACAAACAAAATAAAGAGGGTTAAATTTAGTACTCATATCAATTTTTATGTTTCGTCGTTAAAAAACACTTTGTAAAAATGCATTTTCTTTTCTTCATCATAACCACGTTCTAAATACTCTGCAGAAGCATCTGGAGCATCAACATCAAGTTTTATTTGGATGTTAGTGTCTAGTTTTATTTCTGTTTTAATCTTTTGTTTTTGTTTTTTTAGCGCGATTTCAGAGACGTCAAACTGGTTTCTAATGAGAACTTTATTGTCAGATTCATAAGTTTTTTTATAATCTTCAAAGAGTTGAATCTTGTCTTCTTCATCAAAGACCTCTTCTTTAAAAGTGTCAATATTTACAATTTCATTTTCTTTGAAAAAATCAACGGTTTTAGCTAAAAAATTAGTTTGTTCTTGTCCGCCAAAATTAGGTTGCAATACTTCTTTAGAAAACTCTCTACATAGTTCTATACAGTTTTTAGTGTGCTGGTTACTATCGTCTGGGTACTTGATGTTTAGGAAGCTTTTGATCCAGTATTGTGTGTCATAAGTATTGTTGTCTACGCTAAACACAATTTTACCTTCCATGTCGGAAGTATTTAAGATTAAGCATCCTTTATCAACCTTTTTGGCTTGAATGCCTTTTTGAACTAAGATATCGTAGTTATTATCCTCTAAATAAGTCTGAAAAAATTCAGTTTTATTTTCAATTTTAAAGATGCCTATTGCATCTGTAAAATAGTCTTCATATTGTACATTTTCGAAATGACAAATAAGTACATCTCCTGTCTTAATTTGAGCAGAGTTACTTTGCTCATATAGATGACTGACAATATGTTTAGAGACGTCTACAAAATCGACATCGTCTTTAAGTAGTTGTTCGCTGTAAGTGTTTATTTCATTGAGCCCAACATCACTATGGTGATGAAAGCGATAGCTTTCTGCAACACTAACAAATGGTTTTAAAAGATAAGGCAGCATTAAATTATAAGTGGCTTCATCAAAATGCACAATAGCATCTGAAAATGCATTTTTTGTACCATTAAATTTGTTTCCAACTTTGTGGATTATACAACTTTTTAGAGAGGCTTTATGTCTTTTTATCATGAGTAAATAGTTGTCTTAATTTTTAATAATATAAGGCTTCAAAATAGAAGCGGTTTTTATATAAAAAAAGAGTGGATTTTAGTGTAATTTGTAAACTACAATTGTTTTGTCGTCACTTTGAGTAATGAGCTCTAAACCGCGTTCTCCATCTAATTTTTCTAAAGTAGCACTTGAGGTGCCAAAAACAGGGAAATTTGGAATTGATTTGGCTTGACTATCAAAGAGGTAAACTTTTTTGGATTGTAAATCTGTTGTGGTAACGTAAATTTTGTCGTTTAGATAAAAAATTCTCGGCTCAGTATATTCGCCGTAATCTAAATCTAGTGTTCGTGATTTAATAATTAATCGATTTTCTCTTAGCGAAACCAAAGTTTTACTTGTAGTTGTAATTTTATGATTGTCTGTAAGGTTGAGGTTTTTTGTGGTTAATCTTCCTCTTGTGTCAACCTGTACGAGTTCTCCAAGCGTATTGGTTGTTGTAAATTTATTTTGATATAGATAGATTTCGTTATTTGAAAAACGAATTTTATCTTTCACGTTAATTCTAACTTTACCTTGTCGGTTTAAAACTTGAAGGTTTTCGCCAGCTCCAAAGACAATATAATCCTTAGTTCCTATTCTAAAATGTTTTGGTTGTGAGTTAATATTAGAATCATTGGTTTTGTAGTTAAAACCACTGATGGATTGTCCTTTGGCATTGTACATTAGTAAGTTTTTACCTTGGGTAACTAATAGTCTATAATCCTTCTTTTTGTCGTAATCAAATACCGAAAGTGGTTGTGTAATAACGTCATTAAATTTTAACGGAAAAGGAGATACGTCTTTGCCATTTCTGTCTAAAACATATAGCCGGTTTGGTGTTGCAAAAGCTAATTGTAGTCTGCCGTTTTTGTACATATCTATTTGCTCAACCTGCCCTAAAACTTTGCCCTGTAATTGTTTTTTCCAAAGAATATTGCCAGAACTAGAAATAAGGTAAAGAACATTATTAATGTCTTGTACTACAATGTCATGAGATTTGGATATGTGATTTTTAACGACTTGAGGCGGTGTTAAAATGGTGGCATCAAGTGAGGATGTAAATGTTTCTGTTACAGAGTTTGAAGCTGCTTTCTTTTTAAATTTTTGAATGACTCCGTTGATGTGTGTGTAGTTATCTTCACGAACAAACTGAACCGCATTGGCATTGTAACCTTTCATTGTTTTACCTAAAATTTCGGATAGGCCATCAGAATTTTTAAAGACAAATAATGAAGCTTCGTCACTTAAATCGTCATTAATACTTTGAAAAGCATCCGAATTTGCTAATGTGTTGTTGTTTAGCGCGTCAGTTAGAATTGATTTTAAGGTCTCTGTAGAATTGGTAAAAACTATAAAATTATCAAAGACTGAAAAGTAATTGGCATTTTCAAAACTGATAAAAGGCTTTAGATTAGATTGGAAGAAGTTAGGATTGGTAAATTCATATATGTCAATATCTCTAAACGATTCTATATTAGATTTATCTTCAATAGCTTCTAAAATTAAATTCGTATCAAGTGAATGAAGGATTACAGCATCCTCTATTAAGGCAATCTCGTTGGTGAAATTTAAGAATGTTTCAGAAGCTACTGTTGCTGTGCTATCTTTTAATTGGTTGTTATTGTCGTTAAAAACTGAAAAATCATTATAGGAAACACTAATTAAAGAATTCGTATCATGTGGCGCAATAGAAGGGGTGTTAATTTTTTGTGGAATGGTATTTTTAAAACCATCAAGATAGTTGGTACTAGAATCTTTAGAGGTTAAAATGCCATTGTAATTTAAGCCTTTATCCGTATAGCCAATATCTAAAATTGTAAAGTTAGAATTGTCTTTATTCAAATCTTCTAAAAATAACAATTTAGAATAATTAGGTGTTTTTGATTTAAATAGGATAGAAGCTACCGATTTTTTGTCTGCAGTTTCAATTAATTTACTGAGCTTGGTGTTTTCGTTTTCAGAATTTAGGTTTTTTAAAAGTTCTAAACTATTTGAGCCAGCAAAAGTGTTACCTATAATCTTATGATAAATAACAGAGTCGTTTAATTGTGTCTTTTCAATTTTTAGGTCTGTTAAAGTTTCCGAAATATGATTAGAAATAGAATCTATAACAAATAATGTACTGTCGTTTTCGGTAAGAATTAAATAGTTTGAGTTATTAAGGGAAATATATACCTGTTTAGTGGTATTTAGAGTTTTTAGAATTTGTGAAGCACTTTGTAATTCTGTTGTGTATATGTTAGAGAGGATCTCATTGTTGTCTATACTGCTAATAAAATCACTAAGTTCATTAATTTGAATAATGACATTTGTTTCATTAGGAATGAATTTATAAGGTTGTTTGGTTTTGTCGTAGTTTTTTTGGCAAGCCAATACTAAGGTTAACAAAATCAATAAAAAACCAAGTCGCTTCATTAAAATAGAATATTTAGATTACAAATATAAAAAGTTATATGTTCAATTTGTATTGCTCTGGTAATAATCTAAATGATTTTCTATGGTATTTGGTAATACCGTATTTTTTAATAGCAACTCTATGCTCTTTTGTTGGGTAGCCTTTGTTTTGTTTCCAATTGTACATAGGAAATTCTTCGTGAATTTTTTCCATATACGAATCTCTATAGGTTTTGGCTAATACAGATGCTGCAGCAATACTTAAATATTTACTATCTCCTTTTACAATTGTTGAATGTGGAATGGATTCGTAAGATTTAAATTTATTGCCATCTACAATAATATACTCTGGAGCAATTTTTAATTGAGAAATAGCACCATGCATTGCTTTTATGGATGCATTTAGTATGTTGATACTGTCAATTTCTGTTTCAAATATATGTTGAAATGCAAATGCTGTAGCTTCTGTTTCAATAATGGGTTTTAATAGTGTTCTATTTTTTTTAGAAAGTTGCTTAGAGTCATTGAGTAAAATGTTTTTAAAAGAAGAAGGTAAAATGACAGCGGCGGCAGTAACAGGTCCTGCTAAACAGCCTCTTCCTGCTTCGTCTGTACCACACTCTAAGTTATAAGTAGAAAACTGAATTTTTAAAGACAAAATGTTAAATTTTGAACAAAGTTAAAATTTTAACGCAACCCTTTTGCATTTTTTGCATCTAAGTGTTGAGTTAAATGTTTAAAACATTAGGAAAATGATTTATGCGATATGTTGACGAAATCGCAAAAGTATTAACATTTTTTTAGTAAAAACACTTGCTTATTTAATATTTAATTAGGATGTTTGCAACTAGACTAACTCAAATAATTGTTTTATGAAATTAAAGTTAACATGGTTATTAACGCTTTTTATGGCGTTCGTGATGCAATTTTCTTTTGCACAAGAGAAAACTGTCACAGGTACAGTTACAACAGCTTCGGATGGTTTACCTCTCCCTGGTGCAAGTGTAATTGTAAAAGGGACCTCTAGAGGTCAACAAACAGATTTTGATGGTAAATTTACTATTAAGGTCAATCAAGGGGATGTATTAGTTGTCTCCTATGTAGGTATGGAACCTGCAAGTATTATTGTAGGAGCTGCTGCAACTTACGATGTAGCATTGAAAGATGCAAGTACACTTGAAGAAGTTGTAATTGTTGGTTATGGGACGTCTTCTTTAGCTAAGAGTCTAGCTGCAACTAAGACAGTTTCTGGTGATGTGCTTGAAGATAGAGCGAATCCTTCTGCCTTACAAAATCTACAAGGGCAAATAGCTGGTTTAAATGTTACTACAGGTAGTGGCCAGCCGGGAGCTGATAGTGTTATTGTATTGAGAGGTGTTGGTTCGATTAATGGTAATATAGAGCCGTTATTTGTTATTGATGGTATTCCTGTTGATGAAGATAATTTTAAGTCAATTAACCCGAATGATGTAGAGTCTTATACTGTTCTTAAGGATGCTGCGGCAACATCTATTTATGGTAATAGAGGTGCTAATGGTGTAATTGTTATTACAACAAAGAAAGGACGTGCAGGTGAAGGTTTGAAGTTTAGGTATACGACAACTTATGGTTATAATGAGATTCAGGCTCAACCGTTTGATCTTATGAGTACTGGTGAGATTTTGAACTGGCAACGTGATAACAATGCAGGTTTGGGCAATGGTATGTCTAATGCTGAGATTAATGCTAGAGCTGCACAAGCTAACACTAATTGGACAGATATTTTCTTTAGAAAGGGAACGACTACAACTCATGATTTGGCTATAACAAGTGGAACGGAAACTACATCTAATTATACTTCTCTTCAGTATTTTGAGCAGGACGGTGTGTTTATAGGTTCTGATTTTAAGCGTTTTTCTGTTAGAAATAATTTTACAGGTAAATCTGCGGATAAGAAATTTGATTACGGAATAAATTTAAATTTAAATTTCTCTAAGTCTAATGAATTAGATAATGCTGGTTCTAATTCGACTTTCTTCAATCCGTTTTCTGCTGCTCTTCAAGGGTTGCCGTATTTGTCTGCTTATGATCCTAATGGGTCTAGAACTATAGACGGGGGTATCACGCCTGGTGATATTACTGCTTTGTTAGCTTCTGGAGCTACTAATTTCCCTTATGTTCTTTTAAATAGCGTATCAATGAATACCGATAGAACAGAAGAGGTGAAGATACTTGCTGGTTTTAATGCTAGTTATAATTTTGCGAAAAATTTAACTGCAAGAATAGAGTTTGGTGGTGATTTATCTAGTTCAAAACGATTAGAAGTATTACACCCTCTTAGTTTATTAGGTCCGTTTCAATCAGAGCAATCTAATGCAGCTGAATATGGTGGTATTTATGAAGAGACATACGCTAGAGATTTTAGATTTTATTCTAATACAAGTTTAAATTATTCTAATATTTTTGCAGATAAACATGCTGTGAGTTTAACAGCGTATTTAGAATATAATAGATCTTTTTATGACGGGTTTGATTATGATCAAACAGGTTTAGATCCTAGATTGTTAGGTACTGGTAGTGCATTTATACCAGCTAACACTATAGAGGTTATTAATGGTGCTGATACATTTCCTTATTTGCCAGCGTTAAGTACAACTACTCTTACTACAGGATTGTTTTCGGTATTTGCAAATGGAGACTATGAATTTGATGGGAAGTATGGTATTGGCGCAACTGTTCGTAGAGATAATTCATTCAGATTTGTTGAAGACAATGCATGGGGTACTTTTTGGTCGGTTTCAGGTCGATGGAATATTAGCGATGAAAACTTTATGTCAGATTCAGCATTTGATCTATTAAAGTTAAGAGGATCTTATGGTACTTCAGGAAATCAAAGAATTACTGGTGGATTCTATGGAGCTTTAAATAATACAAGAAGTTTGTATTCTGCAGGACAGGGTTATAACAATCAAACAGGTACTTTTGCTTCACAAATTGGTAATACCACTTTACAATGGGAGGAAGTAGCTCAAGCTAATATAGGCGTTGATTTTTCTCTATGGACAGGAAAATTAAGAGGTTCTGTTGATGTGTATGAGAAAACGACATCTCAACTGTTTCAAGATAATAGAATTTCTTATGTAAATGGAACAGGATCAATTCAAAGTAATTTAGGAACATTAGTGAATAAAGGAGTAGAGTTGGATTTACGTTATACTCCAATACAAACTAAAGATTGGGGATTAACTTTATTTGCCAATGGATCTTTTAATGAAAATGTCATTGAAGAGTTGCCTCCATCAACTGATGGTTTAGTAATAAATACTTTAACGGCGTTAGGTGAAGGTCAAGCTTATGGGTCATATTACCTAGTTGACTATGTAGGGGTAAATCCTGCTAATGGAAACCCTTTGTTTAGAGGTGCTGATGGTAATTTGACAGAATCGCTTAATGAATCTGATAGACAATTTACAGGTAAATCGCACGTTCCAGTTTGGCAAGGAGGTTTTGGTACATTATTAAAGTACAAAACATGGGAGTTCAATACGACTTGGTCATGGGTTGCTGATGTATATAGAAGTAGTGAAGATTTAGCAGGTCTAGAAGAAGTTTCTGTAGGTCAAGTAGAAAATGGTAGAAATAGAATTAATTCTGTTTTTAATGCATGGCAAAATCCAGGCGACATAACAGATATACCTAGAGTTGGTTCTGCATACAGTAGTGTTGATTATTCTTATAGTACTGATCGTTATTTACAGGATGCATCTTTTTTAAGACTAAGAAATATTACATTGGCTTATTCATTGCCTAAAGAAACATTAGAGAAATTACCTATTACAGGTTTACGTCTTTACGCTCAAGGTGAAAATTTATTGACATTTACAAAATATGTTGGATGGGATCCAGAATCATCTGTTCTAAGATCAATTGATAGAGGGCAGTATCCAACACCGAAAATTTATACATTCGGAGTAACTATTAATTTTTAAAAAAAAATAAAAATGAAAAAAATAAATTTATTTATAGCAATATTCATGGCTGTGTTTTTTATGGTGTCATGTAATGACGCTACTGATATATCACAGGTAGGTGAATTAGATGAAGGTGCAGCTTATCAAACGTTAGCTGACCTGTCTAGTGGTGTTAATGGTGCATATGCTTTTTATGGCGTAGATTCAGGAGGAAATGGCTCTGGTGATGAATTGTATTTTAATGCTATTCTAACAGATAATGTTAAAGCTGGTGTAGCAAGTAATGGTCAAGGTGCAACACAGTATCAGTATGTGGTAGATATCACTGCTGGTTCGCCTTCTTTTTCAGTTTGGACAAACAGATATTCAACAATTAACCAAATTAATAGGGTTTTAAGAGCGAGTACAGGCATTAACTTTGAATCTGAAGCTGAAGAAGCTGAAGGTAATCATTTATTAGGGCAGCTTTATGCACTTAGAGCTCTAGCTCATCTTGATTTGTTTGAGTACTATACTGTAGATTATCAAGACCCTCAATCATTAGCAGTAATTATTATGGATCGTGTACCTAGTATAGATGAACAGTTAGAAAGAAATACGGTTGAAGAAACTGTGTCCTTTATAATGAACGATTTAATAACTGCTAAGGATTTGTTAGACGAAAATAACGCTGATTCAAATAACAATATTTATGTAAATGATGACTTTGTAGATTTTCTTCGAATTAAATTAGAATTAATCACAGATAATTATGATTCAACTACAATAGACTTAGCTGACGATTTAATGGCTAAATATCCACTAGCGTCAACTGTTGACTATAGGTTATTATTTTTGGATGCTGGAGATGAGGAAGTTATTTTTAAACTTGCACGCGGAACTGGTGATAGCGAAGTAGGTGAGTTATTTTACTTTAATTTAGTAGATGTTGATGATGCATTTATCGAAGTATCAAATGATTTATATAATGAATTAGCAGAAGTACCTGGTGATATTAGATTTGATATAAATGTTGATGCATCAAGTGTTTTCAATGGAGAAAATGATGCAGATAATATTTTATTAATAGGTAAGTATCCTGGTTCAGCTGCTGGACCTCAAATTAATGATATTAAAGTAGCTCGATCATCAGAGGTGTTATTGATGAAAGCGGAATTAGAAGCTAGAAGTAATATGTTAGGTCAAGCTGCTGCTTCTATTCAAGAAATAAGAACTGCTAGAGTTGGATCAGTTCAACCATTACCAAATTATGGGAATTTAAATGAAGCATTAACGGATATTTTGAAAGAGAGGAGAAAAGAATTATGTTTTGAAGGACATAGACTTTTAGATATTAAGAGAATTGGTGGTGAACTCAATATTGGTGTCACAAGGTCAACTGTAGATTGTACTTCATTTGAAGCACCATGTGTCATACCTGCTAATGATTATAGATATACATTAGCAATTCCTCAAGAAGAATTCTTTGGAAATGGTAATATTACTCAAAACCCATCTTATCCTAATTAAAAAAAAAGAATATGAAAATAAGTTTTAAATTATTAATGTGTTTATCAATTCTTCTTGCATTTTCGTCATGTGAGAAAGAATTTGAAAGAACTACTTTTAACCCTTCAGATGCAAATGATACATTTTTGTCATTTTCTTCTGCAAATACTACGGCGTTTCCTGTAAATGTCGATGAATCTGATATTTTAGAGATAGTTATTCAAACAAGTACTTTATCAAGCAATGATAGAACTTTTACAGTACTTTTAGATGAAGAGTTAACTAATGCAAATGAATCTAATTTTGAATTGCCTAGTACGGTAACAATACCAGCCGATTCTTATTTCGGGACTATTGGTGTGAACATAATAGATAATGAGTTTTTGACAGGAGAAGCAAAAACTATTGCGATATCTTTAGGTGATGTAGACAATGTGTTTATGGATTCAAATTTGTTTTCTGTAAATATCTTCGAAGTATGTCCTGTAGATGAGAATTTCTTTGTAGGAACTTACTTAATGGAACAAGTTAGTGATTTAGTAGATGGTCCTACTTTAAGTACAGGTACAATTGTTGAAGTTCAAATTAATGAAGACGATGAAACTGGATTAAGTAGAATGTTTTCTACTCAGCATTATCCTGACTATTGTCCAGATTTCACACCTTTTATCGTTAATTTATTTTGTAATGAGTTTATCGTACCTGTTCAAAACAGTTTATGTTTTTGTAATAGTGGAGACGGTTGGTTTGGTCCTGCTGAAACACCAGATACTTATAGCATAACTGAAGGGGATGATGAATTGTTCATATCATTTGCTGATGATGTGCAGGCAGACTGTAGTGCTACGGTTGTAACGAGATATAAATTTACTAAACAATAAAGCTTTATGAAAAATACATATAAATATTTACTATTTTGTTTAACGTTAGTTCTTACTTTTTCTTGTGAAAAGGATGCAACTGATGGTAAATTTGTTGAAGAACCAACTTCTGGTTGGGTTGATTTTAATGTAAACAACCCTGCTGCAACTTTAGCAGCTACATCTACAGAAATTTCTATTCCGGTAGAGATAAATGCACCAATTAATAAAGAAGATCTTACTGTCAATTTTGAGTTAGTAGAGGTTTCTGGAGGAAGTCCTTCTCAAGTAGTTACTACTACCGAACGGTCTTTTGTAATACCTGCTGGAACTTTAGAAACTGATTTAGTATTAGAAGTGGGTAATATTTTAGCTCTTATAGAGCAAGGTACCACTGTTGAGTTTGATGTAGTGTTACTATCTACTGATAGAGGTTCTATTTCTGCTGGATTAAGTGATGATTCACAGTTTACGAATTTTAGAGTTTCTACTCCATGTTCTGTTAATATTTTAGATGGAAGTGTATATACAGGTACATCTAGTAGAGGTGGTGGTATTGTTCAAGATGATTATCCAGTTACTATAACTGATTTAGGTAATCTAACATATACAGCCGATACATCTTGGGGACCTAACTTTGTTTCTGTTTTAGCTGGGTCTAACGCATATGATGGTATGTTTGCTGCAGCAATTACTTTTACAGTTGATCCTGTAAGTAATACTGTCACAGTAATTAGTGGCGGTAGTGCAGATGGATCTGATAACGGTTTGGGTGCAAGTTATTCGATATCGGGTAGCGGTACTTATGATACTTGTAATGATATTTTTGAGATTAGTGTCACTGAAAATGGTATTTTTACAGACCCTGTATCAGCTGATATTATATTTCAAATGCCGTAATCGTTTTACATACATTTATTTAAAAAACCATCTATAGTTTTATTATGGATGGTTTTTTTTATTTACTTTTATAAAAAAAAATCATGAAAAAAATACTACTTTTTTTTACTCTAATTAACTTTATAGTCTTATCTGGTCAAAATATAAATGATTTATGGAAAGTTAATAATTATCACTACTCAAGCGAACAAGAATGGGAGACTAATGAATTACCATCTGAATTTTTGAGTTTTAGGATGGATATTGATAAATTAGAGAATAAGTTAATTAATATACCGAATCGATCGAAATCTAATGAATTACCTGGTGTGTTGATTAGTTTTCCAAACATTGATAAAGGTTTTGAAACTTATGAAGTCTATGAGGCGCCTGTTTTATCTTATGAGCTACAACAATCATTGCCTAGTGCTAAATCATACATTGGTAGATCTTTGACCAATGAACAAAAAATTATCAGATTTAGTGTGTCTATGTTTGGCTTAAAAGCGGTTATTTTAAATTCTAAAAAAGGTATTCAATTTATAGATTGCATCACAAAGGACAGGAAATCTTATGCAATGTACTACAGAAAGGATTTGAGCGACAGGGTGTTGACTGTTAATTGTTTAGGTGATTATTCTGCCTCACATAATAGAGGTGAATATGAGTTTGAGCAAAGACATGTTAATGATGGTCAACTTCGTGAGTTTAGATTAGCTTTGGCTTGTACAGAAGAGTTTTCAACCTATTATGTTAATACGCTCAATCTTTCATCTTCTTCAAATATTGTAAAAAAGGATGCTATTTTAAATGTTATGAATGACATAATGACTCGTGTTAATGCTGTTTATGAAAATGAACTTTCAATTACCATGACTATAATTCCGGCTAATCGGGACATCATTTTTTTATCAGATAGCTTCTTGACAAATAATGATATTAGTGTTTTAATAGATGAAAGCCAAACATTTATTGATGCTTTTATTCAGTCTGGTAACTACGATATTGGTCATATGTTAAGTACATCTGGTAGTGGTTTAGCTCAATTATATTCTCCATGTACTTCGAATAAAGCTAGAGCTGTAAGTGGCGGTTTGGGTGGAGCACCCATAGGTGTAGTTTATGAGAATACTATGTTACATGAAATGGGGCATCAGTATGGTGCTTTTCATACTTACAATTCTACTAGTTGTGCTAGTGCAGCTACTTCTAGTTCGGCTTACGAGCCAGGTGGCGGTACAACAATTATGTCTTATGCTGGGATTTGTGGGACGAGTTCGAATATTCAATCTACAGCTGATAATTATTTTCATCAAAATAGTATTAATCAAATGTGGTTTAATATAACCCAAGGTAATAGTACATGTGCTTTATCAAGTCCTACTGGTAATAACGAACCTATAGCTGATGCTGGTAATAATTATACGATACCTATAGGAACTCCGTATAAGTTAATTGGTACAGGATTTGACATTGATGGTAATGAGTCGTTGACTTATTCTTGGGAACAATTTGATTTGGGATCTAGTGTTGCTGCTCCTTCAGATATTACTTTGGACGGTCCTGTTGTAAGATCATTTCCACCAAGTACTGATAACACTAGGTTTATACCTAGATTAGAAGATTATGTTTCTAATGTTAATTCATCAACGGATTGGGAAAAATTATTACTTATCAATCGAGATGTTAATTTCTCTCTAGCTGTTCGAGATAATGACATATCAGGTGGGCAAATAGGTGTTGATTATATGACAGTTACTGTAGATAATTCAGGTGGGCCTTTCACAGTTACTTCGCAGAATGTAAATAACTTGTCTTTTTCTGGTGGGTCAACACAAACTGTTACTTGGAATATTGCAAATACAAATTTATCTCCGTTTAATAGTAATAGTGTTAATATACTTCTATCAACTAATGGAGGATTAACTTTTGATACATTATTGATCTCAAATACTCCAAATGACGGAAGTGAAAGTGTTATTTTGCCTAATTTAGATGCAGTTTCTTGCAGGATTATGGTTGAATCTGCAAGCAATATTTTCTATAATATAAATACTAAAAATTTCGCAATTCAAGAAAATTTAAATATAGAAGAAGTTTCTGGTTTTAAAAATTTATCAGTATTCCCTAATCCAAGTAAAGGTAAATTTACAATTCAATTTGATTCTAAAATAGATTATAATCATGATGTAATAGTAGATATTTACGATATCAGTGGTCGTTCGGTTTATGAGAAGGCTTTTTCTAATGCTAATGCTCATCAGTTTAGCCAAACTATAGATTTATCTGATATGGCTGTCGGAGTATACGTATTAAATATTTCAGCAGGTACTAATAATAGTTCATATAAAATTATAATCGAATAATTTGGTGCGATATTTTTTTAAATTTATTTACAAAAGATCAACAATATTTATTGTAGGTCTTTTTTTATAAGTAATTTGTAATTTTCTATTCGCAAACAATATTTTATAACTTTCTTTGTTTAAAAATTAGATAGTTATATATGCAATTAAAATACTTATACATAATTCCATGCTGGATATGCACCTTAAGTCTTACTGCTCAAACAAAACTTGTTAAAAGGGCACAAGGTAATCAGGAGAGCTTAAGAATGACTGACTCTTCATCTGTTAAAAGTGGTGAATATTTTAAACAGTTAGCTACTGTAGATATGTATTTGCAATTTAATAATGAGCTAGATTCAATACCCATTGATACCACCTTAGCAATTAAAAAAGATTACAAATTTAATTACTTGCAGAAAGATAATTTTGGCTTAATGCCCTTTGCTAATATTGGTCAAACATATAATACACTTAGTTTCGATGCTTCAGAAAATAAAACCAAACCTAGTTTTGGAGCAAGAGCCAGACATTTCAACTATCTAGAACATGAAGATATTAGATTTTTTGAAGTTCCAACACCTTGGACACGTCTAACCTATAAAACAGCTTTTGAACAAGGACAGCTCTTAGATGCTTTTTTTACAGTTAATCTATCTAAGCAGTTTAATTTTTCATTAGCATATAAAGGGTTAAGATCGTTAGGAAAGTATCAAAATTCGTTAACCAGTTCAGGTAATTTTCGTTTTAATTCAAAGTACAACACAAAAGACAAAAGGTATACTGCCAAAGGATATATAGTAATGCAAGATTTACTAAATCAAGAAAATGGTGGAATCAAAACCGAGGACCTTGAGAATTTTGCCTCAGGTAATGAAGAGTTTTTGGACAGGTCTGTGTTTGATCCTAATTTTGAGAACGCAGAAAACGTGCTTGAAGGGAAGCGTTTTTATTTTGAGCACTCTTATAAAATTACAAAAGAGAAGGATTCTTTAAGTAACAATAGGCTTTCGCTAATTAATAAAGTTTCTTTTGAAGACAAATTCTTTCAGTTTAGCCAAGATGTGGCTGTGACGGATTTCTTTGGAGATGTTTTTTCTAATAGTATTAATGACAGAGTAACATTAGAAGACTTTAGAACTTCACTTGGACTAAGCTATTCTAATAATACACTAGGTCAAGTTGGATTTGCATTAAACTATACAGATATTAATTATGGTTATAATAGTGTTGTGTTATTTCCAAATCAGCAATCAATACCTAATAGAATTGTGTCCAATTTTATAGGAATAGAAGGAACATATTCAAAAGCTTACAAAGGGTTTAATCTTTCGGGGCGTGGAAGTTTAAATTTATCAGACACATTTGTCGGTAGTTTTTTAGATGGAACAATTAGTTTAAAGTTAAATGAAAATATAGCACTGTCTGGAGGTATTACAATTAACTCTAGACTTGCCAATTATAACTATTTATTATATCAAAGTGACTATATCAATTATAACTGGTATAATTTTGATGACTTCAAAAATGTAAATACACAGCAGATAAAGTTTAGTTTAGAATCACAAAAGTTGTTTAATGCTTATTTCGATATATCCAATATAGATAATTACACCTATTTTAATTTAGAGGAAACAATAGATCAAGTTAATGTTATTAGACCAAAGCAATATAATAAGCCACTTCAATATTTAAGGTTAAAACTTCAGAAGGAATTTAAAGTGGGCAATTTTGCATTAGATAATACAATAATGTATCAAAACGTAGTTAGTGATGATAATGTTTTAAATGTGCCAGATTTTATAACTCGAAATACCTTGTATTATACCAATCAGTTATTCAAAAAGTCAATGACGCTTCAGACAGGTGTAACTCTAAATTACTTTACAGCTTATAATATGAATGGTTATGATCCTTTATTGGCAGAATTTTATACTCAAAATAATACTGAGTTAGGTGGTTTTCCAAGGCTAGACTTTTTTATTAATGCTAAAGTGAGACAAACCCGTATTTTCTTAAAAGCAGAACACTTTAATTCTTCATTTACTGGGTACGATTATTTTTCAGCTCCGAATCAACCCTATAGAGATTTCATTATTCGTTTTGGATTAGTCTGGGATTTCTTTCTGTAAAAGACTAAGACATTTTTTTTAATTAATAGAAGTATGTTTAGTATCACTCTTACATTATAAAATATGAGAATGTATTATATATAAGTCCTACTTATATAGTCTAATCTAATAAGGTGCTTAATAAAGACAGCTGTTTACATGGCTACTTCACGTAAGTGTTATAGTTATAAGAGTTGTTAATAGTAGAGTTTCCTTTTAAGAGTATAAAGGCTACTAGACTTCTTATTATATAAAACCAAAAAAAG
>NZ_JAHKPS010000009.1:0-256719 GCF_018860565.1 Winogradskyella psychrotolerans
ATTTCAGTATAATACAAAATGAGAACTTCAATCATATTTATACTATTTTTAAACAGCTTTTTAATAACAAATAAAGAAAAGTCGAATATGGGAATGTATTACTATTTAATTCCAGAAACGGAAACTGAATGCACGACTGATTTTCCAAGTGGATTATCCTATTTTTTCGAACAAGTTGGAGGATATGGAGAATATGCAACCGTTAGCCAATTGGAAACTGAATTAAATATTGACCTTAGCCTTTTTCAGAATACTTTTACGAATGATGAATCTATGTTCAAAGAAATGGAGGAATATGGACAAATAGAAAATGCCGAAAAAGAGTTTATCAATCACAAAAAAAAGACAAGAATAGAAACTGAATCAATTCTAAAGTTGTTAATTGACTTTAAAAAAGTACTTAAATTAAATAATGACTTTGCGAAAAAAATAAAGTTTAATAGCGACGAAAGTTTGACAGAAAATGTTAGAGTTTTATGTCCACCTAAAATTGAATATTATAATAACGGAGATTTTCTGAATGATATTAACGGCTTGATTTCAACAATTGAATGTTATAAAAAAGATGGAGTAAAAAATTTAAGATTAGGTTACGAATAATAACTACTGGCAACACCGTGTATAATTAATTGCTTTGTTCTTCTCTACTTGCGAATATTCCTGCGGAATATTCACGGGTTCGTGAAAGTTTGCTAATTTAGTTGCTAAACCACGCAACTAACCATACACAAACACGTTGTGCCCAATTAAAAAATCACGTTTCATAACATAATTCAGATTAAATGATTGTACCTTTGATAGTATCAAATGATAGTATCACAAATGAAACCACCTTACGAAATAACATCTTCTATTTTAAAATTAATAACTTCTATTTCAGAGAAAATAGGAGAAGTAAATGCTAATTTATTAAACAAACCTTCACCTAAATTGAGAAAACAGAATAGAATTAAAACTATTCATTCTTCATTAAAAATAGAAGGAAACACACTTACAGAAGAACAAATAACAGCACTTCTTGAAAACAAAAGAGTTATTGGTCCTAAAAAAGATGTTCTTGAAGTTCTAAATGCTATCAAAATCTATGAAAATTTAGAAAATTTCAATCCTTCTAATGAAAAATCCTTTTTAGAAGCACATCAAAACCTAATGGAAGGTTTAATTGAAAATTCTGGAAAATATAGGACTCAAAGTGTCGGAATTGTAAAAGGCTCTAAAGTTGAGCATTTAGCACCACCATTTGGAAATGTACCATACTTAATGAAAGACCTTTTTGAATATTTGGAAAAGTCTGATGAAATTGAATTAATTAAAAGTTGTGTTTTCCATTACGAAATGGAATTTATACATCCATTCTTGGATGGAAATGGCAGAATGGGAAGATTATGGCAAACTTTAATTTTAATGGAAAAATATCCAATATTTGAGTTTTTACCTTTTGAAACTTTAATCGGTAATGACCAAGAAAAATATTACAAAGCTTTGGCTGAAAGTGATAAATCTGGAAAATCAACTAAGTTTATTGAATATATGCTAAACGTTATTGACATTTCTATAAGTCAACTATTAGATTTTAATAATCGAACTTTAAATGAAAAAGATAGATTAGAATACTATGTTTCACTAAATAAAACTGAATTTACAAGAAAAGATTATATGGATATTTTTAAAGATATTTCTTCAGCAACTGCAAGTAGAGATTTAAAGAAAGGAGCAGAATTGAATTTATTTGAAAAAATAGGAGAAAAAAATAAAACAATCTATCGTTTAAAATAACTGGGCACAACAAAGTACTGTGGCAAAAAACAAGTAAAAACTCATTATTTTTTTACTAAAGTACTTTTATAATTTCCATCATATATTAACCCTGATTTAGCTATTGCATAGGCTTGTTTTAGTAGTTTATTACATACTGCAATTAATGCTAATTTTTTGCTCTTTCCTTTGGCGACGATTCGCTCATAAAGATCCCGACAAGCTCTGTTGTATTTGCAAGCATTAAAACTGCACATAAATAATAAATTTCTCAGCTTTTGATTCCCCATTTTACTGATTCGTGGTCTCCCTTTTACACTACTTCCACTTTGTCTAATTACAGGTGTTAGACCAGCGTAACTACACAATTCACTGGCGTTAGTAAAACGATTAAAACCGCCAGTTAAAACAATTAACATAATAGCTGTTTTTGGACCGATACCTGGAATAGTTTTTAAACGTGTTAATAAATCTTGGTGCTCTGTTTTTACCAAAGCCAATAGCTTATCTTCTAAATCTGCCATCTCTTTTTGAAGCTGCTTTAAACTGCGTTTTAAAGATCTTACAACCTCTTTACTTGGATTACCCAAAACAGCTTCACCATGTAGTTTATTTTTTAGCATAGTGCTTTGTTTTGCATACACTGAAAGAGTTCTGACGATTTGAAGACATTCTATGTCATTCTTAGAATTGCCTTTCCAAAGCTTTAATTCTACTTGCTCAGCATAAGCACAAATCAGTTTTGAATCACTCTTATCCGTCTTAACTTTTGATAATTCCATCTGGATAAAGCGTTTCACTGACAACGGATTTTCTACCGATACTTTTGTACCTAATTCTAACAAATGATACGCTAATTGATAATGGTAATAACCTGTCGCTTCCATAACGCAATGACTATTACAACCTAAGAGTTTTGAGAACTTTTTAAAACCAAACTCATTGTTTTTAAACTGGTAGTAATTACCTTCAGAATCTGTGACATCGAAAACTAAACAACTAATGTCAATTCCAAAATATTTAATATCTTTATTCATAACAAAATGTTTTTTTTGAAAGGACAATCTACGCGAGTTTCAACGACTTAAAATCGAGGTCTAAAAGCCTCATAGAACTGTACGAAATCTGTGTAGAAAAGAGAGGGGATTTTCAATGTTGACGAAGTCTAAAGCTTCTGCGTATATATTAACCTTACTCCTCTCTTTTGTTCTTTCTAATTTATCCTTAAATTTAATGAATTGTAAACTTAAGATGTATATAATTTATAACTGCTTCTTGCCTACTCACGAAAAACCTCGCGGTTTTTCTATTTCGATTATTATTTGTTAACTTACTTGCTGAAACAACGCTACAAATCATATACTAAACCGTTGTGCTTCATTTTCCACCAACAGATTGCATTGAAATTCAAATGAATAATAAAGATTTAAAATTAGTCATATTTAAAGTAGGAGAAAAATTTCTACAATACATTCTTAACTATAATCAGCCACTAATTCAACGAAAAAAAGATGATGTATATAAATTTAATAATGAGCAAATTGAAACAATCAAGAAAATAGTCTCATTAATTCACCAATGTGAAATTGCATCAGCTCAAAATCCATATTCAACAATTAAGCAATATCTATTTAATTTTGGTAAAATGTTTAATAATATGAGACAGAATTGTGGTGGTAAGTTGATTAACAAATCAAATGATATTGAATTACTTGACTACTTGACTACAAAAGCGATAGAATACTATCCAAGCTTATTGATTATCGAAGAAAAAAAGTGGTTTAATCACAATATAACAGACCTCAATAGTCATTTTAAATTAAGTATAGATGAAAGTGAATACATTCACAACCTTTTATTAAAAGATAAAGATTTCAATAATATCCTATCCATAAAGGAAAAACCTATGTTTTCAAATTTAAATTACAAATTGGAAAATAACATTTCAACTGCTTGTTTTAATCCTTCCTTTGTAAGTAGTTTTATTCTTAGATCTTTTCAAAATTGTTGTTATAGAATTAAATACGATATACAAAGTTTTCTTAATGAAATTGAGAGTCAATTTTATTGTTTAAAAACAATTGCAAAAGGAAAATCAGTTGAAATATCAATGAAATCAACAATCCTGGTATTAAAAATACAATATCAATTGGTTCAGTAGGTTCAAGTCCAAAAAAAGTCATAGGATGTACATTAGAATTCAAAACGATAGTCAACACCTCTAACGAAATTGAAAAAACACTTCCATTGGATAGCACAATCGTATCAAGCAATAAAACTTCAAATGACAAATTCAATAATAGTAATTTATTTGAAACTATTTTAAATAGACTTATTTCAGCCACAATTATTAATTTGAAATCAATTTATGCTCCATTTAGGATTACATTTATTGATAGTAATGCTCCATTAAAATTACCTTTTCCGAATATTATTGAAAATAAATATTCAAATCTTTCAATTTTGAAAAGAAATGAACTTGATAAAATTAAAGAATGGTTTGAACTACTTAATATTACTAATGAAAATTACATAAAACTAACTCTAAGCAGGATAAAAATTGCTATTTATGGTAGAGAACGTCCAATTGATTCAATCTTAGATACTTTTATTGCTTGGGAAACTATGTTTAGTTCTAAAACGTCTACAACAAATTCTGTGGTTAAGTCGATTAAGTCTATTTTAGATCGTTGTAATTATGATATAAGCAATTCAAGATTAAGTAAACTTTATGACCTCAGGAGTAATATTGTCCATGGGAATCATAAAAAACATAAATTATTAAATGTTGATAATCCAATAAAAGAAATTGAAAACATTAAAAAGGAAGTTATTGAAATAGCATTAATTGTTCTTAAAGAATTAATTAGAGATAAAAATCTTTTAAATAAAACACCACCTGAAAGGGTTGAATTATTACTCCAACCAGAAACTATAACATGCGGAAAGTGTGACAATAAAAAATTTAGATTTACATAAAAAACGAAAGCACAACAAAGAACTGAGTTAAAAAACAAGTAACTTTAAGCTAATTTTGAAACATAGTTTTCATCATAAGGCAATCCGCTTTTTGCAATGGCAAAGGCCTGTTTTAGCAACTTATTCGCTACGGCTATTAATGCTAATTTAGCACGCTTTCCTTTAGCTACAATTCTATCAAATAAGGCTTTGCAGGCTCTGTTATATTTATACGCTGAAAAGGCTGCTAAAAACACAAGGTTTCTTAATTTCTTATTGCCTACTTTGCTTATTCTACTACGCCCTCGTACACTGCTTCCTGATTCTCGAATCGTTGGTGTAATTCCAACATAACTACATAGCTGTGATGCTGTTTCAAACTTTTTAAATCCATCCGTGACTACGATTAAAAACAAAGCTGTTTTTAAGCCTATTCCTGGTATAGTTTGCAATAAAGTTAGTTGTTCTTGCTGGTCTTGTTTTACTAATTCTAATAAACGTTTCTCTAGTATTAAAATCTCTTTCTTTAAATGGTTTAAGTCTCGTTTTAAGGAACGATAAACCGTTTTTGATGGAATCCCCAGTGTTTCTTCGCCATGAAGCTTATTTTTTGTAGCTGTACTCTTTTTTACGTAACTATCCAATAACCTAAAGAGCTGTAAGCATTCTGCCTGTACATCTGTTAGAGCATTGTACAATGGAACTTCATTAAAGATACCATACTCACAAATAGATTTAGCATCACTCTTATCTGTCTTTACTTTGGCTAGTTTCATTTGAATAAAACGCTTTACTGATAATGGGTTTACAACAGATACTAATACCCCTTTTTTATATAAAAACTGAGCTAATCTGTAATGATAATATCCCGTAGCTTCCATAACTACCAAAGCTTCTTTTGATAAACTTTTTAGTAGTTTTTTAAAACCCTTTTCATCATTCTTTAATTGAAAATGTCCTGTGTCTTGATTGTAAATATCAAACACTGATTTACTAATGTCAATACCGTAAATTTTTCTATCTTTAGTCATAACAACTTGAAATTTGGAAAGAACAACGCTACTCATATTTCAACAACTTAAAAACGAGATCTAGGTCTCACAGAACTGAACGAAGTTTAAGTAGTAAAAGAGAGAGGATTATCAATGTTGCCGAAGTCTAATGCTTCACCGTGTATAGTAACCTTAATGCTCTCTTTTGTTCTTGCTGATTATTAATTAAATTTAATGAATTACAAACTTAAGATGTGTATAATTCATTGCTAGTTATAGCTTACTTACGAAAGTCCTCGCGGACTTTCTATCTGTGATTTATTTGCTAACTTTAGTGCTTGAATACGCAACGAAATCATACACGAGACCGTTGTAGCACATTTAACAGACATATAAAACCAACAGAATGAATTCAAATAAAATATCAATCTATTTAGCAATAACTATCTTATTACTATTTTCCTCAAACTTATATTCCCAATTCGCAAATCCAATTCTGATTGAGTCAGATACCGGATCAATTACAAATATTATAACAGCAGACATTAATAATGACAATTTAAAAGACATTATAATTACAAGAAAATTTTCTAGCAATAATCTTATTTCTTATTATTTAAATCAAGGAAATCTCAATTTTAGCCCAGAAATTTCAATCGCAACAGGTAGTAGTCAAGTTACTAATATTGCTGTTGGAGATTTTGATAATAATAATTGGCTTGATATTGTAAGTATTGGAGATGCTACAAATTCTGTAACGCTACATATGAATAGTGCGTTGTCATTTTCGTCACAAGTACTTGATTCATTTACTTTTTTTGAAAGTGATATTGGTGTGGCTGATATAGATAATGACAGCAATCTAGATATCGTAGCTATAGGTGGTACCACTTTTAAAGTATACTATAACGATGGGATGGCTAATTTCACATCTCAAACCATAACAGGACCAATAGAAGATTTTTTTGACTTAACGATTAGTGATATTGACGCTGATGGCTTTGAAGACGTTATTACTGGAGGATCTAATATTTCGGTTTATAAAAACAATAATGGAACTTTGAGTTACGACTCTGTTAGAAGTAATCAAATTCCTAGCACATTTAATCTTTTCGTTCGGTTAGTAGATATTGATAATGATGGTGATGTAGATTTATTTAGCGAAAATGATAATTCAACTGGTATTAGATGGATGCAAAATGACGGCAATGGGACTTTTTCCAATCTACAAATTATAGACCCATCTGCAATGAATATAAGATCAGGCACATTAAAGGATTTTGACAATGACAATGATTTAGACTTTATTATAATTAAAGATTTCAATCTCTATTTATATACAAATGATGGTTTTGGCAATTTTAGTGCACCAATCCTTATTCAGGATACACAAACCATTATAAGTGTTATTGAATCAGAAGACCTGAATAATGATGGGTTAGAAGATATTATATGGTCAGCAGATTTATCAATTCAAGAAAATAATTTATTATTATCTAATGAGGAATATATAGTCGGTAATAATTTAATAAAAATTTATCCAAATCCTTCCTCTGAAAACTTATATTTAGATAGTCCAGAAAATGGAGTATTAACTATATTAAACTCAAAAGGGCAAATAGTTTATAAAAATCTACCTCTAAAAAAGGGAAAAAACTATATAAAAAAAGAATTAGTACCACAGTTGTACTTTTTCAAAATAAATTTAAAAACAAATACAACAATAACAAAAAAGGTATTAATAAAGTAAGTATTATTAATCATACAAAAACGTGCTGCAACAAAGAACTGAGTTAAAAAACAAGTAACTTTAAGCTAATTTTGAAACATAGTTTTCATCATAAGGCAATCCGCTTTTTGCAATGGCAAAGGCCTGTTTTAGCAACTTATTCGCTACGGCTATTAATGCTAATTTAGCACGCTTTCCTTTAGCTACAATTCTATCAAATAAGGCTTTGCAGGCTCTGTTATATTTATACGCTGAAAAGGCTGCTAAAAACACACGATTTCTTAATTTCTTATTGCCTACTTTGCTTATTCTACTACGCCCTCGTACACTGCTTCCTGATTCTCGAATCGTTGGTGTAATTCCAACATAACTACATAGCTGTGATGCAGTTTCAAACTTTTTAAATCCATCCGTGGCTACGATTAAAAACAAAGCTGTTTTTAAGCCTATTCCTGGTATAGTTTGCAATAAAGTTAATTGCTCTTGTTGGTCTTGTTTTACTAATTCTAATAAACGTTTTCTGAAATTAATTTTAAAATTTTAACAAAACATAAAACAATAGCAATTGATCCCAAAATGTTTTTCCCTGCTCCTAGTAAGTTTGAAACATTTGAAAATAAAGTTAAAATTTAAAGTAAAAAAACAAACACGCAACAATCCTAATTATTTATAGCTGCTACTAACCTAGCCTCTAAAACCAAGAAGTTTTTCTATTCTGATACTTAGGATTAATAAAAACAATTCGTCCTAGAAAAAAGACAATTCGGAAATTAATAATGAAGAAAGTAACAAAGGAAAATTAAATTTGAGTCAACAAAAAAAAATCAGCTTAATGCAAAAGACTTTTAAAATTTTAAAAAAGGGAATCTTATATACCTTCTCAATCCTTATACTTCTTTCAATTACAGGTTACATTTATCTCTATATACTTCCAAAAGGGCCTGAAATTACAACTAGCGATAAAATTAATATTGGAATAGGCTCTTTTGTTATATACGCTTATAAAGGTAGTGAGAGAAAATCGATTAAAGTATGGACTTATAAACCTGAAAGTTGGAATGATAAAGACAAAATAGTTTTTGTGATGCATGGCGGAGGACGAAATGCAGACGACTATTTAAACGCTTGGGTAGAATTAGCCAACAAAAATAACCTATTAATAATAGTTCCTGAATTTGAGAATAAGTTTTCAAAATACACAACAAACGACTACCAAGAAGGAAATTTATTCACCTTTTTTGGAACTAAAAATCCAAAAAGCGAATGGGCATTTACGGTTGTTGAAAACATTTTTGACCACATCAAATCGGTTAACAATATCACAAACAAACAATATGACATTTTTGGACATTCAGCTGGAGGACAATTTGTACATAGAATGGTAATGTTAATGCCCGAATCAAGCATTGGAACAGCTATCGCTGCTAATTCTGGGTTTTATAGCTTATCAAACGAGAAACTTAAATTTCCTTATGGTATTCAGAAAACAGACATTAATTTACAAAAAATCTTATCATAAAAGATTGATTATCTTATTGGGCGAATTAGATAATGACCCTAGCTTAGGGACTTTTAGAACAACACGTTTGGCTATGGAACAAGGAGCCCATAGATTAGAACGTGGAACAACTTTTTTTAATGCGAATAAAGAATTGAAACACAAAAATAATTGGATATTTAACTGGGAAATAGACACCATAAAAAGTGTAGGTCACGATTATAAAAAAATGTCTAAAAATGCGGTTGAATGGATAAAAAACAAACCCTAACAATATACCTATGTAATTGCTAGGTTCCA
The DNA here is from genome assembly GCF_018860565.1 of Winogradskyella psychrotolerans. Taxonomy (GTDB): domain Bacteria; phylum Bacteroidota; class Bacteroidia; order Flavobacteriales; family Flavobacteriaceae; genus Winogradskyella; species Winogradskyella damuponensis. Next base: position 9,233 of record NZ_JAHKPS010000009.1, read on the forward strand.
TTCTATTTCTAGTATCCTTTCGAGATTTGACAAGATGATTATTAGGTTTATCAAAATAAAAAAGACGAAAACTATTTAATTTTCGTCTTCAGGTTTAATAAATTCTGATTGATATTTTTCTAAAAACTCCATCTGCCTTTTAAGCATTTGTTCTCTTATTTTATCGATATCCATAAAATCTTTTCCAAAACTGCTTCCAAAAAAATCATTATTAAAAAACCGATTACTAAAAAGTGAATCTTGAGAAAAAATATCTTCAAATCCTTGATCTTCAAATTGTGAGAAGTTTGTAAAAAATCTTGATTTAAAAGACTCAATCAAACTATCTCTATCCATAGGCGACAAATCGTTATACATATTGCTAGAAGACCAAGAATAAATACTATCATACCTTATTAAGTTTCCGTTTTCGTCAAACTCTTTATCTACTTTCCATGATCCTTTAGGTACTTCTGCTATAGCTTTATTGGCTTCTTTTGTTTCTCCATTTTTTGCTTTGTTTTCTTGTCCGCTACAACTAACACATAAAAAAACTGTCATTAATAATAAAATGTACTTTTTCATTATTTTAAATTTTAAAATGAGACACCTTTAAATCATCTAAAAACAATTAGATTAATAGTTTAAGATGAGGCCTACAAACCAGCCTCATCTTAAACATGTAACTAAAAACTAATATAGTTATGAAATTTTAATTGTTCTAACAGGCTTTTGCTTTGCCTCTTCTTTTTTAGGTAAATGAATACTTAAAATACCTTCAGTATAACTTGCTTTTATTTTATCTTCATCTACAGTTTCTGGCAAACTAAAGGTTCTTTTAAACGATGAGTATCCAAATTCGCGACGCGTGTAGTTTACTTCTTTCTGTTCACTTTCTTCTTTAATCTCTGTAGAAATTGACAATACTTGATTATCAATATCGATTTGAAAATCTGACTTTTTTAAACCTGGAACTGCCATATCTACTATATAGGCATCAGCAATTTCTTTTATATTTACTTTTGGTAAAGTAATTCCTGTATTAAAATTTGAAGTAAATACTGATGGTAAGTCTCGGTTAAAAATATCATCTAACCAATTTGATAAAGTTGGAAAGTTTTGATTTGAATTTCTGTTCGCTAAATTTCCGTTTTTAGGAACACTAACTAAATTGCTCATAATTACAAAATTTTAAATTAAACATTATTTCAAATTTGAAATCTTAATTGATTTCGGTGTAAATAAAACAAAAAAAATACCAAAATGTATATACCCTATTTTTTTATAGTTATTTACTTATAATTATTGATTTTTGTGTCAATTTTTCAGAATTATTGTTGGCTCTTTACTAAAAAAATGTCAAGTTGACATTTGAACACGGCACACTACACATCTAAATCTAAGCTGTTTACATGCTTTTTTTGTTAAACACATCTTTATTACTTCACTATCAACATATAAAATAGATTGTCTTTTATAATTGGTGTTTTATTAAAATAATTCTATCGTTTGAAGTAGGTGTTTTAAGCATTATTTGGCTTCTTTTATAAAGTTAGTTAGAGAGTTTTATAACTTCAGGAAAGTTGTAGTAAAGAAGACTCGCAAAATAGCGTTTTAATTATTAGAAGCTGTTTTGTCCTTTTCCTCTTCAGCATTCTTTTCTTTAATAACGACCTTTTCATTATTAAAAACAATAGTTGCCTTTACGCCTGTTAACAGGTTCCATTCTTTAGAGGAAATCGTATTACCTTTATCATCATAAACCACAAACTCGGCTGTATTTGGTCCAGATTCACCTTGGTTTAAAGCTACGATATCAATAGTGTTTCTACCTTCTATCAAATCAACTTCTACACGTCTATAATTAGCCGTAAGTACCAGATTGTGTTTTACTACGATGCCATTAATTAAAATTTGAACACGATCTCCATCAGGATATTCATGATCTCTACAAACAATGTTTACAAATTTTGTATCTACATTATGCTCACCCAAAAACTGGTCAGACATAGTTCTAATAATGCCCCCTTTTACAGCTTCCTTTCTCCAACGTTTTTCGAAAATTTCACTTGGGCTTTTTAAACCGTCATTTTCAATCATAGAGAAAGGCTTTTTAGTTTCTCTAATTACAAATTTTTCTTCTTTTTTATTAGGACTCTCGTTCGATTTTTGTTCTTCCTTTTTAAGAATTGGTGCAACCTTAACTTTAATTAATGTAGAATCTTTTTTCTTTTTTGAAATTTCTGCAGGAATAGGAATAGACTTAGTCTCCTTGTCTTTAACTTGAGTAAAAACCATTGTACTGCAAAGTATGCAGAACATAAACGCTATGAATTTAATGGGTTTCACTATCTAAAATTCGTTTTAATTTTTCTTATTATTTAATCACAATAATCATACCTATTCTTCAAAATAAACGCATAAAAATAGAAAACTTTACAAAAAAACGTTAAAACTTGCCATTAAAGCTTATTCTTAACTTTCTATTGTATTCTTCAAAGAGCCAGTCTTTATAATTTTGAGTACTGTTCATTATACAATAACAATATTGTTTTATCCTAAAAGCGATTTCATCTTGAAGATCTTTAGTTAGCTCTCTTGCATCAAAAACATCTTCACTATTATCTATACAAATTTGTGAATGCTGCGCTATAGAGCGCTCAATAACCGTAAAGGATTTTTTACCAGAGTTAATAACGTCTTTATACTCTGCTTTTACATCAAAATTTAAGGAATAGGATTTTTTAAATTTTACCTTTAATGAATCTGGCATCTTATAAACAAAATCACGCTCTAACAATTCATCATCAACAATATTTTCTAGATAAAAGTCTGGATGTTTAAAAATATGTTGCCAATCTACTGGTTGATCCCAAGCTCCAAACCTCGCGACATTATTACCTAAATCTATAACCTGAAACGATTTTCTGTCTTTATAAATTCGGCTACCACGACCAATCATTTGAAAGTATAAGGTTAAGGAACGTGTGGCTCTATTTAAAATAATAGATTCTACAGAAGGTTCATCAAAACCCGTGGTTAATATACTTACCGAAGATAAAACAGCATCTGGTGTATTTTTAAACCATTTTAAGATGTCTTTACGTTCTTGCTTACTTGCCGTATTATCTAAATGCCTAACATTATAACCTGCTTTTTTAAACGTGTAATAGACTTCTTTAGAGGTATAAATACCGTTGTTAAAAATTAGTGTTTTTTTACCTTTTGCCATTTCTTCATACGCCAACAACAATTTAGATTGCATTAAACTGTTGGTATATAATGCTTCAGAAGATTTTACAGTATAATCACCATTAATTCCTATTTTTAAAGATGTTAACCCAACATCGTAATTAGAAACTTCGGCTTTGGCAAGGAAACCATTTTTTATTAACGTAGAGATATCATCTCCAACAATAAGTTTTTTATAATTATCCTTCATTGGCAACTTAATGTTGCTACTTAAAGGTGTTGCTGTTACTCCAAGAATAAAACAGTTTTCAAAAAATTTAAATAACTTTCTAAAAGAGTTATAATGTGCTTCATCAATAATTACTAAACCTATATTTTTAAGCTCAAAATCATTGTCAGACAAACGGTTATTTAAGGTTTCTACCATTGCAACAAAACACTGAAAATCATCTTGATCTGGCAGTGTTTTAACTTTGCTGTTAATTACTTTATTTTTAACATTAAAACCAGACAACACATTAGAAGTTTGCTTACATAGCTCAATTCTGTGGGTAAGAATAACTACTTTTTTATTGTGCTGCTCTACATATCGTCTTACTATTTCTGAAAAAATAACTGTTTTTCCACCTCCAGTTGGTAATTGATATAAGAGGTTAAAATCATCCGATTCCTCTTCCATCACATCAAAAATGCGATTAAGGTCTTTGATTTGGTAATCATAGAGGCTTTTCTCAGTTGCATTTTGTTGAATAGTTTCGGTTTCTGACGACATAAAGTAATTTTAGTACTTGGTTAATTTCGCAAAAATAGCACATTGTTAGGGTTCTATAATGAATTGTTAACAAGATTTAACAAGATTGGTATTGTTATTGTATTTCACATTTCATTAACATTTAAATATAACTTATTATGAAATCATTTAGAAGACAATCTGCATCGGTCAATGCAGGATCTATGGCAGACATTGCCTTTTTGTTACTCATTTTCTTTTTAGTAACTACCACTATTTCAGCAGACAAAGGTATTTTAAGGCAATTGCCAAGGGTTTGCGATACTCCAGACTGTACTGCAGATATTCCTGAACGTAACTTATTACAAGTGTCCATGAATGAAAAGCAACAAATTATGGTTGAAGACAACATTGTAGAACTTACTAAAATTAAAGCACTTGTTGAAACTTTTATTGATAATAATGGCAGTGATACTTGCGATTATTGTGAAGGTGAACAAAATTTAGAATCTTCAGATCATCCAAAAAAAGCTGTTATTTCTTTAAGTCATGATGCTCTTACTAAGTATAATTTGTTTATTTCTGTACAAGATGAAATTACAAAAGCATATTACGATTTACGAGAACGCTACGCAAAAAAAACATTTAATAAAACACCTGATCAATTATCAAAGCACGAATTAAAAATAGTTAAGAAAGCTTATCCTTTTATCGTTTCTGAAATTATGGTTAAACGTTCTCTTTAGATAATGAATCATTGGTTTCTATACAGTATTCAATCTTAAGCTTTTTCTTGCCCCATTTTTTTGCCTTTTTTACATCATTACCCATATAAATATCGATACGTTTTCTCCAACGACGATTCATCTTGTCTTTGACTGTAAATAAGCTATCAAAACCTTGAATTTTCACTTTAGTGTTGTGTACTAATCCAGAATCTAATAAGTCACGAGATACAGCTATATATCGTAATCCTGGTTTTAAACTATCACCAAAAGCCGTAATTGTAGGATTGGAATTGGTTTGGTAACTTAAAGAATTATAAGCTGTAGCCGTTACTTTTAGCTGTTTTAAAGTACAATCACTTTCTACGCTATGTTTACAATTATAAACATTAATAACTAATAGTATTATTAAATAGTAGTGTGTTTTCATAGTAATAAAGCTACTCGATTATTGTTAAAATTTGTTAAATCGTACTATGCAATACAAAGTACTGTAACAAAAATAATATTTCATCGTCTTATTAGTATAACCAATTAAAAATACATAAATCATGAGAACTTTAAACAACAATCAATTATCAAGTACGTCTACAGAAACTAAAAGTAACACTTGGAATCTTAAAAGACGTTATAGATAATAACATTATTCATCAATCAATCAATCAATCAATCAATCAATCAATCAATCAAAAACCAATAATTATGAGAGTTTTATCAAAAATTGTCAATATTTCTAATAGTTTAGATGATGACTTAAAAACCATTAAAGCATAATAAAGCGCAAATCAATCAAAAGCAAATCAATCAAGAAAAGTCAGTTTCAGAAAAAAAAGAAATTGACTTTTTTATTTTAGAATATTTTAATCATTACTCTGCTTAAGATAATACTTTTGTATTACAGAGGAAGGTTTAAATTTTGTTGAGTCTGGCTTTTTTGAAACATGAAACTGATACGTATAATTTTTATCAACTACTTTTTTAGTCCCATAGTTGATACTTTTGGTAATTACAAATGTACTATCATTAAGCACCTTACCTCTATTTTCTACAAAGAAATGAGCTCCAAATGACTGAATTCTTATACGATCACCTTCTATAGAATACACACTGTAAATTTCTTTTAATTTAACAACCTCTGCAAAACATTTAAAAAATGTAATAATGGTTTCGAAGTCTTCTCTAGGTTTAAGAATGCATTTTTTTCCCTTTCCTTTTATTCTTAAAGTAGATGAAGTGTTACCAATATAATCAAACGGTTTAACGGTTCCATTTTTAAAGAATATCAATGGAGCAATATAATTGACAGTATCATTTACTGAATTTACATTAGACTTTTGACGATAATAAAAGCCTCCTAGCTTAAAATTTCTATTATGCACACCAATGCTTTCTTTAGGAATTAATTGATCCGTAGAAATGGCATCTTGAGCTTTAAGCTGTAAAGAAATTAATGCTGCTAATACTAAAAATATGTGCTTCATTTTAAGTTTCTTTTAGGCCTAAATTACAAGTATTTCATATACATCATGCACTAAACTACGTATCTAATAGCTAAGAAGAGCCCTTAAAGCACCTTCAAACTTCCCTTTGGCCAAATACTGATCTTCTAACTGCCCAATAAAAGGAATCGGAGTTTCCATACTCGCCACACGTTTTACAGGTGCATCTAAATACTGAAAACAAGTTTCCATAAGCATAGCAGAAAGATCACTAGCAATACCACCAAAAAGCGAATCTTCTTGGAGAATAATAGCGCGTCCTGTCTTTTTAACAGAATTTATAATTGCTTCCTTATCCAAAGGTTGTAAAGTTCTTAAATCTATGAGATCTGCTGAAATATCTGGATTATTCTCTAGCGTTTCTAAAGCCCAATGTACACCTGCACCATAGGTAATTATTGTAACTGCCTCGCCTTCTTTTAAAAACGCTGCTTTACCAAATGGAATGGTAAAATAATCCGTTGGTACTTCTTGTTTAATGCTTCTGTATAACGCTTTGTGCTCAAAAAACAATACAGGGTTAGGATCATTAATTGCTGTAGCTAATAAACCTTTAGCATCATAAGGAAACGCTGGATAAACCACCTTTAATCCTGGTGTTTTAGTAAACCAAGCTTCGTTGGTTTGCGAATGGAATGGACCTGCAGCAACTCCTGCTCCGCAAGGCATTCTTACCACTACATCAGCTTCTTGTTGCCATCTGTAATGTGATTTAGCTAAATAATTAACAACGGGGTTAAATCCAGAGGTTACAAAATCTGCAAATTGCATTTCTACTACAGATTTTATACCTGATATAGATAACCCCATAGCAGTTTCAACAATAGCAGATTCACAAATAGGTGTATTTCTAACTCTATCTTTTCCAAACTCTTCTACAAAACCTTCTGTGATTTTAAAAACACCACCATATTCTGCAATATCTTGTCCCATAATTACAAGATCTTGATGCTTTTGCATGGATTGTTTTAAGCCTTCAGAAATGGCATCAATTAAACGTAATTCTTTTGTTTCATTATTAGGCCTAACCTCTTTATAATCAAATGATTTATAAACATCATTTAACTCAGCTGTTTCACTTGGGATTATTTTAGGCTCTGCATAGGCTGATGTTAAAGCAGAATCAATTTCAGATTTAATTTTAGCGATATAGGATTCATCTATAGATTGACTCAGAATCTTTTTACTAAACAAAAAGCTTCTAAAATTTTCTATAGGATCTTTGGCTTCCCATTCGTCCATCAATTCTTGAGGCACATATTTTGTTCCACTTGCCTCTTCGTGTCCTCTTCTTCTAAAAGTTTTAAACTCTATTAAGATTGGACGCGGTCTTTTTCTTATACTTTCGGCTAATTTCTGTACCTTAGTATAGGTTTCTATAATATTATTTCCATCTAAAATAAAGGACTCAATACCATACCCCTTACCTCTATCGGCTAAGTGTTTACAATTATATTGCTCACTCGTAGGAGTAGAAAGTCCGTAACCATTATTTTCAATACAGAAAATTACAGGTAATTGCCAAACAGAAGCAACATTTAGAGCTTCATGAAAATCTCCTTCACTTGTTCCTCCTTCACCTGAAAAAACGGCTGTTACATTGCCATTATTCTTTAATAAATTCGCTAAGGCTATACCATCTGCAACACCTAATTGTGGTCCCAAATGAGAAATCATTCCTACAATATTGTATTCTTGCGTCCCAAAGTGAAACGAACGATCTCTACCTTTAGTGAAACCACTTGCTTTACCTTGCCATTGGCAAAATAAACGATGTAGCGGAATCTCACGTGTTGTAAAAACTCCAAGATTTCTGTGCATAGGAAGGATATACTCGTTAGGCTTTAAGGCCATAGTAACACCTACTGAAATAGCTTCTTGTCCTATTCCCGAAAACCATTTTGAAATTTTACCTTGGCGCAACAGAATAAGCATTTTCTCTTCTATTAGTCGTGGCTTTAGCATATTGTAATAAAGCTTTAGTAGGGCTTTATCACTTAAATTTCTTTTGTCGTAGGCTATATTACTTTTTGTGATCGTTGGCATAAAATGTCATTTATCTAATGTTTCAAATGTAAATAAATTTGCTACAATAAACCATATAAGACTCGAAATTGTCAATAAATTCGATCTAATTTTTAACACTATTATTGTTAACTTTGTATATTCACAAAAATTTAAAAAATAATCTAATGGACAGAATACCTAGCGTAGATTTAAAGGATTTCATTTCTAATGATCCTAAACGTAAACAAAAGTTTATAGACGAAATAGGAAAAGCTTATGAAGACATCGGTTTTGTAGCTTTAAAAGGACATTTTTTAGACGATACTTTAGTCGATAATTTATATGAAGAAGTCAAAAACTTTTTCAATCTACCTTTAGAGGTTAAAAAAAGTTATGAAATCCCAGGTATTGGTGGTCAACGTGGTTATGTTTCTTTTGGTAAAGAAAGTGCTAAAGGAAAAAAAGAAGGAGATTTAAAAGAATTCTGGCATTTTGGGCAATATGTTGAAGACGATGAAGAACGCCGAAAAGAATATCCTGAAAATGTGATTGTAAAAGAATTAGCTGATTTTAATAAAGTAGGAAAACAAACCTATCAAATGTTAGAGAAAACAGCTAAATATGTATTAAGAGCTTTAGCCTTATACCTTGATTTAGAAGAAACATATTTTGATAAATATATTCATAACGGGAATTCAATTTTACGACCAATTCATTATCCTCCAATTACAGAAGAACCTAAAAATGCAGTAAGAGCAGCAGCTCATGGAGATATTAACCTTATTACGTTGTTAATGGGTGCACAAGGTCGTGGTTTACAAGTCCAACGTCATGATGGTGAATGGATTGACGCTATTGCAGAACCAGACGAACTTATGATAAATGTTGGTGATATGCTATCTAGACATTCTAATAATAAATTGAAATCTACGATTCACCGTGTTATAAACCCTCCAAGAGAACTTTGGGGAACATCACGCTACTCTATGCCATTTTTTATGCATCCTGTAAGCGAAATGAAATTAAATGTCCTAGAAAGCTGTATAGACGAAGATAATCCTAAACAGTTTGAAGACATTACAGCTGGCGAATTCTTAAACGAACGTTTAATTGAGCTTGGACTTATTAAAAAGTAGTTGTAGTATACAGCCTTCAGTTTACAAGCAACTATTGAAAACTGAAGACTAAGCACTGAAGACTGAACAAATGGATTTACAAGATCAATTAAAAAACCTCTTCCCAGACCATACACCAGAACCAACTGAAAACTCAGAAGATTCTAAGACTAATATATGGCTACAAGACGATCCCATACTTTGCAAATACGAAAAGCGAAAAGGGAAACCTATAACCATTCTAGAAGGCTATACTGGAGCTACCGAAGACTTTAAAGCATTGGCCAAAGAATTAAAAACCAAACTTAGTGTTGGTGGTAGTTTTAAGGATGATAAAATTATAATTCAAGGAGATTACCGAGATAAAATAATGGCTATGCTAAAAGCTAAAGGATTTAATGTAAAACGTGTTGGAGGTTAAATTTTATGGCTAAAAATTGTCTACATATTACTAATGGTAATAGTCTTACCGACTATTTAAGAGAATTGGACTTTACAGAAGATATTCTTACATGGCAAGAAATGTTATGCGAAGGACCTACAATCCCAAAAATAGATTCTGAAGATTTTTTTAATCTTCGTTCTGAGTTTTTAAAAGAATATTATGACATTGAGGTAGATTCTAAAGAACTTCAAAAAGAACTCTCTAAATTAGATAATACTGAAGCATATACTGAAATAAACCTATGGTTTGAGTATGATTTATTTTGCCATATCAACCTATTAGGTGTTATTAATTTACTCCACCAAAAAAATATAAAAAAACCACTATATCTTATTTGTAGTGGACGAGTTAAAGGTGAAAAAAGTTTAAAAGCTCTAGCCGAATTAAATCCGGAGCAACTAAAAACGCATTACGAAAACAAAGTACTACTAACACAGGATGACATTGACTTAGCCATTGCATTATGGAGAACGTACTGTGGTAAAGATCACAATATCTTAAAACCTTATATTGTTACAAACTCTAGTTTTAAGTATATGAGCAATTGCTTAAAAGCACATCTAAAACGTTTTCCACACCAGCAAAGTGGCTTAAATGTTTTAGAAGATAATATTCTTAGACTCGTAAGAGATAACGATATAAAATCTGAACATCATTTACTAGGTTATAGTCTAAACTACCAAGGTTATTATGGTTATGGAGACACCCAATTAAAACGTCTTATTAATAAATTGTCTATCTTTTTTGAAAAATCCGAAAATCAACTCACGTTAAATAGAAAAGGACACGAAGCCTTATTAAGGCATTACAATTATGCCCAAGAAGTAAACAATGACATGACTTATGGTGGTGTAAAACGACTAGACTTTCAATTTAGCGTTACTCAAAATAAATTAATCAAAAAACTTTAACTAATGTCTATAAAAGATTCAGAACTTATATTAAATCCAGATGGTAGTGTTTACCATTTAAATTTAAAACCAGAACATATTTCAGACACCATCATTTTTGTTGGTGATCAAGATCGTGTAGAAAAAATAACAAAGCATTTTGACAGCATAGAATTTAGCACTCAAAAACGTGAATTTAAAACACAAACCGGTTACTATCAAGACAAACGTTTAACCGTTATTTCAACAGGAATTGGGCCTGATAATATTGATATTGTTTTAAACGAACTCGATGCTTTAGTTAATATTGACTTAGAAACCCGAAAACCAAAAACAGAATTATCAAGTCTAAATATTATTAGAATCGGAACTTCTGGGTCATTACAAAAAGACATTCCTGTTGATGCATTTTTAATTAGTACTCATGCCTTAGATATTAATGGTATGTTGCATTTTTATCAAATTGAAGGTATAAGCAACCCTGAAATTGAAGATGAATTCATTAAACATACTAATTGGGATAAAAATAAAGCACGACCAATCATTATTAACAATAGTAAATATTTAGAGAAGTACTTTGAAAGCGATACCATCTTTAAAGGTATGACAGGAACTGCAGGTGGGTTTTATGGCCCTCAAGGCAGAGTTTTACGTTTACCACTACAAGACGCAGGTCTTAACGCAAAATTAGATAACTTTAGCTATAAGGATTATAGAATTACTAACTTTGAAATGGAAACGTCTGTTATTTATGGACTTTCAAAGTTATTAGGACATGAAGCATTATCTTTAAATGCTATTATAGCAAACAGAGCAACTGGTGATTTTAGTAAAGATCCAAAAAAGACAGTTGATAAATTAATTAAATATGCTTTAGAGCGTATCGTGAATATTTAAATGAAAAAAGTAAATATTGGTGGAGTACCAGAACACTTTAATTTAGCATGGTATTTAACGCTAAAAAATGGCGAATATAAAGACCAAGATATTAATCTAAGATGGCACGATTATCACGGAGGAACTGGTGCAATGACAAAAGCTCTTCGCTCAGGTGAAATTGATATGGCTGTTATCTTAACAGAAGGAATTGTTAAAGATATCATTGAAGATAATCCTTCTAAAATAGTTCAAACCTTTGTTCAAACTCCTTTAAATTGGGGTATTCATGTCGCAGCAGATTCAGATTTTAAAACCATAGACGATATCAAAGGAACAAGAGCAGCAATCAGTAGATATGGCTCTGGGTCTCATCTTATGGCCTATATAAATGCAAAAAACAACAATTGGGATTTAGAAAAAGATCTCAAATTTGAAGTTATTAAAAACCTTGATGGTGCCATAAGAGGACTTACAGAAAATAAAGCTGATTATTTTATGTGGGAGAAGTTCACCACCAAACCTTATGTAGATAATGGTATTTTTAGACGTATCGGCAACTGTCCTTCGCCTTGGCCATGCTTTGTTATTGCTGCTAGCGACAAATTCATAGAGAATAATGAAGAGCAATTAAAAACCATTTTAGAAATTATTAACCAAACCACTGCAGATTTTAAATCTATTCCAAGCATAGACAAAACCATTGCTAATCGTTACGAACAAGAACTAGAAGATGTACAAGAATGGTTATCTTTAACTGAGTGGTCGCAAAGTGTAATGAACGAAAAAACTATTAAAAATGTACAAAATCAGCTTTATGATTTAAAAATTATTTCAAAAAAAGTGGATTACTCAAAATTAATTCATAAATTATAGTCTCATTTATTATATGAGTTAAAAAATTGATTGTTAGCAATCATAAAAAACAAGCATTTTTTATTTTTATATTAAACACTATATTCTAAATAGTTTTATTAAGAATGCAACTGTTTGTGTTGATAACTTTCAGTATTTCAAAAATTTAATTACATTTGATTAACAATTACATTACTATTAACAAGAGAATAATATGATTCTTACGATTACGCTTATTTTATCTTTCTTGGTTGCAATAAACTTTTTATTGTTAATTTTTAGTTGCAACAAAACAACTAGAAAAGTTGATAATAACATGCCACATACTATTAAAACTGAAACCCCATCTACCGAAAAATCATCTTCAGATAAATCTCCTACTCTAGTTTCCAATCAATTGAAATCTCGCCAACTTGCTCCAACTGGGAGTTAGTCTTACTAAAATGCTTATTACCAAACCAATACCCTCTATTAGCACTTAATGGAGATGGATGTCCACTTTCTAAAATAATATGTTTAGAGCTATCTATTAGTTTCTTTTTCTTTTTAGCAAATCCTCCCCAAAGTAGAAATACAACATTTGTTTTCTCTGCACTAATCGTTTGTATCACTGCATCTGTAAATTGCTCCCAACCTTTCTTTTGATGGCTTCCCGCCTCATGCGCTCTAACCGTTAATGTGGCATTCAATAGTAAAACTCCTTGATCTGCCCATGGCATCAAATTCCCACTAATTGGGTAAGGTATTCCAATATCTTGTTCTAACTCTTTAAATATGTTCACTAATGAAGGTGGATGTTTGATACCATCATTTACAGAAAAACTTAAGCCATTAGCTTGCCCAATATCATGATATGGATCCTGACCAATAATTACAACCTTAACCTCATTAAAAGCACAGTGATTAAATGCATTAAAAATATCAGATGCTTTTGGAAAACAGATCTGGGTATTATATTCGTGCTTTATAAAAGCTACTAAATCTTTAAAGTAAGGTTTTTCAAATTCTGGATTAAGATAAGTTTTCCAGCTTTGGTCTATATTTACATTCATATTTTATATCAGATTATATCTTATTACGACTTAAATTAACGATTAAATAACTCAGAATGAAAAATTTAAAATTCCCTTCTGCACAAACCATATTATTTATAATTGCAGGATTAGTAACACTTTTAACGTGGTTTGTTCCTGCAGGTAAATATGATACTTTAAGTTATAACGCGGCAACAGACAAATTTACACGTTTAAGTCTAGATGAAGAAATAAGCTTAGCAGCAACTCAAGTATCATTAGATGATTTGAATATTAAAATTCCTGTTGAGAAGTTTACTAACGGCGACATTTATAAACCCATTAATATCCCTGGAACTTACAATAAACTAGATGCGAAACCTCAAAGTTTTTTCGACTTTGTAAAATCCCCAGTTAAAGGTATTATTGAGGCTGCTGATATCATTTTTCTTGTATTAATTATTGGAGGCCTAATAGGTGTTTTAAATGCTTCTGGTGCTTTTGATGCTGCCATTACCAAATTAGCTGTAGTATTAAAAGGTAGAGAATCTTTGCTTATTGTATTGGTAACCACTTTAGTGGCTTTGGGTGGAACTACCTTTGGTTTTGCCGAAGAAACCATTGCCTTCTTCCCTATTTTAATTCCTGTGTTTTTAGCAGCTAAATACGATGCTCTTGTTGGTGTTGCTTGTATATTTTTGGGTTCTGCAATTGGTAGTATGTGTTCTACCATTAATCCTTTTTCTACCATTATTGCTAGTGATGCCGCAGGTATAAACTGGACAACCGGATTATACGGACGTATTTTTATGTTGTTTGTATGCTTGTCTATTACCATTATATATATCATGCGATATGCAAAACGCGTTAAAAACGACCCAAGCAAATCACTTATTTACGACCAAAGAGAACAAATTGCGCAATTGTTTACGTTAAAAGATACCACGCATATTAATTTTAATTGGAGATTAAAATTGGCCTTATTTGTGTTTACCTGTAGTTTTATTCTGATGATTATTGGTGTTTCAATGTTAGATTGGTGGTTTATAGAAATGACAACTGTGTTCTTAATTAGTGCTATTATTATCGGCATTATTATTCAAATCAGTGAAACCGACTTTATAGACACCTTTGTAAAAGGAGCTGGTGATCTTTTGGGTGTAGCGCTTATTATCGGAATAGCAAGAGGTGTTACTGTGTTAATGACAGATGGTTTAATAAGCGATACATTATTGTATTACGCTAGTGATGTTACTACTGGAATGAATAAAGGGGTATTTACAAGTGTAATGACCATGATTTATTCTGGATTATCATTCTTTATTCCTAGTTCTTCAGGAATGGCTGTTTTAACCATGCCAATTATGGCGCCTTTGGCAGATACTGTAGGAATTGGTCGTGAAATTGTGGTTAATACGTATCTGTACGGCTTAGGCCTTTTCTACCTAATAAATCCTACAGGTTTAATTTTAGCATCCTTAGCAGTTGCCAAAATCAACTTTAGCAAATGGTTAAAATTTATAATGCCATTGTTTATCGTATTACTTATTGTCACCTTAATAGTATTAGCGGTGTCTTCATACTTATAGTATTACATAATATCCTAACTTTGCAATTCTAAAAAACGTACAATACTACATGATAAACATTCATGAAAAAACCTTAAACGACCTTGAGTTTTTTACGGTTTTAGATCAAATTAGCGCACATACACTTACAGCTTTGGGTAAAGAAGCGGTTTTGGCGATACTTCCTTTTAAAAATCCAGAGGCGCTAATGACCGAACTTATTTACGTTAATGAATATTTATCGTCCTTTGAAAATGATAATAGAATACCTAATCATGGTTTTGACACCATTGCCAAAGAATTAAAACTACTTAAGATAGAAAACACCTATCTCGAAGTGGCTGGTTTACAGAAAATAGTAAGCATGTCGTTGACCGTTAATTCTATTCTGAAGTTTCTAGAAAAATTTAAAGACTATTACCCTAAACTTCAACAATTTGGTCAACATATTGAAGTCAACACCATCATTATTGAACAAGTAGATGCTGTAGTAGATCGTTTTGGTGATATCAAAGATGATGCTTCACCTCTACTTTCTAGTTTACGCAAATCTATTAACTTACTTAAAGGTAAAATTAATAGCAGTTTTTCTTCAGCATTAAACACCTATCATAATCTTGATTATTTAGATGATATTAGAGAATCTGTTGTAGATAATAAACGTGTGCTTGCCGTAAAAGCGATGTACCGTAGAAAGGTAAGAGGCGCAATAATGGGAGGTAGTAAAACCGGAAGCATTGTTTACATAGAGCCTGAAACGACTTTACAACATACTAGAGAGCTCAACAATTTAGAATACGAAGAAAAAGAAGAGGTTATTAAAATTCTTAAAGAGCTAACGGATTTTATTCGTGAATTTTTACCACTTCTTAGAGATTATCAAGAATTTTTAATCAACCTAGATGTCATTTCTGCGAAAGCAAAATATGCGCAGAGCATGAATGCCATTCTTCCTGAGCTTTCTAAAGAACGCAGTATGCATTTACGAGATGCCTACCATCCTCTACTCTATTTAAATAATAAAGAAAAAGGAGAAAAGACGTTTCCGCAAACTATTGGATTAGAAAAAGACAGTAGAATTATTGTGATTTCAGGTCCCAATGCAGGTGGAAAAAGTATCACTTTAAAAACGGTAGGATTGCTACAAGTTATGCTGCAAAGTGGCATGCTAATTCCTGTACACGAGCGTAGCCATGTCTGTTTATTTGATCGCGTTCTGAGTGATATTGGAGACAATCAATCTATAGAAAACCATCTGAGTACTTATAGTTACCGCTTAAAACAGATGAATTATTTTTTGAAGAAGTGTAATAACAAAACGCTCTTTTTAATTGATGAATTTGGAACAGGTAGTGATCCAGAATTAGGTGGAGCTCTTGCTGAAACGTTTCTCGAAGTTTTCTATGAACGAGAAGCCTTTGGAATAATTACAACACATTATTCTAATTTAAAGCTTTTGGCCAATGAATTGCCATACATGGAAAATGCCAATATGCTTTTTAATGAGCGCACCTTAGAACCAATGTATAAATTGGTTGTTGGGCAAGCCGGAAGCTCCTTTACTTTTGAAGTAGCTCAAAAAAATGGAATTCCCTATAGTTTAATCAACAAATCTAAAAAGAAGATTGAACGTGGTAAAGTACGATTTGATGCTACTATTGCAAAGCTTCAAAAAGAACGTAGTAAATTAGAACGTACGGAACGCTCTCTTAAAGAAAACGAAAAGAAAAAAATCTCTGAAGCCGATAAGTTAGAGGAAGTCAATGCAAAAGTTCAAAAGAAATTAGAAAGCTTTCAAGAATTATACGATTCTAACCAACGCTTAATTTACTTAGGTCAGAAAGTCAACGATATCTCTGAAAAGTATTTTGAAGACAAGAAGAAACGTGAATTAATGGCTGAGCTATTTAAGCTAGTTCAGATTGAAAATTCGAAACGAAAAAAAGTATCAGCAAAACAAAAGCGTGCCAAAAAGCACAAAGAAAAACAGATAAGACAAGAAGCTGAAAAGAAAGTTGAAGTCATCCGTAAAAAGAAAAAAGAAGCTAAAAAGAAAACTAAACCCGTAGAAAAGCCAAAACCTATTTTAAGAATTGGAGACAGAGTACGACTACAAGATGGTAGAGCCGTTGGTAGTATTGATAGCATTGAAAAAAATAAAGCCAATGTAAATTATGGTATGTTTACTACTAATGTGAGTTTAGACCAATTGGAACTCGTTGAAGCCGTAAAAAAATGATAGATATTCCTCATAACAAACAATTAATTCTCTTTGACGGAGTGTGCAATCTTTGCAACTCTAGTGTTTTGTATGTTATTAAACGGGATAAAAAAGACAAATTTTTATTTGCTCCATTACAAAGTGACGTTGGAGAAGAAATTATTAAAAAATTCAATATAGACACAGTCAACACCGATTCTATCTTACTCTATAATCCAAAAAGCAATACTATTAAGTCTAAATCTTCAGCAGCTATTCATATTGCAAAGCATTTAGGTATACCTTCAAATTTATTGGTTGTTTTTTTTATTGTACCTACATTTATTAGAAATATGGTATACAGCTATATTGCTAAAAATCGTTACAAATGGTATGGCAAAAAAGAAGCCTGTATGATTCCTACACCAGAACTAAAATCTAAATTTTTAGATTAACCAAACTACAAATTTAATTCATAAAAAAAGCCTTTTCATAACCAATGAAAAGGCTTTTATAAATTAACAACTTACTTAAAACTAATTTAATTTAAACAAAAATTGTTGTTTCAATTCATTTATAATGAGGGAAAATAAAGAGTTGATTAATAGCACATTATTTTGTTACTGTA
Source organism: Winogradskyella psychrotolerans (assembly GCF_018860565.1). Taxonomy (GTDB): domain Bacteria; phylum Bacteroidota; class Bacteroidia; order Flavobacteriales; family Flavobacteriaceae; genus Winogradskyella; species Winogradskyella damuponensis. The sequence continues at coordinate 26,955 of NZ_JAHKPS010000009.1, forward strand.
AATATATACGCATCTCTAAATGTTACATAAAAAACTCGATATAAGGCACTATAAAATTGATTTAGGTCTTAAAAATGTCAATTCTATCTATAAATTACATTTTAACAATAATAGTCTTACTAACTGATATCTTACCTTTATTTCTCATACTATACACTTAACTCATTTATGATTACATTGGGATTTATATTGCCATAATTTTAGACAAAACTAATACTCTAACATTATGACAACCCATCTAAAACTCTTAAAAACATTTCTTATTTTTCTTTTTGTATTAAGCACACAATTAGCATACGCATTTCAGCAACCTAGTAAAATTACAACTGTAACTGTATATCTCGATGGAGCAGAAATTAATCGTGAGGCTTCACTTAAAATTAACTCAGGAAAATCTGAAATTACATTTAATGGTTTATCACCGTTTGTTGAAGAGAGTAGTATTCAGATTTCAGGATTAAAAGATGCCTCTATCCTATCCATTAATTATGGTATCAACTATTTATCTAAACAAAAGCAAAATGATTCTATTTTAGCTTTACAAAATGAATTAAAACATCTTGATTCTAAAATTCAATACCAATATGATTTAATTGCTGGTTATAACGAAGAATTAAGTCTTATACAAAGCAACAAACATTTAGGAAATGAAACTACAGTTGTCAGTTTAGAAAAACTTAAGACATTTGCCGCCTATTACAGAACAAGAATTACAGCATTAAGGGTAGCAATAAACAAATCAAATTTAGAAATTGAAAATCAACAAACTATAAAAACCAATATAAAACACCAGTTAGCTGAATTTAATGTTGAAGAAAAAACACAAACAGGAGAAATTAAACTCACATTAAACAGTGAAGTTGCATTATCTTTAGATTTAAAAATTAAATACAATATTAAACATGCAGGATGGGTTCCCATTTACGATCTAAAAGCCGAAAAAATTAATAATCCTATAAGCTTAGAATATAAAGCGCACGTGTATCAAAATTCGGGTTGTGACTGGACAGATGTTGCCCTCGTACTTTCAACAAGTGATCCAAATACCAATAATGAAAAACCAATTGTAACTCCTAAATATCTAAACTTTATTAATGCTTATAGCAACTATCAATCGCAACGTACCATAAGAAATTATAATTTCAAGTATAATTCATCCGTAAATACCATAACAGGAATTGTAACGAGTTCTAGTGATGGTACACCTATACCTGGCGTTAGTGTTATTGAAAAAGGAACATCTAATGGAGTTCAAACAGATTTTGATGGCAAATACACTTTAAAAACAACAACAGGGAATGCGCTTGTTTATTCTTATGTAGGTATGGAAACCGAAGAGCTACCAATACATTCTAGTATCATGAATGTGACTTTAGATGACATATCTACTTTAGATGAAGTTGTTGTTATAGGTTACGGAACTAAAGCAACATCTTCAAGCTCAGTAAAAGCAAAAAGCATACAAAATATGATTGATGAAGATTTTGATGATGACCCATATATTGAAACAGAAAATTATACAACAAATGGAAATATAATTGAAAAAGGTATTACAAGTATTAGTTTCAAAATTGACAAAAAACACAGTATTCCTTCAGATGGTGATATTTCTGTTATAGAAATAGATAAATTTAATGTTCCTGCAACTTATAATTACTTTGCGGCACCAGTTTTAAATGAAAATGTGTTTTTAACTGCTAAAATTGGAAATTGGGAACAGTATAATTTATTACCTGCAGAAGCCAATGTTTATTTTGAAGGTAGTTATTCTGGTAAAACAAATATTAACCCAAGTGCAACTACAGATAGTTTAACAATCTCACTTGGAGTAGATCCAAACATTGTTGTAAAACGCACACAACTTAACAATTTTAAAAGAACAACCTTTATAGGTAGCAATAAAGTAATTCAAAAAGCTTTTGAAATTGAAATTAAAAACAATAAACAAACAGATATCTTGTTAACCGTTTTGGACCGTATGCCTAAGAGTCAGAATAAAGCGATTAAAATAGATAATATTGAAACAGGTAACTCTAGTTATAATGATACTAAAGGAATAATGACATGGGTTATAAATTTGAAGTCTGGAGGAACAAAAAATGTTAAACATTCCTATACTATAAAATTTCCTAAAGATAAACGCGTTAACTTGTAATTAAATTACAGCTTTAAAGCGAAACAGAATCAATAAAACCCTAACTTCAGTTAGTTAGGAATGAGTTTTATTCTTTTTAGAAGATTAGTCTACCCTTCTTAGAAGTATCATAAATTGTGGTAGAAAATCTGTTTTCGTTTTGAAGTTTTTATAAAAAAAAAGACTGTTCAAATACATGAACAGTCTTTTTAAATTTATAATGCAATTCGTTTATTTTACAGTAACTGGTGCATTTAATTTGGTACTCATTTCCATAGAAATTGCAGAACGGTCAAATTTAATTTTCCCTGCTAATGTTTCAATAACACAACTGTTATCTTTATCATTTAGCTCTACAACTTTACCATGCATACCACTTTTAGTAATTATACGGTCGCCGCGTTTTAATTCGCTAGCAAACTTTTTTTCTTGTTTAGAACGTTTCATTTGTGGTGCAATCATAAAGAAATACATCACAGCAAAAATAGCAATAAACGGTAAAAATGATCCAATTCCTTCCATTCAGTGTTATATCAATAAAAATTAATCGTGGTTATGACCTTCGTGACCTGGCTGTGTAGAATACTTTCTTGGAGCTGCAGCATTATCTGTAGCTAAAGGATTTACAGTACTTGGCTGTGTTGCTCTAGTTGTTTTAGCTGCTGGTGCATTAGGATCTTTTTCTACAAAAGCAGAAATCTTAACAATCTCACTACCTTTTTCTGTATTAGTAGTCATTGTAACCGACTTAGTTACTTTATTTCCATTTCCTTTACCATTAAACTTTACAACAAATTCACCTGTTTCACCTGGTGCAACTTCTTTTGTCCAGTTAGATGGTACTGTACAACCACATGTACTCTTAATATTACTTACAACTAACATAGAGTTACCTGTGTTTGTGTATTTAAAAGTTGTTTCTACAGGAGTTCCGTTTTCGATTGTTCCGAAATCATGCTCTTTTTTGTCAAAAGAAATTACTGGAAAATCACCGGCATTTGCATCTCTTTCTGCAGCAACTGCGATATTTTCAGATTTAATCTTACTAGCTGCGTCTTCTTTACAAGATGTAAAAGCGATCATACATAATGCACTAAGTCCTAAAATTACTTTTTTCATTACTTTTATTTTTTTTGTTAGATAATTATTTCAATTGGCTAAGTTAGTAATTATTTTAATGATTAAAAATTATTCCCCCCTAGTTAACATGCTTTTTGTCAGAAAAAACTGTCTTATCCGTGTTTTTAAAGCTTTAAAAGTTGAAATTCAACCGCTATCTCCTTAAATTTATGGAATAAAACATTAAAAAAATAGCATTAAGCGGTGTAATAATACCTCTAAAAAGAACACTACATTAACCCTCTTCCAACTTTAACATGGATATTTTCAGATTGGTATTCCTTAACTATTTTATCTAAAATTCCATTAATAAATAAGCTGCTTTTTGGTGTAGAATATTCTTTTGCAATTTCTAAATATTCGTTCATCGTAACTTTATATGGTATTGATGAAAATTTCTGAAACTCACAAAGTGCCATTTTAAGTAATACTCCATCGATGCTTGCTAAACGTCCAGAATCCCAATTGGTTGTTTTTTCACCAATTTCATCACCAAACTTAGAGCTATTCAAAAAGGTTTTTTTAAATAACTCAATAGCAAACTCTTTATCATCATCGTCTTTATACAAATCTGGTAGTAAAGCAGTTTCTGGCGATGTTAGTTTTAATTTTCGTAAGACTTTTAGAATTGCAGTATTTACTACTGGTAAATCATCTACAAAAGTGAGTTTTTTGTCTTCAAAAAAATCATAAAGCTTATCGTTTGGCGCTATAATTTCAGTAAAAACATCTAAAATAAATTGTTTATCTTTTTTGAAACTAGTTTCCTCTTCTGCTTTATAAGCGTTATACAAATCACTTTTTAAAATAGCTTTAAAAATGATATCCACATATTCAAAATCTAAATCCCAATAATTCAATTTTTTATTAGAAATAGCTTCTTGTAACATGGTATTGCTACTAATAAGATGCAAAAGTTGATTTTCTTGAAACTTTAAACTAAGATTTTTATCTGCATCAGATTTTATTAGTTTATTCTGAAGTTTAGCATTGTAATCTTTACTCTTTTTATGTAACTCTGTTAACAAAGCTAATTGAGAGAGGTATAAATCGTACATGCCTTCTAAACTATGAAGCAAAAACTTTTGTTCTTTTATTAAATCATCACTTTCTGTTCCTTTAAAAGCATACATAGATTGCATTACTTTAATTCTGATGTGTCTTCGGTTTAGCATGTGTAAGAACTCGATTTATTTTGATTATTAAAAAAAGGTGAATCTTTAAAAGATTCACCTTGCAAAAATACTATTATTTAATTCTGAAATAAAAATTAAATGCAGACTATTTCAAATTTTCTCTCTTACGAGTTTCAATACGCTCTCTGGCAATATTTAAAGCTGCATTATGCGTTGTTAAATTATTAACTTTAGCATTATCTAATATTTCAAGTGTTGTATTGTAAATATTTTCTGTTTTACGCATTATTTCTTGTCTGTCATAATTCTCTAATTCTGCATAAACATTAATAATTCCGCCTGCATTAATTAAAAAATCTGGTGCATAAACAATACCTCTTTCTTGTAAAATTGCTCCGTGTTTACTTTCTTCTGCTAACTGATTATTTGCAGCACCAGCAACAATTTTAGCTTGTAATTTATAAATGGTATCGTCGTTAATAGTTGCGCCTAAAGCACAAGGTGCATAAATATCCATAGCTTCACTATAAATATCATTTCCGCCATAGATAGTCGCTCCATATTTAGCACGTACTTCTTCTAAACGATCTTGGCTAATGTCTGAAATGGTAACATTGGCACCTTCGTTAACCAAATGTTCTACTAAAGCTTCACCTACGTTTCCTATTCCTTGGACAAATACATTTTTATCTTCTAGAATTTCTGAACCAAATTTAAACTTTGCAGCTGCTTTCATTCCCATAAAAACACCATAAGCAGTAATTGGCGATGGGTTACCTGCTCCACCTTTACTCTCAGAGATACCTGTTACATAAGGTGTTACTTCTCTAACAGTATCCATATCTTCTGTTGTCATACCTACATCTTCTGCAGTTATGTAACGGCCACTTAATGAATGAACAAACTCACCAAAACGTCGCATTAATTCTGGTGTTTTTTGAGTTTTAGCATCACCAATAATAACAGCTTTACCTCCACCTAAGTTTAAACCTGTAATAGCAGATTTAAATGTCATACCTCGAGATAAGCGCAATACATCGTTAAGGGCTTCCCACTCATTAGCATAATTCCACATTCTAGTACCACCTAAAGCTGGTCCTAAAACTGTATTATGAATACCGATTATAGCTTTTAAACCAGTATCTTTGTCATTGCAAAAAACAATTTGCTCATGATCGTCAAAAGAGTGTTGTCCAAAAACTGGATCCATTTTTTTCAATTCTTTTGAAGTTATAATTTCTGAAGTCATGTAAGTTAAATTTTAGGGTGTTTATAGATATTCTAAAAACAGCTCGCAAAAATAAATTATTAATAGAGGATTAGCAAAATATTAACTATAAAATACGATTATCGTAATACTTTTGACCTACCAAATACAGTATGAAAGCATTAAAACACCTCAATAAATATTTTTTAAAGTACAGATATCGCTTAATTATCGGTGTCTTTATTACCATAATTGCAAAAGTCTTTGCACTATTTACTCCAAGACTAGTTGGATCGTCTATTAATGTGATTTCAGACTATTTCAATGACAAAATTGCCTATGAGGCCTTTAAAAGTGAACTTATTATTAATGTACTCTACATTGTTGGAGCCGCGGTAGTTGCAGGTATCTTTACTTTTTTAATGCGTCAAACGATTATTAATGTGTCACGCTACATTGAGTTTGACCTCAAAAATGAAATTTATAAACATTATCAAATTCTATCTCTAAATTTTTACAAATCAAACAGAACTGGTGATTTAATGAACCGGATTAGTGAAGATGTTGGTAAAGTAAGAATGTATGTTGGGCCGGCATTAATGTATACTATTAACACCATTACCTTATTTGCTGTCGCTTTAATTTATATGATAGATAGGTCGCCTACGCTAACGTTATACACATTACTCCCCTTACCTATACTTTCTGTTATTATTTATAAATTAAGTAGATTAATAAATAAACGCAGTACAATTGTACAACAATCACTTTCTACACTTTCTACCTATTCTCAAGAAACATTTAGTGGTATTTCTGTAATAAAATCTTACGGAATAGAACCAAGAACTAATATTGAATTTGAAAATCTTTCTGCAGAAAACCGTCAAAAACAGATAAACCTTACTAAGGTACAAGCCCTGTTTTTTCCTTTAATGATTCTATTAATAGGGGTTAGTAACCTTATTGTAATCTACGTTGGAGGTATGCAATACATGAGCGGAAAAATAGATCATATTGGTACCATTGCAGAGTTCATCATGTATGTAAATATGTTAACTTGGCCAGTAGCAACAGTAGGTTGGGTAACCTCTTTAATACAGCAAGCCGAAGCATCGCAAGAACGTATTAATGAGTTTTTAAAGACTGAACCAGATATTAAAAATACAGCTAAAGAATTGACACCAATTAAAGGTGATATTGAATTTAAAAATGTATCCTTTGTATATCCTGACACTAATATTGAAGCTCTAAAAGACGTTAGTTTTACCTTAAAATCTGGTAAAACCTTAGCCATTTTAGGAAAAACAGGCTCAGGAAAGTCTACCATATTAGATTTAATAGGACGTTTATATGATATTAATAAGGGGGAAATTTTAATAGACAATACTATTATTTCGGAATTAAACCTATACAGTCTTAGAGAAAGTATTGGTTATGTCCCACAAGATGCATTCTTATTTTCTGATAGCATAAAGAACAATATCAAGTTTGGAAAAGAAGATGCTACAGACGAAGACGTTATAGAAGCGGCAAAAAATGCAAAAGTCCATAAAAATATTATTGATTTTAATAAAGGCTACGATACTATTTTAGGTGAACGTGGTATTACCCTTTCTGGTGGTCAAAAACAACGTGTTTCAATTGCTAGAGCAATTATTAAAAAACCAGATATTTTATTATTTGATGACTGCTTATCTGCTGTTGATACAGAAACAGAAGAAAAAATCTTAAAAAACTTAGTGAAGCTCACAAAAGATAAAACAACAATTATTGTAAGTCACAGAGTCTCTTCTGCAAAGAATGCAGATACAATTATTGTTCTCGAAGATGGTAAAATCATTGAGTCTGGAAATCATGAAAGCCTTATCAATACTGATGGTTACTATAAAGAGTTATACACTAAACAACTTTCAGAAAAAGAAATGTAATTATTTGTTGCTTAGGTTACTTTTTTTTTAGATTTTTGGATTGAAATTAAAAAATAAAATAGAGTTATGAGTGATTATGAAATGATGGACAAAGAAGAAATATATTCTAAAGTATTACGTGCTGGAAGAAGAACCTATTTCTTTGATGTTAGAGCTACTAAAGCTGGTGATTATTATTTAACGGTTACTGAGAGTAAAAAATTCACTAATGACGATGGTTCTTTCCATTATAAAAAGCATAAAATCTACCTTTATAAAGAAGACTTCACTGAGTTTAAAGAAATCTTAGCTGAAATGACAGATTATATTATTAATGAAAAAGGTCAAGAAGTTATTAGCGAACGTCATCAAAAAGACTTTAAACGTGAAGATAATTTTGTAGCTCAAGAAGCTAAAACGCTTGAAGATACTAAAACGACAGAAAGTTTTACAGACATCAGTTTTGATGATATTTAAAATTAACTTCTGTTAAATTATAACCAAAACCGTTACGCTTTGTAACGGTTTTTTTATTTTTAAACTCTAACTAACTATTACCTTATGCAGCGCATTTTTCTACTCTTTCTTTTAATTACATCATTATTTTCTCAATCGCAAACCGACTTATCGTACTACTTACCTCAAAATATTGAGTACAACCCAAGTATTCCTAAACCACAAAGCGTCATTGGTCATCATGTTGGCGAATGGCACATTACACACGATAAATTAGTAGAATACATGAAAGCATTAGCAAATGCTTCAAATCGTATAACTATTGAAGATAGAGGAAAAACATTTGAAGATAGACCTCTACTCCTGCTAACCATAACATCACCAAAAAATCATCAAAATTTAAAAGCCATTCAATCTGCTCATATCGAAGCAACAGAAACAAATTCTGCTAATTTAGAAAATAGACCCATAGTTGTTTATCAAGGCTTTTCAATTCATGGTAACGAACCTAGTGGTTCTAACGCAGCGTTATTAGCCGCTTATTATTTGGCTGCTGCAGAAGGTTCTGAAATTGACAATTTATTAGAGCATTCGGTTATATTACTTGATCCTTCTTTAAATCCAGATGGCTTACAACGATTCGCTTATTGGGCAAATTCTAATAAAAACATTAACCTAAACCCAGACCCAAACGATAGAGAGTACAGCGAAGTTTGGCCAGGCGGACGTACCAATCATTATTGGTTTGATATGAATAGAGATTGGCTACCTGTGCAATTACCAGAATCTAGAGCACGTATAGAAACCTTTCACAATTGGTTACCTAATATTTTAACCGATCATCATGAAATGGGAACCAATGCAAGTTTCTTTTTTCAACCTGGAATTCCGTCACGTACACATCCATTAACACCACAATTAAATCAAGATTTAACTAAAGGTATTGCAACTTATCACGCCAAAGCATTAGACAAAATTGGTTCATTGTATTATTCTGAAGAAAGTTTTGACGACTTCTATTACGGAAAAGGATCTACCTTTCCTGACATAAATGGTGGTATTGGAATTTTATTTGAACAAGCCAGTTCTAGAGGTCATGTACAAGAAAGCGAAAATGGTCTTTTAACATTTCCATTTACTATAAAAAATCAATTTACAGCTGTTTTATCTACACTAGCAGCTGCTAATGGTATGCGAAAAGATATTTTAGAATACCAACATAATTTCTTTAAAGACGCTAGAGATGAAGCCTCTAAAGAAGGCAAAAAAGCCATTGTATTTGGTGATGAAAAAGATGCTGCTAAAACCTATCATTTAGCCGAAATTTTAAAACGTCACCGTATTGATTTTCATGAATTAAAATCTGATTTTTCAAAAGATGGCAAAAAATATAAAAAAGGTTATAGCTATGTGGTTCCTAAAAATCAAAAGAATACAAGATTAATCAATGCCATGTTTGAAACGCGAATCGCTTTTAAAGACAGTTTGTTTTACGATATTTCGGCTTGGACTTTTCCTTTAGCATTTAATCTCGATTATACAGAAACAACAATGGCAAACGCTGGCAATAGCGTTAAAAACTTACAGCAGCTTTCTGGAGGTGTAAGTTCTAAAAGTGAATACGCTTATTTATTTGAATGGAATGAGTATTACTCACCAAAACTATTAAATGCTATCTTAAAAAAAGGCTTAAGAGCAAAGGTGGCCGTAAAACAGTTTAAATCTAATGGTAAAGCTTACGATTATGGAACTATAATGATTCCTGCAAAGAACCAAAATTTATCTGCAAATGAGATATATACATTTCTAAATGACAAAGCCCAAGAAAGTCATATTAAAGTTGATGCCGTTTCAACAGGTTTAAACGAAGGTATAGATCTAGGAAGTCGAAATTTTAAAGCTTTAGAATTGCCAAAAATCGCTCTTTTAGTTGGAGATGGTATCACCTCTTATGATGCTGGTGAAATTTGGCATTTGTTTGACACTCGTTACGATATTATTGCCACAAAGCTTGATACTAAAACTATGAAAAGAGCAGACTTAAGCCGTTACAATACCATTATAATGGTAAATTCTTCTGGATTAAGCGAAAGCAATACAAAAAAATTACAATCTTGGATTAAAGATGGCGGTACTTTAGTAGCATATAAAAATGCATTAAAATGGCTAAACTCCAAAAAGTTAATGACCATTGATTTTAAGAAAAATAAGCTCATAGCTAAAAATATTAATTACGAACAACGTAGCGATTTTAGAGGCGCACAAGTTATTGGAGGTGCCATTTTTGAAGCTAAATTAGACCGTTCACATCCTATTAATTTTGGTTATAAAAATGATAAACTTCCGATGTTTAGAAATTCAACATTATTTATAAATGAGGATAAAAACAGCTTTAACAACCCCATTCAGTACACTAAAAAACCTTTATTAAGTGGTTATATTTCTGAAGAAAATTTAGATAGTATACGTAAAACAGTACCTCTAAAAATTAATCGTGTTGGCCGTGGAAAGGTCATTGGCTTTACTGATAATACTAATTTTAGAGCCTTTTGGTATGGAACGAATAAGCTGTTAATGAATGCTATTTTCTTTAGAGAAGAGATGTAGTTGTTTGTTGGGAATCAAAACTAATAACACAAGCTACTTCATAGACAAAAAATAAAAAGGTGGCTTAGTCTGTTTTTGTAATGCAATTACATTTTAAAACTTAAGACACTTGCATTCCATTTTTAACTTTAGTTTCAGGATGCAACAAGAACACGTCGTCTGCTCTTACAGCTCCAACCACCAAACATTCGCTCATAAAATTGGCTATTTGCTTTTTAGGAAAATTAACTACAGCCACTATTTGTCTGTTTACTAATTCTTCCTTTTTATATTGCGTTGTTATTTGTGCAGAAGTTTTTTTAACTCCTAAATCGCCAAAATCTATAGTTAATTTATACGCAGGTTTTCTAGCTTTAGGAAAATCATTCACTTCAATAATTGTCCCAATACGTAAATCTACCTTTGTAAAGTCTTCATAAGTTATTATCTTTTCCATTCTCTAAAATTAATAAATAAAATAAACATAATATAATGGCACGAACAGAATCAAATATGTTGCCTTTAGGCACAACAGCACCCGATTTTAAATTAGTAGATACTGTTGATGATGTTACAAAATCTCTTCGAGAATTAAAAGGCACAACTGCAACTTTAGTCATGTTTATCTGTAACCACTGCCCTTTTGTAATTCATGTAAATGCCCAGCTATCACAATTGGCTAAAGATTACGTTTCAAAAGGTATTAATTGTATTGCTATTTCTAGTAATGATGTAGAAAATTATCCGCAAGACCATCCTGATTTAATGAAAAAGAACGCCATAGATAACGACTATATTTTTCCGTACTTGTATGACCAAACACAAGATGTTGCCAAGGCATACGATGCCGCATGCACACCAGATTTTTTCTTATTTAACAGTGATTTAAAACTCGTTTACGCAGGTCAATTAGACGATTCTAGACCAGGAAATGGTATACCTATAACAGGAAAAGATATTAGAGCTGCTATGGATGCCTTAATTAATAATAACCCCGTAAATCCAAACCAAAAACCAAGTATGGGCTGTAATATTAAGTGGAAATAATACTTTGCATTATTTACAAACTGAAAACAAATACACCATTAGACAACACCTTAGCCAATGATTTTTGACCATATTGAAACCAAACGCTTAATTCTAAGGCCTATTACAATAGCTGATACGCAAGATTTTTTTGAATTGGATTCTAATCCTAAAGTTCATCTCTTTCTTGGAAATAATCCTGTAAAAACTATTGAGCAGTCTGAAGCTATGATTGCTAACATTTTACAACAATATAAAACTAATGGTTTAGGTCGTTTAGCTATAATTGAAAAATCAACCAATGCATTTGTAGGTTGGGCGGGATTAAAACTTGAAGAAAAGCTTAGAAAGGAATTTAGCTATTACGACTTGGGTTACCGACTAAAAGAACAATTTTGGGGCAAAGGCTATGCCACTGAAGCGGCATTTGCATCTTTAGAGTATGGTTTTAATACTTTAAAATTAGAAGAAATTGGAGCGGCTGCAGACGTTAATCATATAGCCTCTAATACTATACTTAAAAAAGTAGGAATGCAACCTTCTGGCACTTTTGAGTATGAAGGAGATTTATGCAACTGGTATATCATAAAACACCAAAAACAATAAATTAACCTATAATCTTAACCAATAATTCTTTAAGAAGGTCTTTTTCTGGCATTGCTTTAGAACCAACACCTTTACTTTTTACATCAAATTCGCGCAGTACACCAATAACATAACTTACCTTTTTCATAGGGTAATTCTTGGCAGCATCTAGATATTCATTTACAAAATAAGGGTTGACTTTTAGAGCTGATGCGACACTACGTGGATTTCTGTCAGACATACCATGAAGGTGCAATAATTGAGAAAAGAATCCAAATAATAGCGAAACCGTAACCACCATTGGATTGTCTTTAGGGTTGTCTGCAAAATACTTAGCTATTTTATGTGCTTTTACAACATTACGCTGTCCAACCGCTTTTCGTAATTCAAAATTATTGTAATCTTTACTTATTCCAATATTCTCTTCAATATGTTCTGGTGTAATCTGTGTACCTGCTGGTAAAACGATTTTAAGCTTATTAAGTTCGTTATCTATTTTACTGAGGTTAGTTCCTAAAAACTCTACCAACATTTGAGCTGCCTTTGGCGAAATGTTATAATTTTGTCCAGCTAAAACGCGTCTAATCCAATCGGCAACTTGGTTTTCGTACATTTTTTTACTCTCAAAAACAACTCCAACCTTATTAATAGCTTTATACAAAGCCTTACGTTTATCTAATTTTTTGTACTTATAATTTAACACTAAAACTGTTGTAGGCTGAGGATTAGCTGCATATTCTGCTAACTTCTCAATAGATCTACTTAAATCTTGTGCCTCTTTAACAATAACCACTTGACGCTCTGCCATCATTGGATACCGTTTGGCATTGCTCACAATATCGTCTATAGAAACATCTCTTCCATATAGCACCATTTGGTTAAATCCCTTTTCTGCCTCATCTAAAACGTTCTCTTCAATATAATCTGAAATCTTATCAATATAATACGCTTCCTCACCCATTAAAAAATAAATAGGTTTAAGGTCTCCCTTTTTAATTGTAGCTACTAATTGTTTTACGTCGTCCAATTCTTTAAAAATTCCAAGTTTAAAATTCCAAATTTCAATAATTACAAGCCCGTTTATATTAAATAAATAGGATTTTAGTAATGAAAATTGTGATTTGCGATATTCTACTTTAACTTTGAAAAAAATTAGCGTCTCTAAGTGTTGCAAGAACTCAACTTTCCAAAGTTTGAATACCGTTTCAAAAGTACAGAAAATAAAGTTTCTATTTTTGATGTCATTCGGAAAAAATTCATCATTCTTCAACCCGAAGAATGGGTTAGACAACACTGTGTTCATTATCTAATCAATACTAAAAAGTTTCCAAAATCTTTAATTAATGTTGAAAAAGAGCTGACTATAAACGGCTTAAAGAAACGTTATGATGTTGTGGTATTTAATCCAGATGGTAGTATTCACTTAATTGTAGAATGTAAATCGCACAACATAAAAATAGACCAAACTACTTTTGACCAAATTGCGCGTTATAATTTGATATTAAACGCCACGTATTTAATGGTAACTAACGGTTTAAATCATTATTATTGCGAAATGGATATGAAAAATGAACGGTATTCCTTTTTAAAAACTATTCCTGATTATAAATCCAATTAAATGCTTCAAACCAAAGACATTGCTATTGTTATTTTAAACTGGAATGGGAAATCATTACTCGAAAAATTTCTCCCTTCAGTTATAAACTATTCTGATGATGCTGTAATCTATGTTGCTGACAATGCATCAACAGACAATTCTGTTGCTTTTGTTTCTGAACATTTTCCGACAGTACAACTAATTCAAAACACAACTAATGGTGGTTATGCCAAAGGTTATAATGAGGCACTTAAACAAGTAGAAGAACCGTTACTCTGCTTAGTTAATAGTGATATTGAAGTGACCAAAAATTGGCTTCAACCCATTTTAGAAGAATTTAATACAAATACTGAAACGGCAATCATTCAACCAAAAATATTAGACTATAAAAACAAATCGCAATTTGAATATGCTGGAGCGGCTGGTGGATTTATTGACAAATATGGTTATCCTTATTGTCGTGGTCGTATTTTTGATACCATTGAAAAAGACACAGGACAATACAACGATAATAGCGAAATATTTTGGGCTTCTGGTGCTTGTTTTTTTATTAGAAGCCTCGTTTACAAAGCATTGGAAGGTTTTGATGAGTCGTATTTTGCTCACATGGAGGAAATTGATTTATGTTGGCGCGCATTTAATAAAAATTATACCACAAAATTTGTTGGTACGGCTACGGTTTATCATGTTGGTGGTGCTACATTAAATAATACTAATCCTAAGAAAACATATCTCAATTTTAGAAATAGTTTATTTACACTATTTAAAAATACAGATTCTAATGTCCTTTTTAGAGTTGGCATTAGAATGGTACTTGATGGTGTAGCATCTGCTAGATTTCTATTTCAACTCAAACCCGCATTTTTAGTTGCTATTCTTAAAGCACACCTCTCATTTTACTACAACTTACCACGTCTTTTAAAGCAAAGGAAACAATTACCTAAACGTTTTGGATATTATAAAATCAATTCTATTGTTTGGTCTTATTTTATAAAAAAGAAGACTAAATTTTAATTGTTTATAAAACTGTTAAAATTTTTGTTAATCCTTGTCATAGCCGTTATTCTTTTGCATAATTTTGAATGTTGTAATTAACGATTAAAACTAAAAATCAATTATGAGAAAAATAATGTTATTAAGTGTTTGCTCAATGATGCTATTAGCATCTTGTGTCGCAAAGAAAGAACATCTTGCACTTCAAGAAAAATATGAGAAATCTCAAGACTTATTAAATACGGCAACAGTAAAATTAAATAGCTGTCTTTCTGATGTTGCTGCAGCTAATGCAAGAGTAGAAACAATGAAAGATCAGTTAAATGATTTACGTAAAGCAAATCAAGATTTAATTGATACCAAAGGAAATTTAACAACCTTAACACAAAAAGGTGCAGAAAACCTTGAAAAATCTTTAGAGAGCTTAAAAGAACGCGATTTAAAAATTACAAGATTACAAGATGCACTAACGAAAAAGGATAGTGTAACATTAGCCGTTGTAACAAGCCTAAAGAAAGCAGTTGGAATCAACGATCCTGATATTGAAATAAATGTTGAAAAAGGTGTTGTATTCATTTCTATTGCTGACAAATTATTATTTAAAAGTGGCAGCTATAACGTGACTACTAGAGCAAATGAAATTTTAGGAAAAGTAGCTAAAGTTATTAATAGTAAACCAGACTTTGAAGCTATGGTAGAGTCGCATACAGACAACGTATCTTACAGTAAGCCTCCATTATTAGATAACTGGGATTTAAGTGTTAAACGTGCTACTTCTGTAGTAAGAGTTTTAGAAAGCTTAGGCGTAAACCCACAACAATTAATAGCTTCTGGTCGTAGTTCTTATGTGCCTTTAGTGGATAACGATACTGCTGAAAATAGAGCAAAAAACAGACGTACACGTATTGTTGTATTACCAAAAATTGACCAATTCTATGAAATGGTTGAAACAGAAATGAAAAACTTATCTACTGAAAATTAATTCTAGTAGCTTTTAAAATAAGAAAACCCAATGCCTTTGCATTGGGTTTTTTATTATTTGTTTTCCAAACATATTAATTAAAATTATCATAAGACTTTACCAGTCTTATAAACTCTGCTCTATAACCATCTGTATCCTCTCCTCTTCCACGTTCTGCTAAAGCAATAACCTGAGATACTGAGGCTTTATTAAAATACTTAGAACCTCTTAACTGCATTCCAAATAATGCTACAGCGGAAACAAAATTCATATCGTTTGATGCTTCTGTTATAGTATTATTTTGAACATGAACCATTTCTATACTCTTATCTTCATTTGGTTTTTTATATCTGAATTTTACCGTAAATAGTTCATCTTCATAATTAGACGCTATTTTAGATTGGGTATACTTTAAATCTGCAACTTTTTTTAGATAATCACTTTTTATTCCCACTGGAATAATTTCATATAATGCAGTTACGGTATGTCCACTTCCTAATTCTCCAGCATCTTTGGTATCATCTGCGAAGTCTTCATCTGCAAGCAGTCTGTTTTCATATCCAATTAATCTATACGCCTGCACTTTTTTAGGATTAAATTCCACTTGAATTTTCACATCTTTTGCTATTGTATAAAGTGTTCCTCCAAATTCTTTTCCAAAAACTTTTTGAGCTTCTTGCATATTATCTATATAGGCATGATTTCCGTTGCCTTTATCGGCTAAGGTTTCTAATTTTGAATCCTTATAGTTTCCATAACCAAAACCTAAAACCGATAAAAATACACCAGATTTACGTTTTTCTTCAATTAAGGTTTGCATCGCTTTATCACTTGAAGCTCCAACATTAAAATCACCATCTGTTGCAATAATAACACGATTGTTACCGTCTTTTTTAAAATTCTTTTCTGCTAATTTATAAGCCAATTCAATTCCCGCACCACCAGCTGTAGAACCGCCAGAATTCAAATTCTGTAAAGCGTTTAAAATGGTTTCTTTTTGATCTCCAGATGTTGGTTCTAAAACCACTCCAGCAGCTCCTGCATAAACAACAATAGATACCTTATCTTTTTCGCGTAATTGGTTTACAAGTAGCTTAAAAGCTCTTTTTAATAATGGTAATTTATTCTGAGAGCCCATAGATCCAGAAACATCTAGTAAAAAAGTTAAGTTAGAAGCCGGAAGTTTATCGTTCTCATAAGTTTTTCCTTGCAAGCCTATTCTAACCAACTGCGTGTCTTTATGCCAAGGTGTTTTTACAATTTCGGTATTTATAGAAAAAGGATGTTCATCTGTAGGTTGCGAATAATTATAGTTAAAATAATTAACCATTTCTTCAAGTTTTACAGCATTTGGTGGCACTGTTTGTCCATTGTTAATCATTCGTCTTACGTTAGAATATCCTGCTTTGTCTACATCTATTGAAAACGTTGATAAAGGTGTTAAATTTGCGCGTTTAAATGGGTTTTCTATAATTTTAGCATAGTCTTCATTATTTGGAATTCTTTTCTTTCCTGCTTTAGTCGTAACAAGTATAACACCACCTTTGCCTCTATTACCATAAATAGCAGTTGCTTTAGCATCTTTTAATACAGATATATTAGCTATATCCTTTCGTTTTAAATTACGGAAATTATCTTGATCTACAGGAACACCATCTATTATAAATAATGGCGCTGTATCTTCAGCTATTGAATTTCTACCACGAATAATAATAGTAGCACTTTGACCAGGCTTACCAGAACCCGTGCTCACATTAACACCTGCGGCTTGACCTGTTAATTGGTTAGACGTTTTATTCTTATTTTTTCTTCTTGCACGCTTTTTTAATCGTTTATTACTGATTTCATAAGATTCAGCACTAACTGTTGAAAGCGAACTACTAACAGAGGCCCTTCTGGCAGTACCAGCATAGCCCGTAATTACAACTTCATCTAATGTATTTTTATCTGCTATTAATGCTACATTGTAGACCGATTTTGATCCAATTATTACATTTTCTGTTTGCATTCCAACATAAGAAACAATAATAATGTCGCCAACTTGAGCACTTAATGAGAATTTTCCATCAAAATCAGTTAAAACTCCTTTCTTACTTCCTTTAATATTAACATTAGCACCTGGTAATGCCGTGCCATCTGAAGCTGTAGTAACAATTCCTGAAATTGTTTTTTCTTGTGCTTGTATTTGCCAAGATAACAATACAAGACATAACATAAGTATTAGATTTTTCATAATAGTTGATTTATAAGTTTGTGTAAACCTATAAACAAACACTATGATACTAAACGTACAATGAGTGAAGTACTGCTTTGAATGAGTTAACGTATGGCTTTAATGGTAGAATTAAATACAGGTTCTTTATAATTCTGTATTTTAAAACAATTAATTAGTCGTTTCTCAAATTTTATTATTGAAGCACTATTCTTAACTACCAACTACAGCTATTAAAGTCTTTTTACGTTGAATTTTCCCATTATTAGTTTCAGGAAATTTTTCTATTGTATAAATTTTCTTAGGGACTTCAAATTTATCCAGTGTTTTTAATTCTTCAATTCTATTTTGAATAACAGCAATAGAATCTGAAGGGTTTTCAACAATAAGAATCAATTTTTCTCCTAGTGTAACATCTTCTTCACCAGCAACAATAAAACGTTTACTAATTACGGGTTGTAGTTTATCTTCTATTTGTTCTGGAAACAACTTAACACCACCAGAATTAACAACATTATCATAACGGCCTAAAAGCTGAAAACTAGTTTCAGATTTTAAGTCTACAATATCATTAGTAACTAAAGTTTCTTTTACCAATTTTGGGGCGTGGATAACTAAACAGTTTCTATCGTCTTGTTCAAACTTAATATTTTGTAAAGCCCTAAAATAAGGCTCTTTTTTACCTGATTTAGATTCTAAGGGCCTAACAGCAACATGAGTTACAGTTTCAGTCATTCCGTAGGTTTCAAAAAACTTAGGTTTACAATTTTTAATGTTTTCTAATAATGGTTTTGTAACCTTAGATCCACCAACAATAATATTTTTAATATTGTGAATTTGATCAATAGAATATTTTAACTGCAACGGAATCATCGCACAAAAATCGTAAGGCACTTCATAATCAAAAACAGGATGAGCTGCAGGCTCTACAAAATCAATTTCCAAACCTAAAACTAGAGCTCTTACAAACATCATTTTACCTGCAATAAAATGGCTAGGCAAACAATGTAAAGCTTTATCTCCTGGCTCTAACCCAAAAAAGTTACCTGTAGCAATGGCAGAATTGACCATGGCTTGTTTCTTTAATTTAATTTCTTTAGGATAACCTGTAGAACCTGATGTTGTTACAATTAAAAAATCATCTTTATTTAACCAATCTATTAAAAAATCTCCAGTTACTTTTTCGTAGGCTTTACCTTCCTTAATAAGACTGTATGCAACTTCTTTTAATTCTTCATGACTAAAATGTAAGCCGTTAAACTTAAAACGGTTATGTACTTTGTCGTATGTTGGTGTCATAGGTTATTCTATTATTTTATAATTTTCTTTTGGAGGTTCTGTTACTTTTCCGAATAATTTATCTTTCCAATTGGTCCAACCATATTTTTTAGATAAAATGAGGAGCATTAGTGGATAAACTAATAAAACGGGTAATATAATTTCTGAGATTGAACCTAATCCTGGTTCTGACATATCTTTAAATAAGGCATCTGTTTGCAAAGCAGTCCAATCTGCAGTTACTAACAAAGATGCTATAAGATTGTTTCCTAAATGAAATCCTAAAGCTAACTCTAAGCCTTCATCCATTAAAGTCATTATTCCTAATAATAATCCTGTACCAACGTAAAAAATCATCATTTGCCAAAACCCTACGGCTCCAACTTCTGGATTTGCACTATGTGCTAAGCCAAATAATACAGACGTAAAAATTAATGGAAACCATTTATTCTTTACTAAAACACCTATATGCTGCATTAAATAACCTCTAAATAAATATTCTTCTAAACCAATTTGAAATGGAAACAAGAGTATACTTATTAGAAATAGGATTGCGAATTTAACGGGATTAAACTGAAATACAATTTCAGAGGAATCTATTGAATAGCCTATAAAAAATGTAACAATGGTGTATATTGTTATCATCAAAAACGAAAATAAAATACGCTTAAAATCTACTTTAGGTCGTGTTGTTGTTAACGATAAGAGACTTCTTTGGTGTACATATTTTACCAACACAAATAATAGTCCTAATAAAAAAGCAAAAGGCAAAAGATTCATTATTAATGACAAGTTAGCAGGAATTTGCTTCATCATTTCATAGGCCATTTCTAAATCTGCTGGATCAGCGATTAAAAAATAAATAAAATTCCCAATAAAAATACCAGCAATTAAGAATGTGGTTAAGAAAAACATCCAAAGTTCGCGTTGTCCTTTGTAGGCTTGTTGTATATAATTCATGTTATAAATTAAATTTCCAATGTTGTTTTAAATTGTAATGCAAAGTACCATTTTTTACAATTAAAGGCGAAGGAAAATTGTTTGTAAATAAACTTCCTGTTCCTAAACCTTGTGGCATTTTACTTTTTAAAGTGTAAGTCCATTGCGATATGGCATTTAGGCCAATATTGCTTTCTAAGGCACTTGTTATCCACCATTTTATATTTAAATCTTCTGCAGCGTTAATCCAGTCTTTACTCCCTCCAAATCCACCAACCAAACTTGGCTTTAAAATAATATATTGAGGTTTTATTGTTTGTAATAGTGTTTGCTTGTTCGTTTTAGAAAATACTCCAATTAATTCTTCATCTAAAGCAATTGGCAAAGGTGTTACATCACAAAGCTTAGACATGGCCTCAAATTGTTGTGCTTTTATAGGTTGTTCTATAGAATGTAATTGGTATTCTGAAAGCTGTTTTAGCTTCTCTAAAGCATCCTCTGTTGAAAATGCTCCATTAGCATCAACTCGTAATTCGATATCTGAAACGGAAAATTCCTTTCTAATCGATTTTAAAATGTCTAATTCCGTTTGAAAATCTATTGCTCCAATTTTTAATTTAATACAACTGAAACCTGCTTCAATTTTATCTTTAATTTGGGTTCGCATAAAATCTTCGTTGCCCATCCAAACTAAACCATTTATGGGTATGCCATCTTTTCCTCTTGAAAACTCAGAAGGAAATAATTCAAACGAATTTGCGCTATCTAAAGATTTGTAGGCCGTTTCTAATCCAAATTGAATGCTTGGATATGCTGTAAGTTCACTTAAAAGTTTGTCTAAACCTAAGTGAATATTATTACAAACCCATTTCAATTTTTCTTCATAGTCTGGTCTATCTTCAACAGACAAACCTCTTAAAATACCACACTCACCTACTCCCGTTTTACCTTGATGCTCTAATTTTATAAACCACGTTTCTTTTGTAGTCATTACTCCACGCGATGTTCCACTTGGTCGCTTAAAATTTAAGATATATTGTTTGTATTCTGCTTTCATAAGAGTATTCAAAAATAGTCAATTAATTTCGTAAATTAGAGCGCAAATAACAACTCATAATGCCTGATTTTCCCAATATAATCTTGTACGCTATTCCTTTTTTTGTCTTGGCAATGTTACTAGAGTTATATCTAACTACGAAACAGCGCATTAAGAGCTATGAAGCTAAAGATGCTTTCTCTTCTATTGCTATGGGATTAGGTAATGTTATTTTAGGTTTTGCAAGTAAAGCTATAGTATTATTCGTGTTTTTTTTGATATATGACAATTTTAGATTGTTTACTATTCCTATAGCTTGGTGGTCTTTTATACTATTATTTTTTGCAGATGACTTCGCTTATTATTGGTTTCATCGCGTATCTCATGAATGTCGTTTATTTTGGGCGTCTCATGTGGTACATCACTCTTCTGAGCATTATAATTTGAGTACTGCTTTAAGGCAAACGTGGTCTGGAGGATTTTACACCTTTATCTTTTGGTTATGGTTACCATTATTAGGCTTTCATCCTGCAATGTTGTTACTTCAAATGTCTGTTAGCTTGTTGTACCAATTTTGGATTCATACCGAAACTATAGACAAAATGCCTAAATGGTTTGAAGCTATTTTTAATACACCATCGCATCACAGAGTACATCATGGAAGTAACCCTATGTATTTAGATCGCAATCATGCTGGAATTTTGATTATTTGGGATAAATTATTTGGAACGTTTCAAGCCGAATTAAAAGATGAAAAAGTTAGATACGGTTTAGTGACAAATATAAACACTTACAACCCCATAAAAATTGCATTTATTGAATGGCTATATATGCTGAAAGATGCTTTTACAGGTCAAAAATCTATAAAGCATAGATTCCTTTACCTAATTAAACCACCAGGTTGGAAACATGATGGTACAGGAAAAGTTTCGGATGATCTACGGAATGAATGGTTAGAAAATAATTCTAAAAAATAATCTATCTTAAAGTCTAACGTCTCTTCTTTCGAGGTTTATGTTTCTTTTTTCGACGCGTATATGTTGCAGGAACCGCATCATCAAATGTATTTTTTACTTCTTTAAGATTTACACTTTTCCAGCCTTTGTTTTTTTTATCTTCTGGTAATAATCGTTCTACTAAATCTGTTCGACCAACTTTATTCAACGTTTTTTTAATCCAGTCTTTGTTTTCCTTTTTATACCAAAAGAAGAAACGATGTTGTTCATCTTTTTCTTTTTTAGATTTTGGTGTTTTAGTTGGCTTTAAAGTGTATGGATGATAACCACTATAATAAATGACAGTTGCAACGGTCATTGGTGTTGGTGTAAATCCTTGTACTTGCTCTAATTGAAAGCCCATATCTTTTGTTTCGGCAGCTAAATTTGCCATATCTTCTACTTCACAAGCAGGATGATTTGAAATAAAATAAGGAATTAATTGAAGCTTTAAATCTTTCTTTACGTTGATTTTATCGAAACGTTCTTTAAACTTATGAAAATACTTAAACGAAGGTTTACGCATCAATTTTAAAACAGGATCTGAAGTATGCTCTGGTGCTACTTTTAGTCGACCAGAAATATGCTTCGTCATGACTTCTTCAGTATAAGCATCTAATTCTTTTGGGTCGGCATTTTTATTAAACTCTGGCACTAACATATCGTGACGAATACCACTTCCAATAAAAGATTTCTTTACTTTAGGATGTTTATCTACAGCCTGATATAATTGCGTTAACGGTTTGTGAGATGTATCTAAGTTACTGCAAATTACAGGCGAAATACAAGAAGGAGCGACACATTTATCACAAATGGATTGCACTTTCCCTTTCATCTTATACATATTAGCAGAAGGCCCTCCAATATCTGATAAATAACCTTTAAAATCTGGCATATTTGCCACTTTATCAACTTCTCTTAAAACGGACTCTTCACTTCGGCTAGCAATAAATTTGCCTTGATGAGCAGAAATGGTACAAAAACTACAACCTCCAAAACAACCACGATGAATGTTAATTGAAAACTTAATCATTTCAAACGCAGGTATTGGTCCTCGTTTATTATATTTTGGATGTGGTAAACGTGTGTATGGTAAATCAAAAGAAGCATCAATCTCTTCTTCTAACATCGTTGGAAAAGGTGGATTTATTACCAGTTTACGGTTATTTACCTCTTGTAAGATTCTATTTGCCTTAAGCTTATTTGATTCTTGTTCAATCACTTTAAAATTAGACGCAAATTTCTTTTTATCCTTTAAACAAATCTCATGTGAGTGAATTTCGACATCATCCCAATTTTTATTTTTGGGAAGTGCTTCATCTTCATCTAATAAAAAAGCCGTTTGTTTTATAGTTTTTAAACTTGAAAATGGTACACCTTTTTGTAGCAATTCAACAACTTCTCGCAAAGGTTGTTCTCCCATTCCGTATACCAACATATCTGCTTTAGAGGTTTCTAAAATAGTTGGCATAAGTTTGTCACTCCAATAATCGTAATGTGTAACACGACGTAAGGACGCTTCAATACCACCTATAAGAACAGGGACATCTGGAAATTTTTCTTTTAAAATCTTTGAATATACAGATGTAGCGTAATCTGGTCTAAATCCCTTATCACCATTTGGTGTATAAGCATCTTTATCTCTACGTTTTTTACTTGCGGTATAATTACTCACCATAGGATCCATACAACCACCTGTGACTCCAAAAAATAATTTTGGTGTTCCAAGCTTCGTAAAATCTTGCAGATTATCGTTTACACTAGGCTGTGGCACTATAGCAACCTTTAATCCATAACTTTCTAAAATACGACCAATAACTGCTGGCCCAAAAGACGGATGGTCTACATAGGCATCGCCACTAAATAGTATAACATCTAGTTCTGTCCAACCTCTAATTTTAACTTCTTTATTTGTGGTTGGTAACCAATCTGTGAGTTTATTAACTTTCATAACGTGGCAAAGATACGGCTAAATTAGTTTTACAGATAGGATACTAAATTTATCAATGGTTTAAATGGTAAAATAATTGTTATTTAACATTTAAAATCCAAGTCAAAGCTTTTTCTTTTGTTGCTCTAAAAATGGTATTGTGTTTTTCATTTGGTTCATCAGAATATTTCCACACTAAGTTCTTTGAGGCTTTATTCTCTAATGTTTTTGCAAGATTGTTGGTGTGTGGAGAAATGGTCTCGTTAGCAGAACCTGCAAACCAAAATCTTATTTTTTTGTTAGGTGTATTTTCTAAAAAAACTTTTGCTTTACGTACTAAATGACGGTTATTCCACCATAAAGAGGGATCCATAGCGATATAAAAATCAAACGTATTTGGATTTAAAAGAAGGGTTTCTACAACAAAAAGTCCTGCTAATGATTCTCCAATGATGCCCTTTTCTTCAGTTGTTCTATATTTTTTATTTATTTCAGGTACTAATTCTTCTAAAATAAATGCCCTATAATTTTTAGCTCCATCTGTTAATGGACAATATTGTTCATCTTCTTTTATTACAGAAGCGCCAGATAAATCTCTTCCTCTATCCGTATTTTCAATGCCAACAAGAATAATTGGAGGAATACTTTTATTCTCAACAAGTTTAGCAATTGTGTTTGCTATGTGCGGAAAATCTTCTTGAACAATACCTCCATCTGGCATATACAAAACAGGAAAAGAATCATTAGTCGCTTTGTAATTTGGTGGTGTCCATATATTGATGACTCTGGTTTCGTTTACAAATTTTGATTCTATTTTGAAATCATCGTGTACTGGAACTGAGTCATTGTATTGTGGTACATCATTCTTGCAACTTAACATAAGGATAGATAAAAACAAAAGGCAAGCTAAGTTTTTCATATTTGAATTTTTACTTTAAAATTTATGACTAAAAAAAAATGATTTTATAACTCAACGCTTTCACCTATATCTAAAAGCATCAAATCCTTATCCTTATCAAAAAATTTGCGTTTCGCAACTTCGTGATCAATTTCTATATATCCAAAAGTATCAAAGTGATAACCTAAGATCTTATCACATTCTATAAAATCACTAGCAAGAATAGCGTCATCTATGCCCATTGTAAAGTTATCTCCTATAGGCAATATGGCTAAATCTAATTTAGTTTGCATAGGAATGAGCTTCATATCCATAGTTAAAGCTGTATCTCCGGCAATATAAATGGTTTTGCGTTCTCCTTCAATAATAAATCCACCAGGTTGCCCACCATAACTACCATCTGGAAAAGACGACGTGTGAATAGCATTAACGTATTTAAGATTTCCAAATTCAAAATCCCAAGAACCACCATGATTCATCGGATGTCCTTCTAAATTTTTATTCTGATAATGTGTTACAATTTCATAATTAGAAACAATGATTGCTCCTGTACGTTTAGCAATCGCTTCAACATCTAAAATATGATCTTGATGTGCGTGGGTCACTAAAATATAATCGGCTTTTAAGGCATCAATATCTATCGCAGATGCTTTTTCATTTCCGGAAATAAAAGGGTCGACTAAAATATTAATATCTTTAATTTGTATCCCTAATGCAGCATGACCGTAGAATGTAATTTTCATGTTTTTATTATTAATGTTATACAGTTTTGTAATTTAAAGCTGAAATATTCTTTAAAATTAATACAAAATATAGCCAACTCCTAATAGCAGTGAAAACAGAAATGTAGACAATGCCAAAACCTTTAATTGACTATCAAAATCATCAGGTTCTATGGCTGATTTTATTTTTTTAACATGAATTATTAACGGAATAAAAGCAAGTAAATACATAAAATTATAAGGTGCTACATAATATAATATTGAAAATATTACGGTAATTAACATGGCTCCTATGATAAGGATAAAGTGGTATTTTTTAGCTCGTGATAATCCTAATTTAACAGCTAATGTAATTTTACCTGCATTGGTATCAGATTCTATGTCTCGCATGTTATTTAAATTTAATACACCAACGCTTAACAAGCCCAATGCAATAGCTGGTAACGCAACTACATGATCTAAAACTTGCATATAAAGGACATAACTTCCAATGGTACTTATTAATCCAAAAAATATAAATACAAAAACATCGCCAAGTGCACGGTAACCGTAAGGGGAATTTCCCATGGTATAATTTAAAGCGGCATAAACAGACAGTCCACCTAGAATTACAAATAAAATTATATAAAGAAAATTATTAGGCCCAAAAGCAACCCACAAAAGGGATAAAGTCAATATAATTACGACAATAACATTAAATCGTATGGCTTCAAACATTTCGTTTGGAGTAATGGCACCACTTTGTATGGCACGTTGTGGCCCAACACGCTCATCATTATCTGTTCCCTTTATTCCATCACCATAATCATTAGCTAAATTAGATAATATCTGTAAGCTTATAGTGGTTAGAATTGCAAAAAATAAAATCCAAGGATTAAAATGGCCATTGTAATAAGCAAAACAACTACCAAGAATAATTCCAGAGACAGAAAGTGGTAATGTTCTTAAGCGCATGGCTGAAAGCCACGGTTTAATTTTCTTCATTTAAGCTTGGTTAAATTATGGAATCCATTTTTTAGGAAAATTAGGCTTCCTTTTCTCTAAAAAGGCGTCTCTTCCTTCTTTAGCTTCATCTGTCATATATGCTAATCGGGTCGCTTCTCCTGCAAATACTTGCTGACCAACCATTCCGTCATCTGTAAGATTCATTGCAAATTTTAGCATTTTTATAGATGTTGGTGACTTTGCTAATATTTCTTGAGCCCATTCGTAAGCTGTCGTTTCTAATTCTTCATGAGGAATAACCGCATTTACCATTCCCATATCAAAAGCTTCTTGAGCCGAATGGTTTCTTCCTAAGAAAAAGATTTCTCTTGCTTTTTTCTGACCGACCATTTTTGCCAAATATGCAGAACCATATCCTCCATCAAAACTAGTAACATCTGCGTCAGTTTGTTTAAAGATAGCATGTTCTTTACTGGCTAAAGTTAAATCGCAAACGACATGTAAACTATGACCTCCACCAACAGCCCAACCTGGTACAACAGCAATAACTGCTTTTGGCATAAAACGAATTAAGCGTTGCACTTCTAAGATGTTTAAACGATGGTAACCATCTTCTCCAACATATCCTTGGTGACCTCTGGCTTTTTGATCTCCACCCGAACAAAAACTCCAAATACCATCTTTGCTAGAAGGTCCTTCTGCACTCAATAGCACGACACCAATATTCACATCTTCACCTGCATCATAAAATGCATCATACAGTTCTGAAGTGGTTTTCGGACGAAATGCATTACGTATATCTGGCCTATTAAATGCAATTCTGGCAACGCCATTACATTTATGATAGGTTATATCTTCATAAGACTTGGCAACTTTCCAATCTATATGGCTCATATTTATCAATATTTTAAGCGCAAAAGTAAGAAATTAATAATAATACGCTAAACTCTATTTTTTACTTTATTTTATTATGCAAGCATAGTATATTTGCAGATATATTATTAATTTACAATGCATTATAATCCCAACATATATAATAAACCATTTGAGACCTATAAAATAAAATTAGGAACTGTATATTTTTACGAACATTTTCTGCTAGCAGAGTTTAACGAAGGTGTAGATGTAACTTTTAGAAACTTTGATGAACTTGCCTTTCTAGTGAAAACACATTATGAGGATAAACCTATTGGTTTTATTAGTAATAGAATAAATTCATATTCAATTAATGTTAATGATGCTAAAAATTTCAACGACACCTTCAGCAACCTAAAAGCTTTTGCTACAATAAGTTATAGTAATTTAACTGAACGTATTATTGAGATTGAAAATCACTTTTTTAAATTCAACAGAAAAGTGTTTAACGATTTTAATACCGCTATAAATTGGGTTGAAGACACCTTGTCTCTAGAAGATCCCGATTCTTACAATAAGTGAATACCGTCTTCTTTTATTTCTATTTGACGCTCTTTGTATAACGAACCTATTGCTTTTTTAAAGCTTTTCTTACTCATTTGAAGCTGATCCTTAATGTCTTCAGGGTTAGATTTATCATGAAGTGGTATAAAGCCACCATTATCATGTAATTCATTTAAAATATACTCTGCATTTGGTTCTATATTCCTATAACCTATTTGATTTAATGAAATATCTAACTTGTTATCTGGTCGTACTTTTTTTACTAAACCTTTAAGTCGGTCACCAACACTAATATCTTTATAAATATCATCCTTAAAGACTAAGCCTAAGTGTTTTTTATTGACAATGACATTCATGCCTAACTCTGATGGATGTGAAACAATTAAATCTACTTCATCAAACTGTGCAACTGTTAATTCTTTATTATCTAAAAACCGATTAGTTTTACTCGATGCCACTAAACGTTCAGACTCGTCATCTAAATAACAATGTACCAAATACCAACCACCTGCTTTCATTTTAAAGGCTTGCTCTCTAAAAGGACAAAACAATTCCTTTACCAGTCCCCAATCTAAAAAGGCACCATAATCTGTAACTTGATTACAACGCAGCAAGGCAAAGTCATCCTTTTTAATATAAGGATGATCTGTGGTTGCAACTGGTCGTTCTTCATTGTCTAAATAAACAAAAACTTCAATTTTATCACCAATTTCAAATACTTTTGGTACATACCTATTAGGTAACAGGACTTCACCTTCTGCTCCATCACCCAAAAATAAGCCTGGTTCAGTATCTCTTAAAATTTCTAATGTATTGTATTCGCCTAAATTTATCATGTTGCAAAGATATTCATATTAATATAAAGAAAAAGCGCTATAATTATTTAATTATAACGCTTCTTTATACTTTAAAAAGTTAGCTATTAGTAAACAGACTCTTTTTTGAAATGCTTACATAATAAATAATAAACTACAGCTCTATATTTAGATCTATTAGATCTTCCATATGTTTCCATTACAGCATCAATTCCTTTATCTAAATCAGCTCCATCTTTTAATCCTAATTTCTTGATTAAATAGTTATTTTTCACTGTCGCTAATTCTTTTTCATCTGAACCAGAAACGGTAGAAGAATCTGCATTATAAATAGATGGACCTAAACCAACAGTTACTTTTGTTAATAAATCCATATCAGCATCAACACCACATTTATCTTTTAAATCTGCCGCGTATTTTACAATTAAATCATCTCTTTTACTCATGTTACACTATGTTTTTAAGTTAAATAAATAAGTTTTCCTAAAGGTAAGTATTTTTTAGAAACACTTAAAATGAAAAAGTCACATCTTAACTTTAATTTAATCCTTAATTTACTCGATAAACTTAAAATAATCTAATAGAATTTGATCATTAACACGAGAGTTTGTAAAGACTTCTAATAATTTAGGTTGCTTAGAAATAGCATAAAATGATTTTAAATTTTCTTCTAAAGACACTTCGTCTGAAGCCATATGATATTCAAAACCATACATTTCGCATAAGTGTTTTGCGTTTAAACCATGTTTAGTTTCAAAATAAGTGTCAAAATTCTCTGTGTTTTTATGACCTGGAAGAATTCTAAAAATGCCACCACCTTGGTTATTCACCACTATAATTCTAAATGTTTTGGGTATATAATTATTCCAAAGTGCATTACTATCGTAAAAGAAACTTAAATCTCCCGTTACAAATGTTGTTCGCTTTTCGGTAGCAACTGCGGCACCTATAGCTGTACTTGTACTACCATCTATACCACTTGTTCCTCTATTACAAAATACATCGACACTTTTTTGTATTTGAAATAATTGGGCATAACGAATTGCAGAGCTATTTCCTACGTGTAATTGACTTTGTTTTGGTACACTTTTTACAATTGAGTTAAAAACCGTAAAGTCAGAAAATGGTAGTGTACTTAAATACGTTTCTTGTAGCTTTCTTCGCTTTTGACGCAACCCAAGCCAAGTCGATTTATAAGTACTTTTTGTATGATGTGTTACTTGTGGTAAAAACGCAGCTAAAAATGCATTTGGGCTTAATTTAATATGTTTTTCTAAACAGAAAAAAGTATCATTTGCTCTAGACAAGCCAACATGCCAATGATGTTCTGGCTTATAGGTTCTTAAAAATATTTTTATCTTTTTTGAAACAATTAAGCCACCTATAGTAACCAAGATATCTGGCTGAAGATTTTTAAAACCATCATCATCTAAAGGTGCTATCATTTTATCTATTCCTGGGAAAAAATCAGGATGATGTAAATTAGATGTCGTTTCTGTAAATACAATGATACTATCATCGTCTGCAATTTCTTGTATCCATTTTTCTTCAATAGAATTGGGCTGCAAGACACCTACTAAAATCATTTTTCGCTTAGCGTTATGCCAAACATCTACTAAACTCTTAATTTCAAATTCGTCTACTTTATCTATTCTTGTTTGAATTTTGAAAGGCTTTGGATTTATAGATAACTCATCTACAATATCATATAGAGGTTCGTCAAATGGAATATTAATATGAACAGGACCTGAATCTAACTTAGACATTGTTAATGCATCATGAATTTCAGATTCATTATACGTCTGAATATCTTTCTGTAGCCCTAAAAATCGTTCTAATTTATTCTCAATATTTTTAAAAATACGCAATTCATTTTCTGGAAGGGTATTATCTGTCTTTTTTAAATCGAGTTTTAAATTGGCACTATATAAAACATGTTCTCCATAAACTCGTTTCTGTTTTATAGTTTGTCCATCTCCAATATCTATCAAATGTTTTGGTCTGTCTGCAGACAAAACCACTAATGGGATATTACTATAATACGCTTCTGCAATTGCAGGATAATAATTTAATAAGGCACTTCCAGATGTACAAACTATAGCAACAGGTTTTTGTAATTTCTGAGCAATACCTAAAGCAAAAAATGCTGCGCAACGCTCATCTACAATACTATAACAGTTAAAAAAATCATCGTGAGTAAAACCAATGGTTAAAGGGGCGTTTCTACTGCCTGGAGAAATAACTATGTGTTTTATATTATGCGTTTTGCATAAAGTAACTATAGTTTGGGACAAAGGTATTTTTGAGTACTTCATATAAATACAAAATTACCTAATAAAAGGAGATAATGAAATAGAGCTTCAACTAAAAATATAACTAATAACGATTACATTCTACACTTAATTAAGTACCGTATTTATTGTAGCTGTTTTATTCACAGTTTCTTCCCATTCGTTCTCTGGGTTAGAAGCTTTGGTAATACCTCCACCTACATAAATATTTGCTTTGGCATCTTTGAGTTGCATACAGCGTAAATTTACATAGAAATTAGATTGTGTTTTTACAACTGCATAAGCGTTATTCTCTACGTTACGTCTATTAGTGTTCCTAGTTTTGCTTTGTTTTAGGTTTAATTCGCCTAAAAAACCAGTGTAATATTCTCTATTATAGTTTTCATGATTAAGAATAAAATCTTTTGCCTTAGCCTTAGAGAACCCACAAACTGCTGGAGTTGGATGCAAGGCTTCGATTATAGCTTTTAAATCTGCATCGCCTTTTAAAACACTGATGATTCTCGTTTTAAGATGTAACAAGTTTCCGGCTCTTACGGTATCTACTTCTGATACATTAATGTTTGACGTATATGGTTTTAATTGTTCAGTTATAAAATCCGTTACAATTTGCTGCTCTTCAAACTCTTTGTTTGTCCAAGTTACCACTGACTGGCTTTGATAAGGCTGTGTTCCTGCTAAAGAAATGGTGGTGAGTCGTTTGCCTTCAACTTTTAATAATAACTCTGGCGTAGCTCCAATCCATAGTCCTACCTTAGGATGATACCAACAGTACACCATCGCATTTGAATAGGTATTAAAAAGGCGTTTAAAAATGGTTAATGGATTCGTATCTTGAAGTGGTTTTGTTTGGCAGCGTGATAATACCACTTTTTGTAAATCGTTATTTTTAATACTTTGGATACCTTTCGAAACTAAATCGATATGTTGAATTCTCTCAGTTTCACTTTGAGTGATTGCGGTAGGTTCAAAATCTTCAACATCTAAACTATCCGTCGTTATTTCAGAATATAAACAGCGTTCTTTTGGAAAAAGAATACTGTTTTGTTTAAGATCAAAAGGAGCAAATAAAAATCCACTCTCAGTAAATGTTTCCGATTTATGAACAGTATCATCTTCTTGCAACCAAGATTTAATGATTGAATTAATTGGTCTACTATAAACTACAAAAGGTAAATTGTTTTTGTATTGCTGCTCTAGAGCATCAAAAAAGGACATCGCATCCATTACTTATTTCTTTTTTGGAAGTGAAATGGTAGATAATCTACATATTGAGATAAGATTATCGGCTTCGTCTGTCACTCTAATATCTAGCAGTTGTGTGGTACGTCCTTTATGCAAAAAAGTCGCTTTAGCATAGATATAACCTTTGGTTACACTTTTTAGATGATTCGCTGTAATTTCTAAACCCCGAACAAACATATTCTCGGTATCTATAAAAATATGCGATGCAAAACTACCAACACTTTCTGCTAAAGCTGCTGTCGCTCCTCCGTGTAATACTCCATCTGGTTGGTATACTTTGGATGTTACAGGCATTTTGGCCACTAAAAAATCATCTCCAAAGTCCACCATTTCAATATCTAAGGTTTCCATTAAGGTGTTTTTGCTTGCTGCATTTGCTTTGGCTAGGAAATCCTCTTTAGTCATTTGCATATAAAAATAGTATTTTTGAATCGATTACAAAGATACAGAAACCGCCTAGAAAAATGAATTCACAAGAGAAAGAAATCTCATACACCAGTACCAACTCCTACTCTACTTTAAATACACTTACGGAACGCACAAAAACGGTTTGGTTGGTGTGTCATGGCATGGGCTATATGAGTCGTTATTTTCTCAAATACTTTAAAGGTTTAAATGCTGAGGACAATTACATTATTGCACCACAAGCTCCCAGCAAATTTTATATTCAACCTAAAATGCATGTTGGTGCTAATTGGTTAACGCGTGATAATACCGAAGCCGGAATGGAAAATATTGTAAACTATATTGATGCAGTATTAGAAGTTGAAAAAATTCCTGAAGGTGTTCATTTAATCGTTTTTGGCTATTCTCAAGGTGTAAGTGTAGCTATGCGATATATTGCAAAACGCCAACTGCAATGCGATCAGCTTGTTCTTCATTCTGGTGGAATTCCAAAAGAATTAACCGCTAAAGATTATAAGTATCTATCTAAAGACACCAAGGTAAAACTGATTTATGGCACTAAAGATGAATACTTAGATGAGCAAAGAATTCAACTTGAGTCAGCACGAGCTACAGATCTATTTGGAGACAAGGTTAGCGTTATGCCTTTTAAAGGCACACATGTTGTAAATGTTGAGTTTATTGAAAAATTGGTCTAAGCCAAACTTAAACAACAAACCGCCATTTAAAGATTAGCCATAATTTCTTGTAACTGTCCCGCCTTTATAGGTTTTATAATATAGTCAGAAATGTCACTAATATTCTTAGCACGTTCAATATCCACAGGGTCTACTGAAGAAGACACCATATAGATAATTATTTTCTTGTTTAATTTTGGTTTTATCTTAACGTACTCTTCCATGAATTGAAAACCATCCATAATAGGCATATTTATATCTAAAAATATGATATCTGGAAGTTCTTCATTATTATAAAGATTATCTATCAAAAACTCTAAGGCCTCTTCACCATCTGAAAAAAGACTTATTTTTTTATCTAAATCAATGGACTTAAGTATTTTAACAATAGTAAATTGATAAATATCATCATCATCAACCACACATATATTGTAATTACTGTTCATAATTAAAAAATTATTGTAAATGTTGTCCCTTCATTAACTTTACTCGATACATTAATAGCTCCACCCATAGCTTCAATTTGTGTTTTGGTCATATATAACCCCACTCCTTTAGCATCAGGATGTCTGTGAAATACTTTATTTAAACCAAAAATTTTATTACCATGTCTATCTAAATTTATACCTAAACCATTGTCAGATATCGTTAATTTAATTTTTTCGTTGTCTCTTTCAGATCTAATGCTAATTTCCGGATCTCTATCCTTAGACTTATATTTTATGGCATTACCTATTAAATTGAGGAAAATACTTTCTAAATAAATTTTATCATAATTTATTAATGGCAATTTAGAAAAATCCGCTTTAATTATAGCATTAGTTTTTAATATTTCTCCACTTAAAATATCTGTTGTTGTTTTTAATACATCTTCAAACAAAATATCTTCCTTCTCCCTAGAATTATCACTTCTTATCTTTAATGCTTCTACTAAGGTATTTAAGGTTAGTGTAAGATGATTAATAACGGTCTCGAATTTTTGAAACAAAACGTCCTTTTCTTCAGGATCATCAGATTCTACATAAAAACCTAAAAGCGAATTTAGATTACTTACTGGCGCACGTAAATTATGAGAGGTAATCTGTGCAAAATCTGCAAGTTGACTATTTTGTATAATCAATTTCTGAGCTAAAACTTCTAAATCATTTTTAGCTTTTATTATTTTCGTCTGGGCTGTTTTTTGTATGGTAATATCTCGAATCGCTGCAGAAATTAATAAGCCTTCTTCTGTTTGTAGCGGGCTCAAACTTATTTGAATTGGTATTTCTACGCCACTTTTATTTATAGCAAATAATTCTTCTCCATTGCCTACGCCCATGGTTCTCACTCTAGGGTTAGTAAAAAATCCATCACGATGCGATACGTGCTCTTCTGAAAACTGCTTAGGAATAAGAATTTCAACAGATCTATTGAATAATTCTTCTGCTGTATATCCAAATAGTTTTTCAGCTTGTTTATTAATCAGTTGAATATTTCCTTCTGCATTTACAATTACCATCGCATCTGGCGCAGACTCTAATAAACCTCTAAATTTATTCTCTGCCATTCGTTGCGCTGTTACATCTTGACATGTACCTATTATTTCTGCGACATCCCCAAAATCATTTGTAGTTACTTGTGCTAAAAGTTGTACAATTTTCACTGTGCCATCTGCCAATTGAATGCGATGCACTATATCTGTAAACCTTTTGTCTTCGACCGTTTTACGCATATGTTCTGCTACACGTTCTTTATCTTCTGGATGGGTATAACTAAGGTATGTTTCTAGAGTTGTTTTAGTATTTTCATCTAATTGAAAAATACGATACAGGTTGGCAGACCATTTAACAGTATCATTTATGATGTCTGCTTGCCAATTACCCATCATAGTTATTTCCTCTGCAAAATTTAGAATTTGGTTTTTACGGAGCAATTCATTCTGTGCCATTTTTCTATCTGAAATATCATTGGCTACAGCTAAAAATCCTATTTTTTCGCCGTCATTATTTTTAATGGCCGTTAAGGTTAATTCTACAGGAAATGTTGAACCATTTTTTCTTTTATATGTCCATTCTCTTGTATCGTGTGCATTTTGCTTTGACAACTCTAAATAAGGACTAAAACCATCAAGATCTTTATTATATTTTTTAGCAATGTCTTTCTTAAATTCTAAAAGCTCTTCTTCTAAATGATAAATATCTGGTTTCTTTTTTCCTATCATTTCTGATGCAGAATAACCTAACAAAATTTCTGCTCCATGGTTAAAGTGGTTAATAACACCTTCATTATCAACCGATACGATAGCTAATGGACCAGAATTAAATATAGCTTTTAATTGTGTGTTAGCATCAAACAATTCTCTTTTGGCAATATAAGCTGCTGTAACGTCTTGGCAGGTACCAATCATTTCAATAATATTACCGAATACATCGGTAATAACTTCTCCTAACAGCTGTATTATTTTTATTTCGCCATTACCAGCGATAATGCGATGTGTAAATCGTTTGAGTTTTTTCTCTACTCTAGTTTGATCAAAATAATTGGTTACAATGTCTTTGTCTTCAGGATGGACAAAACTAAAATACGTATCAAAGCTTAAATCCTCGACCTCCTTATCGAGTCCAAAAATATTATATAAATTATTAGACCATACTACCTTATCGGCAACCGTGTCCCATTGCCAATTCCCTAATAAGGTAATCTCTTCAGCAAAATTTAATAATTGATTTTTTCTTATGAGTTCATTTTTAGCGACGCTTCTTTGGGTAATGTCAAATGCGACCCCTAAAAAACCAATTTTATCATCTTGCTCATTTTTAATTGCTGTTAAGGTTAATTCTACAGGAAACGTAGAACCATCTTTTCTTTTATATGTCCACTCTCGTGTATCGTATTCATTACGCTTTGCTAATTCTAAATAAGGATCACATCCTTCTGGATCTAAACCATACTTTTCTGCTATATCTATACGAAATTGGTCTAGTTCTTCTTCTAAATGATAAATTTCTGGTTCTTTTAATCCTATCATCTCTGAAGCTGAATAGCCTAGTAAAAGTTCTGCTCCACTATTAAAATGGTTTAATATCCCATTATTGTCTGTAGATACAATGGCTATAGGTCCTGAATTAAAGATTGCCTTTAACTGCATGTGGGCTTTATTCAATTCCGCTTCTGCAGCTTTAGCAGCAGTAATATCCTGACTTGTACCATTTATTCTAACAATCTCTCCGTTAGTTTTAGTGATAACTTCTCCTAAAACCTGAATGGTTTTTAATACGCCATCGTCTGTAATAATTCGATGCGTAAACTCATGAAACGATTTTTCTTCTATTATTTTATTTATGTGTTCTTTGACAAAATCTTTATCATCAGGATGAACCAGATTAAAATACGTATCAAAATTTAAGTTATCAGCATCTTTATCGAGATTAAAGATATTATAAAGATTATTAGAACTTTCAATCTCACCGGTAGCTACATTCCATTGCCAATTACCCATTGAGGTAATCTCTTCCGCAAAATTTAATAAGTAATTTTTTCTCAAGAGTTCATCTTGAGCCATTCTTTTTTCTGAAACATCTGTAGATACTCCTAAATACCCAATAAGCTTTCCTTTGTCATCTTTAATAGACGTTAAGGTTAATTGTACAGGTATAACAGCCCCATCTTTTCTTAGATAATGCCATTCTCGAGTATCGTAAGCATTATGTTTAGCAAGTTCTTCTTGTGCGCTAAAACCTGTTAAACTTTTACCGTATTGTTTAGCTATATCTTCTTTAAAAGCATTCAATTCGTCTCTTAAATGATATAAAATAGGTCTTTGTAAGCCTATCATTTCATCTGCTGAATAACCCGTTAAGACTTCTGCTCCAGGATTAAATTTACTAATAATACCATCTGTATTTGTAGCAACAATAGCAATTGCGTTAGAATCGAATATGGCTTTTAATTCCGTATGAGCCTCTCTTAAAGCTATTTGTGAAAGTTTCTTCTCATTAATATCTTGAAACACTCCAAAAATTCGTACACATTTTCCATCTACAATTTCTACCTGACCAATAGCACGCGTCCAAACAATATTACCTTCAAATGTTACCAATTCAACTTCTACATCATAAGGTGTGCCATTTTCTATAGCCTCTTCAACTGCTTTTTCAATAGTGCCTCTACTGTTTCCTTCCTTAAAAAATTGGATGGCTGTTTCTAAATCTGGCTGAAAACCTTCAGGCGCTTCATGTATTTCAAAAACCATTTTACTCCAAAAAATAGTGTTTTTAACCAAATCAATATCCCATGTCCCAAGACGAGACACTTCATTAGATTTTTCTAATATTTTTTCTATTCGTAATTTTTCGTCTTCTTTTTCTTTTAGATGCGTTATATCTTCTGTATGTATTAGTAGACCTCCAATTTTGCCTTCAGAGCTATACCAAGGACGTATATCCCAAGAAATCCATTGTACTGTGCCATCTCCACGAATAAAGGGTGCTTCATCGCAAGTATCAATGGCGCCGTTTAAACATTTTTGGTGTGTTTCTTTCCACTCCTGACCTATTTCTGGAAACATATTATAATGGCTTCTACCTATAATCTCTTCATTCTCCATTTTGTAATCAGCAATCCATCGTTGAGATACCGCTATATATCTCATATCGTTATCTAACATGGCAATAGCTGTTGGTGATTGCTCAATAAACACTTTATTATAAGCGTCTTTTTTTTCTAAATCTATTTTTATACTTGTTAATTCTAATAAATGCTCTTTTACCTTAGCTTCTGATTCTGCTAAATCACTATTTACCTCTAAGAGTTTATCATTTTGCTTAAATAATTGCTTTTGTGCAGGAACTAAAATAAATAGGAACTCTCCCATTAATATTAATATTGCAATAAATGCAAGAATATAAATTGTTTGTAAAAGGCTATGAAGATTTTGATCTGCACTTTTTTGATATTCACTTATTACAGACTGCATTGTTAAAAAATAAGGTAATTCTGAGTCTGCTATAAGATCTACATCTTGGGCAATTAATCTTCTATTTGGAGTATTTATAATATTCTTACTGGCAGAAACTATTTTTTGTGATTGCGTCCCTGTAACCTTAAACAAGGAATCTACAACTTTACTATTCCCTTCTTGCTTATTTACAGAATCTAAATAACGATGTGTCTTTTCAAATTTATCAACATAACCTTTAAACGAATCTATTATATCTGAACTGATTGTGTCACTATTAATACTTTCAAAAGAATATACTAGGCTGTTCATGCGCTCATTTAACAAACACTGATCAGAGGCTTTATTTATAAGTAAAGCTGCTTTTTTTTGATTATTAACGCTACTTCGTAGAATAACTAATGCAGCTATAATAATTAATATAATTGTAGATATAAAAAGGAAATACCTTTTTTTGATTGAATGTTCTAATTTCTTCATTAACCGTTTTTAAAGCATCAAATATGCCTATTAAAAAAATAGATACATATAGATACATTTGCTATAAAAATAATCTAACTATAATATTTCCCATACATAGTATATGAGACACATTCAATTCATTAAGAGCTACTTATATGTAAAAAAAGATGAATATGACTTGGGAGCAATACACATAGATAAAGTGTGTAAAGTACAAAAAAATGTTAATATATTTAGATGTTTAGATTAAGTTAATGCTAATTAATTAAAAAACACGTTCAATAATTCTTTTTAATAAAAACAAAAAAATGAGTCTTTTCAAGATTTGAAAAGACTCATTTTTAGAAGAAAATTACATTAACTTGTTTTCTGAAGGGTTTTATTCTTATCTTTTAAAATAGCTAATTGTTTTTCTAAAAAAGTAATAGCCTGTTCTGTTTTATAACTTGATTTTGAAGCTAAATCTTCTAAATCTTGTTTCAGTTTCTCTTTACCTGAAGAGGCTGCTTTAGATAAATCTTCTTTAACCTCGGTAAAATCGTTAGTAATTTGATCTTTAATTACTTTACCCTCTTTTTTTAGTTTACCTCTTGTAACGCTTCCTTTTTCTGGCGCAAATAAAACGCCTGCTGTAGCTCCTAATAATGCTCCTAATACTAATGCTCCTTTATGAATCATAACTTTTTCTTTTTTTTTATTAAACATGTGTTCTACTAATACGTCGTAAAACAGACTGTTTTGTTACAAACAAATTTATTACCAAGCATTTATGAAAACATTAAGCTATTGAAAACGGTTATTTAATTTGTGCATTGAATTCTCCAAAATGCCATAGGATTCCCGAAGGATCATGAAGAAAAAACTCATTTCCCCAATCATTATAAACAATCTCTGAGCACCTGACATTTTCATACTTTTCTATTAATCCACTTTGCTTCAAATGTTGAAGATGGTTTTGAACATTATCAACTTCAAGGAAAACCATGGTATTATCTATCCAATCTTTTGCGTAATAGTCTTGTAAATAAAAGGCAAATTCTCCTGTTTTAAATACCGACATATTATGAGAAATAACAAATTCTTCAAACCCTAAATCTTTATAAAATTCTCTAGAAATATTGTAAGCTTTTGAACCTATGAATGGTCTTATGGATTTTGGCTTTAGTGTCATATATCTTATATTATAGGATAATAAGTGGTCATTAAACTTTAGGAATCTAAAACCTATAAATAGCTCTCGGATAATTGGACATTCTAATGCCTTCCTTTTGCAATTCGGCTAACGCATTTTTGGCTATCCATTGGGCAGATTTACTTTCTAATTCTAGAATGTCATTAGCGACTTCTATGGCTTTACGATTGAGGTCTACATTTCGTTTTCCTATGTTTCTTAACGCCCAATTTACAGCTTTTTTTACATAGAGTCTCTCATCACAGGCTTCCCGTTTTATAATTGAGAAAAATTGTTCAAATAAGGCGTTATCTGAAGTTTTATCTGCCATACAATACGATGCCAAAGTAGCAAATGCTGCTCTCTTCTCAAACTCTGGTTCTCTTTGTGACCATTCTAATATTTTTGCAAGAGCAAAATTACTTTTTGAAAACAAACCCATACAAAAGCTGTCACATATTTCCCAATTCTCAAAGGTCTTTACCCATTTTTCCATGAGCTCCTCTGTAACATCTTTGGGTTTAAACAGTTTGCTACATAATAAGCGCGCTTCGTAAATTTCACTATCAAAAAGCTGTAAAGCGAGTGTATTGTCTACACCTATTTCTTTAGCTATTACTTTTAAATCTTTATGATAAATACCTAGTGAATTATATGAGATAATGCCAAATTTCTTCGCTTTAAAAGCTACTTTATCCTTGTCTTCTAAGTTATAAAGACATTGTATGATTTCATTATAGGTCATTTAATCAGTCCTATTTTTTTAATTAATTGTTACGAGCGTATCCAAATCGATTTTTTCTTCAATAAATACGCTTTCTCTAAGGTATTAGTTACCGCATCTAAAGCCAAATCAATTTGCAATAAAGCTTCATCAAAATTATCGGTTTCGGCATAATAATCCGCTTTAGCCGCATAATATAAATACGCGCGTTGCTCTAAATCTTCTGGTTTTAGTTGTTTCAAATACATATTTGCTATTTTATAATCCTTAGTCTGCATTGAAACAACTGCCATAGTTAACAAATGTGAAGCCATAGGTTGTAAGGTATAAAGCGCTTTGTACCAGTGTAAAATTTTGTTCCAATTGGTGTCTTCAAATGTTTTAGCTTTTAAGTGTTCGGCTGCAATAGCAGCTTCATAATGGTAACAAGAAAATTCTTCGGTTTCAATGGCTTTATACATCATAGAATTTCCAAGTTGTATTAACGGCAAATGCCATAAGCTTCTATCTTGTTGTTTTAAATCTAGTACTTGGTTATTTACGTTTGTTTTGGCTTCTAATCTTGACGAATGAAAACACATCAAAGCAAAAAGCGCATAACATTCTGGGAATTGGGTTTGTTGATGGTTGAGCAATAATTTACATAAACGCATAGCTTCACCACATAAATCTTCTCTGATTAATTGGTCTTTACTGTTTGAGTGAAACCCTTCATTAAAAATAAGGTATAACACTTCTAATACGCTATCTAAACGTTCTTGTAAGTCTTTGCCTTGGGGAATATTGAATTGCAAATTGGCTGATTTAATCGCTTTACGAGCGCGTAATAATCGTTTTTTAATCGTTTCTTCTTTGGTGAGTAATGCGGAAGCAATTTCTTTAATACTAAATCCGGAAACGGTTTTTAAAGCAAATGAAATGCGGTCTCTAGGATCTAATTTGGGATGGCAAGCCGTAAATATCATTCTAAGCTGTGCATCTTCTATTTCTGCATCTAAAAACAACTCATTAATAGCAATAGCATCAGTGCCTTGCGTAATATGTAGACTATTATTTTTTTGAGCTTTTATGGTTCTAAAAATATCTAGAACTCTATTCTTAGCGGCCTTTGTTAACCATGCTTCAGGATATTTTGGCTGTTCTTTTCTCCAAGACAAGCTCGCTTTTATAAAGGTATCTTGAACGGCATCTTCAATAATATCGAGATGCTGTAGTCCAAATATTCGTGTTAAAACAGAGACCATCTTTCCACTGTGATGGCGAAAAAGATGGTCTATTAGTTTTGGTTCCATTAACGGTTATTGATCGAATACCATAATTTCACGAATTTCTACTGTGTTTCCTAAATCATAATCAGGAAAATCCTTCGCAATCTCTTGAACTGCATCAAAATCCTTGGCTTTTATCAAATAAAATCCACCAACTATTTCTTTGACTTCCGCAGAAGTTAAGTCGGTAACAGTTCTGTCTTTACCAGTAATACGTCTAATTTGTGGTGTTAAGGCTTCACCTCCTTTTAAAATACCTGCTTGTTCCATTTTGGCTCCCCAAGCAAACCATTTTTCCATTCGGCTTTGTAACTCTTCTGGAGACATGCCTAAATCAACATACTCTTTACCAACGAAAATCATCATAAAATCTTTCATAATTTTTAAAATTTAATAGTTATATCCTTATGACGTTTACCAAAAGATAAAAGAGGACAATTATTACATAAAAATTTGAAATAAATATATAGACTTTTTTCTAAAGTAGAATCGTATTAATCAAAAGGTAAGGCATTTGGCGTGTAGTAATATTGAAATTCTACGACTTCACCTGTCTCTAAAGTATCGCGACCTATAAGATAATAGCTTTCTCCAACATGATTACTAAAATATGATTTCGCTGCATGAAATGTAATTACATCGCCTGGTTGGTATTGTTTTACAGACTTCACATCTTCCTCGTTATAATTAGAATCATCATTAACCTCTAAACTGTAATGACTAAAACGCAAGTTGTCTTTATGCCAACGAAGCGTACTAACAGTTTTTAATTGATGTGGTTTGTTTAAAAAAGACACGTAAGGTTCTTCATTTGAAATGTCTTTTTTAGATTTATACAAAATGAAAGCAAATATGGCTGCAAAAAAAAGAATACCTAAAAAACCTATAGTAATAACACCATATCTTATGGTTTTTGATGATATAGCCATTAGTTAACTAATTTTTCTACAATGGTTTTTACTGGAAGGATTTCTTTAGTATGCTCAATGCTAGGACCAGCTACCCAAACTGTTTTATAAGTCGCTTTTTTCGCTGCTTTTTCTGTCGCTTTCATACCTATTGAAAAACGGATCATTTTTACCCATTTTTTTAGGCTCTTATTTTTATTTAAAAGATTTTCAATCCAAGTCGCTTTTGTTCCTATTTTCTGAACATAAGGTGTATTAATTACTGTACATGGTGTACCAGAAATACGTTCTGTCATTATAATATCTTTGGCTCCATAATCTACACAGGCTTGTTTATAATCATCTGTAACACCAGCTTCATTTGAAGCTATAAAGGGACTACCAACAGAAACTCCTTCTGCTCC
Source organism: Winogradskyella psychrotolerans (assembly GCF_018860565.1). Lineage (GTDB taxonomy): Bacteria > Bacteroidota > Bacteroidia > Flavobacteriales > Flavobacteriaceae > Winogradskyella > Winogradskyella damuponensis. Next base: position 70,342 of record NZ_JAHKPS010000009.1, read on the forward strand.
GTAACTTAACATTTTATCAATATCGGCTTTGCAACCTACTCCACCTGCAGAAATTACAGGAATAGTTAATGCTTTACTTAACAGGTTGGTCAATTCTTCTGGTGATAAATTTCCTCTGTGTCCACCAGCTTCATTATTTACAGCGATTGCTGCGTCAGCACCTAATTGCTCCACTTTTTTGGCAAATCTTAAATCGGTAACATCACAAAACACTTTTATACCAGCAGCATGCGCTTGTCTAATTGTTTCTTCCGGACTACCTAATGATGTAATTATAAAGTCACAACCTTCTTCACAAAGCACTTCTAATTGCCCTTTATACTTAACATTAGACTTGTTTACAATTAAGTTAAATCCAAATGAACCACCTTCAACTTTATTGGCTTTAAGGACTTTTATGGCCGCTCTTAATTCTTCTAAAGTTCTGTAATTTAATGCTGGTATACAACCTGCAATTCCGGCTTTCATTGCTTCTGTAACCATAGCAACATTAGAGACCAAGAACATTGGTGCTTGTATGATTGGGTATTTTATATTTAAAAGTTCTGTGAGTTTTGTAGACATATGTAATTAATTTTAACAACACTTAGACAAGCTTAGTGTGACATTTATTAATAATACAAATGTAATAAATATTATGCACGCATAACACTTTTATTCCAAAAACCGATAGTAGCCACATTTTAAATAGGCTCCTTCTGGAAATGCAATAGGATGGTCTATATCATGTTTGGTTTTTAATTCTGTTTCAAAAAGTCTTGATTTAGAATTTAAGACTTGAGAGTTTAAATCAAAAAATGCTTGGGCCAATACTCTAGAGGAGCATGATGCTAACACTAAAAGCCCGTTTTTAGCAGTGAGCTTCTCTCCTAGTTCTGCCAATTGCGCATATTTCTTTTTTGCTAAATCAATTTCAGATTGCTGTTTTGCAAAACTTGGAGGATCTATGACCACCACATCATAGGTTTTACCTTTTTGAATTAAAGCTTTCATTTCTACAAAGGCATCACCTGAAATGGTTTTATGTTGACCAGTATAAGCATTTAACTTTCCATTTTCGCGCGCCATATCTAAAGCCTGTTTACTAATATCTAAACTTGTGACTTCCGTTGCACCCTTTGCCAACGCATGAACAGAGAATCCGCCGGCATAAGAAAACACATCTAATACAGATTTGCCTTTGCTCATTTCTCCAACGCGTCTTCTATTGTCTCTATGATCTAAAAAATAACCTGTTTTATGACCTTTAATAACGTTTGCAGAAAATTTCACATCATGCTCTACAAATTCAACAACTTCATTGTCTAGCGTACCATAAATCACTTCACCATCTTTTAATGGATGATTTGTACTATTCTGTAAGCTTCTACTTAAACGCATAACCACAGTTTCAGCTTTTGAAATTTGTTGTAAACTTTTTAAAATAGGTTCTAAATATGGTAACCAAATTTCGGAATATAGTTTTACAACTAAAACGGTGTCATATACATCGGCAATTAACCCAGGAAAACCATCATTTTCGCCAAATAATAGACGATAACTATTGGTGTTGGTTTGCAATAATTCTAAACGTTTTTCAAAAGCCAATTCTATTTTATGCTGAAAAAAAGCAGCATCAATTTTAACTTTAGTTTCAGCATTATGAATGATTTTAATACGAATAGGTGAATTAGCATCGTATAAGCCAAAACCAACAACTTTGTTTTTATTTTTACTAAATATAATAGCTAAGTCACCTGTTTTGGCATCATCATTTATCTTAACAATACTGTTAGAAAACACCCAAGGATGACCTTTAACAACAAATTGTTCGCCTTTAGCGTTTAATTTAACGGCTAAATTTTTAGTATCCTTTTTTACGAATGTCATATTGAATGTCATAACTATTTTAAGCTAATTGAAAGTAAAGTTTTAAAAAAGGCAAAATAAGCCTAAAAAAACTAAAGATTCATTATTCCACAGGTAAAAACGAGCTTGTTTTTACTTATTTATATATTTATAATTTGAATACCTATCTTTGTCACAAACAAACCAAATCTATTCTTAGAAACTGTTTCCAAACCCTATTACAAGTTAATGAAAAACATACTAATATATGGTGCTTCTGGTCATGCAAAAATGATCATAGATATTATTCACAAGAAAAACAACTATATCATTAAAGGTTTTATTGACAGTTATAAGCGCAAAAATGAAATGATTAGTGGTTATAAAATTCTTGGTAATTTAGAGCAGCTTTCTAGCATAATAGAAGCGTTAAATATTGAAGGTATTGTTATTGCTGTTGGAGACAATTTTACAAGACAATCTGCATATTATAAAATAAGAGAGATTGCTCCACAATTACAATTTGTTTCAATAATCCATCCTAATGCAGTGATTGCAAATGATGTTATTATTGAAGAAGGTACAGTAATAATGGCAAATGCTGTGATTAATGCAAATGCCAAAGTAGGCAAACTAACCATTTTAAATACAGCCTCATCGCTAGGTCACGATTCTAAAATGGCAGATTTCTCTAGTTTAGCATCTGGTGTTACTATTGCTGGTAATGTACAAATAGGATTTTGTTCTGCTATTTGTCTTGGTGCATTGGTAATACAGCAAATAACTATAGGAGATAATACGGTTGTAGGAGCTGGTTCTTTAGTTTTAAAATCTATAGGTAATTTAAAACAAGCCTTTGGAAGTCCTATTAATACAGTAAAAGGCAGAGCTGTTGATTCTAAATATTTAGGTTAAAATTCACATGATTTTAAATTATACACGTCATAATTTATTTTGGTTATTAGACCGTATAAAAGGAAACACTATAAAAAAACTGTTAAATGAGATAACGTTTTGTATTGAGAATCCTAACTCTCTTAAAGCAAAACAAGTTAAAGATGCACATTTAAAACGCTTGATTACCCATTCTGTAAAAACAACACCATATTACAAACCGTTTGGAGATGCAACAGACATTTCTGATTTCCCTGTAATTAGGAAAACAACAATTCAAGATAATTTTAACGCGTTTCAATCACAAGAATTTAAAGATAAAACTAATTTTAAGGTTTCTACAAGCGGCTCAACAGGAGTTCCCTTTTTCTTATTTCAAAATAAAAATAAACGCCACAGAAACCATGCGGACGCCATTTATTTTTACAACCAGTCCGATTTTAAAATTGGAAATAAATTATACGAACTCGAAGTTTGGCGAGATCACAATAAAAAAGACGCACTTAAATCTTGGTTACAAAATATTGTTCAGTTTGATGTTTCTAGACTTACAGAAGATAGAATTAAAACATTTTTAGAACTATTAAAATTAGATAAACAATCTAAAAAAACACTATTAGGCTTTGCCTCTGCTTATGAAATGATTGCGCAATATTTAGAGAAAAACAATCTCGTATTGAAAGATTTAGGCCTTACTTCTGCTATAGCAAACTCAGAATATTTAAATTCTTACACCAAAACAACCTTAGGTAAACATCTTAATACGACTGTACTTTCAAGATATTCAAGTGAAGAAATAGGTATTATAGCACAACAAACTATAGATTCTCCAAATTGCTTTGTAATTAATGAAGCTAGTTACCATATTGAGTTATTGCAATTAGACAATGATTTACCAGCAAAATTAGGAGACTTTGGTCGGATTATAGTTACCGATTTATTTAATTATGCCATGCCAATAATTAGATACGATACTGGAGATATTGCAAAATTAGGTGAGCATAAAAACGGTATAAAAGTATTTACTCAAATTGAAGGTCGGAAAATGGATCTTATATACGACTCTAAGGGTAACATGATGTCGTCTTTTGTGGTATATACTAAATTTTATAAATATTATCACTTATTGAAACAGTATCAATTCATTCAACAAGGAGAAAAAACATATGATATCAAGTTAAATCTTCAAGGAGACACTTTTCCATTTGAAGATGACTTAATCGCTGATATTAAATCTGATTTTGGAGAAGATGCTGTAATACATATTATTTATGTAGATGAAATTCCTGCTTTAGCCTCAGGAAAACGCCGTAAGGTAATTAACAATTATAAGAAGTGTTAGTCTTATTTTAAACCTAAACTCAGGATCTCATCTGTAAATTCGCCAAATAAAGGACCATTTGTAATTTGATGTAAATCTACATCTTGATAATAGGTATTGTATTCAATAAAAACAGGTAATTCATTATCGTTAATACCAATATCCCAAGATATAAATTTAAAATATGGCACTTTAGGGTGCATTGTTTTTACCATATCTAAAACTTTTGAATAATTAGGTATTTGAAAACCTTTAAAAGAGACATGAGTATGGGTTTCTGTATAAACATTGCCATTTTTAGAATAGCCTTTATGTTTTAAATTTCCCTTAGGATCAATTCCACAGACAATACCACCTCCAGAAAAATTATCTGTATGATGTCCTGGTTGCCCTATACGTATTACGGAAGATAAAATATGTACACCATCTGGCTTAAGATAACTCATTAACCTCAGCGTATTAAGAGATGACGGATTAAGCGCTTTCATAGCAGAACTTTGCGCTACAAGCTCTTGAACAATAAAGTCTTTTTTATATAATCTAAACAACTCTATGGTTTCAAGATTCTTATATGTCGTCCTATTATTTTTAATACCAAACGATTCAACCATAATTCCATTACCAGAATCAATAGTTGGTTTAATAACAAGGGGGTTATTATGGCTATTACAAACTTTAACTGCAATAGCCTCACTTACAATCTCATTATTTACATAGTAAAAGCCATTTATATTCTGTACAACTTTTACAGGCTGATTAACCTCTTTAAATAAAGCATAAGACAAATTTTTATCTAATAGCGCTGGCCATTGTCGCATTTCGTTAAACTTTGGAGAGATAATGGCACTAAATATATCTTCAGGAATATAATTAGGGTAAAATTCGCCACTTATACTCTTATAATAACTGTGCCAATAGGTGTTTTGTAAGTTATAGCCTTTGGATTTAAAATAAGCCTTTGCCTGCTGAACTTCTTCTGGTTTTAATTGTGCTGTTTTGTTTTTTCTATTCGTCTCTTTTATAGCTTTTCTGGTGTTCATTTTTAAATTAAACTCCATAAAACGTTTTTTGAAATTCAAAACATGTGTAATCAATAATCGTTTTAACGAATTATATACATTCATTTTAGGTGCTTTTAATTTAAAATCCAGGTGAATATCTCATACCAAACATAGAAATAATTTGAAAGAGTTTTAAATTATGATTCATTTTTAATTTAAATATATGATAAAAGAAAAACGCAACCCATCCTATTTAATATAAGAGATTGCGTTCTTCTATGCTACAATATTAAGGACTCTTATTAATTAAGATCCAATCTCAAGCCTATTGAAAGGGTATTTATATCTTGAGGGTTATTTTTAAACATAGGACTTACACTATATTTAGCATAAAGACTTAAATCTCTATAACCAACGTATGCACTTGGACCAAAACTAATATTATTCATATTAAACCTATCTTGTTGATTTAAGGTTGTTCGCAAACCATTTTCATCATTAAATTTCATAAACTGTTGTGTATAGATTCTTACTCCTAAATAACCACCTAAACCCATTCTAAAACCACGTTGCGAGCGCAAATAAGACTGCTCTGTTTTACCATGATATTGTGGTTTTGAAAAGTCTAATTCTAAATGTACAGGTAAACTTACATACATATTTGTAAATCGTGATTTATCAATTTTAAAACCGGCATCTTGCAAAGTTGTTTCGTCATTATTAATAACTAAAATAGCGTTATCATGTTCTGGTTTTATTTCATCCGAATATATAGAGAATCCAAATTTAAGATTCCATAGATTAGTAGTTTCTTTTAGCCTATATTTAAAAGTAAAACCAACTTCTCCAAAACCTAAGGGGTTCACTTTAAATCCGTCTCCATAATACCCTCCGTCGTCATTCAAAGCGGTATGCATACCAAATGCAATTACAAATTGTGTTGTAAATCGTTTTTCAATTTTAATTCCACTTATAGAATCTTGATAATAATTTTCTTTAGAAAGTGAGGTAAAAATCGGAATGTCTTCCTTCTCTACTTCTTGTTGACCACTAACCTTATCTTTAATTAAAGCCTGTAATTTTTGTTCTTCAATAAAAACAGCTTCATTTATACGTTTAGCATGGTAACTTGCTAGTCTCTTTTTTTCGACCTCAGCAGCTTCTGAAGTCATCTCGTTTTTTTCAACCTTTTTATCTAGCTTCTTGAGTTCTTTTTTTAAAGTGCTTTTTTCTGCGGTTGTAATAGAGTCAATTCTAGAAGCGATAATTGCTGCTTTTTCTTCAAAATTTTTAGATTGTGCCATTACATATGACGTACAACACAACATGGCAAATATTAAAATTGTATGTTTCATAATAAGATCGTTTATTTAGGGATTAATGTTATGCTCGTAATTTCTATTAGCAACGGCTTCCTTTATTCTTTTAAATTCTTTGCCTGCTCTTTTGAAAATACTTTTGTTTTTTTCGTCAAATAATTCCTTTTCCATTTCAAGTAAAAGCTGATGAGAATCCAAATAAGAATCTGACAACTGTGTTGTATTCTGAATCAAATCTATACCACTATTGTCTTCTGTTGACTCTAAAAGTTGCTCTGCTGTTATGTATTGAAATTGTTTAGGCGACTTTATAACTGCTAAATCTTCGGTCTCTTTTGGTTTTACAAGGTCTTTTTCTATAGTAATTGTAGAATTTTCTGTTGGTAATTTAACGTCCTCATCCGTTTGAATGTCTTGTTTTACAATCTTATTTTTAGACCCTATTCCTTTTGGATTTGAAACGACTTTAGACTGTTTTTTTATGTTAAGTTTTTCATTAGAACCTTGTGGCTCTTCTAATACGATAGCTTTAGTCTCATCTACAGAATCTGGTAATTTTTGTTGCTGAATTTCTTCTGGTAATTCTTTTTCAAAACCGATTTCAATAGGTTGTTCTACGACTCCTTGGTTAAATAGTAATTTACCTCCAACAAAGAACAATCCTAAAACTAAAGACGCAGCTACAGCATAATTTAGCCAAAGTTTTTTCTTCTTTTTAGGCTTAGTGTTTAAAGCCATAATTAAGCGTTCTCTAGCTTCTGAAGATGGCTCTATGCTTCTGTCTTTAAAATTATCTTGAATTAACTTTTCTATATTATTGGGTTCCATTGTCTTTAGTATTTAAATTAGCGAGACTACTTTTTAAAAGCTTTTTAGCATGTGCTAACTGCGATTTTGAAGTTCCTATGCTTACATTTAATAGTTCCGATATCTCTCTATGCTTATAACCTTCAATGACATAAAGATTAAAAATGGTTTTACAACCAATGGGTAGCTGATCTACGGCATTTTGTATAATTTCAGAAGTTGAATTATCAGTTATTGAAGCTGGTTGTGAAAAATAGTAATCTCCAATTTCAACCACATTAAATTTATTCTTCTGAATACGCAAATACGAAATACATTCGCGAACCATAATCCGTCTTAACCAACCTTCAAAACTACCATAAGGTTCGTATTTATTAATATTTATAAATGCTTTATGAAATGATGTAATCATTACATCCTCTGCAAATTGTATATCTTTAATGTATTGTCTACAAACGCCAAGCATCTTCCCCGAAAAGGTATCATAAAGTGCCAGTTGAGCTTTTTGGTTGGATTTTTGTGCTAATCCAACCAGCTCACTCACGTTTTGATTTATAGATACTAATTTTGACATTGTATATGCTGGTCTAATTTTTAATTTTGCAAACGGATTTAATTATAAAGTAATGTTTTAATTATGTTCAATTTTAAATTCTATATTCAAATATTAAACCGGCATTTAATATACCTCCTGGCGAAAAACTACTGAAAGTAGAAACAATTCTTAAACCATAATTTAATTTGCTTTTTAAATTGAACGTGGTTTGAATACCTAAATCTATACCCAGCCCATTGTTATCGTCCTCAAGAATTTTTTTATCAAAATTAATATACGAAAATCCAAATATAGATTCGAGTTTAGTGCTTTCTGATTTTGCAAAATCATAAGTAACTTGAATGGCGTATTTATCTAATTTGTAATTTGTATCCAATGCTTTACTTCTCATAGTTGCATTTGATATTAATAAGCCAATACCTATGTCATTGCTAATAGCATATCCTAAATATGCTTCTAAGTTTTCTCCAGAATCTTTAGCAACCAATTGCTCACTTAATGTAAATCCGAAAGTAAATTTTGATGTATCCGCATTCTCATCCTGAGCAGTAACTAAATTAATACTGAAAATTAAAACTAAAATAATAATGTAGTTTACTTTTTTCATAATACTTGTTTTTAAATGATAATTAATTTTGTTTAAAGCGCACTTATGTTTTCGCTTCTATTAATAAAAACGCTTTTAAAACAAAAAGGGTTGGATGAGAAATAAAAAAAGTTAAAAATAAATGCAAATAAAAAAACGCAATCAAATTAATGACCGCGTTTTCTCTGTATAAATTTCTAATTATTAATTTACAATAACTTTTTTATGTATTAGCCCTTTATTGGTTTCCATAGATAATAGATAAACGCCAAAAGAAAGCTTTTCTGTAGCTAAATAAGTGGTATCTCCTTTAACATCTATTAGTAACTTTCCATGAACATTATACAACTTAGCGGACTTTATATGGACTCCATTATTAACCTTTAAATGAAGACCTCCTTTTGTAGGATTAGGATAAATTGTTACCATCGATTCTAATGAATACGTATTAACACTTAAATTATTTACAACTTCCGTAGAAACCGTGTTTGTTATTATAGGAAAGTTATAATCAAAATATATACGAGCATTACCACTCATTACATCTCCCAATTGAACAGTTGATTTAGGTTTAATTTTGTACGCAATAAAACCTGTACTTCCTAATTCATCAACAGATTCATATGGTAAATTTATAGCATCAAATACAAACTCTATCATATTACCGTTTGTGATATTTACATTGTAATCATGACTTGCACTTGTCACTTTAAAGGTACTCCAATCTAAATCTGTATCTAAATCATCTTCAATTCTAACAAAAGTAGCATTAGCAGTTCCTGTATTTTGAAACCTAATTATGTAATCTAAATAATTAGCAGTGTCATCTTCGGTAATAAATGCACCTTGAAGTACACGTTTATCATTTGGATCGTAAGCATTAACGACAGTTTGTTCTAGTTGGTATGTATTATCATTTGGAGTATAATCATTTGCATTTGGTATAACCGACGCTGTAAAACTTAAAACATCATCTCCATTTACTGTTGGTGGTGTAAAGGTTTGCATTACAATATCGATTTCTTGAGTTTGAAAAGGGTTGAGATCAGAAATAGCAAAGCTTAGGCTATTCGTAGAAGTCACAATTTCTGCGAGTGTTGCCGAAATAAAAGACTGTTTTGAAGCATCAAAAGTTATACTCGCTGTAATATTATGAATAGTTTCTGTACCTATGTTTTCAATTATTAGCTTATAGTTGGCTTCAAATCCTGGTCTTGCATCGCTAATAGGTAAAATTCTTATATTCAAATCTTCTACCGTTTGATTGGCTGTTAAGCAAAAGTCTACAATATGAGTAGGATTAGTATTATTTAATGTCACTGATGTTGTCACAGGTAATACATCAAAATAAAAAGGTGTGTTTATAAGACTTAAATCGTACGTTCCATCTATTAAACTTAAATCATAACTCCCCTCTAAAGCCATAGTACCATAATCAAAATCACTATTTATTGCACTTACAACAATACCATTAGCAACCATATCACTTACATCACAACCATTATTATCTGCATCAAAAAAAACAGCGCCAGAAATTGAATAATTTTCACAATCACTACTGAGTTCATCGTCCACAAAATTCCAACCTGCTTCTTCAATTAAATAAGAGCGCACTGCTGCATCGCAATAAAAAAGATCTTCTGCTATAATCGTTTTGTTTTGTAATCCCGATTGTGCAAAAGCTAGAATTAATGCATCATAATTTGCAGTATCTAGAGCAGTATAACTTAAGAACGTTTTACCATAACTAGGAGAATTCAAATCTATTACCGACTCAAAATTCCAACTTGAAATATCTTGATTAAATGACATGGCGTGATGAAATAACCCATTGATTAATTCAACATTTGATATATCCCAATTATCTAAAGGTTGATTAAATGATGATGCGCCACTAAACATTTCACTTATTGTATGAACGTTAGCCATATCCCAATCATTTAAAGGTTGATTAAATGCCGTTGCATCTTTAAACATACTGTTCATACTTAAAGCTCCTGTGACATCCCAAGCATTAATATCTTGATTAAAAGACGTAGCATTAACAAACATATTACCAAATTCTTCAACATTTGACACATCCCAATTGTCTAAAGGTTGATTAAAAGAAACTGCATTTCTAAACATCCAATACATATCTGTTACCTTAGACACATCCCAGTTATTTAAGGGCTGATTAAAACTACTGTTATCCTCAGTAAAGCATCCAAACATACCAACCATATTAGTTACATTTGAGACATCCCAATCATTAATATTTTGATTAAATGAAGACGCCCTACTGAACATACCACTCATATTTGTTACGTTAGAGACATCCCATTCATTAAGACTTTGATTAAACAGTGTTGCTTCTTCAAATAAAGCGTACATACTAGTAACATTAGAAACATCCCAATCATTTATTGGCGAATTAAACGAACTTGCACCACTAAACATTTCGTCCATATTAGTCACTAAACTTAAATCTGGTGTATCTGTTGCATTTACAACTAAATTCTTCAAACCTTTAAAAGCTCTTTCCATAGATATCCATTGCGCAGTTCCCCATTGTTCTATAGATTTTACTTTTAAATGCATATTATAACCTTGATTATCATAGATTACTCTATTGAAATCTCCACTCACTACTATTGTATAAACGCCTGGTGCGTCATATACATGATGAATACCAGAATTGATATCATCTTCTGTTAAAAAATTACCATCACCCAAATCGATAGTAAATTGTCCACCATAAAATGGATATGTTACATACAGCCCATTATCGTTATCTACTTCATAGGTAATTATAAAATCTTCTAGGTTCTGAGAATAGCTACTAAAACATATAAGAATTGAAGTCCAAAAAAGGTATAGTTTTTTCATGTCGATTGGTGAGTTAGACATTAAATATATATTAATTCAACTTTCTAAAACACAAAAAACGCAACCAAATTAATGATTGCGTTTTTTTCTATATAATTTTAGTCTTCCACTACTTCGAGCTTTGTGCTCTTCGTGAGATACTAACCTTCGTTGTCATAAGCTATTCACACAACTTTCGCAAAGAGCAAAAGTTGGTTATCTGCTTACTTTACTTCTTCAAAATCTACATCTTCCACATCGCTAGACTCATCCGCTGGTTGCTCTGCTCCTGCTTCAGGACCTGCTGCACCACCACCTTGAGCTTCTGCTTGTGCTTTGTACATTTCTTCACTTGCTACTTTCCATGCTTCATTGATTTTCTCTAAAGCTGGTTCTATAACTGCGATATCTTTTGTTTCGTATGCTTTTTTCAATTCTTCAAGAGCATCTTCAATTGGCTTTTTCTTATCGTCAGATAATTTATCACCAAATTCTTTCAGCTGACTTTCAGTTTGGAAAATCATAGAATCTGCCTCGTTTAATTTCTTAGCATTTTCTGCTGCTTTAGCATCAGCTTCTGCATTCGCTTCTGCATCTGCTTTCATCTTTTGGATTTCTTCTTCTGTTAATCCAGATGATGCTTCAATACGGATATCTTGCGTTTTATTTGTTGCTTTATCAGTAGCAGATACTTTAATGATACCATTAGCATCAATATCAAACGTTACTTCAATCTGAGGTGTTCCTCGTCTTGCTGGTGGAATACCATCTAAGTGGAAACGACCAATTGTTTTGTTATCTGCTGCCATAGGACGTTCACCTTGTAATACGTGAATTTCTACTGATGGCTGGTTATCTGCTGCTGTTGAGAATACTTGCGATTTCTTTGTTGGAATCGTAGTGTTAGACTCAATTAACTTAGTCATTACATTACCCATAGTTTCGATACCAAGAGATAATGGTGTTACATCTAATAAAAGAACGTCTTTTACATCACCTGTTAATACACCACCTTGAATACCTGCACCTAAAGACACAACCTCATCAGGGTTTACACCTTTACTTGGCGCTTTTCCAAAGAAAGATTCTACAGCTGCTTGTACAGCAGGAATACGTGTAGAACCACCTACTAAAATTACTTGGTCAATATCAGATTTTGTTAAACCTGCAGCTTTTAATGCTGTTTGACATGGCTCTATCGTTCTTTTAATTAAGTCGTCAATTAACTGCTCAAATTTAGAACGTGTTAATGTACGTACCAAGTGTTTAGGACCACTAGCTGTAGCCGTTACGTATGGTAAGTTAATTTCTGTTTGAGAAGAAGACGATAATTCAATCTTCGCTTTTTCAGCAGCTTCTTTTAAACGTTGTAAAGCCATTGGGTCTTTACGTAAATCCATATCTTCGTCAGCAATAAATTCTTCAGCTAACCAATCAATGATTCTTTCATCTACGTCATCACCTCCTAAGTGTGTATCACCATCTGTAGATAATACTTCAAATACACCATCACCTAACTCTAAGATAGACACATCATGCGTACCACCACCAAAATCGAATACTACGATTTTCTGATCAGTACCTTTTTTGTCCATACCATAAGCTAATGCTGCAGCAGTTGGTTCGTTAATAATTCTTCTCACTTTTAAACCTGCAATCTCACCTGCTTCTTTTGTAGCCTGACGTTGTGCATCGTTAAAGTATGCTGGTACAGTAATTACTGCTTCTGTCACATCTTGACCTAAATAGTCCTCAGCTGTTTTCTTCATTTTTTGAAGAATCATTGCCGATAATTCTTGAGGTGTATATAAACGACCATCGACATCTACTCTTGGAGTATCGTTGTCGCCTTTTACCACTTTATAAGGTACACGCTCTGCTTCTTTTTTAGACTCAGAATACTTGTTACCCATAAAACGCTTAATAGAATAAATCGTTTTTGTAGGGTTAGTCACTGCTTGTCTCTTTGCTGGATCACCAACTTTAATTTCACCTCCTTCAACGAAAGCGATAACCGAAGGTGTTGTTCTTTTACCTTCAGCGTTTGGGATTACAACTGGCTCATTACCTTCCATTACAGAAACACAAGAGTTAGTTGTACCTAAATCAATTCCAATAATCTTACTCATAATTATATTTGTTATTTGTTTTCCGCTTTCACGGAAAGTGTCGTGTTATTATTTTTTTAACTCGATAACTAATAGTCAATGATTATGCCACGGCAAAAAATATGACATGATGTCACTTTAATTAATTGTTATGAGATAATCACAGCCCGCAACATTAGGTACACTTCTACTTAACATTCTTAAAGTTTTCTTCATCCATATATAATATAGAGTATATAATTAAGACATGTTTGGTTGATAATTTCACACCAACTAAAACAACCAAAATATTATGAAACACATTTTACGATTATTATTACTGCTTTTTTCATGCGCTTCTAGTGCTCAGCTTAATACTGGAGATATGGCATTTACTGCTTTTCATGCCAATGACGATGACGATTTTGCTATGGTGACATTTGTTGACATACCTGCAAATAGCATTATCTATTTTTCTGACAAAGAATGGACAGGCACTGCATTCAATTCTGGAGAAGCTAATTACGAATGGCAAACTGGAACAGGTATTATTACTGCTGGATCAATTATTACATTTTACGACATCAGTGCCACACCAAACGTATCACATGGAACTATTGTTGGTTCGCCTGGCGGAATTTCGGCATCATCAGAAGCTATATTTGTATATCAAGGTACAGATATAGACACTCCAACTACATTTATTACTGCTGTTGCAAATTCATCTTCGGCATACGATGATGGCACAGGAACAGGTTTAACAGGCACCGGACTTACAGAAGGCTCTACTGCTATAACTTATTCTAACGGAACTTCATTGGCTGTTTATAATGGACCAAGAACGGGTTATACGGCTAATGGATATAATGTTACCTTAAACAATATGAATAACTATGATTTTGAAAACAATGCTAGCTTACCGTTTAACACGACTCCTTTTGTAATTGCAACGACAGATACTAATCCTCCAAGCGTTGCTAACGTTTATACACTAAACCATACTACATTAGAAGTGGTTTTTACCGAAGCCATAACACAAACTACTGCAGAAACATTAACAAATTATGTTTTCAATCCTATGTTGACCGTTAATTCTGTCGTATATGACAATACTACTTTAACAGCAACCGTGACACATTCTGGTTTTACAGAAGGTATAGCATATAATGTAAACGTTAATAATCTCGAAGATCTATTTGCCAACATTCAAACAACAGCTTATGTAAGTCAAGATTTATATTACAATGCATTAACTTCGGGTTTAATTATCACAGAAATAATGTACAATGCTCCTTCTGACAATTCTAATGCTCTTGAGTTTTTAGAAATCTATAATAACAGTACAGCTTCTATAGATTTAGGAGGTATAACAGTTAATGATGAAGGTAATTTTATCTTTACATTTCCAGAAATGTCACTTGCAGAAGGTGATATAGTATTATTAGCAACTGACAAAGCTACAGCAGACGCTTTTTATGGCGTGACGTTCTTAGACATGCCACAAGCTATATCAAATGCCTTAGGTAATGGAGGAGAATTACTTGAAATTAAAAATTCTAACGGAGATGTCATATCACAAGTTGAATATAGCGACGATGCTCCTTGGCCAACATCGGTAGATGGAGATGGCCCTTCTTTAGAATTGTTAAATCCAAATGCTGATTTTAACGAAGGTACTAACTGGACTCCTGCTACAAATTTAGTCGGTCAATCTATAGGCGAAGATGTGTTTGCCTCACCAGGAAGCTATACACCTGTAACTAATGTTATTCCACAAATAAGTTTTTCTGAAAGCACCTATGTTATTAATGAAGACGAAATAACTGTAGACATTACGGTAGAGTTGTCTGCCACACCAAGTGATGCCGTGTCTATAGATGTGCGTTTAGTTACTGAATTATTAACAGCTACAACTGTAGAAGATTTCACGTTTTCTAACCAAACCTTAAATTTTCCTGCAAATTCTACAAATACAATTACGCTTTCTATTCCTGTAGTGAATGATGCTTTAGCTGAAATGGATGAACTTTTTATTTTAGAACTGTCTAATCCTATTAATGCTACTCTTGGTGCATACGAAACAACTGGAGTTTACATTTTAGATGATGACAATACTATCCCTACACCAACTGACGCCTTAGATATTGAATACATATCTAGTTATTTAGTAGATGATGCTGGTTCTGCCGAAATTGTTGCTCACGATCCAATGTCTGAACGTTTATTTGTATTGAATTCAACAGGTCAAAAATTAGAGATCATAGATTTCTCTGACATTAATGCCATTACAACAATTAATACTATTGATTTATCTATGTATGGCGACCCAACCAGTGTTGCTTATATGAATAATATAGTCGCTCTTGGTATTTCAAAAGGCCCATTAGAAGATGGTGTAGTTGTATTTTGTGATGTCAATGGTACTATCTCTTCTACTGTTACTGCAGGAAATCTTCCAGATATGGTAGGATTTACACCAGACGGCACAAAGCTTTTAGTTGCCAATGAAGGTCAACCTAATGATGATTATTCTGTAGATCCTGAAGGTAGTATTTCTGTGATTGATGTTACAGGTGGATTGGGTAATATTTCTCAAACTAACGTTACGTCAATAAACTTTAATAGTTTTGATAGCCAATTAGCATCATTACAAGCAGAAGGTGTTAGAGTATTTGGTCCCAATGCCACAGTTTCTCAAGACTTAGAACCAGAATACATCACGTTTTCTAGTGACTCTCAAACTGCTTATGTGACACTTCAAGAAAACAATGCTATTGGAGTTATTGATTTAACCACAAACACTATCACAGACATCTTACCTTTAGGCTTAAAAGACCATGCTTTAGCAGGAAACACAATTGATACGTCAGATAAAACAGATTTCGTATTCTTATCTAATTGGCCTATAAAAGGTATGTATATGCCAGATGCTATGGCTTCTTACAACGTTAATGGCATTACTTATTTAGTAACAGCTAACGAAGGTGATGCTAGAGAATATGATACATTTGAGGAAGAAGAACGTATTAGTGATCTCAACTTAGACCCAACTGTGTTTCCTAATGCCGAATTCTTACAATTAGAAAGCAACTTAGGCCGCTTAACGGTTACCAATGCTAATGGTGATTTAGACAATGATGGTGATTTTGATGAAATTCATGTATTTGGTTCACGTTCATTTAGTATTTGGAATACAACTACAGGTGCTTTAGTATTTGATAGTGGTGACGATTTTGAACGCATTACTGCAAATGACCCAACTTATGGCGATTTGTTTAATGTTAGTAATAGTAACAACAACTTTAAAAACAGAAGTGATAATAAAGGGCCTGAACCAGAAGGTGTAACAGTGGCTGAAATTAATGATGAATTTTATGCCTTTATAACTTTAGAGCGTGTTGGTGGTTTTATGACCTACAATATTACCGACCCAAATAATGCTGTTTTTGAAAAATACATTAACAATAGAGATTTAGGTGACGATGAAGGTGGAGATTTAGGTCCTGAAGGCATTATTTATGTAAAGCCAGAAGACAGTCCTAACAACAAAGGTTTAGTAATTATGGCTAACGAAGTAAGTTCTACGTTGAGTTTCTATGCGCTTAACAATAACTCTTTAAGTATTGAAGAACCTACATTAGCGTCAAATACTTTAAAAATGTACCCTAACCCATCCAAATCAAACCAAACGGTATATTTTAATAAATCAGTTTCTGTTGCTTTATTTGATGTTCAAGGTCGTAAAATTTTATCAAAAGAGCATACAATGAGTTTTGAACTCCCAAGTTTAACTGCTGGCACTTATATATTAAAAACAAAAAGTGGTGAAAGCATAAAACTTTTAATTAAATAATTCTGCTAATTTTTTTTTCATTTGAAAGTCGTCTAAAAAGTAATTTTTAGATGACTTTCTTTTTAAGAATACATTACTAAAATCAACTTTAACATGGAAATCCCTATACTTTTATAAAAAAGGCATGCTGTTTGATACAAAATAACAATACATTAGTAATTAATTAAAATTTATATCCTCATGAAAAAAATAGCCTATCTATTATTTACACTTACATTTTTAATAACTGCTTGCGAAGGAGAACAAGGACCTCCAGGTTTTGATGGCGCTAATGGCGTTAACATAGTTGGTCAATCATTTGAAAGAACTATAGATTTTACATCTACAAATAATTATCAAGAAACGATGGAAATTCCTCTTGATATTGATTTATATGAATCGGATATGGTTTTAGTTTACCATCTTAGAGGTCAGGTTGATGGCTATGACGTATGGAAATCGCTTCCAGAAACTGTTTATGTAAACTCTGGAGAGGAATTTCAATATAATTATGAGCATAACTATGATTTCGTTACTATTTTTATTGAATCTCACCCAACATTTGATTTTAACTTATTATTGGATGACGAAAGAATTAATCAAACCTTTAGAATTGTCATACTACCTATAGAATTTGTAAACAGTTCAGATATAGATATTAATGATTACGAATCTGTTATGGAATTTATAGAATAAGCACTAAATATTTAAAATTTATAAAAAGTCTAAACTTATGTTTAGGCTTTTTTTATGTCTTCATTTTTGTGAATATTTGCTAAGTATGAAACAACAAGATGTATATTTGTATTTAACAAAAATGATTTCGTAAATGGAGTGTATTTCTGTATTTGATATGCTTAAAATTGGCGTAGGACCATCGAGTTCTCACACTTTAGGGCCATGGCGAGCTGCCGAACGTTGGATAAAAGAATTAAAAGCTAAAAAGCGTTTTGATAAAGTTGAAAAAATAACGGTAGATCTTTACGGGTCTTTATCACTAACAGGTAAAGGTCATGCTACAGACTTTGCTGTAATTTTAGGCTTAACTGGAGCAGATCCTGAACGTATGCCTATTGAGGATATAGACACCATTATTTCGGGTGTTAAGACAAATCATGTTTTAAACTTTAATAACGAAAGAGCCATTCCTTTTGACTTTAAAACCAATATCATTTTTAATCGGAAATCACTGCCATTTCATTCTAACGGTATGGTATTTAGTGCCCTTATCAATGGTCGGAATTACAAATCTACCTACTACTCTATTGGTGGCGGATTTGTGGTACAAGAAGAGCGAAAAGTTTCTAAAGCAAACAAAATCATCTTTTATTGCACATTTCCTTACCCTGTAGCTTACGGAGAAGAACTTCTCAAGTTTTGTGATCAATTGCAACTCCCTATTTCTGGTGTGGTTTTAGAAAATGAAAAATCGATACGCGATGAAGCCTCTATAGATTTTGAATTAAAACGTATTTGGGATACCATGCTAGAATGCATGTATGTTGGTTGTCATACCGAAGGCAATTTACCAGGTGGCCTCAATGTTAGACGTCGTGCTTATGACATGCATAAAAATATTATTGGAGATAACACCTACGACAATCCACAAGAGTGGCTTGAAACCATTAGAAAAACGGAAGTTAAATTCCGTCAGATTTTAAAATGGGTTAGCTGTTTTGCCTTAGCGGTAAATGAAGTGAATGCATCCTTAGGCCGTGTTGTTACCGCACCTACTAATGGTAGCGCTGGAGTTATTCCGTCTGTATTAATGTATTATTTAGTAATTGAAAATCATGACGCTGATTTTGAACACATCAAAAAATTCCTTTTTGTAGCTAGTGAAATTGGTAGTATTTTCAAGAAAAATGCCACTATTAGTGCTGCAATGGGAGGTTGTCAAGCAGAAATTGGAGTCTCATCTGCCATGGCTGCTGGTGCCTTATGTGAACTATTAGGAGGAACTCCTGAGCAAGTTTTAGTCGCTGCAGAAATTGCTATGGAACATCATTTAGGTTTAACCTGTGATCCTATTGGTGGTTTAGTACAAATTCCTTGTATAGAGCGTAATTCTATGGGAGCTATAAAAGCCATCAATGCCGCTGAATTAGCTCTAGAAACAGATCCTAATAATGTAAAAGTGCCTTTAGACAAAGTGGTTCAGACGATGTGGGAAACTGCAAAAGATATGAGCTCTAAGTATAAGGAAACCTCAGAAGGTGGATTGGCGGTTGGTGTAAACCTTACAGACTGTTAAGTCCTCCCTAGCCTTCCCAATTGGAAGAAACCCTTAATCTTGTGAATTGACTTGCCAAATGATACTTTTAACTTTAACATTTAAATATTAAAAACGATAAGACATAGAAAGTGACACAAAAGATTTATTTAAAAAAATATAAGTATTAGTATTAGAAATTAAAGACGCATAACTATTCTGAAAATTTCTAACATTAGTTAAATTCTGACCAATTAGTCTAAAATCTAATTTATTCTTTATCGCTAAATATTTGAACTCAATATCAATAAAATTATAAACTTGGTCAATATTGTTAGATTCGCTAGGATAGATTTGTTTTGAATCTAAAGAAAATATTAATTCATCATTGATGTCGTAAACCAATTGAAAGAAACTAGTATATTGTGTATTTTTATTATTTATAATTGATGTCTTTAGATTGGTAAACTGCGCTTTAAAACCCGACTTTAAATTTATTTTACTTTTAAAATAGCTGCCATATCTTAAACCTATATTATTAACATAATTTGAAGCCATTTCTTCATTACCTGCAATCTCAACATAACTTCGCCGGTATATACCTCCATACTCTAAAAAAAAACCTGATTTGATGGAACTAAAACTTCTATTTACCTTAAAAGATGCTATGGTTATATTATTATTTTTAGCTCTAGTATTAATTAAAATATCAAAGTTTGGAGTGTTTATATATTCATAACCAAATGTATTTTGGTTGTAATTATAACTCAATGATGCATCAATAAATATGTTTTTCCTGAAATCTGATATTGCGTATGATATTCTTGACCTATGTTTATAAAGGTTAAACAATTCATTTATACCTTTGGTAAATCCCCTATTTGAAGTTAATAATAGGCCACTATAAACATCACTTATTCCAGGTTGTTTTAAAGAAAATTTATAAGAAACAGTATACTTACCATATTTCTTCGTTTTTTTAGATAATTTCAACTCTGGCTCAGCGTATAATTGATGGTTTGTTTCTGTAAAATTCTGCCCTACTATATCATTTTTATATTTTACGCTATTATAACCTCCTTTTGCCTTTATTGTTAAATCATATTTCTTCCCTAACGAAAACAAATACTGCCTATAGACGAAAAGATCTTTACTAGTATTAGTTAAATTATTATAAAACGTTAAATCCTCAAATTGTAACTCAGAGCCATCATTTAAAGTTTTACTAATTATTTTTTCATCCTTAATTAAAAATCCTAGATTCCATTCATGTGTTTTACTAATTAATTTTGAGTTAAACCCATAATGTCTTATTGGATTTTCATAAGATTGAGTTATAATGCCTTGATCATCAAAAATAGGATTACTAGTAGAATAGCCTTGTGGGTTTTTATCTTGTAAATAAAACAAGTTTATACTTAACGCGCTTTTTCCGCTAACTCTAAATGTAGTGTTGAGCTGTTGAGAGAAATAGTAATCTTTAATATCCAAATTTTCATTGTACTGATTGTCATCAATAGTTAAATCTATGTTTGTTTCGTTTTTAGAATTGTTTATAATCCCATTATATTCTATAAACGATTTACTTCCGTTTGCATTCTTAATATTTAACTCAGCATTGAATTCACTAGACTTCTCTCTATGAAATTTTGATTGAAAAACACTAAAGTTTGATGGTGCTGAGTAAAAAGTGGTAAAAGCATTTTCTTTTTTAACAACATCATCTAGAAAATAAAAAATCCCTCTAACATGAATATTTTTTTTGGGTTTTGTGAGAAGATGTAATGAATTAAAATATGAAGTATTATCGTTAATATACGTTTCATTAAACAAACTATTGGACGCTACGACATCTGTCGTAATTATATTTTTGGAAAAAGCTCGATAATCTTCAAAATAACTACTACCCGATCTATTGAACATGGAACCGTTAAGATTCTCATTAGCTTTTTCACCAATGGTATTCGTTTTACTTATTAGAAACGTTTTTAAATTATTGTTTAAATTAAAAAGTGTTAAATCGCCTAAATAATTATTATCATTACCATATCCAACATTAGTTTTACCATAAATAGCTCCTTGTCTTTCTTTTTTTATAGATATATTTAATGCTATATCTTCAGAGTCAGTCAATGCTCGCAATACAGAATTTTCATCAAAATTATAAATAATTTCAACCTCTTCTATATCACTGGCATCAATATTTTTAGTAGCGATTTTATAATTATTATCAAACACATCATCACCACCTATTAACACCTTTGAAATTGCTTGGTTATTTACTTTAACAATTCCATTAGCATCTACTTCAATACCAGGCAAGTTTTTAAGTAAATCTTCAAGTACTTCATTTTGTTTAGTTATAAAGCTAGAAACTTTAAATGTGATAGTATCCTTTTCAATTTTTATAGGCTGTTGAGATTTTACAACCACAGCATCTAACTCTGTGATGTCAGGATACATCATAACATCAATTTGGTATTCTTTCAGCCCTTTTTTAATATTAACTATAACATCATCAACCTTATAAGCTAAGGATTTAAATTTTAAAATATATAAGCTTTTATTAGACGGAATTTTGAAGTTATATTTTCCATCTTTCTGAGTTCTAAAATTAGCGATATACCTATTATTTTTATCTAATACAACTACTGTTATTAAATCTAAAGGTTGGGAAATGGAATCAGTAACTATTCCATAAATATTAATTGATTCTTGGGAATGAGAAATATGGAATGAAAATACTATAAAAAAAATAATTTTAAGACTTGATGATATAATACTAAAGTCATCATTCTTTTTTAAGTGATTCCTCATAAGTATTATATTCAATTTGATGGTATTTATCTAGTAGCTTTATCTGTTCATCATTATATTCTATATTTACGTATGCACTTGGATCTCCACTTCTCATTTGCCCTGTCGCAATCATTGCTTTTTTATTATTTACGTAACTTAAGTACAATCTAAAACTTTCTTTAAGGTACTCCTCTAAATTATATACATCTTTAGAATTTGGTTTCGCATAATATGCTTTTGATTTACTATTCTGCTTTATAGTATTGAAAGTGATATTTATTAAGTCTTTATCATCATGTACTTCTAAAATTAATCCTGGTAATCCGTGAAATTTCCATGGTCCAGTAGGTACTGGAATGTCATAAGTAAACCAAGCCTCATAATTACGACCTCTAAAATTTTGGGTAGTTGCTTTATAACAAACATAGTCTCCTATTTTTTTTGATTCCTCCGTAATTACCCAATTAAAATCAATATCCTTTTCCTTAACGGTAACCTCATACTTCTCCATTAAGACTTCGCGTGAGGTTAACTCTTTGGTATTAAAATTTAAATAAAATTTGTAACCCTCTTCATCATAATTTCTATAAAAACGCACGCCATTAAATCTACCTGTTCTATCTCCTACTTTTTTAAAAAACCCTTCGGCTCCTTCAAAATTTATTCTATTGTAAATAAATAGGCTTGTGCTATCATTGTAGTACAACCTAGATTTGTAAGGTATTCCTTCTGTATAGCTATGTAAATTAACATCAAAAGTATAGGATACTTCTGTTAAATCTATAGTTTCTTGAGAGAAGCAAAATGAATAAAATAAAATAAAGTAAAATGTTAACTTCATAATAATAATAATAATAATAATAATAATAATTCTGTGTGATATAAAAACTATTTTGTCTGGTAAAAATTATAATTTAATAATATCTATTATGGCTCTAATTTAGGAACATTCTTCTTTTTCACAGGCGCTTCGCATCCTTCGGATTCATATACAGATTGAGCATATTCTTCAAACTCTGCTTCACTACACCAACCATAGGACGGACCATTGAATATACACCCAGGACCACCATCTATGACATATGATTGATTGCAATACTCTTCATAATTATCATTATTTAAATCATCGCTAGAAGTAAATGATAAAACTCCTAATGCACAAATTAATGCAAATATTGTTTTTTTCATAATTATTGGTTTTTAAAATGTTAATAGACAAAATAGTTTCTTGTAAACTAATTAAAATACAGATGATTGTTTTTTTTTTAACAAATATTTAACAAGTCAATAAAAGCTTTTTTTAAAATGTATTTAGTTAAAAACAGACTTAATTAAACTATTTACTATTTTTACATTCAACTAATAAAAACACAATGTCAGTAGCAAAAAAAGAATACAAAAGAATTACCGTAAAGAGCCTTGTAGATATGAAGTCTAGAGGTGAAAAAATATCGATGTTAACAGCCTATGATTATACCATGGCTAAAATCGTTGATGGTGCAGGTATCGATGTTATTTTGGTTGGCGACTCTGCTAGTAATGTTATGGCTGGTCATGAAACCACTTTGCCAATCACATTAGACCAAATGATATATCACGCGTCTTCTGTGGTTAGAGCTATTGATCGTTGTTTAGTTGTTGTTGATTTACCCTTTGGAACCTACCAAAGCGACCCTAAAGAAGCCTTACGTTCTGCAATTAGAATTATGAAAGAAAGCGGTGGACATGCCGTTAAAATGGAAGGTGGAAAAGAAATTAAAGAATCCGTAAAGCGTATTCTTAATGCAGGAATTCCTGTTATGGGTCATTTAGGTCTAACTCCACAATCTATTTATAAATTTGGAACATATACAGTAAGAGCAAAAGAAGAACAAGAAGCCGATCAATTAAAAGAAGATGCTTTAATGCTAGAAAAAGCAGGTTGTTTTGCTATTGTTTTAGAAAAAATCCCTGCGGCTTTAGCTAAAGAAGTTGCCGACAGTGTTTCTATACCAGTAATTGGTATTGGTGCTGGAGACGGTGTTGACGGACAAGTACTTGTTTTACACGATATGCTAGGGATGACTCACGAGTTTAACCCTCGTTTTTTACGTCGCTATATGAACCTTTATGAAGAAATGACTTCTGCAATTTCACAATATGTAGACGATGTAAAGACCGAAGACTTCCCTAATGATGAGGAACAATATTAATTTAGATTGTTAGATACCTAGACATTATTAGATTGTTTAGACAACTAGACATTATTAGATTGTTAGACAACTAGACATTATTAGATTGTTAGACAACTAGACATTATTAGATTGTTAGACAACTAGACATTATTAGATTGTTTAGACAACTAGACATTATTAGATTGTTAGACAACTAGACACTATTAGATTGTTAGATAACTGAACCTAGAATATGGCTCATAAATTTAAAGAATTGCTGATTTGGAAAAGAAGTAGGTTATTCTGCTCTGAAATTTATGCTATTACTTCAAAGTTTCCTGATTCAGAAAAATTTGGTCTAACCAATCAATTGAGAAGAGCATCGGTTTCAATTCCTTCAAATATAGCTGAAGGATCTTCTAGAAATTCTAATAAAGACTTCGCTCGGTTTTTACAAATATCAATAGGTTCAGCTTACGAAATAGAAACTCAGCTTCTTATTTCCGCTGATTTAAATTTTATTTTAGATAAATAACACCAACCATGCCTTTCTGAATTAGGTGAAATTATCAAAATGAAATCAAAATTCAAATCTACATTAATCTAATATTTTCTATAAATCTAAAGATCTAAAATGTCTAATAAAATCCTATCTAATAAAAACAACCTTCAAGTACTTCATGAAGACAACCACATCATCGTGGTTAATAAACGTGCGGGAGATATTGTTCAAGGAGACAAAACCGGAGACAAACCTTTAAGCGACGTTGTAAAGTCGTATTTAAAGGATAAATACAATAAGGAAGGTAATGTCTATTTAGGTGTAGTTCATCGCTTAGACAGACCTACAACAGGCATTGTGATGTTTGCAAAAACAAGTAAAGCGCTACCTAGGCTTAACAAATTATTTGCCGAAAAAACAGCTAAAAAAACCTATTGGGCTTTAGTAAAAAACCAACCACCAAAAACTAAAGATACGTTAATCCACTGGTTGAAAAAGAATCCTAAAAATAACAAGTCTACATCTTATACTAAAGAAGTTGAAGGCAGTAAAAAAGCTATTCTTCACTACCAATTGAAACAAACTTTAGATAATTTTTATCTCTTGGAAGTTGATTTAGAAACCGGAAGACACCACCAAATTAGAGCGCAATTATCTTCTATAGGTTGCCCAATAAAAGGCGATTTAAAATACGGATTTGACCGCAGTAATAAAGATGCAAGTATTAGTTTACACGCTAGAACCTTACGCTTTATACATCCTGTTAAAAAAGAAGAAGTGATAATTACAGCACCATTGCCCAATGATTCACTTTGGAATGCTTGTAAGGTTTAATTTGTTCTAAAAGGATATACTAAGTTAAGCGATGTGCCTTTATTTAGTTGAGACACTAATTCATATTTAGCATTCAATAATTCGGCTCGTTTTTCCATATTAATAAGCCCTGAACCTTTTGGTACACCTTCAAGCTCAAAACCATTACCATCATCTTCAACTCTAATATTTAAAAATTCATCTTCGTAATTTAAGACCACGTTAAGGTGTTCTGCCTCTGCGTACTTTAAGGTATTTGAAAAGAACTCTTGCAAAATTCTAAAAAGAATGATTTCATCTTTTTTATTTTCAAAACTAACCTTAGTACCATTAATAGATAAACTAGAAGCAATAAGTCCTGATTTATTTAGACGTAAGACTTCATTTTCAACTGTAGCGTTAAAACCAAGATTAAAAATAACATCACTATTCAACGATTTAGATAAAGCCCTAACTTCTTCTAATGATGCTTTTAATACACTTGCCGTATTATCTACTTTAACCTTTATGTCATCTGTAACGGTAGATGCAACAGTTTTCATTTGCATCGTTGCCAATACAAGCATTTGTCCAACATTATCATGCAGCTCTCGTCCAATATGCTTTAAGGTTTCCTCTTGAATTTCTTGCTGGGTTTTAATGAGCTCTTCATCAAACTTTTGTTGCTGATCAATTTTATCTAAAAGCAGTTGATTTTTTCGTTTTTGAAAAATAATAAAAAACACGATTATAGTCGTTGCAAGAATCGCTAATACAACCACCGAGTAAATCAATATCGTTAAGTCTAAAATCTCTTTTTCTACTACTCCTTGCCCCATATAAACCCTATTGTAAAACAACTATACAAATAAATATTTGCCATAATTAACATCCCATTTCTCATACTTACTAAGTTTGGATAAATCTTCTTATAGTAAGGCATATAAAATACCAAAGGAGGCACTATGAGCCACCAAAGCAACAAACCAATACTTATATAAAACAACGTTGACTTATAGAAAATTAATATTTTATCACTCATCAAAACTTCATAAAAATATAAGGATACGCATATAAAAACAGACAACGTAGTCCATAGAATATTATATTTTAATAGCATACCAAATAAAATAGACCATCCAAAATAAATATTAATAACAACAACCAAACCAGAAATAGCACATAATAGATTCAATATCTTTTTATGCTTAGGGTACATCAAATGTGTTTTATAAAAATAAATATAAAAGAACAATGACCCAATTACATATATATTGAATAACCAAGAATTGGTTACAAAAGGAGTTGTTTTTAAACCATGTAAAAATTCAATTCTATCTATGAAGCTAGTATAATTCCCCATAGCATCAGTAAAAACAGTAATTACTAAAAAATACACAAAAGGCCTTAATTTAGAGTCTCTGTTTTTACTTAAAAAGTAAAACCCTGAAAACGCAGCAATTAGTTCTAATAAACTAGTAATTAAAGCATAAAGCATAAAGCATAAATCTATTTACTGAGGATAATTAGCACCTGGAGGCGTACCTTGACTTCCTAAATTTAAACCACCAAAACCTGGTAAATCTTTACCACCACCTTGCAACGAAAAGATACTACCATCTGAAACAGTCTTATAACCGGTGGGAACAAAAAACATAGTTGTTAAACCTCTCCCTTCTTTAGAATCTGGATAAGCCCCTAAATACAAACGTAAACCATCTAACGTATACCCCTCTTGTTTAGCTTCATGTTTTGTATAAGCCAAATATTCTTCTATTGCCTGCAACTTATACCAAGACGACCTGTTATCTTCTTCTTTAGGATCTTTAAACAAAGAATCATTAATTATATTATACCTTTCATTATAAGCTTCGTCTAGTTTTTTTGCCGTTTCGGAAGTAATGAACCCATAAGGTTTTGGCGGCAACTGTTCTGTTGGCGCACCTACATCATTAGAGTTATAGTAAAAAGACGCGGCAACTACGCCTAGGATAATTCCAAGTATTAGTAGACTGAAATTTTTCATAATATTTTGATTGAATTTAATTAAATAGCCTTTGTAAATTATTAATTTTATTTTACATATAAAATTTTTATTAAACCTATTCTTACATTAATAATCACGCCTTCTCATTGTCAAGCAATTAGACACTATTTCTGACTTCATATATTAATAGCCTTTTCTGTTAATTGAAGAATTATAGGATAGTAATCTGTAGTTTAATAACCTCTTATCATAACAATAAGTTAGCCTAAAGAAGTAAACTGAACTGTTCTTGATAAAACTAGAACTGTTAAAATTGGCTCTAAATTATTTTTATTGATGAATGCGCTATAGGATTAAATAATTCCAATAGAGAATTCCCAATCATATACCAACTTCTAGAACTGTCTTTCAAATAGAGTTCTGTTTATTCTCATCCTATAGCAACCGACCCATTTTCACATAGAAATTCAGAGTTGTTTTTCAATATAAAAACAAAGCTAAATTGCTCCCTCCTAAATACAAAAAACCGATTAAAAAAACCGTGTAAATAGTTTGATAATGCAACTTAATTCTTTCAGGCTTTAACAGTTTTACGTCTTCTGAATAAGGCCCTAAATCAACAGCAAACCCATCATCATAACATACCGGAATTTTAACTATTTTTGATTTCAATATCCTAGTGCCATTTTCAACCTTATACAGTTCTAACAATCTTAAAAACTCAGTATTGACTTTATCAATAGTAAATACGTAAAAAATTAATATTGAATCATATACCTATTTTACATTAACAATTAGTTTAATAGTATTGTTTTAGATTTTATTTTAAAACATAACACATCCCGAAGCACATTTTTACCAATAATAACTAGCTGTTCTACCAGAACAAAAAACCTCATTACACCACAAAAACTAAAACTCACAACGCATATCACTAATTAAATTCAGACGTTCTTTTTATTCAAATTAAAACTTAAATATTTCAAAAAGTCAATCGCATTTTCAGCACCACCACGCACACAAATTACCAATGCTTCCTCCTCTACCTTTACACCTCTTAAAGACTTCTCTTTTTTTGATATTTCACCACACTTAAAACAGAACCAAAACCAACCTCTTTATCATGCAAAATCACCACACTATCCCATCCAAAAATCAGAAACAATATTACACATCATTCTTTTACAGAATTCAAAGCATAAATTGCAAAACTACCAAGCCAGTGCCCTCCTTCATAACTATCACCAACAATACTCGGCAAAGAATAATTAATATGTTTATTCGCCAAATTCTGAAGATACTGATACTCAGACAAACCTTTTGCCACATAATTCAAACTCCATGCTCTCGAAAAATTCACACCATCAAGATGCACCAACTTACCGTCTGTTCTATCAGAAACTTCGCCAACCGACCAGTCAAAACTTTCTTCACTAAGCTCTGGCAAAAAACCACCAATCCACACTTTAAAATCCTCAACAGACAACACACGCTTCATCAAAGCAGCCTCCTCTAAACAAGGAGACAAAAAATCAAATCCACTAGGCTCCCATTCTATCGGACAATCCTGATCGTTATTATAAAAATCTTTAGCTCTATTTTCTATCAACACCCTCAACTCATCATGCCCTACAGCAACAGCATAATCATAAGCAAAACTCAACCCAAAAGCCGTATTCGAGTGCTCACCTACCCTTATCGGGTAATTTAATTTAGGCAGAAATTCCAAATATTTACGAACAATCAAATCTGTTAATGGCTGTAAATTCACTTCCAACTCTTCTGCTACCACTGAACCATTCCACGTACGCAACTCTTCAGCCAATTTAAGCAACCAAGCCCAACCATAAGTGCGTTCAAAAGACACATTATACTGCCCTTCAAAATAAAGTAACTCTTGCGCTATATTCTCCTTAGAGATGTTTTGAAGTAATTTTTGCTGAATCTCATCTTTACGCTCCAAATTCGGAAACTGTTTTAAAAGCGACACCAAACTCCAATGTCCATGAACCGCAGAATGCCAATCGAAACACCCATAAAACGCCGGATGCAATTCTTTTGGTGATTTTAAATCTGACGCACCTCCAATAGTTTGCCCCAGTTTGTTTGGGTATTCTGTATCCATACAATGCAAAGGCAATTGCGACAAACGATTTGCCTGATTCAAATTTAACACTGGCCGCTCCACTAATTCTACTTTTTTCAAAGTAGACACAGGCAACACCTCTTTTTCCTCTACATTACCGCAACTCAACATCAACAACACCAACAACAAAGCGTATATTTTTTCCATATAATGATATATTTTCTTAACACATTTAACTCACACCTAAAACAGCAAACCATCCCAAACCAAAACTCTAACCTAACCAACCTTCACGATCTAAACTACGATACTGAATCGCCTCACTGATATGAACCCCCAAAACAGATTCCGAACCCTCTAAATCCGCTATCGTTCTCGCCACTTTTAAAATTCTATCATAAGCTCTAGCAGAAAGATTTAAACGCTCCATTGCCGATTTCAACAATTGCAAAGAACCTTCATCTAACTTACAATACTCACGTATTTGCTTAGTATTCATCTGCGCATTGTAATGAATATGCTCTAATGCTTTAAAACGCACAGTCTGCCGCTCTCTAGCCTTAATAACCCGCTTCCTTATATCTACAGAAGATTCACCACTCCTCTCATCTGCTAATTTTTCAAAAGGAACAGGCGTAACCTCTATGTGGATATCTATTCGATCCAATAACGGCCCTGAAATTTTCCCCATATAACGCTGCATTTCTGCTGGAGATGATGTGATTGGCGAGCCTGGATCATTGAAATAACCACCCGGACTCGGATTCATACTAGCCACCAACATAAAAGACGACGGATAAGTCACCGTAAATTTTGCTCTAGAAATCGTCACCTCTCTATCCTCTAAAGGCTGACGCATAACCTCTAAAACTTCACGTTTAAATTCAGGTAATTCATCTAAAAACAAAACACCATTATGCGATAAAGAGATTTCACCTGGCTGTGGATAACTTCCACCACCTACAAGCGCAACATTTGATATCGTGTGATGCGGACTTCTAAATGGTCGTTGCGCCATAAGCCCCGTATGCGCTTTCACCCTTCCCACTACCGAATGTATTTTAGTGGTTTCTAAAGCCTCGTGCAATGTCATTGGCGGCAAAATACTAGGCAAACGTTTTGCTAACATCGTTTTTCCTGAACCTGGCGGACCAATAAGAATAATGTTATGACCTCCCGCTGCCGCAATTTCCATACAGCGCTTAATAGACTCCTGTCCCTTAACATCAGCAAAATCGAATTCTGGAAAATCCAACTTTTTATAAAATTCCTCTCTCGTATTTATAACAGTCTGCCCTAAAGGCTCGCCTTTATCAAAATGATCAATGACTTGCCTAATATTTTCCACACCAAAAACCTCCAAATCATCTACAATAGCAGCTTCTTTTGCATTTTGAATAGGCAATATAAACCCCTTAAAACCTTCCTCTCTAGCTTTTACAGCAATAGGCAAAGCCCCTTTAAAAGGCTGTAAGCTTCCATCTAAGGACAATTCTCCCATAATAAGGTAATCCTCTAGGTTTTCAGCTTTAATTTGATCTGACGCAGCCAAAATACCAATAGCCAAGGTTAAATCGTATGCCGAACCTTCCTTACGTAAATCGGCAGGAGCCATGTTTATTGTAATCTTTTTTCCCGGAATTCTATAGCCGTTATTTTGAAGTGCCGCAGCAATACGATAATTACTCTCCTTAATAGCATTATCTGGGAGCCCGACTAAATGATAACCAACACCTTTATCCACATTGACTTCAACAGTAATAGTCGATGCTTCAACACCAAAAACAGCACTTGCAAAAACTTTTTTAAGCATGAATTGTTATTTTCTTAAAAATAGAAATAAATCTTTTATAAAAAAATAGAAATCAAGGTTTTACCTAAAATATCAATCAAATAACAACCGTCACAACTGTATTTACAATGGTTTTTATAATCTTATTCTTTAAATGCCCTAGTCGTAATTTAGAAATTCCCGCCTGATACAATGCATTTAGAATTAATAAATCTTTCTGACTTACCAAAAGCCACTCATAATCCTCAACAGTTAATTCTCCAGCCTGCAATAAGCTTGTCCAACGCTCTAATTTTACTTTTGACAGAGTCAAAAACGCTTCAATATCCGCTTTAGTTTCTTTTTTATAATCACTATAACTCTCCCCTAAAACCAAAAGCAATTCATCTTTCAACAACTTTAATAATTCTTCGATATCCATAATTAATTAGCGCTTAAAAAGTTAAGAATATTAGTTTCGTTTGTCTTATTTTTATTTGCCTCATATCTAATAATCAAATCTAAAGACTCACTTACTTGAAGCTTAGCTTCATCTATAAAAACATTAGACAACTGCCCTTTATCTTTCCAACGTTTAAAAAATCCTGCCAAAAGATTTCGATCTTCATTAGCCACAACTTGCCACATCGCATAACTAACAGCATTGTCTGGTTTATTCTTTTCGTATTCTACAATTTTATCAAGCTCTAACAAAAACATTCTTACATCTTCCTCGTTTTCAACATAAGCTTCAGTAGCATCACCCATAAGACTCAAACCTTCTACTTTAATAGAAATAGCTTGTTGATACGAATACTGATCAAAAACAGCTGTTTTGAGACCTTTACACGACACAAAAAATAAAACTAACAACGGCAGCAAAAAAGGCAACTTGAATAACATTGCTCGTTTTACCTGTAAGTACCGAAACGAAAGACTTGGTTTCATATGTTTTTTATTTAGATTATTACTTTACCACACTTCAAACGCCCTAGCATTACACGAAAATACTACCTTCCATAACACTAATTCGCCTAACAAGATAGCAATTCCAAAAAAAAGCTTCTAACAATCAATTAGAACTTAAAAGGACTCTTGAAATTATAAAAAGATTTGATATTTTAAAACTTAAACTCAAAAACAACCGCCCCAAAAGACCTAAAAACCAGTTGAGACACTATTTCTTAGCTGTCACAAACTCTAAAGCACGACGTTCATTATAATACACGTTCCCTTTACCAATAAAACCAACATGACCACCATACTTTGGCATTTCTAAAAACAAATTAGGATTATGTTTAGCTTCTTTTACAGGGTAACATTCTGCCGACAAAAAGGAATCATTAAGCGCATTAATAACTAACGAAGGCACCTGAATATTTGGCAAAAATTGCAAGCAACTCGCTTTCTCATAATAATCAAAAGCATCCTTAAAACCATGCGCTCTTGAAGTATAAACGTTGTCAAAATCAATTAAAGTATTTATTGAATTAAAGTCTTCAATCGATATATTATCAGGAAATTGTTCTAGCTTAGGCTTTAATTTATCTTTTAAATGCGCCAAAAATCGAATAGCATAATGCTTGTTTTTTAAACTCATCAATTCACCACAAGATCCTTTTAAATCGCAAGGTGTAGAAATAGCGACAACAGCTTTAATTTCGCTTGGCAAATCCCGCCCTTCTCCAACATAATTTAAAGTCATATTAGCACCAAGACTAATACCTTTTATATAAATTTCATCGTAAATATCTTTAGACAAGACATGCTTTACAACAGCATCTAAATCTTCCGTAGCACCAGAATGATAACTCCGAAACAACAAATTAGGCGCACCACTACAACCTCTAAAATTAACACCAACGGCATCAATACCATTGTTGTTAAACAACTTTGCAGAACCTGTTATATAAGGACGTTGCGCATTACCTTCGAGTCCGTGCAGCAAGATAATAACCTTATTAGATTTATTTTGCGCATAACTCCAATCTAAATCTAAAAAATCTGAATCTAGCAACCTAATACGCTCTCGCGTTTGCTTAACTCCATCAACTTTTCGAGCTAGCCCTGAAAACACAGTAGACACAAAGCTTTTTTTAGCCCAAAAAGGCGGTTTATAAGTAGATTCTATTATTGGCATTTGGTTTCACTTTTATGGTTACTTATCAGTATCAGCTTTCAAAAACAGCTTTCAACAAAAGACACACGCTTTTCAAAATCAATCAAGAATCTCTACCGAAGTAAACTCAAATTTCCCTCCATTAAAAAGCCCTTTATCACTCAATTTTAAAGCAGGAATTACCAACAACGCCATAAAAGACAAACTCATATACGGCGCATGAAGTTTACTCCCTAATTGTTTTGCCATATTGTCTAATTCTGAATACTGCTTACCTATCGTCTCTGCATTTTGATCACTCATAATACCTGCAACAGGAAGCGCCACTACTTTTTCTTCTGAATTGGATACAGCACAAATACCACCTTCATTTTCTAACAATAAATTTACCGCTTTACAAATCGCTTCATCAGAAACACCAACAGCAATAATATTATGCGAATCATGACCAACAGAACTTGCAATTGCCCCCTCTTTTAGTCCGAAGTTCTTAATAAAAGCAATTGCTGGCGTATCATTTTGGTAACGGTTAACAACTGTCATTTTTAAAACATCTGTTTTAGTATTTGACACCAAATTACCGGCTTCAATAGTCGCATCCTCTACAAGTTCATTGGTTACCAACTCCCCATCAACACATTCAATTACTCGAATTTTATGCGCTTGTGATTCCAATCTAAAATCTGAAACTTCTTTTTTACTGGTATTAAAATTATTGAGGTTTTCAAATTCAACATGTTTTATTTTAGACACTCCATCTCCATAAACCAACTCGCCATTAATATACGTTTGAAGCGTTTTAAAGTCTTTTAAATCTTCTACAACAATACAATCTGCACTATCACCAACATTTAGCAAACCAACATCTAAACCATAGTGTTTTACAGGATTTACACAAGCCGACTGAAGCACTTTAAACACATCCACACCTTTTGCAACAGCTCTAGCACATAATTGATTAATATGACCTAAAAGCAAATCATCAGGATGCTTATCATCACTACAAAACATCATATTTCTGTAATGCTCATTTAGTAAATCTATAAGCGCATCAAAGTTTTTAGCAGCACTACCTTCTCTAATAATAACCTTCATACCTTTTTGAAGCTTCTCTAAACCTTCATCATAAGTAAAACACTCATGATCTGTAGAGATGCCAGCCGAAATATACTTTGTTAAGTCATCTCCTCGCAAACCAGGCGCATGACCATCAACAGGTTTATTATAATGTTTAGCCCATTCTATTTTCCTCAGCACTTCAGCATCATCATAGATAACTCCAGGATAATTCATCATTTCAGCCAAATACTTAATATCAGGATTTGCCATTAAAGTTTTAATAGCGTCAGAATCGATTACTGCTCCTGCAGATTCAAAACTCGTCGCTGGTACGCATGATGGTGCACCAAAATTAAATTTAAAAGGTGTTTTCTTTCCGTTTTCAATCATAAACTCCACACCTTTTACACCAAGCACATTGGCAATTTCGTGCGGATCAGAAACTGTAGCAACTGTACCGTGGTTTACAGCAATCTTAGCAAACTCACTTGGCACCAACATTGAACTTTCGATATGAATATGTGCATCAACAAAACCAGGTAAGATGAAATGATTTTCATTACAATCCTTTTCTTCAATAGATTTTATTTTACCGTTTTCTATAGTAATTTCACCTTTGAAAATTCTGCGATTAGAAATATCGACTATTTGACCACTTAAAACCATTTCTATTGTTTTATTATGTTTTTGATTTCTACACCTTTTGATGTTTCAATTTTTATAATATAAAACCCGCTTAACAACTGGTTCGTTTTTACAACAGCGTGGATATCTGAAGGCTCTTCTTCAAATACTATTTGACCATTACTATTAAAAATTGTAAGATGATTAATCTGATGTTCTGATTGTAAATTTAATTCATCTTTTAATGGTA
Source organism: Winogradskyella psychrotolerans (assembly GCF_018860565.1). GTDB lineage: Bacteria > Bacteroidota > Bacteroidia > Flavobacteriales > Flavobacteriaceae > Winogradskyella > Winogradskyella damuponensis. Next base: position 105,773 of record NZ_JAHKPS010000009.1, read on the forward strand.
TTGGAAACACTTTAGTTTCAGACACTATAGCGTAATCATTGATACTCAAACTACAATCGTCACTAACTATGGTTTCAGTATAACCCAAAGCATCCAATTCTGCTTGAACTGCAGAAACTTCAAAATCATTTGCACAAATAAATTCTAAATTAGGATTTCCAAAAAAACCAGAATAATCCGTAAATGGAATGCCATTTTTAATGTTAGCGTATATTAAATCATTGTTTTGCACATTTAATTCAAACACATTGGAATTGTTACTCACATCTATTTCAGATAGCAAATTATTAGATAGTGATATAACTATTAAATTAAGATTTTCGCTTAAATCAATTGCTGTTAAATTGTTATGATCTGCACTCAAATATTCTAGTAGCACATTATTTGATAGGTCTAAAACCGAAAAATTTGTATGAGACGTTGTCAAGGATTTTAATTGTATATTATTTGAAACATCCAGTGTTGATAGTGGGTTTACAGAACTATTTAAAGTCTCTAAATTGGTATTAAAAGAAATATCAATATCAGATAATTGGTTGAGAAAAAATTCAAGATTTATGAGGTTTGTATTGAGTGTTACGTCCAATGCTGTCAATAGATTTTCAGAACAATACAACTCCTCTAAGTTTACATTACTACTCACATTTAGCTCTATTAATTCATTCGCATCACATAGTAATGACCTGAGGTTTGTAAGTGCCGAAATATCCATAGTTTGAAGATCATTAAACTGAACATTCAAATAGGTTAAATCCACAAAATTCTCAATACCCTCAAGAGAAGTTATGTTTTTATTTACAACACTCAAGCCTTGTATACCTAAAATTTCTGAAAGTTGTATTTCATCATCATTATTAAGGTCGACTTGACTTGTAAAGTTTCCATCACCATTAAAATCTGCACAATTTGTATTCAGTAGTGCATTTTTAAAATTGATATCTGGTATGTCTATAATTTGCGACCAGCCAATACTGTATACAAAAGGTATAATGATTAGTACGATTAGTGTTTTTTGTTTATTCATCTTATTGCAATTATTAAAATTTGTTTTGTGTTTTTTGTAATCTTAAAGCGTTCATCAGCTCTTTTTCCTAGGACCCAAATAATTTTATCTTCCGAAGTTAAAACCCAAGTATTTTCTTTTTCAACTAACGACAGTTTTTCGTCTTTAAGATATTTACTGACTCTCTTTTTACCTGTCATTCCGATAGGTTGAAATGTGTCGCCTTCTTTCCAAAGTCTTAGTACTAATGGGAATTTTAATAGTTCTTTATCGACGTAAATACATTTTTTTGATGTTTCACTTACAGCATCGACTTCATCAAAAAATAAATCGCCAAAAGCGGTTTTAATAATTCCGTTTTGCACTTCATCGGCACTTAATGTGACAGATTCAATAGTAGTTGATTTTAAATCTGCTAAAATCAAATATTCACGATGCTTTATTAAACGATGTGTATTCGATTTTACAAATTTACCAGATTGTGCATCCAATAAATCAACGATATCATGCCACTCCGTAAATCCGTAATTCTTAAATATCTCGAATAAATAGGCTTTAGGGTTGCCTGTGTTTTTAAATTCCGATACTTTATAAGTTGTTCCAAAACTATCTTTAGAAACAATAGCACGTTCAGCAAAAGCTTTTAAACTATTCTCTACAATAAAGGCGGTGTCGTTAAGGTTGTGGATTGTATTTTGAAAACTGTCTAATAATTGTGGATTGATTTCCTTTAAAATAGGCACGACTTCGTGTCTTAGCTTATTCCTCAGATATTTACGAGACGCATTGCTAGCATCTTCTCTCCAAGTGATTTTCTGTTCTTTTGCAAAAGCTTCAATTTGTAATCTCGAAAATGGTAATAAGGGTCTCACCACATTATCATTTAGCATCGGAATTCCGGTTAACCCATTTAACCCAGTTCCCCTTGTGAAATTAATGAGAAATGTTTCTAAATTATCGTCGGCGTGATGTGCTGTTAAGATATAATCGAATTTTAATTGTGTTGCTAATTCTTTAAACCAATCGTATCGTAATTCGCGTGCTGCCATTTGAATAGAACGTTTATGCGCTTTAGCATATGCTTCTGTGTCAAAATTTTGAATAAAAACTTCAACATCTAACGCTTCAGCCAATTCCAACACAAAAGCTTCATCTTTATTACTCTCTTCTGCTCTTAAGTTGAAATTACAATGTGCCAAAGAAAAATTCAGACCTAATGCGTGGCATAAATGTGTTAACACCACACTATCAATTCCGCCAGAAACAGCAATAAGCAACTTACTTTCGTTTAAAACCGAAAGCTTATGGTTAATATGGATTTTGAAGTCTTTTTGCACATCTCAAAGGTATTGAAATTATTCATTTCCTAAGAGGCACAAAGAATCAAAGTTTTTCAATTTCTTAACCATAAATACGGATGTTAAAATGACATTTATCATATCAACCTGTTTTCTTTTTATTTAACTTTAAAAGAATTTAAAATTATTAGGTCATGAATGCAACAGACAAATTAACAACAGAATCTGCACGAACCGCCTTTGACAAAAAGGTCCTTTCGGCATTACCACACCTTCATCCTTATGTAAAACACAGAATTTATATTGCTGAAACCTCAGGTATTTTACCAAAGAACATGTTTTCTTCTAATGGTATTATTGACGAAAGCATTATTATACTTTACGATAAAGGCTTTAATGTAGATGCAGAGCCTATGGCTATAAAACTTGAATTGTTTAAAATTGTAGACGATTATATGAATGTGCTGTTTAAAAATGAAACATTTCATAAAAGCACAATAAGCACAGACGAGCTTCTTAAAAAGGAATTATCTAAACTGAGCGAAGATTATACCGTTGATGCCGATTTTGATTTTATTTTAAATACCGATCTTAATGATATTTCTTATCATCAAGATCAGAGTGAGCCACTGCAATTGTACGCCAATAAAGAAACATCAATTTTAAAGGCGTTTGACATCAAAGACTTACCAGCTTCAAAATCGCATAAGGCCTTTGGACAACTTTATAGTTGGCTACCTTTTAACGTTTCTAATATAGTAGATTTATATATTATAGGAAAACTAGATTTTGAATCTATTGCTAAGATTAAGAAGATTGAGCAAAAACGTGTTGAAGCTATTTTTGACAAGGTTAAGCGTACGTTTAGACGGCATATTGAATAAAAGCACACAGAGCCTTTAAACAATTAGAAATTGAAGCTGAAGCTCAATCTTCAAGCGCTTCACGCATAGCCTTTGCTTTAATCAAACATTCCTCGTACTCTTTGAGTGGATCACTTTTTGCCGTAATGGCTCCACCTACAGAATATGAAATGTATTTTTTGGTTTCGTTGTAAAGGATACTTCTAATAATCACATTAAAATCAAAATCACCATTGGGCGCAAAATAACCAACAGAACCGGAGTACAATCCTCGTTTTGTTTCTTCGAGGTTTTCAATGATTTTCATGGCTGATATTTTAGGAGCACCTGTCATGCTTCCCATTGGAAATGTTGTTTTTATAATAGCTACAGGGTTGGTCTCTGGTTGTACTTTAGATTGTATGGTAGAAATCATTTGATGCACTTGCAAAAACGAATATACTTTACACAGCTCCTTTACCTCTACACTTCCTTTACAAGCTGTATGTGATAGGTCATTTCTAACCAAATCTACAATCATTATATTTTCGCTACGCTCTTTAGGATCTTTAGATAACTCTTCTGCCAGCCTTAAATCTTCTGCTTTATCTTCTGAACGCTTTGCAGTACCCTTTATAGGTTGCGAGATGACTTTAGTTCCTGTCTTTTTAATATAGCGTTCTGGTGATGCAGACATCATGTACTTATCTTCAAACTTTAAGAAGCTCGCAAAAGGTGGCCGTGAAATAGCATTCAATTTTTTGAATGTCTCCAACGGATTTATTTCACTGTTTTCCGCATAAAACTCCTGACAAAAATTAGCCTCATAAATATCTCCTCTATGAATATGAGTTAGCATTTTAGTGACTTTATCGGAGTATTCGTCTTTATGTATTCTTAGTTTTATTTTGATAGGATTCTGAGACTTCTCAACTGCGCTTAAAGAGACACAAGAATTAATAGACAATAGATCATCTGCTATCTCATCATCTACCATTTTTAAATACTGAATTTCAATCTGATTGTCTTTAAACAAAAAGAGTTTTTTAGGCTGAAAGAAATACAAATCAGGAAAGTCTAAACCATCAAGATTTTCAGACTTTAGACGTTCTGTAGTATTTTTTAAATCGTAAGCTAAGTAGCCAAAAATCCAATCGTTAACAGACAACTGATAATCTTTTAAACGCTCAAAAGCATCAAAATAATCGGTACGTATGGCCGTAAACGCATCTACTGCCAAAACCGTATCATAACTGCTATATTCATCGTTATGGTTGTTAGAATCTAACCACACAACATCATCAAACTGCTGACTCCAAAGCAATAGATTTTGCTTAAAGGTCTCAATATTTTTTGGTTGATGATTTTGTGTTGTTCTCAATAGAAAAATAATTGCTGCAATTTACTGAAATAATATGGTTTCTTTTATTGAGAATTTACATGTTAAAGTTTTTTTAAGATAGAATTACACCCCTAAAGTCCCCTCGAGGGGACAGTCTTACTGTTGCGAATAAAAAAATCTAAAGATTTTTTTATTAATTGTCCCCTTGAGGGGATTTTAGGCTGTTTTCAACGTTGAATAATACTTCTTTTATTTTTTCAAAATTATAGCCTTCCGAAAATTTGAAATTAAAAAAACATACAGGATAAATATTAATTTTACTAGAGAAGAAATATCAAGAATTGTATATTTCAAAAAAAATAAGACCGCATGCATACTTTAACTAACGACGACTTAAAAATTAATATAAAATCTAAAGGTGCTGAATTGTGTAATATCACTTCTACTAAACACAAAACGGAATTTATCTGGCAAGCAGATCCAAAATTTTGGGGAAGCCATGCGCCAAATTTGTTCCCTATTATTGGCTGTATGAAAGACAACAGCTATATCTACAACAACAAAACATACCACATGCCCAAACATGGTTTTGTAAGGCACAACGATAATTTTGTTGTCAAAAACCAAACCGATACGAGTATCTCGTTTTCATTAGTATCTAATGACGAACTGTATAAACATTATCCTTTTTTATTTGAATTCGAAATTACTTATACACTTGCGGGTAACACCTTAACAATTAACCATACGATTACAAATAGAGACGCAAAAACACTTTTCTTTTCTTTAGGTGGCCATCCTGCGTTTAATTGTCCGCTTTCTAAAGATGACAATTACACAGATTATTATCTAGAATTTGAACAAGCAGAAAATAGCCAATCGTATATATTAAACACCAATAACGGATTATTAACTACAGAGTCAATACCTGTATTTAAAGAGGGAAACAAAATACATTTACGCCCAGATTTATTTAATAAAGATGCTTTAATCTTCAAAGATTTAAAGTCGCGAAGAGTAAATTTAACCCACAAAACCAAAGGAAAAGTATTAACTGTAAACTTTAAAGATTTTAAACAACTAGGCATTTGGGCAAAACCAAATGCACCTTATGTATGCATTGAACCCTGGTTAGGTATTGCCGACAATGAAACTACGGATCAAAACATAGAAACTAAAGAAGGAATTCTAAGCCTCAAAGCAGGTGCTATTTTTAACGCTTCTTACAGTATTGAAATAGAACAAAGCCATTTAGTGTAAGTTGAGTAATAAAATAGTAGCTTTGCAGCAAAACTTTGCAACGTGACTTTTAAAGATCTTAATTTAAACACACCTTTATATAACGCCTTAGACGATTTAGGATTTACAACTCCTACTCCAATACAAGAAGAATCATTTAGTGTGGTGGCTTCTGGTAAAGATGTGGTAGGTATTGCACAAACTGGTACAGGAAAAACACTGGCCTATATGCTTCCTATTTTACGTAATCTTAAGTTCTCAAAACAAGATAACCCTAGAGTCTTAGTATTGGTACCAACAAGAGAATTGGTTGTACAAGTTGTTAGTGAAATTGAAAAATTCTCTAAATACATTAATAATCGTGTGTTAGGTGTTTATGGTGGCACCAACATAAATACACAAAAACAAGCTGTTGCTCAAGGACAAGATATCATTGTAGCCACACCTGGTCGTTTGTATGATTTGGCTGTGAGTAGAGTTTTACAGTTAAAATCCATTCAGAAATTAGTGATTGACGAAGTAGATGTAATGCTAGATTTAGGCTTTAGACATCAGTTAATGAATATTTTTGATATCCTACCACAACGTCGTCAAAACATTATGTTCTCTGCAACGATGACAAAAGATGTAGACGATTTAATTACGGATTTCTTTACGAGTCCTGCAAAAATATCAATTGCAGTTTCTGGTACACCTTTAGAAAACATAAAGCAAGAACGCTACGATGTTCCTAATTTTTACACCAAAGTAAATTTATTAGAACATTTACTTCACGATAAAGACACCTTTTCAAGAGTCTTAATTTTTGTGGCTTATAAGAAAATGGCTGACCGCCTTTTTGATAAACTTGAAGAATTATTTCCAGGCCAATCTTGTGTTATTCACTCTAACAAAACTCAAAACTACAGATTGCGTAGTATTGAGCAATTTAGAGAAGGTGAAAACAGATTATTAGTTGCTACAGATGTCATGGCTAGAGGTTTAGATATTGAAGGTGTATCGCATGTTATTAATTTTGACACCCCAGACTATCCTGAAAATTATATGCACAGAATTGGTAGAACTGGTCGTGCAGAACAACAAGGACACACCATCTTATTGTCTACAGAAAAAGAACAAGAAAGCTTAAAGCGCATTGAGGAATTAATGCAAATGAAAATTGAAACATTATCAATTCCTGAGCGTGTAGCTATTTCTACCGAATTAATAGAAGAAGAACGTCCACAGATTAGAGAACGAAACAATCCAATAAAACGACGTGATGAAGATGCTCCAGGACCTGCTTTTCATGAAAAATCTGAAAAGAACTCTAAAGAAAATTTAGGAGGCTCTTATAAGTTTAAGATTGCAGCAAAGTATAAAAAGCCTAAAACACGAGGAGATAAAAATTACAACCGTAGAAATAAGAAATAGTACACACTATCACCTTGCCACTTAGTATAAAGCACAAGTGTAAAACAACACTAATAATTAATCTCGTATATTTATTCGCTGTAAACCAACTTTAGGATATAACCAAAACAATAATCTATCTTAAATATGACCATAAAAAAACCCTAATCAAATTAATGAAAAGGGTTTGAATATGTCAAGTACATGCAGGATTGTATTTATGGAAACATAAATCTATGACCCTAACCTCACAGTTAATCCTGCATTTGTACTTGATTTTCTATTAAATCCTTAATAGGAACAATAAGTCTTCCTTCAGAATTCTTTAAGATTACAGAGATGCTTTGCACAGCATCTATAGTGTATACTTTTTCGTTAAAAATTATTTTTTGCCCAACTTCAAATGTTTTTCGGGCATAAAACGTATTTAATAATTTACCTACAACATCTCTTGCACCTAAACCTACAGCAATAGCAAAGGCTATTAGGAAAGCTGCAATAATCATGTTTATATTATTGGTAATTATATAGGTGTCAATTCCGGCTTGGTTTAAAGCTGTTATAGAAATAAAAGTAAGCAGTAAAAAGAAAACAACATTACTAATCATTTTACCACCAGACAAATCCATTGACTCAAAAAGAGACTTTAATCCGTTCTTTACAAAATTTGCAAACAAAAGCCCTAATATAAATATCACTAATGCAGCAAACAATTGAGGTAAGTAAGCTAATAAAGCGCTAACTTGATTAGATATAATCTCTAAGCCCATGATATCAGATGCTGTAATTAGCAGCACGATATACATTAACCATTTCACAAAACTTGAAACAATCTTTACAGTATCAAAATTGAGTTTTTTACCTTCTAAAATTTCAATTTCATTAAGTTTATCATCTAATTTATTGACTTTCGCTAATTTTAAAACTTTCTTTATTAGCTTCACAATTAATTTAGTTACAATCCATCCAATAATTAAAACAATAAGCGCACCTATAATATTCGGAAATATTTTAGTTATCTCTAACCACATAGTGGTTAACGACTGCGTTGCAATATCTTTAAATTCTGTCATTTTTTCCATACTAATAATATTACGGCTAGGATTTATCTACTATTTTTCTCTATTATTTGTTACACTTTCAATAATATGAGCAATATTATACGAAAACAACTCAGCTATTTCCATAAGAAGCTTGGCAAGAGCAATATCATGCATAACTTTGCTTTTCAGTTCTTGCGGAACTTCCTGTAAAGGCTTATCGATGTTCTTAAATGGATTTTCCATCTTTCGTATAATTTGCGTACTTACGTACTAGTTTTTCCTTTGCTCTTTTTAATCGCATTTTCACTGCACTTTCTCCTATTTCTAAAGCGTCAGCTAATTCTTTTATTGATAAATTATCTTGGTATTTTAATAATAAAATCATTTTTTCTTCTGGTGAAATCAGCTCCATAACCTCTTTCAATTGCTCTACTCTCATGTTTTCAAACTCAACAGTAGAACTTACATCTTCACCAATATTCTCAATATCTACAAGTTCCGAACTTACAGATTTTTTTTCAAATTTTTTCGCTGTATTCCTTGTTACATAATTCACACAATGGTTATAGGTAAATGCATACAACCATGTTGAAAATTTAGACTTACCTTTAAAACTCGCTAATTTCACAAAGACTCTTAAAAAAACATCTTGTGTTAAATCCTTAGCTTCATCAACTCCATTGGCAAATCCATAACACTTATTATAGACCATATTCGCATATCTATCGTACAGCACCTCGAACAACATAGTGTCGTTAGTTTTTACGATTGCCTCTACGAGCGCTTCATCGGTTAGGTTATGAATAGCGTCTTTAGTCAAGTTACTCTTTTAGTCTATTAATTAGTTGGTTATTGGTATTAAGACACTCCTTTAATTAAGAGGTCACATTTATTCTAAATAAAATTCTTATTTTTTTAAATGATCTTTAATACCATTTAAATGATGCTGTAATACTTTTACTGATATTTGAATTTCCCCTATTAAAAATAGTAAAGACATAATAAGCCCAAATCCAAATGCTCAAACAGCTATGCCCTACGATTTACATATATCTTGTCAACTTTACGCTCTATTTCAGGTTATTGATTTGCCTAAAAATGGAAGCATCCTGATGCTCGTATATATTTTTTCACTTCAACTCCTAACTAAAGCAGCATACACTAAAAACCGCTTGGCGCAAGCAAGCATTATTAACGAAATTAAAGAATAAAAGTGCTGGTATTCTTAGCCTGAATTCTTCCTTAAATCCATTTTACAAAATTAAAGAATAAAAACATTACAAATAAAAAAAGCGAACTTTATTAAGTTCGCTTTTTACAAATAATTAGTAATAGAACACTAATCCTTCCCTTCGTCTTTTAAACTCCATCGCAATAGTAAAATGCCTGCTCTTGCAATAACAAATGAAAACAAACCAAAGGTTGCGGTTAATAGTGACACTTTTAGTCCACCTGCAAAAATTGATGGATCAGGATCTCCCATAGCTTCAACAGAATCAAAAGCTGTTATTAAGCCAATAACAGAACCTAAAAATCCTAATACTAAACCTAATAAACTAGAATCTACAGTTAGTTTCAGCATTTTTTTAGATTGTTCTCTATTCTTTTTTAAGGCGATAAAACCTTTTACCAAAAAAAACACAGATAATAAAAGACAGATTAAAATTAAGGACATAAAGAAAGGGCCGCCTTCATTAAACCGATCTACAAATGGATTTGATACTATGAAGTGATTTAAAACTAACTGTTCGTTCATGATTGATGATTTTAAATTAAATATAAGCCAAACTTAAATGATTTACACATTCAATAATTATAATTGCGACGAATAACCGTTTTAACTTGCGATTAAACCTATTGCTAAATCCATCACTAAATCCGTCATTCGTCTATAAAATCATTATACACTACAAAAATGCAGTATTATTGTATTAATATTATTGTAAATGCTTAAAAAGGAATTCATATTAAAAAAAATAGGACAAGGACTACTCCATGCACTTTTTTGGTGTGCTGTACTCCTATTCTACACCTATTTTTTTGGTGTGGGCAGTAATAATTTTAACGACACCCTTGTATTCTCATTGTTTTTAATGCCAATTACCATAGCCACAACGTATGTATCTATTTACAAATTAATACCAGATTATCTTATAAAAAAGCGCTATTTCCTATTTGTTCTTTACAGTAGTTATACACTGATTATTTCAGCCTATTTGGTAATGGTTTCTATCTTTTTTAGTTTGATTTATATTTCTAATTTCGAATATAATGACATGAATCCACTAACAAGAAACATCCTATTTGTAATGACAGGCATCTATCTTGTTACCTTTATTGTGAGTGCTTTTAAACTTATGAAGTTAAACATCAAAGCATCCCAAAAGACTAAAACCCTCGAAACCAAAATTCTTGAAACACAACTTAAATTAAAAGAACAAGAGCTAAAGTATTTAAAAATGCAAATTCATCCACACTTTTTATTTAACACACTAAATACCATGTACGGTTTTGCTTTAAAGAAAGCAGATGAAACTCCAAAAATGATATTAAAACTGTCTAACTTATTAGATTACCTACTGTATCAAGCCGACAAACCTTTTGTAAATTTAAAGGATGAAATAAATCACATTGAAGACTATATCAGCTTAGAGCAAATGCGTTTTAGCGATACTTTAAATGTAGAATTCTCCAAAAACATAAGTTTAGAGAATATTGAAATGGCACCAATGTTATTAATTCCGTTTGTTGAAAACAGTTTTAAACACGGAAAAATTAGAAACGGCAGTTTAGACATTTCTATTTATATAAAGGCAAATGCAGAAAACATTACATTCAAAATTAAAAACAGTTCTACTAAAGACTTAAGCATTAAAGAAGGTATTGGTTTAGAAAACATAAAAAAACGCTTAGATTTTTTGTATCCCAACCAGCATCAGTTAGAAATTATTAACAGCACCAATGATTTTGAAGTTTTACTAACGTTAAATCTAAAATCTAAATTAACAGATGTCTAAATCCATAACATGCATTATAGTTGACGATGAAGCTATCGCGAGAGAAATTATTGCATCTCATGTGGCGCAAATTGAAACTATTAAAGTTATAGCACAATGCAAAAATGCCATTGAAGCCTTTAATTTTATCAGCAATAACAAAGTAGACCTAATCTTTTTAGACATTAATATGCCTGAGATTTCAGGAATATCATTTGCCAAATCCATAAACAAAGACATCAAGATTATTTTTACTACAGCATACAGAGATTATGCTGTAGAAGGCTTTGATTTACAAGCCGTAGATTACCTTTTAAAACCCATTGCTTTTGAACGTTTACTGCAAGCTGTAAATCGTTATTTTGAAGTCACCTCTACTACTATTAATACGACTTTAACCACCACAGAATCTAACGACTTTATATTTGTACGCTCAGACAGACGCATGCTAAAAGTAGATTTTAATGCCATTATATATGTTGAAAGCTATAGCGATTATATAAAAATCCATCTTCAAGATGAAACCATAACCACTAGAGAAACCATTACGTCTATTGAAGCAAAATTACCTAAAACGCAATTTTTAAGAATTCATAGGTCTTATATCCTCTGTATTGCCAAAATTCAATCGTTTACTAACGAACATATTACAGTTAATCGAAAAGCGCTCTCCATTAGTCGAAGTTATAAGAAAGAAGTTTTGAAACGTCTAGAAAATTTTTAACTTTAAACCTGAGTTCGATATAAGAGTTAATTTCCAGAACCCTAAAAAAAGGTGAGATTTGAAGTATAAAATTTAAAGTAATATCGAGATATTTCAATAATTTTATACGAATAGATTGCATTTTTTTAGGTTTTCCGTAGGATTTGATGAATTTTTCCCAATTCTTGATATGATTTTTTTAAATTAACAAGTTAGTCCTTCAAAAATATATCTGCGAATTGAATAAAAATTCATTCAAACTGAAACAAATATTATATCAAACTCAGGTTTAAGAAAATAAACACCCAAATCTTAACGTTGTATAGCAAATGCTATTCTTTTGAAAACCTGCTAAATGAGTGATTATCTACACAAAACTATTCCAAATTTAAAACCTTTTAGCTATGAACGTCATCACGATTCGCATTTTATAAATCAGCGATGGGTTTTGGTGAATGGCATTTCTAATAAGAAATCAATTTATACGTTTAAAGAAGACAATATTCTTGAAATATCACAAAAAGACAATGTGATTCAAACCTCATGGAATATTAACATCCAAAATATATTTTCTATTGAAACTGAAGATGGCTTAATTACCGTTAAAGCCTATTTTAAGGACGATGATATATTAGTCCTTAACAATCAAAACAAAGACGAATTTGCACTTTACATAAATACTTCCAAATATGATGTTGAGTTAAATTCTATTGAAGACATCAACACCTTTTTAAAAGAAAAATACAAAAAGAAAGTCAGCACCATAATTTACGATCACGAATTTTATTACATCGAACAATCAAAAGAATATGGGCCTTTTACAGTAGAAACACTAGCTGAAAAAGTAAAATCTGGTGAGATTAGTGCGTATTGCTTTGTTAAGGATGTTAATGAATACGATTATAGTAAACGAATGCGAATCGAAGATTTAATCAAGGAACTATAATTAGCAACTATAAAAATAAAGCGAAAACCTAAATAGATTTTCGCTTTATCCTATTATTTATTTACAAACCGTTAGTTACTCCTGTAATCCAGGAATAGCAACCATTTCGTTAACATCTTTATCGTAATCAACTCCTTCAACATTAAAGCCAAACAAGTTAAAGAAATCCGTTTTATAACCTTCTAAATCACCAATGTTTGGTAACGTTTCAGTTGTGGCTTCTTTCCAAAGTTCTAACACTTTAGCTTGGATATCATCACGCATTTCCCAATCATCAACACGAATTCGTCCTTGCGCATCCAATTGTAAATCTTCAGCATATAAACGCTCGTTAAATAAACGCTCTATTTGCTCAATACAACCTTCATGAATCCCCTCTTCTTTCATCACTTTATACAACAACGAAATGTACAACGGAATTACAGGAATTGCAGAACTCGCTTGTGTTACTAAAGCTTTGTTTACAGAAACATAACCTTTTCCATTAATAGCCTTTAGTGAATCGGTAATTTCAAAAGCAGTGGCTTCTAAATGATCTTTAGCGCGACCAATAGTCCCTTTTCTATAAACCGCTTCAGTTAATGAAGGGCCAATATAAGAATAGGCAACCGTTTTAAAATCTTCCGATAAAACATCAGCAGATTTTAATAGATCAATCCACATTTTCCAATCTTCACCGCCCATTACAGCAATAGTATTATCAATATCATCACCAGAACATGGTGCTATTGATATTTCTTTTACGACTCCTGTATGAAAATCTACCGTATTATTGGTAAACGTATCGCCAATAGGCTTTAATACCGATTTAAAACGTTCTCCAGTATCTGGATGCGTTCTTACCGGTGAAGCCAAACTGTAAATAACCATATCAATCTTACCTAAGTCGTCTTGAATCAATTTTAAAGTTTGTGCTTTAATTTCGTTAGAAAAGGCATCACCATTAATACTCTTAGCGTACAAACCATCTTTATGAGCTTGGGTTTCAAAAGCGGCACTATTGTACCATCCTGGTGAAGCCGGACGCCCTTCTGTTGGTGGTTTTTCAAAAAACACACCAATAGTTGAAGCATTAGAGCCGTAAGCACTTGTTATTCTTGATGCCAAGCCAAATCCTGTTGAAGCTCCTATAACTAAAACGTTTTTAGGACCGTTAGTTGTTGGTCTTGATTTTATATAATCTATCTGATTTAATACATTTTTCTCACAGCCTGTTGGATGTGATGTTAAACATATAAACCCTCTAGTTTTTGGTTCTATTATCATATTTTATGTTCTATACGTGTAAAGCTCTATCGTCTGTGGCTGCTAAAGCAGCTTCTTTTACAGCTTCTGCAAATGTTGGGTGGGCATGAGACATACGTGAAATATCCTCGGCTGATGCTCTAAATTCCATAGCGGTTACAGCTTCTGCAATTAAATCGGCACAACGGGCACCAATCATATGAACTCCTAAAACCTCATCAGTGGTCTTATCGGCTAAGATTTTTACAAACCCATCAATATCTCCACTTGCTCTAGCACGACCTAAAGCTCTAAATGGAAACTGACCAACTTTATACTCCACATTATCAGCTTTTAATTCCTCTTCTGTTTTACCAACAGCAGCGACTTCTGGCCATGTGTAAACCACACCTGGAATTAAGTTATAATCGATATGTGGTTTTTGTCCCGCTATAGTTTCGGCTACAAAAACACCTTCTTCTTCCGCTTTATGCGCTAACATTGCTCCTTTTATAACATCTCCTATAGCGTAGATGTTAGACACATTAGTTTGTAAGTGTTCGTTAACTTCAACCTGTCCTCTATCTGTCATTTTTACACCTGCAGCGTCAAGATTTAAGCCGTCTGTATAAGGACGACGACCTACAGAAACTAAACAGTAATCTCCTTTAAATTCTACAACTTCACCTTTCTTATTTTCTGCTTTAACAATGACCTCATCACCATGACGCTCTACAGACTGTACTTTATGAGACAACATCATTTTGCATTTTGCTTTCTTAAAGACCTTATTTAGTTCTTTAGATAAGCCAGCATCCATAGTTGGTAAGATTCTGTCCATAAATTCTATAACAGTAACTTCTGCACCTAAACGACGGTACACTTGTCCAAGCTCTAAACCAATAACTCCACCACCAATAATAATCATGTGTTTAGGAACTTCTTTAAGTTTTAAAGCTTCTGTAGAAGTAATAATACGCTCTTTATCTAAAGTAATAAACGGTAAGTTACTTGGCTTACTTCCTGTGGCGATAATGATTTTTTTAGCTTCAATCTCTTGAGCGTCTTTACCTGCAATTTTTATATGAGTAGCATC
This sequence comes from Winogradskyella psychrotolerans, assembly GCF_018860565.1. Lineage (GTDB taxonomy): Bacteria > Bacteroidota > Bacteroidia > Flavobacteriales > Flavobacteriaceae > Winogradskyella > Winogradskyella damuponensis. The sequence continues at coordinate 120,897 of NZ_JAHKPS010000009.1, forward strand.
TACAAAAGACCCTAAACCTTCAAAAACATCAATATTGTTTTTCTTCATTAAGAAATCAATACCTCCTGTAGTTTGATCGACAACAGCTTGTTTACGACCAATCATTTTTTCTAAATTCACTTTGATCTCACCAGGGATTTCAATACCATGATCTTCAAAATGTTTTGTTGCTTCTTCGTAGTGATGCGAAGAACTTAATAAGGCTTTACTTGGAATACAACCAACATTTAAACAGGTTCCTCCTAGTGTAGAATACTTTTCAATAATAGCTGTTTTCATCCCTAATTGTGCGCAACGAATTGCTGCTACATATCCACCAGGTCCTGAACCTATTATTGCTACATCGTATGATTTCATAAGAATACTTTTTTGTCTGATTAAAAAAACGATTACAAAAGTACAATTTTGATTAATGATTTACGAATTTTAAAACCCTATATTAAGGAAGAAAATTATTTAGTTCTTTTGTCCTAAATCTTCTAAAATCCATTCCAATTCTGGGTCAATAGATTGTAAGCGATCCTTATAACTTGGTAATAGCTCTACATCTGGCTTTACACCATAACCATCTGGTGTTACTTTGTAAGGTGCATCAATAAATGCCAATCCAATTCTTGCACGTACTTTGGTATGAGGCATCTCGTACATTTTATAGTATCCAGCCACGGTACCATTATATGCTCCTCCGGTTTCTTCTCCAACAAAAGTAGCGCGTTTACTACCTTGTAATTGTGTAGATAATATAGACGATGCCGAAAATGAGTTACCGTTAATTAACACATAAACCTTGCCTTTAAAATTTAAAGGTTTTGGCTCTTGTTCTTTAGATGACTTAAACTTATAATATAATTTGTTATCCTCTTTTTTAGTTTTAAAAAGGTCTATGGTAATTAGCACTGGTGACGCTATACCTGCAATGGCTTTAACTAAAGTGGGACTTGAATTAGCCATAAGGCTCTTCAAAAGAGGAAAGCGTGTATTTACTTCACTCGGATTAATCATTCTGAAATTTTCATCAGTAAGATACGAATACAAATAGGTAATTTCCTTTAAGCGTCCACCAAAATTATTTCGCAAATCTATAACCAATGCTTCTGCTTTAAGAGAATCTATTAGCTTAAAACTTTCATCATAAAAGTCCTCGTAATCATATCTAGAAAATCCTCTAATTTTTAACAACGCCACAGCGCTGTCTTTTCCTATAAAATTTAGATTTCTAGTGTACTCGTTTCTGTCAGGAATAAAACCATATTTTTCATTATGTTTTCGTTCTGCCTTGCGCTCCTTCTTTTTAGCCTTTCGCTCTGCTTTTGTAAGTTTTATTTTTTTTACGTCCTTAAGTTTAACAGAATCTTTCGCTAAAGAATCTTGCTTCAAATGCGCTAAATCCTTTTTTAATATCCGCTTGTATTGTTTTACAAACGTAGAATCTGAATTTCTAAAAGTGAGACTAATACTATCAAAACGGCCTTTGTCATTTACATAATAGCTCATAAAACGAGTGCCAACAACCCTCTGATGCAAAGTGGTATTATAACCATCTGAAGCTATAAGGTGTTTATATTTTTTAATTAAATCTTGTGGGCTTTCATCTTCTACTTTTAAAACTTCTGCATTAATTAAAACAGAGTCCTTCCCTCTTGCATTGGTAACAAAAAGTTTATTGTCTAAATATTCAAAATCTAAATTAGTGATATCAAATTTTGATCCTCTTAATGCTTTTCGTGCTTTTCTGTCAAACCTTTGACTGGGTGGCGACATTGACAAATGACCTTGACCAACATATTTAGTAACGGCAGACAATTGCTTATAAAATGTACGACTATCCATTGGCTCATCAATGGCTTTTTTTAAGCTATCAAATTTAAAATCTAAAACCTCCTTTGATGTAAACTGATATAAATGAGGATGATTTCGCTGTAATTGCTCATATACCTTATCGATATCTTCATGTATATCTTCAACCGAATGTAATTTTGAAATCTGTTGATTGTACTTTTCTACACTAGAGCAAGATGTTAGCAATAGGATTAAACATAAGGTAAACGACAATTTATAACTCATATTATCTTTATTTTCAGGGGGTCTAATTATGGATTTTTAACAAAATGATATACTATATTATATATAGACGTAAAAATATTAAGAATGATTGCTTTATAATGCAATTAAAAAAAGAAATGCTATGCGTTTTTTGCATTAAAAAAAATAGTCCAAACCTTTAGACTATATAAATAATCTAAGAGAATGGACGTATTCTACCCTAAGTTGCTAATAGCATGTCAAAGTTCCGTATTAAAGAATAAGCGGGCAATACTCAAATTGAGTATTTATACGATTTACAACCAATGTTGGTTCAGCTTTAACATACCAACCAACTCTCCTGTTGAGGATATATTAAACTTTTTCAATATATTTCTTCTATGTGTATCTACCGTATGAGAACTGATATTTAATTTATTAGAAATTTCTTTACTCGTGTAATTTAAAACAAGTAATCGTATAACATCACGCTCTCTATTGCTAACACCTTCATTTAATAGCTTTTGAGAAAAGTTGTTAAAATAAAGCGTTTCATATTCCTTTTTAGAGTTTAACAGCTTTGCAGATGCCGTTATATCCATTTTTATATTAGGATCTAAAACCGTGTAATGTGCTAAACCTATTATAGGCTTACCGTCTGAATCAAAAACCAATGGTGTAGTATTCTGAATTATATTTACATAAACACCATCTCCATTCTTAATTCTAAAATTCCAAGTATAATTTGTGTCTTTTCGTTTTGATTTTGATATTTCACCAAGTGTAAATTCCATTAACTTGTTAAGTGCGCTTAACCAAGCATCAATATCATCTGGATGAATTCTATTCCAAAAATAGCGCATACCATGAGTCTTTAGCACTTTAGCATCAAGCCCAAGACAAGCCATATAATTTTTACTGATGTATTCAAATGTTAAGTCTTGAGTATTTGTAACACAAAAAAACGTAGAGCTATATGGTAAATATTCATCAAGCTCCATAAACTTCTCTATGTGTTCTTTTAGTAATGGTTTATCATAGGATTTAAATATGAATCGGTATAAATCTTTTATTTGAGATTGTTTCATAATGTAAAATTAGAAATTTAATCTAAAAAATGATCATTTCAGTGAAATTACAGTGGTATGCTTTACTTCATTTATCATAAACATGCTATGTGTACTACCAATATGGTCAATTTTAGTTAATTTTTCTACCATAAATTCCCTAAACGCCTCCATATCTTTCACTAAGACTTTAAGCAAATAATCGTAATCTCCACTTAAATGGTAACATTCTAAAACCTCATTAAACTGCTTAACTTCACGTTCAAAACTTACAACATAATCTTGCGTATGCTGCACTAACTTTATATGACAAAAAGCCACAAAATCCTTTTGTACTTTATTCTTATCTATTAGAGCGACATACTTTTTTACAATACCATTTTTTTCAAGTTTCTTAATACGCTCGTAAACGGCAGTTACCGATAAATTTAATTGGTAAGCTAAGGCTTTATTGGTTTGTTTACTGTCATTTTGAAGCAAATGAAGCAGCTTTCTATCAATGTCGTCAAAAATCATTCTTATCTTTTTTCGGTTAAAATAATACAAAAACCAAATCTATACTTATAAAAACTAAAAATTGCACCTATTTTAGATAAATAATCTAAAGACTATCTTGTTGGTTGATTATTAATCTAAATTTAACGAGATTTGAAAGAATTAATCAAAATCAAATTATTATGGCTTTTAAACCCGCAAACAATATTCAAGATTTACAATACTTTGGTGAATTTGGAGGCGTAAACCCTTCTATTTCAGACTCATCAACCTATACGTTTTTATCCGCAAAAACCATGTTCGATACCTTTGAAGGTAATGCAGATGGTTGTTATTTATACTCACGTCACTCGTCCCCTTCAAACTTATATTTAGGAGAAGCTTTAGCAGCTATGGAAGGTACAGAAACAGCAACTGTTACAGCTTCTGGTATGGGTGCTATTACTCCAGTATTATTACAACTGTGTGGTGCTGGCGAACATATTGTAAGCAGCAGAACCATTTACGGTGGTACTTATGCCTTCTTAAAAAACTTTACACCGCGTTTAGGTATTAACACCTCGTTTGTTGATATTACTAAATTAGAGACTGTAGAAGCTGCCATTACTCCAAAAACAAAAGTATTGTTTTGCGAAACGGTAAGTAACCCCTTATTAGAAGTGGCAGACATTGCAAGCTTAGCCAAATTAGCAAAAAAGCACAACATTACATTGGTCGTAGATAATACCTTTTCTCCATTATCTATCTCACCTATAAAATTAGGAGCAGATGTCGTAGTTCACAGCTTAACTAAATTTATCAATGGCTCTTCAGATACTGTTGGTGGTGTAGTATGTGGTACACAAGAATTAATTGACGACCTACGAAACGTAAACAGTGGTGCAGCCATGTTATTAGGGTCTACTATGGATAGTATGCGTTCGGCTTCAGTATTAAAAAACTTGAGAACCTTGCACATTAGAATGATGCAACACAGTTATAATGCCACCTATTTAGCTGAAAAATTTGAAAATGACGGTTTAAAAACCGTTTACCCTGGCCTAGCCTCTCACCCATCGCATGAATTATTCAAATCTATGATGAATGAAAAATACGGTTTTGGAGGTATGATGACTGTCGATGTAGGATCTTTAGACAAAGCCAATGCCTTAATGGAATTAATGCAAGAACGCAACTTAGGCTATTTAGCCGTGAGTTTAGGATTCTATAAAACCCTATTTAGCGCACCTGGTAGCTCAACTTCTTCAGAAATACCTGAAGATGAACAAAAAGAAATGGGCTTAAGTGATGGCTTAATTCGTTTTTCTATTGGTCTTGATGCCGATATAGAACGTACCTACGATATGATGAAAACTTGCATGAAAGAATTAGACATTCTTTAAGCTAAAAATGCAGCTATATAATTAATGGTTAGATCCTTAGGTAACACTAAGGGTCTAACCCTTTTTTTTGCTTCAAATTCTAGGATTTGCATTCCATTTGCAAATGGCTTAACAAAATCGTAACATTACAGAACTAAACGGACTAAAAATGCAAGAAAACGACAACCTAAGTGAGATTAAAACAGAAGATCAAGTAATTATAGACAATAAAGCACTTAGTTTTTTTGAAGCACTTATACCTGTTGTTATTCTCATGGCCATGCTAGCCTATAACATCTTTTTTGTTGAGGATCAAGAATGGTTTGGAGGCTACACCAATCAAATTATTTTATTATTAGGTGGTGGCATTGCTGCTATTGTTGGCTTTTTTAATAAAGTGAATATCAAAATCATGCTCAAAGAGGTTTGGGAAAACCTAAGAAGTGTATTTGTGCCTATCATGATTTTATTCTTAGTAGGTGCTTTAGCAGGAACTTGGTTAGTCAGTGGAGTCATTCCAGCCATGGTCTATTACGGCTTACAAGTTTTAAGTCCAGAAATATTCTTACCAGCATCCGTCGTTATTGCCGCTGTAATTTCTATTGCTACAGGGAGTTCTTGGACCACCTCGGCAACCGTGGGTATTGCTTTAGTGGGTATTGGTACCGCATTAGGTATTAATCCAGGGATGATTGCTGGTGCTGTAATTTCTGGAGCTTACTTCGGAGATAAAATGTCTCCATTAAGCGACACCACAAACCTAGCTCCCGCTATGGCTGGTACAGATTTGTTTACACATATTAGATATATGGCCATCACCACCGTGCCTACCGTTATTATAACATTAATTGTATTTGCCATAATTAGCACCAATATAGACCCTACAGGAAATGCAGATGTTAGCAATTTATTAGCTTCAATTAAAAACACTTTTCACATATCACCTTGGTTATTTATGGTACCTGTTACAGTAGTGGCTTTAATACTACTCAAAACAAAACCACTAATAGCTTTAGCATCCGGAATTGTTTTAGCCATCATATTTGCATTCATTTTTCAAGCTCCAGTACTAGAAAACTTATCCGAATCTAAATTCTCGGCCGTTATTAACTCTATTTTCACAGAGACCTCTATCGCTACAGATAATGAAAATTTAAATGACCTCTTCTCTGCTAAAGGTATGCAAGGCATGCTCTGGACCATCTATTTAATTATATGCGCCATGGTTTTTGGAGGCATTATGGACGCCATTGGAGCACTATCCCGAATCACAAAAGCATTACTTTCTATAGCCACCTCTATATTTGGATTATTTGCCAGTACTGTGGTAAGCTGTTTAGGTTTAAATATCATTGCCTCAGATCAATACTTAGCTATTGTCATTCCTGGAAAGATGTTTAAGCAAGCTTACATAGATAAAGGCTTAGCACCAGAAAATTTAAGTCGTACACTCGAGGATTCCGGAACCGTAACCTCTGTACTAATCCCTTGGAACACCTGTGGAGCTTACCAAAGTGGTGTCTTAGGCGTTGGGGTGGGCGAATACTTTATGTATGCCATCTTTAACTGGTTAAGTCCTTTTACCACCTTAGTCTTTGTTGCTTTAAATCTTAAAATTAAGATGCTAAAAGACAAATAGTTTTTACTTATTAAAAATAAAATTTAGTATAGCTAAAACCTATTGCTTTATAAAAAATTAAAATTTGCTTAACGTATTAATTCCCTAATGAAAAGTATCTTTGTAGTCGAAAATTAATAATCAATTTAAAACTATAAAAAACATGGCATTAGTAGGAAGAGAATTTCCAAATTTAGACGTAAACGCAATGAACGATATGGGCGACACTTTTAAAGTGAACGTTCTAGAAGAAGCGCGTAACAACAACAAAAAAGTTGTATTATTCTGGTACCCAAAAGATTTCACTTTTGTTTGTCCAACAGAATTACACGCTTTTCAAGCGGCTTTAGGTGAATTTGAAAAAAGAAACACCCTTGTAATCGGTGCGTCTTGTGATACTGCCGAAGTACACTTTGCTTGGTTAAGCACATCTAAAGATAATGGTGGCATCGAAGGAGTAACATACCCAATATTAGCCGATTCTAACCGTAACCTAGCCTCTGCTTTAGGGATTTTAGATATTTTCAACGAACAATTTGATGAAGAAACAGGTCTAGTAACTGTTGAAGGTGATAACGTAACCTACAGAGCAACGTACATCATTGACGAAGAAGGAATCATTCAACACGAAAGTATTAACAACATGCCTTTAGGTAGAAACGTTAACGAATACTTGAGAATCATCGATGCCTTAACACACGTACAAGAAAAAGGTGAAGTATGTCCAGCAAACTGGGAAGAAGGTAAAGATGCAATGCAAGCCAATGCTAAAGGAACTGCTGAATACTTAGCATCTCACTAATAACGTACTGTCATTGCGAGTAAAGCGTGGCAATCTCAATTAAACCTGACAGGTTTCAAGCACCTGTCAGGTTTATTAAAAATTCAAGAATTATGATACAAGAATTAGAACAAGATAACCTGCAAGATATTATTAATAATAACGAGACAGTTATCGTACAGTATTCAGCGACCTGGTGTGGCAATTGCAGAATAATGAAACCTAAGTTTAAGAAATTAGCTACAGAGCATGAAGGAGCAACTTTCGTTATTGCTGATGCTGAAAAATTTCCTGAAAGTAGAAAATTAGCAACGGTAGATAATCTTCCAACATTTGCAACATTTAAGAATGGTGAATTTAAAGGTCAGGTACAAACGAATAAGTTTGATGTGTTAAAAGAACTGGTTGACGAAGTAGCTTAATTTGTTTAACCTTTTAATAGATTCCTGCTTTCGCAGGAAATGCATATGAAACTACCCGTAATAAAACACTTAACGCAGTTTATAGAAGACAATGACGAAGACTACATCATTGAAACTATTGAAACGCTAGAGGCCTTAACCGAAGTACCATCCTTAAAAGATGAAGAACTAGACGTCATTGGAGAATTAATCTCTAACATGTATGGAGCCATTGAAGTCAACAAAATGATCAAAGAAGGAGCTACTAAAAAAGATGCCGTTAACAATTTTATGAAACGTGTCTTAGGCTCTATTGATAAATAGATAGATAGAAAAAGAAAAATTAATAAGTATAAAACCACCTTGCGAAAGCTTGGTGGTTTTTACGTTTTATAAGGTTTTGAGATGTAAAAATTAGCCTTTACGGATTACCGTAAGTTTTTTAAAACAGAAGGTTTTAACTTGGTTGCTGATTACGAAATCTATACGTAAAGTTACGTATAGATTTTTAAGATAATATATTTAATTTCGTGACTCATGACTTTAAACATTTAAAACATTGGCTATTACCTACCTAATTAGTGGGATATGAGTGATAAAAGTTATGATATAACGAGTTAGCAAACATTTCGCGCGTGTCAACAATTTCAAGGCTTTTACCAAGTTCTGTACTTATTTGCTTCAAAAAACTAAGTTGGAATTTAAAGCTGAATCTTAAAAAAAATTACGCTGGAATTTTTTACTCTTGCGGAACGTTACGCACGAATTTCGGCTTACCCAACTTCAGTTCTTTAATTCAATATTATAGCAATCCTCAACTTTTAGCTGATAAGCGGACTGGCAAAACGTACGGCTGAACTGTTCGCAGATTAAAAAATTTGAAATTAGATGTTTAAATCAACTGATTCTGATATCACGAAAATTAGATAAAAACAAAACTGATTCTCTTTGCGGAAATGAACGAAATAATAATTCGGAGATTTTTTTGATATTTAAGTAAAAAATGAAACAACGTCTGAAAAACAAATCGTCCGGAAATACACAAAGGAGTAGCACGTAAAAAGAAAAAACGTTAGCTAACAATGTATATAATTTATAGCTGCTTGTAGCCTACTGTCGAAAAACCTCACGGTTTTTCTATTTCGGTTTTTATTTGCTAACTTACTCGCTTATAACACGCAACAAATCATATACGAGACCGTTAGAAAAAATTAAATTAAAACGCATGAAAAAAATTAAATGCTTATACCTATTTTTAATTCTTTACAACTGTTCAGTTGAGGATAATAGTAATGACTTACACTCGTACTCAGGAGATGTCTATTTAACATCCCAGCAAGAGATAAATGAATTTAGCACAAATCAATATGAAAAAATATTAGGTTCATTGACTATTTCTGATACGGCAAGTGACTTAACAGCTTTATCAGACCTTAAAATTATTGATGGATACCTCAGAATAACATCCTGCAACAATATTGAATCTTTGAATGGATTAAATAATTTGAGAAGAGTTACTCAGACTATTTGGATAGAAGAAAACTCATCTCTAACTGACATATCAGCACTAAATAATATAAACTCAAATTGTAATTCTCTAGAGATATATGATAATGACTTATTAACTAGTCTAGAAGGCTTAAACAATGTAAGATTTGAAAGTTTTATTATTATTCTAGAAAATTATAGTTTAACAGATTTTTGTGCAATTAGTAATAGTATTAATGGCACTTTTTCTGAAGATAGTGGTAATTACCAAGTAAATTACAATGCCTTCAACCCAACACAAGATAATTTTTTGAATGGCTATTGTAGCCAATAATAACTTTTCTAAGCAATTGCAAATAATTTATTGATGAACTATGTGTTGCAACGTTTTCGGTTATTAGCTCATTAAGTTTATAATTGTAGTGAAATTTGCAATCCTAGAAATTGAGTTAATTAAAGTTATACTAATTTAAGTTTTGCCATAATGCAAAAAAATATTTTATTATTAATAGTAATTTTAACTTCAAATTTAACTGAAGCCCAGTTTGTAAAAGAAATATCAATAAACGCTCAAATTGGATATGGTATTAGTTTTCCATATAATAGTATTGACGAAGTTGCTGATGATGGTGTTTTTGCACAAGGAGAATTAGTATTAAAAATCGCTTCTTGGCTTGAATTAAGACCTTACGCTGGTTTTATTTTGACAAATTCTGACGGAAAAGATTTGAATGACAATCCTACTAATGAAATAGCAGAATCAAAAGCATTTTTACTTGGTGGGAAAGCAAGAGTTCGTGCACCAATTCCTTGGGTTGCACCATATGTTGAAATTGGAATAGGAACCTCAATTGGAAAATTTGAAACATTAACAGTATATGACAATATCGATAAAAGTGGTGTAATTTATCACATACCTTTTGCAATTGGACTCGAATTAGGAAAAAATAATAATGTCGATTTAGGATTTACTTATTATTTTCAACCATCAGTTCAACAATTCGTTGGAGCATTTGCAGTTGGAATAACATTTCCGCTAAATAATTAAAAATAACGTTTTACAACACCGTGTTAAATTAATGGCTGGTTCTCGCCTACTTACAAAAATTCTCACAAACTTCTACCTGTGATTTATTTACTAACTTTAGTGTTTAACCACGTAACGAAACCATAAACAAAACCATTGTAAACAATTAAAACCCAATAATACGAATGAAAAAAATGAAATTATTTTATGGAATTTTAATTGGATTTATGATTTTATCATCTTGTTCAAGCGATGATTCTGACAATACAAATGTCACAAACGGATTTACAGTCAATGGTACTTTTTATGAGACAAATTTTGCAAAAGCTAACAGTGGAAATCCATACCATTTAATATTATCAAACCCATTAAACCATAATGTTGAAGAAGGACAATTTGGAAGTTTTTATATTAGGTCTGGAGCACAAGGAGACTTTATGCCACTTACAGAAGGAACTTACTCTACAAGTAATGGTCCAAACAACGTTTTTGGTGTAGACGGCTATCATCCTATACATTTTCAGGATAATTCAGAAGAAGGGAATTTCGCTTATTCTGGATATTGGCATCAAGATGACAATTTCCAATCAGGAAGAGTTACTGTGAATTCTGTTACATCGGAATCTGATGGTGTGAATAATCAAATAACTGAAATTGATGTGGATTATGAATTCAAATGGAACGGAATAACAATCATTGGAAATTATAGTGGAACTGTTGAACCTAATTAATAACTGTTTACAATACCGTATCTAATTTATTGCTAGTTCTCGCCTACTTCTAGAAATCCTCGCGGATTTTCAGTTTGGTGTGTACTTGCAGAGTTAAGTGTGAACCCACTCTACTACTACTCATAGCCGAGGCCGATGGTATGGAATTACCTGCGGCACATAGAATCGTATTTTGCAAATGCTACCCTTCTACTAATTTTATACCATCTTCCACTGTTAATTGCACCTCGTCAAATTTTGTACTATATTTAATCTAGTCGACATTAACTCATCAGAAACCATGAACAAAATTATTATCACACTTTTATTAAGTATCTTTTTTTTAATAAAAACTCAAGCGCAAAATCTCGTATTTATTGGTGAAAAAAGTTTCCCTTGTTCAGAAACTTTTATTTTAAAATCAAATTCAGCCAGCGAAAGAATAGATGATTTAAGCATTACATTTGCAAAAGATGATATAAAAAATCTAATTGTTGTAAGTTCAAAATTAGTCAGAACTGTAAGGATAAGTGGAAAACTAATAATATATCTCAAAAATGGAAATGTAATCACCTGCATGGATAAAGGAATTAAAGATAATGTCGACGATGTAGCAACTACAGCATATTATTTAACAAGTCAAGAATTATCAAAATTAAGGGAAAGTAATATTCATACTATAAGATATGAAGTCAAGTGTGAAGAATGTTTTTCCAACCCAATATATGAGGGAAATTACTCTGCATCAAACACAAAAGATTCAAGTATAGATTTTTCTAAAGTAACTCAAGAGTTTTTCAAGGATTAAATAGAAGATTTTTGCACAATGAAAAAAGGAAATAAGCATTATATAGTATTTAAGCGAAACAACGCAGTTCAAATCCATGAAAATATTAATAAAATAGATAAGTCAGAAGTGAGATTTGTAATAGAGAGAACTTATAGAAAACAATCATCAGGAGGTTATTATAAATACTTTACTAATACAATTTTAGATTCCGATCTAAAATCAACAGATAGCAAGTTATTTTATTGGGATAAAGTTAAATGCGAAATTATTAAGGATGAACATTGGACAGCTAAACGTAAAGATGGAAGCGGAGCAATTATTTTATTAAAAATTACGGACCATTTTAATAATGACAAAGAATATAAATTTAGAACTCAAAAGAAAAATGCCTTTGAAATTATAAAAAACAAACTCATCTCAATTGAAAAGTTTGGATTACACGAAAATGCAGCTGAATTTGAAAAACTGAATAGAAAAGTAAATAGCCTAGAAGCTAAAATAAATGAGCTTGAAAAAATTTTAAAGTCAATTCAATTATTAAAAACCTAAAACAAAAAACGTTTAAAATTGATTGCTATTTCTAAACTTCCCATGTAAATGATAACATATTACCTATCTTTTGTTAATTTACTAGATTAGATATCTATACACACTACACCCAAACAAACTCACAAACAAATTGCCAGTAACACCCAAAACGCAACATTTTTGACTTTTCTTAGAAACATTATTTTATTATTTATAATTATATGCTTAACGAGTTGTATAAGCAAAAATGAATATGGAATAGTAAGACCAAATAAAATTAGATTTTCTAATAAAAAATGTAGCGATACAAATGTGTATGATAAAATTGACACTTCTGCAATTTATGTAACCGAATACAAACGGCCTGGCGAAGAAGATAGCCATTATAACGCGTATAAGTTTTATTCTGATAACAAGATCGCATTTTTCATTAATATAAAAATGGATAGCGCTAATGCACTAAACCCTAAAAAAGCACAAATGGGATTTTACGCAACCTGTTCTGAAACTAATACCATTCAAATTGCTTCTCATTTCGTAGATGGAATATATAAATCAAAACAAGAATTTGAAATCATAAATGATACTTTAATAATTAAGACCCTAAAAAGTCCACTAGCACCATTTAGTATTGGTAAATATTATAAACAAAAATTAACAACTAACGAATTAATTTACAAACCTGATTGGTAAATAAAAACACCACAGCAACCTCCAACTCCCTATAAACATTTCAAAACCGCAATACCAACACTATCTTTAGCATTTAAAACATACAAAGCCCCATCTACCTCTTGGTAAAACCGCACACCAAGCACACAAAGCGCAGTACCAAGGCCACTAGGCAAAGTATCGGGTTCTAAAGTCAAAGTAGCTCCAGCATAAGAACCATCTAAAACCAACGAAGGAGCCAAATGTAGAGCGTAGTTTAGACTTTCAAAATCAAAATCCAACACACCATACGTCAGTGCAATATGGGTAGCACCTTCCACAAAGCCCACCTTTTCAATATCAAAATCAGCAATACTCAAAGCCAAATCAGTGTTAGAAACACGAAACTCAAAAGGTAAAACCTGCCGTACAAGGCACGCTGGTGTATAGTTAAACTGTTGTAATAATTGAAGACCTTGCGCCTGCCCTATCCCATCAGCAACACAGCGTTCCCCACGTTTATGTGTTGTATCCAAAGCCTTTATACGCGTAAACAAACCCATCAAACGACTGTGAAAATGTGTGAATTTGTGCCCCTTATAAAACGGGGACAATGCAGATCTAAACGCTTTATTCACCGCAGAACAATGACCAAACTCATCGGCATTTTCACGCACACGCTGCATACTAGCCTTGCTTTTTATTGCTTTTTTAGTAAATCCACCACCTGCTTTTCGTGCAATCGGCTTGCCATTCAAATAATAAAAATTAATACCATTTAACGTGCCTACTAAAGGAATAATTCCGGTCTGTTGTGCCATAATATCAAATTTTAAGTTAAACACCTACAATACAGCAATATACAAAATTTTACAATACAGGTTATAGCGTGGTTATAGCATGCTTATAATATGCTTAAAACAAGCTTATAGCATAAAAAATCACATGGTGTAACAAATAATACCAATACACAGAATAGTAATTAGTACTAATAACCTTAAAAGCTATATACATAATTTCGTAATTCTAACCTGTTCACTAAAATGCGATCAGATACGCTATTAGATTTATATTTGCTAAATTAGATATCAAAACACCCAACGACATCACATAAAAAACCGTAAGAATCCATACAACTTACAATTCTCCCCAACTCAATCCCACATGACACCATCACATCAGCATTATGCCATTGAAGACACGACACATTCACCACAAAAACAATGGTTACCGCACTTACTAAATGGCAGCTATAAATTACAAGGGTTAGAAGACAAAAGGGGAGTCTTGTTTTCAAATTCAGTTTTAGAAACCTATATTCAAGAGGAAGAAAAATACGATAATTTTGAGTTAACATCTGGCATAAACAGAAGCTTAAGAACCTTATCTACAGGTGAGCAAAAAAAAGCATTGCTGGCTTATCTACTGCAACAAAACCCAGATTTCATCGTCTTAAATAATCCTTATGAAACCTTAGACAAAGCATCGGTATCTGAATTAAAACAGCAATTAATAGCCTTGTCTAAAGACATGCCTATCGTTTTTATTTTCAATAGACAAGAGGATCTCTTACCCGTAATCACCCATGCCATTACCTTTGAAAAAGATAAGCTTAAAGCCGTGGTACCCATTGCAGACTATACGTTTAAAAAACGAGCCTTTGTTTTTGAGAAAGACATCCCTCCCGCAATAACAACGTACACCAATATTCCAGAAGTGCTCGTGGAGCTTAAGAATATACAGGTGAATTATGAGGATCGTTGTATTCTAAAAGATATCAACTGGACCATCAAAAAAAAGGAATTTTGGCATTTAATAGGCCCTAATGGCTCTGGCAAAACCACCATATTGTCTTTGATTTACGGAAACAATACCAAAGGCTATGGTCAAGAGTTATATCTCTTTGGTAAGAAAAAAGGCAGCGGTGAAAGTGTTTGGGATATCAAACAAAAGATAGGCTATATAAGTCCTGCCATGTTAGAATTATTTAATCGAAACCATACCGTAGAGCACATGATTCTGTCTGGATTTTTTGATAGTGTGGGCTTATACCAAACCCCATCAACCTTACAAATACAAACGGCTGCACAGTGGGTAGACGTCTTAAATTTAAATAAAGACAAAAACACCGCTTTTCTAAAACGATCTCCAGCCGAACAACGCTTAGTATTAATAGCTAGAGCCATGATTAAACACCCTCCATTACTAATCTTAGATGAACCACTAATTAATGTCAATGATGAAGGCAGAGCGCTTATTTCTGCGTTAATAAACAAAATAGCCAAGGAAAGTGAAACCAGTATTTTGTTTGTTTCACATCGTGATGAGGCTAATATTCACCCCGATTTCACTTTTGAGCTTCATCCCTCGCCTGATGGTTCTGTTGGCATACAAAAACAATAGATAGCGTTTTTAGGTGTCCTTTGATAGTTTACATTATGGCAAGCTTCACTTTAAAGAATTAAGAAGCTGAAATAAAAAGAATATAAGAACGACTGAAATTTAGTACTTTTAACAGTATAAGATTTTGGTTTTATGATTCAAACCTAGCCAAGCTTTAATCCAATACCTATGAAAAAACAATTTACAATTATTTTACTTCTTGCATTTACAGTTTCATTCGCTCAAAATGATAGTATTTTCAGTAGGTTACAAGCTATTTATAATAATGGAACATCGTTTTTTAATATTGACGGTTATACAATTACAAGTCAAACTTTAAATTATCCATTTACCGAAAAAGGGCTTAAAAAAGTCTACAGAAAATATGCCATAAAAAAGAACGAAGAGAAAACGAAAGACGAGCAGTTGCCTTATAATAATTACTACGTTGAGAATGCAGATAAAATTACCGAGAGTTTAGTTCAAAACAACTCCTATTATTTTATTGAAAATCATGAAAAACGGATTACAATTATTCAATTCAGTTCAATTAACAAAAGATACAAGGAATTTGAACGAACACTTATAAAACTTATAATTGAAGATAAAATACCAAAAGAAAATTATGCCGCAATGAAAATTGATAGTATCAATTTTGCTGGTAGAAAAATAAAATTAGGATCGGGTTGTAATTGGACCAACGTAAATACCGTGCAATGTCCATATTACGGTGAAATGAATTGGTCTGTACATAAAGATTTAGAGGATGCAAAGAACACAGTTGAACAGCAATTTGCAATAACTAAATCAAGAAAAAACGGAAAAGTAGTTTCGGAAGCCATAGTTGATATAGAATTTGAAGGAACAGAAACTAAAGCCAAAAAAGTGATTTATGATTTTACCGGATTGACTTCTGTTTTAGCAAGCATGTCTGGTGGCAAAACGTTGACCATTTTCTATGTTGCAACTGAAGTTAGAGGAAATTATGTGAGTTGTATTCTGAGCTTTTGGAATAATGACACAATAACAGAAAACGGACTCGCACCATTGTTGGAAGAAGTAATGAAACTAAAAGAGTAATGAACTAAAACAACCAATCAAGATAGGTTTATCATAAATGAGATCCATTTTCACTCAAAAAAACGCAAATACAAAATATAGGTTATAGCGTGGTTATGGCATGCTTATAATATGGCTATGATAGCCTTATAACGTGATAGATTCAGCTCAAACAAAGGTAAACTCCCTGTAAACACTAATAAAGCACACGCCCGACTTCAATCACAAAAAAAAACTGAGTTCAAAAAAAGCCATAACAAGCTAATTCTTAAACTCAGTTTATAATTTATGAAAATCTATCTATTAATTTAAAAGCCCAATAAGTTCGGTAAATTTCTTCTCTTTAGCATAATCTAATGCGGTTTTACCAGCAGTATCTTTAATACTCGCATCTGCATTTTGTTCTAAAAGTAATTTTACAATATCAATTTTGTTGTACTGGGTAGCAAAACTTAGCGCTGTAGTTCCATCTTTGTTAACTGCATTAATATCTGCACCATTTGCTAATAATGTCGTTGCTAAGGACGTATTTCCTTTGAAGCTTACACCAATCAACGCTGTATTACCTGAGCCATCTTTGGCATTAATATCTGCATTATTTTCAAGAAGAATACTAGTAGCTTCTTCATTATCAAAATAGGTCGCTAAAATAAGAGGCGTAAATCCACGTGCATCTTTTTCATTGACTAAGTTGGGATTTATACACATCAAAGCTTTTAATCGATCTTTATCTCCTGCTTTTATAGCTTCAAATAAAACATCTGTATCTCTTTTCATAATTTATAAAGTTTTAATTAAAAAGGAATGCACATATAAAGTCCATTCCTTTTTAAAATATCAATGTTTATTCGTTTTAAATATCAAAACGACCTAAGTTCATCACTTTTGTCCATGCGGCAACGAAATCGTTAACAAATTTGGCTTTGCTATCGTCTTGTGCATACAATTCTGAATACGCACGTAAAATAGAATTAGATCCAAAAACTAAATCTACACGTGTTGCAGTATATTTCACTTCTCCTGTATGACGGTTGGTGATTTGGTAAGTTCCATCGTCTTGAGATTTCCATTCGTAAATCATATCAGTAAGGTTGACAAAGAAATCATTGGTTAAAGCCCCTTCATTTTCAGTAAATACTCCGTGCTTTGTACCACCATAGTTGGTGCCCATAACACGCATACCACCTAATAAAACTGTCATTTCTCCTGCTGTTAATCCCAATAATTGTGTACGATCAAGTAACATTTCTTCCGGACTTACAACATATTCTTTTTTCTGATAGTTTCTATAACCATCAGCAAGTGGCTCTAAAGATTCAAAAGATTCTACATCTGTCATGTCTTGCGTCGCATCACCTCTCCCTGAAGCAAAAGGAACACTTACATTTAAACCTGCATTTTTAATGGCTTTTTCGACACCAACATTACCAGCTAATACAATCGTATCTGCAACACTAATATTGAATTCAGCAGCAATAGGTTCTAAAACCCCTAGTACTTTTTGTAATTGTTCAGGCTCGTTAGCTTCCCAAGCATTTTGAGGTTCCAATCGAATACGAGCTCCGTTGGCTCCTCCCCTAAAATCTGATCCTCTATACGTTCTTGCGCTATCCCAAGCTGTAGAGACTAATTCTGAAATTGTTAAATCTGTACTAGCTATTTTAGCTTTAACCGCAGCAACATCATAATTGTAATTTCCTTTAGGGATTGAATCTTGCCAAATCAAATCTTCTTGAGGCACATCTGGTCCAAACCAACGGTCTTTTGGTCCCATATCACGGTGTGTTAATTTAAACCAAGCACGTGCAAATGTATCAGAGAAATACTCAAAATCATTCATGAATTTTAAGGAAATCTCTCTGTAGATAGGATCCATTTTCATGGCCATATCGGCATCGGTCATCATAGGATTAAGTCTGGTTGTTAAATCCTCAACATCTACAGGCTTATCTTCTTCCTTAATACTCACAGGTTCCCATTGATCGGCTCCTGCAGGACTTTTTACAGATTCCCACTCGTGGTTAAATAACATTTCAAAAAAGCCATTATCCCATTTGGTTGGATGTGTTGTCCATGCTCCTTCCAATCCACTAGTTACCGTGTATCTGCCTTTTCCAGATTTTGTAGGATTAGCCCAACCTAAACCTTGCGCATCTACATCTGCACTTTCTGGATCAGGTCCCAAAATACTAGCATCACCATTTCCGTGGGTTTTTCCAACGGTATGTCCGCCAGCCGTTAGCGCCACTGTTTCTTCATCATTCATGGCCATACGCTTAAAGGTCTCACGTACTTGTTCAGCTGTTTTCAAAGGGTCTTGTTTGCCATTAACACCTTCTGGATTTACATAAATTAATCCCATTTGTACGGCTGCCAAAGGGTTTTCCATAGTGTCTGGCTTATCAACATTGCCATAACGCTCATCACTTGGTGCCAACCATTCTTTTTCAGCCCCCCAATACACATCTTTCTCTGGGTGCCAAATATCTTCACGACCAAAGGCAAAACCGTAGGTTTTTAATCCCATGTCTTCGTAAGCAATAGTTCCAGCAAGAATTATTAAATCGGCCCAACTAACTTTATTGCCATATTTTTTCTTGATAGGCCACAGTAAACGTCTCGCCTTGTCTAAACTTACATTATCTGGCCAAGAATTTAAAGGTGCAAAACGTTGGTTTCCGGTGCCTCCACCTCCACGTCCATCAGCTAATCTATAAGACCCTGCCGCATGCCATGCCATTCTAATCATTAAGCCACCATAGTGTCCCCAATCTGCAGGCCACCAATCTTGAGAATCGGTCATAAACGCATGAAGATCTTTTTTAAGCGCTTCAACATCTAATTTTTTTAATTCTTCTTGGTAATCAAAATCGGCTCCTAAGGGATTCGTTTTGGTATCGTGTTGGTGTAAAATATCTAAGTTAAGCGTGTTTGGCCACCAATCCGTTACTGACTTTTCGGTTGTGGTAATGGCACCTTGCATAAAAGGACATTTACCTGTTCCTGAGCCTCCATGTGGGTTAATTTCCTGATTTTCTGCATGTATTGCATCGGCAGAGTCTTTAGCTGAGTTTTCCATATATCATAATTTTTATGTGTTTAATTTTTTATAAAGTTATGCATTAATGCGCTTTAGGCTTAAGTTACGCATTTTTTTAATTAATTTTTTAATAGATAAAAACTATCCAAAAATAAAACATTATAGTCAACATAAATAAAATTATGATTTATTTAGTAAATAATCTCAAAAAAAAATCGTAACTTTTCTATATGAATTAATACCTATAATTATGAGCACTACAGAATATACAAAAGTTTACTACGGTAATTTTATTTTAGTTACACGAGTTAAAGACGAATTGGAAGCCTCTGGCATAATACCAATCATAAAAGACGAAGGAGAATCGCAACGTTTAGCAGGTTATGCATCAATGAATCAAGGCTTTCAAGAAGTTTTTGTCCATAATGATGAATTAGATAAAGCTATGGCGATTATTAATAGAGTAAAAGCAGAAATGGAAGCTGCTTCATAATGATAAGAAACGCTCTCCCATGAATAGAATGTACAACCTAAAATACTTAGTATGGTTTTTAAAACCTTGACTTAGTATGAATAGATACTTCGAGTTAAAACAAAAAAAATGCTGATATTAAAAAATATCAGCATTTTTATTTTAAAGGAATAAGATACTATTAAGCCGTTACATTATACATCTTTTCGCGTTGTTCTTTTATCTTTTTATCACTCATGTACTCATCAAACGTCATATAACGATCAATAACTCCACTTGGTGTTAATTCTATAATTCTATTACCAACGGTTTGCGCAAACTCGTGATCATGTGTTGTTAATAAAATGGTGCCTTTAAAGTTTTTTAACGAATTGTTAAACGCTGTAATACTCTCTAAATCTAAGTGGTTGGTTGGCTCGTCTAACATTAATACATTAGCTCTCATCATCATCATACGGCTAAGCATACAACGTACTTTTTCACCTCCAGATAAAACATCTGATGTTTTTAGAGCTTCTTCACCACTAAAAATCATTTTCCCAAGGAATCCTCTAATATTCACTTCCTCTCGCTCCTCTTCTGTTTGTGCCCACTGACGTAACCAATCGACCAAAGTCAATTTATTATTAAAAAATTCGCTATTATCTAATGGCAAATACGATTGTGTGGTAGTAACTCCCCAATCAAATTTTCCAGAATCCGCTTGTTCATTACCATTAAGTATTTGATAAAAAGCTGTTGTTGCTCTAGAATCTTTAGAATACACAACAACTTTATCTCCTTTATTTAAATTGATATCAATATTACTAAATAAAATCTCATTTTCTATACTAGCAGATAAGCCTTGAACATTCAAAATCTGATCTCCAGCTTCACGATCGCGTTCAAAAATGATAGCAGGGTAACGACGACTAGAACGTTTAATTTCTGATATATTTAATTTATCAATCATTTTCTTTCTACTCGTTGCTTGCTTAGATTTAGCTACGTTAGCAGAGAAACGACGAATAAAATCTTCTAATTCTTTCTTCTTTTCTTCAGCCTTTTTATTTTGCTGTGCATGTTGTCTTGCTGCTAATTGAGACGACTCGTACCAAAACGTATAGTTACCAGAGAAATGGTTAATCTTCCCAAAATCGATATCCGAAATATGTGTACAAACAGAATCTAAAAAGTGTCTATCGTGAGAAACCACAATCACACAGTTATCATAATTAGCCAAGAAATTCTCTAACCACGAAATTGTTTCATAATCCAAATCGTTGGTAGGCTCATCCATAATTAACAAATCTGGATTACCAAATAAAGCTTGTGCTAATAATACACGTACTTTTTGCTTTCCATCTAAATCTTTCATTAAGGTATAATGGTATTCTTCCTTAATTCCTAAGTTAGACAACATAGCTGCAGCATCACTGTCTGCATTCCAACCATTCATTTCTTCAAACTGCACTTGAAGCTCACCTATTTTTTCAGCATTTTCATCCGTATAATCAGCATAAAGCGCATCTAGCTGAGATTTCAATTCATATAAAGGTTTGTTTCCCTTTAAGATGGTTTCTAAAACCGTGTCTTCATCATGCTTATTGTGATTCTGTTCTAAAACAGACATACGCTTACCTGGCTCTAAATGAACACTTCCTGAAGTCGGATCCATTTTTCCTGCTATAATCTTTAAAAAAGTAGATTTTCCGGCACCATTGGCACCAATAATACCATAGCAATTACCATTATTAAATGTGGTGCTTACTTCATCAAAAAGTACGCGTTTTCCGAATTGAACTGATAGATTAGAAACTGATAACATATTTTAAAACTTTATTGTATTTGCCTTAAGCTTAACTAAGACCAAATTTTGAGAGTGCAAAAGTAGAAAATTTAAGCCAAACTCAACCATATAACTAGATTATCAATTTTAAAAAATCATAAAATTTTATATTTTTAAACACTTCCAAATCTTTTTTCCTATCCAAAATAAAAAAATAAAAACCTAATATGACTTATAACTCTATAGAAGGAACAATAATTATTAATAAAAGCATTATTTTATCACCTGTAAACGAAATAAATACACACTTAACAATATTTAACGAGGTCTTAACAAGAGTTCAGTAATGCATCACATACTTTTGTTATACTAATCTTTTATAAAAAAATCTTATGCTAATCCGACGTATAGTTATTGCTATTACTTTGTTATCTACTGTTTTTGGATGTCATTTCAAAGGAAATAACACGAGCGATTATGCATACCTAGGTGGAGAAATTATTAATCCAAAGAACAATAGTGTCACCTTATACAATACAGAGGGTAAAATATTAGATTCTATCACTTTAGACACCAATAATAGATTTATTTACAAGGTAGATAATCTAGAACCAGGATTGTATTCTATTACACATGGTGGAGAATATCAAATGTTATTGTTAGAGTCTAATGATAGTATTATGTTTCGACTAAATACATATGATTTTGATGAATCTTTAGTATTTACAGGAAAAGGAGCTAAAAAGAACAACTATCTTATTAAAACTTACTTATCTAACGAAAAAGAAGCTAAACAGTTAGTTAAGTACTCTAAAATGGAACCCGAAGCTTTTAATGATTTTGTTGAAAAAAGACGTAACTCTCAACTCGATGAATTTCATCAATTCTTAATGCAAAACGAAGAATCTGAGTTCTTTAAGTCCATTATTGAAGCTAATATTAATTATAATGCTTATGCAGATAAAGAGATTTACCCTTTTGCATACTTTGGCAATAATAAGTTAATTCATATTAAAGACTTACCTAAAGACTTTTTTGAACACAGAAACCATATCGATTATAACGCTAGCCACTTAAGCCGTTTCTTTGCCTATAACCGTTTTTTATCTTCACATATAGAAAATTTAGCTACACATACCTATTACAAACACAATGCTTTTCACAGCAAATTTAATAGGCATACTATGGACTATAATATGTCTAAACTCGATTTAATTGATAGTATTATTACTAATGAAACGATTAAGAACAATCTTTTAAAGTATAAAGCTATAGATTATATCAGTCATAATCATACTGAAATTGAAGCGAATAAATTTTTAGATTATTATTTAACAAAAAGTACTAATGATGAAGATCAACGTTACATGAAAGACTTGGTATCATCATTAAAGCGCTTACGTCAAGGTAATCCTCTACCAAATATAGCACTTGTTAATTATAACGATACAGAACATTTAATTACTTCTATAATAAACAAACCAACCATTATTTATTTTTGGACTTCTAACTCTAAATCACAATATAGAAATAGTCATTTTATGGTAGATAAGTTAAAATCTAATTTTCCACAAATGGATTTTATTTCTATTAATGTCAATGATAATGACGATAAATTCTGGAAAAAAATCATTAATAACTACAGCTTCCCTACAATAAATGAGTTTAAGTTTAAAAATTCTAAACTAGCACGTAAAACTCTAGCTGTAAACTACTTAAATAAGGCTATCATTGTAGATGAGAACGCCATGATTTTACATCCAAATGCCAATATTTTTAGCTCTGATTTTAAAGAAACACTTGAAGAATTATTACAAAAAAAGCATCTTATTGTTAAACAAGATGCTCTTTAATATGGGGTAAAATTAATTTTAATTTCCTTTCTTATAATCTGCTAAGAACTTTTCTAAACCGATGTCTGTTAAAGGGTGTTTTAATAATCCAGTAATAGAACTTAAAGGTCCTGTCATAACATCTGCACCTAATTTAGCACAATCTATCACATGCATTGTATGACGTACAGAAGCAGCTAATATTTGCGTTTCAAAACTGTAGTTATCGTAGATATGACGAATTTCAGCAATAAGATTTAAACCATCTGTAGAAATATCATCTAAACGGCCAATAAACGGAGACACATAAGTTGCTCCTGCTTTTGCAGCCAATAATGCCTGACCTGGTGAAAACACCAAAGTAACATTAGTTTTAATTCCTCTATCAGAAAAATATTTACAAGCCTTAATACCATCTTTAATCATTGGTAACTTAATAACAATCTGATCGTGTAATTCTGCTAAAGCTTCACCTTCTCTAACCATACCATCAAAATCTGTAGAAATAACTTCTGCAGAAACATCTCCATCTACAATATTACAGATGTCAACATAATGTTTTAAAATATTGTTTGTCCCTGTAATGCCTTCTTTAGCCATTAGTGATGGGTTTGTGGTAACACCATCTAAAATTCCCATATCTTGAGCTTCTTTAATCTGCTCTAAGTTTGCTGTATCAATAAAAAATTTCATAAAAACTTGTTTTGAATTGTTGTGTTTTTGATTGTCGCGAATTTACGACTTTAAGCCTCATTTAAAGAAATGATTTTATAGAATATATTAACAATAGCCATTACCAACTGCGGTCTACAATTTATAATGATTCATCAGTAACTTTTCATAAACTTTATCTGGAAGTATTCGTTTTAAAACAATAGAAAATTTCTGCATAAAAGCACCAACCTTATAATGGATTTTTGGATGTTTAGTTTCAATGATTTTATAAATAGCTTCTGCCATTTGCTTAGGGTCATTTCCACTATCTACATGCTCATCCATCATACGCAACGTATCTCCATACGTGGCTTTATAAGGTGAATTTTCTAAAACAGGAGCATGATAACGACCTGCAGCTATATTAGTTGCAAAATCTCCAGGCGCCACATTAGTCATATTAATATTAAAACCTTTTAATTCCATTCTAAAAGCTTCAGTTATTAATTCGAAAGCCCCTTTACTTGCACTATACACGCCTCTATATGGTAACCCCATATAACCAGCAATAGATGTTACATTAATTATTAAACCAGAATTATGCTGGCGCATGGTAGGTAAAACGGCTTTAATGACATTAATTGGACCAAATAAATTGGTTTCAAAATTGCGCTTAATTTCTGCATCAGGAATTTCTTCAATAGGTCCTGTAATTCCCGCACCTGCATTATTTAAAAGCACATCTATTTTAGATTCTTGCTTTAAAACCTCAGTAATACATTTAGAAATTGTTTCGGCTTTAGTAACATCTAAAGCTACAATTGGAAATTTACTATTAGGATACCTATCAGGGTTCCTACTTGTACCATAAACTTTAAACCCTTTAGCTTGAAGAAATTCACCAACAGATTTTCCTATTCCAGAAGAACCCCCTGTTATTAATACAACTTTAGACATACTGTTTTATATATTATAATATCGAAAATACAAATTATGAAATTAGTAGTGCTTTTAATAAGACACTAACCTCGATTAGAACCGCTATAAACTGAAAAAATCTCGATTCGCCAAGGCGTTCAAGATTTGAGTTTAGGGTACAAAAAAAGGCAAGCTACCTACATCACACCGCTACGACCATTTACCTTTGCTGCGTTCCCGCCCTGGAGGGTTCAACAGGAGCTGGTTGTGTAGGACTTGCCAGGTGCAAAGATACAATCTTTAATTACTTTCGCAATGATTTTTAAACTGAATTTTATTTAATAACTTGCTAAAAAATTAAACAGACCTTATGCAACTTTATAAATATTTCATTCTCTTATATTTAAGTCTAATAGTAACTAATTGTGGTAACACAAACACAGCAAAACAATCTAGCTTATCTATTAATACGACCGTAAAATCTTTAATGCTTGGAGATACGTTAAAACTATCCATAAATAATCCAAAACAATTAGAAATCAGCAATATTAGCTATAAAATTAACGGAAAGGCTGTTGATAATAATTCGGTTTTAAATAAAATTACGCTCGGCGAAAAAATTATAACTGCAACAGTAACTGTTGGTGAAAAGACTGAAACTCTTAAAAAATCTATTAAAGTCTTTAATAATATTATTCCAACTATTTATACTTATGAAATTGTAAACACCTACCCTCACGATATAACATCTTATACTCAAGGTTTAGAGTTTTACAATGGCGAATTGTATGAAAGCACAGGTCAGAAAAGAAAATCTAAACTTAGAAAAGTAAATTTTGAAACTGGTGAAGTTCTAAAAAACATCAATTTAGAAGATCAATATTTTGGAGAAGGTTTAACCATTCTTAACGATAAAATCTATCAGCTTACTTGGCAAGCCAAAAGAGGCTTTGTTTACGATGTAAATACCTTTGAAAAATTAAAAACGTTTAATTACGGAACAAGTAAAGAAGGTTGGGGAATTTGTAACGATGGAAAAACATTATTTAAATCTGATGGTACAGAGAAAATTTACCTTTTAAATCCTGAAAACTTAACTGAGGAAGGGCATCTTGAAGTTTATACCGAAAAAGGGAAAATTCCAAGTTTAAACGAACTCGAATGGATTAATGGCAAAATATATGCAAATATTTACCAACGTAATGGTGTGGTAATTATCAATCCTAACACAGGAGGTGTTGAAGGAGTTATAGATTTTAAACCTTTAAGAAAACTCGTAACTCAACATCCTGAATTAGACGTTCTAAACGGTATTGCTTACCACCCAGAACGTGAAACCATTTTTGTAACAGGGAAAAATTGGGACAAACTTTTTGAGGTTAAAATAAAAAAACAATAAGCTTTACTCACTGAAAAGTGTAAGTCACTCATTCATCTTTTTATTAAACCTATAACTTTTGGTTCTTTGAGATAACAATCAAACTAACCATGAGAAAAGTTATAACCATCAACATTCCAAAACCTTGCCATAAAGATTGGAATAAAATGACTCCAACACACCAAGGTCGTCATTGCTCTGCTTGCCAAAAAATAGTTATAGATTTCACAAAACAAACCGACGAACAAATTATTAAAACTTTAGAGTCTCATAGCCATCTTTGCGGTCGTTTTAAAACGCAACAAATCAACAGAGATCTTGTTATAGCTCGAAAAGACAAAAACAATTATAGGTCTTGGTTGGCCTCTGGCCTATTTGCTTTTTTTGCGTTTGGAACTCAAAGTACTAACTCTCAAATTGTTTCAAAAACCATTCAAACAGATAGCATACTAAAACCCATCGTAAAAGGGAAAATAGCAACTTCTATTTTAAATGAGCATATATATACGGGTTCGGTTACAACAGCTATAGACGGTTTACCGCTTCTTGGTGCCACTGTAGTTCTAAAAAGAACTAAACATAAAGTTTATACCAATTTTGACGGTGTTTTCTCTTTGAAGGCAAAGCCCGGAGACACAATTGAGTTTAAGTACTTTGGTATGTTTACTCAAAACCTTATTTTAAGTACTAAAAATAACATTACAATAGCATTGAAAGACGATGCGTGTAATAAAAATTATGTAATAGCTGGTTATGTATCTTATAATTATAAAAGCAATAACAAGTGTAAAAGACAAAAGAGAAAACTAAAACGTCTAGCTAAGCAAGAAGCCATAAAAAATGGTGAACAAAAAAGAACTGCTGTAGGTAAATTATTTTACGGAATTAAAAGGTTATTTAATATCTTTAAGCATCAAAAATTGAAGATGCAAATATTTGAAAAAACCATAACCGTTTCAGAAGAAGATATCGACGATCTTAACCACGTAAATAACGTGCGTTATGTACAATGGGTCCAAGATATTGCTAAAGAACATTGGCTTGCCTATGCTACAAAAGATATACTAGAGGCGTATTCTTGGTTTTTAGTGAATCATTATATAGAGTATAAAAGTCCGGCACTATTAGAAGATCAACTTTTACTAAAAACATACGTTTCAGAAGTTGCAGGTGTTAGTACCATAAGACATGTAGAAATCATCAATATTAATACCAAGAAACTCATTGTAAAATCCAAGGCAAAATGGTGTTTAATGGATTCTAAAACTCAACGTCCTACACGTTTAACACAAGAAATTGCCGAGCTTTTTAATTAATATTTAGGTTAAAGTTTTTTTAAAACACAGATTTCTTTCAACTTAATCACTTTTCTTTAACGCATCAATCAACTCAACCATGCGTCAACTTAGTATTTTAATCCTATTACTATGCTTACCATTAGCTCTAAAAGCTCAAGTTTTAAGAGGAAAAGTCTATAACAGTAAAAACACAATTGAAAACATAAAAGTATTTAACGACACCCAGAACCGTTTAACAGCAACAGATAAAAATGGAGATTTTACTATTAACGCCAAAGTAAATGATACCATTTTGTTTGAATCTCTATTCTACCATCCAAAAGTTGTTATACTTAAAGACATTCACTTTGAAGACATTGCCGTTTTTGAGCTCAAAGAAATACTAACTGAACTGGACGAAGTAGAGATTAAAGCAGAACCTGAGCAACCCGTTTTTAAAGAAGAAACCTACAATACAGACCTTCAAAACATCATTAAAGAAGACATTAAAAACAATCCTCACCTCTATAAGCCACCTGGTTCATCTTATGGTGTCGATTTTGTTTATCTTATTGGAGAAGTGGTTAAGCTCTTTAAAAAGAATAAAGTAAAAAGCCCTACTTACCAACCTATTACATATACGCAAATGGACTCTTTATTTGAAAAAAGTTCATTCTTCAATAAGCGTTTAATAACAGAAAATTTAAAAATTCCTGAGGACAAAATTTATCTGTTTTATGATTTTTGTGAAGCAAAATATATCAGTTCCGAATTACTAAAAGAAGAAAATAAGATGCAATTATTAGAAGCATTAGTTTTAAATAGTCAGCTTTTTTTAATATTACTGGAACAATACAGACAAGAAAATGTGATTAAAGATTAATAAAACAAATATAATTCTAGAACTTCATAATAAAACCTAACTTCAAAAGTTATATTTTTAAGCCTTAATTATATTTATTACTTATGAAGCGATTGCTATCATTTTTTCTCTGTTTCGGAATTTTAATTTTTTGGAGTTCTTGTCGTAACGATTTTGAATTTACTCCAAGCAAAGGACAACTAGAGTTTGCAAAAGACACCATTTATTTAGATACTGTTTTTACAAATATAGGTTCTAGCACTTATAATTTAAAAGTATATAATCGTAGTGATGAAGATATCGTAATTCCAACGATACAACTTGAAAATGGCGAAAACTCATTATACAGAATGAATGTCGATGGTTCTACGGGCATACAAAATGATACACAAATTGGTAAATTCTTTGAAAATGTTGAATTATTGGCCAACGATAGTTTATATATTTTTATTGAAACAACTATAGATATTGCAAATCCAGACTTGGGAGCTTTAGAAAACCAATTTTTATACACAGACCGTATTCTATTTGATTCTGGTAGTAATCAACAAGATATAGATGTTGTTACCTTAGTTAAAGATGCCGTTTTTATTTATCCTAATAGAACACCAATTGATGATGATGACAATTATATTATTGAAACCCTAACCTTTGATGTCGATGGAGATGGTACACCAGACGAAACCACACTACAAGGTCGATTTTTAGAAGATAGCGAGCTTACCTTTACTAATGAAAAACCTTACGTTATTTATGGCTATGCAGGTGTTGGCGCTGGTAAAACCTTAACTATGGAAGCTGGTGCACGCGTTCACTTTCATGCCGATTCTGGAATTATTATCACCAACGAAGGCGCTTTAAATATAAATGGATCACTTAGCACAGATCAAGATCTTTTAGAAAACGAAGTCATTTTAGAAGGTGATCGTTTAGAACCACTTTACGAAGATATTCCCGGACAATGGGGAACTATTTGGTTATACAACGGAAGTAAAAACAATACCATTAACTACGCAACCATTAAAAACGCAACTATTGGGATTATAGCCGATGGCAACCAAGACGCACCTAACGATAAATTAACCATTACTAATTCACAAATATATAATGTTAGCAGTTTTGGAATTAGAGGAACAGCAACGTCTATAACTGCAGAAAACCTAGTGATTAATAATAGCGGACAATCCGCTTTTGCTGGTACCTATGGCGGAAAATATAACTTTACACATTGCACTATTGCTAATTATTGGGATACCAGTTACAGAGAATTTCCAGCGCTACTTTTAAATGATTTTATTATAGATGAAAACAATACCTTATTTACTAACGATTTAACAGAAGCTAACTTTAACAACTGTATTATCTACGGAAATGATAATCCTGAATTTTTATTAGAAAATGAGGGCAGTGTATTTAATTACAAATTCACAAACTGTTTACTAAGGTTTGACAACGATAATCTTGAAGGCACAGGAAATTACAACTTTAATAACACTTTATTTTATGTAGACAATGTCTTTAACCAAAATCCTGATTTTAAAGATCCTTTTGAAAACAGGATGCAAATTGGTTCAGATTCAAAAGCTAAAGGAATTGGTAGTTCTGATTTTTCTGTACCAAATGATATTCTTGGATCACCAAGATCTGGAGCAATAGATGCTGGAGCATACAATTTTATTACGTTTGAAGATTAATTAAATTTAGTTACAACATTATTAATTATACAAAAAAGCCTTTCAAATTAAATTGAAAGGCTTTTTAAATATAAATTTCAACCTGAACGGTTTTTAATTTTTAAGCATTAAACAACGCACGTCCGCCCATTAATGCATTTACTTTTTCAGCAACACCTGCTAAAACCGTTTCATTATCGTGATTAGTTAACACTTCATCAATTAAATCAACAACATAAGCCATATCCGTTTCTTTTAATCCTCGTGTTGTAATTGCTGGTGTTCCTACTCTAATACCAGACGTTACAAAAGGAGATTCTGTATCAAAAGGCACCATGTTTTTATTCACTGTAATATCTGCTTTTACTAAAGCGTTTTCAGCATCTTTACCCGTAATATTTTTATTTCTAAGATCAATTAACATCATGTGGTTATCTGTTCCTCCAGAAATTAAATTGTAATCTTTAGCAACAAATGCTTTAGCCATAGCATCGGCATTATGTTTAACTTGTAACATATAATGCATAAACTCATCAGTTAATGCTTCACCAAAAGCAATCGCTTTAGCTGCTATAATATGCTCTAATGGTCCACCTTGGTTTCCTGGAAACACACCAGAATCTAATAAACCTGACATTTTACGAAGTTTACCACTCTTTAAGGTAATACCAAATGGGTTATCAATATTTTCACCCATCATAATCATTCCACCTCTTGGGCCTCTCAGTGTTTTATGTGTTGTAGTTGTTACCACGTGACAATGCGGCATTGGGTCGTTAAGAATACCTTTTGCAATTAAACCTGCAGGATGTGAAATATCAGCTAATAAAACAGCACCAACACTATCGGCAACTTCTCTAAACTTCGCAAAGTCAATATCACGAGAATACGCAGAAGCACCAGCTATGATTAATTTTGGCTGTTCTTTTTGGGCTTGGTCTGCCAACATATCATAATCTATACGACCTGTATCTTTCTTTACACCATAAAATGTAGGACGGTATAATTTACCAGAAAAGTTCACAGGCGAACCATGTGTTAAATGACCTCCATGAGATAAATCAAAACCTAAAATTGTATCACCTGGTTTTAAACAAGCATGAAAAACAGCTGTGTTTGCCTGACTTCCAGAATGCGGCTGTACATTGGCATAAGCAGCACCAAACAATGTTTTTGCTCTGTCTATTGCTATAGTTTCAACCTCATCAACCACCTCGCAACCACCATAATAGCGTTTACCAGGATAACCTTCAGCATATTTATTAGTTAACACAGAACCAGCAGCTTCCATGACTTGGTCACTGACAAAATTCTCTGATGCTATTAATTCAATACCATCGAGTTGGCGTTCTTTTTCGGCTTTAATGAGTTCAAAAATTTGTTCGTCGCGTTGCATATATAATGAGTTTGTTAAATCGATACAAAAATAGTGAATACATTAGTTTAAATATCAAAAATTATGTAGGTTTGAATGAAATTAATGAACATTTAATCAACAATTATACTATGCCATTATCAGCCAATAATCCAGATCGCACCTCATGGTTACATGTCGGTAAAAACTCAGATTTTCCAATTCAGAATATTCCTTTTGGTGTTTTCTTAACTAGAGACGACATTATAACTATAGGAACACGTATTGGAGATACAGCTATTGATCTTGGCGCTTTACATCAACTAGGTTATTTTGAAGGCATTCCATTAACCGATGATATTTTTCTTCAAGATACATTAAATGACTTTATAGCAGATGGCAGAAAAACTTGGCGTTTGGTTAGAAATAGAATCGCTGAGATTTTTGATGCTGAAAATGATACTTTAAAAAACAACGTACCTCATAAAGAAACTATTTTATTTCGTTTAGATGAAATTGAAATGCAACTACCTATACAAGTAGGTGATTTTACAGATTTTTATGCTAGTAAAGAACACGCTACTAATGTAGGCACAATGTTTAGAGGTGAAGAAAATGCTTTAATGCCTAATTGGCTACACTTACCTGTAGGTTATCACGGTAGAAGTTCTTCTATTATTCCATCAGGAATTCCTATTCACCGTCCGCAAGGACAAACACTACCTGCTGGCTCTGACACTCCTGTTTTTGGACCGAGTAAATTGGTAGACTTTGAATTAGAAATGGCCTTTATTACTACAGATGCAAATGATTTAGGAGAACCTATTCCTATTGATGAAGCTGAAGAATATATTTTTGGATTGGTTTTATTAAACGATTGGTCTGCTCGTGATATTCAAAAATGGGAATATGTACCTTTAGGCCCATTTTTAGCTAAAAATTTTGCTTCCTCTATTTCACCTTGGATCGTAACATTGGATGCTTTAGAACCTTTTAGAGTAGAAAGCCCAAAACCTGTAAAACCACAATTACCTTATTTACAATATAAAGGTAAAAAGAGTTACGATATTAATTTAGAAATGTCAATTCAGCCCAAAGGCTCTAAGGAAACTACAGTTTGTAAATCTAATTTTAAATATATGTATTGGAATATGGTACAACAATTAGCACATCATACTGTTAATGGCTGTCCTGTAAATTCTGGCGATATGATGGGAAGTGGAACCATTTCTGGTCCAACACCAGATTCTTACGGTTCTATGTTAGAGCTTACTTGGAGAGGTGAAAAACCATTAAAAATGAAAGATGGCACTGAACGTAAATTTATTAATGATAACGATACGGTTATAATGAGAGGTTATTGTGAAAATGATGACATCCGTATTGGTTTTGGACAAGTAAAAACACAATTATTACCTGTATTTAATCCAAAGAAAAAGAAATAAGCGAAACGCTCATAAATAGATAAAGAAGACTAAAGTTAAATTACTTTGGTCTTTTTTTTGTTTTAAAGTTAAAGACTAAAAAGGAGCTTTACAAGTAAAACTAACCCACGCTTTCTTTACAGGATGCTCAAAACTTAACGTTTCTGCATGAAGGTGTAGACGGTCTGAAATAGTGCCATATAAATCATCGCCAACAATTGGCGTATTTAAGCCTTTATGATGTGCTGCATGTACTCTTAATTGATGCGTTCTTCCTGAGATGGGGTAAAAATAAATTCTAGTTTTATTTCCCTCAATAGCAATAACCTCATAATTTGTAGTTGCCTTTTTGCCATGCTCATAGCAAACCAATTGTCTTGGTCTATTATTCAAATCTACACGAAGCGGTATATTAATAGTACCTTTAGTTGCTTCTAGAACTCCATCTAATAAAGCAACATAACGTTTTTTTACTTTACGCTCAATAAATTGCTTTTGAAGTTTTTTATGCGTTCTTTCATTTTTTGCCACCAATAACAATCCGGAGGTTGACATATCTAAACGATGTAATAATAATGGTCCTGTTGCTTTTGGTAAATAAGCTTGCATTCTAGTTAAAACAGAATCTTTAATCGTTTTTCCTGGCACTGATAAAAACTCGTGAGGTTTGTTAAGGACTAAAAGAAAATCATCCTCATAAATAATTTCTAATTCACCTTTAAAAACACCAGCTAAAGCTATAGGATTAGGTTCTACATCTAGACCTTGCATCATATGACCTAGAATAGGCTCACACCTCCCACGACAAGAGGGATAAAATTGTCCATGTTTCCGAACCTCTGCTGTTGGAGATACTCCCCAATAAAATTCGGCCATAGCAATTGGTTTCAAATCATTCTGATAAGCATACTGAAATAATTTAGGAGCTGCACATTCTCCTGCTGCAGCTGGCGGTTTTCCTAAATCTGTTTTTTTAAAAATATCAATTAAGTTTTGGGTTTCTCCATTGGCGTTTAAAAATTGATAGTGCTCATGGATTTGCTTTTGCAAACTTGCTGATAATGTTTTTCTTTCAAGCTTTAAACGTTCAATAGGTTGAATTAATTCTGTCAATAAATCTTCGGCTTTTTTAAGTTCAGCTTCAAGATTTAACTTTATATATTTTAAATCAATATTACTTTGAATACTTTGCTGCTTTAAGCGTTCTAAAAATACACTTTTCTCTAAGTCATTAAGAGTTTGCTCTGCTTCTACTCTAAGCTGTTTGCGTTTTTGTTTTTCAGCTTTAGCATTCCTTTTAAAGTCTTCAAGCTTTTGGATATTTTTTAGCTTAGTTTGTTTTAAGTTTTTTTCGGCTTTTTCTAATTCCGGATTTTGTTGTAATGCTTCAATCTTAGCCGTTAAAAGATTCAAATAAGCCTCATTTTGTTTATAAAATCCATCTTTATTTAATGTATCATAAATTGGAGGTACAAATCCTTTCAAATAATTGCTTTCTGCTAATTTTCCTGAAAATGCCGTGATGTAACCTAATTGTCCGTCTTTAGTTTCAACAATCATTACACCAAACATTTTTCCAATTTTTAGACCTTTTTTCGTCTCATCTAATCCAAAGTTATGTTCAAAATCTGACTGAGAAGACAAATACGTCTTCACCTCATCTGCAGCTTTAATACAAAGAGCATTTGGTGTATAATAAAACGGAAAAGTAAACTGTTTTGGTAATATTTCCGAATATGATTTTAGAGGATGAAAACAACCGTTTTCCGTATGAAACATAAGACTTTCAATTAATTTACAAAGAAACGAAAATATAAGTAATCAACATACCAAAAAAAGTTTGGCATCATAATTGGATTTACAATTATATAACCAATAAAATACAAGATTATGAAACGATTTTTACTTTTAACAGTCCTTGTTTCGGTACTAGCATCTTGTAGTGCCAAAAAACAAATTGAAAGCGCAATTAGCAACGGAAATTACGACGAAGCAATCTCTGAAGCTTTAAGAAAACTTGAAAACAACAAAGATAAAAACCGTAAGCAAGACTATATTGTAATGCTTGAAGAGGCATACTATAAAGTTTTAGATGAAGATTTAAATGACTTGGCTCACCTAAAGAAAGACGGTAATCCAGAACAATTTAAAACCATCTACACTATCTATTTAGATTTAGAGGAAAGACAAAATGCGATTAAACGTGTATTACCTTTAAAAATAAACGGCAAAACATTAGACTTAGATTTTAACGATTACAGTTCTGAAATTATAGATTACAGATATAAAACTTCGGATTATTTATTAAGTCAAGGAATTACGTTACTGGATTCTGGCGATAAGTTTAATGCGAGAAAAGCATATAGCATATTTAGTTATATAGAAGAAATAAATCCAAATTTTGAAGACACAAGAAATCTAATTAACGAAGCACACTTAAAAGGAATGGATTATGTACATGTGTCTATCCAAAATCAAACACATCAAATAATTCCACAACAATTAGAAGCCGAATTACTTGATTTTAACACATATGGACTGAATCAATTTTGGACAACTTATCACGCAAATGCTAATAATTCTATAGATTATGATTTTGCGATGCAATTACAATTAAAGCAAATTAATGTTTCACCAGAACGTATTAGTGAGCGTCAAATATTAAGACAAAAACAAATCGTAGATGGTTGGGAATACCAATTAGACAGAAACGGAAATGTAAAAAAAGATAGTCTTGGTAATGACATTAAGATTGATAAAATCATAACTGTAAAAGCTAGGTTTACTGAAGTTTTACAAACTAAATCTACACAAGTGATTGCCGATGTTGTTTATACAGATTTAAAACAAAATCAAACAATTGATACCTTTTCTATAGATAGTGGATTTATATTTGAAAATAGTTTTGGAATATATAAAGGAGACAAAAGAGCTTTAGTTAAAGACGACCTAAATCTTTTAAACCAAAGACAACTTCATTTTCCAAGTGATGAACAAATGGTTTTTGATTCGGGTGAAGATTTAAAACTTAAACTAAAAGATATAATGGGCTCATATCACATTAGAAGAAGTTAAAGCCATATCATTTATAATTATAAAAACTCTTACTTAGGTAGGAGTTTTTTCTTTATAACTGTTTTAGTAATAGAATCAATTTTACAAATAAATTGAGATAAAGATCTTAACGTAACGCAACCGTTGTAAAAATCTACATCTTGTAAAAACAAAACCTATCTACTATGAAAAAAATTACACTTCTTATTTTGCTCACTTTTTATTCCATGTTTTGTTTTTCACAAGACCCAACAGTGTACGTTACCAATAATGGTCAATTTAATTATTCTGTAATTGAAGGTAATGTATACACATTTACAGTAAGTATGTATAGTGCCGCTACTACTGATGTCATTGTAGATGTTAGCACCATCAACAACTCTGCTGATGGTAGTGATTTTGTTGCCCTGTCTACAACAGTAACTATACCTGCAGGACAATTAAGTAGCAATACATTAATTATTCCAACAACAAACGATTTTGATATTGAAGGTGATGAATTTTTTACTCTTCAAGCTTCAGTAACCTCAGGAAATACAGCTAATTCTAATGTATCCAGAACCATACGTATTTGGGATAATGATATAATCCCAACTGTAATTGCACATACAACTCCAAGAAAAATTGAAGGTCAAACAGCAAATTATAATATTAGTCTGAGTAATTATTTTCATTCAAGCGTAACCATAGATTTTGCTACTATAGCCGGAACAGCAGATGCTTCAGACTACAATCCTACAACAGGAACAGTTACTATTGATGTAGGCCAACGCTATAGTTCCTTTGTAATTAGTACACAACAAGATGCCATTGCAGAACCAGATGAAACCTACAATATTACAGCAACAATCACTTCTGGAAACACTACAAATAGTAGTATAGACATGTTGGTTACAATAATAGACGACGACACTGAGCCTACATTAAACCTAAGTTCATATAACACCAATGAAGGTAATACAGCGTATATATATGCTAATTTAGATAGAGCTTTTAACTCAGATATAGAAATACAAGTGACAACGTCTAATGGAACTGCTGATAATTCTGATTATACAAACTTATCACAAACCAAAACTATTGAAGCTGGAAATTACGGTACAAGCTTCCTTGTTTATACAACTGACGACACACTAGACGAACCTGTAGAATCTGTAAATTATACTGCAACAGTAATTTCTGGCAACACAACAAATACTTCCGAAACAGGAACTTTTAATATTATAGACAACGATGGCTTACCCGATTTTAGCCTACAAGCTGTATATAATGATAATGAACCAGGCAATCAATCAGGAGATAGTTTAGTTGCCGAAGAAGGTTTTGATCTTAAATTTACACCACGATTAACTTATCCTAGCGCTGTTGATACAGAGATTGAAATCACAACAACCAATGGAACTGCTGATAGTTCTGATTATACAACCGCTACCATACTCGTTACTATTCCTGCTGGTCAATATTATAATTATAACGAAACCTACAGTTACCCAACCATTTTAGACCAACTGGATGAAGACGATGAAAATATTTTTATCAACGCCCTTGTCACTTCAGGAAACACCTATAATTCTAATTATACTTTAGAAGGTTTTATCTTAGACAATTACCATCTAAATGCACAACACGACGAAATAACTTCTGTGCTCGAAGTTGGCACAACTTTTCAAGTCTTAGACAACGATACGTTTGAAGGCTTACCTGTGGTTCCCGAAAACTTAAATGTTGCTTTACTCGATACGAATGCATTAGGCATTACACTCAGTACTTCAGGTGTTTTAACAATTCCTGCTAATGTACCAATAGGTTATTACTCTATGGATTATGAAATATGCGACTCTTCAAATCCAAGCAATTGCGATACTGCAAGTATCATCGTTAGAGTAGAATCTCCTTTAGAAGTAACATACATAGCTCAGTATGTTGATTTTAATGGTGATGGTTTTATAAGTGTTGGTGACACAGTTGAATATGAATTTACTGTAACCAATAATGGAAATGCTCCAATAACAGATATTGATGCCGAAGTGCAATTTCAAGATTTAGACATCGTAGGTGGACCATTAGCCTCCTTAGATGCAGGATTAACAGATAGTACAACCTTTACAGCCTTATATATTATAACACAAAATGATATTAATTTTGGGTATTACGCAGGTGATTTAGAAGGAGCTTATTTTTATGGTACTTACTACGGAGTTGAACATCAAACATATTTGTATGACCAAAACCAAATGTTTAGTTTACAACAATCCGATGGCATAAAACTAAATGCCTTTGTAGATATTAACGGTAACGGCACTCAAGAAACAGGAGAAGTTAACTTTCCTTTAGGTCAGTTTAATTATGAAATAAATAATGATGGAGTCATCAATAACCTATATGTATCTCCTCATTATTTATATGAATCTAACCCAACAACAACTTATGAACTCTCATATACAGTAGATCCTAATTACGCTACTAATAATACAACAGCAACAACTTACTCTAACGTCACAGTTCCTGTAGGTTCAGGTATCACAACTTACGATTTCCCAATTTCAGTAACAGCCTATGATGATTTGTCTGCTAATGTTTCAGCGTCTTGGAGACCACCAATGCCTGGTTTTACATATTGGAATTACATCAGTTACACCAACAATTCTAACGAAACTGTAACTTCTGGTACTATAGACTTTACTATGGATAATGCCTTAAATTTACTTAATGTCTACGAAGCACCACAATATTGGAACGCAGGAAATAATATCGCTTCATTTACAACTACAGCTACAGGCTTCACTTACGTTTTTAACAACTTAGAACCTTACCAAACCAAACACTTATGGGTAAAAATGCAAGTACCAACATTACCAACAGTAAGCCTAGGACAATTAGTAACAAATACAGTAGATATTGAATTACTCGCTGGAGATGTTCTACCTTTAAACAACACCTCTAGCTTAACACAAACTATTGTAGGTTCTTACGATCCTAATGATATTACAGAAAAACATGGTGAAGACATTGTACATTCTACATTTACAACAGATGACTATTTAACCTATACCATTCGTTTTGAAAATACAGGAACGGCAAATGCCATTAACATAAGAGTTGAAGACATTTTAGACGAAAAATTAGATGAATCTACACTGAAAATGGTAGATGCAAGTCATACCTATTCTCTAGAACGTGTTGGCAAAAATTTAGAATGGAATTTCTTTGCTATAGACTTACCTCCTTCTGAAGATATTGAAGATTCACCAATTGGCCATGGTTTTATAACGTTTAAAATAAAACCGTTTCCAGATTATGCCATTGGTGATATAATACCAAATACAGCAGAAATTTATTTCGATTTTAATCCTGCTATAATAACCAACACATGGGAAACAGAATTCGTTGAGTCTTTAGGAGTTGAAGAATCTGAGTATAACAATTTAACGGTTTATCCTAACCCAGTAAAAGATATACTTCAAATTAATAATACCTCTATGATTACTACTATTGAAATTAGTTCAATCTTAGGCAAACAAATCTTATCAAAATCTGTGGACGCCTTAGCTACTAAAATTGATTTAAGTGAATTTTCTAATGGTGTTTATTTTTTAAAAATAATGAGTGATAATGGAGAAAAAACCGTGAAGATTCTAAAAGAATAATAGGTACTCTTATATATAAAAAACCTCTCCTATTGAGAGGTTTTTTTATATTAAATTTATTCGTTAATAATTATGGTAGCGTTCAAAAAACAAACCTACACTTCAAACATTTTCGTATTCTGTTATTCTCATTTAAAGACAACAACAACAATAGTAAGACTCCGCTTTTAAGTGATGATAAGTAGAAATTCAGCACATAGAACTGTCTAGATTTACAGAAACCTTTCCAAATCTAGCTCGTTAATACCACCATGACTAGCATGTGCCACCGCTACTCCATTCTTAATGACTAAAAGCTGAGGTGACTGATGCATAACTTGAAACTTATATCCCACTTCATTAGACACATCTCTATAACTCAACAAATCCAAATAATACAAATCGGCATTCATCTCTAAATCATAAGCAGACACAAACTGTTTCATTACCATACTACTAATGCCACAACGTGTAGAGTGTTTAAATATAAACTGCGTTTTAGTATTGGATTTACTAGCAATAGTACTTAATTGAGACACATCGCTTAGCGGTTGCCATGGCAACACCTTCTTTTCTTTTGGCTCTGAGGAACCG
Organism: Winogradskyella psychrotolerans; assembly: GCF_018860565.1. Taxonomy (GTDB): domain Bacteria; phylum Bacteroidota; class Bacteroidia; order Flavobacteriales; family Flavobacteriaceae; genus Winogradskyella; species Winogradskyella damuponensis. Next base: position 161,203 of record NZ_JAHKPS010000009.1, read on the forward strand.
AATAATTTTTTAAACATATTAATTTTTTAAATTCAGTTTTAGTGATTTGGATAAAGTTGAAATAAAACCCTAAACTGACCAAAGTCATTACTTAAGTCGAAACTAATTCGTAATCTTACATAGCGACAAAACGTCACCATTAAAAAACACAAAAACAGACATTTTGTCGTTTATTTCTTACATTTCTAAAATGGTAAGATAATTGTCTAAAGATAGTCAAACACAATAACACAACAATAAAACAAGGTGGATTTGAAAACTGTAAAGATTTCAAATTAACTATAAAACAATAAAAGATGAATTTTAATAACTATACCATTAAATCGCAAGAAGCCATTCAACAAGCGCAGCAACTTGCCCAAGGTTTTGGTCATCAGCAAATAGAAAATGAGCACATTTTTAAAGCGCTCTTTAATGTTGATGAAAACGTATTACCATTTTTACTTAAAAAGTTAAATGTTAATATTCTAATGCTTCAACAAATACTAGACAAAGACCTCGAAAGTTTTCCGAAAGTTTCAGGAGGAGATATTATGCTCTCTCGTGAAGCAAGCAAAGCTTTAAACGAAGCATCTATCATTGCTAAAAAGATGAATGATGATTATGTGTCTATTGAACATTTAGTTTTAGCTATTTTTAAATCTAAAAGTAAAATTGCCCAAATTTTAAAAGACCAAGGCGTTACTGAAAAAGGTCTAAATGCAGCTATTGAAGAATTAAGAAAAGGAGACAGAGTAACATCTCAAAGTCAAGAAGAAACGTATAATTCACTTAGTAAATACGCTAAAAACTTAAATCAATTAGCACGAGATGGTAAATTAGACCCTGTAATTGGTCGTGATGAAGAAATTAGAAGAATTCTACAAATTTTATCGCGTAGAACAAAAAACAACCCCATTTTAGTTGGTGAACCAGGAACAGGTAAAACCGCTATTGCCGAAGGTTTAGCTCATCGAATTATAGATGGTGATATTCCTGAGAACTTAAAAGACAAGCAAATTTTTGCTTTAGACATGGGGTCTTTAATTGCAGGTGCAAAATTTAAAGGTGAATTTGAAGAGCGACTTAAAGCCGTAATAAAAGAAGTAACTGAAAGCGATGGTGATATCGTATTATTTATCGATGAGATTCATACACTTGTAGGTGCTGGTGGTGGACAAGGTGCCATGGATGCCGCTAACATTTTAAAACCTGCTTTAGCACGTGGCGAATTGAGAGCTATTGGAGCAACAACTTTAGATGAGTATCAAAAATACTTTGAACAAGACAAAGCTTTAGAACGTCGTTTTCAAATGGTAAAGGTAGATGAGCCAGATACAGAAAGTGCAATCTCTATTCTTCGTGGAATTAAAGAAAAATACGAAACACATCACAAAGTAAGAATTAAAGATGAAGCCATTATTGGTGCTGTAGAATTATCACAACGTTATATTACTAATCGTTTCCTTCCGGACAAAGCGATTGACTTAATGGATGAAGCTGCTTCAAAATTACGAATGGAGATTAATTCTAAACCAGAAGAATTAGATGTTTTAGACCGTAAAATCATGCAACTTGAAATTGAACATGAAGCCATTAAACGTGAAAAAGATGAAACTAAATTAAAAAGCCTAAAAGCTGATTTAGCTAATCTCAAAGAGGAACGAAATGAGCTGAATGCCAAATGGATATCTGAAAAAGAAGTGGTAGAAAACGTTCAGAATATAAAGGAAGAGATTGAAAACTTTAAACTAGAAGCCGAACGTGCCGAGCGTGATGGCGATTATGGTAAAGTAGCCGAAATTAGATACGGAAAAATTAAAGATGCTACTGAACAGTTAGAAAAATTCCAAAAAGAATTGGCTGAACAGAACGAAACATCTTTAATTAAAGAAGAAGTAACCTATGAGGATATTGCAGATGTCGTTGCAAAATGGACAGGCATACCTGTAACTAAAATGCTTCAAAGTGATCGTGAAAAATTACTTAAACTTGAAAACGAATTACACAAACGTGTTATCGGACAAGAAGAAGCAATTGAAGCGGTTAGTGATGCGGTACGTCGTTCTAGAGCTGGACTTCAAAATCCTCAAAAACCAATAGGAACCTTCTTGTTTTTAGGAACAACAGGTGTTGGTAAGACGGAACTAGCTAAAGCTTTAGCAGAGTATCTCTTTGATGACGAAAATGCAATGACGCGTATAGATATGAGTGAATATCAAGAACGCCATGCTGTTAGTCGTTTGGTAGGTGCACCTCCAGGATACGTTGGATACGATGAAGGTGGTCAGTTAACAGAAGCTGTACGAAGAAAACCATATTCTGTAGTATTGCTAGATGAAATTGAAAAAGCACATCCTGATACGTTTAATATTTTATTACAAGTCTTAGATGAAGGTCGTTTAACGGATAACAAAGGACGTGTTGCAGATTTTAAAAACACGATAATAATTATGACCTCTAATATGGGAAGTCATATTATACAAGAACGTTTTGAAGCAACTAAAGATATCCCTTCAGCTATGGAAGCTGCTAAAATTGATGTTTTAGCCTTATTAAAACAAACGGTAAGACCTGAGTTTTTAAACCGAATTGATGACACCATAATGTTTACTCCTTTATCTAAAGAAAACATTGTTGACATTGTAGGCTTACAGCTTAAAGGTATCACTAAAATGATAGCCAAACAAGGTATTACGTTTGATGCAACACCTGAAGCAGTAAACTATTTAGCTGAAAAAGGGTATAATCCAGAATACGGAGCAAGACCTGTAAAACGAGTAATCCAAAAAGATGTTTTAAACCAGCTAAGTAAAGAAATATTAGCAGGAAAAGTAACTACAGATAGTATCATTTTACTTGATGAGTTCGATGGACAACTCGTCTTTAGAAATCAGGGAGACTTAGTTACGGAAGAATTGTAAAATACAATTCAAATAAATTTTGAAATTAACCGTAACATTTTTGAACAGAAATAGTCAATATATTGATTGGTTGGTTAAGAACAACACAAATTCCAAGCGCTTGGAAGGAGTGTTGTTCTTCCTTTTTTAAAGCTAAAAACAAGATAAATTTTATTTTTTAGTAAAAAATACAGTTATTCTTCACAAAAATGAAACTTATATCATTCTAAAAATGAATAACTTTTATAGTTATTAACAATTATTCGATGAAATGCATAATAAAATTTCATTTTTCAATAGTCATTTTAACGGATAAATCATTAGTTTTGTCGAGCTATTAAATTCCAACACGACTTAAGACATTATTAATCTTGTTAGTAAACTCTCTAATTGTTAGAGAATTACTATAGTTAATCATTGCCTAAACCCCTAACCTTATACAATGGAATTAAATCGATACATAGACCACACCTTATTAAGTGCTTCTGCAACAGAATCAGACATCCTTAGACTTTGCGAAGAAGCTTTAAAATATAACTTTTATTCTGTTTGCGTAAATAGCTGTTATGTAGCTATTGCTAAACAAGCACTTGGCAGATCTGAAGTAAAAGTGTGTACTGTTGTAGGCTTTCCTCTTGGAGCCATGTCTACTGAAGCCAAAATATTTGAAGCCAAGAATGCTATAGAGCAAGGTGCTACTGAAATAGATATGGTAATGAATATTGGCCGTCTTAGAAGTAAAAACTATGTTGCCGTTTTAAAAGATATTGCCAATTTAAAACGCGCTATAGGCTTAACTCCTTTAAAAGTTATTCTTGAAATAAGTGAACTTTCTAAAAATGAGATTGTAAAAGCTTGTGAAATATGCGTAGATGCTAAAGCCGATTTCGTAAAAACTTCAACCGGATTTTCTAAAAGTGGTGCTACACTTACTGCCGTTAAAATAATGAGAAAAACGGTTAAAGATAAGCTTAAAATTAAAGCTTCAGGCGGCATTAGAGACACAGAAACAGCCCTTAAATATATTGAAGTTGGTGTCGATAGAATTGGCACTTCTTCAGGTGTAGCCATGATGAATAATATACCCTCAAATGCTTCATATTAATTGAAACACTTTTCTTAACTTTGCGATATGAGTGTACATATCGAAGCAAAAAAAGGAGAGATAGCAGAAACCATACTACTTCCGGGTGATCCCTTAAGAGCAAAATGGATAGCCGAAACATTTTTTGAAAACCCAACATGCTTTAACAAAGTTAGAGGTATGTTGGGTTATACAGGAACCTATAAAGGTAAGCGTATATCTACAATGGGAACAGGTATGGGAGTTCCAAGCATTTCTATTTATGCCAATGAACTTATCACAGAATACGGCGTAAAAAACCTTATCAGAGTTGGTAGCGCAGGTTCTTACCAAGAAAATGTAAAAATTAGAGATGTCGTTTTAGCCATGGCTGCTTCATCTACTTCTGGAGTTAACGAACTACGATTTGGTGGTGCAGATTATGCGCCCACAGCAGATTTTGGATTATTTATGAAAGCTGTAGAAGCTGCTCGTGCTAAAAATATTCCAATTAAAGCTGGTAATGTTTTATCTTCAGATGAATTTTACGAAGACGACAAAGAAGCCTTTAAAAAATGGTCTAAATTTGGAGTGCTTTGTGTAGAAATGGAAGCCGCAGGATTATATACCGTTGCTGCAAAACATAACGCTAACGCATTGGCTATCTTAACCATTTCAGATTCACTAGTTACAGGAGAACAAACAACGAGCAAAGATCGCGAAACGACTTTTAAAAGTATGATTGAAGTTGCTTTAGAATTGGCCTAAATTATTTTCTAGTAACTTGTAGCTAATTAAAATCTATAAACATTCCACTTATCATGAAAAAACTAATTACAATATTACTAGTTTCTTTGGTTGTATTTTCTTCTTGTAAAGAAAAAGTAGAGACAAACGAAGACATTGTTACAACTTATTATTTAATTAGACATGCAGAAAAAGATCGCTCAGATAAAACCAATAAAAACCCAGATTTAACAAAAAAAGGCTTACAACGAGCAGAAAATTGGGCTAAACATCTCAAAAATGTGAAGTTTGATGCTATTTATTCTACAAAGTATAATAGAACTACACAAACCGCTATACCAACTGCAAAATTGAATAATATTGATATTCAATTTTATAATCCCTCTAATCTTATGACTGAAGAATTCTTAGATAAGACTAAAGGAAAAACGGTACTTATTGTTGGTCACAGCAACACCATCCCAAAGCTTGCAAATAGCTTATTAAGTGAACAAAAATACGCAGATATTGCTGATGACAACAATGCCAATTTATACAAAGTAACAATAAAAAAAGAAGAAAAAACTTCCGAATTATCAGTCGTTAATTAACTTAACCTCCACATTTTTAAGTTCAATTTTAGACAATAATTTTAGTTGATTATTCTCAAAAGCGTTTCCTAAATTCTCTAAAGGAATAGAGGTGTCTTCAGGTTTGTAATTGTTATAATCTACAAATCGTAAACTATTGACATAACGCTCATTATAAGCTTCTCTAAAACGCATTCCAATGCCTTTGTCTTCATTATATGAATACGCTAGGTAACCTACCTTAAAATCCTCTACTCCAACCCAATAAACAAAAACATCCTCATAATCTTCACCACCGCCTTCTTCATTAAATGTTACTTTAATTTTATAATAGTCTTTACCTTTAATCTGTTCATTTTTTAAGCGTGTTTTATTCACTGCTTTAGCATTTAAACCATAAGGTAAAACTGAAAAATAATGTACAGAATTAACTGAAGCTTCATAGTTTTGAGCTATTGAATCTTCAAGCTTTACAAAGGCTTTATTATTATAACGCTCAAAACCGACATTGCTTAACATATCAAAAATAGAATCGTTATCTTTTACTGTAATTCGGACTAGAAGAAATTCATGATTTTTACGTAAGGCTTGATAATAAATATCACGAAACTCAAATTTAAGACTCGACTTTTCAAAATTTTCACCTCCAGAAATTTCAATCGATTTATCAATAATATCATCAGCTGTTAATACAGCTTTAACCGTTTCAATTTGAGGTTTAATGTCATTTGAAGTTTCGTTTTTACAGCTAAAAAGCATAAACACAAATAGGACTATGAGATAATTTTTCATTAGAGCATCGTTTTTAAATATATAGAGTCGCAAAACCAAAGGTAAGATTACAATTAAACTTCTTATATTTTCACAAAACTTTTACCGCTATGAAACTTTCCAACTAATAACTAAAAAACTATCTTTGTCAACCATGCAAAAAACAGTTAACATATTAAATAAGAAAGCAAAATTTCAGTACGAAATATTAGATAAATATACCGCTGGAATTGTACTTACCGGAACCGAGATTAAATCTATTAGGTCTGGTAAGGCATCTATTGCTGAAAGTTTCTGTGAGTTTAATGATAGAGGCGAGCTATTTGTAATAAACATGACTGTTGAAGAATATGCATACGGTAACTACTACAACCACAGGCCTAAAGCAGAACGTAAACTGCTACTCAACAAAAAAGAGTTAAAAAAGCTAAAAAAAGAAATGGATGTTAAAGGCATTGCTATTATTCCATTACGTCTATTTACTAACGAAAAAGGATTAGCAAAATTAGTCATTGCTATTGCAAAAGGTAAAAAACTCTACGATAAACGCGAAACGATTAAAGATCGTGATAACAAGCGTAATTTAGATCGAATTAAAAAAGATTTCCGATAATTTTTTAAGGTTCCTATAACTTTTATTAGCCTTTTTATTCTAAGTTTGAAACCACTTAAGCAACCTTTTATTATAAAATTACGTCTATAAGAATATAAAGGCATAAATTTTGTAATAAAAATTCGTGTCTTAACCAAACGTCATCAATTAAAACACTATGATAAAAAAACTACTCAGTATTTTCCTTATTGCTTTTAGTACTTTTATTTCTGCTCAAATCACAGGACATATTACAGATCAAAACAACGTGCCTCTTCCATTTGTAAACATTCTTATTGAAAATACCTATAAGGGCACTACAAGTAATGACGATGGCTATTACGAACTCAATATCTCAACACCAAAAAAGTATACTATAGTTTATAGCTATTTGGGGTATAAAACCGTAAAAAAAGACGTTACTATAGACCAATTTCCGTATAAAATAGATGTTACTTTAGAAGAAGAGTCCGTTTCGCTTACCGAAGTTGTAATTAGCGCAGAAGACAACCCTGCAAATGAAATCATGCGACAAGCAATTGCAAAACGAGAGGGAAACTTAAAAAAAATAAACTCATTTAAAGCAGATTTTTACTCTCGTGGTTTAATTAAAATTAAAGACGCTCCCGAAAAAATATTAGGCCAAGATGTTGGAGATTTAGGTGGCGCATTAGACTCTACACGTAGTGGCATAATCTACTTATCTGAAACTATTTCTAAAATTCAGTTTTTAAATCCTGATAAATTGAAAGAAAAAATCACAGCATCAAAAGTTAGTGGAGATGATAATGGGTTTAGTTTTAATAGCGCTTTAGATGTCGATTTTAATTTCTATAATAACACCATTGAATTGGGTAACGAAATTATTTCACCTATTGCAAATAATGCTTTTAGCTATTACCGTTATAAATTAGAAGGCGTGTTTTACGATGATAGAGGTCATCTTATCAATAAAATCAAGGTAATTCCAAAACGTAAAAACGATCCCGTATTTTCTGGAGCTATTTATATTGTTGAAGACCAATGGTCTATTTACGCTACTGAATTGAGTGTTACAGGTGTGCAAGCACGAATTCCTGTGGCAGATTTAATAACATTAAAACAAAGTTTTTCTTATTCTGAAAAAGAAGATATTTGGGCCATTATTTCACAAAGTATCGATTTTAGATTTGGTATGTTTGGTATTAAAGGGGATGGACGCTTTACAGCTGTTTATAGTAATTACGAATTTAATACAGGACTAACTAGAAAAGATTTTAGCAGAGAAATTGTCGCTTTTGAAAAAGAAGCCAACAAAAAAGACTCTATCTTTTGGAATACCATTAGACCTGTACCACTAACACTCGAAGAACGTACAGATTACATTAAAAAAGACAGCATACAAACGCTTCATGAGTCTAAACCGTATTTAGATTCTTTAGATCGTGCCAACAACAAATTTAAATTGGGTAATATTTTAGGCTATACATATCAAAATTCGCATAAAGATTACCGCTTAGGTTATAATGTTCCTATTTTAGGTAGTGTACAGTTTAATACTGTTCAAGGTTACACGGCTAATGCCAATGTGTTTTACACTAAAAATTACGACGATTACAACCGCTTTTTTAGAGCTAGTGGAAATATTCAATACGGATTTTCAGACGAGCGTCTACGTGCCACAGGTGCATTAACGTATAAGTTCAACAGCATTAGTAATGCGTTTTTAACATTATCTGGAGGAGTTACAGTAGAACAATTTAATCCTTCAAATCCTATTTCTCCATTAATTAATTCGGTAAGCACATTGTTCTTTGAAGATAATTACATGAAATTGTACGACAAGAGTCATCTCTCTCTTAATTATTCCGAAGAACTATTTAATGGCTTTAGATTGTATTCAGGCTTAAGCTACGAAAGACGAAAAGCACTTTTTAACACCACAGACCAAACGTTTTTTAACGACAAAAATGATGCGTATACCAGCAACAATCCGTTAGACGAAACTGCTTTTGGTGTTGCTCCTTTTGAAACGCACCATATTATAAAAGGAAGCATTACGGCACGCATTAATTTTGGTCAAGAATATTTAAGCTATCCTGATGCCAAATACAATGTCAGTAATGACGATTATCCTACCTTATACTTAGGCTACGAAAAAGGCTTTGGTGCAACAAATAGTGATTACAATTTTGATCAAATTAAAGCAAGTCTTACGCAGTCCTTCTCTATAAAAGATAAAGGCAGACTAATGTATAACTTAAAAGCAGGAACGTTTTTTAATGCCGACGATATTGCGTTTATAGATTACCAACACTTTAACGGTAACCAAACACACGTAAACTTAGACGGCAATTACACCAACGTTTTTAACAACTTAGACTATTATTCTGCAAGCACAAACGACGCTTATTTTGAAGGCCATATAGAACACGATTTTAATGGCTTTTTACTAGGAAAAGTACCTTTACTTAATAAGCTTAATTTTAATTTAATTGTAGGAGCACATGTATTAGCAATACCTGATTTTAAACCTTATCAAGAGTATTCTGTTGGTATAGATAATATTGGTTGGGGAAAATGGAGGTTGTTACGCGTAGATTATTTACGTTCCTATCAAAGTGGATTCCAGAGTGATGCTATTGTATTTGGCTTAAAATTCTTTTAATGATAGTAAGATGAGAAAAAAGGTTCTAGCTGGTATAGCTTTTATTGCTTGTTTTACACTTTTTAGTCAGAATATTGATGATTTAGAATTTACGCATACAAAAGATTCTCTAACATCAGCCTTACTTTCTGAATTTGATTATCTCAATTCTAAAATGTTTAAAATAAAATAGAAACTCGATTCAATAAAAATAGACAAGCAGATTGAGCTCATATCACAGCTTGAAGGCAAATGGGAATTTGTAAAAGTAGTTTGTCAAGATTGTATCATATCTAAAGCAGAAGAACAAACAAAAAAATATATTGAAATCACTAGAAAACACATCATTTTCTATAAAGATACTATTTCTGAAAAACATATCGTTTCAAAAGAAACCTTAAAATTTAGCGACTTCATAGATTCCTTTTCGGGACTTACAACTTTAGTTTATAAAGACAAACGCGCTTGGAATTATACCATTGATACCACAAAAACGTATGTCTCTGCAAGTTATATTGGAAATGAAAAAGAAGGCCGTATAGTAACATCTGTTAGTGGTAATTATTCTTATTTTTATAAACGAATAGAATAAATAATTTACAGAAAATCAAAATCAACAGTGATGAAAAAACAAGTTATAGCTATTATAGTTCTGTTAACTTTAAATCTTTCAGCCCAAGAAAAGAAAGACTACTCAAGTAAAGTCACTACTATAGACAGTACAATTGCCACTTTATATTCCGTAATTTCTGGTGACAAAGGTGAAGCACGTAATTGGAAGCTATTTAAACACTTATTTAGAAAAGACGCTAAGCTCATTCCTATAGGCAAAAAGGACAAAAAAACGACTGTACGTTACATGTCGCCCGAAGATTATATTAAAACCTCTGGAAAATGGCTTGTAAATAACGGTTTTTATGAACTAGAAATAAAACGTGAAACTCAAGTTTTTGGAGACTTTGCTCATATTTTTAGCACATACGAATCTTACAAGAGCAAAGAAGACGAAAAACCATTAATGCGCGGCATTAACAGTATTCAATTATTTAATGATGGTAAACGTTGGTGGATTATAAACTTATACTGGAAACAAGAATCTGAAGAAAACCCTATACCTGAAGCTTATTTACCCCAAAATTAATTGAGACATCATTATTTTAAAGCTGCGCAATTAATCTTCTATAACAGCATAACAAAAATTAACAGATCTTTTAAAAATTTTAAATTTCTATACATCATATTTGTAAGGTGAAATTTCAAAGTCAAATAAAACAACTTACCGCTCTCCTATCCGTAACAGGCTTAGTTGTGCTATTAGTTTTTTCACCTTGCAAAGTTCGCAATTCTATTCAAGAGGTTTTTGATGTTACCAAAACAGAGGTTTCAAACAAAAGCAGGTCTGCTTTAAAAAACGGGACTTGTAATGTGTATTCAGACGTCAATTCTGTAATTTCAAAAGCAAATTACAGCTTACAACTTTCACAAGATTTAGGGATTAACACCTCTCAATTTAACACAACAACTATTGCGCTTTCAGACAGACCAATAGCAAAGTATTATAATGCTAGAGCCGAAATTCCGCCTTTAGCCCCTTACTATATTCTCTTTCAAAATAACAAAGCTTATCTATAATTAATTTTCTTCAGACTTAAATCTAGCAATCTCAGCTAGTAGAAAATTATTAATACAATTATAGATACAAAAAAAATGAATTCACATATTAAAAACGATTCGGGTTTCTTAGCCCTTGCAGTCAGAATGGTCATTGGTTGGACTTATTTTTCTGCTTTTTTTAGACGCACTATTTTAGCTGATAAATTAGATCCTGAACTTGCAGGATATATTGGTGTAAAATTTAATCACTTTCTCCCCAACGCTTTAGGTATAAAACCTATTATTCAATATTTGGTTGAAAATCCAGATATACTTTGGTATAACATGGTCGCTTTCACTATTATTGAAGGTATTGTTGGCTTATTTATTATTTTCGGACTATTTACTCGACTTATGAGTATTGGGGTTTTTAGTCTAGCCATGGGAATCCTTTTAGGTTCTGGTTGGATTGGTACCACCTGCCTAGACGAATGGCAAATTGGAGTACTTGGTATTGCTACAGGATTTCTTTTGTTCTTAACAGGAAGTGGTCGATTATCCTTAGATAATTATTTAATGAAGAAGAACTTCGCTTTTACCCAAAAGAAATGGTTTGCTTGGCTAGGATCTGGTTTAATTCCTATTAAATACCGTGTCTTTTCTAAAGTGGTAATCATAGGCTCATTTTTAATTTTAGGATTAACCTTATATACCAATCAAGTATTTCACGGGGGACTTTGGGGAACTTTACACAACAAATCTGTAAAGCCAAAACTTGAAATTACAGAAGGACAATTAAAAAATGATGAACTTTCCTTTGATATTTTTAGAGTTGAAGGAGTTGATGTTTATGGAGCATGGATTATTAGTATAGAGCTTATAGACCCACAAAACAATGTAGTGATAGATTATACACAAAATGAGTTAGCAGCACTTCCTAAACATACAATAGACAATTATTATATAGCGAAAATTAAACCCGGAAAACACAGCTTAATTGTGCCATTGGGTGCTAAAGCAAAACTAAAATTTAACGCTTCACAAATTAAAAATTTACCAAAAGGAAACTACACATTAAAAATAACAGACATTAGTGGAGCCAGCTGGAAACATCAAATAATCAAATAGAAGTATCACAATTCAACTCCTAAAGCTGGTCTTTAGGAGTTTGTTTTTCTAGATAACTTCTAAAAATAAGTCTATCCCTCACAAAAATAGATGTAACTTATTTGGGTTCTGATTTATTCCACCTATTTTTATCAAAACATATTACAAATTTTTTCTTTTATGACGACTTCACCAAAATTCATTGCAACACTAATCATAGCCTTATCAATTTCAATCGCTAGTTGCGCTCAAGTCGCCAATAAAAAAGCCACACCAATTTTTAAAGATGGAGAAGCCCAAATTGTAGAAGCTTTTAACAATCCAGAAAAATGGCTTCGTCACGATTTATGGGTCGAAACAACGTTTGATACTGATGGTAATGGAAAGCCAGACCGTATGCATGTGTCTGTAACTCGTCCTGAACAAACGGAAACTGAAGGTTTAAAACTACCAATAGTTTACGTTACAAGTCCTTACTTTGCTGGTGTTGCAGCAGATTTACCCGGAGTAATGTGGGACGTTAATATAGAATTAGGAGAAACGGCAAAAGAACGTGTTCATCCCGAAGTTACACGTCGTGGAAAACGCCCAATTATTTCAAATTCACATATCAGAAAATGGGTACCAAGAGGCTATATCGTTGTACATTCCTCTTCTCCTGGGACAGGATTGTCTGATGGTGCACCAACTATTGGCGGAGAAAACGAATCTTTAGCGCCAAAAGCCGTAATTGATTGGTTATGTGGCAGAGCAAAAGGGTACACAGAACGCGAAGGCAATGAAGAAGTAAAAGCGTATTGGTCTACAGGTAAAGTAGGCATGACAGGCACTTCTTATAACGGAACACTTCCTCTAGCAGCAGCAACCACTGGAGTTAAAGGCTTAGAAGCTATCATTCCTATTGCTCCAAACACGTCATACTATCATTATTACCGCTCTAATGGTTTGGTACGCTCGCCAGGTGGCTATTTAGGTGAAGATATTGATGTATTATACGATTTTGTACATAGTGGTAAAGAAGAAAATAGACCTTATAATAATGAAACTGTTAGAGATACCGAAATGAAAAATGGTATGGACAGAGCAACAGGTGATTATAATGATTTTTGGGCTGGTAGAGATTATCTCAACCAAATGGATAACATGAAAGCTGCCTTATTAATGTCTCATGGTTTTAACGATTGGAATGTAATGCCAGAACACAGCTACCGAATTTATAAAGCCGCAAAAGAAAAAGGCTTACCAGCTATGATTTACTATCATCAAAATGGACATGGAGGACCACCTCCAACTTCTATGATGAACAAATGGTTTACCAAATACCTTCATGGTATAGATAATGGTATTGAAAAAGTAGAAAACAAAGCTTATATCGTAAGAGAATACAATAATCAACAACAACCTACAGCATATAAAGATTATCCTAATCCTGAAGCTTCTGATGTCACATTTAATCTAACGGCAGGAGGAGTAATGTCTGGTGGTTTAACGCTTAATTCTGGTTCTAAAAAAGATGAAACTCTATCTGACGATGCAGCGATTTCTGGTAGTGAACTTGCTAAAGTAGCCTACTCAAAAAATAGACTATTATATGTAACTCCTAAGTTAAAAAACGACCTTCATATTTCAGGTGTAACAAAAGTGAGTATAACGTTATCTAGCGATAAACCTGCCGCAAATCTTTCGGTTTGGTTAGTATCCTTACCTTGGGAAGAAGATGCTAAAAAAATCACTAAAAATATTATAACACGTGGATGGGCAGATCCAAAAAATTATAAGTCAATAACAGATGAAGAAGATTTAGAACCCGGAAAATTTTACACTGTAAATTTCGATTTACAACCAGATGATCAAATCATTAAAGCTGGGCAACAAATTGGTTTTATGATCTTTTCTAGTGATAAAGAATTTACCTTACACCCAAAAGCAGGAACTGAGCTAACTATTAAATTAGACAAAACGACATTGACTTTACCCGTTGTTGGCGGAAAAGAAGCTTTTACGAAGGCAACTAATTAGTATGGTTTAGTTTTTTATAAGAATATTGATATTTATTAATTGTAGTGTATTTAAAATGAAGAATACCTTGACAATTTTACTACTTTCAATTTTAGCATTTAGTTGCTCAAAAAATGATTTTGAAGACACCAATCTGTATATGGAATTTGACAAAGAAACGTATCAATCTAATGATAACTTTGAATTAACAATCCGAATTGCACCAATCAAAGCAGAAAAAACCATCAGACTCTATAAAAATCTAAATAATATTGAAATTTCATTTTTGTCAAAAGCTGAACAACTTGGATTTAATCAGGAATTAAAAAAACGTTTTGTTGAAGGACCGAGTTTGACTGGAGATGATAGTGAATATATAGATAAATATACCATATCAAAGGAAAATCCATTTGAAAAAAAATTATTAGGTACCATTTCTGAAACGGAAAAAGAAATAGTGATTGAAATTTCTGAATTGAAAATAAAGAATAAAATAGACAAAATTTATTTGCTCGATAATCCAATCATTTTAATTAAAGGAAACTGTAGAACAGTTTATGGGATTGAAGGTAAATCCTTTGAATCGACAGAAATAAAAATAAAAGTGGAATAAAAAACTTACTACAAAACCAAAATGTCTAAAACGTTAGTTTTTTCAACTTTTAAAACCTACTTGCAAATCAAATCTTAATTCTAACAGCGAAGCGCTCTAAACTCTTAAAATAAATAACTAATTCTTATCTTCCAACATAGGAACAAACCTAAAATCACCAAATTCATGTTTTTCAAATTCCTTTGGTCCTTTTCTAATAAACATAGTCATTACTTGTACATCATCACCAACAGGAATGACCAAGCGACCTCCTATGGCTAATTGACTTAATAATGGATTTGGAACAAACGGCGCACCTGCAGTAACAATAATACCTTGAAACGGAGCTTCATCTGGCATTCCTTTATAACCATCGCCAAATATGAGACTTTTTGCTCTGTAACCAATTTTTGGTAAAAACTTAGACGTCTTTTTAAACAATTCTTGCTGACGTTCAATACTAAAAACCTTTGCGCCTAGCTCTAAAAGCACAGCAGTTTGGTAACCACTACCTGTTCCAATTTCTAATACTTTATCGCCTGCCTTTACTTGTAATAATTCAGATTGAAAAGCCACCGTATAAGGTTGAGAAATGGTTTGATCTGCAGCAATAGGAAATGCTTTATCTTGATAAGCGTGATCTATAAAACTAGAATCCATAAAAAAATGCCTAGGAATTTTACCTATAGCTTTTAAAACAGCTTTATCTTTTATGCCTTTATTTATTAAAGTTTCAACGAGTTGTTGGCGCATCCCTTGATGCTTAAATGTATCTTTCAAAGCGTAGTTTAGTTTAAGGTAAAAATACTTCAAAACTATTCAAACTTCAAAATGAAAGTTCCTGTTTTTTTCTCCTGATTCAATTCATCTTTGAAATCTAGACACTTATTAATTTCGTAGTATTTTATATTTTCTTTTTTCAATTTCTGAACGAAAACGACTATTTTTGTTAAAAACAGAAAAACATGCTCAAAGTTGGTGTTCTTGGTGCTGGTCACCTTGGTAAAATTCATTTAAGACTACTTAACCAATCTCATAAATATGACCTTGTTGGCTTTTATGATGCAGATGCAGAAAATGCAGAACGTGTAGTTAAAGAGTTTGGCTATACCTACTTCGATTCTATTGACGAATTAATAGATGCCGTAGATGTTGTAGATATTGTAACTCCTACGCTTTCGCATTATGATTGTGCAAAACAAGCCATAAAAAAAGGAAAGCATATTTTTATAGAAAAACCAATCACCAACACTGTTGAAGAAGCCGAAACCATTAGAACTTTGGTTGCTGAACACGGAGTAAAAGGTCAGGTTGGCCATGTAGAACGTTTTAATCCTGCATTTATAGGAGTTAAAAATCAGATTGTAAATCCGATGTTTATAGAATGTCATAGACTTGCGGAATTTAATCCTCGTGGTACAGATGTACCTGTAGTTTTAGATTTAATGATTCATGATATTGACATTATTTTAAGTGTTGTTCAATCTCCTGTTAAACATATTTCTGCAAGTGGAGTTTCAGTAGTTAGTGAAACTCCAGATATTGCCAATGCACGTATAGAATTTAAAAACGGTTGTGTTGCTAATTTAACCGCAAGTCGAATTTCTTTAAAGAATATGCGTAAAACCCGTTTCTTTCAAAAAGACGCTTACATTTCTGTAGACTTTCTTGAAAAGAAGTGTGAAGTGGTTAAAATGAAAGATGCACCAGAAAATCCAGGTGATTTTGATATGATACTACAAAATGCAGAAGGCATTAAAAAACAAATCTATTTTGATAATCCAGATATAGCAAACAATAATGCTATTCTAGACGAACTAGAAACATTTGCAGATGCCATAAATAACAATACAAAGCCAATTGTAACTTTACATGATGGTACTGAAGCTTTAAGAGTTGCCAATATGATTATTAATCAGTTCTAGCACTCTTTAAAGCAAAAATCTTATCAAATCAGATAAATATTAGATTAACAGATTCCTGTTTTTACAGGAATAAAAATTAAATTTTTTAATGAAAAACATAGCAGTTATAGGCGCAGGAACTATGGGTAATGGAATTGCCCATACTTTTGCACAATCAGGATTTAACGTTCAACTTATTGATATTAGTGAAGCATCTTTAAAACGCGGCATGGATACTATTGCCAAAAACTTAGATCGTATGGTCGCTAAAGAAAAAATTAGCGCATCAGATAAAACTGAAACTTTAGAAAAAATTACAACTTTTACAAATACAGAAGAAGGTGTAAAAAATGCCGATTTAGTTGTTGAAGCTGCAACAGAAAATATCGATTTAAAACTAAAAATCTTTAAACAACTTAGTGAGATTTGTAATGAAAATACCATTTTAGCTACAAACACATCTTCAATTTCAATAACGCAAATTGCAGCAGTTACTTCCAGACCTGACAAAGTTATTGGTATGCATTTTATGAATCCTGTACCAATTATGAAATTGGTAGAGATTATTAGAGGCTACAATACAAGTGATGACGTTACTTCTACTATTATGGAACTCTCTAAAACTTTGGGTAAAGTACCAACCGAGGTGAATGATTATCCTGGCTTTGTGGCTAACCGTATTTTAATGCCAATGATAAACGAGTCTATTGAAACGCTTTACAACGGAGTTGCAGGTGTTGAAGAAATAGATACAGTTATGAAATTAGGTATGGCACATCCAATGGGTCCATTACAATTGGCCGATTTTATTGGTTTAGATGTCTGTTTATCTATTCTTAATGTGATGTACGATGGCTTTAAAAATCCTAAATATGCACCTTGTCCTTTATTAGTTAATATGGTAATGGCAGGGAAATTAGGTGTAAAATCTGGAGAAGGGTTTTACGATTATGCTGAAAGTCGAAAGGCTGAGAAGGTTGCTGGGCAGTTTTTGAAGTAAAAAGTGTAAAGTGTAAAGGCTGAAGTTTGAAGTTTGAAGTTTGAAGTTTGATTACTCAATTAATACAGTAATTTATGAAAGTACATGACTTAATAGCTTATAAAAAAGGTTTTAAATTAGTAATGGACATCTTGCATTTTTCTAAGAAATTTCCTAAAGAAGAAACGTATTCACTTACGGATCAAATAAAAAGATGCTCTCGTAGTGTTTGTGCTAATTTATCTGAAGCCTATCGAAAACGACGCTATCCGAAACACTTTATTAGTAAACTTACAGATTGCGATGCTGAAAATGGTGAAACACAAACTTGGCTAGAATTTGCTTTAGCTTGTGACTATATTTCAAATGAGAGCTACAACAACTTACTGAAAGAATCACAAGACATAGCAAATTTATTAAACTATATGATATTAAACCCTAAAAAAATCGGTTCAAGCGAATCTTAATTTAAAGTGAAATGACCTAAAAAAGAACTCTCACTTTTTACTCAACACTTTTCACTTTTCACATAAAACATGCCAAAAATAGTCCCATTCAAAGCCGTAAGACCTACAAGAGCAATTGTTGGTCTTGTTGCTGCGCGCCCTTATCAAAGCTATACAGTTGATGAACGAGAATCTCGAATGGCTTATAACCCGTATAGCTTTCTACATATTGTAAATCCTGGTTATAAATACGATCAAGAAGTTACAGGTGAAGAACGTTATAGGTTGGTTAAAAATAGATATTTAGAATTTAAAGAAGAGGGTGTTTTTGTTCAAGATGAAAAGCCATCATTCTATGTTTATAAAATAGTAAATCGGCATGGACAAGAATTTAGTGGTATTATTGCGGCTACTAGTGCAGAAGATTATGAAAATGACATTATAAAAAAGCATGAAGACACAATAGCCAAACGCGAAGAAACGTTTAAAAGTTATCTGCAAACGGTTGGCTTTAATGCAGAACCAGTGCTACTCACCTATCCTGACAATGCGGTTATTGCACACATTATAGCAGATACACAAAACACACTACATGCCGAGTTTGAGTTTACTATGACTTACAGAGACACGCATTATTTATGGAAAATAGATAAAAAAGAGACCATTGCTACCATTCAAAAAGAATTTGAAAAAATGGGCACAATTTATATTGCTGATGGTCACCATAGATCTGCGTCGTCATACTTATTATTTAAAGATGAAAAAGAAAAGAACACCAATCATAAAGGCTGTGAGTCTTATAACTTTTTTATGTCGTATTTAATTCCAGAATCAGATTTAGTAATACACGAGTTTAATAGACTTATTAAGGATTTAAACAGTTTAACCAAGGAAGAGTTTTTAATTAAATTAGATACTTTTTATCGTATTGAAAACAGAGGACTAATGCCCTACAAACCATCCAAACTACATCATTTTAGTATGTATTTAGATGGTGAGTTTTACTCCCTTTATTTACGAAAAACAAGCTATGAATTTAAAACATCCTTAGATAAATTAGATGCACAATTGTTATACAAAACCATACTTCAACCAATTTTAGGTATTGATGATTTACGAGATGATAGTCGTATTTCATACGTTAATGGGCAACACGACATGATTACTATAAAAAGCAGTGTAGATAGTGGAAAGTTTAAGGTTGGTTTTGGTATGTGTCCGTCTAATGTAGAACAAATGAAACAAATTGCAGACGATGGTTTAACAATGCCACCTAAAAGCACTTACATTCTACCGAAGTTGAGAAGTGGAATCACTATATATGAATATTAAATTATGACTAAAAAATATATATTATTATTACTTTTTATAAGTATTAGCTTCGCCTGCTTTTCTCAAAACCAAGGTGATACCGTTATAAAAAGTGGAGTTGGCTTAGGTAGTGTTATTGCTGTTGTAATCTCATGGGACAGAAATAAATCAATTCTATGGGCAATTTTACACGGCATATTCAGTTGGCTATATGTTATATACTATGCATTAACTAGAGATTAAATAATTATGTCTATACAAGAAAACCTATTAAAAATTAAATCAACCTTACCTGAGCACGTTACACTTGTAGCCGTTTCAAAAACGAAACCAATCAGTGATTTAATGGAAGCTTATAATACTGGACAACGCATTTTTGGAGAAAATAAAATCCAAGAAATGGCAGAAAAGCATGAACAAATGCCAAAAGATATTGAATGGCATATGATAGGACATGTTCAGCGAAATAAGGTAAAATATATGGCTGAATTTGTAAGCCTAATTCATGGTGTAGAAAGCTTCAAATTATTAAATGAAATTAATAAACAAGCCCAAAAACACGATAGAATAATAGACTGTTTACTTCAAATTAAAATCGCTGAAGAAGACAGCAAATTTGGGATGTCTGCCGAAGATGCTTCTAACCTACTAAAATCCAATGAGTTTTCTGAATTAAAGCATATTAAAGTTGTTGGCTTAATGGGAATGGCCACATTTACAGATGACACCAATCAGATAAAAAAAGAATTTAAAAGCCTAAACCACACATTTACAGAACTTAAACAACTACACCCTGAACTTAAAACCATTAGTATGGGAATGAGTGGAGACTATAAATTAGCTATTGATTGCGGAAGCACCATGATTCGCGTTGGAAGTAGTATATTTGGTTCTCGAAATTATAATTAACACGTTACCCGAAAAAAGTATAACAAAGCTGTCTTTAGAATTATAAAGACTGCTTAACTCTGTTCGTAAAAACGTAAAATACTTAACGCTATCTACGCAATACTAGACATAGAAACCACAGGTGGAAAGTACAATGAAGAAGGCATCACTGAAATTGCAATTTACCAATTTGATGGTCATAAAGTAACTGACCAATTTATTTCTTTGGTAAATCCCGAACGGGAAATTCAACCTTTTGTAGTTAATCTTACAGGCATAAATTCTAATATGCTTAAAAACGCACCAAAATTTTACGAAGTTGCAAAACGTATCGTTGAAATAACTGAAGATTGTATTATTGTAGCCCATAACTCTTCTTTTGATTACCGAATTCTTAAAACCGAATTTAAACGTTTAGGCTTTCCTTTTAAACGAAAAACACTTTGCACGGTTGAACTATCTCAACAACTCATTCCTGATATGGAATCCTATAGTTTAGGCAAACTAACACGAGCATTAGGTATTCCTATGAGTGATAGACACAGAGCCAATGGAGATGCAATGGCCACTGTAAAGTTGTTTAAAATGTTATTAAACAAAGATTTAGAAAAAGTTATTATTAGAGATGCTGTTAAAATTGAACAGAAATCTAATATTCCAACCAACCTTATAACAATTATAGAAGGATTGCCTTCAGATACAGGAGTGTACTATATTCATAACACAGAAGGTGAAATTATTTATATTGGAAAAAGTAAAAATATTAGAAAACGAATTATTCAGCATTTTACAGGTAAGAACTCTAAATCTAAAAAAATTCAAAAATTAGTTAGTACTGTTACCTACGAAAAAACGGGAAGCGAACTCGCGGCTTTATTAAAAGAAAGTGCAGAGATAAAAGCAAATAAACCCATCTTTAATAGAGCTTTAAGAAGAACCATTTTTACCCATGTCCTTTACAGTTTTACAGATAAAAATGGTTATATAAATCTTTTTATTGATAAATCTAACAGAGAAGAAATGCCTATTACAACCTTTAGTACAAGAACAAGTGGTAAACACTTTCTCTTTAAAGTTGTCGAGGAATTTAATCTATGCCAAAAACTTACCGGTTTATACAATACAAAAACAAGTTGTTTTAAATATGAAGTAAAAGAATGTTCTGGAGCATGTATTAATGAAGAGCCTGTTGAGGCCTATAACAAAAGGGTAAATTCATTAATAGAAAAGTATAGTTATGCTAATAAAAACATGCTAATTATCGATAAAGGGAGAGCTATAGAAGAAAAAAGCGTGTTTTTAATAGAAAATGGTATCTTTAAAGGCATGGGCTTTTTTGATTTAAACCATCAAATAAATAACAGAGCTATCTTGGACTCTCTTATAACTCCAATGGAAAACAACAGAGACACACAGCATATTATTCAGAGTTATATGAGAAGAAATAAAAGACTTAAAATCGTTAGTTTAAACTAATATATACAAGACATATAACTTAAAAATTGTAGCATTATTTGCTGCTTTTTTAGGTTATTACAACAGAATAAATAAACCACAACCTAAAACTTTAGAAACTATAATTTAACTTTTCGTACATTTAGAATATGATATCGAATCAAAAACATAATTGGAAAAATAGAATACATGAAGTTATCTATGAGGCTGATACTCCTTCTGGAAAACTTTTTGATATACTGTTATTAATATTCATATTAGTTAGTATTTTACTGGTTATGCTAGAAAGTGTCGTTAGCATAGATAAAAAGTACCACGAACTCTTATATATTGGTGAGTGGGTTGTAACCATATTATTTTCTATTGAATATATTTTAAGAATAATTTCAGTTAAAAAACCATTTAAATATATATTTAGTTCATTTGGAGTCATCGACTTCTTATCAACCATACCAATGTATTTATCTTTCTTTTTTGTTGGTTCCCAAGCTTTAGTCACCTTAAGAGCATTACGGTTACTAAGGGTCTTTAGAATTTTAAAATTGGCGCGCTATCTAGGAGCATCAAATCACCTAAAAGCATCTTTAGTTGCAAGTCGTGTAAAAATTATGGTTTTCTTATTTGCTGTAATGATTACTTCGGTCATTTTTGGAACTATTATGTATTTAGTAGAAGGAGAAGCCAATGGTTTTGACAACATACCAAAAAGTATTTATTGGTGTGTAGTAACATTGACTACCGTTGGATTTGGAGATATAGCCCCTCAAACGCCTTTAGGTCAGTTTATAACAACATTTATCATGATTTTAGGTTACGGAATTATTGCAGTACCAACAGGAATTGTTTCTGCAGAATATGTTAGAAGTGGTCAGAAAGAAGATGCCGAAAATGAAGCATTAAAAACGAATAAAAATAGTCCAGAAAATAATTCATCTGACAATATTACTATTCACCTCAATTCCCAACATTGCTCAAATTGCCATGCATCAGACCACAAAGATAATTCAGATTATTGCTATAACTGTGGAAATGAACTCAATCCTTTATTGTAGATTAAATAATGCCTAAGATATATCCCAAAACTCTCATTACCATTGTTGGTCCAACTGCGATTGGTAAAACAGCATTAAGTATTAAGCTTGCTCAACATTTTAAAGCTAAAATTATTTCTGCAGACTCTCGGCAATTTTACAAAGAAATGTCTATTGGAACTGCTGTACCTTCCGTAGAAGAACTAAATGCGGCACCACATCATTTTATTCAGCATAAATCTATAGATGAAAATTATAATGTTGGTGATTTTGAAAGCGATGCCATATCTAAAATAAAAGAATTACATCAAGACAATCCTGTTGTAATCATGGTTGGAGGTTCTGGATTATATGTAAAAGCTGTAACAAAGGGCTTAGACTATTTTCCTGAAGTTGATTCTAATATTAGAGAAAGCCTTAATCTTCAACTAGAAAAAGAGGGTTTAAATACTTTACAAGAACAACTCAACGTTTTAGATCCAGAGGCTTTTAAAACTATAGCAATAGACAATCCACAACGTGTTATTAGAGCTCTAGAAATTTGTATTGGCACAGGAAAACCATATACTTCTTTTCTTACCAATCCTGAAAAAAATCGAGACTTTAAGACTATTAGTATTGGCTTAAATGCTAAACGTTCTGTTATTTATGATAGAATTAACCAACGTGTAGATCTAATGATTGAAAACGGATTATTAGAAGAAGCAAAAGCTCTATTACCAAAAAAGCATCTTAATGCACTAAATACTGTTGGTTACAAAGAGTTATTTGAATACTTTGAAGGTAATGACTCTCTAGATTTTGCTGTCTCTGAAATTAAAAAGAATACCAGACGTTTTGCCAAACGACAACTCACATGGTTTAGAAAAGATGACGCAATTAAATGGTTTGATTATAAAACTGACGCTAACGCTATTATACAATATATTGAATCTAATCACCAAAAGTAATCATTACCATTTAAGTAAGAATGAGTAATTACATAATATCCATCACAAAAAAATCCAGCGTAATAAACTGGATTTTTTCGAGATATAAAAAAGGATATAAAACTTATTTGTTGTTAATAACCAACCTAAAGCCTTCTCCATGAATATTTAAAATTTCTACGTTAGGATCTGGTTTTAAATATTTACGCAATTTAGCAATATACACGTCCATGCTACGAGAGGTAAAATAATTATCATCTCTCCATATTTTAGTCAGTGCTAATTCTCTAGGCATTAAATCATTTTCATGCAATGCCAATAAACGTAACAACTCGTTTTCTTTTGGCGATAATTTTGAAGGTTCACCTCCATCGAACTTTAAGAAACGAAGTTTTGAATTGAGATCAAAACGTCCAATTTTAAATTCAAATTGTTTGCTGTCTGCAACCGTATCTGTTGCCTTACGTTGAATTATAGCTTTAATTTTCATTAATAAAACCTCACTATCAAAAGGTTTATTAAGGTAATCGTCTGCTCCTACTTTATAACCTTTTAATACATCTTCTTTCATCGCTTTGGCGGTTAAGAAAATAATAGGAACGTCTGTGTTTTTTTCGCGAATTTCTTTAGCTAATGTAAAGCCATCCTTATAAGGCATCATCACATCTAATATACAAAGATCGTAATCGTCTTTTTTGAACTTTTCAAAACCTTCCATTCCATTTTTGGCATGGACAACGTCGTAATCGTTCATCATTAAATAATCTTTTAAAACGGTTCCAAAATTTGGATCGTCTTCTACCAAAAGAATTTTCTTGTTTTGTTCTTCCATAATTCGTTTTTAAGATATTAACGGCATCTTTATAATAAAAGTACTGCCTTTTCCTTTTTCACTTTCTACTGATATATGACCTTGATGGTCTTCTACTATTCTTTTTACATAGGCTAAACCTAAGCCATGTCCTTTTACATTGTGCACATTACCTGTGTGTTCTCTATAAAATTTTTCAAACACACGTTTGGCAACAGCTTTTGACATTCCATTGCCTTGATCTGCTATTTTTACAATAATATTATTTCCTACGTTTTCAGTATACACATCTATTTTTGGTGCATCATCTGAATACTTAATAGCATTATCTAATATATTAACAATCACATTTGTAAAATGTGTCTCGTTTGCTAAAACTGATGACTCAGCAGCGTTTAAATGCATTTTTACATAACCTTTACGATCTTCAACTATTAATTCTACATGTGTAATAGCATCTTCTACTAAGTCGTGTAATTCTATATGTTCCTTACTAATATTAAGTTCGTTTTTTTCTAATTTAGAAATACGCAATACATTTTCTACTTGAGCATGCATACGCTTATTTTCTTCTTTTATCATTCCTAAATAACGTTTTACCTTTTCTTGGTCATTAATTATTTTAGGGTTTTTTATAGAGTCTAAAGCTAAATTGATGGTTGCAATTGGCGTTTTAAACTCATGTGTCATATTATTAATAAAGTCTGTTTTTATCTGTGATATTTGTCGTTGCTTTATTAATTGATAAATCGCACTAGCATAAGCTATGATAATAATACTTGTAAATAGTATAGACAAAAATCCCATCTTTAGTACAGAGGATATTAAATACTTTTTTCTATCCGGAAAATCAACCCAAAGATTATAATTACTCTCTTTATTATTGTCTAAAAACACAGGAATACCATAAGCCTTTTCTTTTTCAAAATTTTGGGTTTGCACCTTTGTTGCTAAATCATCATCATAAATAGCAAACTCAAAATTTAAATCTATGCCTTCATCCTTCAGTTCTCTTTTTAAGAATGCTTCAACTTGTTTAGTCGTAACACGTTTATAAATTGGAATATCTTTTAAATACTCCTTTATAACATCTTCATACATTTGCTTTTCAATAATTGGCATAGATGAAATCTCTACCAATCGTTGCATAGGTTTTATAGAAGTATTACCATCTAAACTAGAATTACTATAAACTTCTTTAACACGCTCATTAGTTAATTTACTAATGTTAAAACTGTCTGCATCAATTTCAAAGAACAACGAAGGGACTTTAAGACGCTCTTCTAAAACCGTATTACGATTTATTATAGTGAGGTCATTTAAATCATCTTCTGATGTAATAAAAAGCTGTCTTATTTTTACCGAATCTACTTTAGTGTCTTTATTTAAGTGAGGTTGAAGCTTTGAAAATGCATCTCTTAACTCCATTTCTTCAATTGAATTAGACACAAAACTTAAAGCTCGTTTTACACTTAGTGTAAAATTTTTGTCCTCATTTTCTAAACTATTATTAATAAAAAATGATTGCACAAAAATTATTCCAATGAGAGATAAACTCATTAAGACTATCAATAAGACAAATAATTTTTTACCCATCAGTCAAATTTAACATTTTAACATTTAGTACAAATTAGGTTTAACCTTACATTAACAAAAGAAATTCTTTTATTTTTTGTTAATATCTTGAAGTATTTGCTGATGAATTTCTAAAGCTTGCTTTTTTGCTGATTCCAAATCATTATTTGTGATTACAAAATCTGACTTTTCAATTTTCTCTTTATCAGACAATTGATTCTTAATAATTGATTTTACCTTTTCTTCTGAAGTATTATCACGTCTCATTACACGTTGTATTCGTAGATCTTCATCTGCAACTACTGTGATAATGTAATTGTATTGATTTTCAAGGTGATTTTCAAAAATAATAGCGGCTTCTTTTATAACATAATGTGAATCCTGCTTTTTTAGCCAACGTTTAAAATGCGATGCAACTTTTGGATGTACAATCGCATTCATTTTAGAGAGTAAGGTCTTGTCGCTAAAAATTTTTGAAGATAAATACGGTCTATTTAATGTATCATCTACATAGGCAGCGTCACCAAACAACTGAATAAGTTTTCTTTTAATAATTTTAGAACGATTCATTAAAGCTTTGGCTTCGACATCTGCAATATAAACTGGTACTCCAAACGATTGAAAACACTTTAAAACCGTTGTTTTCCCACTTCCTATTCCACCTGTTAATCCTACTACTATCATCTTATAACTTTATAAAATCTATTCGTTTCTGTTTTATATTAACATGTTTTACAGACGCTGGCTTCTTTACTATTTTAGGTACTAAATACGTTTGGTTTGCATTTAAGTCTGTATAATCACATTCTAATTTAAAATTTGAAGCTTTGATAGCGTTATAGCTTTCCAAAGCTACATAATAGGAAACACTAACTGTTTTTGGAAAATAATTAATTGTAACATCCTTGGGCTGATTGGTTATAGTAACAGGAACTTCTACAATGCCTTCTGTAAATCTAGCAACCTCTCCTGATACGGAAATTGATTTTGGAAATATTTCAATATTTTCAAAACCTGAAATATCTAAATTTACGTTTTTTTCAATATTGTTTTTAACATTATTAAGGGTTAAATTCTCAGTATTAATGTGAGTAATTTTGTCGACCTCAGAAGTTGAACCTACAATTTTCACACTGTCTTTATCAAATTTAAGTTCCCCTTTTAAATCATAACCTACAGCATAATTAATAGTCTGTTTTAAAGTTATAGGAACCATTTTTGAAGCTCTCTTAGAAAATAAAATTAAAAGTGTATCTGGTAAAACAGAAAGTAATTTATAGGAATGACCTAATTGATCTTCTATTAAATATTTATGCTTTTGTACATCAAACAAAAAATGATTGGATTTTACAGTCACATCTTTTTTTGCGTTTAAAACAAGTCCTTTATAGCTATTAAACATTAGCGGCACTAATGAAAAGCCTTTAGCCTCTACATACGCATTAATATAAGTAATCGAGTCATTTTCTAACAAAATTTCATCTTCAAAATCGACTAAATTTACTTTTAGTTGTATTGTCTGTTTATAATCGTTAGATAACTTAGAAATAATTAAAAACACAAATGCAATGGCAAAGAACAGACTAAAACGCTTAACGCTTTTCTTTTTTAAATAATCTAATATGTTTATTTTTTTCTTAGAATTCATTTATACTTTAAAAAAAAGTTGTGGAAATGCCTCTTCTGGGTGCTTACCCAAAACAACCAGATTAAATGTAGACTTAAAAAAACCATAACCATAGCCTACAAACTGAATAATTATAGCAAATAAAGCCTGAAACGCTACACTGATGCTTCGAGTTAAAATTAAAGCCATTACAAAAGCTAAAGTAAAATATAAGCCATAAAGATATAATGGCAAATTTACATGTAATAATGCCAATATAATTGAAACAATTATCCCTAAACTAAATAAAGTAGGAAACCAATACACTACACTTTTAGACTTAGGGTGCCATTGATTAAGAATTGGTCTTACCATACCAAATTTGTAAACTTGAGTATAAAACTTAGACCAAGAGACCCGGCGTTTATGATAAACAAAAGCCGTTTCAATTAGTGTAGTTTTAAAGCCTAATTGGTGTAAACGTAATGACAAATCGGGATCCTCACCTGGATGAATTTTCCCAAAACCACCAGAAGCTAAAAATGCTTTTTTAGACAATCCCATATTAAAACTTCTTGGCTGAAAATCTTCAAGCTTTTGTTTTCCGCCTCTAATACCTCCTGTTGTTATAAACGAAGTCATAGCAAAATTAATAGCTTTTTGCAGATTCGTAAACGACGAATGCGCAGCGTCTGGCCCACCAAAGCAATCGTAATAAGATGCATTTAAAAACGTTTCAACTTCTATTAAATAATTTGACGGCAACAAAACATCTGAATCTAAAATAATATAGTAGCTTCCTTTTGCTTTTGTCATACCAAAGTTTCTAGAATCACCTGGACCTGAATTTGGTTTAAAATAGTATGAAATATTTAGATGATTACTAAATTGCTCAACTATGTTTTCTGAAGTTTCTGTAGACCCATCTTCTACAATGACAATTTCACAACTACGATGACCTTCAAAATTTAAAAAACTCTCTAGGAGTTCTTTAATTTCATCTGGCCTATTATAAACTGGAATAATAAAGGAAAAATCAATGTCATTCATAGGTAACAAAGATAAATAAACCAAGCGCAACTTTTAATAGTTACATGAGCTTTAAATGCATAGACCACCATTTAATAAAAATGACACATCGAAGTCTTGGTTATAAATAAAAAAAGCCGCTAAAATAGCGGCTTTTCTGTAATTATATGTTGATTAAACTTATTGCTTAATCACTCTTATTGTTTCTGTAACGTTTGCAATAGTTACTTTAACAAAATAAGTACCTGTTTGTAAGCTAGACATATCTAAATCACTATCTACTGAGTTAGGAGTCGCTCTTAATACTTCTTGTCCTAGCATATTATACATTGCCACTTGCTCTATGGTATTTTTAGCATTTAATGTTAATGTATTTTTAACTGGGTTTGGAAAATAAGAGAATGCTGCTTCAGTTTCAAAATTGTTTACACTTAACGCTTCATCTGGAGACCATAAGGCTATTGTGAAATTTGGTGTAGACGTTGGGCCTGCACTATAATAAAATACTCTTACAAAGTAAGTTTCACCTACCACAAAATCAGTACGACTAATTCTTGGGTTAGCATATGTAGAATCATAATCATCACATTCAATTGAGACTAAACTACCACAAGCTCCACTAAATAATTCAACTACCCCATCAAAATCATCAGTTACATCAATATTAGCAGCTGTTGAAGTGGCTACAAAACTATACCAAACATCATCATTTGCATTACTACCTGCACAAGCTGCAATACCTGAGTCGGTTGCACTAGCAATAGTTCCTGATATTTGTGTTGCAGAAGCTAAATCAGTAATTTCATTTTCAACAGTTAATACTACTGCACCTTCGCAATCATCATTAGCTGGTGGTGGTGGTGGTGTTCCAATACAAATATCAAAAGTTGTCGTTGGATTAGCTGCTGTACCATATGAATTTACTCTTAATAAATAAGTTTCACCTACCGTTAATCCTGTTAAAGTACTGTTATCAGCGTCACTACAGTTTATGTTTGTAAGTGTCCCACAAGCTCCTGACCAAACAGAATGGTATAAATCAGTAGGCGTACCTGCTACATTTAACAAACTAATTTTATGAGAATCTGCTGTTGCCACAAAAGAAAACCATACATCATCATTTTCAGTACCAAAACATGTCGCTTCATCTTCACCTGATGCGGTAGCAAATTGAATTGTACCAGCTGTAGTTACTGCACAATCAAAATCTGCATTAACAGTTAATGCAATTGCTCCTGCACAATCATCATTAGCTACCGGATCTACAACAAGCTCGATACTTACATTGTTAGTCCCATCCCAAGTGCCATTGAAACCTCCATAAGTATAAGCTGCGTTATTTAAACGCCATCTTGCTGCTACATAGTTTGTACCAGGTTGAGTATCCGAAGTCGTATATTCATATTCATCATCATTACCTGAATCGCTGCTATATGTAGCAACTTTCCATAGTGCGTTGTCCCACGTTGCAGGATCAGTATCTTCGTCGTTAATTGCAATCCAACATTCAACACCTGCACCTGCACCTGCTGCATCGGTAACACCAGCTTCGTAGCCTTTAGCATATACTGTTACGGCTGTACCAGCGTTAACAGATAAAGATGTATCACTACCATTAGTACCATCAGTCACCCATTGTACATTGTTAAAATCCATAGCATCAGTAGGCGCAGCTACAATAGTTAGTTTGTAATCCTCTACCTCACCTCTTCCAGAACCAAAGGCACAGGCATCATCATTAGGATTAGAATCATTATAATCTACCATAGTTCTAAGTCTATAGTCACCCATAGCTGTTCCACTTGGCACGGCTATTGTAGCTTCAAATGGACCATTATCATAACCTGTTGTATTGTAAACGGTTTCTGTGTCAGCATCGAATATAAAATCATTATTCCAATCTACCCAAACAGCATAACCAGCTGTTCCACCTACAATTTCTGCAGAAAAATCAAACGCACCTCCTTCGAAGCTTTCAATTGTATTTGTATCATAATAATCTGCGTATCCAGTGCCTGTATAACCTGTTTCACTTGTTGAAGTATCCATTAAAGCACCTGTTACAGTAAAAGAATCTGTATACGTACCAGGATCTGTAGATTCAGGAATACAATATCCTGTATAAAAATATTCAGGTCCAACCCATGCACTTACATCACCACCTGTACAATCTGCTTGTACATAATATTCATATGCTGTATCTGCAGTTAAACCAGTTTTAGTAAATGAGTTTGCAACACCAGTATCAGTTGCAATACCAGTTGGAGCGTCTCCTGCTAATACAACTTCAACGTTATATAAAGATGCAGAACCATTTTCTACCCAAGATAAAACTGCTTGCGTTGATTCTAAGTTAGAAACTGTTAAATCAGAAGGTTGAGGACAGCTAATAGCCTGAGTAACATAAATATTATCTAAGTAAAAATAACTGTCACCTGATACCCACTCACCTCTTACTCTAAATTTAAAATCTGATCCACTTGGCAGACTAGCCGCAGGTATTACTTCAGAATATTGCGTACAAGCTGTTGTTTCTGTAACCGCAAAAGAAGAAATTAAATTCCAGTCTGTACCGTCATTTGTTGAATACTCTACATAAATAATATAATCTACTGCATTAGTAGTATATGGTCTAGCATTCCATTCAAACTCAACTGTTGTATCTGTCTCATTAGATACACCTACGTAATTAGGAGAAGTTAAATCGCCATCGTAAGCCTCTTCAGACCAAGTGTTATAATATAAGTTATTATACACATTCCCTGTACCTTCACATAAGTAATCTGCAGTTGAATTTGAATAATAATAAGTGTTAGTCCAATCAGCAGGAACCCCTGAATCTAATGACTCGTCAATAAATATTTGCGACTGTCCTTGCCAAGAAAAGGCAAAGCAACACAGTGCAAATAAGCAAAACGTAATTTTTTTCATAAAATTGTATTTTAAAGTTAGTAATTCTTTAAAAATATGTTAATTATTTAGAATAACTTTTAGTTTAACTTTCAAATCGTTGAAATGTCGAAAATACCGACAAAACACATTTTGACTACATTTTAAAATAATTGACTATTTTACTTCAATAAGTCTATCAAAATTCATGAATTTTAAAAGCCATAAAAAAGCCGCTATGTCATTAACATAACGGCTTAAAAGCATATTGTCTATTATTTTTTTTTTATTGTTTATTTATAAAGGCATCCATAACGGCATCACTGACTCCCATATTACTAAAACCTCCATCATTATACAAATTCTGAAGCGTTACACGTTTAGTTAAATCACTAAATAAAGAAACGGTATAATTAGCACAATCTAGTGCTGTTGCGTTTCCTAATGGAGACATTTTATCTGCATAAGCAATAAAACCATCAAAACCTTTAACACCCGAACCAGCTGTTGTTGGTGTTGGTGATTGCGAAATGGTATTAACGCGTACGTTTTTATCTCTACCAAAGAAATAGCCAAAGCTACGTGCAATACTTTCTAAATATGCTTTGTTATCTGCCATATCGTTATAATCAGGAAATACACGTTGTGCAGCCATATACGTTAAAGCTACAATACTTCCCCATTCATTCATAGCATCGGCTTTATAAAGTGTTTGCATCACTTTATGAAAAGACATCGCAGACACATCTGTTCCTTTTTGTGTCCATGCATAATTTTGATCTGTATAGTGTTTTCCTTTTCTAACATTAATAGACATACCTATTGAATGTAAAACAAAATCAATTTTACCTCCTAAAATCTCCATAGATTGTTCTACTAAATTTTGTAAATCTGCTTCCGATGTTGCATCTGCAGGAATAATTTGAGAGCCTGTTTTTTTAGCCAATTCATCTATCTGTCCCATTCTCATAGCAACAGGCGCATTAGTTAATACAAACGTCCCACCTTCTTCATGTACACGTTCAGCAGTTTTCCAAGCAATAGAGTTTTCGTCTAAAGCTCCAAATATGATTCCTTTTTTTCCTTTTAGTAAATTGTATGACATATGGTTATTGTTTTAGTTGTTTGTTTTTTAAAGTCTAAAAATTGCGACTGCAAGCTTATAAATTCATTTTAGGTTATAATTCTTCAATAATATTATTCCATTTATCTGTCCATTGGCCGTCTTTATATATAATGGGACCAAATTTTTTATGATAATATTTATCACCATTTTGTAATACGACGCTATTATCTGGAAAAATATAGTCAGGAACACATTCTCCATTTATAATGACATGATTAACCTCACAAGGATCATCTTTATCACAAGCAAGACACACAAGGCCTCCTGCAAATAATAGAATTATAAAATACCGTTTCATCTTTTAAAATTAATTAATTTAACAATTGCTTTGCATGTGCCATTGCTGAATCTGTAATATTTAATCCACCAAGCATCTGAGCAATCTCTACGATACGTTCGTCTTCATTTAATTTTTTAAGCTGTGTATGTGTTACTTCTTCGATATCTGTTTTAAACACTTTAAAATGTGAGTTGCCTTTGGCGGCAATTTGAGGTAAATGTGTAATTGTAAACACTTGCATCTTATTACTCATTTGCTTCATTATCTCTCCCATTTTGTTGGAAATCTCACCTGAAACACCAGTATCAATTTCATCGAACATTATAGATGGCAACTGAATATATTCAGCCAATATAGATTTTATAGCCAACATTATACGTGACAGTTCTCCACCTGAGGCCGACTTTTTAAGTTCGTTAAAACTAGCCCCTTTATTAGCCATAAATAAAAACTGCAAGTTGTCTTTTCCATTTTTAAGAAAATGACGAGTAGCCTCTAATTCTACTTTAAACTTTGCATTTGGCATGCCTAAATCTGAAAGTATAGCCTCTAACTTTGAAACGAAAGTTGGAATAATTTTCTTTCTTTTATTATGGATTTTTAAAGCCACCTGATTAAGCTTCTCTTCTAATTTTAAAATCTGCTCTTCTTTAAGGCGTATGGTATCGTCTAAAATTTCGGTATTGTCAATTTTAGATTTTAAATCATTTTTAATAGTGATTAATTCTTCAATTTCTGAGACCGAATGTTTTTGAAATAGATTGTTTATAATTTGAAGTTTACTACCAATTTGTTCTAATTCTTGCGGATCTGTAGATAAATTTTCTTCTAAATTATCTAACTCAACTAAAATATCTTCGAGTTCAATTCCAACACTATCAATACGATCTTTTAAGCTTTCATATAATTTACCAAAACCAGCAATTTTAGACAATTCTTGCTTTACAGCTTTTAATTGATCTATAGCACCAAGGTCTTCGGTATTTAATATGACTTTAGAACTACTTAACTTCTCTCCTATGGTTTCCACATTATTGAGCTCTTCATATTGATTTTCTAAATCTTCAAGATCAATTTTCTCTAAATTTATTTCATTTAACTCATTAGATAAAAACAGATTATAATCGTATTCTTTTATCAATTCAGCCTTAGAAAGCTTTAATTCTTCTAAATCTTTTTGAAGTGACTTATACGCTACTAAGCTTTTTGAAAATGTTTCCAAATTAGACTTATTTTCAGCTAAAGCATCTATAACTTTAAACTGATAATCGTCTTGGGTTAATTGTTGTGTTTGATGCTGCGAATGAATATCTATTAAGTAGCTACTCAAAGCGACTAAACTTTCTAAGGTTACAGGTGTATCATTAATAAAGGCTCTTGATTTTCCTGAAGGTAAAATTTCGCGTCTAATAATAGTTTGCACATCATAATCTAAATCTAAAACCTTAAATAGTTCTTTTAAATCATAATTGGCGATGTCAAATACGGCTTCTATAATGCATTTTTCTTGTGCATTTTTCACCTGACTTAAATCTGCACGTTTGCCTAAAACTAAAGATAGACCACCTAATAAGATAGATTTTCCGGCACCTGTCTCTCCTGTAATGATAGTTAAACCATTATTAAATACAACATTTAACTCATCTATGAGTGCGTAATTTTTTATGTAAAGTGATGTGAGCAAGACTTTATAATTTGTTATACAAATTTAAGCGTTTACTTATTCATATTTTGAAATAGGTAAAAAAATATTCGAGTTTACTATACTCTTATATGTTCTGGTAAAAATATAAAGGATTCTGAAATACTGCAATAACTTAAAACGGATGATTCTACATGAGAAATAACAGTGTAGACTATTTGAATAGCATATTAATACTTAATATTTCGCCATTTTTGTGAATGCATTGGCGCTATTCGGTTTAAAATATCCATTGCTTTTGTAATGTTAACATTTGGTCCTCCAGAAAGAATATCCATAATTTCATCTGCTTTAGCATCAAAAAACACACGCATTAGAAATGAGTTTGGTCGTATACTATGTACTTTCTGTAATTCATCTAATGCAGAAATAATTTGTGTCTTTCCGTCCTTTGCGCCTTGGTTCATAATATCTAAGCCTTCAATATGATATTTATACATTGTAGATCTCATGGCTTTATATGATGGTGATAATAAATTATCTATTAACGCAAAACGCGACTGCAAACCATCTTCTAGTTTCCAGCCTTGTCCACTTAGCTGCTGCGAATAATTTGCAATTGTTTGAGCTTGTTTAAAATAATTATCTCCTCCATTAAGCTCAAACGTATCTGCATCCATTCCTAAAATCATATACACATGAAATGATAATACTGAAATTAAGTTAGATTCAAACTGGCTCTCATTAAACACTAAATTTTGGAATTCTAAATACTGAAAATTAAAATCTCTATCATTATAATTATAAACAGGTGAACTGTAAGTTGAATTAAAAACTGGTCGAGATGATGATACTTGAAGTGAAGCCGAAAACGAATCGTTATTATAGTCTTTAACATTAATTACCATACTACAATTAATACGCTCTTGTGCTCCAAATTTTTCTCTTGTCCATTTGGTATTATTAATGAACTCTGTGAGTTGTTTTTCTAATGTTCTGAAAACAACATTATTTTCATTTCCTGTTTGTTGAGCTATAACGCTAACCGTACAATTTAATTCTTGAGAGAATGTTACTGTTGTACATAAAAAAGCAAATAAAAAAAGTAGGTTACGCATGTGTTTGTTTTAATATAAGTTGCATTAAATCTTCAGCCACTTCGGTCTTAGATTTTAATTCATTTTCAATAATACTGTTAGAAGATGTTATAAATGTAACTTTATTTGTTGACACCCCAAAACCTGCTCCTTTATCTTGTAATGAGTTTAGTACAATAAGATCTAAATTCTTAGACTTTAATTTACCTTTGGCATGTTCTAACTCATTATTTGTTTCTAAAGCAAAACCGACTAAAAATTGGTCTTTTTTTATCTCTCCAAGAGATTTTAAAATATCTTTTGTCTTTTCTAACTCAATAGTAAACGTTGTTTCTTTCTTTTTTATTTTCTGAGTGGCAACATTCTTTGGTCTATAGTCTGCAACAGCTGCCGAAAGAATAGCAATATCTGAAGTATTAAAATGTTTATGAACTTCAGTATACATGTCTTCTGCACTAACTACAGGTTTTACTGTTACAAAGTTATCTGCTAATTTTTGATGTGTTGGACCAGTAACTAAAATTACCTGAGCACCTAATTTTGATGCTGCTTTTGCAATTTCAAATCCCATTTTTCCGCTAGAATGATTACCAATAAACCTAACAGGATCTATGGCTTCATAAGTAGGGCCAGCTGTTATTAAAACACGTTTTCCTCTTAAAGGTAATTGCTCTAGAATATCTTTTTCAATAAAACTAACAATGTCTTCTGGTTCTGCCATACGACCTTCTCCAACCAAACCACTAGCGAGTTCACCAGTACCTGCAGGAATGAGTTGATTTCCGTATGATGTTAGCTTGTCAAAAGATGTTTTGGTAGAATGATGCTTATACATATCTAAATCCATAGCAGGAGCAAAATAGACAGGGCATTTTGCAGAAAGATAAGTTGCTAATAAAATATTATCACAAACACCATTTGCCATTTTAGCCATAGTATTTGCTGTAGCAGGTGCTATAACAAACAAATCAGCCCAAAGAGCTAAATCGACATGATTGTTCCAGACTTGGTTATTATCTTCTTCATCTGTAAAAGATGAATACACCGGATTTTTAGATAATGTAGAAAGGGTAAGTGGAGTTACAAACTCTTTAGAAGCAGGCGTCATAACGACTTTTACGTTAGCGCCTGCTTTAATAAATAATCTGACTAAACTAGCAGATTTATATGCGGCAATACCAGCAGTAATGCCCAATAAAATATTTTTATCCTTTAGAATAGACATCTAAGGTTTTTATTTATGGCTGAGGGTCATCAGTATTTCTGTGATAAATCTTATCATCTAACCACTCTTTAACAGCTAAAGAATGTGGCTTTGGTAATTTTTCATAAAACTTAGACACTTCTATTTGTTCTTTGTTTTCAAAAATTTCTTCAAGACTATCATTGTAAGTTGCAAACTCTTCTAGCTTGTCAATTAACTCACGTCTAATATCTGTATTAATTTGCTCAGCACGTCTAGAAATTACAGAAATAGCTTCATAGATATTATCTGTTGCTGCATCAATTTCGTTTCTGTCGTAAGTAATAGTACTTACAGGTGCATCTGTCTTTTTTAAATCCATCGTTATAATGTTTAACTTTTAGTAGTAAACGTATTTAATTCTTGTTCTAATTCTTGTTTTTGTATCTTCGCGTCTTCCATATGTTCTGAATTTGGATACGCTTTTTCTAATGCGTTGTAATAGGCTAAAGCGTCTTTTAAACGTTTTTCCTTCAAATAATCTACACTTAATATCGCTAATTTGTAAGCAGAATCAAATCTGTAATAAAAAACTTCGCTTCTTAAAGAAGATCCTGGAAATTCAAGCAACATATTATTAAATGATTTAATAGCCGCACCATAATCGCCACTATAACCACCTATTAAATTGTATTGCATAGCTATTTCAAAAGCTTTTTTCTCTAATTTGAAATCTAACTCTTTAATTAATGCATTTGCTTCTGCTAAATATTTAGAATTAGGATAAACATTTACAAATAATTGTAATTTTTCAATAGCTTCTACCGTTTCTTTCTGTTCTTTAGAATAAACAGGCGAATTGAAGTAATAGCCTTTAGCAGATAGGAAAGCAGCTTCTTCTGCTTTTTCACTCTGCGGGTAAATATCTGTAAACTTATCTAAATGATAACTTGCAATGTAATAATCTCCTAAGTGATAAGAGCACATTGCATGCATATAGGTTAATTTTTCAGCTTGTGGTTTCCCTCTATACTTCTGAAGAATTTGTTCACATAATCTAAAAGATTTGCTCCATTTTCCAGCATCGTATAGCTCAGTTGCCATTTCAAACTTTGCGGCAGTATCTTCAGATTTTAATGTTTTCTGAAAATCACTACACGAAATAAGTAGTACACTAACAAGTAGTATGTAAAGTCCTCTCTTCATAAATTTTAAACAGAATGCAAAAGTAAGCATTATTAACGGATTTAAAAAAAATTATTATATGCTAAAGTAAGTGATGTTATTATGCTAAAAACCTATTTATATAAAGTTTAACTTTTCCCTAATGACTTCAACTCTTTTTTAATCATTTCTTTGAGCTGATCTGTAGCTTCTACAAGCGGTAAACGCACATGTGATTTTGAAATATTTAACACTTCTAAAACTGCTTTTATACCTGAAGGGTTATTTTCAGAAAATATTAACCCTGTAATAGGCATTAATTTAAAATGAATATCATAAGCTTCTTTTGCTTTACGAGCAATACCTAAGCGTATCATTTCAGAAAACTCTTTTGGCAGTGCTTGTCCTATAACAGAGATAACACCTGAACCACCAGCTAAGGCAACACCCAATGCTAAATCGTCATCACCAGATAACACTAAAAAGTCTTTTGGTTTACTTCGTAATAATTCTAAATATTGGTGTACATTATTACCCGCTTCTTTAATAGCAACTATATTATCAAAATCTTTTGCCAATCTAAAAGTAGTTTCTGGCAACATGTTAGACGATGTTCTTCCTGGTACGTTATATAAAATTATTGGTTTTGGCGACACTTCTGCAATAGCTTTAAAATGCTGATAAACACCTTCTTGAGTTGGTTTACTATAATAAGGAGAAACCGATAGAATTCCATCAATAGCAGAAAAATCTGTAGCTTTTATTTCAGCTACAACTTCTGCTGTATTATTTCCTCCAATACCTAAAACTAATGGTAATCTTCCATTATTTACCTTAGCTATAAATACTATTAATTGTTTTTTCTCTTCAGCGGTAACAGTTACACTTTCTCCTGTGGTTCCGCTTATCACTAAATAATCTGTACCGTTGGCAATATTGTATTCTACCAAACGCTCTAAAGCATCAAAATCAATACTTAAATCAGCGTTAAAAGGTGTGATTAATGCTACACCAGTTCCTATAAATTTGGTCATTATATTTTTTTTAAAATGTTTAAGTATTTTTTTAATTCTTGTTTAAAAATATTGATATCCTTTAACTCTACGTCAATTATTAAATCATACAAACGTTCATCTTCATTAGAAATTCCTACTTTTAAATTGGCTTTTGAAGCTGCAGTTATAAGGTTTAATTGCAATACAGGATTTTTATAAAAGCAAAGCAACATATCATAAGGCTCATTAATAAAATCTTCTAAGTCGATATTTTTTATTTTTCCTTTCCACCCAAAATCTTTTGGACTAAAATGTGCGTTCCATTGGTTATACTCTAACTTATCATCCATAGTAAAGGCTACAATTTTATGCTTTGGAGACGTTAATCCCAATTCTTTAAAATAAACTCTAAACACTTCAAATTCATGAAATTCGCTAGCATTAAGTAATACTGCAATTGTCTTTATTTTATTGTTGTTTACCGTAGGTTTACGCTCTGTCAACAATTTGTTCACATATTTTCGATTTGATTTTTCTTTAAATGCTTTTAAAATCATTTATCTTTAGCCTTTGTGCAAATTTAAGAAAAGCACTCACATTTTATTACAAACTCCTTATAAGTTATTCAATGACTATTAAACATATTTTAAAACTCGGTATTCTGCTGCTCATATTTTCTTGTGCATCAACAAAAATTTCAAAGATTGAAGGTAAGCGTCTTGAAATTGACGACACGCTTAAACCTAATCTGGCCATTGAAAATTTTATTAAACCTTATCGTGAACACGTTAATAAAAATATGGATAGTGTTATTTCTTATGCTAAAGAAACCTACACCAAAACTGATGGTGATTACAATACTGCAATTGGAAATTTAATGGCTGACGCCGTTTATACTGAAAGCAATCTTGTATTTAATAAGAGAACAGGAAAGGACATAGATTTTGTTTTACTTAATCACGGAGGTATACGTTCTATCATTTCTAAAGGAAATATAACAATACGAACAGCATACGAAATTATGCCTTTTGAAAATTCTGTAATCGTAACCGCTATAAAAGGCAAACAAGTTAATGAAATGATGACATATCTTTCTAAATCCAAACGCGCGCACCCTGTTTCTAATCAACTACAGTTAGTATTAGATAAAAACGGCGCTATTAGTTCTGCTACAGTTCACGGAGAACCGATAGACGAATCAAAAACCTATTATGTAGCTACTAATGACTACCTCTATAATGGCGGAGATGGCATGGTGTTTTTTAAGCCTAATGAAAACACTTATGTCTTAAATTATAAAATTAGAGATGTCTTAATTGACAATTTCAAGAAGAAAGACACATTAAACCCAAAACGCGACCAACGCTTTATACAATTAAAGGATTAAGACACCAACTGCACACAAAAAGCT
Source organism: Winogradskyella psychrotolerans (assembly GCF_018860565.1). Lineage (GTDB taxonomy): Bacteria > Bacteroidota > Bacteroidia > Flavobacteriales > Flavobacteriaceae > Winogradskyella > Winogradskyella damuponensis. The sequence goes on from NZ_JAHKPS010000009.1 coordinate 201,494, forward strand.
ATCACCTTTGAAATAGGCAATAGAAAAGCGCAAGTGAATGTTAAAAACCAATAAACACAAGACACGTGAAAAGAAGACAATTTATACAAAAATCTACAGCAGCAACAGCTCTAGCTAGTATTGGAGGCTTAAGCTTACAATCCTTTAGTCCTTCCAAAACAAAAAAAATAACAATACTACATACCAACGATGTGCATAGTCATATTGACCCTTTTGGACCAGATGATGGCAGAAATGCTAATAAAGGAGGTGTTGCTAGACGTGCCACTTTAGTCGACTCTATAAGACAAGACAATCCTAACACCTTACTATTAGATGCAGGTGATATTTTTCAAGGAACACCTTACTTTAATTACTATGGAGGCGAATTAGAATTTAAACTAATGAGCATGCTAAAATATGATTTAGCAACTATTGGTAATCATGATTTTGACAATGGCATTGACGGTCTTTATGCTCAAATTCCTCATGCAAAGTTTGATTTTGTCTCAGCCAACTACGATTTTTCAAATACAGTAATGGACACACATGTTAAACCTTATAAAATCTTTATAAAAGATGGGATTAAGATTGGCGTTTTTGGACTTGGAATTAAACTTGACGGCTTAGTCGATAAGAACATGTATAAAGAAACTGTTTATCATCATCCCATTGAAATTGCTCAAGATATGTCTCGTATTTTAAAAGAAGAACAAGGGTGTGATTTGGTGATATGTTTATCTCATATTGGCTATTACTACAAAAATGCTCCAGATAAAGTTAGCGACATTACCTTGGCAAGAGCCACAAAAGATATTGATCTTATTATTGGAGGACATACACACACCTTTTTACCAAAACCAACCATTGAAAAAAACAGTATAGGAAAAAATGTGCTTGTCAATCAAGTTGGAGCCTATGGCTTGTATCTCGGTAAAATTGACTTTTATTTTGAACCCGGTAAAAAAGTCTCATCTGAAGGAGCTTCAATTATAGTTTAGCACCCTAAAAATCAAACCTCTACACTATCATCTGAATATAATGGAATTGGATCAGTAACGATATGTTGAGATTGCATATAGTAAAACACAAATGCAACCACTAAGAAAAACGAATAAACATAACCTAAACTATTATCATCATCCAAAATATAGAAGTAGGCTAATTGCATAATTTCTGAAAAGACAATAAATATAGAACCTATTAAAAACAGCATTGATTTATTATTATTCCTATACATGTAATTAATTAAAGCCATAGATAAAAGTATCATTACCACAGAGTTGTACGCAAACTCTAGCGTATACTCATAATAATTAAAAACATTTTCTGTTGTGCTTGATATTAATGATACACAAAAAACATCTAAAACAACCAATACTATTACCGGAATAGCTAATTCTGAAAAAACTGTTTTGAGATTTAATTGAAGTAACATTTTAATTATAAGAAAACCATAAGAAGCAATACTTAGAATATTAGATATGTAATACAAATAATCTGTTTGTCCTTCCTTGAGATCTGGACTATACCAAGTAATATAACCTAATACTTGCGCAATGGTAAAAACCACTAAAAACAACAAAAACAATTTTGACTTATGTTTTGTCCATCCTATATATAGCCATGTGAGTAATATAAACGATATAGCTCCAACAGTATCACCTTCTACTTCTAAAGCAAAACCTTGAAGTAAAACGTAGAGGCCACCTAAGAGCAATAATACTACCTTTATAATTTTTTTTATTAACATTAATTAATCCCTTATTAACGGTAGCAAATATAAACAATTTTTTTACACTTTAACGTATTAAACAAGCATTTCATCGAATAAATAGCCTTTTTTATGTAAGAATTTACTTCAATTTAGATAAAAAGGCCTTTTCTGTCAGTATAGAAATACCTAAATTTTCTGCTTTAATAAGCTTACTTGGCCCCATTTTATCACCAGCTACTAAATAACTCGTTTTAGATGAGATAGATGAAGACACTTTACCTCCATTATCTTCTATTAGTTTTTTAAGGTCATTACGAGAGATTGTTTCAAAAACACCAGAAACAACTATAGAGAGCCCTTTTAATTTATCTGTTTGATTAGCTAGTTTTTCGGCAGAGATTTCTAATTGTACTCCAAAAGATCTCAAACGCTCTACAATTTGTCTGTTTTCTTCTGAGTTAAAAAACTCAACAACACTTTCTGCTATACGTTCACCTATTTCATCAACCGTCACTAAATCTAATATTGAAGCAAACATTAAGGCATCTATAGATTTATAATGCTTGGCTAATTTTTTCGCTACGGTTTCACCAACATAACGAATACCTAACGCAAATAATACACGTTCAAATGGAATTTGTTTAGATAGCTCAATCCCTTTTACCAAATTCTCAGCACTTTTTTGTGCCATACGCTCAAGCGGAATCACCTGTTCAACAGTTAATTCGTATAAATCAGAATAATTATGAATCAAACCTTCTTTAACTAATAAAGCAACCGTTTCACCTCCCAAACCATCAATATCCATTGCTTTTCTAGAAATGTAATGCTGAATTCGTCCGATGACTTGAGGAGGACAAGCTTTATAATTAGGACAATAATGTTTAGCCTCACCTTCTAGTCTAACAAGTTCCGTGTCACATTCTGGACATTTTGAAATATAAGTTGTAGGTACCGAATTAACTGGACGCATAGATAAATCTACAGCAATAATCTTTGGAATAATTTCTCCTCCTTTTTCAACAAACACTTCATCTCCTTCTCTTATATCTAACTTTTCAATTTGATCGGCATTATGAAGGGAAGCCCGCTTTACAATCGTACCTGCTAATTGCACTGGCTCTAAATTGGCCACTGGCGTAATAGCTCCGGTACGACCAACCTGATAAGTAATTTCGTTGAGTCGCGTAGACACTTGTTCGGCTTTAAATTTATAAGCCATTGCCCAACGTGGTGCTTTGGCCGTAAAGCCTAATTCGTCTTGTTGGTATAAATTATTCACCTTAACCACTACTCCATCAATTTCGTATGGCAAATTATATCTGTGTTCATCCCAATATTCAACATACTCTAAAACGTCATCAATAGAACTAACCAATTTAGCCTCTTGCGGCACTTTAAATCCCCATGATCTCGCTTTTTCCAGGCCTTCAAATTGCGACGTTATATTTAGATTATTCCCTACTATACTATATAACAAACATTCTAAAGGACGTTTTGCCACTTCAGCACTGTCTTGCAGCTTTAAACTTCCCGACGCTGTATTTCTTGGGTTTTTGTATGGTTCCTCATCATTTTCAACGCGTTCTTCGTTCATTTTTAGGAATCCTTCAATCGGTAAGACTATTTCTCCTCTTATATCAAAACGCTCAGGATAATCGCCTTTTAATTGAAGTGGAACCGTATGTATTGTTTTTACATTTGCAGTCACTTCATCTCCTTGTACTCCATCTCCACGAGTTACAGCTCTTAATAATTTACCATTTTCATAAGTTAAACTTATAGAGGCACCATCGTATTTTAACTCACAAATATAGCTAACCTCACCATCGACCATTTTTTTTACTCGGGTTTCCCAATCTAACAAATCTTCTTTGGAATACGAATTATCTAACGAATACATTCTAGAATCATGAACCGTAGTTTTAAAATTCTTAGTCACAGCTCCTCCAACCCGTTGCGTTGGCGAATTGGCATCAAAAAACTCAGGATTTGCTTCTTCTAACGCCTGAAGTTCTTTGAGTTTTATGTCAAACTCATAATCACTAATGGTGGCATCATCTAAAATGTAATAATTATAGTTGTGTTGACGCAGTTCTTCTCTAAGGGATTCTATTTTTTGTTTTGTATTCATTTCTAGGGAATGTAAATTATTCGCTTTATGTTTAATTCTTCATCAATAAAAAAAGTGACATTATAGCCTAAATAGCCATCACTATTTCCCATTGTTATAATAATTTCTTTATCGTAATAATACGCCTCAGTTAAATCGAAATTTGGTTCGTATAGGTCTTCAAAATAACGTTTATCAATTTCAACATGGTTATTACTTAAATCTAAATACATTTTTGAAATATAGTTATTCGGAATACCCTCAGTCCCTATAACATCATGATTATCAATTTGAGTAATATTTAAGCTATCACTATCGTAAGTAAGTTTGGCTTTGTTTTTTTCGAACTTAGATTTATGAAAAACAATTTCTATATTTTTAGTATATAAACTAATAGAATCAGAATATAATCTTTTAATAAATGGCTCATAATCGAAAGTGTAATCTAAATTAGCATCACTTTCTAAAAAATCGAAACCTACAATTGTATCTCTTGATTTTTCATCATCATAAAGTTTTATATGATAAAATCGCTCTTGTAATTCTTGGAGTTTTAATTTTTGTTTTTCGTCTTCTTTATTTAAAGTTTGATGCGTATCTGTTACAGTTTTATTTTCTATATCAATAATCTCTTCTTTTTTCTCTTTACAAGAAAAGCAAATTATAAAAACGATTAAGGACACTAAAACTCTCATATTATCCTTTCTCACCTTTCAACATTCTATCATTCCCATTCAAATCTTTGAGCAACTCAATCGCTTCAAAATTGGCATCTATTAATAACTGCTGCGTTTCTTCCCCAAGATATTGGTTAATTTCAAAATATAAGCTCCCTTTATCTTTTAACTTTTTAATCGCAAAATTGGTAATCGCTTTGTAAAATAACAACGGATTACCATCTTCTACAAACAGAGCCAAATGCGGTTCATTATCTAAAACGTTAGGCTTAATTTCTTCTTTTTCCAAGTTTCTTACATATGGTGGATTGGAAACAATGATATCAAAATTAGATTCCGCTTCAAATGCTAAATGACAAGTATCATCTAAAATACTAGCCTCAATAAAATTAATGTCAACCTTATTGATTTCTGCATTTTGTTTAGCAATCTTTAACGCTTCTTTACTCACATCCAAAGCATAAACTTTGGCATTAGGCAAGTTTTTAGCAAGAGCAATCGCTATACATCCCGATCCTGTTCCAATATCTAGGATTATCACAGGTTTATCAACTACAAGCGACGTCACAGAACGAATAATTAAATCCACTAACTCTTCTGTTTCTGGTCTCGGAATCAATACATTTTTATTCACCTTAAATGGTAATCCGAAGAATTCAGTTTCACCTAAGATATACTGAATAGGTTTTTGCTGTTTTAAATCCTCTAAAACTTTAAAAAACGTATCCGTTTCAGGTTTAGTGATTGCTAATCCTGGCTCTAAAGTCAACTGTATTCTTGGCACATTCAAATAATGTTCTGTGCATAAATAGAAAAAACTATCGACTTCATGCTTACCGTAAATAGCATCTAATTCAATATGAAATATATGTTGAAGTTCTTTTAAAACCATTATTTACAAATCTTTAAGCATCCAAACGGTACACGAATAATGCCCTGTATCTCCCATTGGTTTTTCAATAGACTTAAACCCCACTTTTTTATATAATTTACTAGCATCCTCCATATATGGTAAGGTTTCTAAATAGCATTGTTCAAAACCAGATTGCTTAGCAAAATCTAAACATGTATTCATCATTTCGCTTCCTAAACCTTTGCCTCTGACTTCTTGCATAAAATACATCTTTTGTAATTCGCACACATTACCTTCGTAATGATCTAAAGGCGAAATTCCTGCACCTCCAATGATATCGTTACCGCGTTCAACTACAAAATACGCTTTCTTAGACTGGCTGTACGTTTCTGTCATACAATCTAAGGCTGTATCTTCATAAGCTGTACCTACTTTTGGCACTCCCATTTCTATTAAAACACTCCGAATTGCTCTAGCAATTTTAGGATTGTCCTTGGCTTCAATTTCTCGAATAACAATAGTATCTTTACGCACTAAATTCTCTTTTTTAGACAAAACCAAAAATACATATAAAAACAATTTTATGTTTAAAAGACTCATAATGTTTTCCTTAATTTTTACATTACTTTTCAACTGCTCTTTTACAAAAAAACCAGAGTTTGTTAGACTAGAGGATTTTGAGGTTGTCGACTCCAATTCTAAAAACATAACGATTAGAGCGGAAGCTTTGTTTCTAAATAAAAATGATGTTGGCGGAACTTTAAAAACAGACGATCTTAAAGTCTATATTAACGAATTAGAATTGGCATCAGTAGTTTCAGAAGAATTCGATGTCCCTAAACGAGAGAAATTTACCATTCCGTTGACTATTAAGGTTGAAACCGATAGTTTTACAAATGACAAAAATCTCGGAAGCCTATTAGGCAGTTTAATTTTACAAAAGTTAAAAGTGCATATTAAAGGCGAAATTAAATATAAAATTATGGGGTATTCGTCAACATACTCTATAGATGAAATCCAAGATGTAAAAATAAAATTGTAATTGAAACAACACGAAATCTATATAAAACGCTGTTTACAAATTGCTAAAAACGGATTAGGAACCACCAGACCAAACCCGATGGTTGGTGCTGTTATTGTTTATAATGACCACATCATTGGAGAAGGCTTTACAAGCGAATATGGCTGTAATCATGCAGAAGTAAACGCCATAAACTCGGTAAAAGATAAAACGCTTTTATCAAAAAGCACTATTTACGTTACGCTAGAACCTTGTAGTCATTATGGAAAAACACCTCCTTGCAGTGACTTAATTATATCGCATCATATCCCTAATGTTGTCATTGGATGTATTGATGACAACCCCGAAGTTGCAGGAAAAGGTATAGCCAAATTAAAAGCTTCTGGCTGTAATGTTACTGTTGGTGTTTTAGAAAATGAATGCAAAATTCATCACAAGCGATTTTTTACATTTCATAACAAAAAGCGTCCTTATATTATATTGAAATGGGCCGAAACTGCCGATGGTTTTATTGCTCCTATCCAAAAAGACGAAAAAAAACCGGTATGGATCACAAACACATACTCGCGTCAACTCGTACATAAATGGCGAGTAGAAGAACAAGCTATTTTAGTAGGAACCAATACGGTTATAGAAGACAATCCGAATTTAACGGTTAGAGATTGGTCGGGCGAAAATCCTATTAGAGTGGTTTTGGACAAAACTTCAAAATTAAACTCAGACTACAACATTTTTAATGAAGACGCTAAAACCATAAGACTTACCAATAAAACTATTGATTTTGACAAACCGATAGCCACTCAAATTGCAAAATTGTTACATCAGCAAAGTATTAACTCTGTTATTATTGAAGGGGGAGCAACAACACTACAAACATTTATAGATGAACACCTTTGGGATGAAGCACGTATTTTTATAGGCAATTCCGAATTTAAGAACGGTACAAAAGCACCTAAACTTAAAGGGCAAACCATTCAGGAACATCATATTTTAAAAGACCAACTAAAAATAATGAGACCACATTCGTTTTAAGACGTAACATAATCTCTATACAATATTATATACAGCATGATTAAAACATTAATTTTCGATTTTGGAGATGTATTTATCAACCTTGACAAACAAGGTGCTATGAAAAATGCTTTAGACGTCTTCAATTTAGAAACTTTTGAAAACGATATGATTAGAACCAATGAATTATACGAAGTTGGAAAAATTTCTACTTCTGAATTTATTGCGTTTTACAAAACAAAGTTTCCAAACATTACTGAAAAACAACTTATTGATGCTTGGAATTTTATAATTAAAGAGTTTCCTAAGCACCGATTAGAATTCATTAAAACATTAGCAGAACAGAACAAATACAAACTTATATTATTGAGTAATACCAATGATATGCATATTGATTTCATAAAAGAAAATGTTTCATTTTATGAAGAGTTTAAAGCTTGTTTTGATGTCTTTTACTTGTCTCAAGAGATTCATCTTAGAAAGCCTAATAAGGCTATTTTTGAATTTGTTTTAAACGAAAACAAACTCGTAGCTAATGAATGTCTTTTTGTCGATGACACCAAAGACAATACAGATACTGCTGCCAACATGGGATTCCATATATGGAATATAGACGAAACTAAAGAAGATGTGGTAACACTTTTTGAAACTAAAAAAGCGCTCTTTTGATATATCTACTCATCAGTATCCTTTCTTCTACCGCTATTTTTGTAGTATTTAAACTCTTCAAAAAATATGAAGTTAATACCCTACAAGGTATTGTTGTTAATTATTTTACAGCATTCCTCTTAGGCTTTTTACTTTATAAGGGACAAATTGTACCTTCAGAAATCATTCAAACGGATTGGTTTATCGCTGCTATCATGCTCGGATTCTTATTTATCGCCATATTTAATGTTATGGCCTTAACCGCTCAGAAAAACGGTCTCTCCGTCGCTTCTGTTGCTAGTAAAATGAGCGTTATCATCCCTGTAGTCTTTGGTATTGTGGTGTTTAAGGAAAGTGTTGGTACTCAAAAAATATTAGGGATCATATTAGCTTTGGTTGCTGTTTATTTAACCTCTGTAAAACAAAAAGGAAATGTTGTACTAACCCAATCTATATATTTACCTGTTATCTTGTTTTTAGGATCTGGAATTATAGATACGTCAATAAATTATTTTGCTCCAGATGATAATATTCCTTTATTCTCGGCAACTATTTTTGCCATGGCAGCCCTCATTGGTGTTATCCTATTACTCGTAAGCCTTGCTCAATCTAAAAACAAACTTAAACTAATAAGTATTCCCTTTGGTATTGCCCTTGGTCTTGTTAATTACTGTTCTATTCACTTTTTACTTTTAGCATTAAGAGTAGAAAACACCGAAAGTTCAACCCTATTCACCATTAATCACATTGCTATTTTAGCACTCTCAACATTAATAGGACTAGTCTTATTTAAAGAAGATATTTCCAAGAAAAACTGGATTGGTATTATTTTAGCCTTAATTTCAATAGCATTAGTCACTTTAGCATAATGGAAAACGATTTATACAAAACAATAACAACTCCTGCTCAAGGCGAATTATTTAAAGACAAGAATAGTAAATTCTATGGTTTTGCTTTTCCTGTTACCACAGAAGAACAAGTAAAACAACATCTTGAAGACATAAAAAAAGAGCATTATGCCGCCAGACATTGGTGTTACGCTTACCAAATAGGAACAGAAGCTATTCAATACAGAGCTAATGACGACGGCGAACCTAACAATTCTGCAGGAATGCCAATTTACGGTCAGATACAATCTTTTGAAGTTACCAACATCCTAATTATAGTAGTAAGATATTATGGAGGTGTAAAACTTGGAGTTGGTGGTCTTATTAATGCTTACCGAACAGGTGCGCAATTAGCATTAGAAGCTTCAAAAATTGTAGAAAAAACAATTAATAAAAAATTTCAGCTCAAATTCGAATATAAAAACATGAGCAAAGTGATGCGAATTTTAAAAGAGAATGCTGTTGAAATTACAAATCAGACCTTAGAATTAAATTGTTTGTTAGAAATATCTGTCAGAAAAAGTCACAGTTCTAAACTATTTGAACTGTTCGATCAATTTTTCGGTGTAACTATCGATGAATTATAACGAATAATTTTGCAGTTTGTCTAAAAGATATTTTGGACATCGTGTAGGCCTATTCTTCTTCGTGTCAATAAATGCTAAAATTGTACTCCCGGTAGCCAATAAAACATCAGATTGGTTTCGCAATTCATATTCAAATTCTATGGTTGCGGTTGGCATCTTTTTAAGTGTTGTTTTTACTTTAAGCACATCATCATAACGTGCTGAATTTTTGTAATTTATAGACAATGAAACTACTGGCAACATAATCCCATCAGCCTCCATTCCGCTATAACTAAGTCCAAACTCACGTAACCACTCGGTTCTACCTACCTCAAAATATATAGCATAGTTCCCATGGTACACAACGCCCATCTGGTCTGTCTCGCCGTAGCGTACTCTTATTTTAGTTTCATTATAATTCATATATAAATCTTAGATTAAGAAAAAATATTGTAATTTTAAAAATCGTTTTAAACATGAGGAAAAAATTCTAAATATTCAAAACTATTTAATTTTTTTATTAAGAATTTTGTTCACATATTTGTCCTGTTGAAAACTACTAGAGAATCCTATTTTCTCTTTTTTTTTTGCTAATATAACTAACAACGAAAAATTTAACTTAACGCATGGAGAACACAGCGCAATCTGTATGGAGTAATTGTCTTGCTTTTATAAAAGATAATATCCAACCACAAGCCTATAAGACTTGGTTTGAACCTATAGATGCAGTGAAGCTTTCTGGTAACGCATTGAGCATCCAAGTTCCTAGCAAATTTTTCTACGAATGGTTAGAAGAACATTATGTAAAAATCTTAAAGGTTTCTCTAACTAAAGAGCTAGGTGAAGATGCCAAATTGGTTTACGTTATTAAAATGGAAAACACCTATGGCAATAAACAACCTTTCACTGAAAAGATTCCAAGTTCAAATAGGTCTGCTGTAAAATCGCAAGATGTAGATGTACCTTTTAATAATAAAAGTCCTGAATTAAGAAATCCGTTTATAATTCCTGGTATTAGAAATGTAAAGATTGAATCGCAACTTAATCCAAGTTACAGTTTTGAAAATTTCTTAGAAGGTGACTCTAACCGTTTAGCTAGAAACGCAGGTATTGCAGTCGCTAACAAACCAGGTGGCACCTCTTTTAACCCCCTATTAATTTTTGGCGGTGTTGGTTTAGGAAAAACACATTTAGCACATGCTATAGGTGTTGATATTAAAGATAAATATCCTGAAAAAACAGTTTTATATATTTCTGCTGAAAAATTCACGCAACAATACATAGATTCTGTAAAAAAGAACAATAGAAATGATTTTATTCACTTCTATCAAATTATAGATGTTTTAATTATTGACGACGTACAATTCCTTTCCGGAAAAACAGGCACGCAAGACGTCTTCTTCCATATTTTCAATCATTTACATCAAAACGGTAAGCAAGTTATTTTAACAAGTGATAAAGCTCCCGTAGATATGCAAGATATTGAACAACGCTTATTATCGCGTTTTAAATGGGGACTTTCAGCCGAGTTACAAACACCTGATTTTGAAACTAGAGTTTCAATTTTAAAGAATAAACTCTACAGAGATGGTGTTGAAATGCCAGAAGATATTATAGAATATGTTGCCAAACATATTAAAACTAACGTTAGAGAACTAGAAGGTGCCATTATTTCATTAATCGCTCAGTCTTCTTTCAACAAAAAAGAAATTACAATCAATCTTGCAAAAGATATTGTAGAGAAGTTTGTTAAGAATACTAAACGAGAAGTATCTATTGATTACATTCAGAAAGTAGTTTCCGATTATTTCCAAATGGATGTTAATACACTTCAATCAAAAACACGTAAACGTCATATTGTACAAGCGCGTCAGTTAGCTATGTTCTTTGCTAAAAAATACACCAAAGCTTCATTAGCTAGTATTGGCTCTCAAATAGGACAGCGTGACCACGCTACCGTACTACATGCTTGTAAAACTGTTGATAATTTATCGTCAACAGATAAGCAATTCAGAAAGTATGTTGAAGATTTATCTAAAAAATTAGCGCTTTAATTCGCTTTTAATATGACTAGTATCTTAATGGTATGCTTGGGGAATATTTGCCGTTCTCCATTAGCTCATGGTATTCTGCAATCTAAACTTCCAACAGACCTTTTTTATGTTGATTCTGCAGGGACTGCTGCCTACCACATAGGAAATACTCCTGACACACGCTCTATTGCTGTTGCAAAACAAAACGGCATAGACATTAGCACACAAAGCGCTAGACAGTTTAAAGTTTCCGACTTTGACCTGTTTGATTACATCTACGCCATGGATCAATCTAACTATACTGATATTATTAGCTTAGCGAGAAATGATATTGATATCAAAAAAGTAAAGCTCTTTCTCAATGCTAATGCCGCTATTAAAAATAAGAATATGCCAGACCCTTATTATGGAGATAAAAGTGATTTTGAATACGTTTTTAAGCTCGCTAATGAGACTTGTGACATAATTGCAAAGACTTTAAAACACTAATACACACAATATTGCTTATTGCAAAAGTCTTTTTTTGTAAATTAGTACCTAATCCCATTAACAAATTAAGATGAAATCATTAATAGTTCTAGTTTTCTTAGTATTTACAACTATTCCTTTTTCCAATGCTCAAGAACTAAATTTAGAACTCTTTGCTTCAAATTTAGATCGCCCTATTAGCATTAAACATGCAGGCGACAACAAACTATATGTTGTAGAACAAGATGGTTATATAAAAATAATTAATGCTGATGGTACAATTCAAAGTGCTCCATTTTTAGACATTGATAGTATTGTCATAAACACAGGAAACGAAAGAGGTCTCTTAGGCTTAGCCTTTCATCCAGACTACACTACCAATGGTTACTTTTTTGTTAACTATATTAACAACTCAGGGAATACTGTAATTTCAAGATTTTCAAGAGACGCTACAAATCCCTTATTAGCAGATGCTTCTTCAGAGCTTATTATTCTAACTTACGACCAACCTTATAGCAATCATAATGGAGGAGATATGGCTTTTGCTAGTGATGGTTTTTTATATATTGCTTCAGGTGATGGCGGCCTATACGATGACCCACAAAACAACTCACAAAACACATTAACCTTACTAGGTAATATTTTAAGACTAGATATTAATTCTATCACAGCAACACAAAATTATAGCATTCCATCAAGCAACCCTTTTATAGGAGATCCTGATGTTAGGGATGAAATTTTTGCTTATGGCCTAAGAAATCCATGGAAATTTTCTTTTGATCGTCAAACCAATGATTTATGGATTGCTGATGTTGGACAAAGTGGTTATGAAGAAATTAATATGGTTTCTGCAGCAGAAGCTGCAACAGGCCTTAATTACGGCTGGAGATGCTACGAAGGCAATGGCCCATACATTACAGATGATTGCTCAGATTCAAGTGCATACACCTTTCCTATAGAAGGCTATAGCCATTCTGGTGATGGCCTTTTTAAATGTTCTATTACCGGAGGTTATAGGTACAGAGGCACCAATTACCCTAACTTTAATGGTTTGTACTTCTTTGCTGATTATTGTAGTCAAGAAATTGGCTACTTATTTTACAATGAAACAACAGAGGCTTGGGACAAAAACCTAAGTCTATTCAATGGTAATTGGTCTACTTTTGGAGAAGATATTAACGGAGAACTTTATATTGCAGATATATCAAGTGGTAATATCTACAAACTAATTGATACGAGCTTAAGTATTAATGACGATATATCTTCTAATATTTCTATTTATCCTAATCCAACAAAAGGCATATTTAACATCAATTTTGGCCCAAATAACAATACAGACATTTCAAATCAAATTACGATTTATAATTTACAAGGTAAAGAAGTAAAAGTAATTCAAAGAAATACAGAAACGATTCAAACAATAAATACATCTCAACTCTCTATTGGTATTTATGTTTTAAAAATTAAGAATCAAAAAGGAAATCAAAGCACACATAAACTGGTTATACACTAATGAACAATCCCAAAGGAAAATTATACCTTATACCTACACGACTAGGTGATAATCCGCCACTCGAAGTTTTACCCATCTCTATTAAAAAAATAATTGAGCACCTCGATTATTATATTGTTGAAAATGAAAAAACAGCTCGTCGTTTTATAAAGCGTGTCTCGCCTAGTAAATCGCAACCTTCATTAAAGCTTCAAGTATTAAATAAATACACAACTGAGGCCGAACGTAATACATATTTAAACGCATGTCTAGAAGGAAACTCTATTGGTTTGATATCTGAAGCAGGCTGTCCTGCTATTGCAGACCCAGGAGCTGACATTGTAAGTTTAGCACATCAAATGGATATAACAGTTGTTCCTCTTGTTGGACCATCTTCTATTCTACTCGCTTTAATGGGTTCTGGCATGAACGGCCAAAGTTTTACTTTTAACGGTTATTTACCCATTGACAAAAGCGAACGAAAAGCGAAATTAAAAACTTTAGAGCGTTTATCTTCAGAACACAATCAAGCTCAAATCTTTATTGAAACTCCTTATAGAAATATGAAAATGCTTGAAGATTTAGCTAATACGCTACATCCAAATACAAGAATTTGTGTGGCATGCGATTTAACCTTACCAACTGAGTTTATCAAAACAAAAATAGCAAAAGACTGGAAACATAATAAAGAGGATTTACATAAGAGACCAGCAATCTTTATTATTCAGAAAGACTAAGAGCTTACTATTAATAAAAAACTATAAGGTAACCTTAGCTTTCTTATCAGGCTTAATCATAGACGTATCATAACCCGAAAACTTTTTCATATAATACCTAACAGAAGAGCCATAAGCGTCCGAAAGATTATTACCTCCATGACTACGCAAAAACTTTTTTACATTTCCAGGACCAGCTAAATGTGCCGCTGCTAAAATTCCAGACTCGGTTACTTTTATTCCCGAAATATGCTGCCCTTCAAAACGTTTAATGTCTTTTCTAAGCACCCACTTATTACGCTCTGCATTGGCAATAAACGCTTTTTCTTGCAATTCTGGATTGTATAAAAATTGATTTGGAGTATAAATTCCTATCAATTTTAAAGTCTCAGATCCAAACTGATATTTACCCAAATACCCTAAAGTATTCACCGTAAAATAGTTTCCTCGAGACTCTTTAAATGCCAAAGCCTCTTTAAATCCTTCAAAAGATTTTCCTAAATGTGGAGTAAAGATGCTATGCTCAATAAATTGGTCTTGATTAGCCATAGCTAATTCCTCAGAAATATTATAATTAAGCTCTAATCCTTCTGTAGAATATATTTCAGGATCAAGAGATGAATCAGGATATAATGCTAACGCACTAAATACACAGATTGTAAATGGTATTACAAAACTCTTAACGCTATTTTTAGTCATAACAGCTAAATTTTTACTGTAAAAAAGTTTCCCCAAACCGTCTTACAAAATTCGCGTGCAAATATACAACAATTTTACAACAACTGAAAATCAACCGATTAAGTGTAAAAAACTCACTTTAAAAGTATATATAATGCCATTTTATACCTCTTTTATCATTGAGTTCTAAAGTAGGAAACGGGACTTTTATAACGTTAAAAACGTCGAAAATGGTTTTTAAAAAGTTAGAATTTGTCTTAATTCTAGTTAAATCCACATCTAAACTAAGGTAATATTGACGCGTTCTATTCTGATCTGTGAACAAAGCATCATTTGCTTCTCCTGTTAACATACCTTCTGCCCCATACCCAAAAGCCAAATTCAACCAATCAGGAATAGTTTCTGTTTTTAAAAACGAATTAAGATTAACACTTAGCCAATAGGTTTGACCATTATAATCTTTTAGAAACTCTTCAGAAAGTCCACTACCTAACTTACTTGGACGTTGTTTTGCAAACTTAGTTCTATGAAAGGAGTATTTTAATACTATACGTTGTTCTGCCCAAAGTAATTCTTGTCCCATATGTAATCCGGTTCCCGCTGTATTAGCGGCCATATCGGTCCACGAAAAGCCCCATTCTTTTGAAAAACCATCCATTACTTCTATTGCTGTTAAAAACCCTAAACCTAAGGTTGCCCCATAAAGCATCCGATCTTTTTTACCAACTCCAGCCCAGTCTAAAGTATTAAATCCAAACCTTCCTAATTGATAGGATGAAAACACATGGCCCATTTTATCCATCTGTAACCACTCTCCACTATCATTTAAAGTCTTAAAATTAGAACGCGGATAATCTGCATACCACAATTGATTAAGCCCAATTAATGTCGCTGAAGCCAATGCCGTTTGTGTTATAACAACGGTATTGCGTCGTAATACATTAAGTGAATCACTAGGCTTTAAAAAAGTATTAAATTTAGATTGAGAAAAAAGCGAGTTACCTAATAATAAAAAAACTATGATATAAACATAAGCGCGCTTCACCTTATTTATTAATACCTTGAGAGGATAAATACTGATGATATGCTCTTGCATTATTGTTATGCTGCCCTAAAGTTTTAGCAAACTTATGATATCCCAAACGTTTGGCATCTGCAGCAAAATACAAATAACTATGCTTTTCCGGATTTAATACAGCTTTTATAGCTGATAAATCTGGCATAGCAATTAATCCTGGTGGTAAACCTGTATTTTTATAAGTATTATAAGGCGAAACAATATCTTTATGCACATTTAAAACACGTCTAATGATTGTATTTTTATACTGAGGCAATTGATAAGCTGCAAATTTTAAAGTAGGATCGGCCTGTAAAGGCATACCTATTCGTAATCTATTGAGATACACTCCTGCAACTCTAGGCTGTTCATCGGCTTGTTTTGATTCTTCATGAACAATAGACGCTAAGGTTATAACTTCATTAGGAGTTAAATTTAATTTTTTAGCTTGTGCTTTTCTGGTATCTGTCCAAAATCGGTTGTACTCCGTTAACATTCTATCTCTAAAAGTTTCTGCAGATGTATTCCAGAAAAATTCATAACTATTAGGCAAATACATACCTAAGGCTGTTGCCTTATTAAAACCATTCTCAGCTAAAAAAGTATCGTCTGACATTGCTTTTAATAACGACAAACTATCTGCTTCAATTTGTTTACTTACTCTACTTGCTAAATCTGCTAAACTATGCTGATTATTAAACGCAATTTTAATTGGTAGGTTCTTACTTCGTATGGAATTAATAATGTCATTATTATTCATTCCCTTAGAAATAGCAAAACGACCAGCTTTAATATTTGTACTGTATTTTTTCTGCTTTGCTAAAGCGTCAAACGTATTTATATTATCTAAAAGTGGTTCTAATTGAGAACGTACTTCAGCATATGTTGAATTCGTAGGCACATAAATATATGCGGTTTCATTTTCAAACTTTGTGTTAGACGAAAACATCGCGCTATAAAAATAATAGGCAACTGCTCCACAAATTACTAAACCGATAAGCGCAACAGCCCAAAGTATTTTTTTAATGTACATAGTTAATCTTTAATTCGTTGTAATATATATTCGTTCGTGTAGGTTTCGCCATCAAAACTCCAATCTTTTTTTAATCCTATTATTTCAAAGCCATTACCTTTAAACAACTTTAAACTGGCAGAATTACTTTCGGAAATATTAGCATAAACCTGATGCAAATGTAATGTCTGAAAACAATAATTCACCAATAAACTTAGTGCTTCTTTACCATAACCAAGGTTTCGGTTTTTTTCATTTTGAATAAGAATGCCAATACCAGCACGTTTGTTTTTTATATCAAAATCAAACACATCTATTAAACCAATCGTTTTGTTTTTCGTATTACAAATGGCTAACCTTAGTTGCTTAGCTTCAAAGATATCTTGCTGGGCATTTTCGAGATATTGTTTGATTAAAAATCTAGAGTACGGCGTTTGTGTATCGCTTAAATACCACAATGACGTATCGTTTTCAATGCTATAAACAAACTCTAAATCTTCAGGTTCTAAAGCTCTTAAATAGATATGCTCTCCTTGCAAACTTACCATTTTATCTCTCCTTTAAAAACTTGCTCTGCTGGTCCTACTAACCAAATATTCTTATAACCTTTATCGTTACTATTAAAAGTAACGTTAAGCTCTCCACCTTCTGTCTTTAAACTAATGTTTTCACTTTTAGTTTTACCAGATTTGTGCATTGCTAAAGCAACTGCGGTTACTCCTGTGCCACAAGATAATGTTTCATCTTCTACGCCGCGTTCGTATGTTCTAACCGCAAAATTATCGTCTGATAATTGCTCTACAAAATTCACATTACTCCCCTCTTTGTTATAAGGCTGTCCGTATCTAATTTTTGAACCATTCGCTTTTACTTCAAAATTGGCTAAACCTGAAACCATTTCTACATGATGCGGAGAACCTGTATCTAAAAATTGATGATTATCAAAGGATTTAATTTCAGAAACATCTTGCATTTGAAGATAAACCATTCCATTTTCAATCTTTGCCTTGTGTAATCCGTCAATAGCGACAAATGTTGTTTCGTTCTTTATGATACCTAAAAAATTTGCAAAAGCAACAATACATCGGCCGCCATTACCACACATAGTACTTTCATTGCCGTCTGCATTGTAATAAACCATTTTAAAATCAGTGTTATCATCATTCTCTAAAAGAATATATCCGTCTGCTCCTATGCCAAAACGTCGATGACATAGACGTGCTATGCGTTTGGTATCATTTTTGTTTATTGTTTGTAAACGGTTATCTACAATTACAAAATCGTTTCCCGTGCCCTGATATTTATAAAATGTCATATTCATAATTAAGGGCAAATATAAGAATATTAGACGTTAAAAACAGTTGTTAAACACGCGTTAAAATTGGCGTTAAAAAGTCGTTAAATTAAAAATTGAAATCAATAATTATCTAATTTTAATCGTTAGTTAAAATGAAATAGTAATATTTAAATTTAAAAAAAATGAAGAAGATCCTAACATTAGTCTTTGTTTCTGCTCTTGGAGGTTTATTAACCTTAGGAGGATACAAATTTTTTATTGAAAACGAAACACAGCCATTAGCCGTTGAGCAGTCATCTGACCTTCCTGTCTTTGTACCTACAAATAATACTATAACGAGTAGTACTGCCACTGCTCCAGATTTTGTAACAGCGGTAGAAAAATCATTAGATGCTGTTGTACACGTTAAGAATACTGCTATTATAAATGCACCTATCTCTATGCGTGATTTATTTTATGGTCGTAGCTCGCAACGTGCGCAAGTTGGTACGGGAAGTGGTGTCATAATTTCACCAACGGGTTATATTATTACAAATAACCACGTTATAAAAAATGCCAACGAAATCAGTATTACTTTAAATGATAATAAAACTTATGATGCTGAATTGATTGGCACAGACGAATCTACTGATATTGCTTTATTAAAAATAGAAACAGAAAAAGAATTACCATTTATGGCTTTTGGAGATTCTGATAATGCCAAAATAGGAGAATGGGTGTTAGCTGTTGGAAATCCGTTTAACTTAAATTCTACAGTAACTGCAGGGATTATTAGTGCTAAATCGAGAGATTTAACAGGCCAACATCAGCAATCGTTCATACAAACCGATGCTGCTGTAAATCCAGGAAACTCTGGAGGTGCTTTAGTTAACACCAATGGAGATTTAATAGGAATTAACACTGCTATTTCTTCACAAACAGGCTCTTATATAGGATACTCTTTTGCCGTTCCAAGCAATATTGCTCGAAAAATAGTAAATGATATCATGGAATATGGAAATGTACAGAACGGTATTCTTGGTGTCTCCATACTAAACAAAAATTCTCGAGAAGCTATTGAGAACAAGTTAAATGAAATTGAAGGTGTATATATAAGTGAGGTACAAGAAGACACCGGAGCCGAAAAAGCGGGCATTAAACCTGGAGATATCATAAAGAAAATTGATAATATTTACATCCATAAATTTGCAGATTTAACAGGCTATTTAAAAACCAAAAATCCTGATGACACTGTTAATGTGACATTATTAAGAGATGGAGATGAAAAAACGCTTCCAGTAACATTACTAAAACCAACAACAACTGTCGTTGAAAAAATAGGATTTGTAAAAAATGCCTCTAAAAAAGATTTAAAAAACTTCAACACAGATTATGGAGTGAAAATTTCGAAATTTGCAGATGAAAACTATAAGGCTGGTTGGAATCGTGTAGGTGTTGAAGAAGGTTGTATCGTTACAAAAATTA
Organism: Winogradskyella psychrotolerans; assembly: GCF_018860565.1. GTDB lineage: Bacteria > Bacteroidota > Bacteroidia > Flavobacteriales > Flavobacteriaceae > Winogradskyella > Winogradskyella damuponensis. The sequence continues at coordinate 221,183 of NZ_JAHKPS010000009.1, forward strand.
ACGGTGAAAAATTATATTCCGTTGATGATGCTCAAAAAGCATTAAGAACTAGAAATCCTAGAGAACCTCTTCAAATTGAAATCATCAATAAACAAGGAGAGAAAATCATTCATAGTTTTAGATAAAACACACCTATAAATAGACTTAATTAACCCTTCAAAGTAATATTCTTTGAAGGGTTTTTATTTTCGTCAAAAAGCATTACGAAAACGTTTGAAATATGTATTTTTGCACAAAATTTAATTTTATTAAACCAAAAACAAATGGGTTTTAACGACACTTACGAAAAAGAGTTAGCATTTCAAGCAGATCGTCGCAGAGCAACGGTTGAATTTATTAAAATTGTAAGCGACTTATGGTACGACAAGTCTATTGAACTTGTGTTATTTAGAAATCAATTAATCGATAGAAATGTGAGCGAAATTTTAAACTTGCACGAATATGCAGGGGAATTTGTTCAAAAACCTATTTCTATTTTCGATTCTGTTGAAATTGCACAAGCGATTAAAACTTTAGATCTGCCACCAGCAAAGCTAGATATAGGCAAACTAACTTACGAATTTCATTTAGAAGATCAAAAATATAGTAACGCTACTGCTTTTGTCGCTTCTAAATTAGATAATGCTAAAGAAAATGAAGGCATAAAGCCAAAAGATGTTGTGCTTTATGGATTTGGTAGAATTGGTCGATTAGTAGCACGTGAGTTAATGACTCGTACAGGTAAAGGTAACCAATTAAGATTAAGAGCAATTGTTACTAGAGGAGCTATAAACGAAACGGTTTTAGAAAAACGTGCATCATTATTAAGAAATGACTCTGTACATGGTGATTTTTCTGGACTAGTAAGCACCGATGTTAAAAATTCTGCCCTAATTATTAATGGTACTACTGTAAAAATCATCTCAGCTAATGCACCAGAAGATATTGATTATACAGCATACGGAATTGACAATGCTCTAATTATTGATAATACAGGAGCATTTAGAGATAAAGAAGCCTTAAGCAGACACTTAAAAGCTAAAGGTGTTGATAAAGTATTATTAACTGCACCAGGAAAAGGAATTCCTAACATAGTACATGGAGTTAATCATAAAGAGTACAATCCTGATGAAGTTAATATTTTCTCAGCAGCATCATGTACAACAAATGCTATTACACCAATATTAAAAGCTGTTGAAGATTCTTTTGGAGTAAAAACCGGACATTTAGAAACGATTCACGCCTATACAAACGATCAAAACTTAGTAGATAATTTCCATAGTAAATACAGACGCGGACGTGCAGCTGCTTTAAATATGGTAATTACAGAAACTGGAGCAGGAAAAGCCGTTAGTAAAGCATTACCATCTTTAGAAGGAAAACTAACCTCTAATGCTATTAGAGTTCCTGTACCAAACGGATCATTAGCTATTCTAAGCTTAGAATTAGAAAACAAAACTTCTGTTGAAAGTATGAATTCTATCATGAAGAAGTATGCACTTGAAGGTGATTTAGTTGAACAAATTAAATACGAAATGAGTGACGAGTTAGTCTCTAGCGATATCGTTGGTAGTTCTGCTCCTTCTATATATGATAGCAAAGCTACTATCGTAAGAGCTGATGGAAAAAATGCAATACTATATATATGGTACGATAACGAATATGGCTATAGCCACCAGGTAATTCGTTTAGCTAAATATATTTCTAAAGTAAGACGTTATGCTTATTATTAGACTTATTTTAAAAAATTAATAACTCATAAAATCTTGTCTTTTAGGCAAGATTTTTTGTTAGTTATTAATTTGAATAATCCTCCTATATTAAACATCTAAAACAGCGTTTTTACCGTATATAAAATGCCTTACTATATTGTGAGGCTAATTGTTTAGTAATTCTTTATGAAATCTTTATAAAATTATTATCTTGGCAATCAATTAATCTAACCAAAATTAAAATTACAACTAAGATGAAATTCTTAACCAAACTTTCTGTAATTCTACTAGTTACAATGAGTTTACAATCTGTAAACGCACAAAAGAGCAATGAAGAAGCAGAAGACAAATTGTCCTTAAATAGTGGCAATATTGACAGCCAGTTTGAATATGTATTTAAAAAATCTGGTAATTTCAAAGGTACAGATGGACAGCGTTATGAAGCTGTAAAATTTTCTTCTCTTCTTACTTTAAAAAATAATGTTCTCGATTCTTTAAAAACAACCTATTCTAAATTAGAAAGTTCTGAAAAAGTTGTTGAAAACCAAGCCAATGAAATTGAAGAACTAAAAACAAAACTTGCCAATACGCTGTCGAGCTTAGAACAAACAGACTCTGAAAAAAATAATATGGCATTATTAGGCATGCAAACTAGTAAAACCAATTACAATGTTATCATGTGGTCTATTATTGCTGGTTTATTAGCATTTTTATTATTCTTTATCTATAAATTTAAAGGCAGTAATTCTGCAACACGTGATGCTAAACACAAATTAGACGAAGTAGAAACAGAATTTGAAGAACATAGACGAAATGCTTTAGAACGTGAGCAAAAAGTAAGACGTCAATTACAAGACGAATTGAATAAGCAAAAGGCTTAAATTAAAGTGCTGCAAACACTTAATTAAAAATACTTAACACCATAAAAATCCGTAATTTTAATTGCGGATTTTTTTTATCCTAAACTATAGAAACTAACCACTCTCTTTTCATTTAGGATTATCCCTATTGACTGTAATTCAATTTCTATTTAGAAACTAAAAATAGGATTAAATCCTTCTGTATCATTTTTAGAAAATCACCATTAGAAATAAAAAAAACATCGCAATTAAACATACCTTTGCAACTTATTTGAACATATTATGCGCATAGATATTATAACCGTATTACCAGAACTTTTAAAAAGTCCGTTTGAAGCCTCTATCTTAAAACGTGCCATTGAAGCCGGTTTAGTAGAAGTCCACTTTCATAATTTAAGAGATTATGCTACAGGTGGCTATAAATCTGTAGACGACACACAGTTTGGAGGAGGAGCAGGAATGGTAATGTCCATAGCACCTATTGATAAGTGTATTTCTAAATTACAGCAAGAACGTACTTACGATGAAATTATTTATATGACACCAGATGGGGAGCAGCTTAACCAAAGTATTGCTAACCAAACCTCTTTAAAAGAAAACATTATTATTTTGTGTGGACATTATAAGGGAGTGGACCAACGCGTACGTGATAAATTTATCACTCGTGAAATATCTATTGGAGATTATGTATTGTCAGGTGGCGAATTAGGTGCAGCTGTATTATGCGATGCTGTAATCCGATTAATTCCTGGAGTTTTAGGTAATGAAACCTCTGCCCTAACCGACTCTTTTCAAGATAATTTATTAGCACCACCTATTTATACTAAGCCTAGAGAATATGATGGCATGAAAGTTCCAGAAGTATTATTTAGCGGTAATTTCAAGGAAATTGAAAAATGGAGAGAGGAACAAGCTTATAAAAGAACTAAAGAAAGACGACCAGATTTACTTAAAGACTAAGCACATTACCTATGAATAGTTCTACAGAAATTCTCTTTTATACTGGTCAAATCATTAGTGCGTTATCAACTTTTATAATATTAATTGCTAGCATAATTCTCTTTATAAAAAAACGTACCCTAGCGACTTGGTTAATATTAATTGGTAGTGTACTAGTTATACTAACTTCTGTTACTAGTTTGGTTATCCGTGTTTTTGCGAGTGCAGAAAGTGTAGGCACCTTATTATTAACACAAGGGATTTCAATTATAATTCAAAATGTATCTTATTTAATATTTTCAGTTGGTTTAATCATTTTAGTTGTATCGGAATTTTCAAAAAAATAAATTGTAAAATAAGCTCAGGACAACTTCTAACGGGAGACAAAAAATAAAACAACAAAGCATTGTAAATAAGCAAAAAAGTAGTACTTTTGCAAACCAATTTAGACCAACCTCTGGCGAGAATCGTGAATGTTGCTTTAAATCAACTATTATAAATAAAATAAAATGGATTTAGTAAAATTTGTACAAGACGAATTTGTAACCCGTAAAGACTTTCCAGAATTTAGTGCCGGTGATACCATCACAGTATACTACGAAATTAGAGAAGGTGAAAAAGTGCGTACGCAGTTTTTTAGAGGTGTTGTATTACAGCGTAAAGGAAGTGGATCTTCTGAAACATTTACCATCCGTAAAATGTCAGGAACAATTGGTGTAGAGCGTATCTTCCCAATTAACTTACCTGCTTTACAAAAAGTAGAAGTTAACAAACGTGGTAAAGTACGTAGAGCTAGAATTTTCTACTTTAGAGGCCTTACTGGTAAGAAAGCAAGAATCAAAGAAGTTAGAAGATAATTCAAACTTATATATTACAATTAAAAGCCTTCTCTTTAAGAAGGCTTTTTTTGTTATTAACATTTGTTAATAATATGAGTTCATAAACTGTTGATATCTAAAATGTTAAAACCTCATAGATATCAAAAATATTTCACTAAATTTGTAAAACAATTAACGACAAAACTAAGTATGGTTTTGAATTGTGTTAATGCGTATTAAAGATTTGTTCTTTATATATTGAGGTTGTTTTTTGAGGTTGTATAGCAACTTGTGTAAAACAAGTGTTTGCAAAGCAATCAAGAAGCTTTACTAATATAACACACTATTGTAGGTTATATTAGTAAAGTGAAAAGCTCCGAAGAAGTACTGGGATCGAAAGTGAACACGAAAAGGACGAGCAATGTTTTAGTCTTAATATTTATTAAAGTTGAAGGTATTAAGAAAACATCAAGAAAAACAAGCCTAAGAAACAAAGTAATATCAGGTCAATACATTTTGAAAGGTATGAAATGTTTCGAATTGAAACAGTAACTCTTAAACCGAAAAAGGTGATGGCATTGGTCTATCAACTGAGTTAGCAAAAACTAAATAGGTTATGTTAGTACTGTTTCTAAGAAAGCCATGTCAGCACAGATTTCTCTGAGTGATATGGCTTTTTGTTTTAGTAAAGTTAACAGCCTTACCTACATTTATAGAGTCCAGACTAGAGTCTAATTTAATAACAAACCACACTAGACTGTGGCAAATACATTTCTTTTCGTATTCTTGCGACATGGATCAACCACTAACAGAAAACCACAATTTCAAAAACAAAGATTATACCACTAGCAATCTTTTTAAAACAGAATATACAGACTGTACGTTTACCAATTGTAATTTTGAAAATTCAGACCTTTCAAACATTAGCTTTTTAGAATGTGATTTTTTAGATTGTAATTTCAGCAATGCTAATGTAATGCACACATCTTTTAATGATGTTACTTTTAAAGGCTGTAAAATCTTAGGTGTTATATTTCAAAATTGCAACCTCTTTCTACTGTCTTTCAAGTTTATAGATTGTACGCTTAATTTAAGTAGTTTTTATCAATTAAAAATCAGTAAAACCAATTTTTTAAAATGTACAATGCATCAAGTAGATTTTACAGAAGCTGAGGCCAAATATGTGGTTTTTAAAGATTGTGATTTATTAGGAGCTACCTTCTACAGAACCAACATTGAATATTCTGATTTTACTTCTGCATTTAATTTCAATATTAATCCTGCATTTAATAAAATTAAAAACGCCTCATTTTCAAAAGAAAACATTTATGGCTTATTAGAAAGCTTTCACATCAAGATAATAGAATAAATTCAAGGTTTTAGCTATTAAATTATCAATATCACAAAATTTGATCTTGTTTAGTATAAATCATATACCTATTAAAATCAAACGTTTTCGTATATTCGCATTTCTCAATTTCGAGGAGAAATTTATTCAATTTATTTTCAAGACTTATGACAAAAACAGCAAAGATTGTTTACACAAAAACAGATGAAGCACCAGCTTTAGCAACACGTTCATTCTTACCAATTGTTCAAGCATTTACAAAGTCTTCAGGCATAACCATAGAAACAAAAGATATATCTTTAGCCGCTAGAATATTAGCCGCTTTTCCAGATTTTTTAACTGAAGATCAAAAAGTATCTGATGCATTAGCAGAATTAGGCGAGTTGGTAAAAAAACCAGAAGCTAACATTATAAAATTACCAAATATTAGTGCATCTATACCACAACTTACTGCTGCTATTGAAGAACTTCAAAACAAAGGTTTTAAACTTCCTGATTACCCAGAAGAACCACAAAATGACGCAGAAAAAGACATCAAATTACGTTACGACAAGATAAAAGGAAGTGCCGTAAACCCAATACTTAGAGAAGGAAATTCTGATAGACGCGCACCTAAAGCGGTAAAAAACTATGCTAAGAAAAATCCGCATAGTATGGGAGCATGGTCTTCAGATTCTAAAACACATGTCGCAACAATGTCTAAAGGAGATTTTGCGCACAATGAAAAATCTGTAACACTTGCAGATGCAACTACAGTAAAAATTGTACATACAGATACAAAAGGCAACCAAACCAATCTAAAAGACAATTTAGGCTTACTAAAAGGCGAAATTATTGACGCTACAGTAATGAGCAAAAAAGCCTTAATCGAGTTTTTAGAAGAGCAAGTAGAAGATGCCTTAGATAACAGTGTATTGTTTTCATTACATATGAAAGCAACAATGATGAAGGTTTCTGACCCAATCATTTTTGGTCATGCTGTACGTGTATTCTTTAAAGATTTATTTGAAAAGCATGGACAAACATTTGATAAAATAGGTGTTGATGTAAATAATGGTTTTGGAAATTTACTTGAAAAATTAGGCGATCTTCCAGAAGATAAACGCGACGAAATAAGAGAAGATATTCGTTTTGCTTTAGACCATAGTGCTGATTTAGCAATGGTAAATTCAGATAGAGGCATAACCAATCTTCACGTACCAAGTGATGTTATTATCGATGCTTCAATGCCAGCAATGATTAGAACTTCTGGGCAAATGTGGAATGCAGAAGGGAAGCAACAAGATACAAAAGCTGTTATACCAGATAGTAGTTATGCTGGTGTTTACAGTGCAACTATTGATTTTTGCAAAAAACATGGTGCTTTTGATCCTACAACTATGGGAACAGTTCCTAATGTTGGTCTTATGGCTCAAAAAGCAGAAGAATATGGTTCTCATGATAAAACTTTCGAAATAACATCTAAAGGAAAAGTAGATGTTATTGACGCTAATGGTAATGTATTATTAAGTCATAAAGTTGAAGAAGGTGATATCTGGAGAATGTGCCAAGCAAAAGATGCTCCAATCCAAGATTGGGTAAAATTAGCTGTAACTAGAGCAAGAGCTTCACAAACACCTGCCGTTTTTTGGTTAGATAAGAAAAGAGCACACGATGCTGAATTAATTAAAAAAGTTAACACCTATTTAAAAGACCATGATACTGAAGGTTTAGATATTAGAATTTTATCTTTAGAAGATGCTACTAATTTTACATTAAAACGCATTAAAGAAGGAAAAGATACCATCTCAGTAACAGGAAACGTGTTAAGAGATTATTTAACAGATTTATTCCCAATTTTAGAAGTTGGAACAAGTGCAAAAATGCTATCTATTGTTCCTTTAATGAATGGTGGTGGTTTATTTGAAACTGGAGCTGGCGGATCTGCACCAAAGCATGTTCAGCAATTTTTAGAAGAAAACCATTTACGTTGGGATTCTTTAGGAGAATTTTTAGCATTAGCAGTTTCATTAGAGCATTTTTCAGAAGTAAATAACAACAAAAAAGCACATATTTTAGGTGAAACTTTAGATGATGCTTCAGATAAGTTATTAGAAAACAAAAAAGGACCTTCTAGGAAAGTAAATCAATTAGACAATAGAGGAAGTCATTTTTACTTGGCATTGTATTGGGCTGAAGCTTTAGCAAACCAAGATAAAGATGCCGATTTAAAAGCTGAGTTTACAACCATTTTCAATGCATTATCGTCAAATGAAGAGACTATTGTAAAAGAGCTAATCGATTGTCAAGGAGAACCTGTAAATATTGAAGGTTATTACCTTCCTAATGAAGATAAGATTTCAGATGCTATGCGTCCAAGCAAAGCACTAAATTCAATTTTAAATTCATAATCACATTAGATTAATGTTATGTTAAAAAGCTTCTTTCGAGAAGCTTTTTTTTATTCATTTAATTTACTTTTAATGTAACAACTTTAGAGGTTATTCGTTTTAATTAAAATATGTCATCAATCAAAATAACAATTAACATAAAACATGAAACTACTTCTTAGAGGGATTATACTCTCGTTATTACTGAGTGCTTTCTCTCTTCAAGCACAAGAAAAATTTACCTTAAGTGGAAAAGTAACTGATATTCTCAGTAATGAAACCCTAATTGGTGTTAACATCATAATTCCAGAGTTACAAACCGGAAGTGTTACCAATGAATATGGCTTCTACTCTATTACATTACCTGAAGGATCCTATAGTATACAAATAAGTTATTTGGGGTTTAAAACCATTTCAGAAACAATAACATTAACCAACAATCTTACTAAAAACTATCAACTCGAAGAGGCTGCAGAAAGTTTAGACGAAGTCATATTAACTGATGACATTGAAAGACTAAACATCAAAAAACCACAAATGAGTGTAAATTCGTTATCCATAAAAACGATTAAAAATATGCCAGTGGTTTTGGGTGAAGTTGATGTGATAAAATCGATTACGCTATTGCCAGGAGTAACTAATTCTGGTGAAGGCTCTTCTGGTTTTAATGTTAGAGGTGGCGCGGCAGACCAGAATTTGATACTTTTAGATGAAGCTACTATTTTTAATTCCTCACATCTTTTTGGTTTCTTCTCTGTTTTTAATCCTGATGCCATAAAAGATCTTAAACTATATAAAGGTGGAATTCCTGCAAAATATGGAGGACGTGTTTCTTCTGTTTTAGATATTTATCAAAAAGAAGGTAATAGTAAAGAATTTCATGTTAATGGTGGTATTGGTTTAATTTCTAGTAGGCTTTTAGCAGAAGGGCCTATTAAAAAAGATAAAGGTTCTTTTTTACTTGGTGGTCGTAGTAGTTACGCCCACTTATTTTTACCCCTTTTTGATATAGACAGTAAAGCGTATTTCTACGATTTAAACACAAAATTAAGTTACAATATAAACAACAATAACAATATTTACTTATCGGGTTATTTTGGCAGAGATGTCTTTAAAATTTCTGATACTTTTGAAAACACATTTGGAAACACAGTGCTTAATTTTAGATGGAATCATTTGTTTTCTGATAAATTATTTTCCAACCTTTCCTTAATCTATTCAGACTATTACTACGGATTAACATTAAACTTTGTAGAATTTGATTGGGAATCTGGCATTAAAAATTTCAATTTAAAATATGATTTTAAACATTATATAAGTAATGACTTTAAACTCGAGTATGGATTAAACACCATGTATTACACATTTAATCCAGGAGAAATTACCCCAACGACTGAAACTTCCGGAATTAATCCTTATAAGCTAATTGATAAATTTGCTTTTGAAAATGCTATATATATTGATGCCGAACATAAATTAAGCGACAAACTTTCGGTAAGCTACGGAGCAAGATTAAGTATGTTTCATCGCTTAGGACAAGACGAATTAAATATTTACGAAAACAATAATCCTTTAACTTTTAATGAAGCTATTGGCATCTACCAAAAAACAGAGCCTATTGGAACTGAAACCTTTAATAAAAGTGATGTTATTGAATCGTTTGCAAATATAGAACCTCGAATTGCTGTCGCTTATCAGCTTAACGATAACGCTTCTGTAAAAGCAAGTTACAACAGAATGAGTCAATATTTACACTTATTATCTAATACAAGCTCACCTACTCCGTTAGATATTTGGACTCCAAGTGGCAAATATGTAAAACCTCAGCTCTTAGATCAAGTTGCTATTGGTTATTTTAAAACGTTTAAAAACAACGTATTCTCTCTAGAGGTTGAAAGCTTTTATAAAACTATTAAAAATCGCATCGATTATGTAGATGGTGCCGATTTAATAGCCAATGATGCTATTGAGCAAATCATTTTAAATGGAGAAGCAAGAGCCTATGGCTTAGAAGTCCTTTTAAGAAAAAATGAAGGTCGTTTTACAGGTTGGTTAGCTTATACACTTTCTAAATCTGAACAGAGAACTCCTGGTAAAACAGCAGCAGAAACTGGAATTAATAACGGAGAATGGTACAATACAGCTTACGATAAAACACATGATATATCTTTAACAGGAAGTTACGAACTCAATAAAAAATGGTCTTTTAGTTCTAACTTTATATTTCAAACCGGTCAGCCTACCACCTATCCAAACGGGCAATATGAATATAACGGATTGGTTATTCCTAATTATGAAGCGAGAAACTCAAGCAGATTACCGTCTTATCATCGCTTAGACATATCAGCTACTTACAATCCAAAACCAGAAAGTATCAAAAAATTTAAAGGCGAATGGGTTTTTGGAGTTTATAATATCTACGGCCGTAAAAACGCAGCAAGTATCTCTTTTAGAGAAAATAGAAATACAGGTGTTAATGAAGCTGTACGATTAGCCATTTTTGGTATAGTGCCTTCCGTTTCTTATAATTTTAAATTTTAAATCATGAAAAAAACAATATATATACTCTTTATTTTCTCTTTGTACTTTAGTTGCGAAGATGTTATTGATGTTAATCTTAATGAAGCGGAACCAAGATTAGTTATTGAAGCTTCAATTAATTGGTTAAAGAATACACCAGGCAACGAACAAAGCATAAAACTATCACTTTCTGCACCATTTTTTGATGAATCTGTTCCACCTGCCAATGGTGCTACAATTCAAATAACAGATAATAACAATAATACCTTTAATTTTATTGAAGAAGGCAATACCGGAATTTACAAAAACACTAATTTTATTCCTGTTATAGATGAAGACTATTATTTAACTATTACTTATAATGGTGAAGTTTATACAGCAACAGAAACCTTGAAATCTGTAGTTCCAATAGATTATGTAGAGCAGATTAACGACGGAGGTTTTTCAGGCGAAGATATTGAGATAAAAACTTATTTTACAGATCCTGCCAATATTGATAATTACTACTTCTTTGAATATATAAGTGATATACCAGTTATTCCAACATTAGACGTGTTAGATGACGAATTTATTGATGGTAATCAAATTTTTGCCTATTATACTGAAGAAGATTTAGAGTCTGGTGACGAAGTGATAATGCGCCATTTTGGGATTTCTGAACAGTATTATGAGTTTATGGTTATTCTTTTACAACAAGGAAGTGACCAAGGCGGAGGCCCATTTGAAACACAACCCGCAACAGTTAGAGGTAATTGTATAAATACAACTAATGCAGATAATTATCCTTTTGGTTACTTTAGATTATCTGAAGTAGAAGAGTTGATTTATATTGTAGAATAGTTCAAATTATCTGCTCTATAAGTTTGAACACAAAAGATTACCCCCTATCATTAAAGAGAACCACAACTGCTTAAACATGTTGTGGTTTCTGTTTTTTGTTGATTAAAGCTTATTATCTACACATTAAAAAATAAAAAAAACATAACCTTCGTTATGCTTTATTCTTAAGACAAAATGTTTTATCATCTCTTATTTTCTATCTAGCAGGTGTCTAGACTTATCTTCTTTCTTAATCATTTTAATAATATTAAATAGCTGTGTCTTAAGCGACTTATATTCATTCAAGAATTCTGAAATAGCAATAATTAAATCACGATGTTCTTTAATATAAGCCTTTTCCTCTTCTAACTCATCAATGCCATCTACCATTATTTGTAACTTATTTTCATGAATTCTAACAGCCTCTATAAGCGTGTTGTTTTGCTTTTGAGATCGGTTAATGGCATCAATAATTTCTTTACTGCTAGAAAAATTACCTAAGGCAATTAACTGAGATGTAAATTGAGTTACTAAATCTTCAAAAAAGAGATGTTCATCTTTTATAAAGTTTAATTCTGATAACCATTCTTTTGAAGCTTTATGCATTTCTTCTGCATTAAGCCATTCTACGTAACGCAAATGTGTTTGTGTGGTATTCATTTTGATTTTTTTTAAACAACGAAACAAAACGTGATCATTTAAACCACGTTTTGTTTTTCTGTTGTTATAAGACTTCAATAACTTTCTTGGCTTGCCCTTTTGCTTCTTCTTTCTTTAAAAGATTAAGTTTTAGGATACCATTTTTATACGTTGCTTTTACATCCTGATCTGTATTTACGGTTTTAGGTAAGCTTAAAGATCTCTTAAAAGAGTTGTAGTTAAACTCTTTACGAGTATAATCTTCTTTTTTCTCTTCTTTTTCTTCCTTTTTCTCACCACATACATTCAGTACATTATCATCTATGGTGACTTCAAAGTCTTTTTTAGTAAAGCCTGGTGCTGCAAATTCAATTTCAAAATCATTGTCATGTTCTTTAACATTCATTGCTGGCATTAATCCATCTTCATCAAAAAAATCATTATTGAAGAAATCATCATTGCTTAAAAAATTTTTTAAGCCTTCATTATTCCAAGATGGGAATAATCGGTTTCGGTTGTTAAATTTAATGAGTGACATAATTATAAATTTTATTATTAAACTTAAATTTTACAACTCTAAATTACTTATAATAAATCGCTTATAAAATGACAAATGTCAGTTTTAGCCATTAACTTTTAAACCAACACTTTACTTACATCGGTAAGTTTAGGTATGGTGGCATTCCAATTGTATACAGCTTTTAATTTCACTCTAAAAGCGTCCAATGATGCTGGCTCTCCATGAATTAGATATACATGTTCTGGTACATTTTTAATATCACTAACCCAGTCCAATAAATCTTTCTGATCTGCATGAGCCGATAAGCTTTCAATATTTTTTATCGTAGCTTTTACGGGATAGTATTTTCCAAAAAACCGAATTTCGTGGGCTCCTTCTTGTAGTTGTCTGCCACGAGTGCCTTCGGCCTGATAACCTACTAACAAAACAGTTGTAGATGGTTCGTCTATAAGTTGTTTTAAATAGGTTAAAACGCGTCCTCCTGTAACCATACCACTTCCTGCAATTATGATTTTAGAGCGTTTATCGTCAATAGTTTCCCAAGTTTCTTTGTATGATTGAATAATATTAACATGATTACACATGGCAGTATAATCTTCAGAAGATAGTTTATGCCATTTTGGAAAACGTTTAAAAACATCTAACACATTATTTCCCATAGGACTATCTACAAAAATTGGAATGTTAGGAATTCTGTTTTTTTGATATAATTTCCACAGAATAAACATTAATGTTTGTAAGCGTTCTACGGCAAAACTAGGTATTATAAGATTCCCTTTTTTATGAATTGTTTCTAAAATGATTTCGGTTAGTACATCTTCAATATTTTCTACAGGATGTAGTTTGTTACCATAAGTACTTTCAATAAACAACACATCTGCCCATTCTGGTTTTTTAGGATCGCTTAATAAATAATCATTTTTTCTTCCTATATCTCCAGAAAACACAAATCGCTTTTCGTTAATATCTAATTCTATAAACGTTGCTCCAATAATATGGCCGTTATACTGAAAACGGAAAGCGATATGTTCTGATAATTGCACCCATTTATCTTCAAGTTCTACCTCAAATTGTTTTATGGTATTTTCGGCATCCTTAATAGTATAAAAAGGCAAGGCAGGGCTATGTTTAGTATATTTTTCCTTATTTGCTTTATTCGCTTCTTCCTCGTGTATTTTAGCACTATCTTTTAATATAATTTCTGCAATTGCCAAAGTTGGTGCTGTACCTTTAATCTTTCCTTTAAAACCTTGTTTTAACAAACGCGGAAGATAGCCAACATGGTCTAAGTGTCCATGAGTTAACACCACTACATCAATAGAACTTACATCTATAGGAAGATCTTCCCAATTAAGTTCTCGCAGCGCTTTTAAACCTTGAAACATACCACAATCTATAAGGATATTTTTTTCTGAAGTTTCAATTAAAAATTTTGACCCCGTTACAACTCCTGCTGCACCTAAAAAATTGATTTTTACAAATTTTTCCATTTTAATATTTGATTAGCCACATAAATGTGAAATTTCATCTAGAATTTTCTTTTTTCGCGTTTCAGAAACACCAAGATGATCTAAATAAAACTTATCGTTTATTAATTCTCTACAGAGTACAACAGACCGACTTAAAAGAAACTGCTTTTCGCGTTGCGAAAGCAATGTGGATACGGTTATTGGATATAAGCCTAAACGGTCAATTCGGTCTTTTAAACCATCATTTAGAGGGTAATCCCAACTCAATAAATACAATCCACAACAATTACCATATTCTAATGCATCTTTTGTAAACCTTGTATTTGTAACGACCCAACCTTGTGTAAGCGGGTCTTCCTTTTTCCTTAGCTTTTGCCAATTATCTTTAATATCTCGGTATCTTGAATTGATATATAAAGGAATTTTAACGTTACAATTAAGACCTTGATCACCGTGAAATTTACACTCAATAATGGTGACTTCAGAATTTTTTCGCGCTATCACATCGACCTCATGTGACACACATTTACCTTGTAAAATTTTACCAATTTCGGTCTTATAGCCAGAATATTTTAAAATAGCACTTACAAAGCGCTCAAAAGGAAAACCTGTTGGCCCTAATTCGTAAATCGCCTTCTTTAATTTATATTTTGAAGCGAAATAGCTTTTGTTTTTTTTAAGTAAGGCAAATGCTCTGTTGTATATCTCTTTGGTTGAAATACCTTGATAGAGTTCATCACGAACTTTATCCAATACCTGATTAACAATATGTTCTTCTGCACCAGATCGCTTTAATGATGCTCGTAATTTTTCTAATGAAAATTTTACTTTTTCACCTGAGGATTTAATAATATCTATGTCTGAAATATTCATATTGATGTTTTAAAAACTGTCTAAACAAAATTTGTTTTAACCGCTTTACTTCCTAGTCACAAACAATTATATACTTCGCTAGAGATTAAATTTTAATGCTCATAAAAATTGGTTAAAATAACTGTGTTTAGATTTTATTTATAAAGTTAAAGTGTTAACAATCTATAAACTATGATATATATCAGATAGGTTTATATAAAAAAACATCTAACTAAAATAGCTAGATGTCTTTCTGATTAATAGCAAAAATCATTTTTAAATATGTATAAGCACTAAATAAAAAGAATAGGTTTCTCTTTCTAATTTTTAAACTTATACAAGTACAATTCCATAGACCTCATTCAGTAAAAAAACACCAATTAAAAACAATAACGTATAAATTACTTGAACCATTTTAACATTGATGATTACCAGCCATTTAACTGTTTTCTTAGGAAACATAAATAAAGCTAATCCTAAAAACAAAGAGGTCCAACCAATGAGTGTAATAATTAAGGTGTAATTCGGCTCCCAAATGTTATGAAATATTACATTTAGTAATCCAATGATAATAGCCATAAAAGAAAAAATGATTAGAAATTTTTCATCTTTTAAATCATTAAATATTTGTTTAATACGCTTTGGGTTAAGACTTAATATTAAAAAGAAAATGATAAGATACCATCCCCAAAATTTTGCTAAAAAAACTGAAGTGTCCATAATTAAAGTGATTTATTCGTGCAATACCAAAAACGGTATATCTGTATGATATGTTATTTTTTCAACTCTAGTATGAAATAGAATATTTTGAAAATAATTTAGATTCTTAGCTACCATAACAATCATATCTACAGCTCTACTTTCTACAAAGCACTGTATAGCATCTTCGACTTTTTTATTAGTAAGAAAATGGAAACTTGGATTAAATTCTTCAAAATAATCATTAAGCAATTCTTTATTATTGAGTTGTTCTGGGTTTAATGATGCTGCTTTACCTTGAATATGTATAACTCTTAGATTACTCTCTAAATTTTTTAAAATATCTGTTAAAGGTTGTAGTATATTAATATCGTACGAGAGATTAAAATCTGACGAAAATGCAATTTCCTTTAACGCTTTATATTTGGCGTATTCTGGAACGACTAAAGTGGTGCATTTTACTTTAGTAATAACATCTCCGGTGTTACTTCCTATGATATATTCCTTAAGTCCTGATGCGCCTTTTGTACCCATAACAATCATATCTATTTTCTTTTCTTCGACATGTTTTCTTACCGATTCTAAAAAGAAATAATTATCAATAAGTGTGTAAAAACGGTGTTTTGGATTTTCACCGTGATTTTCACTTATTTCTTTGAGTAGTTGTCTTAATTTATCTCTTGAAGGCTTAGTATATATTTCTTCTATAACTTCTGCTGTTGGCATGTAACTGTCTTCGCCTGCAACTATAGCCTCTATTCTGTTAACATGAAGCAGGTAAAAATTACATTCCGAAGATTTAAAAAAATCTATAGCATACGAAATAGCATTGCGTGCGTTTTCAGAAAAATCCGTTGGTAATAAAATATTCATCACTTTAAATTTCTTAGTGTAAACAAATTTAAAGCGATGTACACTTTTATAATATGATATTGGTCATATTAGATAAACACGAAAAGGGATTAGTGGATGTCTTGCAATTTCTGAAGGTCTAAAACCTTTATGTTTCTACCTTCCATTTCTATGAGTCCTTGCTTTTTAAAATGAGACATGGTTCTTATCAAGGTCTCAGTAGCAATACCGGCAACACTTGCCAAATCGTTACGGGAAATTTTAATAGGATCTTCTGGTTTTGAATTTATCTTTTCTGCAAACCTTAAGATGGTTAAAGCCGTTTTTCTTTGTACAGAACTGTAAGCCATTTGTAATAATTGGTCTTTAACACCTGTAATGTCATCGGTTAATAACTGAATAACTTCTAAAGTTAGCTTGTGATTTTTATCCAATACCTCTTTTAACTGGGCTTTAGAAACACCTACCATTTCTACATCTTTCAAAGCTATTGCTGTTTCTCTATAAGGAATATTATCTGTGAATGACGTATAACCAAAAAGATCGTCTTCTTTATAAAGTGCTGTAGTAAGCTCCTTTCCTTTTTCATCAAATTTATAACACCTTACAATACCTTTAGTCACTAAATAAATATAATTAGAATTATGTCCTTCTTTGTAAATGATATCATTTTTGCTGTAGTTAAAAATCTTCCCATTATCATCAAAGAAGTTTTTTAAATCATTTAAGGTTCTTAATTCATCTTCATTGGTATCACTAGTGTTATTAGCAGATTCTCGTTCATCCTTCAATATAGCAGCTTTTGCAATTCTACTCTCTATAGCACTTAAAATTTCATCTTCAGAAAAAGGTTTTGTAATATAATCATCGGCTCCTAAATTCATGCCTTTTCTTACATCTCCACGTTCGGTCTTAGCAGATAAAAATATAAATGGAATAAACTTGGTGCTATCCTGTTTTGATAGGCCTTCTAATACAGCATATCCATCGAGAATAGGCATCATTATATCACATATTATAATATCTGGAGTTTGATTTCTTGCGACTTCTAGGCCTATTTGTCCGTTGGCAGCAGTAATTACCTCATAGTTAGAAAGCTCTAATAATTCTGCTGTATTTTCTCTTAATACGGTATCGTCTTCTATTAATAATACTGTTTTCATTCTTGTGCTTTATTGGGAAGTTTTATGGTAAACGTTGAGCCTTTGTGTTCTTCGCTTTCAAATGCGATACTACCATTTAAGTTTTCTAAATGGTCTTTTACAATATTTAATCCAATACCTGTGCCTTGCATGAGTAATGCATTTTCTGCTCTAAAGTAGCGATTGAATATATTTTTTTGATCTTTCTCAGGAATACCAATACCATTATCCGTTACTTTAAAAATGGTAGTCGTTTCATTTTGAGAAATATTGATATCAATAATGGTATTTTCAGAGGAATACTTAATAGCGTTATAAATTAAATTAGATAGAGATAGTTCTAAGATTTTTTCATCCTGATATAAAGAAATATCATCTATATTTTCTGGATAGTTAATTTTCTGACCATCTTTTAATAACATATTGGCATTATAAATGACCTCATTTAAGACTTTACTCAATTTAAACGTGGTAAATTTATAATTAACTTTACCTTTTTCTAGTTTTTCTACAGAAAGAAAATCGTTTAAAATGGTATTGAGATATTGAACTTTATCTGTAATAGTATTAATGTGTTTTTCTCGTTTTTCTTGCTGCTCAGTTAATTTATATTTTTTTAATAACATCGTAGAAGTTAAAATACCACTTAAAGGTGTTTTAAATTCATGTGATACCATGGATAAAAATTTTGTTTTTAATTCATTTAATTCTTTTTCTGCAGCTAAAGCCATTTTAAGTTCTTCTGTACGTACGGCAACTGTTTTTTCTAAATTTTTAGTATAATTTTTTTGTTCAGTTATATCCAAAATAATAGCCAAAAACACATCTTTATCTCCTAATTTTGAGCGCTGCAAATGTACATTTACAGGATATGTACTTCCTGACTTTCGTTTATGAACCGTTTCAAATTCAATCTTTTCGACTTTGGTATTATTAAGTAAATCTAATTTTTCTCTAAACTCCGATTCTTTAAATTCTGGTTTTATATCAAGAGGTGTCATATTGGTTAGTTCGTCTAAACTATAACCAATGTTTTTCTGTGCCCCATAATTAACGTTTATAAATTTTAAGTCTTGAGTGCTAAATACATAAATTTCATTTAGTGATTCCTGGAAAATACTTGCCAAATGGTTTCGTTCTTGCTCCATGTACTTACGCTCACTAATATCTATCACCAAAGCCATAACATAGTCTTTTCCGTATATGGTAAACGGGTTTAGTCCTGCTTCTACAGGAAA
The DNA here is from genome assembly GCF_018860565.1 of Winogradskyella psychrotolerans. Lineage (GTDB taxonomy): Bacteria > Bacteroidota > Bacteroidia > Flavobacteriales > Flavobacteriaceae > Winogradskyella > Winogradskyella damuponensis. Next base: position 239,958 of record NZ_JAHKPS010000009.1, read on the forward strand.
AACACTTCCATCTTTTCGAGCGCCAAAAAGATCGCGTCCATGCCCCATTTGCCTGCGCTCTTTATGCTTCATAAAACCATTAAAATGAGCTCCATGACCAGCATGATAATTTTGAGGGATTAAAACGTTTAAGGGCTGTTTTATGAGTTCCCCTTTAGCATAACCAAACATTTGGTTTGCAGAATCATTAGTTTCAACTATATTTTGATGTTCATCAACCACTATAACCCCTTCGGAAACAGCGTCTAAAAGCACTCTAGATATATCTTGATCTTGTTGAAACATATACTTCAAATATTAGGTTGATAAAGCATCTAAAGATAACTGATTTATATCATTCTTTAAAACGAATACTAGCTCTAAATTTGATTTATTCTAAAAACCTTAAAACATGGCAACTAAAAAGAAAATGACATTAGCATTTTATCAAAACCTTGGTAAACTGTTTTATGCCATTGCAGCATCAGATGGCAATGTAAGACCTATAGAATTTGATAAATTAAAGAACCTTGTAAAAAAACAGTGGTTAGATATTGATGAGCTTGAAGATACTTTTGGTACAGATGCCGCTTACCAAATAGAAATTGTTTTTGACTGGTTAAATGAAAAAGAAGAACTCAACGCAGAAGCCTGTTTCAAAGACTTTATCGCTTACAAAAAGAGCCAAAATCATCTTTTTACTCCAGACATTAGACGTTTAACGTTAAAAACAGCATCTACTATTGCTTATGCCTTTTCTGGCATAAACAAGTCAGAATTAGCACTGTTAGCAAAACTAGATATAGAATTAAAAATACCTTAAAACGGCGCCATTACTACGACCAATTAAAATGAACATAGCAAATAACAAGCTATACTAGCCTATTAGACATGAAAGTATATTTTTTTATCAGTGTTCTATTACTCTCGTTATCTTGTTCAGAAAAACAAGATAAAACCTTACCTACCGAACAATCATTGTCCGAATCTGTTTATGCTTCCGCTACAATTCAACCAGATAGTCTCTATAATGTGTACGCTGTGGTTTCTGGAATTTTAGATGACGTTTTAGTAAAAGAAGGAGACGTAGTAACTAAAGGTTCTCCCTTATTTCAAATCATAAATAGTACACCTAAACTAAATAGTGAAAATGCGAGGTTTGCCTTAGAACTCGCCAAAGAAAACTACAATGGTAGTGCCGCTATTTTGAGTAGTATAAACGATGAAATTGAGGCGGCTAAGCTTAAATTTAAAAATGATTCTGTGAATTATTTTAGACAAAAAAAGCTATGGGAACAGCATATAGGTTCTAAGCTGCAATACGACACTAAAAAGCTTAATTATGAACTAGCTGCAAATCAATTAAAGCTTCTAAAAAACAAATACGACAGAACTAAAAACGAACTACAAACAGCAGTAAACCAAGCTCAAAACAACTTTAATACAGCAGCCATTGCTACAAATGACTTTATGGTTACAAGTAAAATAAACGGCAAAGTTTACGCGCTACTAAAAGAACCTGGTGAGATTGTAACAAGCATGGAACCACTAGCTGCAATTGGAAGTGCTAATCGTTTTGTAATTAATCTGTTAGTAGATGAAGTAGATATTGTTAGAATAAACAAATCTCAAGACGTATTACTTGTTTTAGAAGCTTATGCAAATACCGTTTTTAAAGCTCAAATTTCTAAAATTTACCCAAAAAAAGATGAACGAAATCAAACTTTTACGGTTGAAGCCATATTTATAAATCCCCCAGAAGTTTTGTATCCTGGTCTTTCTGGTGAAGCTAATATTATCATTGCTAAAAAAGAAAACGTATTAACCATTCCTAAAGCTTATTTAATAGATCATAACAAAGTAAAAACAGACGAAGGTATCGTAACTGTAAAAACAGGTGTACAAAATATGGATGCTATAGAAATACTTTCAGGCCTCACTAAAGACACCTATATCTACAAACCAACAGAATGACCAATTTGAATATTATATTAAGTATTGCAAAAACGCATTTGCTCACAAAACTGAAACAAACATCTATTGCTGCATTAGGTGTTACTTTTGGTATTGGCTCTTATATTACTTTAGTCTGTTTTATGACAGGTTTAAATACCATGTTAGACGATTTAATTCTAAATCAAACACCACATATTCATATTTACAACGAAATTGAACCAACCGAAAACCAACCCATTTCATTATATGATGATTTTAAAAATATTTTTAACGTTGTTCATTCCATCAAACCCAAATTAAGTCAGAAAAAAATACATAACGCCTTACCTATTATCAATTATTTAGAAAACGATGATAAGGTATTAGGTGCGCTTCCGCAGGTAAAAGCACAAATTTTCTATATCGCAGGCTCGATAGAGCTTAGTGGAAATCTCACAGGCATTAACCCAATAGAAGAAGCCAAATATTTTAATATAGGTGATTATATTGTAGAAGGTTCTGCTGAAGCCTTGCAAAACACTGATAATGGGATTTTATTAGGTATTGGCATTGCAAAAAAAATGGCCTTAAAAGTTGGTGATCGTATTCAGGTAAGTCCAATAAACGGAGGTATATTCCATTTAAAGATTGTAGGATTTTATCAAAGTGGTGTTGCCGATTTAGATGCTATTCAAAGTTTTACTACTATTAAAACAGTACAACGCATTTTAGGAGAAGCTAATAACTATATCACAGACATTAATGTAAAACTAAATGACATAGAAACAGCGATACCATTAGCAAAAAAAATAGAACAACAATTTCAGCTTAAAGCTATTGATATAAAAACGGCAAATGCACAGTTTGAAACCGGAACCACGATTAGAAATTTAATTACATACGCGGTATCTATAACGCTTTTAATCGTTGCTGGATTTGGCATCTACAACATTTTAAATATGCTTATTTATGAAAAGATGAATGACATTGCTATTCTTAAAGCTATAGGGTTTTCAGGGAAGGATGTTCAATTTATATTTATGAGTCAAGCCATGATTATTGGTTTTGTTGGAGGTGTTTTGGGTTTAATTATTGGTTTTGGATTAACGAGTCTTATCGATACAATTCCCTTTAAAACTGAAGCCTTACCAACGGTAGATACATATCCTATAAATAAAGATCCGTTGTACTTTATCATTGGGTTTTCGTTTGCAATGGTTTCCACTTTTCTTGCAGGCTATTTGCCATCTAAGAAAGCAAAAAAAATAGATCCAGTAAAAATTATAAGAGGACAGTAATATGAGTATTGTTTTAGAAGCTAAACATATCAATAAATATTTTAAAAAACCTGTGAAGTTTCACGTGTTAAAGGATATTAGTTTTCAAATTAAAAAAGGGGAATTTGCATCCATCATGGGAAAATCGGGCTGTGGAAAATCGACATTACTTTACATTCTATCTACCATGGATACCGATTATGAAGGCGAACTGTATCTCAAAAACAAACTTATAACAGGTCAAGATAGTACGCATTTATCCTATTTACGTAACAAGCATATTGGTTTTGTCTTTCAGTTTCATTATTTACTTTCAGAGTTTTCAGTATTAGAAAACGTAATGTTGCCTGCCAAGAAATTAGCAGAAAAATCGCTTCAAGAAATTGAGCACAATGCCATGCAAAAGCTTAAAATCTTAAATATTGAGCATTTAGCTCATAAAAAAGCTTCTCGCGTTTCTGGTGGCGAAAAACAACGTGTAGCTATAGCACGTGCGCTTATAAACGATCCTGCTATAATTATGGGAGATGAACCTACAGGAAATTTAGACAGCCATAATGCCGAAAATGTGTTTAACATTTTTAAACAATTGAGTGTTAAGCAAGGTTTATCACTTTTAATAGTAACACATGATGAAGATTTTGCAAATAAAACCGATAGAATTATTCAAATGGGAGATGGAAAAATACTCCCTTAGCTTCACCTCTTATTTATGATATAAATCATTTGTAATAAGCGTATTTGTAACTAACTTTATAATCAAGTTTTAATCAAATGCTATGAAAACAATTCAAGACATAGAAAACCAAATCATCACTTTAACAACAAGTATTGAGGTAAATTATCCTGAATTATATGCGACCTTGGATGAAAACCCAATGACTATTCCTACTAAAATTCATCCCGATATGACTATTAAGATTATGGAAGATTATCTCGAAAGTTTAAAACAAATATTAAAACAATACAGTAAAACTCATAATAAACAGTAATGGCATTTATAGATTATTATAAAATACTTGGTATTTCAAAGAGTGCCACAGAAAACGATATTAAAAAAGCTTATCGTAAGTTGGCACGTAAATACCATCCAGACCTCAATCCAAATGATAAGGATGCTGAGCAAAAATTTAAGGAGATTAACGAAGCTAACGAAGTATTAAGCAATGCTGAAAATCGTAAAAAATACGATGAATATGGAGAACATTGGCAACATGCAGAAGAATACGAAAAAGCGAAACAGCAAGAGCAGTATCAACGAAGCTCACAAAGCACTCAAGGAGGTTATTCTGAAGAAGATTTCTCAGATTTTTTTGGTAACATGTTTGGTGGTAGAGCTTCTGGAAGCGGCGGAAGACAAGTAAAATTTAGAGGTCAAGATTTTAATGCGCAACTACAACTAGACCTAAAAGATGTTTACACCACACACAAACGCACATTAACCGTAAATAACAAAAACATAAGAATTACCATTCCTGCTGGTGTAGAAAATGGACAAGTCATTAAAATAAAAGGACATGGCGGAAAAGGCATGAATGGTGGTCCAAATGGCGATTTGTATATTGAGTTTTCTGTGGTTAATAATTCCCCATTTAGAAGGGATGGAAACAACCTATATATTGCTGTAGATTTAGACTTATACAAAGCCCTTTTAGGTGGCGAAATTATGGTAAACACCTTTGATGGTAAAGTAAAACTTAAGGTAAAACCAGAAACCCAAAACGGCACTAAAGTAAAGTTAAAAGGCAAAGGGTTTCCTAAATACAAAAAAGAAGGTCAATATGGAGATTTGTATGTTACTTACAACTTAAAGTTACCTGAAAATCTTTCAGCAAAAGAAAAAGAACTTTTTACAGAACTCTCAAAATTGCGATAATATGGACACAACACAACTTATATCAATACAACAGTTTTGCACGCATTACAATGTGCCTATAAAGTTTATTAATGCTTTACAAGAATACGAATTAATAGAAATCACTATTACGGACAATCAAGATTATTTACAGACAAATCAGCTTAATGCTATTGAAAAAATGATGCGAATGCATTATGATTTAGACATTAATTTTGAAGGGATTGATGCCATTTATAATTTACTAAAACAAGTAGAACAACTACAAGAAGAAATACGTGTTTTAAAGAACAAATTGAGCGTTTATGAAGGTTTTTAATCCTCTACTATGACGTCTATAGAATACATAAAAGAATGGTTAAACGCCAATCCATTTAGTTGGAATGTGATTAGGTTCATTGCCATTTTAATAGTTATTTTATTGGCCATTCAGCTAATAAGACGTTATTTAAAAAAGCGTATTTCTAATACCTCGATTCGCTATAAATCCCAAAAAGGCATAGAAATTTTAGGCTATGTGCTGTTAATCTTTTTAGCCATCACTTATTTTTCTGGATCTATAAAAGATTTTACAATCATCATAGGCTTATTTACAGCGGGTTTAGCATTTACATTACAAGAATTAATTTTAAGTATAGCGGGTTCTATTTATATCTTTTTAGTAAAAGTTTATAAACCAGGAGATCGAATTGAAATCAATGGTATTAAAGGAGATGTTATTGATGTAGATAGCATTTATACCACCATGATGGAGATAGGCCAATGGGTTGAAAGTGACAATTATAGTGGGCGAATTGTAAAACTGAGTAATGCCTTCGTTTTTAAAGGACCAATCTATAACTATTCGCAAGATTTTCCTTTTATCTGGGATCAATTCAACTTGCCAATTCGTTATGGTTCTGATATGGAACTTGCCAAAACTATTGTACTTAAAATTGCTTCAGAAACCCTTTCAGAATACACCAAAGCATCTAAATTCCAATGGGAAGCGGTAGTCAATAAATATTATATTGAAGATGCCGAAGTTGGACCAACACTCGCTATTAGACTTACTGATAATTGGGTAGAATTTAATTTAAGATATATTGTAGATTACAAAAAAAGACGATTGACAAGACACCTACTTCACGATAATATTCGTAAAGCTTTTGAAACAACCAACGGCAAGGTCGTATTAGCATCAACGACCATAGAACTTATTAAAATTCCTGAACAAAAGGTACAATCAGAAGAAGCTAAAAAGACACAATAGCAAATAACGGTCATTTCTGTTTGTAAGCCACGACACTTCTAACAATTTGATTTTTAAACAAGTACATAATATAATTTAGTACTTTTAATAATTTTGAATTAAGATTATTTCATTCTCAATGGCAAATAAAGAACAAGAAGCACACTCTCATCATCAAATTTTAGGTAAAAAGACAGAGCTCTATTTTGCCTTTTTGTGCGGCATTTTTCTAAGCATAGGTTTTTTCATTGAAAAATTAACAGGTTTAGCAGATTGGATGTCTTTATTAAGCTACATAATTTCCTACTTTTTGGGAGGTTTCTTTATCTCTATTGAAGCATCTAAAAAAATTCCTAAAGGCGAATTTGATATTGATTTTTTAATGATTGCTGCAGCTGTTGGTGCGGCCTATATTGGTAGTTGGGCAGAAGGCGCATTGCTTTTATTTCTATTTAGCTTGGGCCACGCTTTAGAGCATTACGCCATGAATAAAGCTAAAAAATCAATTGAAGCTTTAGGCCATCTTTCTCCCAAAACAGCACTGGTTAAAAAAAACGGGCAACTTAAAGAAGTTGCAATAGAAGCTTTAAAAATTAATGATGTTATTGTAGTAAAACCTAATACTAAAATTGCTGCTGATGGTGTTATTATAAATGGTAGTACAAGCATTAATCAGGCACCAATAACAGGAGAAAGCATACCTGTAGACAAAACCTTTATTAAAAACACTACAAATTTACCAGAGTTTAAAGATATTAACAAAACTCATGTCGTCTTTGCAGGCACCATTAATGGAGATAGCAGCATTGAGATTTTAGTACTCAAACTAACAAAAGACTCCACAGTATCACGATTGGTAAAAATGGTAAGCGAAGTTGAAGCTCAAAAATCACCAACCCAAAGGCTCACCAAAAAATTCGAAAAATGGTATGTACCCATTGTTATTATCGTTGTATTTCTATTGTGTTTTGCATTCTTGGTTATAGACGAAAGTTTTGATACTAGTTTATATAGAGCTATAACAGTATTAGTTGCTGCCAGCCCTTGCGCCTTAGCAATTTCTACACCAAGTGCTGTTTTAAGTGGTATTGCAAGAGCAGCACAAAAAGGAGTACTTATTAAAGGTGGAAAAGCCTTAGAAGATTTAGGCGAAATCACAACGATAGCTTTTGATAAAACCGGTACACTCACAGAAGGAAAACCTAAACTTACAAATCTAATTCCGTTAAAGAATATTGATGAAAAAACCTTGGCTAAGCTGGTGTTTGAAGTCGAAAGTTTAAGCAATCATCCACTAGCAAAAGCCATAGCAAATGATTTAAAGCTAAAATACACTATTGATTTCGATAATAAAGCCTCAAATATTAACGCCATTCAAGGAAAAGGTATTCAAGCAAATTATGAGAGCAAAAAAGCATTCATCGGAAATGTAAAACTGATGGAAGACTCAGACATAAAAGTGACTGATTCTATCCACTCTAAAATGGATCAGCTTTTACAAAATGGACACACCGTAATGCTAGTGGCTTTTAATAATGAAATTGTTGGACTAATTAGTGTTATGGATTTACCTCGAAAAACGGCTACCTCTACTCTATTACGTTTAAAAGAAATTGGCATTAAACACATGATTATGCTCACAGGTGACCATCAAAATGTTGGAGATGCCATTGCCAAACAAATTGGACTCACGGAAGCCAAAGGGAACTTACTACCAGAAGATAAAGTTTCAGCTATAAAACAATTAATCAAACGCGACAAAAAAATAGCCATGGTTGGAGATGGTGTTAATGACGCACCTGCAATGGCATTGAGCACCGTTAGTATTGCCATGGGAGCCGCAGGAAGTGATGTTGCTTTAGAAACAGCCGATGTCGCTTTAATGTCAGATAAAATTGAAAATTTACCTTTTGTTATTGGTTTGAGTAGAGCGTCTAAACGTATTATAAAACAGAACATTTTTATAAGTCTTGGTGTTGTAATACTGCTGGTTCCTGTAACCATTTTAGGGTTAACAAATATAGGTGTAGCTGTTGCTTTTCATGAAGGCTCAACCATTGTAGTGGTTTTAAATGCTTTACGACTGCTTCGCTACAAAGTGAATTAATTGCTGTTTTATAAAAATTACAATTAACCTTTAAATAAAGAAAGAGATCAACTCATTTGATTTTTAGTAGAACTGACCAATATCATAGTCTAAAGCAAACATTCTGAATAAATTAGCTTAATCACAAAAATCCGGATAAATTTCCCTGTTGGTTTCTAAATAAAAACAGATGAGATTACAGGTCAATTAAAACGCAACCAATTTGTAAAACCATGACTATAAAATATTTATATATAGCGCTATTATTTCTAATCGTTTCAGCTTGTAAAAATGAAAAGCGAAAAGAAAGCAACATTGATCATAATCTTATAGAAGATACAAATCCAATAGTGAACGATACTATAAAAATAAAGGACTTAGATATTAAATCCTTAGATAAATCTATTACTATTGAATTAAAGCAAAAACAATTCATTGAAAAAAAAGACGAAAGTGAAGAGCTAGAAAAATTAATTATTGATAAAAAATATCTCGTCGATAAAAAAGATTACACCATCAATTTTAAATACCCATTGCTAAACGAATCTTATAAACCCACGAACAGTAATTTCAATGAATTTATTAATGATTATTACATTAATATCACCCAAACAGAATCGGATATCTTAGAGAATAAATTATTATGCGATAGTATTACAGCAAAAACTTTTAGGGAAGAACGCTTTATAGATTACAAAATTTATAATGTAAATGACCAACTTGTAAGCGTATTGTTTTACAAAGAGAATTTTTATAACGGAGCAATGCATCCTAGCTTTTCTTTTGATTGTTTTAATTTTGACTTAAACAGAGGAACTTTTATGACTTATGAAGACTTTTTTAATCAAGGGTCAGAAGAAGAATTAGTAAGTATTATAAATGAAAGTATAAACAGTCAAATTGGTAAAGGAGAAATGTATTACGACTGTTGGGAAGTTTCTTCGGATGATTTTTTTACAAGTAAAAATAACTTTGTACTCAATGATACCTATATAGAATTTTATTTTGATGATTGTGTCATCTGCCCATCCTATACTGGTACGTATTCCATAGAACTTCCTTTAACAGATTTGCTATCGGTTTTAAAAAAATACGAATCTAATCCGTTAGTCTTTTAATTTATACGTTATAGAATTATGCTCTACTAAAAACGGTATTTGGAAGCCAAAACAATTATAGCTATTATAATATACAATCATTCTTTCGTTTTAACTTCTTTTTTCTCTTGTCGCTCTAATTTTCTAAAATAACCACGAGTTAAAAAGTTGTGTTTTAAGGCTTCCATATTTTGATTGAACTTATCAGTGCCTTCGTTTATATTTTTAAGCGTAGATTTTAAGCTATTAACCAACGAGGTATCCTTTACCATATAATTATAAGCTCCATTACTAGAATTAAAATCACTTACAACGGCATTGGCATTGTTTAACAGCGTCTCAATTTCTGCACTTGATATCTCAAGATTAGTTACAACTGTTTTCAATTTTCCAGCTGAAATAGAATCATTCAACAACATTCCTAAAATGGTATTATCTTCTGTTTTTACCGAAGAAACAATACTATTTAGCTCTGCAATAGTATGAGAAGCGCCACGACTTGCTATTTTTAAATTATGAATAGACTGTTTTAAATCTTGTGCCATAACGGTATCATTGATAAGCACACCTATGGTGCCTTTTCCTGTTGTAATTCTGTTTGTAATTTTCAATAAATCTGAAGTCAGTATAGCTGCATTTTCAGAGCTTGTGTTAAGAGTATTTAAAATATCATCCGTTCCAATTCTACTGTAAGATGCTATAATGTCTTCATTTTCTATAATTTCTGACGCTCCTTTTCCTGGAACGATATTCACAATCATATTCCCAACTAATCCGTCTGATCCAATAGTAGCAATCGCATTTTTTTTAATATGCGAAAGAATCTTTTCCTCGATAGACATTTCTACTTTTATTGTAGAATCATTAATCATTACAATATTTTTAACCGTCCCAATATCAATACCAGAATAGCGTACATTATTTCCTTTTTGAAGACCGTTGACATTCTGAAAATAAGAACTCAATGTAAAGGTCTTTTTAAACATATCTTGACGTTGCCCAATTAAATACACACCTGCTATAAAAAGAATGGTACCTATGAGGACAAAGGATCCCAATCGTAGTTTTTGTGAGTTTGTTTTTTTCATTGTATATAATTTGTGTCTTCCTTTAAATGAAAGGCATATTAATGTTTAAAAAAAGCTTTAATTTTTGGGTCTTCAGACGTTGATAAAGCTGTATATGTACCAACAGCATAATCAATACCATCAATAAGCAATAACATGCGATCTGAAATAACGCGAGCACAATCTACATCATGCGTTATAATAAGTGACGAGGTGTTATATTTTTTCTGAACGTCTTGCATAAGAATGATAATTTCTTTTGCAGTAATAGGATCTAATCCACTAGTAGGTTCATCATAAAGAATGATTTTGGGTTGAAGAATTAAAGTTCTCGCTAAAGCCACACGACGTTTCATACCACCAGATAATTCCGAAGGCATTAAATCTATAGCATGAGCTAAACCAACGTTGGTTAAAGCTTCCAAAACAAGTGCTTCGGTATTTGAATCTTTGTGCTTTTTTTTAGAATGACGTCTTAGAGGAAATTCTAAATTTTCACGAACAGTCATAGAATCATACAGCGCACTACCTTGAAACAAAAATCCAATATCAGCTCTTAAAATATCTAAAGCCTCTTGAGTTAACGTCGTAATATCTTTACCCATAACTGAAATTAAACCACTATCGGCTTGCATTAAACCCACCAAACATTTTATCATTACAGATTTTCCTGAACCAGACTTTCCCATAATGACTAAGTTTTCACCTTTATAAAGTTTCATATTAAAGCCATTTAGCACATGGTTATCGCCAAAACTTTTGTACAAGTCCTTAATTTGAAGCACTATGTCTGGATGTGATATATTTCTATCTCCTTTCATAAATCATAAAAAATATCTGTTACAAAAACGGCAATAAAATCAATGACAAATAACAATAATGAACTGACCACAACTGCAGAATTGGCCGCTTTACCAACACCTTCAGTACCTTTGGCGCAATAATAGCCTTTATAGCATCCCACAATTCCGATAGCTAAACCAAAAAAGAAAGATTTAATTGTAGCTGGGATAATGTCTCCAAATTCAATAGAATCAAAAACTTGATTAAAATAAAGTGTAAACGACACGTTGCCTTTAAGGTTTTCAACTAAAAAAGACCCAAACAGCGCAATAGCATCTCCAATGATTACTAATAATGGAAGCATCAAAGTAACCGCCAATACTCGCGTAACAACAAGGTATTTAAACGGGTTTGTCCCCGAAACCTCCATAGCATCTATCTGTTCTGTAACACGCATAGAACCCAATTCTGCACCAATACTAGAGCCTATTCTACCTGCACAAACTAAAGCGGTTATAATTGGCCCAATTTCTCTAACTATAGAAATACTAACCATAGATGGCATCCAAGATACAGCGCCAAATTCCATTAATGTAGGACGCGTCTGTAAATCCAATACCAAACCAATAATAAAACAAGTTATACCAACTAATAGCAATGAACGATTGCCCATATTATAACATTGCCGTAACAACTCTTTTATTTCAAAAGGTCGCTTAAATACTTCTTTAAAAAAACGTCCCGTAAAATACGATATATCACCTAGCTCAATTAAGAACACCTGTAATCGATCTTTAATTTTAGAAATACCAGACATTTTTTATTTAATAGTATATAACCAAATGTATTGTAATAGTGGATTTTACGAAATGATATAAATCATTTTATAAACAAGGTATTCCTCTTAACTTTAACAATCAATACATTCATAGATTATGAATATTGGCTTAGTATTATCAGGAGGTGGTATGAGAGGAGCTGCACATATTGGTGTTATTAAGGCTTTAGAGGAACACGGCATCTTTCCAACCCATATTTCTGGTGCAAGTATAGGTGCCATTGTTGGAGCCTTATATGCTTATGGATATGATTGGAAGACCATTTTAAAATTCTTTAAAACATTTCAGTTGTTGGATATTAAAAAATATGCCCTTGGCAAACCCGGTTTTATAGATGCTGAAAAATTTTATCCTCAATTTAATAGTCTTTTAAAAGATGATAATTTTAATGCCCTAAAAAAACCTCTGACCATTACTGCTACAGATATTTTAAAAGGCAATCTTAAAACATTTAGTGAAGGAGAACTCATTAAGCCCATTTTAGCATCGGCAGCTTTTCCTGGTGTTTTTGCACCTGTAAAAATTGGTGATTCTTTTTATATAGACGGAGGTGTACTTAATAATTTCCCTATTAGTGCATTACAATCAAAATGCGATATAATTATTGGAAGCTACGTTAATGACTATGATACTGTTACTATTGAAGATTTAAAACACTCTCATAATGTTGTAGAGCGTGCCTTTAAATTAAAATCAGTTAAAGAAGATTATAAAAAATTTAAATATTGCGACTTAGTAATATCACCTAAAGTACTTAGCAAGTATGGTACTTTTGACAAAAAGTACCTAAACGATATATTTAATATTGGCTATAACACAACTATTGAAACACTAAAAAGTAATACATCGTTTAAATTAAAGCTTGTTAACAATCCCCTTTTAAAAACACCAACATCTACATTATCAAAAGGTTGATCTTAGTTTGGATTAACTCATATTAATAAAAATAAGTTCTGATTATTAAACGCAAAAAACCCACAACTTACGTTATGGGTTTCCTTTTGCGGAGAAAGAGGGATTCGAACCCCCGGAGGTGTGACCCTCAACAGTTTTCAAGACTGCCGCATTCGACCACTCTGCCATTTCTCCTTTAGCGGGTGCAAATATAAAATCCTTTTTCTTTTAACCAAAGGTTTTTGTCTCGTTTTTTTAAAAAATTTTAAATTCATCAATTTGAAAACCTAAATCAATCATATTTATATGCCATTTTAATTTTCGGCACAATATATGTTTAGACAAATAAACAACTTAGAATCAACGTTATCATCATTTTGTTTTTACAAAAGAAACAATGTTGTTAAACAAAGCCTTATTTTATTTTAAATTAGCACAAAAATTAAAAGCGTATGAGAAAAGTTATTATTATCCTCGGTCTAATCACATCAATAGTAGCTACAATCTTATCCGTTACTAAATTTTCAAGTTTAGCAGTTACTCCAATAATTATTGCATTTTTATGTGGTCTTATTATTTTATTTCTTTCTAAAAAAGAACAAACCAAAACTAAGACTATTCAATATATATTTCTATTAGTTATTATTTCTTTGAGTATAACCATTTACAAAGGAGTTGTTGATACTGTTGAAATAGACAATACAGCACAACCCAATGAAATAAATACAGAAGGTGTTAAAGAAACTCTTAATGACACTAAAACTGAAAAAGATTTATAAAATTTCGATCTAATTGTAAGAAAAAATTACGTCTATTTATCTTATTTTTACCAAAATCAATTAGTTACATAAAATATCCGGGTTCAAAATTTTATTTCCTAAAAGAAAAAGGAAATAATGAACAGAATGTAACCATATATAAACAATAGGTATAAACACATGAAAGTATTAGTTGCATCTGCACTTCTTCTTGTTGGTTCTTGTGCTACAATAAGACATAGCGAAAAAATTAACAACCTCAAGAATAGCATAATTTACAAAGATAAAACTATTGTAGAAAAATATTTAAATACTATTAATGTCCAAGAACTAAAACAACACCTAGAAGAAGTTTCCTCGGATAAATATAATGGTAGAATGACTGGTGAAGAAGGACACAACCAAGTTTGTGATTATATTAGAACACAATATAAAAATCTCAATATTAGTGCGCCAGAATCTACTCCAAATTACTATCAAAAGGTCCCAAAAGATGCTTTACCAAACGATTTAAACGATTCTCAAAACATTATCGCCTATATAAAAGGTTCAGAATTTCCTGATGAATACGTATACATTTCTGCCCATTCTGACCATGAAGGCGTTATTGACGGACAAATTTATAATGGTGCTGATGATAATGGCTCTGGGACTTCGGCTGTTTTAGAGATGGCTGAAGCATTTAGTATGGCTAAAAAAGATGGTTATCATCCCAAACGAAGTATTGTCTTTTTACATGTCACAGCTGAAGAAGTTGGTTTACACGGTTCTAGATATTATACAGAAAACCCTGTATTTCCATTGGAAAATGCTATTGCTAATTTAAATATAGATATGATTGGTAGGGTTGATAATAGACATATAGATGATGAAAATTACATTTACCTTATTGGCTCAAATAAAATGAGTACAGAATTAGATTTTATTGCCAAAAAAGCCAATGAAACCTATACACATCTTTATCTTGATTATAAATATAATGAAGATAGAGATCCTAACCGCTATTATTACAGGTCTGATCATTATAATTTTGCGACAAAAGGCGTTCCTGTTATCTTTTTCTTTAACGGCGAACACGAAGATTATACAAAACCTACAGATACCGCAGATAAAATTAACTACCCTTTATTGGCTAAACGCACAAAGCTAATTTTCGCTACGGCTTGGTATTTAGCAAATTCAGAAACACCGTTAAAGAAAGAAATTATCTAGTGTTAAAATTTGTTAAAAGAATTTTAACGACAACTTAAAGCCTTCCCTTTTTTGTAGCTTTATCGCTTGGCTTATTTTAAAGTCAAAAAGACACCATCATATAAACTATTTACTTAACGAATACTTCAATGAAAAAAATACTGTTAATTTTTTGTGTTTCTGGCTTAATTGTAAGTTGCGGAACCTCTTCTAAAACTAATGCTTCATCAGAAAAAACGACTCAAGAAAAAATTGTTGACCCTTCTATATATGCATCAACAATTACTTCTGATGAATTACAAACCATGTTATATAAATATGCTTCTGATGAATTTGAAGGAAGAGAAACAGGTGAAAAAGGTCAGAAAATGGCTGTTGAATATCTAAAAGAACAGTACATCGCTATGGGAATTCCTACACCTTTAGGTGAAGACGATTATTTTCAGGAAGTCCCTTTAGAAAAACAAAAAGTAGCTAAAGCAAAATTAAGTGTTAATGGAAAACCTTTCAATGCTTTTGAACACCATATTGTATTAGCCGTTTCTAAAAGTATGAACATTTCTATTAATGACATTGTGTATGTTGGTTATGGGATTGATACAGAAAAGTATTCGGACTATAAAAATGTAGATACAAAAGGCAAAGTCGTTTTAGTAAAAGCAGGAGAACCTAAAGATGCAAATGGTAACTATGTAACTTCTGGCACAACGGAAGAGACAAAATGGACTAATGGTCGCCAAGCAATGTCTAGCAAAAGAGAAGCTGCAAAAGAAAATGGTGCTACAGGCTTATTATTAATGGATAATGATCTATTTTCTAGATATGCTCCTTTCTTTAAAAGACAAGAAGAATCAGGTGCTTCGGGACGTTTATCTTTAAAAAGTAACGAAGAAGCAATGACAATGCTTATGATTAATGAAGATTTAGCTAAAGCATTACACCCTTCTATTTTAGAAGATAATACACCTAAAGTTCTAAGCTCTAAAATGGATTTAGCCATTGAAAATAAATCTGAAACTATAACTTCTGAAAACGTTGTTGCCTTTATTAAAGGTTCTGAAAAACCAGATGAAGTTCTAGTAATATCTGCACATTTAGATCATGAAGGTATTAAAGATGGTCAAGTTTATAATGGTGCAGATGATGATGGTTCTGGTACAGTTGCTATTTTAGAAATTGCTGAAGCATTTAAAATGGCTGAAAAAGCAGGTAATGGCCCAAAACGTTCTATCTTATTTTTACATGTTACAGGTGAAGAAAAAGGGCTTCTTGGTTCTAAACATTATACAGATAATGATCCTATTTTCCCTTTAGAAAATACTGTTGCAGACTTAAACATAGATATGATTGGTAGAATAGATCCTAAACGTACTGAAGGCGATAGAAACTACATCTATTTAATTGGAAGTGATAAATTAAGTACAGATTTACATAATATATCTGAAGCTGTTAATACAAAGTACACCAATATTGAATTAGACTATACATATAATGACGAAAACGACCCAAACCGTTTTTATTACAGATCTGATCACTACAACTTTGCTAAAAATAATATTCCTGTAATATTTTACTTTAATGGTACACATGACGACTATCATAAGCCAACAGATACGGCAGATAAAATTGAATACGATTTATTAGAAAACAGAACACGTCTCGTATTTTATACAGCTTGGGAAGTAGCTAATAGAACTGAAAGAATTGTAGTAGATAAAGCTTCTAAATAAGTTTAAAAACTTATTTAGAAAAATAAAAAAGCCTTTCAAA
>NZ_JAHKPS010000009.1:256762-352617 GCF_018860565.1 Winogradskyella psychrotolerans
TTTGAAAGGCTTTTTTATTATATCGTGCTAATTTTTTTAGCTTCTTTTCAATTTTTAAAGTTTCATTCCAAAACCAAATTGTATGACATGGTTTTTAGCTTCTAGCTTTTTTAGATCTTGATCTATCACATTTGTAACACCATAAGATAAACGAGCATCTACAAAAAATTCATCTGTAACCATATACTCTAATCCCGCAACTCCAGAAAAAGTAGCTGTTGAAAATAAGTCATTAGCTTTCCATGTCTTTAGACCTATTTTTGGTCCTACACCTAAAATGAAACGATCAGATAAAGAAAATCGCAATAAAATAGGTAAGTGAATATAATCTGCTCTAATCTCCTCTTCTTTTCCACCTTCTGCAGACCATTGCAATTCTAACAATAATGATGTTTTCTCTGTAAAACCAAAATCTACAAATCCACCAAAAGCAAATCCATTTCGGTGTTTGTTTTCAAATTCAGCATCTGGTTCAAAATCAAGATTTGATACATTAAGCGCTCCTCGTACACCGTACATAATATCTTGAGACATACCAACAGTTGCAAAAGAAACAAATAACAAGGAAAATAAATATTTTTTCATAATTTTAAATTTGAGATAACGAAGATATATTAAATTCTAAAATACCTAATGAATTAATAGATTTTAATAAAGAAAAATCGGACAAATGGGAATTTCAATACCCAAATATTACAAGACAACACTAGAAACTGTTTCATAATACATACTTTTTATAATACCATCCGAAAGTCCTATTTTGGGTACATAAATGTCCTTTGCACCACTCCATTTCATTGCAGACAAATAAATTCGAGTAGCAGGTATAATAACATCTGCCCTATCTTGGTTTAAGTTTAATTTTATAATACGCTCTTCGTAAGAATAATTTTGAAGCATTTTATAATAGCTCGTAAGATAAAAATAGGTTAAAGGTTTACCGACATCTTTGCCTGATATTTTAAAAATTTTATTAATGTTACCACCAGAGCCAATAAGTTCAATTTTATCATATTGTTGGGTATTACTTTTAATCCAACGCTCTAGATCTTGCCATGTTTCATTTTTTACAATATCGTTTAACAATCTTACGGTTCCTATTCTAAAAGATTTAGATTGCTTTTTTTCACCATTATGAATAATTGAAAACTCCGTACTTCCACCACCAACATCTACATAGAGATAGGTCTTATTTGGATTTATAAATGAATTTAAATCTGTTGCAGCAATAATTGCAGCTTCTTCTTCACCATCAATAATTTCTATATTAATACCACAAATTTCAAATATTTTTGCTGATAACTCAGGACTATTCTTAGCTTCTCTCATTGCAGATGTAGCACATGCTTTATAACGTGTAACACCATGAGCTTTTATAATGAGACTAAAAGCTTTCATAGTGTCTATCATTCGTTCTTGGTTATATTCTGATATTTCTCCTTTTAAAAAAACATCTGCTCCTAATCTAATTGGTACACGCACCAATGAATTTTTTTTAAACACTACGGGTTCGTCATCTAATTCTATAATGTTTGATATTAATAACCTTACAGCATTGGATCCGATATCTATGGCTGCATATTTCTGTATCTTCAGCATAATTATAATTTATCCTTCTAATTTATTTAAGTAATACTTATACGTATCAAATTGAGCTCTTACTTTAGGTTTGTTATTTCTGCGATAAGTATTGTCTTGATTTTCGTTAATTATACGTGCTTTTACATTATCATTCCAACATATATTATACAAATACTGTAACTCTTGTTTAATATCTGCATCGTAAATAGGACAACTTACCTCTACTCTATTGTCTATATTTCTAGTCATCCAATCTGCTGAAGAAATATAAACCTTTGGATCATTTTCGTTAGAAAATATGTATAACCTTGTATGTTCCAAAAATTTATCAATAATACTAATAACTTCAATATTCTCACTCATGCCCTTTACTCCTGGTACCAAACAGCAAAGCCCTCTAACAATCATTTGTATTTTTACACCTGCTCTACTCGCTTCATATAATTTATCTATCATTTTATAGCTACTTATGCTATTTATTTTCAACTTTATATAAGCTGGTTTTCCTCTTTTAGCACTTTCTATTTCCTTATCTATTAAAGCAAATATTTTTGTTTTAGTATAATGTGGCGATGTAATAATGTGCTTATATCTATTAACTTTATAATTAACTTCAAAAAAGTCAAATACTTTATTAATGTCTTTTAGAATTTTAGAATTAGAGGTCATCAATGTAAAATCAGTATAGATTTTTGCTGTAGACTCGTTAAAGTTACCTGTACTAATAAAACCATATCTTACTAGCTTTTTATTTTCTTCACGTTCTATAACACACATTTTACAATGCACTTTTAAACCCGTCACCCCAAAGAGCATCTTAATCCCTTCATCTTGCATTTGCTCTGCATAATTAATATTTGCTGCTTCATCAAAACGTGCTCTAAGCTCTATTGATACGGTTACTTTTTTTCCGTTTTTTGCTGCATTAATTAAAGAACTAGCAACATGCGAAATCTGGGCTAATCTATAAATAGTAATTTTTATGGTTTTAACATTAGGGTCTAATGCGGCTTCTCTTAAAAATTTTACGATATAAGAAAAGGTGTGATAAGGAGTATATACTAAATAGTCTTTTTTAGCAATAGTCTTAAAAATACTTTCTTCTAAACTTAGCCCTTTTACAGGAAGTGGTTCTATTTTTTGGTATAGTAAATCTGTCCTACCTAAGCTTGGAAAATTCATATAATCCCTACGATTATGATAACGACCACCAGGAATAATGCTTTCTTTTTTATGAATAGCCATTCTATCCAAAAGAAAATTTAAAGTACTCTCTTCTATATTTTTATCATAAACAAACCTCACAGGATCTCCGCTCTGTCTATCCTTAACACTTTCAGAAAGTTTATCTATAAAACTTTTACTTAAATCACTATCAAAATCTAATTCGCCATCTCTTGTGATTTTAATCATGTGTGCACTAATACTATCATAATGAAAGATGTTAAAAATATCGTCTAAACAATACCTTAATATATCATCTACCATTATAATATAGTTGTTATCACCTTTACTTGGTAAAACAACAAAACGATTCATAGTCGATGAAATCTCAATCAAAGCGACCTGATCTTTAGCTTTTGAGCTTGACATTTTTACCGTTAAATAAGCAGAAATATCCATAAGTTCTGGCAATGCTACATCTTCATTAAGCATAATAACGACGAGAGCAGGACTAATTTCTTGATAAAAATAGTTCTTGATAAACTCATGATGGTC
Source organism: Winogradskyella psychrotolerans (assembly GCF_018860565.1). Taxonomy (GTDB): domain Bacteria; phylum Bacteroidota; class Bacteroidia; order Flavobacteriales; family Flavobacteriaceae; genus Winogradskyella; species Winogradskyella damuponensis. The sequence goes on from NZ_JAHKPS010000009.1 coordinate 260,063, forward strand.
TTTATCTATTTCTGTTTCATTAATTATATAAATATTCTCTTTTTCAAGTTCTTTATCAATTTCATCAAGAATTTCTAAACTATAACTTTGTTGCTCTATAACAACTTGAGTTATTTCTTCTAAAAGATCTCCAGCTTTTATACCACCTAATTCACTTTTACCTCCTTTTCCTGCGTCATAGATTCGCTTAACAGTTGCATATCTTACTTTAAAGAATTCGTCTAAATTATTTGAAAAAATTCCTAAAAACCTTAGACGTTCTATAAGCGGGACTTCTTTATCTGCAGCTTCTTGAAGCACACGTTCATTAAACTTTAACCAACTTAATTCCCTATTTATATATATGTTTTTATCTTTTGTCATTATTTTAATTCCTTTGGAATAATTATAAATTCTGTAATTCCTTTTTTTAAATCGTTCCAATCGTTGATATCAAATTTAAGTTTTACCAAACCGCTTGTTGGAAGATTATCTATAAAAGTATCCCCAAATATATTAGAAATTGATGTGAAAGCATGGTTGTGTCCAAAAATCATAACTTCATTATATTCATTTGATAAATTTTTAATAAAATCTATAACATTTCTCCCGTCAAAATCATATAACTCTTCCACTACAACTACCTGTTCTTTAGCAATATTAAGTGTATTCATAAAAATCTCACAGGTACTAAGTGCCCGACGTGCTGGACTTGAAAAAATAATTTCTGGAACACTGTTGCTATTAAAAAAGTGATTTGCAACAAGTTTAATATCATTAATACCCCTTGTTTTTAATGGCCTTTCTCGGTCTATAACATCTTGTTCCCAGGATGATTTGCCATGTCTTATCAGTGTAATTTCTTTCATATAATATCGATTAAATGCATTTTTTTTCGACAAAAGGTTGCTTATTTCCTTTTTAACGATTAAATTGCCGCCTTAACTCTAATGTTTGTTTATGATTATAGTTATAAGTTCTTTTGTTAGGTAAATTTAATGTAAATGCCCCCAAATCAAAAAATATATTAATCCATTATATATTTCATTTACGTTAAAATACTTCCCTCTTTTTATTTAACAAAGAACAAATAATTGTGTTGTTTTCAACCAAGTAGTTTTCGCTATAGTTTTTTAAACTATGGTATTAGGTCTATTTAGTTTTAACAGCATCATTTGCATGATAAGTTATATCGATAAAATATGAAAAATAACTTTACTTTATCTTTTTTCAGGTTATTAACAATTAGTGTTGTTTCATTATTATTTATAAATAATGGATTTGCACAAGAACAATTTGAAAAAGAATCTGATTATTGGCCTAAAACAGCCAAATTATCCGAGGTAGAATTGAAAAATTATATGGAGGTACTAAAAAAACGTGCCAAAATATATAATGATAATAAATCATTTTCAAGTTATAATCAAAGATCCTCTGAAATTAATCCTGTAGGTACTTGTAATGTAATTACTTGCGGTTCTTTTAATGCGCTTGATATAACACCGAATAACAATGGCTTGCCACCAGAATTTCAAATAGCTGTAGATGGAAGTACCTATTCTGCTGATGTTATTTACGATTGCTGGAATGATCAAGGTACAGTAGATTATTCAGAAGGACAATACATTTCATATTCAAATGTAAATGCTAACATTGATACACCTGCAATTATATCTCCTTCTCCAGATGGAGGCGGGTTTTCTATTTTTTCATACAAATTTGAAGGTATTGAGCAAAATTTAGAAGTACTCCCAAATGCAACTTACCGTGTCTGTTTTGAAATTGCTGTTATTCCTCGTTATAGTAATAGTAATGGTAGTTTTGTTGAGTTTATTCCAAATCTAAATTTTGGTATTAATTCTGGTGGAATACAAATAAACGATCCATTAACTTATACTCATGACGATTTAACTATACACCCTTTATCAGATTTCCCAGTTAGCTTATCAACAGCAACAACTGGACCTTTTCAAAACCCAGGTGGTTGGACAGAAATTGACCCTTTTTGGGAAACAGTTTGTATCACTTTTCAGTCTGATAGTTCTGGTATGGTAAATGTCTTTTATCAAACTCAAGACCCAGGAAGATCTGTAGTATTAGTTGATGGATTAAGATTAAGCCTTGAAGGCTATGCTGTACCTCCTACTATTGCTGAAGAAAATATAAATATAGATAATACCGCTATTGATGTTTTTTGTGATTCATTTTCGGTTGACTTAAATTCTTATATAACGTCTGCAGGTCCTGGTGGTTCTGAATTAACTTGGAGCACAAGTCCTGATCCTTTAGATACATCAGAACATTTAAGCAACACTGTTGTTAATACTCCTGGTACCTATTACGTCTTTTATTACAATCCCGATGACTTGTGTGCATCACCTGCAGGTTCCATAGATTTAATGATTTCTGATTTAGCAGCTTCTATTGATTCAAAATCAGATGCAGACTGTATTGACGATTCAAATGGTTCAGTAAGCGTTTTAGCCACAAATGGAAATCCTCCGTATAGTTATACTATAAATGGTGGTTCTTCACAATCTTCAAATACTTTTAGTGGTTTAAGCATTGGTAATCATTCGGTTGAAGTAACAGATTCTAATAATTGTGCTGTTAGTGTCAATTTCGATATCATGGCTAATGATACTGAAGCGCCTACAGCTTCAAATCTAGATCCTATAAGTGTTGAATGTATAGATGAAGTGCCCGAATACAATATAGAAGATGTTGATGATGAAATAGATAATATTACTGCGCATCCGATTGTTACTTTTATTTCGGATGTTTCAAATAATTCATCTTGTCCTGAAACAATTACAAGAACATATAGTGTTACAGATGAATGTGGAAATTCAATTAATGTTACTCAATTAATTACTGTTATTGACACAATACCTCCTACAATAGATACACCTGCTTCTGATATCATTATTGAATGTGGTGTAACACCTAGTGGAACATTACAATCTTGGTTAGATAATAATGGTGATGCTGTTGCCTCAGATACTTGTGGAAATGTAACATGGTCAAATAATTATAACGATGGAGTATCAGATTGTTCTGCATCTACAACAGTTATATTTACAGCTACTGATGATTGTGGAAATACAGCAACAACAAGAGCTACATACACTATTCAAGATACAACACCTCCGGTAATAACAAATCCTGCATCTGATCAATCAGTTGAATGTAATATAGATAATAATGCACCTCAAAGTATTCAAGCTTGGCTAAATACTAATGGTGGTGCTACTGCTACTGACGATTGTTCTGCTATTATTTGGACTAACAATTTTACCGCTCTTTCTGGTGGTTGTGGTCAAACAGGCTCTGCTACAGTAACTTTTACAGCGACAGATGGTTGTGGTAATTCAACATCTACAACCGCTACTTTTAGTAATACTGACACCTCTAATCCTATTGCTCCTAATGCACCTGATGATTTAACCTTGCAATGTATTGATGAAGTCCCTAGTCCTGGGCAATTAACAGCTACTGATAATTGCATGAATACTATAACTGTTACAGGAGTTGATAATATTGATAATTCTAATCCTTGTCATACAACTATTGTAAGAACCTGGACATTTGTTGATGATTGTGGAAATTCGTCTTCTGTGTCCCAAAATATCACAGTAGCAGATACTACAGCTCCAACATTTACGGTGCCTGCAAATTTAAATATTGAATGTGATGTTGATCCTAACAACCTTAGCATAACTGGTGATGTTACAGACGAAAAAGACAACTGTTCTTCTGGACTAAATGCAACATATACAGATAATATAACTAATGGTAGTTGTGCCAACACAAAAACTATTAGACGTACTTGGTCTCTAACTGATGATTGTAATAATACAACAACACATGTACAAACCATTAACGTTGTTGATACAACAGCTCCTACTTTAATTATTCCTAGTAATGTTACTGTAGAGTGTACAGCCCCTACAGACCCTTCTGCTACTGGTACAGCTACAGGAAGTGACTCTTGTAGTAATGTAACAATCTCCTATAATGATACGTCGTATGCTAATTGTGGTAATACAGAAAAAATAAAAAGAACTTGGACTGCGACTGATGACTGTGGTAACACTAGATCGCGAAATCAATTCATAACTGTAAAGGACACAACACCTCCTACAATAGATACGCCTGCTTCTGATATCATTATTGAATGTGGTGTAACTCCTGATGGAACATTACAAGCTTGGTTAGATAATAATGGTGGTGCTGTTGCCTCGGATACTTGTGGAAATGTAAAATGGTCTAATAACTATGATGATGGAGTTTCAGATTGTTCTGCATCTACAACAGTTACTTTTACAGCGACTGACGCTTGTGGTAATACAGCTACAACAAGCGCAACATACACCATTCAAGATACAACACCTCCAGTAATAACAAATCCTGCATCTGATCAATCTGTTGAATGTAATATTGATAATAATGCAACTCAAAGTATTCAAGCTTGGCTAAACTCTAATGGTGGTGCTACTGCTACTGACGATTGTTCTGCAATTGTTTGGTCTAACAATTTCACCACCCTTTCTGGTGGTTGCGGCGAAACAGGCTCTGCTACAGTAACTTTTACAGCTACAGATGGTTGTGGTAACTCAACATCTACAACCGCTACATATAGTAATACGGATACCTCTAATCCTGTCGTTCCTAATGCGCCAGCCGATTTAACCTTGCAATGTATTGATGAAGTTCCTAGTCCTGGTAGATTAACGGCTAGTGATAACTGTATGACTACTATAACTGTTACAGGAGTTGATAATATTGATAATTCTAATCCTTGTCATATAACTATTGTAAGAACATGGACATTTGTTGATGATTGCGGAAATTCGTCTTCTGTGTCACAAAATATCACTGTAGCAGATACTACAGCACCTACATTTACGGTGCCTGCCGATTTAAATATCGAATGTGGTGTTGACCCTAACAACCTTAGCATCACTGGAGATGTTACAGACGAAAAGGACAACTGCTCTTCTGGGCTAAATGCAACATATACAGATAGTGTAACTAATGGTAACTGTACCAACACAGAAAAAATTACACGTACTTGGTCTCTAACCGATGATTGTAATAATACAACAACACATGTACAAACCATTAACGTTGTTGATACAACAGCTCCTACTTTAATTATCCCTAGCGATGTTACTTTAGAATGTACAGATCCTACAGACCCTTCTGCTACTGGTACAGCTACAGGAAGTGACTCTTGTGGTAATGTAACAATCTCTTATAATGATACGTCGTATGCTAATTGTGGTAATACAGAAAAAATAAAAAGAACTTGGACTGCGACTGATGACTGTGGTAACACTAAATCACTAAATCAAATCATAACTGTAGAAGATACAACACCTCCTACAATAGATACACCAGCTTCTGATATAATGATTGAATGTGGTGTAACGCCTAGTGGAACTTTGCAAGCTTGGTTAGATAATAATGGTGGTGCTGTTGCTTCGGATACTTGTGGAAATGTAAAATGGTCTAATAATTATAATGATGGGGTTTCAGATTGTACTGCATCTACAACAGTTATATTTACAGCAACTGACGCTTGTGGTAACACAGCAACAACAAGTGCAACATATACCATTCAAGATACAACACCTCCAGTAATAACAATTCCTGCATCTAATCAAACAGTTGAATGTAGTATTGATAGTAATGCAGCTCAAAGTATTCAAGCTTGGCTAAACTCTAATGGTGGGGCTACCGCTACTGACGATTGTTCTGCAATTGTTTGGACTAACAATTTTACCACTCTTTCTGGTGGTTGTGGTGAAACAGGCTCTGCTACAGTAACTTTTACAGCTACAGATGGTTGTGGTAACTCAACATCTACAACCGCTACATTTAGCAATAGTGACACCACTAACCCTGTCGTTCCTATTGCTCCAGACGATGTAAAGTTGCAATGTATTGATGAAGTTCCTAGTCCTGGGCAATTAACAGCTACTGATAATTGTATGAACAATATTACTGCTACTGGAGTTGATACTATAAATGACTCTAATCCATGTCGTATAGTTATTGAAAGAACATGGACATTTGTTGATGATTGCGGAAATTCGTCTTCTGTGTCACAAAATATCACAGTAGCTGATACTACTGCACCTACATTTACAGCACCTGCTGATTTAGACATCGAATGTGGTGTAGACATTAATAATCTGGCGATTACCGGTGATGTTACCAACGAAAAAGACAACTGTTCTTCTGGGCTAAATGCAACTTATACAGATAGCGTAGCTAATAATAACTGTGGAAATACAAAAACAATTAGACGTACTTGGTCTCTGACTGATGATTGTAATAATACAACAACACACGTACAGACCATTAACCTTATCGATACAACAGCTCCTAGTCTAACTATCCCTAGTGATATTACTATAGAATGTTCTAGTTCTATTGATCCTACTGCTACTGGTACAGCTACAGGAATTGACTCTTGTGGTAACGTAACAATTTCTTATAATGATACCTCGGTTGCTGATTGTGGCAATACAGAAAAAATTACAAGAACCTGGATTGCTACTGATGAGTGTGGCAACAGTACGTCATTAAATCAAATCATAACTATAGAAGACACAACACCTCCTACAATAGATATACCTGCTTCTCAAATAATGATTGAATGCGGTATAACTCCAGAAGGAACATTACAAGATTGGTTAGATAATAATGGTGGTGCTGTTGCCTCGGATACCTGTGGTAATGTAACATGGTCTAACGATTTCGTTATGAATACTGACGTAGATTGTGATAACAGAGGAATAACTGTAACCTTTACAGCTACTGACGATTGTGGTAATGCATCAAAAACAAGAGCAACATATATCATTCAAGATACAACACCTCCTGTAATAACAAATCCTGCATCTGATCAATCTATTGAATGTAATATTGACGGTGGAGTAACTGAAGATATTATAACTTGGCTTGCTACAAACGGTGGTGCCTCTGCTACTGATCTTTGTTCTACAATTACTTGGTCGCATAATTTCACATCTCTATCTGATGGTTGTGGTGAAACAGGATCTGCCACAGTGACTTTTACAGCTACAGATGATTGTGGTAACTCAACATCTACAACCGCTACATTTAATAGTATAGATACTACTAAGCCTGTTGCGCCTAATGCTCCTGATGATTTAACTTTTCAATGTATTGATGAAGTTCCTAATCCTGGTCCATTAACTGCTACTGATAATTGTATGGACAATATAACTGTTACAGGAGTAGATAATGTAGATGATTCTAACCCTTGTCATACCTCTATATTAAGAACATGGACGTTTATTGATGATTGTGGAAATTCATCATCAGTATCACAAAACATTACAGTAATCGATACTACAGACCCTAGCTTTAACGAAAGCTTACCAACAAATATCACTGTAGATTCAAGCAGTATTCCAACAGCTTCAATTTTAACAGCATCTGATAATTGTAATGATAATATTGATGTTGTCTTTTCAGAAACATTAATTGGTAATAAATGTGATACCTCTTATACTATTGAAAGAAATTGGACAGCCGAAGATGATTGTGGAAATGATATTGAGCATACACAAATTATTAATGTTAATCAGTCTGTTCTTTCAATAACCCTAAATTCTAAAACCAATGTGAATTGCTTTGGGCAAACCACAGGTGCTATTGATATAAATGTAACTGGTGGTCTGCCTCCTTATTCTTATTCTTGGAGTACTGGAGCTACAAGTCAAGATTTAACCAATATATCTGCCGGTGTTCATTCTGTGACAGTAACAGATGCTAATGGATGTACTTCTACAAAATCATATACAATATCGGAACCTACTGCTTTTAGTTTATCGATTGATCAAGCGAATGCAACCTCAGCTCAAGGCTGTGATAATGGAACAGCGACAGCTACAATTACAGGTGGCAATGCTCCTTATACATACCAATGGTCGACTTCTGCTAATAACCAAACAACAGCTACTGCTACGGACTTATCTGTAGGAGACCATACTGTTATTATTACTGATGATAATGGCTGTACAACCTCACAAACGATTACTATTAATTGTACTGATGATTGTGATACTGCTATTACTACTGACAACATAACTAATGTACTTTGCTTTAATAGTACAACTGGTGAAGCTACGGTTTCTGCGAGTTCGGTTATTAATCCAACAGCAACTTTCACATTTACATGGTCTAACGGTCAGGTAGATACAGGTGCTGAATACAGTACGTTATCTAATGTAATTGCAGGTACATATACTGTTAGCGTAACTATGGATGGTTCGTCTTGTGATCCTGTTGAACAGGAGATTGAAATTACACAACCTAGCGCTTTAAATGTCTCTATAGATAAAGTAGATGCAACTTCAGTTCACGGCTGTGATGATGGTACAGCAACAGCTACAGTTACAGGTGGCAATGCACCTTATACTTATGAATGGTCTGCTTCCGCAGATAATCAAATAACAGCTACAGCTACTAATTTACCAGTAGGTAACCATTCAGTTGTTGTAATAGATGCTAATGGTTGTAAAACGGTAAAAAGTGTTAGCATCACATGTACCGACGATTGTGATACTGCTACAACTACTGATAATATAACTAATGTGCTTTGCTTTGGTGATGCTACAGGTGCTGCTACAGTTTCAGCGAGTTCGGTTATTAAACCTACAGCAACTTTTACATTTACATGGTCTAATGGACAAGTAAATACTGGTGTTGAGTACAGTACATTATCTAATGTAATTGCAGGCACCTACACCGTTAGCGTAGTTATGGATGGCTCATCTTGTGCCCCTGTTGTACATGAGGTTGAAATTACACAACCTAATGCTTTAAGTGTATCTATAAATAAAGTAAACGCAACATCGGCTCAAGGCTGTGATGATGGAACAGCGACAGCCTTAACTACTGGTGGAAATGCGCCTTACTCATATCAATGGTCGGCTTCTGCTAATAACCAAACAACAATGACGGCTACTAACCTACCTGTTGGTAATCATACTGTTATTATTACTGATGACAATGGTTGTACAACCTCACAAACGATTACTATTAGTTGTACTGACGATTGTGACACCGCTACAACTACTGATAATATAACTAACGTACTTTGTTTTGGTGACGCTACAGGTGCCGCTACAGTTTCGGCGAGCTCTGTTATTAATCCAACAGCTACTTTTACATTTACATGGTCTAATGGTCAAGTAGATACAGGTGCTGAATACAGCACGTTATCTAATGTAATTGCAGGTACATACACTGTTAGTGTAATTATGGATGGTTCGTCTTGTGACCCTGTTGAACAGGTGATTGAAATTACACAACCTAACACAAGTTTATCGGCTTCGATATCAACACAAACAAATATCCTTTGTGGAAGCTTAGGTCTATTTACAATAGAAGGAACTGGTGGTACATCACCTTACACATACTCTATTGATAATGGAAATAACTTTTTAACAAATGGAACTTTCACAAACCTTATTGAAGGGGATTACTCTGTTATTGTTAAGGATGCTAATGGATGTACAGAAACGGTAACTATTAATATGCTTTCAAACTGTACAGATGCCATTGCTGATATTAACAATACTTTTGTTAATCAATCAGTTACCGGAAATGTTCTAACTAACGACGAAGATTATGAAGGAGATAATCAAATAGTAACTGCTAATACTAATCCTACTAATGGAAATGTCGTAATTAATGATAATGGATCATACACATACACACCTAACCCTGGATTTATTGGTGAGGATACGTTTGAGTACACGATCTGTGATGATGGTAATCCTCAAGCCTGTGACTCCGCTATCGTTTATATTGAAGTATTACCTGAAAGCAGTACTGAAAATGAACCGCCAATTGCTAATGCAGATACAGCAACAACTCCAGAAGGAACTTCTATTGCTATTGTAATTCTTGCTAATGATTTTGATCCCGATACTGACCCAATTACTATTACAGGAACTACAAATCCTTCTAATGGAACAATTACAGTAAATAATAATGGGACAATTACTTATACTCCTAATGATGGATTTACAGGAGAAGATACGTTTACATATACGATATGTGATGATGGCAATCCTCAACTTTGTGATACAGCAACAGTAACTGTAACTGTTCAAGATACTAGCATGGCTAATACAACTAATGCTAATGATGATGCCTATCACCTTACTCCAACTAGTGTTTTAATAGGAAATGTTTTATTAAACGACAATGATATTGAAGACGATATACAAACTGTAACCTCTACAACTGTTATAACCACTCAAGGTGTTACTGTAAATATTGACCCTAATACTGGTGAGTTTACCTACACTCCTAATGCTGGATATTCTGGAACAGACTCTTTTATTTACACAATTTGTGATAATGGAACCCCTATGGCTTGTGATCAAGCAACTGTTTATATCACTATTGACGGTGTTGCAGGACTTAGTATCGTAAAATCTGCATCTAGTAATAGTACTGATTGTGTTGCTGCTGGTGATACAATAACTTACACATTTACAGTGACTAATTCTGGTGATATCCTTATTAATACTGTAACAATTATTGATGATTTATTAGGTGGTAATATCACTGATTCACTTACGCTTACTGGTGATAATGGTGATGGTATCCTTGATCCTTCTGAAACATGGATATTCACAGCACCTAATTATACTATAACTCAAGACAACGTAGATGCAGGAAGCATTACTAATAATGTAACAGTTAGCGGACTAGAACCTGACGGAACAACATCTGTTCTAGCAACTGACACCTATATTATAGATGCTAATAATCCAGATGTAACACTTTGTGATAATGGTAGTATTGAAATCGTAAAAGCAGCTTCTAGTACAGCTAGTGGTTGTGTTGGCGAAGGAGATATAGTCACTTATACTTTCACTGTAACTAATAATGGTGATGTATCTATTAATTCTCTTACAATTACTGACGATTTATTAGGTGGTGATATTACAGCTTCTCTAACACTTACTGGTGATAATGGTGATAGTGTTCTTGACCCTTCTGAAACTTGGATATTCACCGCTCCGGACTATACAATAACTCAGGCAAATGTAGATGCTGGAAACATTACAAATAATGTAACAGTTAATGGCTTACAACCCGATGGAACTACACCTGTTCAAGCAACTGATACCTATATTATAGATGCTAATAATCCAGATGTAACACTTTGTAACGAATCTGGTATACAGCTTATAAAAACTGGAGTATTCAATAACGACAACGGAAACGATTGTACTGAAATTGATGAAACTATAACTTATACATTTACAGTGATTAACTCTGGAGATGTAGCATTAGAAAATGTAATTATTACCGATTCTTTATTAGACAATGCAACACCTTCTATAAGTATTGCATTTGTTTCTGGTGATACAGACAACGATAACCAATTAGATCCAAATGAGACTTGGATATATAGTGCAACATATTTAGTTACTCAAGCAGATATAGATGCTACTGAAGTTATTAATAGTGCAACTGTAAATGCCGAAGAAGTAGTAAATGGATCAAATGTAACTGCAACATCTCAAACTACAACTGAATTAATCAAAGACACAACACCTCCAGATACATCTAATTGTGCTGTTCTAGATGAAACTTTTGAATGTAGTGGCACTGATAATGAAACACTTGCCAATGCATGGAATACTGCTAATATTTTAGCGTTAGAAAATTGTGCAACTGATGCTTGTGATAATAACATTACAATAACTTCAGATTACAACTTTGATAATCTAGTTACTAATTGTGGGGCTAGTGGTACAATCACTGTAATCTACACGTTAACAGATGCAACAGGTAACGCAAGTACGTTAAGCGCTACACTTATCATTGAAGACACAACGGGTCCTGATTTATCAGCATGTAATGTCGCAGACGAAACTATAGAATGTGATGGTTCTGATACAGAAAGTGTTGTTATAACATGGAATGCGGCCAATATTGCTGCGCTTGAAACATGTGGTACTGATACTTGTGACACAGAGCCAACAAACATAGTAACTTCCAATTATGACTTTAATAACCTAGTGCCTACTTGTGGATCTGGTGGTACAATTACAATACAGTATACAGTAGCTGATGATTGTGGAAATACAACAACTATAGACGCAACATTAACTATAGAAGATACAACACCGCCTACATTTTCTGTTCCTGCAAATATTACAATAGAATGTGATGAAGATGCAACAGACTTAACCCTTACTGGTGATGTAACTGACGAATCGGACAACTGTTCTACAGGACTTGAAGCTATTTTTACTGATAGTATTGCAGACGGTAGTTGCCCAAGCAGCTCTATTATTACACGTACTTGGTCGTTAACTGACAGTTGTGACAATACAACAACTTTTGTACAGACCATTACAATTCAAGATACTACAGCACCAAACATTGATGAATCTGCAGTAGAAAACATCAGTATTGAATGTGGAATTACTCTAGCTGGGACTCTTGAAGATTGGCTTGCAAATAATGCAGGAGCAACAGCTACGGATAACTGTAGTACAATTACTTGGACTAACGATTACGACTCTAATACAGACATTGATTGTGAAAATGGCGCTATTACTGTAACATTTACAGCAACTGATGAATGTGGAAATGCAGCAACAACTTCTGCTACATATTCATTGATAGATACACAAGCACCATTATTAACAATTCCTCTTGATGTTACAATAGAATGTAATGAAGATTCTAGTCCTGACAATACAGGAATGGGTAAAGCTATAGACGAATGTAATATTACTGCCACAATTACTTACAGTGATAGCGAAACCGATGCTTGTGGCACAACTAAAACAATTATAAGAACATGGACTGCAACTGATGCATGTGGGAATTCAGTTTCTGAAGATCAAATTATTACTGTTCAAGACTCTACACCACCAACATTTACTGTTCCTGAAGATATTACAATTGAATGTGATATAGATGCTACAGACTTAACTATAACGGGTGAAGTTACTGATGAAACTGATAATTGTTCAACAGAACTTGAGGCTACATTTACAGACAATGTTATTGACGGAGACTGTCCTAATTCTTCAATCATTACACGTACATGGTTATTAGTTGATGATTGCAATAACGCGACCTCTTTTGTTCAAACTATAACAGTTCAAGATACTACAGCACCAACATTCTCTGTGCCTAATGACATTACAATAGAATGTGATGCGGATGCTACAGACTTGACTATAACGGGAGATGTCACAGACGAAGCAGATAATTGCTCTACTGGACTAGATGCCATTTTTACAGATAGCGTTGCTGATGGTAGTTGCCCAGGTACTTCTATAATCACACGTACTTGGTCATTAACTGACGATTGTGATAATACGACAACTTTTGTACAGACCATTACTATTCAAGACAGTACTCCACCTACTTTTAGTGTTCCTGCTGATATCACTATTGAATGTGATGCAGACGCTACAGATTTAACACTAACGGGTGATGTAACAAACGTAACTGATAACTGTTCTTCAGAACTGGAAGCAACGTATACAGATAGTGTCGCTGAAGGCAGTTGCCCAAGTGCGTCTATTATTACACGTACTTGGTCATTAACTGATGATTGTGATAATACTACAACTGCTATCCAAACAATTACGGTTCAAGATACAACTGTTCCTACATTCTCTGTTCCTGCAGATATTACTGTTGAATGTGATATTGATATTACAGATGTCACACTTACAGGTGATGTTACTGACGAATCAGATAACTGTGCAACAGATTTAGAAGCTGTATTTACAGATAGTACTGCAGAAGGAAATTGTCCAAATGAGTCTATAATTACACGTACTTGGTCTTTGACAGATGATTGTGACAATACAACAACATTTGTTCAAACCATTACTGTTCAAGACACAACTGCACCAGCATTTAATGAAACGTTACCTGCAGATATTACTGTAGAATGTGATGACGTACCAACTGCAGAAACATTAACTGCTACCGATAATTGTGGTACAGCTGAGGTTACTTTTGAAGAAGAGATTACAAACGGAGATTGTATAGGATATTACATTATAGAACGTACATGGACAGCTACTGACAGTTGTGGAATTGAAGCTGTACACACGCAATTTATATCTGTTCAAGATACTTCAGCACCAACGCTTGTTACTGCATTTGATGAAAACATAACTGTTGCATGTGATGATATTCCTGTAAAACCAAATTTAGGATTTGAAGATTCATGTTCAAATGATATTAATGTTGAATACGAAGAAGTATCATATCAAGAAAATGATTTTGAAGATTATAATATAGTGAGAACTTGGACCGTTACAGACGATTGTGGTAACCAAGCACTATACACTCAAAATATTGCCGTAGAAATCAGTAATGTTATTAATGTACAAGAAGGCTTTAGATGTGTCCTTGATATTGAATTCGACTTATTTGAATTACTATCTGGAGACTTTAGCATGGATGGTACATGGAGTGTTATAGCAGGAGACACAACATTAAATGGAAGTTACTTTGACCCTTCTACTGCAGATGTTGGTGTATACACCTTTTTATACGCTATTACTGAAGGACCATGTCCTAAAGAAGTAGAAGTAAATGTAACTATAGATGACGACTGTTTAGTATTACCTTGTAGTTCTGCAGATAATGTTGTGATTTCTAAAACCGTTACTTCAAATGGAGATAATATTAACGATTACTTTACTGTAGATTCTATAGAACAATGTGGTTTTGTTATAGAGTTACAAATATTTAACCGTTGGGGAGCGCAGATATATAAATCCAACAATTATAAAAATGATTGGGGTGGTGAAGCTCATGGCTCATCTGTAGGAGGTTCAGGAAAAGTTCCAACTGGTACATATTATTATATTATTAATGTAAAAAATAGTGGTTTAGCACCGTTTTCAGGTCCTATCTACGTGGCAACAAATTAAAACTTAACCTATGAAGTTATCAAAATATCTAAGTATTGCCATACTTTTATTGAGTGTTTCTACTGCCTTTGCGCAACAGTTACCTCAGTTTACGCAATATATGTTTAACACCATATCTATAAACCCTGCTTATGCTGGTAGTAGAGAAACATTAAGTATTGTAGGTTTACATAGAAGTCAGTGGGTTGGCTTAGAAGGCGGACCGGAAACACAAACTTTATCGGTACATACTCCCTTAAGAAACGAAAATATGGGTTTGGGTATTTCCTTTATCAATGATAAACTAGGCTATGAAAACTTCTCATACCTGTATGCAGATTACTCTTATACCATTAAAACAAGTGAAAATACAAAGCTTGCTTTTGGATTAAAAGCGGGTATGACACATTACACTTTAGATGAAACCTTATTAAACGATCCTTCTGTCGTAAACGATCCGTTTTTTAATGATGTATCTAACCGTTGGAGCCCAAATGTTGGTGCTGGTTTATATTTACATTCGCAAAAATGGTATCTTGGATTATCTACTCCAAGAATATTAAATACAGATTACAACAAAGGTAAAAATGGTACATTAGACTATGTGGCACTAGAACGTGTTAGTTACTATTTTACTGGTGGTTATGTTTTTAACCTTAGCGAAAATACAAAGTTAAAACCTTCCGCATTATTAAAAGCTACAAATGGCGCACCCTTATCTTTCGATATTTCTGCAAACTTTTTATTTTATGAGAAATTTTGGGCTGGAGCAGCTTATAGAGCCAATGAGCATGCCGCTGCAATTGGCGGTATAGCAGATTTTCAAATTTCTAAACAAATGAGAATTGGTTATGCTTATGAATATCCTATTTCTGATATAGCACCCTATACTAGTGGTACACACGAAGTATTATTAATGTTTGAAGTCTTTAAAAGTAAACGTGTTAAATCGCCAAGATATTTCTAAAAAGAACGTATTATGAAAATCAAAATATTAACGCTTGTTTTAATTTTAAGCTCTTCGTTGTCTTTTACTCAGACGAAATTAGCCGATAAGTTTTTTGATAATTATGGTTATCTAAAAGCCATAGAGTTATATGAAAAAGTAGTTGAAAAAGGTAAAGCTGATACACATGTCTTAACCCGACTTGGTGATGCCTATTACAATAATTCTAATTCTGAAAAAGCGGCTTATTGGTATGAAAAAGCATTAAGCGAAAACAAAGATGTTGAAGCTGAATACATTTATAAATATATACAATCGCTTAGAAGTATTGGAGACTATAAAAAAGCAGATATCTGGTTTAAAAAACTAAGTGAAGCGCAACAAGGAGATAGTAGATTAAAAGGCTATAATCCTGATGATGTTAGTATTTTTGATAAATTAACTTCAAAAAATGAAGATCGTGTTGTGACACTCGAAAACTTATCATTCAATTCTGAAAAGTCAGATTTTGGATCATTCTTGCATGATAATACCCTTTACTTTGCCTCTGCTCGTGGCGATGAAAAAAAAGTATACAATTGGAATAAAGAACCTTTCCTAGATCTATTTCAATTGGAAGTAAAACAAGAAGAAAATGGAATGGAATCTTATAGCTCACCAATAAAACTGGCAGGTGAAGATGTCAATTCAATTTATCATGAAGCTTCAGTTGCAATTACAAACGATGGAAAAACGATGTATTTTACAAGAGACAACGTTAATGACCGAAACAGATTAAAATACGATAAAGAAGGTACAACGCATCTCAAAATATATACCGCTACATTAAAAGGTAAAGCATGGACCAATGTAACTGAATTACCATTTAATGATGATGTTTTTTCAACAGGCCATCCTACATTAAGCCCAGATAACAAAACACTTTTCTTTGTTTCTGATCGCGATGGAGGTATTGGACAAACTGATATTTATTCTGTAAAAATTAATGATGATGGTTCATATGGAGAACCAAAAAATTTAGGAGACAAAATAAATACTGAGGGCCGAGAAATGTTTCCTTTTGTTGCCAAAGACAGTACGTTTTATTTTTCTTCAGATGGTCACCTTAACTTAGGATTACTAGATGTTTTTAAATCAAACATCTTAAAAGAAGAGCCTACAACTCCAGAAAACTTAGGTGCACCTTTTAATAGTGGTTATGATGATTTTGCTTATTTTATTAATAGCGAAACCCAAAAAGGATATATTTCTTCTAATAGACCTGAAGGAAAAGGAGGTGACGATATATATAGCTTTAATATTGAAGAATGTAACCAACAAATTACAGGTATTGCAAAAGAACACAGAACTGAAATTATTTTAGCAGATGTAACTGTACAACTTATTGACGAAACTGGTAAAATAATTGAAGAAGTCCTTACAGCAGAAGATGGAGCCTATACTTTTGACGTAAAATGTAGTAAAACATATACTATTCTTGGTACTAAACCAGATTATAAAGAAGACAAAAAAACCGTTACTACAGCTAATGAAGACAAAAAAGTTAATACTGTAGATTTAGTATTACAACCTTTAATTTTAGACAGCCAGATTATTATAAACCCAATATTCTTTGATTACGATAAATCTGATATTAGAACAGATGCACAATACGAATTGGAAAATATTGTAGATGTGCTACGTAAGCATCCAGAAATGATTATTAAAATTGAATCTCATACAGATAGTAGAGGTCGTGATAAATACAATTTAAAATTATCAGACAGACGTGCAAAATCTACTGCAAAATATATTATATCTAGAGGTATTGATGCTAATAGAATAGAAAGCGCTAGAGGTTATGGTGAGACCCGTCTTTTAAATAAATGTGCCAACGGAGTGAAATGCTCTGAGGAAGAACACCAAGTTAACAGACGTTCTTATTTCTATATTATAGATTCTGAAAAAAAATAATATTACATTCCCAAACTAAATGTAAACTAAGATGAAGAGCAAGCTTGTAATGAGCTTGCTTTTTTATTATTTATTTTTTAAGCTTAAAAAAAAATTAAAGATGGTAACTTCGTTATACTAAACGTTGACATATTACCATATGAAATATCCTTTGCTATCAATACTGCTTTTATTACAGCTTTCTATACATTCTCAAACACTAAAAGGGCATGTTTTAAATAGCATTACTGATGAAAAATTAGCATATGTAAACCTTGTTATTAAAGACAAAAAAATTGGTGTTTACAGTAATGAAAATGGTGTTTACAATTTAGATTTAACTAAAACAACTACTAAAGATACCTTAGTCGCTTCTTTAATTGGTTATGAAAGTAAAAAGATTAGCCTTTCGCGTTTTATTAAACCAAATGAATATACCTTAAATTTTCAATTGGTTCCAAAGGTGGAGTCTTTAGATGAAATATTAATAGTTGGTAAGATAAAAACATATAGCAACAACAAAACTCAACTTTCGTCTGGAAATAGGAAACAAGTTTTTCCGGTTTCTATTCCTTTTGGTTATGAAACAGCTATTTTAATAGACAACCCAAAACATAAAAAAGGAAAGCTAGTAGAATTGCATTTAAAATATAAAGATTCTAATAACGATAATTATGAAACATATCAAACCTACTACAGATTAGCATTTTATAACATAGATGATTTAGGGTTTCCTGGTGAGCTTTTACATTTTGAAAATATAATTATAAAGCCAAAGAACGATACGAAGAATTATAAACTATCTTTTGAAGACAAAAGCATTCCTTTTACTGAAAAAGGAATTTTTGTAGGTATAGCAACTGTTCAACCTGGTTATATTGAAATAAAAAACACAATGTATTTAACAACACCTAGTCTCTTACATACGCATACAAAAAACATACAAAAATATACACGTTTTAGATCTAATGATTGGTCAAAAAATTCTAGAAAGTCGGTGTTAAAAAAAAAGTTATATGCTGTGCCTTTTATTAAAGCTACAGTCGTTTATGAAAAAACATAAGTATTGTAAATAGCAACGTGAGTTTAATACAATCTATCGCTTGATAAACATATTAGTAAAATACCATTTTCCATTTTCGTCTTGTTCAGCAGAAACATCAAAATCAGTATAATCACCTTTAATATTATCTCTGTGTCCAGGACTATTTAACCAAGCATTTACTACAGACTCTGCAGAATTAAAACCATAAGCAACATTTTCTGAAACCAAATTAGCACTTGCATAAGCTTGTAAGCTCTGTTGTCTTAAAAAGAAATTATCATGAGATACATGATCTACTTCTATCATATATTCTGTATGCGTAGAAGCTACCGCTTTTACAGTATCATGATTTTGCAAAGAGTTTAATCCTTCATTAATTCTATAAGCATTAATAAGCTCCATAATTTCTATTTCTATTAATTTGGCTTGCGGAGCAACAGGAACTTCAATCGTATTAACAGCATTATCCTCCATTGTATCTGTAGAACAAGAAGTAAAGCTAAAAATTACAATTATAGCCAATAAAGGCAGGAGTTTAAAAGCTTTCATAATGTAGGTTATTTAGGTTTGGGATTACTAAATTAACCACACAGCTGAGTCAAACTGTTAATGAAATGTTAAAATCGACAAACAACGTGTCGTTTGTCGATTTTTATTGTAAAACATCGACGAAATGCACTTTAAAAATCAAAAATTACGCATTTGACCGTCAAGAAGCAACCGTTAGTCGATTATTTTAAATATTAAACTAAGGAGCTAAACGTTCCTTTTTCCAATTAAAATCATTTTGAAGTTGGTAACGAATTCTATCGTGCAATCGGTTAGGCCTGCCTTGCCAAAACTCTAGTTCTACGGGTTTAATTATAAAGCCGCCCCAATTTTTAGGGCGCTCAATTTCTTTACCTTCAAACTTAGATTCTAATGCTTTTAGCTTATTTTCAAGTTCGGCTCTATCTTTAACAACTTCACTTTGATTAGAAACTATAGCACCTAATTGACTACCTCTTGGTCGTGATTCAAAATAACCATCACTTAGATTTTCTGAGATTTTTTCGGCTTTACCTTTTATAATAATTTGTCGTTCTGCAGAATGCCAAAAGAAGGATAAACAAACATTAGGGTTTTCTATAATGGCTTTTCCTTTTTCACTATTGTAATTGGTATAGAATATAAAACCTTCGTGCGTATATTTTTTAAGTAGCACTACTCTACTTTTTGGATAACCATCTAAACCTAGTGTAGAAATTGTCATAGCATTAGCTTCTTCAATATCAAAATGTGTATCAACTTCTACAAACCAATCTCTAAACAATTCAATTGGATTTTCTGGAACGTTATCTAACAACAATTCTCCTTTTTCGTAAGATTTTCTATAATTGCCTAAGTCTGCATTCATTACGTTTTTATTTTAATTTTTCTTCTTCTATTATTTTTTACACCGCAATTTTCCCTATAAATTTAAGGATTAAATTACAAAAATGAAGTTTGAAGACAGTAAATATTCTACGCAAATAGAATATAGAAAAGAAGTATTTTCTTTTGGCACAATATACGTAACAGAACATTTTTTATTATCTGAATTTAACGAAGGTATACATGTTGATTACAATATCGCTAGTGAGTTAATTTCTAGATTTAGTAACTTTATATCTAAAGGTGTTAAAATAGGCTATATCGCTAACCGTTACAACTCGTATTCTTTTGACCCACAACTTTGGGTAGATTTTAATAAGGACTATGATGCCTTTATTGCATCTGCTATTGTCACTTACACAAACTTTAGCTACCTCAATGCGTCTTTAGAAAAAAAATTTTTTAATAAAAGTTTAAAACGCTGTAAAAATATAGAAGAGGCTATAGAGTGGATTATGAATTTAGAGGAATTTAAGACTCGTGTTAATCAAAATTAAATGTTTTACCATCTTTAGCTAGTAATACATTATCAAAAATAGTTTTTGCTTCGGCTTTAAACTCATTATAACCACTGTAACGCGTAGAATAATGTCCCAGTATTAAAGTCTCTACATTTGCTTTTTTAGCAATAGTAGCAGCATGTTTTGCAGTACTGTGTTTTGTAGGTATACAGAGCGATTCGTTTTTGTCTAAAAAAGTAGATTCGTGATATAAAACTGTTGCGTCTTTAATTATGGGAATCATCTCTTCATTATAAACAGTATCACTGCAATAAGCATAGCTTTTAGCTAAAATGGGATCTTTTGTTACTTTTTCGTTAGCAATTAAAACACCATCTTCATTAACAACATCATATCCTTGTTTTAATTTTCTAAAATATGCTGTATCAATATTAGCTTCGTATACTAAATTAATATCTAGTTTACGTTCATTTTTTTTCTCTTTAAATAGAAATCCATTGGTATAAATTCTATGTTTTAGAGGAATCGTATAAACTTCTACTTTATCATCTTCAAAAATTAATTCTGAGACTTTTGAACTTAATTCATGAAAGACAAGTGGGTACTTTGTCCAACCTCCAGATAATTTCATTTGAAGTAATATGACTTCCTTTAATCCTTCTGGCCCATAAATATGAAGTTCTGTTTCGCGTGTTAAAAGACTAAAGGTATTAACCAATCCAATTAATCCAAAATAATGATCTCCGTGAAGATGCGAAATAAAAATATGCTTAATCCTTGAAAATTTAACCCTATTTCGTCGCAACTCTACTTGTGTACCTTCTCCACAATCAATTAAAAACATATGATTTTTAATTTCTAAAACCTGAGATGTTGGATTGGTATTAGTTCGTGGCGTCGCACTGTGACAGCCTAGGATTGTTAATTTCATTAATTAATAAGTTGCTTGTTGTTAAGTTGTTGAATTATTAAAATAAGCGATAACAACTAAACAACTGTACGTTTTTTAGATTCCTAAATCACGTTCAATATCTTCCATTTCAATAATATCATATGCTTCTTGCATTGTTGGTACTACAACAATTTCATCTGGCATTTGATCTAAATCTACTTTTTCAGAAACTACTACAAAACTCTTTTTATCGGCTCTGTGGTTATTACTTAAACGTAAAAATTCTATAATTTCTTCTAAAGACACCTTGTCTAAACTTGATAATCTAACTATAAGATGATAGTTTTTATACTTATCATAAGCTTTTTCTATATTACTAACCAAGGTTTTAGTTGAAGCTTTTTCTTGTGTTATTATGGTAACACTACCATCTCTATCTATAATCATAATTTATTGTTTTATTTTAGACGCTAAAAGATAAATCACTGCCATCCTAACCGCTACTCCATTTTCTACTTGATTTAAAATAATAGCTTGTTTAGAATCTGCAACATCACTTGTAATTTCTACTCCTCTGTTTATTGGTCCAGGGTGCATAATTACAATCTCTTTATCTAAGCTGTCTAATAGTTCTTTATTAACTCCAAATTGTTGTGTATATTCTCTTGTAGAAGGAAAATAACTAATATCCATACGTTCGTTCTGTACACGTAGCATATTAGCAACATCGCACCACTCTAACGCTTTTTTAAGGTTGGTTTCTACTTTAACACCTAAATCTTTTATATATTTTGGAAGCAAGGTTTTTGGACCACACACCATAACATTGGCTCCTTGTAATTGTAAGGCATAAATGTTTGAAAGCGCGACACGACTATGTAAAATATCGCCAACGATAACCACATTCTTACCTTTAACACTTCCTAATTTTTCTCTAATTGAATACGAATCTAATAAGGCTTGTGTAGGATGCTCATGTGCTCCATCTCCTGCATTAATAATACTAGCGTTAACATGTTTAGATAAAAACACACCTGCTCCAGGATTGGGATGACGCATTACTACCATATCTACTTTCATTGAAAGTATATTATTAACTGTATCTATAAGTGTTTCTCCTTTTTTAACTGAAGATTGCGAAGCTGAAAAATTAATAACATCTGCCGACAATCGTTTTTCGGCCAACTCAAAAGACAATTTTGTTCGTGTTGAATTTTCAAAAAACAGATTCGCAATAGTAATATCTCTAAGTGATGGTACCTTTTTAATGGGTCTATTTATAACCTCTTTAAACTGATCTGCAGTTTCAAAAATAAGGTCTATATCTTCTTTGGTAAGATATTTAATTCCTAATAAGTGATTGACACTTAATTCGCTCATTTTGTTTTGCTTTATTTAGCTTTTGGCTATTAGCTTTTGGCCTTTAGCGCTTCATTTTTATTTTTCAACTTCAACTTCAACTTCAACTTCAACTTCAAGTTCGAGTTCAACTTCAAGTTCAATTTCGAGTTCGAGTTCATCTTCTTACTTATCTACCAAATAAACAGCATCTTCTCCTTCATTTTCAACCCATTTCACTATAACTTTCTGATTATCGATTGCATCCACTTGACGTCCTCTGTAATTAGGTTGAATTGGTAAATGTCTACTAAACCTCCTATCGATTAAGGTTAATAACTCAATATCTTTAGGTCTACCAAAAGATTGAATTGCTGTTAATGCCGACCTGATACTTCGTCCTGTATATAAAACATCATCAATAAAGACGACATTTTTATCTTCGACTATAAAATCTATTTTGGTTGTGTTAGCTTCTAGTGGTTTGTCTCCTCTTCTAAAATCGTCTCTAAAAAACGTGATATCTAAATGTCCTAATTGAATATTCTTAATCTTATAATCGTCAGTGAGTAGCTGTGCTAAACGATCTGCTAAAAATTTTCCTCGTGGTTGAAGACCAATTAATACAGTTTCAGAAAAATCATCATGATTTTCAATGAGTTGACAAGCCAATCTATGAAGGGTAATATTGACTTCTTTTGAGTTAAGTAGTACTTTGTGACTCATATCGTTTCCAAACGTTGTTGGCTTACAAAGTTAGGATAAATTATTTTGTTGACAATACTTTTTTCTTGCAAAGGCAGTGTGCTGTATAGACAAGCAAACTATGGTATAAAAAAAGCCTCTCGAAAAAATCGAGAGGCTTTAAATTATAGATTAATGAGATTCCTTTTTTCAAAGGAATTGGGATTATTTCTTCCCGTCCATTTTATCTTTAAGCGCTTGTAAAGCATCATTTGCATCACCTAAAGTTGGCTTAGCTTCTGCCGCTTGAGCTTCCTGTTTTCTAACAGCTTGCTTAACGATTTTAGCTTCTTCTTCTCTAAATACTGCTGTATGAGATGCTACAACACGTTTGAATTCTTTATTAAATTCAATGATCTTGAATTCTGCTTCTTCACCTTTAGCAAGTTTAGAACCATCTTCTTTCTCTAAGTGACGTGCTGGTACAAAGGCAACGATATCTTCGTTAAAATCAATTGTTGCTCCTTTATCTACCATCTCTGTGATAGCTGCTTTATGTACAGTATCTAATGCAAACTCAGTTTCGTACTTGTCCCAAGGGTTTTCAGTAGTTTGTTTATGACCTAAAGATAATTTACGTCCGTCTACATCTAACTCTAATACAACTACGTCTAAAGTATCACCTACGTTACAGAACTCAGATGGGTGCTTAATTTTCTTAGTCCAAGATAAATCTGAGATATAAATTAATCCGTCGATACCTTCTTCTAATTCAACAAAAACACCAAAGTTTGTAAAGTTACGTACAATACCTGTGTGTTTAGAACCTACAGGATACTTAGTTGTGATGTCAGTCCATGGATCTGGTGTTAATTGCTTAATACCAAGAGACATTTTTCTGTCTTCTCTATCTAAAGTTAAGATAACAGCATCAATTTCATCTCCAACAGATACGAAATCTTGAGCAGAACGTAAATGCGTAGACCAAGACATTTCACTTACGTGAACTAATCCTTCTACACCTTCTTCTACTTCAACAAAAGCACCGTAATCAGCGATTACAACAACTTTACCTTTTACTTTATCTCCAACTTTTACATTTTCACCTAAAGCTTCCCAAGGGTGCTTAGATAATTGTTTAAGACCTAATTGGATTCTTGATTTGTTTTCATCAAAATCAAGGATTACAACATTTAATTTCTGATCTAACTCAACAATCTCATTTGGATGGTTGATACGAGACCAAGATAAATCTGTAATATGAACTAAACCATCTACACCACCTAAATCGATAAACACACCATAAGAAGTAATATTTTTTACAATACCTTCTAATACTTGTCCTTTTTCTAGTTGACCAATGATTTCTTTCTTTTGTTCTTCAATATCTGCTTCAATTAAAGCTTTATGAGAAACTACTATGTTTTTGAATTCGTGGTTGATTTTCACAACTTTAAATTCCATAGTTTTATTTACATACTGATCATAATCTCTAATAGGCTTCACATCGATTTGAGAACCTGGTAAGAAAGCTTCTATACCAAATACGTCTACAATCATACCACCTTTAGTTCTACATTTTACAAAACCGTTAACGATTTCGCCAGTATCGTGTGCATTATTTACACGATCCCATGCTTTGATTACTCTCGCTTTTCTGTGAGATAATACTAATTGACCCGTTGCATCTTCACGCACATCAATTAATACTTCAACTTTGTCACCAACAGCTAAGTTAGGGTTGTAACGGAACTCATTAAGAGAAATTACACCTTCAGACTTTGCGTTAATGTCAATAATTGCATCACGATCTGTGATTGTAATTACAGTACCTTCTACTACTTCGTCATCTAAAGTGTCAACGAAATTTTCTGATACTAATTTTTCAAACTCTTCTAATTTAGTGTCTGCAACCTGCTCAATTCCTTCTTCGTAATTGTGCCAATCGAACTCTTTTAAGAATTTTTCTGGGTTTGCTTGAGCTTCAGAGATTACTGGAGCTTGAACTGCTTCAGTTGCTTCAACCTCAGCTTGATTTGTTTCTTTTTCAGACATGTGCTGAATTAAAATTTGTATTCTGTATACTTTGAAAGATTAGCGAAAATCTACAGAAGTTATTATTAAATTTGTTTTGTTCCCTTTCCTTACTTTCTTAACATCGCTAAAAAGGAGTGCAAAAGTACTATATATTATTCTGAAAACCAAACACTAATAATGTGACTTTATTTTAAGTCTCGTGTCTTATATAATAGTATATCATAATGATGCTTAGAAACACAAAAAAATGGCACATAATTTGGTATATTTACAATACTATTAACAATTAAAAACTTAAAACAATGGTTAAAGCAAAATATCAAGGTGTATTAGACTTAGGCGAAAAATTAAATATCCAAAACGGAGATGTTAGTGAAAAAGATGGAGTACTACAAGTAAAAGGTACTGCAGCGACACAATACGAAAAAAACTTAATTTGGGATAAAATTAAAGAAATAGGAGGTGTTGATCCTTCTGACATTATGGCCGACATAAAAGTAGCAGATGAATCTGTTTATGCAAGACATACAGTTGCTTCTGGTGAAACTTTAGGTAAAATTGCAAAGCATTATTATGGTGATGCTATGAAATACAAAGAAATCTTTGCTGCTAATTCTGATTTACTTAAGAATCCAGATGTAATTCATCCTGATCAGGAGTTAATTATTCCTAATTTGTAATAGGACTGATAGATTAGATAAAAAAGCGATAAACTAAATATTTATCGCTTTTTTGTTATCTTAGATTCCTTAATTATAATGACAAATGAAATCTGCTAAAGCTATTTTTTTAAGTTTAATCTTATTAATAAATGCTCTATCATGTGATTCTTCTAGTGATGAACTCAATAATAGCACAACCGATGATTATAACAATAGAATAGCATTAATGCAGTTTGACCACAACAACAATATAACGAACGACCTTAAACCCATAGAGTTAGATAAAACAAACCAAACTTTTACCGATAAGTCAAATAATAATCTTTTTGGATATGCAACTCCTTCAGGAACGTCAATCTATAAAAATGACGAATATATTAATCTATTCTCATCTGCCGATTTAGAGATTTACTATGGTATTCTTAAATGTAATTTTGAAACAAATACTATTGATATGGTTACGATTAACTCTACAACGATCAATAGGAATATGGTAATATTAGGAACGGTAGATTAGTTATTTTATTACTGTATTAAATCATTTGCCAAACCAACAATAGTCTCCAGCTGCTCTTCTATGGTCAAATCAGAGTTATCAATTTCAATGGCATCCTCTGCTTTTACTAAAGGAGAATCTTCTCGTGTAGAATCTATATGGTCTCTAGTGGTTACATTTTCTAAAACATCTTCATAACTCAATTCATGGCCACGATCTGTTAATTCTTTATAACGTCGTTTGGCTCTAGTTTCTGCAGAAGCGGTCATAAATATTTTTAATTCGGCATCAGGAAAAACAACGGTTCCAATATCGCGTCCATCCATAACAATACCTTTATCTTTTCCCATGAGCTGCTGTTGTTCTACCAATTTTCGTCGTACAGCAGATAAAGTAGCTACAGGGCTTACAAATTTAGAAACTTTAAGTGTTCTAATATCAGCTTCAATATTTTTACCATTTAAATAGACTTCGGCAAAACCAGCTGCCTTATTAAATTTAAAAGTAATACTAATATCTCCTAGCCTATTTATTAACTCTTTTTCTTTAAAAAAATCGTCTCCGATATACTCATGCTCTAAAGCAAAGTAAGTTACAGCTCTATACATAGCTCCTGTATCTACGTAAATATAATTTAGTTTTTTTGCTAATTGTTTAGCAACAGTACTTTTTCCTGTTGATGAAAAGCCATCTATAGCAATAACAATCTTTTTCATTGTTGATTTATTTAATTTATCTTCTTCGACCATCTAAATCTATTTGAAGTCCAAAAAAACTAGTGTTTGAAGCACTTGTATATCTTGCATGCGTATAACTAAAACGCATATTATTTAATTTAATACCAATACCTACTGAGAGGCCAGAAAAATTTCTTTGATCTACAATACGCAATTCTTCTGCTCGTCTAAAGTTATAACCTAATCTAACATTAAAACCTCCTTCGGGAAACAACTCTGCCCCCAATATAAGGTGTCTTAATCCTTTATTTAAAAACCCTACTTTTTCTTGGGTTTGATTGCCATCTAAGTCGGTAGTAGCTCGTGCAGGATTAGAAACTCCAATAGGCCATTTTTGTAAATTCTCTAGGGTTAAATGCCAACGTAGAGGCACGTTTTCTAGGGTTTGAGACATCCCAAAATTAATTTCAAAAGGCAAAGGTTCGTTTTGACCTGCATAAGTTGTAAACTGCGTTCCTATATTTCTAAGCGTTAAAGCGGCATGAAAATCGAGTTTTTCATTAATATACATAGCTCCTAAATCTACCGCACCTCCAATAGAACTGTATTGTTCTAATCCAGAGGTTATAAGCTTTACATTGGCTCCAATATAGATATCTGTATACGGAATATTATAATTATAACCTGCAGATAATGCTGCCTCATTTCCTTTAAAAGTTCCTGTTGAATTACCATCAACATCGTAACCATCAAAAGTGCCATAATTAACATATGTAATACCTGCATGAAAGGTTTGTACGTGTCTGTCCCACGTATAAGCATAAGCTGCTGTTCCGTATGTAATTCCGCCTAAATGGCTAGAAACATTAACAGCTAACTGATTGTGCATTTGGTAATTTATAGAAGCCGGATTGTAAAGTGCTTCTGTAACATCATGATCAAAGTTAGTAATGATTTTTCCACCTAAAGCAGCTTGTCTTGGTGAGGATACTAAATTCAAAAATTGATAAGTGGCCTCACCACCCAATTGCGCGAGCATAGGCAGAGAAGAAAGCATTAAAAATAAGGTAGTAATCCTCTTAATCATAGATTTTGCAAAATAACTAAATCTATCTTAAAACGATGATATGATTTTTTTATTTTTTGAGTGTTGTAGTTTTCTATTTTAACTGTAATTTTTGACCTATTTGAATGGTATTGCTTGTTAATCCATTTAAACGTTTAATTTCATCTACAGCTGTTCCACTATGTAAAGCAATACGATATAAGTTATCTCCTTTTTTAACAATCCAAACAGACAGGTCGCTAACTTCTTTTGATGTATTAAAATCAGTAACATGAAGTTTTTGACCTACTTTAATTAAATTTGAATGTAAGTTATTCTGATCTTTTAAATCCTCTACCTTTAAATTATATCGTTTTGCTATACTGTATAAAGTTTCATTTAATTCTACAATATGAATGCTTGAATGGTTACTTTCTAAATTGCTTTCATAAGTTGTTTTATGTTCAACTTCAACTGTTGGATCTGTAACTACGTCAAAGTTTTTTACACGAAGTCTTTGTCCTTTATCTATTAATGTTGTCTGTAAATTATTAGCGCGTTTCAGTTCGGTTAAAGAGACCTTGTATGCTTTAGAAACATCTAATAAAGTCTCATTAGATTGAACAATATGAAAATCGGAATCCACAGCCTTAACAATAGTGTCTTGCTTTTTTGTTTCATCCGTTTGCGGTGTTTTTACATTGTTTTCTGTTTTAGCTTTTACTAGAGTAATTTCACCAGTTGCAACATTTAATTTTGCAGGTTTTCCGTCTAATAGCACATCTTTATACTCTACTTTAGATTGTGCTATTAGACTTATATTTACTGCTAAAATAAATACAACTGATAAAATAACTTTAAAGCTTTTTCGCATTTTTAACTTTTTGATTTGTAAGCGCCAGTTTTAAAACATCGCTCATATCTGTAACGTAATGAAACGTTAATCCTTTCAGATATTCTGGCTTAATTTCCTCTATATCTCTTCTATTATCTTCACAAAGTAAAATCTCTTTAATACGCGCACGCTTGGCTGCTAATATCTTTTCTTTGATACCTCCAACAGGTAATACTTTACCTCGTAATGTAATCTCACCAGTCATGGCTAAACTCTTTTTCACTTTACGCTGTGTAAACAAAGATACTAAAGAAGTTAACATAGTAACACCTGCACTTGGTCCATCTTTAGGAGTTGCTCCTTCTGGAACGTGAATGTGAACATTATATTTTTCAAACACTTCTGGATTAATACCAAATTCATCTGCATTTGCCTTAATATATTCCATAGCAATTGTAGCAGACTCCTTCATTACTTTACCTAAGTTTCCTGTAATAGATAGCGCTCCTTTTCCTTTAGATAAAATTGATTCAATAAAGAGAATATCGCCACCTACGCTTGTCCACGCCAATCCTGTTACAACACCTGCAACATCATTGTTTTCGTATTTATCGCGCTCCATCCTTGGACTTCCTAGAATTTCAATAACATCTTCATTTGTAACCTTAACGTTATACGCTTCTTCCATTGCAATATTTTTTGCTGCATAACGCACCATTTTTGCAATTTGCTTTTCTAAACCTCTCACTCCAGATTCACGTGTATAACCTTCAACTATTTTTTCGAGTTGTGGCTTTGCTATTTTTAAAGCTTTATCGTCTAAACCATGTTCTTTTAATTGCTTTGGTAGTAAATGACGTTTAGCAATCTCTACTTTTTCTTCAATAGTATAGCCTGTTACATTAATAATCTCCATACGATCTCTTAATGCTGGCTGGATTGTATTCATGTTATTAGCCGTCGCAATAAACATCACTTTAGATAAATCATACCCCATTTCTAGGAAATTATCGTAAAATTCATTGTTTTGTTCGGGATCTAATACTTCTAACATAGCAGAAGATGGGTCACCTTGATGACCTGTAGATAATTTATCTATTTCATCTAATACAAATACAGGATTAGACGTTTGCGCTTTCTTTAAACTCTGAATAATTCGTCCTGGCATAGCACCAATATACGTTTTTCTATGGCCTCTAATTTCTGCTTCATCGCGTAAACCACCTAATGAAATACGCACATACTCTCTTCCTAAAGCTTCGGCAACAGACTTCCCTAAAGACGTTTTACCAACACCTGGAGGTCCATAAAGACATAATATTGGAGACTTCATATCATTTCTAAGCTTTAAAACGGCTAAATACTCAATGATTCTCTTTTTTACGTCTTCTAATCCAAAATGGTCACGGTCTAAAATTTTCTGTGCGCGTTTTAAATCAAATTTATCCTTGCTAAACTCATTCCATGGTAAATCTAAGAATAGGTCTAAGTAATTACGTTGAATAGAATACTCGGCAACCTGAGGATTCATACGTTGCATTTTTGCCAATTCTTTATCAAAATGCTCTTTTACCTTATCGTCCCATTTCTTTTTCTTAGCACGTGCTTTCATATCTTCAATTTCTTCACCAGAAGACACTCCACCACCCAATTCTTCTTGAATGGTTTTCATTTGTTGGTGCAAGAAATACTCACGTTGTTGTTGGTTCATATCACTCTGAACCTTAGACTGAATATCATTTTTAAGTTCTAGTTTTTGATATTCAAGATTCATGAATTTCAAGGTTTGAAGTGCACGCTCCTTTAAATCGTTAATCTTTAACAATTCTTGCTTTTCCTCTACTCTAAGATTCATGTTAGACGACACAAAATTCACCAAGAACGAATCGCTTTCAATATTCTTAATTGCAAAACTTGCCTCAGACGGAATATTAGGACTTTCCTTAATAATGTCTAAAGATAAATCCTTAATAGAATCTATAATTGCTCTAAATTCTTCATTCGCTTTTGCTGGTTTTGCTTCAGGAATATCAGAAATTGTTGCCGTTAAATAAGGCTTCTCAGAAATTACTTTGTTAATAGAAAAACGTTTTTTACCTTGAATAATAACCGTGGTATTACCATCTGGCATTTTTAATACCTTTAAAATACGTGCAACCGTTCCGGTTTTGTATATGTCTTTTGCTGTTGGATTTTCTACCGCCTCATCCTTTTGAGAGACTACACCAACGACTTTACCTCCTTTGTTTGCGTCATTAATTAATTTAATTGAAGCATCACGTCCTGCTGTAATTGGAATAACTACACCTGGAAATAAAACCGTATTTCTCAATGGTAGAATTGGTAACGACTCTGGTAACGATTCGTTATTTATTAACTCTTCATCTTCTGGTGTCATCAATGGAATTAATTCTGAATTCTCATCGAAATCCTGAAATGACAGATTGTCTAAATTTAAAAATTTTGATTTTTTCATATATATTTTCTAGCCATTCTGTCATTAACATCAACAGAACAACATTATTTTAAATGTATTAATAATTAACTTTACACTGAATATCAATTTGTTATAAGATATTCAAAGTTATTCACACTGTTATATTTTCAATTGTTATGCCATTACCTTTATAACGACATAAAACTTTTTTCATTTTAAACTGTAACACTAAAAAAAAAACTCCATCTATAAGTAAAAGCAATTGTTTTTTGACATCAACCAATCAAAATATCGAACAGTTATTACAACTTTGTCAATCTGGAAACCAACGTGCACAGTTGGAAGTTTACAACAGATACAACAAAGCTATGTATAACACAGCAATTAGAATTGTAAAAGATTCTTTTAAAGCTGAAGACATTATGCAAGAGTCTTTTTTAACGGCTTTTACAAAATTAAACACTTTACAAGACGTCAACTTGTTTGGCGCATGGCTAAAACGTATTGTTATAAACAACAGTATTAGCTATTATAATAAAGTGGTTAAACAAAATGAAGTGCCTTTAGAAAATGTCCTTTATAAAGTTGAAGACCATCAAG
Source organism: Winogradskyella psychrotolerans (assembly GCF_018860565.1). Classification (GTDB taxonomy): domain Bacteria; phylum Bacteroidota; class Bacteroidia; order Flavobacteriales; family Flavobacteriaceae; genus Winogradskyella; species Winogradskyella damuponensis. The sequence continues at coordinate 292,502 of NZ_JAHKPS010000009.1, forward strand.
GTATTGATGAAGACCATCATAAAAATGAAAAAGTTAAACAAATAATGAGCGCAATGAAAACCTTAAAACCCAATTACAGTTTAGGATTATCATTACACTTAATTGAAGGGTATGATTATGAAGAAATCTGTGACATCATGGATATTTCTTATGCCAATTGTAGAACAATGATTTCGAGAGCGAAAGAAAGTTTACGTAAAAAAATAATGTAAACCGCTTAATAAAAAAACTATGGAAAAGAATACTATAGATGATTTATTTGATGACCTAAAGGGTCGTTTTGATATAAGCGAACCTAATCAAGGGCATGAAAATAGATTCTTAAATAAATTGAACGCAAATGATTTGGCTTCAACCAAAACTAAAGAACAATTGCGTTTTAACTGGAAACCTTTTTTAGCCATTGCAGCATCAGTAATTATTTGTTTTGGTTTATTTGCAACATTACAAAATCAGCCAGAACATTTAGATTTAGCTAGTGTATCTCCAGAAATGTCTGCTACACAAGATTTCTTCACAATTACTATTGAAAACGAATTAAAGAAACTAGACAACGCACGTTCACCTTTAACTGAACAAATTATTTCGGATGCTTTAATGCAAATTCAACTCTTAGAAAAAGAGTATCAAAATTTAAAAACAGATTTAACTGAAAGCGGAAAAAACCAACGTGTTATTTATGCGATGATCTCTAACTTTCAAAATAGAATAGACATTTTAAACACCGTTTTAGAACAAATTGAAACGATTAAAGAACTTAAAACAAATACAAATGAACCTAAACATACAATTTAAAATAGCCTTTTTATGTCTACTCCTTCCGAGTATTGTATTTGCACATACAAATAAAGACATTGTAAAATCTAGCAAAGAAAAAATCATAAAAAAGTCCTTTAATGTATCTTCTAACGCCACATTAAAAGTAGATAATAGCTATGGAAGTATTGATGTTATTACCTGGGACGAAAACAGAATAGACTTTGATATTCTTATCAAAGTTACAGGTAATGATACCGAAAAAGTACAAGAGCGATTAAATGGCATCACTGTTGATTTTTCAGCGACTAAAGACTTGGTTTCTGCTATCACCAAAATAAGCAAAACTAAAAGTAGTTGGTGGAATTGGGGAAAAAATAAAAGTATTCAGTTAGAAATTAAATATGTAATAAAAATTCCTATTTCTAATAATGTAAACCTTGATCAAGATTACGGTTCTATTAACTTAGATAGACTTAATGGTGTTGCAACTATTAATTGCGATTACGGGAAAATTACCACCAAAGAATTGATGGCAGATCATAACGACATCAGATTTGACTACAGCAGTAACTGCTATTTTGAATACATAAAAAGTGGTAAAATAACAGCCGATTATAGCGGATTTACAGTTGCAAAAACAAACAACTTAATCGTAAAAGCAGATTACACAAAATCCATTATAGAAGTTGCAGAAAATGTAGAATATAATTGTGATTATGGCTCATTAAAAGCCGACAATATCAATAATTTTAGTGGCAAAGGTGATTATCTAACATTACGTTTAGGAAATGTCTTTAAAAATGTAAAAATTGATGCCAACTATGGCTCAATAAAAATTGACAGAATGGCGTCAAAAGCACAAAATATTGATATTGATGCAGATTTTACAGGCATTACCATTGGACACGATGCCAATTACAATTTTGATTTTAATATCGAATTAGAATTCGCATCCTTACGAGAATCAGATGGTTTTAATTTTACCAATAAAGAAATTGACCATACTGAGAAAAAATACAACGGTTATTATGGCTCTCAAAATTCTGGAAATAATGTTAAGATAGACTCTGAATACGGAAGTGTTACCTTTAAAATAAACTAGTTACCAAGTTTTGCTTTTAGAATAATCACTATAAAAAACCCTGCAAACTTGTAGGAATAAAAAATAAACATCAAATCAAAAACTAAAACAACATGAAACTATTACAATCAATCACAGTACTCGCATTTGTATTATGCGCAACAACTTCTAACGCCCAAAAATGGAAAAAAATAAAAGGGGATGGCAACATTACAACCGTAAAAAGATCTACGGACTCTTATAACGGCTTAAAAGCTGCAGGACCAATGGATTTTAAATTAGTGCAAGGTACAGAAGGTAACATCACAATTAAAGGAGATTCTAATTTAATGGATTACATTGTAACCGAAGTAAAGGGCAATATACTCTATGTTAAGGTTAAAGAAAAATACAACCTAAAACCAAGCCAAACCATTATTATCACCATACCTTATGAATCTATTAATTCTGTGTCGCTTGCCGGTTCTGGTGATGTTGAAAATTCAGGTACTATAAAAGCAGATGAATTTGATGTGGCTTTAGCAGGCTCTGGAGATATAGATTTAAATATTGAAGCGCAACATATAGATAGTAGAATTGCTGGTTCTGGAGACATAGAACTTAAAGGCTCTACTAAAAACCTAATCACTGTTGTAGCAGGTTCAGGCGACTTTGATGGTGAACATTTAAAAAGCATCAATGTAGATGCTAAAATATCTGGTTCTGGAGATATAAATGTGGTTTGTAACGGAGAACTTAAAGTAAAAATAGCAGGTTCTGGAGATGTAAAATACTCAGGACAACCAACAAAAAAAGACACTAAAATATCCGGTTCTGGCAGTGTTAGCAACTAAGATTTTATTCTAAAAAAAAGCCACTTAAAATTAAGTGGCTTTTTTTTAAGACATTAAAACATTTTTAAAATATATAAAGTCTTAAGATTTTTTTATCAGTACACTGTTAATAACTCAAATAAACTAAGCTTAATTTAAACTCTAAATTGAGCTTCTTTTTTTAAATTTGTATTCTAGATTTTTAAAATTAGTTAGCAAAAGCAAATTCAGTATAAACCTTGGAACACTTTGTAGTATCAGCGCGTAAATACAGACCACAAACCTTTAAGGATGTTGTGGGCCAGCAGGCTATTACAAATACGTTACTTAATGCTATTGAAAACAATCATTTAGCTCAAGCCTTATTATTTACAGGTCCTCGTGGAGTTGGTAAAACAACTTGCGCTCGTATATTGGCTAAAATGATTAATAGTGATGAAAACACAAGTGAAAACGAAGACTTTGCTTTCAATATTTTTGAATTAGATGCAGCGTCAAATAACGGTGTAGACCAAATAAGAGAACTTACAGATCAAGTACGTATTCCACCACAAGTTGGTAAATACAAAGTATATATCATTGATGAGGTTCACATGTTGTCTCAAGCCGCTTTTAATGCCTTTTTAAAAACATTAGAAGAGCCACCCAAACATTGTATCTTTATTTTAGCAACTACTGAAAAGCATAAAATCATTCCAACAATACTTTCACGTTGTCAGATTTTTGATTTTAAACGTATAACGGTTTCTGATGCTAAAGACTATTTAAAATATATTGCCAAAGAACAAGGCATTACAGCAGAAGATGACGCACTTCATATTATTGCTCAAAAAGCAGATGGAGCCATGCGTGATGCACTGTCTATTTTTGATCGCGTAGTTAGTTTTTCTGGAAAGAATCTAACAAGACAAGCCGTTACTGAGAATTTAAACGTTCTTGATTACGAAACCTATTTTACGAGTACAGATTTAATATTAGAAAATAAGATTCCAGATTTATTAGTTCAATTTAATACCATACTTTCAAAAGGGTTTGATGGCCACCATTACATTGCTGGTTTAGCTTCACACTTTAGAGACCTTATGGTTTGTAAAAATCCTGCAACCATTCCTTTATTAGAAGTTGGTGAAGAGACTAGTCTAAAATACCAAGAACAATCACAGAAAACATCACATAGTTTTCTTATGGAAGGGATTCGGTTAGCTAATGACTGTGACCTCAAATACAAAACCAGTAAAAATCAACGCTTACTAGTTGAGTTAACACTTATGCAACTTGCCTCTATCACTTTTGATGGAGAAAAAAAAAATCTTAGGCACTTCATAATTCCGCCTTCGTATTTTAAAGCAAGAGGCATCACACCCATTCCTGTTACAAAACCTAAAACAGAAGTTAAAACTCCTGAGCGTAAAACAACTGTAGGTTCACAAGCAAAACCTAAGGAAACTGTAAACGAGCCCGTTATTAAGATCCCAAAAATATCTATTAACAAACCAAAATCATCAACCTCTGGTTTATCCTTAAAGAGTATAAGAGAAAAGAAAGAACATCAATTACGACAAATGGATGTTGTAATTGATGAAGATGATTTACCAAAAGAACCGGTTACACAAGAAGCGTTAAATGAAGCTTGGAAAATATACACCGCAAAAATGGATAAGAAAGGTGAAAAAATTATGGCTTCTATTTTACAAATGGATCAACCCAAATTAAAAGACACCACCATTTACCTCACCTATTCTAATAATACCAATAAAATTGAATTGCAACGTGCCGAGTTTCCTCTGATGGCCTTTTTAAAGAAGAGGTTACGTAATTATGATCTTAAGTTAGACATTACTGTTAACGAAGAAATAGCAAAAAAATACGCATTTACACCTTTAGAAAAATACGAAAAATTGAAAGAAAAAAATCCTAATATTGAAGTTTTACGACAAACTTTTGGGTTAGATATTTAAGCTGTAATCAATTTAAAAACCCAGAATGCATGAAAAAAAACTTACCTTTAATTGTTATTATTGCAAGTGCCATTCTAATGATTGCCAATTTTATATACACTGAGGATTTTGATCGTGGATTTTGGATGTCAACACTATCGAGTGTTTTAATTATTATTTCTATGCTATTGACTATTAGAGAACGAAAAAAGAATGACTAACAAGGCGGATTAACATTCAAACAGATGAAACATTTATTAGGACTTTTTATTATAACGCTTATAGCTTTTACAAGTTGTGAAGGTAGAAAGACGCAGAGTCAAGCCTTATCAGAAAGTATTGAAGAATTCAAAAAAACAGTCAATTTTGAATCTAATGTTTACATCCCTGAAAACTATACAGAACGTGAAGTAGACACCGTAATGAGTAATGGTTTTAGAGTGAAAATAAAAATATATTCTGACATGTCTAGTGACGTATTATTCTCTAAAATAAAAGATACCATCAATTACCAGACACATTACCGAAACTTTAAATTCGATATTCGTGTGGAAAAAGAAGGCGAATTAATTTATGAAGAAAGCTTTGATAAACATAAAGCAAACCAGCTCTTTGGTTATCACAATAATTATTCACCCGATTCTCCGTTTCATGACTTCGACAAATTAGCCATCTTACAATCTATACAAGTAGATGACGAGCCTTCATTAAAAAACACAGTACTTATAGATGTAATGTTTGCTATACCAGAAACCAATCGCTCTGCGCTACACACTTTATTTGTTAATGATAATGGTACCATAAATATGGTTCATGTAACACAAAATTAATTATGTTAGGACTAAAATTACCAACCGATCCAAGATGGGTTAATATCGTTGAAAAAAATATTGAAGATATATTAACTGACCACGCCTATTGCGAACAAAAAGCAGCAAGTACAGCTATTTCACTAATTGTAGGTTTTCCAGAATACACGGAACTCGTACAGGAAATGATAGTTTTAGTAGAGGAAGAAATGAGCCATTTTAAAATGGTACACGATAAAATCATAGAAAATGGTTGGACCTTAGGTAGAGATCGTAAAGACGATTATGTACTAGCCCTTATAAAATTCTTTCCTAAAGGAGGAAGTAGAACAACACAACTAGTTCATAGACTTTTATATGCCGCATTAATTGAAGCACGTAGTTGCGAACGCTTTAGGTTATTGTCTGAAGCGCTAGAAGACAAAAAATTGGCGAAATTTTACCGCAAACTAATGATTAGTGAAGCTGGTCATTACACCATGTTTTTAAACTTTGCAAGAAAATATGGAGATAGAAAGGACGTTGACGACAAATGGGACGCATTACTCGATTATGAAGCTGAGATTATGAAAAACTTAGGCAATAAGGAAACAATACACGGTTAAGTTAAAACTTATAGACAACCAACTTAACAGATTTAAAACAAAAAAACGACCATCAAAATTGATAGTCGTTTTTTATATTTAAAATAAATTCAGAATTCTTAAAACAAACTCTCAATTATCTTCTCATCAGTAATGCCTTCAGCTTCTGCTTTATAGTTTTTAATAATTCTGTGTCTTAAAATTCCTGTAGCAACAGCTTGAACATCTTCAATATCTGGTGAGAATTTTCCTTTTGTAGCAGCATGAGTTTTAGCTGCTAAAATTAAATTCTGAGAAGCCCTTGGTCCTGCTCCCCAATCTACAAACTCTTTTACAATATCTGCAGCTGTATCTTCTTTTGGTCGTGTTTTACCCACTAAAGATACTGCATATTCAATAACATTATCTGCAACAGGTATACGACGAATTACATTCTGAAAATCGATAATTTCTTGTGCTGTATATAACGCATTTACCGAAGATTTAATATCTGTAGTTGTTGCTTTAACCACATCAACCTCTTCTTGAAACGATGGGTATTGTAAATTAATAGAAAACATAAAACGGTCTAATTGTGCTTCTGGTAAAGGATATGTTCCTTCTTGCTCAATTGGGTTTTGTGTCGCTAAAACAAAATATGGTAAACTTAACTTATATTGATAACCAGCTACTGTAACCGAACGTTCCTGCATCGCTTCTAATAAGGCTGCTTGCGTTTTTGGCGGAGTTCTGTTAATCTCATCTGCTAAAATAATATTAGAGAATATTGGTCCTTTTATAAATTTAAACTGACGATTCTCATCCAAAATTTCACTACCTAAAATATCACTAGGCATTAAATCTGGAGTAAACTGAATACGCTTAAAATCTAAACCTAAAGCTTGTGCAATAGTGTTAACCATTAAGGTTTTTGCCAAACCAGGAACACCTACTAAAAGCGAGTGACCACCAGAAAATATGGAAATTAACACTTGACTAACAACCTCATCTTGACCAATGATGACTTTAGCAACTTCTTGTTTTAGCGCTGCATATTTTTTTACAAATTTTTCAATTATAGCAACATCAGACATACTCTATTCTTTTTTTAACCAATTACTTTGAAAATCACAATCTCTATACTCTCCATTAATCTTAATGTAAGTATTTAAAATGGTTTCCTTTTGCCATTTTGCAACAGCTTTAATTTGTTTGTCTTGTAAAGCAAGATTTTTAATTTTTAAATAATCCTTTGCAAAATCAGCTTCATGGTCGTCTATACGATCTGTAACGGTTAAAATTTTAAACTTTAATCTGTTGATACGATCTTCATCTTGTAAAACCTCACTGATTTCACCATCTTTTAAATCTTGAATTTGAGAATACAATTCAGGATCCATTCGGGTTAACTCAAAATTAAAATCCTGTGTTGTAGGATTTGTCAACTGACCACCTTCGTATTTCGTTTCTTTTTGATCACTAAATTCTCTTGCCGCTTCAGCAAAAGTTAATGTACCATTTACAATTTTCTCTCTAATCTCTTCAATTTTATCCTTAGCTTCTTTTATAGCATCTTGAGTTAATTCTGGACGTAATAAAATATGTCTTACATCATACTCTTGACCTCTGATTTTTTCTAAGTATATAATATGGTATCCAAAATCGGTTTCAAAAGGTTCTGAAATTTCTCCTTCTTGCATTGAAAAAGCAACATCTCTAAACTCTTTTACCATTCTTGGCTGTTTTCTATTCAATGTATATTTTCCTCCCGTAGCTTTAGACCCAGAATCTTCTGTATAAAACAACACTTTAGTTGTAAAACTAGAACCGTTTTCTTCTACATCTGTTTTAAATCCTTTTAGCTTATCAATAACAGCTTGTTTTGCTTCTTCTGTTACTTTTGGAATAATTACAATTTCAGCCAGCTTTAATTCAGTACCAAAGACTGGTCGTTCGTCTTTTGGTATATTATTAAAAAAGGTTCTAACTTCTTCTGGTGTTACTTCTATATCTCCTGTAACCTTAGCTTGCATTTCTTGAGCGAGATAACCGTTTTTATTAATCTCAAACATTTCATCTCTTAAGGCTTGTTCTGATTCTTTTTTATACAGTTTAAGCAACCTATCCATATCACCATTTAGCTGACCCAAAATACCTTGTATTTGTTGATCTACTCGGCTTTGAATATATAATTCATTAACTATAACACTATCTTGTATAGCTTGATGTGCATATAATTTACTTTCCAGTAAACTTCCAAAAAGTTCACATCTGGTAATATCTTTTAAATCTGCTCCTTGAGCTTTTAATTGTGCTATTTCTCTATCCAAATCAGATTCTAGAAGAATAAAATCACCAACAACAGCCGCAACACCATCTGCTTTAATACGTGTTTTATTAATAACACTATCTTTAGGTTGCTCTACTTGTTGTACTTCATCATTAATGATTTCTTGAGCATTGCTAAAGTTTAATGACATAAAACAAACTAAAAGGCTTGCTTTAATTATACGTTTGAAATTTATTGTTTTTAATTGCATCTTTTGTAATATCATTTTCGAGTTGCTTGATGAGCTCTAATTTTCTTTTGTTTATAACAATTTTGTTAATCGACGTTTCTACATAATCTAAAGGCGCATAATCGTTTTGAAGACGTACGTCATTAACTTGCATCAAATATAGGTTTAATGAATCTTTGAGCTGTAAGAAATTAGTTTTTTTTAACAGTTGATTTTTATTTGAACTATTTATGATTGGTATTTTCTCTGCTACACGATTGAGTTTAATCCAAATAGAGTCATTCAAAGAATAAGATCTAAATTGAACAGAGATAGAGTCTAAATACGCTTTATCCTTAGCTTCGAAGCGTTTAAAACGTTTTTTTATAGTATCTAAATTAATAGGGTTTAATGGCAAACTGATATACCTAAACTGTATTAAATCGTCATTTAGCTTAAATGATTCTTTATTAGCTTCATAAAATAATTCTGCTTCCTTGTGCCCTACTATAGTGTCTATATTTTTTTTTACTAAACCTTCTAAATAAGCTTTAGCATATAAATCGTTTTTATATTGCTTTACTAATTTAGAAAACTCATTTTGTTTTTCTTCAGAAAGGTTTAACAAAGCACCATCCATTAAAAGCAATTGTCTTGCCCAACGGTTAATGTATGCATTGACCATTAAAGTACTATCTTCTTTAGAGGTTCCTTTTGGCACTACATCTTTAAGATCCTCTTTATAGAGGTAACTTTCGTTAACTCTGGCAATTGGTTCTAAATCGTCTGACTTTTTAAAAAAATCACAACTATTAAAAAGTAAACCAAAGAGAAATATGTATAGTGTATGTTTCAAAAAATATAAATTAGTTTCCGATTTTAGTCTTAACAGTTTTAAGAACGTCTTGATTAATTTCTACCTTAAAACGCTTGTATAATTCATTAATCCAATTGGTTTCTATTTCCTCTTGGTAATTATTAATTACATTTCCTTTAGCTTCTTCCAATGTTTTTTGTCCTGCTGGTAAAACCGCTTTTACATCTATAACATGAAAGGCTTCATTATGTTCATATACTTTAGAAACGCCTTTTACAGCTTTAAAGTCTGAAGGCAAAATAGGATCATCTGTTTTGTATGTTCCTTTTGTAAAAATCACATTTTGCTTGTCTTTAGTGTTTACTGCTTTTTTAATTTCGTCTTCAGATTTTCCTTTCTTCATCAGCTTAAGGATCTTCTTCATGCTAGATTTTTCTGCAGAAGAAGCAATAACCACATCTACTCTATCACTCCATTGATACTTAGATTTGTTTTTATTGTAGTAAGCTTCTAAACCTAAAGTGTCTTTTGCGGCTTTATTCCACACTTCTTTTTCCATAAGGTCAAATAACAATAATCCATCTCTATACTCTTTTAGGATGTTTGCAAATTCTTGGTTCTCTTCTTCTAAATTATCTTCTCTATATTTAAAAATTGAGTTTTCAAAAAAGCTTTCGAACTCCTTATCTATTACAATAGCAAAAGGTGTTTTTTTTCCTGCGTATATACGTTGTGCTTTTATTAAGTGATTTCCAAATTCTTGGTAAGTAAATGGTCTACTATTAATAGAAAAAACGGTTTCATTCGTTTTAAAATTCTCTGGTAATTTCCAAGAACGATTATAAAAATCATTGTTTAGTAACTTTGTGAAGTAAGGCTTAGCATCTGCACTATATGTTATTTCATATTGCTTCTTAAGCTTATTTAACATAGCTTCATTAATCAATTTAGATCTCGAATCTCTTTTTACTTTAGCTTCAAAAGATGCTTTTACATCTTCAAATGATTCTATAGGACTTAGTTTAATACGTTTTACAATGTGCCAACCATAAGCACTTTTAAAAGGTTCACTAACATCGCCATCATTTTTTAAAGCAAAAGCCACGTCTTCAAATTTTGCAGAACTTAACTGTCCGCTTTTAAAAGGTTTTATTTCGCCACCATTAGCAGCCGAACTTCTATCTTCAGAAAATTGCTTTGCCAAAGCCTCAAAGCGTTCACCTTGTTTTAGTTTCTTATAAATTTCCTTAATACGTTGCTCAGGATTATGTAACGAATCTTTAGTGGACTTTAAGTTTACCATAATATGAGCAGCAGAAATGGTTCCTCTAGATTTTCGCTTATCATTAACTTTAACAACATGGTAGCCAAATTGGGTTCTAAAAGGCATTGAAATTTCACCTACAGCAGTATTAAACGCGGCAGATTCAAAATCGTAAACCATCTTAAAAGCAGAAAAATACCCTAAGTCTTCAATAAAAATCGTACTACCATTGTGCATTTCTGTCTTTACTTTGTCAAAGCCCTCTTTTAAAGCTCGTTCTCTTAAAGCTAATACTTCATTGTAAGCTTTTAAGGTGTCTTTTGCCGTCTCCTCTAAACGCACTAAAATATGAGAAGCATTAATATCTATATTACTACGATCATAAGCTTCTTTGACCAAAGCTTCTGTAACTTCGTTTTCTGAAATATAATTTTTTATTAATTGCTTTTTATATCTCGAAAATTCACGTTTATAGGTTTCATCTTCATTAATTTTTAAACGCTTAGCTTCTTTTAGCTTTAATTGATATTCAGTAAATAATTTTAAATAGCCATCAACATCTTTTTGGCTTTCATCTTTTACTAAATCTAAATTTTTGTTATAAACTCTTAAAAATTCTGAAGCCATAATTGGCTCATCATCTACTTTTAGAAGCACCTCATCTTTATCTTGAGAAAAAGTAAAATTCAGTGTAAAAAGCACTAAAAACAAACATCTGTATTTAAGACTCATAATTTATTCTTCTATATTATTGTGAAATGTATTCGTTTTTCAAACTCAGCAAAAATAACATAAATAGCTTATTTAACAAGCAGTTTAAAAGGCATTATTTTAATAGTTTTTACGTGTAGCATAGCAAAAATCGCACTAGATTTACAGGCTGTATTATTTTATAACCTTTCAAGACTAAAATTGTAATAATTTAAAAAGATGATTTTAACAATTAAAACTGTTTAACGTCGATTAGTTAAAACTATTGCTAATGGTTTTAATACATTTATAAAAATTCCCTCAGCATGCGGTATTCCACTGAAATATTAATTAAAAAACCCATTTCAGAAGTCATAAAAAAACTAAAATCCTCCGATAATTTAAAACATTGGCAAGAAGGCTTAGTTAGTACAGCACATATTTCTGGTACACCAAATGAACTTGGAGCAAAAATGCGACTGAACTATAGTTTTGGAAAACGTAAAATGGAAATTATAGAAACCGTTACCATGCAAGATTTTCCTAATAAAATTTACAGTACTTATACAACCAAAGGCATTCGCAATATACAAGAAAACCATTTTAAATCGATTGAAAATGAGTTTACAAAATGGATTTCTATAAATGAGTTTCAACCTACAAATTTTAAAATGAGCATGATGTTGCTTTTAATGCCTAAAGCTTTTAAAAAACAGACAAAAACGTATATGACTAACTTTAAAAATTTTGTAGAAAAAGGAACCTCTGTTTATAATAAAGAATAAAAAAATTACATCAATGCGGAAATTAAAATTAATATGGGATTTTAGAGGACCTGCTGGACAGAAAACGGCAGAGCATCATTTAATACACCTAAAAGAATATATTGCAATTAACAAATTAAACATTACAATTACTGGCGTTGAATCTATAAGTGATATGCACAGTTTAGCATATTTAGTAGTTGATGAATCTGAAATGAAACCCATTAGAGATGCTTTAAAACCTCATAGAGGACAAGTGTATTCTGAAGCATAAATAAGTTCTTTTTTACTCCAAACAAATACCAAACACTAACCCAAACCGCTAACCACCAGTGATTTGAGTTTTTAAAAACTTTAAACTACCTTCGTTTAAAATTGAATAGCATACCTACATCTCGTTTCTTTACGTATTTAAATGCTTTTTACCAGTGAATTATTAACGGTAATTTACAATTTTGCTAACCGCAAATTAAATGTTAGTTATGAAAAAAATTATACCAATACTCTTTTTACTATTGTTATTAGGTTGTAGTGAAGACAGACGCGTTTCTGAGACACCAGAACCATCAGCAAACCTCCCAATAATATCAATAACAACCGAGAACCTATCACCTATTGTTTCTAAAGAAGACTATTTAAATGGAAGCTTAGAAATATCAGGAGAAAGTATTGACAACAACCTGTTAGCTGATCTCAAAATTAGAGGTAGAGGAAATACAACTTGGAATTTCCCTAAAAAACCATATCAAATAAAATTTGACTCTAAAGAAAGTGTTTTAGGAATGCCTGAAGACAAAAAGTGGATTTTATTAGCAAATTATACAGACAAAACAATGCTACGAAATGAAGTCGCATTTGACTTGAGCAGATTTAGCGATTTAGACTGGACTCCAGAGAGTCGTTTTGTTGAACTTTTTATAAATAGTGAATATTTAGGCGTCTATCAGATTACCCAAAAAGTAGAAGAATCTTCCAATAGGGTAAATATTGGAGATGATGGCTACCTACTAGAGGTAGACCAACTTTCTAGACTAGACGAAGACGACGTTTATTTTGAAACAAGTCATTATTTATTCAACATTAAAGAACCTAGCCTCAATACTGAAGACAATGCGTATAATATTATAAAAAACTATATCGAATTAACCGAAAGCGTACTCTTAGGAGACAATTTTAGCGACCCTATTAATGGATATGCTAAATATATAGATGTAGATTCTTTTATAGACTGGTATCTTGTAAATGAAATAACAAAAAACAATGATGCTATCTTTTACTCTAGTGTTTATATGAACTACATCCCTGGCGGTAAATTAAAAATGGGACCAATATGGGATTACGACATTAGTCTTGGTAACATTAACTATAACGGAAATGATACTACAGATGGGTTTTGGATTAAAAATGCCACTTGGTATTCTCGCCTTTTTGAAGATCCTATTTTTGTTGAAAAAGTAAAATCTAGATTTAATTATTTTTATAACAATAGAAGCCTTTTTCAAGAAAAAATTAACTCAAATTCTTCCTTTTTATATGAAGCACAAGAAAGAAACTTTAATACTTGGCCCATTTTAGGCGTCTATGTTTGGCCTAACAATGTCTTTTACCCAACATACGACGAAGAAGTCACCTATCTAGACCAGTGGCTTAATGATAGATTAGAGTGGCTTAACACCTCCTTCAATAATTTGTAATTTACTTTTTTAAACACTAATGCACTATGAGATTTTCATCCTGTTTAATCTTTATTTTTGATTTTTTCATTCGCACAAAGTCAAAGTTCAGAAAACCTCTTAACTAATAGAGCTCCTTGTACTTTTGAAATAACTAAAGACCAACTAACCGCTAATAAATTAACTTTAAAATGTGCTGCTCTTCTTGAAAATAAACCTTTTGAAATTGAAAACTTTAAAATTAAATTCAAAGGTCACGCCACAATAGCTGTTTCAGGAAATTCACTCAATGCCAAATCTCATTCTCTAGCAAAAAAGCTCAAGGTTGGTGATTATGTTACCATTTTTTAAATAGAAAATATCATTCTCAATGGGAGAAAATCTCAAGAATACAAAACATTGATTATTAAACTAGTTACACCTTAATTTAATAAATACGAACACTTATTCTTCATGTCGTCTTTCAGCATATTCATAGCCTTCTATCCACCATTTTTCCATTAATCGCTTACTAAATATCAATGAATTTTCTGTAAGACTCGTTGGAGTATAATATAAATTCAACTTCACATTATTATGCTTTGCGGCAAGCTTTCCAATGATAACATCATTTTTTTCGACCTGATCCAGCAAATGACCAAATAAACTAATCATTAATGAAAATGGATTTTTTCCTAAAACTTTTTGTTTTCCTAATGTTTCAGCTTCTAACACAATAGCGTCAACTTCTGTTGCTCCTCTTCGTATTGCCTCTCTAATAGGAATAACACTTCCTAATCCACCATCTGCATATTCATAACCATCAACTTTAGCCAAAGACATAAATGGTATATAGTTACAAGAAATCCAAATCCAATTGCAAAACTCTTCGTAAGAACACTCTTGTATAGATTTATACTCTACACGATTCATAGACAAGTTAGATACCGTAACCACGACATCGTGCTTTTCTTTTTTAATTTTTGTGTATTCGGCAAAAGTTACATTTTTTCTAATATTTCGTCTGAGCGCTTTACTTTCTCCAAAAGTTCGTCTTCGTCTTATAAACTGCCATAAAGAATTTACAAAATCAATAGACACATATTCTCTATCTCCTTTTTTACGTTGTATAAAAGGACTTACACTAAAAATGTCGTGTTGTTGCACATTTGTAAAAATATCGTAGAGCTTTCCTATTTCATTAGCAGCCAAGTGTGGTACTAAAAGACTTCCTGTAGAGGTCCCTAAAAACATATCGTAATTATGTTTTTCACGCTCTATTAAGTACTGAGCAACACCACCCGCAAACGCACCTTTACTTCCACCTCCAGATATTACTAATGCTCGCATTAATTTCTTTTTTGTTCTAATTCTTCAGATAACTGCTTGGCAAACTTAACCAAACGCCAATTATGATGTGATTTTGCGTTTTCTAAATTAGACATACAGTCTTCATTACAAGATTTTATCATTTTTAAATACTGAAACGCCTTAATTCTTAAATCTGCATTGTACTTCTCACCTGTATAACCTATCAATTCTTGAAATAAAGCTTGTTTGTTATCTGCTTTATAAAACGGTGTACTAAGATTTAAAACAATCCATAACAACCGTACATTTTTATCATTAAAACCAACAATATCTCTTGTTTTAAAAAGATAAGCCGATCGATCCTCAGGAAAACTAGACCAAAGATTGTACAATGCGTTTTCTATGGTAATGTACGACTTATCATCCAAAAGCGACTCATAATCTTCCTTTAAATTAACAGGTATTTGCCTCACATATTTAGAGATAGCCTGACGAACTTTTAAACCATTGTTAAAGGTTTCAGGTGTTACCAATTCTGGTACTTGTGATATAATTTTCGCTTTTGCCTCATCAGACACGTAATACTTGAGATATTCAGAACATTTAGATGATTTTGCCTGACAGTCTACCATCAAAAACTCATTGATATAAGTAGATTGTTGTTTCAATATATCAAAAGCATTATCCACAGGAAAATCTTTTTGCTTTATCCATAAGTTCACAAAACTAGACAAAGAGCGTCCATATATACGCTCTACTTCCTTTATAAAATCGGAAGTTTCAGCATTTTTAAATTTATATTTTTCCAAATAATTTATTACAGCTTGCCTAAAAACTCGATCTCCAACTTTAGTTCGTAGCGCATGTAAAACCCACGCCCCGCGCTGATAAAATGTTAGACTACTAGATTTAGGATTTAGAAGCGATGTTCCATTGCCTGAAATATCTTGCTTTCCTAAATCTATTGATGATTCTAAAAGTTTAAAATAAAAATAATTTTCACCAAAAACATCCTTTTCTGCTAAAAGCGCATAATAAGTTGCAAACCCTTCTTGTAACCAATGATGCGCTCCAGACTTAGCTGTTACCAAATCACCAAACCATTGATGCGCAAGCTCATGAGCATTAACGTTTACATAGTTTTTATCATTAAAACCTATAGAATCTACCACAAAAGCATCAGAAAAAATAGTAAGGCTTGTGTTTTCCATACCTGCATACAGAAAATCATGTACAGGCACTTGTTTATAATTTTGCCATGGGTAAGCAACTCCAATTTCTTCTTCTAGAAAATCGAACATTTGCTTAGAATAACGATACGTTGGCTCAACTTTTAAAGAATCTTCTGGATAGTAGTAATATTCTAAAGGAATACCACTTTTAGAGGTTTCTGTTTTCTTATCATATTTACCAACAACAACAGCAACCAAATAACTAGACATTGGATGCTTCATATCATATTCCCAAAGCACATGTCCATCATTGTCTGATTTAGATTTTAAAACTCCATTTGAAATAACCTGATATGTTTTTGGTGCAACAAATTTTAAATCAAACTCAATTTTATCATTTGTATCATCTAGACTTGGCAACCAATTACTTGTATATTTCCCTTGACCTTGTGTCCAAATTTGATTCCTTCCTTCATTTTCCCAACCAACAAAATACATCGCCTTTTTAGGAGAAGCAAAAAACAAAAAACTTAGATTATAAGTCTTCCCTTTTTCAAAACTGTGATATATTTTTAGCTTTTTACCATCATTACTAAAGTTTATTTCAGAACCATCAATAGCAACATGTATAAACTTCATATTAATGGCGTCTAAATAAATAGAATCAGTAGATCTAAGAATATCAAACTTTGCATCATAGGAGTTATATTTTGTGCTATCAACCTGAAATTGATTAAAAACAATTAAAGCTTCTACTTTTTTAAAATCCACATAGTCTGTTTGTTGTGCAACCGAAACACTAGCTAAACACGCACACAAAATGATAAAAAAATTCTTCATAGATAATATTAAACAACAATATGACCAAAATACATCTTTCTATAATTTTATATTGGTCATTTAACAAAATAGTAAGTTTTAGATTCAATACATAACAACTGAGTTACAGACAAAGTTTTCAAAAAGCTTAGCTCCTTCAATCTAATTCCTCAAAAATTTGTTTTTAAAAACACTATACTAATGAGTGCCACTGGTAAGAAAAAGTGTTAAGAAAATCACTAAAACTACAAATATTCAATTTGACAACGTTTTGAGATAAAGCACCTTATTAACGAAAACATTTTCCTGTAATATCAAATTAAAATCTTTGCGCCTTTTCACACCATTAATTTATTTCAATAAAATAATCAAAGAGCCGTTTTGAACTTTTACTTTATAACGAAATAGTTTAATTTCGTTCTCATGAGCGTGAATTTACAAACTCCCATTGATTATCTCAAAGGTGTCGGCCCAAACCGAGCGGATTTGTTGCGCTCAGAGCTGGGTATTCAAACATATCAAGACCTCATCAATCTATTCCCTAATCGTTATATAGATCGCACCAGATATTATAAAATAAATGAATTACAGCGTAACAACGCCGAAGTTCAAATCGTTGGTGTCATAACTGGATTTAAAGAAGTGGCCCAAAAACGAGGCAAACGCCTAGTTGCTAACTTTAGAGACGACAGCGGAATAATGGAACTCGTTTGGTTTAGAGGACAGAAATGGATACGAGAAAACCTAAAAACAGGTCAACCTTACGTGATTTTCGGAAAAACCAATTGGTTTAACGGAAAATACAGCATGCCACATCCCGAAATTGAATTACAAGCTGAGCATGAGAGCAACTTGCGTTCTGCCATGCAAGCCATATACCCATCAACCGAAAAATTATCAAATAAAGGCATCACAAACAAAGTCGTTACCAAAATTATGCAGCAGTTGTTTTTGGAATCAAAAGGACGCTTTGTTGAAACCCTGCCTGATTCAGTGATGACTGAATTAAAATTAATTCCTAAATCAGAGGCACTTTTTAATATTCATTTCCCGAAGACTCCAGAGCTTCTTGCAAGAGCTCAATTTCGATTAAAATTTGAAGAATTATTTTACATTCAACTGCAATTAATTATTAAAAATCTCATTCACAAATCAAAAATCAAAGGCTTCTCCTTTGATAAAGTTGGCGACTATTTTAACACCTTTTACAAAAACCATTTACCCTTTGAATTAACCAATGCACAGAAGCGTGTTTTAAAAGAAATTAGACTTGATTTAGGTAGCAATGCACAGATGAATCGACTTTTACAGGGAGATGTCGGCTCTGGCAAAACTATCGTAGCCTTTATGTCAATGCTCATGGGACTTGACAACGATTTTCAATGCTGCCTAATGGCCCCAACTGCTATTTTGTCAGCTCAACACTACCAAGGAATAAGTGAATTATGTAAACCACTCAACATCAGTGTTTCATTATTAACAGGCTCAACAAAAACTTCATATAGAAAGATAATTCATGAAAATCTAGAAAATGGGAATCTACAGATCTTAATTGGCACACATGCACTGCTTGAAGACAAGGTGAAATTCAAAAATTTAGGCCTTGCGATTATAGATGAACAGCACCGATTTGGAGTCGCCCAACGGAGTAAGTTATGGCATAAAAATGAATTACCTCCCAACGTTTTGGTGATGACCGCTACTCCAATTCCGAGAACTTTAGCCATGTCTGTATATGGTGACTTAGACATCTCTGTAATTGATGAATTACCAGCAGGTCGAAAACCTATAAAAACAGTACATCGCTACGACAATAATCGCCTAAAAGTTTTTAAATTCATGAAAGATGAAATCGCTTTAGGAAGACAAATTTATATTGTCTATCCCTTAATTCAAGAGAGCGAAAAAATGGATTATAAGGATTTGATGGATGGCTACGAAAGTGTCTCTAGAGAATTTCCTATGCCAAATTATCAAATTTCGATTGTGCATGGTAAAATGAAACCAGCCGACAAAGATTACGAAATGGAACGTTTTGTTAAAGGTGAAACCCAAATTATGGTAGCTACAACCGTCATTGAAGTTGGCGTAAACGTCCCAAATGCATCGGTAATGATTATTGAAAGTGCAGAACGTTTTGGCTTATCGCAATTGCACCAATTACGTGGTCGTGTTGGTCGTGGTGCCGAACAGAGTTATTGTATTTTAATGACGAGCCATAAACTGAGCCAGGATAGTAAAACCAGACTAGAAACTATGGTACGTAGCAGTGATGGCTTCGAAATTGCTGAAGTGGATTTAAAACTGCGTGGACCAGGTGATATTATGGGCACGCAACAAAGTGGTATTTTAAATTTACGAATCGCAGACATTGTTAAAGACAAAGACATCTTAGAACAATCGCGCTATTACGCTAAAAGTATTCTAAAACAAGATCCTAGCCTGGCTGCGCCTGAGCATAAAGTTATTTTGAACACTTACCGACAAATGAGTAAGTATCGTAATATATGGAATTATATAAGTTAAAAAGTGTCAAAACAAACATTTACAACCACTTACTAACACCTTATTTTTAGAATAAGTAAATTCCATTTTCATATCAATAACTTACCTCAGAAAAACATAAAAAAATCACTTTTAAATTAAACCTTTTGACTTTGACGGAGTCTAACCAAAAATATATAGAATACATCATCTTGAAGTTATTAAAGTTAAAACCCCTAAAATCAACACCATATCTAGTTTTAGCACTCTGTTTTTTTATGAGTTGCAACAATACAAACACAGACAAAACTTTAAAATCTAACACAACTACGAATCATAATCAAGACATTCCTGTTTACGATTTTAATCAATTTGAACCCTTAATTTATACAGATTCCAACAAAACCTATCTCATTAATTTTTGGGCAATGTGGTGTGCTCCTTGCGTCAAAGAATTACCATATATTGAGCAATTTGCAGTAAAACACCCTGACGTTGAAGTCATTTTAGTAAGCTTAGATTTCCCAAAAGACATTGAAACAAAACTTAAGCCTTTTTTAAAGGAAAAAAATATAAGCTCTAAAGTGGTGCTATTAGATGATCCAGATTCTAATACTTGGATAAACAAAATTGCCCCTAATTGGTCTGGCGCCATTCCATTTACCATTATGTTCAACAAAGATGAACGCTTATTTTATGAACGTTCATTCGAAAATTTAGAAGACCTAGAAAACCAAATAAACAAACTTAATTAAAACAAACATGAAAAGAATCAGTGTTCTAATTGCCATTATTGGCTTATCTGCAAGTGTACTTGTATCTTGTAAAAATGAAGGAAATACAACAGGAGAACCTTCTGCTGAAAATCAACATAAAGATCATAAAGGAGAACACCCTCCACATGACGGAGACCGAAAAGGACCACCACATGGAGGTGATAGAAAAGGACCACCTAAAGGAGGTAGTCCAGAACAAACCAAAACCCTAGAAGAAATTGGAGGTTACAACATTGGTGATGTTGCTACTGGTTTTAACTTAAAAAACATTGATGGTTCAATGGTTTCTTTAGCTAGCATTGAAAACGCCAAAGGATACATCGTCACATTTACTTGTAATGAATGTCCATTTTCAAAATTATATGAAGACCGCTTAATCGCTTTAAACAATGAATATGCACCAAAAGGTTATCCTGTAATCGCTATTAACCCAAATAGTCCAGAAAACGAAAAAGAAGGTTATGAAGCAATGCAAAAACGCTCAGAAGACAAAGGGTTTACATTTCCTTACTTAGTAGACGAAGGTCAAGAAATATATCCTCAATATGGCGCTGTAAGAACACCTCATGTATTCTTATTAGATGCAGAACGTAAAGTACAATATATTGGTACTATAGATGATAACGCAAAATCACCTAAAGATGTTAAGGTTAACTATGTAAAAGACGCCATTGATGCTTTAGAAAAAGGAGAACAACCAAATCCGAATTTCACAAAAGCTATAGGTTGTCCTGTAAAAGCTAGCAGAGCCTAAAAGACACACTAAAACAACAGTTATAAAAACAGCATCTTCTCGATGCTGTTTTTGTTTTTATAGCACTGATTAAGGGGTCGCTAACTTACATTACTCAACACAATCCATATTAATTACTATTTTTATTCAAAATTTACAAGCAATTCATTAATGAATCATTTCCCTAATATAGCTTTCAAAAGTAGCGAAGGAGCTACAGATATTGAATGCATTCCATTAGCTGAATTATTCTCTCGTATAAAAAAAGATCCTAGTCACAATCCACATCAGCCTCACCGAATTTCCTTTTTTGCCTTATTGATTGTCACAGAAGGTAAAGGTGAACATCAAATTGATTTAAAGACTTACAACATCCAAAAAGGCTCTGTACTTAAAATTGCGAAAGGTCAAGTACATGCTTTTCAAGATAATTTACAGTACGATGGTTATCTGGTCATATTTACAGAGGATTTTATTTTAAAATACTTCTCAAAGTCTTCTATTGAATTTATTTCGCATTTATACAACTATCATATTTCGGATCCATTAGTTGAAAACAGCTCCTTAACCGATTTTTTTTTAGAACGATTAACCGAAGAGATCCAAAGTAAATACACTTATGCTCAAAAAGAAATAGTAGCTACTATATTAGAACTATTTCTATTAAAACTAGAGCGCGAAACTCATAAAATCTCTAATAAAACGTTTAATAAAAAACATCAAAGCCTTTTTATGAACTTCAAAACTTTAGTTGAAAAACATTATACCAAAACACGAAACGTCAAAGATTACGCACAGTTACTCAACATATCTACAAAACACCTCAACTCTATAGTTAGAGCAAGTACCTTAAATACTGCCAAACATTTTATTGATAATTACGTGATTTTAGAAATTAAGCGTGTTATTTTCAGTAGCTCTTTAAGCCTAAAAGAAGTGGCTTATCAAAATGGATTTGATGAAGTCACCAATTTCTCTAAGTTTTTCAAAAAACACACAGGCCTTTCTCCCAAGGAATTCAAATCCTCACTTTAATCATAAGGTTTCAGATTTACCATTTTTAATAATACATTTACCTTTTACAATCGTAGTTATATGAAGACCTTTGCTATAAAACATATTATGAGCGACGTTGCAAAATGCCCTACTTGTGGGAGCTATTCTAAAATAAAAGTAAAAGAAGGAGAAACTACATATCAAGCCGTTCAGGATGAAGAGGCTTTTAAAAAAATTCAGCAATTAAAAAAGGCCATGGATAAATTTAAAATGAAAGCCGATCAACTTGAAAAAGAATTAGACCTATTAAAATCTAAACACTCATAAATAAACACCTATTATGAAAATTGCAGTAACATCAGCAAGCGGTCATTTAGGATCTGCCATTGTAAAAGCACTTTTAAAAGCCACTAAAAACGAAAATATCATAGCCATAGCACGAACCACTGAAAAGGCAGAACACCTAGGTGTAGAAGTTAGAAAAGGTGATTATAATAGTCGTGAAGATTTCAATACCGCTTTAAAAGGTATAGATATCGTATTGTTAGTTTCGGGTATAGATGAGCCACAAAAACGAATACAACAACACCGCAATGTCATTGAAGCAGCCAAACAAAACGGCGTTCATAAAATAGTATATACGAGTATTGTGGGTGCTGAAGAAAACAATGCTTTCAGTCCAGTGGTACAAAGTAATCGTCAGACAGAAGAAGACATCCGTAATTCCGGTTTACAATGGGTTATTGGTAGAAACGGCATTTATATTGAACCCGATTTAGAGTATATAGATACCTACATAAAAGACGGTGAGATAAGAAATTCCGCAGACCAAGGAAAATGCACGTATACGAGTCGTGAAGAATTGGGATATGCCTATACTAAAATGTCATTAGAGGAAAAGCATAATGGTAATACCTATAATTTAGTCGGTGAAGCGATTTCTCAAAAGCAACTAGCCGATTTTATTAATCAGGTTTATAATACAAATCTTATCTATCATGCTGTTTCTGTAGAAGCATACAAGACAGATAGAATAGCAGAGCTTGGTGAGTTTCTAGGTACAGTCATAGCAGGAATTTACGAAGGCATTAAAAATGGTGCTAACGATGTGCATTCTGATTATGAAAAAGCTGCTGATAGACCTCACAAATCGGCTTTAGAACTAATAGAACATTACCATAAAAATCACGTTCAAAACTAAATTTAAGAGCATTGCGTATTTTAGAAAACTTCATAAAAACGGTAATTTTAGAAGAAGCTACTATTACAGAAAAAGTTACACTTTCTAACAAAGCTTATAGAATTCGTCTTCAAGGAGACAGTATTCATAAAGCTACATTTACACCTGGTGCGTTCTTAAGAATGGCTGTAGGTATTGGTAAAGAAGAACTGTCAATGAAAGACAAAATAAGAAGCTACAGCGTTTGGGATATTGATAAAGAAAAAGGCTCATTAGATTTAGCAATTGCCACACATAGTAATGGTATAGGCTCACAATGGGCAAAGCATTGCAAAGAAGGTGATACCATTTATTACAAATGGAAGAAAGGTAATTTCATTGCAGATGATTCAGCCGAAAGCTATATCATGATAGGAGATCTTTCTGCTTTGTCTCATTTATACATGATTAACCGAAATATTGGCAAGGATAAGCAAATCGGTAGTGTTATCTATAATTCTAATAAAAGTGAATTATTTCCAGATATAGATGGGCATTTTCCTTTTAATTTTTATGAATTACCTGAAAACCCATACCATGAAATCATCACCAAATTAAAAGACATCATCCCAACTCTAAAAGGCAAAACGCTAGTTTATATTGCTGGTGATAGCAGAACCTGTATTGCTTTAAATCATTTTTTTAGAAAAGAATTGCATTGGGACACCAAACGAATAAAAACAAAACCTTTTTGGAACCCTGAAAAAAAAGGTCTAGAATAATTCCCAATAAAAAGACGTTAAAACAACCCCTAGATTAGTATAGCCACAAAAAAAAACAGCACCTTTAAAGATGCTGTTTTTTTTGCTAATATATAGATTCCTACTGTCGCAAGAATTTGGTTATCTAGAATAATTTGGTGCTTCCTTAGTAATGGTAACATCATGTGGGTGACTTTCATTAATACCAGAACTTGTGATTTTTACAAAACGTCCGGTTTCTTTTAAAGTGGCAATATCTTTAGCACCACAATAGCCCATTCCTGCTCTAAGTCCACCAATAAACTGGTGAATACTTTCTACCAACTCACCTTTATAAGGCACACGACCAACAATACCTTCAGGAACTAATTTTTTAATATCGTCTTCAACATCTTGGAAATAACGGTCTTTACTTCCTTGTTTCATGGCTTCTACAGACCCCATGCCTCGGTAAGACTTAAACTTACGTCCTTCATAGATAATCGTTTCTCCTGGACTTTCTTTTGTTCCTGCCAAAAGCGATCCTAACATTACGGTATCTGCACCAGCGGCAATTGCTTTAGGAATATCTCCTGTATAACGAATTCCACCATCTGCAATCACAGGAACTCCTGAGCCTTTAATAGCCGCAGCGACTTCTAACACTGCAGAAAACTGAGGAAAACCAACTCCTGCTACTACTCTAGTGGTACAAATTGAACCTGGCCCGATACCAACTTTCACTGCATCAGCTCCAGCTTCTACTAAATATTTTGCAGCAGCACCAGTAGCAATATTACCTACAATGACTTCAAGTTTAGGGAATTTCGTTTTGATTTCTTTTAACACTGCTACAACACCTTTGGTATGACCATGAGCGGTATCAATAATCACAGCATCGACTCCTGCATTTACTAATGCCGAAGCACGCTCTACAGCATCGCCTGTAACTCCAATAGCTGCTGCTACACGTAATCTTCCGAAAGAATCTTTATTGGCATTTGGCTTTTGCGTCACCTTAGTGATATCTCTAAAGGTAATTAGTCCCTTTAGTTTATAATTATCATCAACAATTAATAATTTTTCAATTTTGTTTTGTTGAAGAATTTTTTCAGCATCTTTTAAAGAGGTACCTACAGCTGCAGTGACTAAATTGTCTTTAGTCATAACATCAACAATAGGCTTCTTACTATCGTGTTCAAAACGTAAATCTCTGTTGGTAACAATACCTTTTAATTCGCCATTATCGCCTACAATTGGAATACCTCCAATACCATGTTCTGCCATATTTGACTTGGCATCAAAAACAGTTGCGGTTAATGGTAGCGTAACAGGGTCGATAATCATACCGCTTTCTGCACGCTTTACACGACGAACCTTATCGGCTTGCTGATCAATCGTCATGTTTTTATGCAACACACCTATTCCACCTTCTTGCGCCATAGCAATCGCCATTTTACTTTCGGTAACCGTATCCATTGCTGCGGAAATCACAGGAATGTTAATGGTTATGTTTTTTGTAAATTTAGTTTGAATACTAACTTCGCGAGGAAGAACTTCTGAAAATGCTGGAACTAAGAGTACGTCATCGTAAGTAAGACCTTCTCCAACAATTTTATTTTCGTGTGCTGTCATGGCAATTAAAATTTAATTGCACGCAAAAGTACAATTAATATTGACAAATTATAAGATATTTAAAGGCTATTTACAACACTTAACAATCTATTAATAATCAATAACAATCCATTTTAAGTTGATTATTATTTTTAAAGGCACTTAACGGTTTGTCTAAGTGTGTTGTAGTGATGGTATGTAACACCTCTAAAACCCGATTTTGCATGGCTACAGAACCACAAATCATTACCACTCCACCTGTATTTAAAACACGGCTTAATAAATCTTGATGCTCTAAAATTAAATCTTGAACGTAAATTTTATCGTTCTGCTCTTGTGAATACGCAATATGAAAACTAGATAAAGTCTTTTTACGAAATGCCGAATCGATAATGTTTTCGTAAATTTTTAAAGAATCTTGTGTGCGTCCTCCCCAAAATAAATGGTTTTCCATTTTAGTATGATTCTCATTAATCATTCCCAAAAACGGTGCAATTCCGGTACCATTGGCTATCATTACCACGTCTTTTACATCGGTTGGGAAATGAAAATCTAAGTTTCGTTTAACTTGCGCTTTAACGATTTCGTTGACTTTTAAGTTGTTGAAATAATTAGAGCAAACACCAAATTCGTGTTTTTTAATACTTAAAATAATGTCATTTTCTATTTTACCAATAGAATATTGGCGTTCAATAAAATCGGCTTCCGGATATAAAGACAACAAATCACCAGACTCAAATTTTATCTTTTTATGAGGTCGTAATTGCACTAAAAACGAATCGTCCTTATTGTGTTCTGATTTATTAATAACCTTAAACTTCTTTAATTTTTTTAAATTGATTTGAGGTTTTTGAAACTTAATCTTTAAATCGTGATTTGTACGTTCATTCCATTGCTTAATCCATATTTTATAAGCTTCAAAGGATTGATTATTAATTTTGAAAAGCGGAAGGTGTTTTACAAAATGATCTTGCGTTTGAAACATCTCATCCACTTCAATGGCATATTTACAATAATCAGGATACATAAGCGATCCAAAACCAACAACTGCATACTTCATTACTTGCTGCTGTTGCACTTTTTGAAATAATTTTTCAAAATTTGAAGCACTTGTTGGCGCTTCACCTTCGCCGTAAGTCGAGGCAAAAACGATAATATATTTCGCATTTTTATATTCTGAATACGCGTTTAAAGCTGTAATAAAAACCGAATGACCTTCTGCGATTAAAGCGTCATAAAATAACTTGGCAGAATTAAAGGTATTACCGGTTTCAGAACCAACTAAAATGATATAGTCTGCCTCATCTTTTTTGAATTTATTCTTAATTTTCGCTGTTTCTTTTCGTCGTTTTAAGGTCATGGCAAAGCCAGAATACATAAAAAATAAAATGGCCAAACTCGCTAAGAACAATACGACTGACCAAAGGATAGTCCCTTGACCTGTATGTAAAATTAGGCTCCAATTAGACGCTAATGCTACAAACGAGGTGTTTTGGTTACTGACGATAGCTCCTGTATACTGATTGACTAAAATTTCCTTATCAGATAATTTAACGGTGAAATAATCTTCAATATCATCAGAAAATGGAAACTCAACATAGCTTACATCTTCAAGTTTTATGTTTTGAAATGTTTGAAACTCTATGATGTCTAATTTGTTTTCAACGTCATCTTGCTCAGGATAATTGTGTGATATTTTAGAATCTGGAAGTAAATCAAATTTTTCAAGCGATAGAAATACACCTGTCAGTGTAATAATTACAATAGGAATTAAAGCATATCGACCTATAACAACATGATAATACTGATCAAAGTTTTCTCTAACCACTTTAGAAAAGAAACGTTTGATACCCCCTTGACGTTTTAATATGAGTTGAATTCCTGTTACTGAAATCAGAAATAACAAAAAGGATACGACTCCAATTAAAACACGACCTGTTGTTTTTAGGAACAGCGAACGGTGAAGGTTAGTGGCGAATTCATAAATGGGTGCTTTCTTAATAATATCACCTAATTTTTCACCTGTAAAAGGATTGACATAAAAGGTTTCACTGTTTCCTTCTTTAGTAATGACTGAGACACTTACGAAATCATTTTTATCGACTTCGAGTGTAAATACCTCATCATATTCTTGCTGTAATACATTTAAAGTTTCAGCAAGAGACCTATCGTTTGCCCCAGAAACAGCATACGGTTGCAACTGATTTGTAATGGGTTCAAACGCTAAAATAGCACCTGTTACCGATGCTATTAAAATAAACAAAGAAGACATAACAGCCAATACTAGATGACTGTATCTCCAGATGGAAATGGTCATAGTATCGGTTTTATTGAGGCATCATTCGGATGTAACGAATAAATCCTTTTCCTTCTACTTTAGATTTTACAGTTTCTGAAGTTAACTCAAATTCTACATCACTTTCGTAATACTCTTGGTCTTCAACAGCGGTTTCAAATCTTAACTTGTAACCTTTATCTAATTTGTCATTATCAATTTCAATGACACTTATAGCACGTTCGCCTCCGCTAATAGTTGCTCCTGTAATAGCATCGATATCTGGTCTTCTTTTTCCATAATAGTCCCACCACGATTCAATAGTATTGTACCACTCATCATCATCTCCTTTAACGTTTAAGGTTTCTACATAATCGCCTTCAGGATTCAATAATGAAATAACAATATAGGCTCCTTCACCTGTATAATTTGTCATTTGAATCATACATTTATATTTTGATGATTCTGTGAAATTAGTAAACGATACGAAACTAAAAGCTACAATACCTAATAATGCTATAATGCGTATATTCTTCATCTTAAAAATTCTATTACTTTAAAAATTCTATTGAAACATTGTTTTTCTTTAACAACTCATTTTCTTTTGCCAAATCATAAGCAGATTCATCAAAATCTGTAACAATTTGCTTTTTTGCACCGTGTTTTAGTAAAAATTTTAGAACTGAATTGTCTTGTGCTTTCATTGCTGCAATATGCAACGCGGTATTACCTTCATTATTTTTTGCATTAATATCTTGATCCATTGTCGTTGCAATTTCTAAAAGCTCAATACTATTCTTTTCTACCGCTAAATGATACCATGTATTGCCATTTTTATGAACCGCAGTTAAATCGACTTTATTCTTTTTAAGTACTTCCATTTTTTGAGTAAACTGTTCTTTATTTCGCTTAGAGTATGACTCTACTAAATAATACACAAGGGTATTACCATCAGCATCAACAATAGTCGTATCATATCCTTTTTCAATTAAATATGTAACCACATCTGGAGAATTTCCTTTTAACGCTAATGATAATGCTGATTGGCCATATTTGTTAGTCGTATTAATAGTTTTCAATTTCTCGACTAAGGTTTTAACGACGATCAAATCATTTCTAGAAGCCGCATTCATAACCGCATTATTTCCTTTAAGGTCTTTAGTGCTTACGTCTAATCCTTTTTCTAATAAGAAATTTATAATTTCTAAGTCTTTACTTCTAGAAGCTAAAACGTGTAAAGGAGTAATACCTTCTTCATTAGATACATTTGGGTTTAAACCAATACGTTCTAAATACTTATAGACTTCAATACCATTAGCTGCTCCTCTAGTACCATTTGCAGCAAATATAAAGGCTTCATCAGTACCTTTAATTCCTTTCTTTAAAAGAGAATTCATTAACGCTATATGCCCCGTTTTAGCAGCATAATTAAAAATACCATTCCCTGCTTTGTCAACACTATTAATATCTAAACCTTTAGATTGGAAATAGGTCGTTAATTTAAAATCCTTATCATATGGTGCTGCAAGCAATAAAGCATTAGCTCCATTAGGGTTGGTTTTCTTTATTAATTCTGCATCATACGTTGTTAATATGTCATAGACTGCCGTATTTGCTTGTCCTGAAGCTGCTGCAAAATTAATAATGGTATTTCCTTTATCATCTGTTATATTGGTTTTTGCCCCATTTTCTAATAGATATTCCACCAATTCAGCATTGCCTTTATAAGCTGCCCAAAACGCATAGGTTCTACCATCGTGTGTTAGTTTATTAACATCATTTCCCTTTTGAGAAATCATATAAATAATAGTCTTTAAAGGTGCGTCTTGCAAGGTTGCATAAACCACACCATCAAAATTGTTAGCATTAGCTTCAGCAGGATTATTGCCTTCTTTTATTTTTTGCTTTACAGTTTCTACCGTTGGCTGAGTTCCCCAAAATTCACGATCTAAAAAGATATTCGTACGCTGTGCAAAAGTGGATAACGACAATGCTAAAAAAAGCATAACTACTATCGATTTCATTGTTTTCATATATATGATTAATTTATTTTAAACTTATTTATTTTACAAAAGATTCTATAATACGATTAATTTCTTTTTTAGCTGTTATTTCATCATCAAATAAGTATTTAAACAACACTTTATTATCCACTTTTTCAGCCAAGGTTAAATCTTTATTTCTACCATAAACTGCATCCCATTTTGTTCTTACCAAAGCCCATTTATCTTGCTGTGCTTTCCACCAATCTTGTGACGCTTGACATCTACTATCATCTACTTTTTTATAGGTATTATACCCTTTTTCCTTAGCAATAATAACATCTTCTTTTCTAGCCTCTCGTAACACTTTCTCATTATCTTGATCGTGTACCCAACCAAAATCTGTAATCTCGTGACGGTTACCTCTTAATGTAATATTGTAATCGTTACGTTTGGTGTATTCACGTCTTGGTAATGGTGCTGTTGTCGTATTTTCCCAATAGTGCTTACCATCGACATGAACCCAAGTTCCTGAACCTTCATAACGTGGACTATCATCTACCTGATACACTTTTTGTGTCCACTGCCCTTTTACATCATCCTTAGATTTTTTTTCAAAGGTCCAGTTATTATCGCCATTATACATATAAAACTCTTGATTTTGAAATAACCAATCTTGTCTCCAGTGTTTTACAATATGTGGACTATCAGGTCGTCCAACTTGCAATAAATGTTGAATTGAAATTTTATCATCTTCATCTTCTATAGCAAAAGCATACTCTAAGCCTTTATCAACTTTGGTTTCTGAAGGTCTGTAAAGTGAATCATTACTGTAGTTAAACGTCTCTGTAAAATTGAACGTTACTTCAAAACAACCACACATGGCTTTAATGGCTTCTTGATCTAGAGTTTTCTTCTTTTGTGCATTACTACTTAAAGTAAATGCTAATACAATGACTAAAACGGGTACTACTTTTTTCATATTTAAAAGATAAATAATGTGTTTAAAAATTATTTAAAAAAAACTATTCTTATTTAGAATGAATTAAAATAAGATTTTATATTTGCGACAAATTTATCAAGAATGAGTCTAAATAAAAATAAAATCACAATTTATTTTTCAATAATTTTCTTTTCATGGGCTTTCTCCCAAAAAAGAGAAACCACAGTTGATAGTACCAAAACAGAATCTTTAGATGAAGTTGTTGTAACAGGCCAATATAATCCCACCTCTATAAAAAAATCTGTACATAATGTCATTGTGATTAATAGAAAGCAGATAGAACAAGTTGCGGCTAACAATCTGGCCGATTTATTAAATTTCAATCTTAACCTTACTATTATTCCTAATGCACAAACAGGACGCTCTACGATTTCGTTCTTTGGCTTAGATTCACAATATTTCAACATTTTAGTAGATAACATTCCACTAGTTAGTGACAATGGCTTAGGAAATGATATTGATTTAACCCAAATTAATCTCGACGACATTGAACGTATTGAGATTGTTGAAGGTGCTATGGGCGTTGAATATGGTGCGAATGCTGTTTCAGGCGTGATTAATATCATTACCAAAAAATCTATTGCTAACGATTGGCGTATTCAAGCTTATATACAAGAAGAAACCGTAAGTGACGAGTATGCTTGGTTTGATGAAGGCAGACATATACAATCTTTTAGTGTGGCTCATAACATAAATGAGAAATGGATGGCTAAAATTGGAGCTAACCGAAATGATTTTGCCGGATTTTTAAACCAACGTCAAGGGCAAGATTACTACCAAAATGATGGGCTTAGAGGCTACGAATGGTTACCTAAACAGCAATTAAACACCAATGCTTTAATTAATTATAAAGACAATAATTTTAGAGTACTATACAAGTTTGAATACTTTAACGAGCAAATTAATTATTACGATGCTGCTGTTAGAGCAAATATTGATACTCAAAATCAAACGAGTAATCCATCTGCTACAGATCGTATATTTACCACCAACCGCTTTGTAAACAACTTAAATATTGATGGTAACCTCAACTCAGGGGCTAACTATAACATAGCACTCTCCTATCAGCAGCAAGAACGCGACTTAAACGAATTTAACTATTTTATTTTAAGTAAAGAACGCAGTAATGAAAGTGACGAAACCTACCAATCTAGTAAAGTCGTATTTTCTAAAGCTACTATAGACAACTTAGTAAAAAGTGATTTTTATAATTTCCAACTCGGTTATGAAGCGCGCTATATTGAAGGCTTTGACACGCAAGCTACAGGCGATGTTACCCAACAAGATAAAACCAACACACAGACTAATTCTGCCATTTTTGGATCTTCGGAATTAAGCTTTTCGGATAAATTCTCTTTACGTCCTGGTATACGCTATGAATATAATTCCCTTTTTAAATCGAAATTAATGGGCTCTTTAAGTGCGCGTTATTTAATGGATCATGGTTTTGAACTTAGAGCCAACGTTGGTACCTCTTATAGAACTCCTAATTTTGAAGAATTATACTACTACTTTGTAGATTCCAATCATGATGTTCAAGGGAATGAAAACTTAAATCCTGAAAATGGTTTTTCAGCCTTTGTGAATCTAAAAAAGCGAAGTTGGCTTAATGAGCTTTCTTTAGTTAACAACCTAAAGTTAAGCTATGTCGATGTTTCAGACAGAATTGATTTGGCCGTGGTTAATACCACTCCTTTACAATATCAATTTATAAATATTGATAAATTCAAACTGTGGAGTCTTTCATTAGAAAACACATTGAAAGTCGACAATTTAGCCTTCAACTTAGGTGCTACATTTCAAGGTATTTCTAGAATAAATAACAATGAGGTCAATGGCAATGATGATTTTCTGTACAATTTTCAAGTTAACACTAGTGCATCCTATTTTGTAGAACCTTGGAATACCTCATTCAGCTTACTATTAAAATACAACGGAGAACAAGAGCAATACATTGCATCTGGTTCTGATACGGATGGAAATTCGACCTTTTCAAAAGTAACAACAGACGCATATAGTTGGCTAGACGCCTCTGTAAAAAAATCCTTTTTAGACAATAAAATCAATATAACACTTGGTGGACGCAACTTATTAGATGTCACTAGTGTAAACGTAAGTAATACTGCTACTGGTGGCACACACACAACTAGCAGCAATGCCTTATTGTTAGGCTACGGAAGATCTTTTTATTTAAAACTATTATATAACCTAAATTTTTAAACACTACATATTATGACAAATAAATTTTTAAAATTGGCTTTATGCCTATGTATTATTGCATTTTCTAGCTGCAGTAGCGACGACGACGTTTCTGGTCCACTTACTATTGTGATTGACGGTGCTTCTATCGCTCCAGAAGTTGGAGGTCCTAATCAACAAAACCAAGTTTATATTGACTTAAGTACAAACACAAAAACGGCAGTTCAACGTGATTCTTGGGACTTAGGGTTTTATACAGGTTCAGATTTCAGAGTTACCATAAACGGTTCAATTGAAATGGCAGCTGCCAAACTTAGTACAACAGATATTAATGCTATTAGTTCCACTACACAAGAAGTAATTGACTTACAGCCTGCAGTCGCAGTTGGTACATTTGACAGTACTAATATAACTTATGTAGATGGGTTTGATGGTAATATCAATGACACCGCTATAGCTCCAATCTCTTCTACTGATTCTGAAAACTATGTCTATTTAATAAATCTTGGTAATGAAGTTGGTACAACAACACCTGAAACTGGTTCTGTTGCTTTAAAAGGCGAAGAGAGAGGTTGGAAAAAAATACGTATTCTGCAAGATGCCAATAATTACGTACTTCAATATGCCGATTTGGATGCCACTACACATGAGGAAATCACAATTTCTAAAGACAGCAACTTTAACTTTACATTTTTTAGTTTTAATACAGAGAGTATCGTTAATGTTGAACCTGCATCCTCAAATTGGGATTTAAACTTTACAACCTTTACCGATGAAGTTTTCGCCGGAGCAGATAGTTATGGTGCGTATTTCTATGGAGATTTTGTAGCTTCAAATAACTTAGCTAACGTAAATATTTATAGGGTAGATACTGAAGAAAACTCAGAACTATCTTATGACAATTTTACGTTAAATGATGTCACGACTTCTAATTTCTCTAACGACCAAAGAAGCATTGGGAGTAGTTGGAGAAATGGTGGTGGACCAGGTTCATTACCTTCTCTTAAAGATAATATCTTCTATATAATTAATGATACAGATGGTAATCTTTACAAATTAAAATTCTTAGCCTTAACTAATGCAGAAGGTGAGCGTGGTTATCCTGAATTTGTATATAGTTTATTACAGTAAACTTTTAAATAGATAAAAAAGCCTTCATTTAAAAATGAAGGCTTTTTTTTAATGATACATACTAAAAATCTTAGTCGCTTCATTATATGAACTCTCAAAACACATCGCATTGAGGTCGTGAGCTTTTTTTTGTGTAAAATACGATAACATTTTTTCGGTTGGCATATTCCCTGTAAGATCATCTTTTGCCATTGGGCAACCACCAAAACCTTGTATGGCACCATCAAAACGTCGGCAACCAGCATTATATGCAGCATCTACCTTTTCGAACCAAGTGGTTGGTGTGGTATGCAGATGTGCACCAAATTCTATATTTGAATATTCGGGGATTAAATTTGAAAATAAATAGTTGATATTCTCTGGATCTGAACTTCCAATAGTATCACTCAAAGATAAAATACCAACTCCCATTTTAGATAAGCGTTCCGTCCACTCCCCTACGATATCTACATTCCATGGATCACCATAAGGGTTTCCAAAACCCATAGAAATATAAACCACAACTTGCTTATTGCTTTTGTCTGCAACTTCTAAAATTTCAGACAAGGTCACTACAGATTGTGCTATGGTTTTATGGGTATTACGCATCTGAAAATTTTCTGATATAGAAAATGGAAATCCTAAATAATCAATTTCAGAATGCACCGAAGCATCGTTTGCACCTCTTGTATTTGCTATAATAGCGAGCAATTTACTTTCCGTTTTACTCAGATCTAATTGTGCTAAAACTTCAGCGGTATCAACCATTTGCGGAATCGCTTTGGGCGATACAAAACTTCCGAAATCAATAGTATCAAAACCAACACGAAGTAAAGATTGAATGTATTGCACCTTCTTTTCTGTAGGGATAAAAGCCTTAATGCCTTGCATGGCATCTCTTGGACATTCTATTATTTTAACCGTTTTATTCATTGGTTCAAATATACATTAATTGAAATTGAAATTGAACTCGAAATAAAATTTGAAGTTAAAACTTTAAAGCTTTGATTATAATATAAATGGTGTTTATCTGTATGGATAAGAGGTTTCGTTTCTGTCTATTATTTTTATTAATTGAATAGCATTTCTCCTAAAAAGCCAAACCATATTGTAAAACCTAAAATTCCGCCAACTAGTCCTGATACTATAAACGAAAAACGATATTTAATAGGAATAATTTTAAAAATAACATAAAACGAAATTGTTAAGCCAATTATTAAACTTATCGTTGGAATGATCCATTCATTACACCCCAAATATCTTGATATTTTAAATTCATCTGCATAAAAACTCGACTTAGAAAGACATATTGCACTATAAGAAGCTTGTGCATAATTAAACACTTCTCGAAGTGCAAATAATGACATAAAAACAGCTAACCAATCTACAAGTTTAAATTGGTCTTTCCTTTTTTTTCGCCTTATGAATAAAATGAATAAACCAATAAAACTAGTTAATAATGTTTGTGCAGGACCACCAACAGTAATTAATAATTCATGTAATTTATAGGTTTCATTATACGGATATCTTTCCATGACTATTTTGTCCAACGCTTCAAGCTTTAATTTTACGTCTTCTGGCCATTCTTCGTAATCAATATTTATATATGGTTCTGAAATTTCCTTAATTCCCTGTACATCTTCATCTTGTGAAAAATCTTGAGAGTACCCCATACCTCCATAACTTAGGGTTGTTTCATAACCTAAATGTTTGGCAACAGCAATATGACCAAACTCATGTGTTAACGTTCCTATTACCGTAAACAGAATAAAGCAAAAGAAAATAATGAAAGAAAACCTAGGAAGAAAATTAAATCTTAGCATGACACTAAGTTAAAATAAAAACCGTAATTCCTACAAAAACCACAATCTGAAGCCATTTTAAAACGAAACCTGAGTTTTTATGTTTTAAGGTATAGGTCTTAATTTTTCCGGCTAGCAAAGCAATTATTGAAAATATAAGAAATGACACCAACATAAAAAGGCCTCCCAAAATATAAAATTGCCAAATGGTATTCATTGAATCACTAAATAAAAACCCAGGAAAAAAGGCTAAAAAGAAAATAGTCACTTTTGGGTTGAGGACATTCATAAAAAAACCTTGAACAAATAATTGTTTTAAGCTCTTCTTAGGCACATGTTCGGAATTAAGATTAAGACTAGTATCAGATTTATAAACTTTGTAAGCGAGATACAAAAGGTAAAGCGAGCCTAAAATTTTAATCCCTAAAAATAGGTTTTCATTTGCTGCAATTATGGCTGAAACACCAAATGCTAATAAGGTGGTATGGATAATACAACCTGTAATTAGACCACAAACGGTTGCCATTCCATAAGATTTACCATGACTAATACTTTGTACTAAAACATAGATATTATCTGGTCCTGGCGAAATTGCCAATACTGATGTCGCTAATGCGAATGATATGAGAATGTCGTAATTCAGAATATGTTGATTATGGTTTTAAATTACGCTAGTTCTAACAAACAGTCTACTTCAATAAAGCTTTATTAATCCGTTTTATTAAACTCGGCCCTTCATAAATAAAACCCGTATACACCTGAACCAAATCGGCTCCTGCTGCTATTTTTTCTAAAGCATCTTCAGCCGAATGAATACCTCCTACTCCAATAATTGGAAATGCTTTGTTGCTTTTTTTCGCTAAATACTGAATGACTTTAGTCGATTTATCTTTAATAGGTTGTCCGCTTAAACCTCCATTACCAATTTCTGTAAGACGAGCATCGCTTGCTTTTAAACCTGTTCTGTCAACAGATGTATTGCTAGCAATTACACCATCGAGGTTGGTTTCTGCAATCAACTCTATAATTTCATCCAGTTGCACATTGTTTAAATCAGGTGCTATTTTAAGTAGAATAGGCTTCTGTTTACTAAATGTAGCATTGGCCTTTTGTACAGTAGAAATCAGTTCTAACAAATAATCTTTATCATTTAATTTAGCATGACTGCCAACGTTTGGACAACTGACATTCAGCACAAAATAATCAACATAAGGATGTAAGGCATTAAAGCATTCTAAATAATCTTTGGTATAATCATCTGGAAGCGTTTGGGTGTTTTTTCCAATATTTCCACCGATTATAAGTTGTCCTTTATTCTTTTTAAGTTGTGTTATTGCTGCTTCTAAACCTTTATTATTAAAGCCCATTCGGTTAATAATGCCTTTATCATCTTTTAGTCTGAATAAGCGTTTTTTAGGATTTCCTTCTTGTGCTTTTGGAGTTACCGTTCCTATTTCAATAAAACCGAATCCCAAATTGGCCAATTCATTATATAAAACCGCATTTTTATCAAAACCTGCAGCTAAACCAACGGGGTTTTTAAATTTCAGACCAAACAACTCTCGTTCTAATCGTTTATCTTCAATTAGGTATAAAGATCTGAATAGACTTTTAATTCCTGGTAGTTTTGATACATTTCGAATTAACGAAAAGGTAAAATAATGCACTTTTTCAGGATCAAAAAGGAATAAAACAGGTCTGACTAAAACTTTGTACATGAGAACGATTTTGCTTTACAAAAATAAACAACTCCACGTTAAAACAAACCATAATTTAAGCTATTAATTTTAACAGAAACTGTTATTTATCATTATTTATGCTTAAGTTTTTTACTAACTTTGAAATCCAAACAAAAATCAAAATATCATGAAAAAAATTATAGTTCCAGTCGATTTTTCTAAACACTCAGAATACGCATTAGAAACAGGTGCTGCATTAGCAAAACAAAACAATTCAGAATTAATTGTTATGCACATGCTAGAAATGTCAGAATCTATTTTTTCTGCCTCAAGTGACGAACGCGGTGAAGAGAATGCATTTATGCTAATGGTTGCTAACAAAAATTTTGAAGCATTTTTAGACCAACCATATCTCGAAGGCGTTGAAGTAACACCAATGGTTAAGTATCATAAAGTTTTAAAAGAAGTTGCAGCTGTTGCAACCGATGTTAATGCCGATTTAATTGTTATGGGTTCTAGAGGACACAGTGACCATGATGGTATTTTTACAGGTTCTAATACAGAAAAAGTAGTACGCTACAGTAACACACCTGTGCTAGTTGTAAAATCTAAGCCATCAACTGTAAGTTTTGAAAATATTGTTTTAGCTACTGATTTTTCTGAAGAAAGTGTTCCTGCAGTTAAAAAAGCACAAGAATTACTATCTAAATTAGGTGAAAAAACAGCTTTATTACACATTAATACTCCTAATTTAGGATTCTTAAGCACAGATGAAATTGACGCTAAAATTGCTGCATTTTTCAACAAAGCCAATCTAAAAGAAACAGATGTGACTGTGGCTCGTATTTCAGATCATAACGTTGAAGACGGTATATTAAGTTTTTCTAAAAGAAACAAAACAGATGCTGTAGCAATGATTACACATGGCAGAAAAGGATTAAGTCATTTCTTTGGAGGTAGTATTTCTGAAGACGTAGTTAATCACAGTAAACTTCCTGTTATCACCTTTAAACTTTAATTATATAATAAAAACTTCATGCAGCATATTATAAACCGTTTTATTAGTTATGTAACTATAGACACGGAATCCGACCCAAATTCTGAAACTACGCCAAGTACCGAAAAACAGTGGAATTTAGCCAATAAATTGGTTGAAGAATTAAAAGAAATTGGCCTAAGCGATGTAACCATTGATGAGAATGCATACATTATGGCAACCTTACCAAGCAATGTAGATCATCGGGTACCAACTATTGGATTTATTTCACATTTTGATACCTCGCCAGATTTTACAGGAGCAAATGTAAAACCTCAAATTATTGAAGATTATGATGGTAAAGACATTGTTCTCAACGCCGAGGAAAACATCATTTTATCTCCAGATTATTTTGAAGATTTACTAATGTATAAAGGTCAGACCTTAATTACAACAGATGGTACAACACTTTTAGGAGCAGATGATAAAGCCGGAATTACAGAGATTGTTTCTGCAATGGAATACCTTATTAATCATCCTGAGATTAAGCATGGAAAAATAAGAATTGGGTTTACACCAGATGAAGAAATTGGTAGAGGAGCACATAAATTTGATGTTGAAAAATTCGGCGCAGATTGGGCTTATACCATGGATGGTAGCCAAGTTGGTGAATTAGAATATGAAAATTTTAATGCTGCTGGAGCAAAAATCACTGTAAAAGGTAAGATTGTTCATCCTGGATATGCTAAAGGCAAAATGATCAATTCTATGTATTATGCTTCAGAATTTATTAATACTTTACCAAGATTAGAAACGCCAGAACATACAGAAGGTTATGAAGGTTTTTTCCATTTACATAACATGGAAGGCGAAGTTGAAGAAACAATTCTTCAATATATTATTAGAGATCACGACAAAGATAAATTTGAAGCACGAAAAGCTTTATTAGAAAAAATTGTTTTTGATTTAAATACAAAATACGAAAGTGAGGTTTTTAAAATTGAAATTAAAGACCAGTACTTCAACATGAAAGAGAAAGTAGAGCCTGTAATGCATATTGTAGATATTGCAGAAGAAGCTATGAAAGCTGTTGGAGTGACTCCGTTAATAAAAGCAATACGTGGCGGAACTGATGGTTCTCAACTCTCTTATATGGGATTACCTTGCCCAAATATTTTTGCTGGAGGCCATAATTTCCATGGTCGTTATGAATATGTTCCTGTAGAAAGTATTCAAAAAGCTGTAGACGTTATTTGCAAAATTGCTGAACTTACGGCTAAACAAAACTAGTCTCCGCTTTAACCTTATATATTAGTTAGTAGTATTGACTTAATTTTTTATTAAGTTTACTACTAACTTTTTTTATTGTAATACTTTCTGTTATCTCTTATGAAAAAAATAGCATTCGTCATATTTTTCTGCTTTCTGCTAATCGGTTGTAGCAAACTATTAGGTGAAGAAGTCGCCAGACTAGAAATAAACAAAACAAGTAATACCGAACTTTACCCAAAAGAAGCTGCTCTTAGCCTTTCAAAAGGTGAAAAAATCTCATTTTGGACAGATACAGATGTTGTATATGAAGATGATGTTGCTCTTATATATACCGTTGAAATATGGAAAGATTCTGTAAACATAGGAGGATTAAAATTAGATGCTTTAAAAACAAACCCAACAGTAATGGAACTTAGAAAAACAATAGGAAATAAAACATCTTGGAGTTTTTCTGGTAAGATGAAACATATAACTATAAAGGAAACAGGCAACTATACGTTTAAAGCTATTTTAAACTCCTCTGATAATCCATCCTTAAAAATTAACAAAGCAGAGCTCGTGTTAAAAAAATAACTATTGAATTTACTATTAGCTTTCTTTTCTTTATAAAAGTAAATATTATGAGTATAACAACACCAGAACACGATGCGCGTGTTGCAAAATTAACATTTGCATCTGTTTACCCACACTACATCACAAAAGTTGAGAAGAAAGGCAGAACAATTGAAGAATTGCACCAAGTAATAGAATGGTTAACTGGTTTTGACAACAAAAAGCTACAAGAGCTTATTGAAAAAAAAGTCACTTTTAAAACCTTCTTCGAAAAAGCAAAACTAAACCCAAATGCACATCTAATTAAAGGTGTAATCTGCGGCTACAGAATTGAAAACATAGGCACTCAATTAACACGAGAAGTAAGATATTTAGACAAACTTGTAGATGAATTAGCCAAAGGACGTAAGATGGAAAAGATTTTGCGTAGCGCTTAAATGGCTTTGCTATACTTAAAAAAATTGCTATAACCCTAAATGCTCGCTTACAAAACCATTCTATCTTCACTTTTTGATTAAATTTTAATAAGGGATGTTTCATTACAAATCAACTATTACTATCTTTGCACCCTGATTAAATAGACACATGAAAATTTCTTACAACTGGCTTAAACAGTTTATAAAAACCGATTGGGACGCTGAAAAAACGGGCGAATTACTTACTGATCTAGGTTTAGAAATAGAAGGTATTGATACCTTCGAATCTGTAAAAGGCGGATTAAAAGGTATTGTTGTTGGTGAGGTGTTAACCTGCGAACAACATCCAAATGCAGACCGACTAAAAGTAACAACTGTAAATATTGGTACAGATACTCCCTTACAAATTGTTTGTGGTGCACCAAATGTAGCAGCAGGACAAAAAGTCCCTGTAGCAACTATAGGTACTACATTATACACTGAAGAAGGAGAAGCTTGGAAAATTAAAAAAGGTAAAATTCGTGGTGAAGAAAGTCATGGAATGATTTGTGCTGAAGACGAATTAGGCCTTGGCAAATCTCACGACGGCATAATGGTTTTGGATGCCGATATAAAAGTTGGAACTCCTGCCGCTGAAATCTTTAAAGTAGAAAATGATCAAGTTTTTGAAATTGGCTTAACACCAAATAGAGCTGATGCTATGAGTCATTATGGCGTAGCACGAGACCTAAAAGCTGGTTTGTTACAAAAAGAAATTTCTTTAGAGCTCATTACTCCTTCTGTAAGCTCATATCATGTTGATGCTAGAGCACTTAAAATAGATGTAGACGTAAAAGATTACGTAAAAGCACCTCGTTATTGCGGTGTTACTATTTCTGGTTTAAAAGTTGAAACATCACCTGCTTGGTTGCAAAATCGTTTAAAATCTATTGGCTTATCTCCTATTAATAACATAGTAGATATTACAAATTACGTATTACACGAACTTGGTCAACCATTACACGCATTTGATGCAGATAAAATTGCAGATAAAAAAATTGAAGTTAGAACCTGTAAAGCTGGTACAAAATTTACAACCTTAGATGGTGTTGAGCGCGAATTACACGAAGACGATTTAATGATTTGCGATTCTAATAAACCAATGTGTATTGCTGGTGTTTTTGGAGGTATTGATTCTGGTGTTACAGAAAACACAACACGTATCTTTCTAGAAAGCGCTTATTTTAATCCTATTAGTGTTCGTAAAACGGCGAAGCGCCACGGTTTAAATACAGATTCGTCTTTTAGATTTGAACGCGGAATAGATCCTAATCTTACTGAATATGCACTTAAACGTGCTGCTTTATTAATTCTAGAAATTGCTGGCGGAGAAATTACTAGCGATATTGTTGACGCCTACCCAAAGAAAATAAAAGATTTTGAAGTTCGGTTAAGTTTCGATAATGCTGAAAAATTAATTGGTGAAAGAATTCCTGAAGAAACTATAAAAAGTATTCTGTCTTCTCTAGATATTAAAATAAATAATGTTACAGAAGCAGGTGTAGGATTAACAGTTCCTGCCTTCAGAAATGATGTACAACGTGAAGCTGATATTATTGAAGAAATCTTAAGAGTTTACGGTTACAACAATATAGCAACAACGACTAAATTAAATGCTTCAATATCTAATTCGTCTAAATTTGAAGATTATAAACTTCAAAATATTATAGGTAACCAATTGGCTTCTCAAGGGTTCTTTGAGATTATGGCTAATTCTTTAACATCACCTAAATATATAGAATTAAGCGAGGACTTAAATGAAGCGCATAATGTAAAAATGCTAAATCCTCTCAGTAACGATTTGGAAGTAATGCGCCAATCTTTATTGTTTTCTGG
This sequence comes from Winogradskyella psychrotolerans, assembly GCF_018860565.1. GTDB lineage: Bacteria > Bacteroidota > Bacteroidia > Flavobacteriales > Flavobacteriaceae > Winogradskyella > Winogradskyella damuponensis. The sequence goes on from NZ_JAHKPS010000009.1 coordinate 335,093, forward strand.
ATTAGAAGCTTTAGCTCACAATATTAATAGAAAACGTGACGATTTAAAATTATTTGAATTCGGAAAAACATATCATCAATACTCAGAGGCCAGAGAAGAACACAAGCATTTATCAATTTTTGTGACTGGAAATAAATCTGAAGAACGTTGGAATGCGCCTACAACACCAAGTGACTTCTTTTATTTAAAAGGTACAATAGAAGTCGTTTTACAACGCTTAGGTTTAACAAGGTTAAAATCAGCACCAGTTACATCTGATATTTTTAGTGAAGGGATGAGTCTTTCTATTGGTAAGAAAAAGTTGGTAGATTTTGGTTTGGTAAAAAAATCTGTTTTAAAACATTTTAGTATTTCTCAACAGGTATTACATGCCGACTTTAATTGGGATAACGTTTTAGAAATGGCACAGCATAATAAAATTAAGTTCAATGCTATTCCTAAGTATCCTGAAGTTAAACGTGATTTTGCTTTATTATTAGACAACAAAGTTACTTTTAAAGAAATTAACACTATAGCTAAACAAACAGAAAAGCAATTACTTAAAAGTGTAAATCTATTTGATGTTTATGAAGGTAAGAACTTACCAGAAGGCAAAAAGAGTTACGCTATTAGCTTTATCTTACAAGACGAACACAAGACGCTTAATGATAAACAAATTGACAAAATAATGTCTAAGCTTCAAGCTAATTTTGAAAAACAGCTTGGTGCTGAGTTACGATAACACACACAAGTAAGTCAATAAAAAAAGCCCTTAAAATTAAATTTTAGGGGCTTTTTAATATTCTACATATTTTATTAAAGATCAATGACATCCTTTGTCTTTTTTTTCTTCGGCTTAAATCTAAGTCTAAGCTTTTTAAAACTGATTTCTATATAATAAAGTAAGGCATAAAAGAAAACAGCACCACCAGACATTTCTAAGAACTCTTCAAAATTATACATTAATGCATAGGTTAAGGTATCCTCCCCATGTATTTCTGCATGCATGCCGCCAAGCATTTCCATACCAACTGCCCCACCAATGAATAGGACAGCAGCCAAAATAAAAAGCTTCAAAATCTTTTTAGGTAAATGCATCATAAACTTAAAATAAGTTATACCAAGAATAATAACTAAAGCCAAATACGGTATAAACCACGCAAAATAAAGTAAACCAGACGTATTAAATAAAGCTTCCATTGGTGCTCTAAGCTGCTCATGTATCTGTATCATTTCATCTAAAGAAATAAATACAAAAATAGCCGACATGCCTACCCAATGCCAAAAATAGCTGCCTTTAGCTTTATTTCCCATAGCAATAAATGCTAATAAAATGGCATCACCTAATAGTACTAAAGCAGAAAAATAAGTGGGCAAATTAGCTTCTAAATTTACATTTAAGAGTTTTACTAATAAACGTGTCGCCTTAGCATCCATTCCTGATGTATTAAATAATAAATAAACAGAAAACAAACTTCCTATTACTAATATTGCAATCGCAATAAACAGGTTCCTAAGAATCTTAGCTTTTCTTACCTTTAATTTCATATTAAAATGAGTTTTATCTAGACAAATAGGGAGTTTGCCTTAAGAATAATTAATTTTTAATCAATAAATTGAACTAACGAAGATATCTTTTTTGAATGATAGCACTCTATATTTTATTCAAACAGTCTATAACTTCGTTAAAATGTGTTATTCCACATAAACTCAATATCAGCAAAACACTAATCAATAAATTTCAAATATTTTACGTTCTTTAATATAATTACGCTTTAAAGTTGCTATTTTTAACATTCACTAAAAATTAAAGAAAATGGCAAATATAACCTTAGGCGGAAACCCTATAGAAACTTCAGGAAACCTACCTTCTGTTGGTAGCAAAGCTCCTGATTTTAAACTTACAGCAACAGATTTATCTACAAAGTCTTTAACGGATTATAATGGAAGTCGATTAATATTAAATATATTTCCTAGTGTAGATACAGGAACTTGTGCCCAATCTGTAAGAACATTTAATGAAAAGGCTAGTCAATTAGAAAACACAAAAGTACTCTGCATATCTAAAGATTTACCATTTGCATTAGCTCGTTTTTGTGGAGCAGAAGGCTTAGACAATGTAGAAACGCTTTCCGATTTTAAAACAGGTGATTTTGGAAATGATTACGGAATAACGTTTAAAACAGGACCTTTAGAAACCTTATTATCGCGTTGTATTGTCGTCATTGAAAAAGACGGAACAATTTTACACTCAGAACAGGTCGCTGAAATTAAGGATGAACCTAATTATACAGCAGCTTTAGACGCTTTAAAATAGCACTTAAGCAGCCCTTAAATAGGCTTTAATAATCTTATTATCACACTCGCAAATTTCCCTTAGTTGCAAAAAAAAGCACTAGGAACAAATTAGTATTACTAACTCATGCAAAAAAAAGAACCTTTTATAATAAATAGAATTAAAAGTGTTGGGTATGCCTTTAAAGGTATGTTGATATTAATTAAAACAGAAGCAAGTATCAAAGTACAATTTACTATTGCTATCCTGATAACTATTGCTGGTTTTTATTTTGAAATATCAAAAACAGAATGGATTGCACAATTAGTTATGATTGCGATGGTAATGAGTGTTGAAGGGATGAATACAGCTATTGAATATATAGCAGATTTTATTCACCCAGAATACCATAAAAAAATAGGATTAATAAAAGATATTGCTGCGGGAGCTGTTTTTTTTGCAGGTATAATCTCTGTAATTATTGCTGGTATAATCTATATTCCTAAGTTTCTTTAAAATCAACTTTTCTTTTATATAACATCTTGAAATTAAATTGAACCTCTAATTACCATTCAAATATTACTCTCGTTTCCATACCAAAAGCAATAAGATAAACGTTTCATATTTGTATTTTTGTCCAATTCAAATTCAACACCATATTTAAGACTTAAAATGAAATCATTATTTGCAACATTTTCTATTGTATTAGTATTGGTAAGTTGCAATTTAAAGAGCAAAAAAGGTAATAGCGTTAAGACCGTTAATATCCAAACAGACACTATTAAACCTATTGAAAAACCTGAGTCTAATCTCACTAAAGCGTTTGTATTAGGGAAATTTAATTATAAAACCGACAGTACATTTACAAAAGTGAGTTTAGAACATTCAGCAAAAACGTTATACCTTAATAAGGTGGTTTATGCTGATTATATAAAAATGTATAAGGCAGCAAAAAAAGAGGGTATTGATTTAACCATTTTATCTGGAACACGAAATTTTAATGAACAAAAAAACATTTGGGAACGCAAATGGAATAAGTATAAAACTCTAGATCCAATTACACGTGCTCAAAAAATTTTAGAACGTAGTGCTATGCCTTCTTCATCTCGTCATCATTGGGGAACGGATTTAGACCTAAATAGTTTAAGTAATTCGTATTTTAGCAGCGGAAAAGGAAAAGCCACTTATGATTGGCTACAAGCTAATGCTAATAATTATAGGTTCTATCAAGTTTATACCAACAAAGAAAATGGAAGAACAGGTTATAATCTTGAAAAATGGCATTGGTCCTATTTACCTTTGGCAAGTCGGTATTTAGATTTTTACAATACTAATGTTACTATTAGCGATATTAGTGGATTTGAAGGTTCTGAACTTGCTAGAGATTTAAACATTATAGAATACTATATTAATGGTATTTCTAAAAAAGTGAAAGAATATAAATAAATAATAGATTTCCGAAGTATTAGGAAAGTTAACATGGCAAAAAAAACAATAAAAAAGAAAACCACCACCAAAGCAAAGCCTAAAGCAAAAGCAAAACTAAAAAGGCCTTCGTTTCAACTAACCAATCAGCATAAACTGATATTGGGTAGCTTTCTTATTATAATGGGTATACTTCTTTTTGTCTCATTTTTATCTTTTGTTTTTACAGGCAAAGAAGACCAAAGCGTACTTCATAGTTTTCCTGAGCGTTCTACAGAATATAAAAACTGGGCAAGCCAACTTGGTGCTTGGGTTAGTGAATTCTTTATAACTCAAGGTTTTGGTTTACCTTCCTTTATTTTTGCTGGGTTATTATTTCTTTCTGGCGTTTATGTTACTTTAAACCTAAAAAAATCTAAACTTAGAAAACATTGGATTTGGGGAACACTCATTGTAATATGGTTATCTGTTCTATTTGGTTTTTTTACACATAAATACGACCTTCTTGGTGGTACAATTGGTTTTGAAATGAATCAATTCTTTCAAGATTATATTGGTAAAATTGGAACGGCACTTTTATTACTTCTTGGGCTTATTACATATTTAGCTATTAGATTTAAAATTACTGGAGACACTATTGTAAATAGTTTTAAACGCGCTCAAAGTTCAATTAAAGAAGATTTAAAATCCGAAAAAGAGACTAAAGAACCAGCAGTAATCTTTGACAATAATTTAACAGAAGAAGCAGAAGCCATTAAATCTGCCTTCGAAATTCCATTAGAAAATACAGAGCCTACCATTAATAAACATTCTAAACCAAAATCGAAAACAGAAGATATAGCTGAAAAGTTAACGATGGAAGTTACAGAAAAACCTAAAGAAGAAACCGTAGATGTTCCAGAATTAAAAGTAGAAATAGAAACTGTTGAAGAAGAAAAATCTGAATCTGATAATTTAGCAGATAAATTGGTTGAAGATTTTGGGCAATTTGATCCTACACTAGAATTAGGTAAGTATCAATTTCCAACTTTAGACCTATTAAAAAAATATGATAACGAAGGGATTTCAATAGACCAAGAAGAGCTTGAAGAAAATAAAAACAGAATTGTAGAAACATTACTAAACTACAAAATTGGTATTACAAGTATTAAAGCTACCATTGGCCCAACAGTTACACTTTATGAAATTGTTCCTGATGCAGGAATTAGGATTTCAAAAATCAAAAATTTAGAAGACGACATTGCACTTTCGCTTGCGGCATTAGGTATTAGAATTATTGCTCCAATTCCTGGAAAAGGAACTATTGGTATTGAGGTTCCAAATAAAAATTCGACTATTGTATCAATGCGCTCTGTAATTGCATCGCAAAAATTCCAAAAATCCGAAATGCAACTACCAATCGCATTTGGAAAAACGATTAGCAACGAAACCTTTGTTGTAGATTTAGCCAAAATGCCACACATGCTTATGGCTGGTGCTACTGGTCAGGGTAAATCTGTAGGTCTAAATGCTGTTTTAACCTCACTACTCTATAAAAAACATCCCGCTGAAGTAAAATTTGTATTGGTCGATCCTAAAAAAGTAGAGCTCACACTTTTCAATAAAATTGAACGCCATTATTTAGCAAAACTACCCGATAGTGAAGATGCTATTATTACAGATAATACTAAGGTTATTAACACCTTAAATTCGCTTTGTATAGAAATGGATAACCGTTATGAAATGCTTAAAAATGCATTTTGTAGAAACATTGCAGAATATAACGCGAAGTTTAAAGCTAGAAAATTAAATCCAAATGATGGTCACGCCTTTTTACCTTATATCGTTTTAGTGGTAGATGAGTTTGCCGATTTAATTATGACCGCAGGTAAGGAAGTAGAAACACCAATTGCGAGATTAGCACAATTGGCACGAGCAATTGGAATACATTTAATCATTGCAACACAACGTCCTTCTGTTAACGTTATTACTGGTATTATTAAAGCCAATTTCCCAGCACGTATTGCGTTTAGAGTAACTAGTAAAATTGATTCTCGTACTATTTTAGATGGTTCCGGAGCAGATCAATTAATTGGTCGTGGAGATATGTTATATACACAAGGAAACGAATTAATAAGAATTCAATGTGCTTTTGTAGACACACCAGAAGTTGAAAAAATCACAGAATTTATAGGCTCACAAAAAGCTTATCCAGACGCACATTTATTACCAGAGTATGTTGGTGAAGAAGGTGGCACAAATCTTGATATAGATATCTCTGATAGAGATAAATTGTTTAGAGAAGCAGCAGAACTTATTGTAACAGCACAACAAGGTTCGGCGTCTTTATTACAACGAAAACTAAAACTAGGTTATAACAGAGCTGGTAGAATTATAGATCAATTAGAAGCTGCTGGTATTGTTGGCAATTTTGAAGGTAGTAAAGCTCGGCAAGTTTTAGTACCAGACTTAGTGGCTTTAGATCAATTGCTAGAAAACGAAAAACAATAAAAAAACTTAAATAGACTTAAAAAAGATAAAATGAAAAACTTAATTCTAATAACATTTTTAACACTAGGATTTACTGTATTTGCACAAAATGATAACAAAGCCGAAGCTTTATTAAACGAAGTGAGCACTAAAATAAAAAGCTATAAAAACATCAGTTTAGATTTTAAATACGAATTAAATAATCTTAGCGAAAATGTAAAACAAGAAACCCGTGGCGATGTCGTTATTGAAGGTGAAAAATACAAACTTAATATTTTAGGTGTTACGCGTATTTTTGATGGAAAAACATTATATACAATAAGTCCTGAAGATGAAGAGGTAACAATTTCATCAGACAATACCGAAGATGAAAGCACCATAACACCAAGCAAAATGTTATCCTTTTATGAAAATGGATATACTTATAAAATGGATATTATTCAAAATGTAAGAGGAAGAAAAATTCAATATATAAAGTTAAACCCTATGGATACTAATTCTGAAATAAAACACGTCTTATTAGGAATTGATGCCACAACAAAACACATATATAATCTGATTGAAGTTGGTAAAAATGGAACAAAAACAACATTAACTGTTAATTCTTTTAAAACCGACCAACCTATTTCAAAAACCTTATTTACATTTGACAAAAGTAAATACAGTGATTACTTTATCAATAAAATAGACTAAGGTTTAATGAAAATATTAGATAGGTACATACTTATCACATTTCTAAAGACGTTTTTTAGCGTCTTTATTATATTCATGTTTATCTTTATTTTGCAAGGTGTTTGGCTATATATAGCTGAACTTGCTGGTAAAGATTTAGACATTACTGTGACTGCGAAATTTATTTTGTACTATATGCCAAAGCTAATTCCTTTGGTGGTACCTCTAACCATTTTGTTATCCTCTATAATGGTTTTTGGGAACTTTGCAGAAAATTACGAGTTCGCAGCTATGAAATCTACAGGCATCTCGCTACAACGAGCCATGCGAAGTTTAAGCGTGTTTATTGTTGCGCTTGGAGTTGGATGCTTCTTTTTTGCCAACAACGTTATTCCTTGGGGAGAATATAACTTCTATAACTTAAGACGAAATATTGCTAAAGTAAAACCAGCATTAGCGATTGCTGAAGGTCAATTTAATGAAATTGGTAACATTAATATTAAAGTCGAAGAAAAGTATGGTGACAGAGGTCAATTTCTAAAAGGAGTTGTTATTCATAAAAAAAATCCCGCACGTTCAGGGAATTATACCGTTATTATCGCAGAAAAAGGGGAATTAAAAAGTAGTCCTGACTCCAATATTCTTCAACTTGAATTAATAAACGGAAATTATTACGAAGAAGTAATCAATAAAAACTCAAAGAAAAACCTAAATAAACCACATGTTAGGAGCTATTTCGAAAACTATTTATTTAATGTAGATTTAGAAATATTAAATTCTGAGGACTTAGAAGAAAAAAGTCACAACGACAGGTACAATATGCTTAATGTAAGTCAATTATTAAGGCAAATTGATACACTCGAAAAAAAGAAAAACAAGGATTATTCAGATCTATCAAACACCCTGTATAACAGAAGTACTTATGCCTCATTAGGTACAAATATAGATACGACAAAAACCGATACTATTTTTAAAGGCGAAAGCATATTAGACCTTTATAATACCACTCAAAAAATCCAAATTGTAAACTTGGCTTTAAGCTCTTCAAATAGTACAAGACAAATTATAGATGCAAATACCAAATCTTTTGAAAAATCTTCTTTTTGGCTAAATGATCATATTATAGCTTTGCACGATAAATTTGTTTTAGCCTTTGCTTGTGTTATACTCTTCTTTGTTGGTGCACCACTTGGAGCTTTAATTCGTAAAGGCGGACTAGGCTTACCAATGGTTGTTGCCATTGTGTTATTTTTAGCCTATCATTTCTTTAATATTTTCGCTAAAAACAGTGCAGAAAAAGGCGGTTTAGATCCCATAATTGGTGCGTGGTTATCGACGGCCGTTATGTTACCTCTAAGTATTTACTTAACGACACGAGCTACAAATGACAAAGGTGTTTTTCAATTTGACGTTATTTTAGTTCCTTTAAAACGCTTGTTTACATCAAAAAATGAGCTTCAACTTTCTGAAAGTGATACCAAAACTTATAATTATTATAAAAAATACTCAATTGAAGAGCTGGTAAGTATTATAAAAAAGCAAGATGAATTTGATATCGATAAAAAACCAAAAGAGATTGCTTTACATAGTTTATTAAATCGTAAAATTTCACTTGAAAGTTTAAAATCTGAAGGTCTAGAAATTCCTGATAAACTTATAAAAGCCCGTGTTTTATTGAAAGATTATAAAGATTACTCTAAAACGAGTTTAATTAGCTATTCTACAGGAGTCATTCTATTAGTATTATATTTTGTATTTAGAAATAATAATCTAGCTCAAATTGCAGAAGCCTCTTTAAGCTTAAGTATTATTGCGTTACTATTTTTTGCTATTTATGTTATTGTAGATGCTTTTGTATATTCAAAATTCTATAAAACTATTGATCAAAAAGGCAAACGCATCAACCCATTAATTCTTATTCTTACGCTGCCTCTATATCCTTTAAAGTATATAATGTTAAGAAACCGAATTTCGCAAGACTTCTATCTAAGCTGTCTTCAAAATATAAAATAACTGTATCTTTACTTCATCTAAAAAAATCATAATGATAACTAAAACCAAACATACAAAAATGAGCCTAAACACTATAGAAGAAGCCATTGAAGACATAAGACAAGGCAAGGTTATTATTGTTGTAGATGATGAAAATCGTGAAAACGAAGGAGACTTTTTAGCTGCAGCAGAAAAAGTAACTCCGGAGATGATAAATTTTATGGCTACACATGGTCGTGGTTTAATTTGTGCTCCACTTACAGAACACCGTTGTGAAGATTTAGAATTAAACATGATGGTAAGAAATAACACAGACCCAATGGAAACTGCTTTTACAGTTTCTGTAGATTTAAGAGGTAATGGTGTAAGTACTGGTATTTCTGCAAGCGATAGAGCAAAAACGGTACAAGCTTTAGTAAAAAAAGACACCAAGGCTTTTGAATTAGCAAGACCAGGTCATATTTTCCCTTTAGTTGCTAAAGAAGGTGGTGTTTTAAGACGAACTGGCCATACAGAAGCAGCCATAGATTTTGCGCGTTTAGCTGGTTTTGAACCTGCAGGAGTTATTGTAGAAATAATGAATGAAGATGGTACAATGGCACGCTTACCACAATTAATAAAAGTGGCCAAAAAGTTTGATTTAAAAATTGTATCTATTGAAGATTTGGTGGCTTACCGAATGGAATATGATTCTTTAATTGAAAAGAAAGAAGACTTTGATATTGAAACACGTTTTGGTAAATTTAGATTGAGAGCTTATTTACAAACAACCAATAACCAAATTCATATTGCTTTAACAAAAGGAACTTGGAAATCTGACGAGCCAATTCTAACACGTGTTAATGCTACTTTAGTAAACAATGATATTTTAGGTACTTTAACAAATAATGCAGACAAAAAGCTAGATGATATGTTTAATGTAATTAATACAGCTGGTAAAGGCGCTATTATATTTATTAATCAACAAGCTGAGTCTATGAACTTACTAACACGCCTTTCTATTCTTAAAGAAAACCAAGTTGAAGGTAAATTAGTTAAAGCTCCAAGCATTGGTATGGACACTAAAGATTTTGGTATTGGCGCTCAAATACTACACGATCTAAAAATAAGCAAGCTCAAATTAATATCCAACAGCTTACAAACTAAACGTGTTGGGATGATTGGTTATGGTTTAGAAATTGTTGAATATGTAGAATATTAAAAATAAGAAAGCCACTCCCTACAGTGACTTTCTATACGTTCCCATAAACATGAAAACTTCTCAAATATTGAGTTTTTTTTTATAATTTATACTACTCTTTAGTTCTTTTTTCAGACTTAATATCTTTTGCTTGGTCTAAACTATAATTTTGTATTATTTCTGAATTATTGTCTTGTGAGGTTTCGTTACTATGATTCACTTCTTCGCTTTTATTTTCTAAAACTTGTATTCTTTCTTTATTTTCTCCAAATTTTCTATTTAAAGGTTTAAAACGCATATCTGTATATTTAGAGACTAAACCACCTCTTTCTTCATCTGCTCTAGTTGCTACGATTTGATAACTAAACTTTGTGTTTGAATCGCCATTGTTTAACTCAACAACCTCAAACCCATGAGCTGTTTTGTTGGTGACATAGACACCATTACAATCTCCTTCTAATTGCACAAATACTTTCATAGGATGATTTTCATCTACTGCTATATTCTTTGTTAAAATAGGGTCGAGCTTAATAAAGGCTCTACCGCTACTTAATTGACCTATTCCATAATCTTGAAACAATGCCTCTGGAGCCTCTGGAGCTACCATAATTCGCTCTTCTCCAGCATTGTCTTTTACTAATGTTGAAACAGCTCCAATGCCTAAAATTTTGTAAGCCGTATTATCTATTATAGAACCAACTGTTGCCATTGCAGGAATAGTATAGGTAGCTGTACCATTGTAACCTGCAACATAAAATAATCCTCCCATTTTGTCATTGGTAGTACTTACATTAACATAATCAGCCTTACCTTCTACTCCTATTTTTGTTGCGGCAGCATTAATACCTGTAATTCCATCTGTAAAATAATAACCATTTGATACCCATCCTAAATCACAATAAACATTATTAGAGCTCACAACAATACCATGGTTGTCTGTTGTTGTTGTCGCAGTTATAGCTCTTCCAGTACCTCTTTGTATTACAGTCATTGCATCAACATTACCTGTAGTTTTATCAATATTTAAACCTCTTACATTAGCATTAGATCTAATGTCTATTTTTGCTGAAGGAGCTGTTGTACTAATTCCTATTCTGTCAGTTCCTCCATTTACAAAAAACATATTAGCATCATTATTAGACTCAATTCTAAAATCATTATCTCCACTTGTTTCATTAAATACAGCAGAGCCCCTAACGTCTAAAGTTGATCCAGGTGATGTTGTGCCAACACCAACTCTATTTGTACTTGCATCTACATAAAACGTATTATAATCAATGCTTAAATCTCCATTATTACCATACTGCAAATACATTAATGTATCATCATTTGTTATAACTTCATTGCCATCTAATCGTAATGAATTACCTATTTCTAAAACACCAGAGCCTGGATTTCCATTAGCATCCGCAGTATTTGTAAACTCAACTCTGCCTGAATTTACTTGAAAATCACCATTCGTTGCGTTTATTATTCTACCAGCACCTGGCCCACCTTGGTTATATGCTTGGTTTAAGGTATTTCCTGCACGTGAAATTGGAATCCAATTAGCTCCATTCCAAAAATAATAGCCTACTCCATTTCCTCCAAGAACAGCAGCATTGGTATTCCAAACTAATAAACTTGTTGCTGGTGTAGCAATTGGTGAGGTACCATTTGTAACATTTACTAAACTTACACGTGGAATTAATAATCCGCTATCTGAAGATGAGACATCTAAAGCAGATGAAGCATCTGGGTTTGTAGTACCAATACCAACTTGGGCATATGATAGTACTGTTAGTAAACAAAAACTAATAATAATGGCTGTTTTTTTCATGGTTGGTTATTTTAATGGTGAACTTATTCTTTGCTAAAATGTGTGCTTTTTATAACCTTATTTTTATGTACTATATTTAAATTATATGTACCTTTTTCTAAAAGGTTAACATTTATATATATTTTATTTGATGACAATTTTTCAATATTGCCCACAAGCTTTTTATTAGTCATAAAGCTATTAATGAAGGGTTAAAAATTTTAATTAATAAGGAAGGGTATTACATTTGTAAAATTAGTTGAGACGTAACTAATTAATTATAAGATATGTAACAAATACTATGAGTTATGTAACATGTCAATGAATACAAGCATTACGAGCCATGAAGAGCATTAAATTTAGCTCAATAAATGGAAAAATATAAGACTAATTACTGCTTAGAAATAAACTCGGTTGGAGAACAACCATACATTTCTTTAAAACATTTTGCAAAATAAGAATGGTCATTAAAACCCACCGAATATCCAATCTCAGAAACATTTGCATCGCTCTTTTTAAGCAGATCCGCTGCTAATTTTAAACGTTGAGAACGTACAAATTCTGTTGCAGACAAACCTGTAAGTGCTTTTAATTTTCGGTGTAATTGCATACGACTCATACCTAATGCTTTGCTGAAATCTGCTGCACTAAAATTTGGTTCTGTAATGTTGTCATCAATAACAGTGTTTACCTTTTCTAGAAATTGAGCATCAAAGTTATTAATAGCTATATCTGTTGGTTTTAACACTAATTCTTGACTATAGCGCTCACGAAGTTTTAACCTAGATTCAATTAATTTTTTTACTCTAATTTCTAATAATTTTGTTTTAAAAGGCTTAGTAATATAATCATCTGCACCTGTTTCTAACCCTTTAAATCTATCAGTATCTTCAGTCTTTGCTGTTAATAAAATAATAGGAATATGACTAGTACGTTCGTCTTGTTTAAGAATTTCAGATAATTGGAAGCCATTTAATTTTGGCATCATTACATCAGATATAATAATATCTGGGACTAACACAATAGCCTTTTCTACTCCTATTTCGCCATTAGCAGCCTCAACCACTTGATAGCTGTCTTTAAAAACCGATTTAACAAAAGTTCGTATATCCTCATGATCATCTACAATCAATAAAATAGGACGGTTCTCATCTATAACGGCTTTAACTGCTGCTTTTTCTAATTTAATTGTATCCTCTTTTTGTTTAATCATTGAAGGATTGGTAAAAACACCTGCGAAATCACTTGGCTTAAATTGTGACTTAAGAATGGGTAAATAAACTTTAAATAGTATTGTTTTATTAGAAGTATTTTCTACAGTAATTTCTCCATAAGATAAGTTAACAATCTCTTTTACTAATGATAAACCTATGCCGACTCCTTCTGTATTTTCATCTGCTTGATAAAAACGGTTAAAGATATTATCAACCTGCTTTTTGGTTAATAAATTACCTTTATTCTCTACCTGCAGTTGTAATGTATCATCTAGAACTAATGCATTAAAATTTATAGCACTATTTTTAGGTGTGTATTTAAAAGCATTAGACAGTAAATTTATAACCGTTTTTTCAATAACATCTTTATCAAACCAAACGTTATTTAATTCATCTATATTAATAGTATAGTTTATGTGTTTCTGAGTGGCTTGATGTTGAAAAGAAGATGCCATAGATTTTAACAAAACAGATAAATCTCCTTGACTTACTTTTAGTTTTAAATGACCAGCCTCTAACTTAGATAGGTCCAACAATTGATCTACTAAATTGAGTAATCTATCCGAATTACGTTGAATCATTTCAAAATCAGTTCTATCTTCTTCTGTAAGGTTTGAACTGTTTATGCGCTTATCTATTGGTCCAGAAATTAAGGTTAATGGTGTTCGAAACTCGTGAGATATATTGGCGAATAATTTTGATTTAAAATCATCGAGTTCTTTTAATTTTTTTGTGGTTTTTTGTCGGTTTTGAAATAGAACAAAAAAGAATAATCCCGCTATTGTTGTTAATCCCAAACCTCCTAAATAAAGATTGCGCTGATTAGTTTTCTGTTCTTCAGATAATTTTTTTTGCGATTTTAACAGTATGATTTCTCGCTCTTTTTTAGCCGCTTGATATTTAGCATCTAATTCAATCGCATTTTTACTATTCTCCTCTTTAAATATAGAATCCTTAAATACAAACGCTTTCTGCATATTCACAAACGCATTTTTATAATCGTTCTTTAACTCATATAAATAAGCATAATCTTTATATAAATTCTTTCTTCTATCGTCGGTAGAAAAACCATGCGTTTTAAAAATAGCGGCTGCAGAATCTAAATATTTCAACCCTTTGTCTGGCTGGTTAAATCTTCTAAAAACAGAACCTAACCCATAATAAGCTTCACTGATTTTTACAGAATCATTTGATTTTTTAATAACTTCTAATCTTTTCTTATAATTAATCTCAGCTGCTTTATAATCTTTGCTCGAAGCATCTATAGATGCCAATGTATAATACACATTCGCAATAAATTTGTAATTCTTTTCTTTTTGATAATATTCTAGGACCTTATTAACGTATATCCTTGCTGTATCTAAATGCTCCTTAGTATCTCTTGCCTGGGACATAAATCCGTGCCACTCACCCAATCTATATTTTGTAAGGTTAATTAATTTTTCGTCGTTAGTCTCCTCCGCAAGATTTATCGCCTCCAATATATAATCCTTAGCCTTTAAAACTCCTGGCATCGTCAATCTGAATTTAGAGATTTCTGCACGATAAATTTTAGTCATTATGTAGTCCTCTGTAATGACCTTCTCTATTTGATATAATGAATCTATTTTATTGAAAAAAATTAAGGCAACATCATCTTTTTGTTGTTTGTAAAACAATTTACCTTGCTGTAAAAATGCTTTACTTAATAAATCTTTATCACGTAATCTAAGCGCTATTTTTTCGGTAGTCTTCGCATATATTTTACTCGAATCACGATTTTTATTCTCAATAAGTTTTGAAATATTTAAATTAAGTTGTGCTTGATGTTGACTAATTTCTGTGTCTGACAAAAGAACTTTTAATGAATCTAACTTCTTTTGGTTTTGCCCATAGAAAACAAATGATATGAGTAAGAAAATAATAAAAAGCTGATATTTCATAAAATATATTATTATACACTTAAAGATACGCAATATTATGAAAATGAATAATTTAAGATTATAATATTTGTAACACGATTTGTTACATGCTTTATAATAAAGCAGGTTTTATTCTATTTTGCTCGCTTTTGTAACATTAATTTTAACTTCCCTTTCCGCATTAAATAATGTAATTAAACAAATAATTACACCTATAGATATAGCACTATAATTACCACAGAATAGACTCTTAATTGAAAATTAATAAGCTTATGTACGCTGTTTTACATACATATTATGTGTGCTTAAATTGTAAGATTAAGGTGCCTCATTGGCATTATAAAACCTTGGCCTAATATTTAAATAATACTTTTTCGCCTAAATTCTATAATACGCTGTCTTACAGATTTTACACCACCAACAACCAACTTTAATTAGATAAAGCAGATTAAAAATAATGCCTCTCATTTTTTAACAGCTATATAAATAAGAATTAAGCGTTTAAATACCTACACTAATTGTAAGAATGGTAGGAAATAAAATATAGTTGGTAATTTTAAAAAACACTTTTAATAGCGTTTACCATTTTTTCAGCGCGTTCTTTAACTTCTTCTTCTGTCCAAGACAACTTAATTAAACAAGAAATATTTCGAGATATATAATGGTCAGACTGTTCAAAGGTTTTTGTTTGTAGATAGGCTAAACCTTCTTTAACTTCATTAGAAATAGGGAATAAAGATTTTAAATCTTTAAGATGATCCCATTTTCTAATATAATGCCAGTTATTTTGGTAGTAATTCCAACATGCATCAATACCGTTTTCTTTAAATGCGGCCATAACCTTTTGAGCAGATTCTGCGTCTGGTAAGAAAAAATTTAAAAATGCATAACTTTCTTCTCCCCCTTTTGGAACCCGTCTAAAAGTAACTCCTGGGACTCTAGCTAATGCATTTCTTAAAATTGTATAATTGCGCTTTTGAATAGCTATAAACTCAGGTAAACGCCTCACTTGTGCCAACCCTACAGCAGCATGCAACTCTGAAATTCTAAAATTATAACCTAAAAAAGGATGGGTTTCTGCTCCTCTGTCATGACCTATATGGTCATGCCCATGATCGCTGTAATGATCGGCATTAATATAATAGTCTTTATTATTGGTTACTACAGCTCCACCTTCACCACAAGTTATCGTTTTTACAAAGTCAAAAGAAAAGCACCCTAAGTCCGCAATGCTTCCTAATGGTTGCCCTTTATATGTACCTCCAATAGCTTGACATGCATCTTCAACAAAAACCAGATTATGATTATCACAGATTGATTTTAAAGCATCCATATTTGCCATGCTTCCACACATCTGTACTACCATTACTGCTTTTGTTTTTGGAGTAATCGCAGCCTCAACAGCTTTTGGATCTAATGTCAAAGTATCATCTATATCAACTAAAACTGGAATAGCTCCTAGCATCATAATAGCTTCAAAACTCGCAACAAATGTAAACGTAGGCATAATCACTTCGTCTCCTGCTCCCACTCCTGCTGATGCTAAGGCTACAGAAACGGCTGCGGTTCCACTTGATACTAATTGTACATGATTAGATTCAAATGTTTTTTCTAATTCAGCTTCTAACTCTTTAGCTTTCCAATGGCCATTTCTCATACCATCAAAACCATAGCGCATTAAAACACCATTGTCTAAAACATCATTTACTTCGTTTCGTTCTAAATCGCTAAATAATTCGAATCCAGGCATAGATTGTAATAAATATTAAAAGTTGAATTTAAGCTAACAAATATACAGTTTTGAGATTTTTATTTTCATAAAAAAATTACAATTCTATAATGGTCTCAGATAAATCCTTTCTTACTTTTTTAAAGTCCGCAAACATATCATCATTGGCTCTATATCCTACTGGTAGAAGCAACACAGACTTAAGACCTAAAGCATCTATTCCTAATATTTCATCTAAATCATTGGAAATAAACCCTTCCATTGGGCAACTATCAATTTCTTCTACAGCACAGACTGTCATTAAGTTTCCTAACGCAATATAAGCCTGTTTGGTTGCCCAATCTATCTTTTTAATACTAGGCATTTGATTAATTGTTGACTTCAATTGTGATTTAAAAGGATATAAAACAGAATCTGGAGTATTTCTTATGGCTTTTATGGTGTCAAAATGTGCTTCAATATCATTATCATCAATTTCTTCCTGAATACAAAGCACTAATAAATGAGAAGCATCTACAACTTGACGTTGGCCATAGGAGACATCGACTAAACGTTCTCTAATAATTTTATCTTCAACTACTATTAATTTTAAAGTTTGTAAACCATACGACAAAGCTGTTAAATTAAAAGCTTCTTTTAGTGTATTCAACTTTTCTTCTGAAAGTGATTTAGTAGTATCAAACTTTTTAGTAGCGTAGCGCCATTTTAACTTTTCTATGATAGACATATCATTTTTTTTTGTAAAAATACGGAATAAACTTATGAGTTGGTTTGCGCGAATTAAAAGTCTATTTACTTAAAAAGCTGAATGATTTTATTTTTTATCATTCAGCTTTCTAATTAATGTTCTTATAAAATGCAGCTATTTTTTCAAGGTAAAATGGGCTTTAT
>NZ_JAHKPS010000018.1:0-513389 GCF_018860565.1 Winogradskyella psychrotolerans
TTTCAGCTTGCTTACAACGTGTTATATAAAAACAAATATAGTAGTTTATATATTATAATTTCGGGATAACAAAACTTCTGTATTGTTTTTTTGCGATTTTGTTATCGACTTAACTACAGTGTCTAACGGACTACTAATTTGCATTAAATCTCTATGAGCAACATGTGTATAGATCATCGTCGTTTCTGGTTTAGCATGTCCTAGTAACATTTGAATATGACGTAAATCTACACCATTTTCCATTAAATGTGTAGCATAACTATGACGCAATACATGAGGTGTAACTTGTTTTTTTATACCCGCATAACCACAACTTTTCTTTAAAAATTGACGTATGCTCGTCGCTGAATACGGCCCTCCATTACGTCCTTCAATAACAAAAACCTGAGGCTTGTAAGTGTTTAAATAATTAAAAATTAATGGCTTTAAAACTTCACTCATTACAACACTTCTGTCTTTTCGGCCTTTACCTTGATTTACACGCAACAAATTCCTGTCAAAATCTAAAGCATTGATTTTTAAATTTAAAAGTTCCCCAATTCTTAGTCCACATGAATATAACAGGCCAATAATCGCTCTGTGTTTTAGGTTTTTGGTGACTTGAATAAGATCTATAATCTCTTCTTTAGATAAAACAACAGGTAGCTTCTTGCTTTTTTTCGGACGATTTAAATCTTCAGCGTCTAATTCCGGTAAATCACAAAAAGAAATAAAATATTTTAAGGCACTAACACATTGCCTGTGACTACTAATACTAAAATTTTCACCAGCCAAAACTATTTCAAAAAAATGATCAATGTCCTTTTTCTGTATAGACTCTATTTCTTTTGGCTTGTAGTAATCCATAAATCGCAATACAAAATAACCGTATGTACGAACTGTGCTTTGACTTAAGCGTTTGCCTTTTAAAAAACCAGTATAGCCCTTTAATAATTCTTTAAAATTCAAAGGTAGGCTAGCAAACATTTCTGCCATACTATGGCTTGGCTTAATTTTTTTTACAGGTGTATAAGTGTTTTCTTTTGGTTTTCTAAACTCATCATAGTCTACGTAATAGCCATGGCTTCTAAAATAACTAAATAATGTATAAATTGTGTTCTTAGAATATAAAACGTAAAACGTCTTATGCGTCTGTGACCATTTTACACCTTCTACAGCCTTTACAATTGCTTTTGTTTCTTTATTATATTCAAAACCAATAGCAACCTGGTTATCATTGTTATGATGCAGCTTTGATAATATAATCTTCATGATGTTAGGTGTTTACAGAAGTTTTGCGTTCTTGTAAATTACATTAAAATCATGAAATATTAAAGATATATATGTAAGAAACTACAAATTGTAGCGATATAACCGGCAAACGATATAAAAATGATTTTAGATTTAGATGCTACTCAGCACTTTCCTCCATAGTATGATACACATTCTGAACATCATCATCTTCTTCTAGCTTTTCTAAAAGTTTCTCAACATCTTCTGCTTGTTCTGGTGTTAACTTTTTAGTAACCTGCGGAATACGTTCAAATCCAGATGAAATGATTTCTATATTATTCTCTTCTAAGTAAGCCTGTATTTTACCAAAACTTTCAAATGGTGCATAAACCATAACACTTGTGTGTTCAACACCATTTTCATCTTCGTCTGTATCTTCAAAAATCTCTTCAACTCCAGAATCAATCAATTCTAATTCTAGCTCTTCTAAGTCTAAATCGTCTCCTTTAATTTTAAAATTACAGGTATGATCAAACATAAAAACTACCGAACCAGAAGTCCCTAAACTACCATCTGTCTTATTAAAATAAGAACGAACATTAGCTACTGTACGTGTATTATTATCTGTAGCAGTTTCTATAAGTACTGCAATACCGTGTTGTGCATAACCTTCAAAAAGAACTTCTTTGTAATCTCCTTGACTTTTATCCGAAGCGCGTTTTATAGCACGTTCTACGTTGTCCTTAGGCATATTTACAGCCTTTGCATTCTGTATTACAGCTCTAAGACGTGAATTACTATCGGGATCCGGACCTCCTTCTTTAACAGCCATTACAATATCTTTACCAATACGTGTAAAGGCTTTGCTCATAGCTGACCAGCGTTTCATTTTCCTTGCTTTTCTAAATTCGAAAGCTCTTCCCATCTTATAATATATTTTTAGTTCCTGTAGAACAGGAATCTGTTAACGATTATGTTTTATGTAATGTGTAACAATAACACTGAAATTATATGTAGTGCCATTTTTACAATAGCAAATCTAAGAAAATATTGAAATTGTTTGAAAAGGAATGAAACTAATTATAAAAAAATATAAAATTCAAGGTGAAAAACTTCTAAAACAAGACATAGGAAGCCTAATTACTCTGAAATTTCTATTTTTCAACCATCAACCATCAACCATCAACTATCAATCAAGAATAACTAGTCCTCAACCTCGACAATAGTTTCAATCGCTTCAGCTAATTCAAAATCTTTCAAAGTAACTCCTTTAGCACTATGTGTTGAAATAGAAATTTTTAAAATATTGTAAGAGTTACTCCAATTAGGATGATGATTCAATGCTTCGCACTCAAAAGCTATTCTGCTCATTGCGCTAAAGCAATCTTTAAAATTATCGAATTCAAATTCTGAATGAATGGCGTTATCATAATAATCCCAATCCGGAAATTGTAATAATTTTTTTTCTATAGTATCCTTGTCTAGTTTCATGTTATTGTTTTGATGTGTTTAAATTAAAAAAAATATGAATTACAATAAACTTAAAAAAGAGATTCTTTATTAAGGATTATAAACGACAACTACATCTTTATTTTGAAAGCTCTTCTAAAACCATTTCGCTAGTAATCTGTAGATGTTTAGGTAACTTATTAAACTTTGGTAGTACGGCTAAATAACGATCTTCATTAGTTGTAAATACTTGTTTAATAACTACTTTTTTGTCAGAAAGAATATCGATTATAGATTTTATAAACTCATCATGATGCACCAAATCTGTACTGCCCAAATGAAAAATACCAAATTTATTTCTGTTAATGATATAATGAATTTGTTGGGTAAGTTTTTTGTCAAGTGTCACGTTCATTATTAAATTCGGAAAAACTTCAACAGTTTCACCTGCTATAATAGCTTCTTTTAATTCTTGTATTCTAGGCGAACCGTTACCAAATACCATTGGAAGTCTAATTATAGCAATTTGCTTTTTAGGCAAGCGTAATAGTAAGTTTTCAATTTTTATTTTGAAGTGACCATAAACACTATGACTTAAGGTTTTGTCTAATTCGTAACTAGGATATTGGCTGTAAGCATCAAATACATTTGCAGACGACAAAAAGATGAATTTACAGCCAGTATCAACTATGTAATCAGCAATATGCTGATGCGCAATTACTTGTGCGTTAAAATTACCACGAAGTGCAGATATGATAATGGTAGGTTGACAAGCTTCTAAAATGTCATAAACATCATCTTCTTCTACATTATACTGAAAGAATTGTTTATTGTTTTCAAATTCTTTCTTTGGAATACGATACGTTCCGTAAGTCCTAAAATAAGGTCCTAATTCTTTATAAATAGCATTGCCAATATAACCACTAGCACCAAGTATAAGTATACGATGTTTTTGAGAATCTAAATGTTTCTTCGTCATTAATCAATCTACACGCTTAGAAATTTAGCCTTTATAAAAAGGAGCCTTTACAACGGTTGCTGGAATGGCCTTTTTGCGTACTTGAATAAATATCTTACTATCTACTTTAGAAAACACAGTAGGAACATAACCCATACCAATACCAATACCTAAACTAGGACTCATTGTACCAGAAGTAACAACACCAATTGTTTTTCCGCTACCATCTACAATATCGTAACCATGACGCGGAATACCACGTTCATCGAGTTTAAAAGCCACTAATTTACGTTCTGGAGTGTGTTCTTTTTCGGCTTTTAAAGCTTCGCTATTAGTAAAGTCTTTGTTGAATTTACAAACCCAACCTAAACCAGCTTCAATTGGAGACGTGGTATCGTCAATGTCATTACCGTATAAACAGTAACCCATTTCCAAACGCAACGTATCTCTTGCCGCTAAACCAATTGGCTTAATGCCAAAATCTGCTCCTGCTTCAAATACCTTATCCCAAATTTGTTTGACTTCTGAATTTTTACAGTAAATCTCAAATCCCCCACTACCAGTATAACCTGTAGCTGAAATGATCACATTTTCAATGCCTGCAAAATCGCCAACAACAAAATTGTAGAATTTAATAGCAGATAAATCATGACTCGTTAAAGATTGCATCGCTTCAACAGCCTTTGGACCTTGAATCGCTAATAACGAATAATCTTCGCTTAAATCGCGCATCTCAGCACCAACATCATTTTTAGAGGAAATCCAATTCCAATCCTTTTCAATATTACTCGCATTAACAACTAATAAATACGTTTCTTCTTTTAATTTGTATATGATTAAATCATCTACAAC
The DNA here is from genome assembly GCF_018860565.1 of Winogradskyella psychrotolerans. Classification (GTDB taxonomy): domain Bacteria; phylum Bacteroidota; class Bacteroidia; order Flavobacteriales; family Flavobacteriaceae; genus Winogradskyella; species Winogradskyella damuponensis. The sequence continues at coordinate 4,472 of NZ_JAHKPS010000018.1, forward strand.
ACCACCATCATCATTTGGTAAACAGCTGTATTGTGCTTTTCCTATTTCTAATTTAGAAGCATCGTTACTCGATACTTTTTGAATCAATTCTAAAGCATGTGGCCCTTCAATTAAAAACTCACCCATATGAGAGACATCAAACACACCAACCGATGTCCTAACCGTTTCGTGTTCTATATTTACACCTTCGTATTGAACCGGCATGTTATAGCCAGCAAAAGGAACCATTTTAGCACCAAGTGCTTCGTGAGTAGAGGATAAAGCAGTATCTTTCATTGTGAATTGTTTTAATTTTAGATGTGCAAAACTACATAAATTTTACGAAGAATTTCATAATTTGATGCTAAGGAAATTGCGAATCCTTTAAAGAAATCAGTCTCAAGATTTAAGGCCGGAATTATAGCGCAAATTCTAAAAATCCATAATCCAATCGTCAATTGCTTTATTGTCAGCGTCATGTAATACCGATATATCACCAGTTGATTCAAAAACCACCGCTTTAACTTCTGATAGTTGAATCACATTCGCTTCACGCAATTTGGCCTTTACATCAGATTCGGTCACTTTACATTTTTTTAAATTGTCTTTAATAAGTTTGCCGTTTTGCATTAATAAGGTCGGTTTATTATCCACTAAATTTCTAATGGGTTTCCAATGTCTTGCAGCAGCAACGACCATTTGTAAACTATAAATAAGCACTAAACCAATAATACCATACTGAAGCGAAACAGATTTCGAAACAATAACCGTTGCCAATATGGAACCAATAGAAACCGTCATGGCAAAATCGAAACTAGACATTTTTGAAAAACTGCGTTTGCCACTAATGCGTGTTAAAATCACTAAAGCGATGTAAATACCAATAGCGGTCAATACTATCGCCAAAAGTCCGTCTGTAGAAAATTTAAACCAATCATTCATATCCTTAGTATTTTAAGATTATATAATCCTCAATATGTCAAGAATTATAGTGATGTTTTAACTCATTTCAAGTTTAAATTACTCTGAAAGCATTTTCACTAAATGGGTTAATTCTTTTCCGAATCGCAGTAATCGTTTTGGAAGCAATATTGGATATTAGTGGAAATTAATTCTAAATACAATTAATATGAAAGCGACTTATAGAAATGCGATTGAAGCCTGTCAGAAATGTATAGTGGATTGTAGAATATGCCTAACCGAAATGGCAGGAAAAGAAAGTATGAACGATTGCCCAAAATGTTGCATACAATGTGCAGATGCTTGTGGTGCTTTACTTAAAATGATGACTTCAGATAGTGCATACGTTAAGCAATATGCCTTATTATGTGCTGAAATTTGTGAGTACTGTGCAGATCATTGCGAAGAACACAAACACGAACATTGTAAAGAATGTGCTAAATCGTGTAGAGCATGTGCTGAAACTTGTAGAAAAATAGCAGCATAATTATAGAATCAATAATTGAAATTAAAAAATGGCCATACTAGGAAACATTATAAAAGGAGTGATTGAATTGAAGGATACGTTTACGTCTGAAGTGATTCATGAAGAAGCTCAAGAACAAGTGCTCAAAGAACTGCTTGAAACAGCTAAGAGTACCCAATTCGGAAAGTTCTACGATTTTGAAAGCATTCTTGAAACTTCTAATTTACAACAAAGTTTTGCGAAGTATGTGCCGTATTTTGATTACAATAAAATAAAAGAAAAGTGGTGGCACAAATATCACGAAGGAGAAAGTAACGTCACGTGGCCAGGAAAGCCATCTTACTTTGCATTGAGTTCTGGTACCACAGGAAAAACAAGTAAACGCATTCCGGTAACAGATGCCATGATTGATGCCATTAGAAATGCTGGAATCAAACAGGTGTTTGCTTTAAAGAATTTTGATTTACCTGCGGATTTTTTCGAAAAGGAAATTATGATGCTCGGCAGCTCTACAGATTTGGAAGAAAACAACGATCATCTCGAAGGTGAAATTAGTGGTATTAGTGCGAGTAATATTCCGTCTTGGTTTAGAGGTTATTACAAACCTGGTGAAGAAATTTCGCAAATTGAAGATTGGGACGAGCGTGTGCAGCGCATTGCAGAACGTGCTAAAGATTGGGATATTGGTGCGTTAAGTGGTATTCCATCGTGGATAGAGTTGATGCTTCAAAACGTAATAGACTATCACAATCTTAATAACATTCATGAGATTTGGCCTAATCTGCAAGTTTATACTTCTGGAGGTGTAGCTTTCGCACCTTATGAGAAAAGTTTTAATGCCTTATTAGGAAAACCAATCACAGTTATCGATACTTATTTAGCGTCCGAAGGGTATATAGCAACTCAAGTACGACCAGAAACCGATGCCATGCAACTCAATACCGATAATGGTATTTATTTTGAATTTGTGCCGTTTAAACCCGAATATATCAACGAAGATAGTTCGTTAACAGATGAAGCACCAGCTTTAACTTTAGATCAAGTTGAATTGAATCAAGATTACGTATTAATCATTAGTACCGTTAGTGGAGCGTGGAGATATCTTATTGGTGATACCATTGAATTCACTAATATTGAACGTGCCGAAATTAAAATTACAGGACGTACAAAATTCTTCTTAAATACTGTAGGTTCGCAATTGTCCGTGAACAAAATGGATGCCGCGATGCGCGAATTAGAATCACAATTTAATACCACCATCACGGAATATACTATTTGTGCCAAACGTGGAGACGATGATGAATTTTATCACTATTGGTATTTAGGTTCGGACGTAAAAGGTGTTGATAATTCTACCATTGCAGAGGCCTTAGACGAAAGTTTAAAATCCGCCAATAAGAATTACAAAGTGGCTAGAAGTAAAGCGCTAAAAGGTGTGAAAGTAAAAGTGATTTCACCAAATCGTTTTTATGACTGGAACGAAAGAAACAAAAAGAAAGGAGGCCAAGTAAAAATGGAACGCGTTATGGGTGAGGACAAATTTGCAGATTGGGAAGCTTTTATTAATGAATCGTAAATCGTTATTAATAAGAAATTAAATTATTCTTATATAGAATTGTCCCCTTGAGGGGACTTTAGGGGTGTTTTCATACAGCTATAGATATAACATTGGTCCCATTAATTTAAGTCTAAATAAAATGTATTTTGATTTTAAAACTACCAAGCGAAGCTTTTTAATACTGCAAATTATACCCGAGTATTCATATATGTTTTAAGTTCAACTTTATTTTTTTCTCATAACTCTTAATTCTAATTAGCATCCCGTTCCTCAACCAAATGCATAATCTCTTCAGGCGATAAATAATACTTCTTAATCCGATCTTTATACGATTGGGTGATATCCGCATTATTCAATATAAAATCTTTCGTTTTTAAAATGTAATCTTCCATACCATGTGCAACAGCAAATGAATCTGCGGCACGTTCGGCTTCAACAATATGATTTTGCGAAAACAAATACTTTAGTCCAAACCAAATAAGATTGAGCTTATTGCGATTTTGATAATCCATAATATGACCCAATTCATGACCAATCCACCCAATAAAAATGTCATTGGGAATATGACGTGTTAAAAATTCCTTATCTGCAATCTTGAATTTTTCACTAATCAGAATTACATAATGTCGATTTTTTCTACTCTTAAAGAAACTGCCAAATGTAGGTCTGGCTTGCATGGTCGATTTCTTAATGTTTTTCTTAAACCGAAATTCTATTTTGGTGTCCTTCAGTTGTGGATAATATGCTAAAGCTTTATTTACAGTCGTTTTTATATCTTCAGGTATCTTGTGCTGTGCACTCATAGTGTGGTTTAGGCTTAGAATAATGATGATTATGAAATGTTTCATATGCTAGAAAAGTAAGGTTTAAACCTGATGACGTTTATATGATACCATCAAAATATTAACCCATTTGAATTCCTAATAACTAACATCTTGAAATAAACATTAATTTTTAGATTACTACAAATAGAAGCAATCATAAGCTACTATATGTAGTATTTTTGTAACTAAGATTTTAACTTAAGATTTAGGAGGAAAATATTTGTCTTTTCAACGTACCCAAGAAAAATTAAAAATACTAGCAGATGCAGCAAAGTATGACGTATCGTGTTCGTCTAGCGGAAGTAAACGCGCTAACACCAATAAAGGATTAGGAGATGCTACAGGCATGGGAATTTGTCATTCCTATACCGAGGATGGTCGCTGTGTATCTTTATTAAAAATTCTATTAACTAACCATTGTATTTTTGATTGTGCGTATTGCGTTACCCGAAAAAGTAATGATGTAAAACGAGCCGCTTTTAAAGTGCAAGAAGTGGTGGATTTAACCATTAATTTTTACCGCAGAAATTATATTGAAGGGCTTTTTCTCAGTTCGGGTATTTTTAAAAGTGCCGATTATACCATGGAACGTTTGGTTGCTGTCGCGAAGAAATTACGATTGGAAGAAAATTTTAATGGCTATATTCATTTAAAATCGATTCCTGGAGCGTCGGATGAATTAATGCGCGAAGCTGGACTCTACGCAGATCGGTTAAGCGTTAATATTGAAATCCCGACCGAAGCCGGACTTAAAAAATTAGCACCAGATAAAAAGCGTGAAGATTTTATAAAGCCGATGGTGAAGGTAAAAAATGAAATCATCCAATATAATGCCGAAAAGAAAATCATTAAAAGCACACCAAAATTTGCGCCTGCTGGTCAGAGCACACAAATGATTATTGGAGCGAGTGGTGAGAATGATTTTCAGATTATGCAAACCTCAAATCACTTTTACAAAAGCTATAATTTAAAGCGTGTGTATTATTCAGGTTATGTGCCTATTAGTTACGATAATCGTTTGCCACAAATAGGAAGTGCTGTGCCTATGCTTCGTGAAAATAGATTGTATCAAACCGATTGGCTCATGCGTTTTTACGGTTTTGATGTCAGTGAAATTTTAAACGAACAACATCAAAATTTAGATTTAGATGTAGATCCTAAATTAAGTTGGGCGTTACGAAATCTCCATGAATTTCCTGTTGATGTGAACACGGCCGACCAGCGTATGTTAGCCAGAATTCCTGGTTTAGGAATGAAATCGGTGTTTAAAATTATAAATGCCAGACGCTTTAGAAAATTGAATTGGGAACATCTAAAAAAAATAGGAGTTGCATTAAATAGGGCACAATACTTTATGGTGTGTGATAGCAATCAGTTTGAAAAACGGGATTTAACCTCAGAAAAGATCAAAGGTTTAATCCTTCAGAATTCAACGAGTAAATATCAGAAAATGTTGAGTAATCAATTAAGCTTATTCGGATAAATGCAAGCAAAAAATCTTATATATGACGGCACTTTTGATGGTTTTTTATCTGCTGTTTTCTATGTGTTTGAACACAAATTAAAAATGGTAAGCATTCAAAATAAATTTTCGGTGCAGCAAGGTTTGTTTTCAGAGAATGAATCAATTCTTACTGATGAAGTTAAGGCGAATCGTGTGTGGAAAGGTATCAAATCGAAGTTGTCATCTCACGGAAGTTACCAATTGTATTATGCTTTTTTAAGTGAAGCCATAGGAGTAGAGGACTTACTTTTAGATTATATACAGTATGCGTTTTCGCAACAAAAGAAAGTGGATAAAGATTATTCGCATCCTTCCATTTTAAAAATAGCCCAAATCGCAAAATCTGTAGGACGAGAAAAACATCGTATGGAAGCTTTTGTACGTTTTCGGTTAACTAATGATGACATCTATTTCGCTAGTATAGAACCCGATTTTAATGTGTTGCCTTTAATTGAAAAGCATTTTAAAAGACGTTATGCCGATCAAAAATGGGTGATTTATGATATCAAACGTGGTTATGGATTATTCTACGATTTGGAAACCGTTGAACTTATAAATATGGATTTTCCTGAGAATTTTAACTTTACTAAAACCGACGATGCCTTTTTTGCGACTCAAGAATTTGAGTTTCAAAAGCTATGGCAAGATTATTTTAAAGCGACCAATATTGCCTCTCGAAAAAACATGAAACTTCATATTAGACATGTGCCAAAACGGTATTGGAAGTATTTAAGTGAGAAGCAACCTAATTAATGTTTAGTCGCTTCACGTAAGCTTTTGCCCAATCTTCAATACGTGGTCCAAAACATTCTAAAATAGCATCCACACCAATCACGCTACCTTTGGCCAAACGACCTAAAACGGCAATAGGCACATCGTGTTTAGCTTCAGGTGTAATGACATAACCATCAGCAGTTGTTTCGATGCCTAATTTTGAATGAATAGGTTGTATCAAATCATTTTGAAGTAAATCTTTAATTAAAGGAGTGTTGACTTCAAGTAATTTAGGAGCGTCCAAAACACTATTAATCATTACAGAACAGGTGATGGTTTTATTATTAGAATTTGTTAAAGTCCAGCCTTCCGCTGTTAAGTCTATATCAGGATCAGTAACAAAGTCTAATGTCAATATTTCGGCATCAACCAAAGCTAGAACTTGCTGCATACTTTCAATCGGTGGTCCGTAAGAATAACGTTTACTACGTTCGTCTAAAGCAATCACTTTTTCAATACTATCATTAGTCACTTTAGCATGCGAAAAAGCTTTGTATAAAGTGGGTTGACAATGACGCCAAACTTGTCCGATGCAGTAATCGAGAGAAACAGGAATGGTGCCTAAAGCCATTTCAATATAATTCTGAATCAGTTGATACGTTGAACTATTAGAATCTTGAATTAATGGATGGTTATAATGGTCGTCATTTAGCCAATTTAAGATTATGGCTTCTAATTCGGAAGAACTTAAGCCATGTATTAGGCTTTTATCTTTTAAGTCTAAATAGACACGCGATGTAATTTTAGCAATAGGATGCGTTAAAAAATCTATGGTATCTGTTTCAGTGGTTTGGTGTGAAACGGCTTCGATTTCAGATTTAAAACTATATAATTCTTCTTTCGTAGGTTGGTACCACGAATCAATCTTTTCGTTTAAAGGCTTCGGAACTAATGGTAAGCCGTCTAATGAAAACGGAATTAGTTTTAAATCTTGTGACTTGCTCTTATAGTAAATGGTTTCAAAAGTGTCGTTATTTATCACTTTAAAATTCCCAAAATCATTAATGGTAAGATAACGCATTACGTCAATCATAGCTAGGCCAAAACCTCTAATGCCTATATTAATTGTTTCTTGATTTTTTACTGTTTTAAGATGATGCATAGGGTAGGACTCTTTAAAAAGAGAGAGGGATTGATGTGTTGCCACATAAGATTGCCACTGTTTTAATTGATTGGATAGTTCTGTAGATTGGTGACCAATAGTTAAAAGTACATCGTCACAGATCCAAGAGTTATTGTTACTTGTAATTTCAAGTTGATTGTCTTTTAAATTGATATTTTCAATTTCTAGTTTATTAAAATTGAAGGAGTTTAAATTGCACAAGGCATTTTCTATAGTTTTGTACCGTTCATTAAGGTATTTTCCTAGTTTGTTACGTGGTGGAAATGCATCTGGTTTATGGCAAGGTTGTGTAAAATTGCACCATTCATGATACGAAGGGAAAGCTTCAATAACTCTATTAGCATAACTGATTTTAGGACGTTTCTCAATGCCTACTAGCGCGCGTTCAGTAATATTAATCCAATTAGAATCGGGCTGTCTCGTATCCCAAACGTTTCCAGCTCCAGAAGCATTGTTAGCATCAAAAATTTGAATATTAACTTGCGTATAAATTTTACTTAGTGCTAAGAGAAGATTCTCTAAGGCATAGAGACCTCGTGGTCCCATTCCTATAATTGCAATTTGCTTCATAGTAATAAAAATAATGAAAAAACCACCTCGTTAAAGGTGGTTCTGAATTTATTTATTTATCAAGTTTTAGAATTGATATCTAATGCCCAATCCGATATCAAAATCGAGATCGTCATTAAAGTCTCCAAATCCAAGTTCTGGTCTAAAATCTAAGGATAGTAATAATGGGATATCAAAGCTGTATTCAATACCAACATCACCCGCTAAAAACACGAAACTATCATTGTAATCCTTACCAGGAGTATCAACGCTATAGTTTCCAAATCCTCCACCGCCACCTGCATACCAATTAAAATTGCCATCTAGTTGCCAAACCCATTGGTATAAACCAGCTATTTTAAAGCCATCATAGTCTTTTCCGTTTCTCCAACCTAAATCGGCTTCCAGTCTGTTATTGCCACCTAAAGCACGTTGGTAGGTTATTTCGGTACCAAAACCATCACTATCTCCAAACCTTAGTCCAATGGCATTTTTTGAAATGTTCTGAGCGTCAGAAAAACTTATAAACCCAATAGTTAATACACTTAATAAAATTAATTTCTTCATAATAATTTATAATCTTAAATTCATAGTTTTAGCAATCTTAAAATTGCTTTTCATCATAACGCCAAAATTATGCCAAAATTGAATGATTAGTCTTATTTTTAAGACAAAATTATAACTCATACCAATCGATTGTTAGCGCTTATGCAAAAAGAAAACCTTATACAACTTAAAACCCTAAAATCTAAATTAGAAGGTGAGTTGTATTTTAATGATTTAATGCGAAAACTCTACGCTACTGATGCTTCTGTGTATAGAAAATTGCCTTTAGCTGTAGCTTTACCTAAAAATACTCAAGACATAAAATCTTTAATTGATTTTGCTAAGTCTAACAATACTTCTTTAATACCAAGAACAGCAGGAACATCGCTAGCCGGACAATGTGTTGGCGAAGGTATAGTAGTAGATGTCTCTAAATATTTTACACGAATTTTAGATATAAATGAAAAAGCTAAAACCGTAACCGTTCAACCGGGAGTGGTAAGAGATGAACTTAATAATTATTTGAAACCGTTTGGCTTATTTTTTGGTCCTAACACATCAACTTCTAATCGCTGTATGATTGGTGGAATGGTTGGGAACAATTCATCAGGAACGACCTCTATTCAATATGGTGTGACACGAGATAAAGTTCTAAGTTTAAAAACCATCATAAGCGATGGGAGCGAGGTTGAATTTTCCAGTTTAACTTTTGAAGAATTTCAACAAAAATTAAAATTAGAGAATCTTGAAGGCACTATTTATAATACCATTTATAAAGAATTAAAATCAGAAAACGTTCAAAGGCAAATACAAGATAATTTTCCAAAGCCAAGCATACATAGAAGAAATACAGGTTATGCCATTGATGAATTGATTAAATCGGAAGTGTTTTCTGATTCAAATTCAGGTTTTAATATGTGTCAACTTTTAGCAGGAAGTGAAGGCACCTTAGCATTTACAACAGAAATCACCTTGCAGTTAGATGACTTGCCGCCAACGGAAAGCGCTATTATTGCTTTGCATTTTAAAAGTATAGCTAAATGCCTAAATGCTGTGGAAACTGTGATGCAACACAATTTGCATACCTGTGAGATGATGGATGATTCCATTTTAAATCTTACAAAACACAATAAAACACAACAAGAAAACAGACAATTTATAGAAGGAAATCCTGCTGCTATATTAATGTGTGAGCTCAAAGCAAATTTAAATGAAGAGCTTCAATCACAAATAAACGTATTCTTAGAAACGGTAAAAAACTTGAATTTAAGTTATGCTAATCCTGTTTTAAAAGGTGATGATATCAATAAGGCTGTAGAATTACGAAAAGCCGGTTTAGGCTTGCTAGGTAATATTATTGGTGATAAAAAAGCTGTGGCTTGTATTGAAGATACGGCTGTAGCGCTTCCAGATTTAGACCGCTACATTTCAGAGTTTACGGCTTTAATGAAAACATACAACCAAAATGCGGTATACTATGCACATGCAGGAGCAGGAGAGTTACATTTAAGACCAATTTTAGATTTAAAACAGGCTGAAGATGTTGTACTATTTAGAAAAATAACAACAGACGTTGCGCAATTAGTAAAGAAATATAAAGGCTCAATGTCTGGTGAACATGGTGATGGTATTGTGAGAGCAGAATTTATTCCTATGATGATTGGTGAGGCTAATTATAAAATTTTAAAGCATATTAAATCAGCTTTCGATCCGCATAATATTTTTAATCCAGGAAAGATTGTAGATGCCTATCCTATGGATAAAAGTTTTAGGTATGAGGTGGATAGAAAAGAACCTCAGATTGAAACCTTACTTGATTTTTCTGCTTCTAAAGGTATTTTACGTGAAGCCGAAAAATGTAATGGTTCTGGTGACTGTAGAAAATTACCTGAATTTGGAGGTGTTATGTGCCCAAGTTATAGAGCTACTAGAAACGAAAAAGATACAACCAGAGGACGTGCTAATGCGCTCCGAGAATTCTTAACTAATTCTGAAAAAGCAAACCGATTTGATTATAAAGAATTAAAAGACGTTTTTGATTTATGTTTGAGTTGTAAAGCATGCGCAAGTGAGTGTCCAAGTAGTGTAGATGTAGCGAGTTTAAAAGCCGAATTTCAATACCAATATCAGAAGGCAAATGGTGTGCCTTTTAGAACAAAATTGTTTGCTTACAATAATAAAATAAATGGCTTTGTAAGTCGTGTTCCAAAGCTTACTAATTTTATGTTTTCTAATGATTTTACAAGTGCAATTATAAAATCTATTGGAGGTATTGCTAAAGAACGAAGCTTGCCTTTAATTTCTAGTAAAAGTTTAGATAAGAAATTTTATAGTGTTAAAAATAAGATAGTTAAAAATGGTTATATAAAAGAAGTCATCTTGTTTAATGATGAGTTTACCAATCATTTAGATACAGAGATTGGTATGGATGCTATGGAGCTATTAAGCCGCTTAAATTATAAAGTGACCATCATTTCACATTCGGAATCTGGTCGTGCAATGTTGTCTAAAGGTTTACTAAAAGATGCCAAAAGAGTAGCGAATGAAAATGTTTCAAAATTCAAACATTTAATCACTAAAAACACTCCATTATTAGGTATAGAACCGTCTGCTATTTTAACCTTTAAAGATGAATATTTAAGATTAGCAGACGACAAAGAATCTGCTAAATTAATTGCGAAACACACGTTTTTGATTGAAGAATTTATTCAACAAGAAATGGCATTGGGACGTATAAAATCATCGCAGTTTACACAAGAGGTAAAAACCATTAAATTTCATGGACATTGTCATCAAAAGGCATTGGCAAATCAGAAGTCGAGCTTTAGTATTTTAAATCTGCCTAAGAATTATAAAGTAACAATTATTCCAAGTGGTTGCTGTGGTATGGCAGGAAGTTTTGGTTACGAAAAAGAGCATTACGAAGTAAGTATGCAAATAGGAGAGCAGGTTTTATTTCCTGCGGTTAGAAAAGCTTCAGCAGACACAGAAATATCTGCAAACGGAACAAGTTGTAGACATCAAATAAAAGACGGTACAGGTAGAGTGGCTAAACATCCTATTTCTATTTTAAAAGAAGCTTTACTCTAACTACCAGTTACAATAATGCTAATTAAAGTTATTATTTTGTCTTGTGCTTTTTAGGTTGTTCTACAATTGTAATTGCAGCTATTAAGTCTTTGACGTCCATATCTTTTATATCTTCATCTGCAAAGAAAGGAGACAGTCTATCATTGTTGTAGTTGTAAATTTTCCAACGTTTAAATTGGTATTCTAAAGCAGTGAAGTTTTCAACCCAATCACCAGAATTTAGATAAGTGGTTTTACCAAATTTATTACCTTTTAATATCATTTTTGGTTGGTGAATATGCCCGCATATAACATAGTCATAACCATTTTCAATAGCTAAGTCTGTAGCTACTTTTTCAAAATCACTAATATATTTTACAGCACCTTTTACACTGTTTTTAATTTTTTTAGATAAAGAATAGCGTTCTTTTCCTAGCTTATCTAAACACCAGTTTGTAAGCCTGTTAATAAGGATTAGTAAGTCATAACCCCAGCCACCAAGCTTAGCCAACCATTTGGCATTCTGAATGGAAATATCAAACACATCGCCATGAAAAAACCAAGCTTTTTTTCCATCTAAATCTAGTACTAGTTTATTTACAATTGAAATATTACCTATTTCCGTATCTGTAAACTTGCGAAGCATTTCATCATGATTACCTGTAATGTAAATCACTTCAGTGCCATTTGCGGCAAAATCCATAATCTTTTTAATAACACTAAGATGAGATTTTGGAAAGTAACTTTTCTTAAACTGCCAAATATCAATAATATCACCATTAAGAATAAGTTTCTTAGGTTCTATGCTATTTAAATAAGTTAAAAGTTGTTTGGCATGGCAGCCAAAAGTGCCTAAATGTACATCTGAGATTACTGCTATTTCAACTTTTCGTTTTATTTTCAAAATTTCTAAATCTATACCACAAAGAACTTTAATATTTTTAATAATCAGATTATCGTATAATTAACTAACTATAAGCAAATTGTTATTAAAATATTACCTTAATATTACGAAGTAGGAAGCCCTAGCTTTTTTTGCGACTAAAACATGAAATACGACATGGTATTTTCATTTTCATAATAATACAATTACATTAGCGTAAAATAAATTGAAATGGCAGGAAATTCCTTCGGAAAATTATTTAAACTAACTACTTTTGGAGAGTCGCATGGTGTAGCTATTGGTGGCATTATAGATGGCTGTCCCTCAGGAATAAAACTTAATCTTGAAGCAATTCAAAATGAATTGAACCGAAGAAAACCAGGGCAATCTAAAATAGTTACTCAACGTAAAGAGCCTGATACTGTAGAGTTTTATTCCGGTATTTTTGAAGGTAAAACGACAGGAACTCCAATTGGTTTTGTAATTCATAATACGAATCAGAAATCTAAAGATTATTCTCATATTAAAGATGTGTATCGTCCTAGTCATGCAGATTACACCTATGATAAAAAATACGGTGTAAGAGATTATAGAGGTGGTGGACGAAGTTCTGCACGTGAAACAGCGTCTAGAGTTGTTGCTGGAGCTATTGCAAAACAAATGTTAGCCTCAATTAGTATTAATGCTTTTACATCTTCAGTAGGTGATATTTTTATAGATAAACCATATCAAGATTTAGATTTTAGTAAAATAGAATCTAATGTCATTCGCTGTCCTGATGAAGCTACAGCTGAAAAAATGATAGCTAGAGTTGAAGTTATTAAAAAACAAGGTGATACCATTGGTGGGACCATAACATGTGTTTTGCAAAATGTACCCATTGGATTAGGAGAACCTGTGTTTGATAAATTGCATGCCGAATTAGGAAAAGCGATGTTATCTATAAATGCTGTAAAAGGTTTTGAATATGGTAGTGGTTTCTGTGGTGCAAAAATGAAAGGTAGTGAGCATAACGACTTGTTTAACGAAGATGGAACTACAAAAAGTAATTTATCTGGAGGCATACAAGGAGGCATTTCTAACGGTATGGATATTTACTTTAGAGTGGCTTTTAAACCCGTGGCTACAGTGATTCAAAAACAAGATGCCTTAAACAGTTCTGGAGAAATTGTAGAAATGCAAGGCAAAGGCAGACACGATCCTTGTGTGGTGCCTAGAGCAGTGCCTATTGTTGAAGCAATGGCTGCTTTGGTTTTGGCAGATTATGTCTTACTAGATAGAGTTAGTAGATTGTAATTTTAAAAATAGTATTTCCTTCCGGAAAATGAATAACAGACTAATAAACTTATGAAAAAACTAGCATTACATTGGAAAATTATAATAGGAATGGTTCTCGGTATCATTTGGGCTTTGGTTTCAAGCACAATGGGATGGAGTCAATTTACCATCGATTGGATAGATCCGTTTGGAACTATCTTTATTAATTTACTAAAGCTAATAGCAGTTCCGTTAGTCTTGTTTTCTATAATTAGTGGAGTTGCTAATATTGGAGACCCAAAAAGCTTAGGTAGAATGGGAGGTAAGACTTTAGGGATTTATTTATTAACTACAGTCATGGCTATTTCATTGGGATTAGTATTGGTTAATGTTATTAAACCAGGCGAACTTATTGATGAACAAAGCCGAATAGATAATCGTATTAGTTATGAGATTTGGGCAGATAGTGAAGGACATCAAATAAAAGATGGCATAAATTATCTACAAGACCCTGCTTTTTTTGAACGTGCTCAGGAAATTTCAGAATTATCTAAAAGTGAATTAAAAGAAGCAGCTGTTGCAGATAAAATGGAAACAGTTAAAAGTCGTAAAGAAACAACGCCATTGCAACCATTAATAGATATTGTACCGAGTAATTTTTTCCATTCTCTATCTAATAATGGGTTAATGTTACAAATTATCTTTTTTGCGATTTTCTTTGGTGTTTGTTTGTTGTTTATTCCTTCAGAAAAATCATTACCTGTATTAAATTTAGTAAATGGAATTAATGAGGTTTTTCTAAAAATGGTTGATATTGTTATGCAAGGTGCTCCATTTTTTGTGTTTGCTTTACTTGCAGGTGTGGTAAGTAAAATGGCTGGTGACGATATTGGTAAAGTGGTAGAAATTTTTAAAGGTTTGAGTTGGTACTCATTAACCGTTTTATTAGGCTTGCTTTTAATGATATTTGTAATTTATCCATTGATTTTGAAGTTTTTTGTAAAACAGATTCCATATAAAGGCTTTTTTAAATCTATGAGTCCTGCACAAACTTTAGCATTTTCAACATCAAGTAGTGCAGCTACACTTCCTGTAACTATGGAATGTGTAGAAGAGAATTTAGGAGTAGATAATAAAATAAGCAGTTTTGTGCTTCCCATAGGAGCTACAGTTAATATGGACGGCACAAGTATGTATCAAGCGGTAGCAGTAATCTTTTTAGCGCAAATGCATATGATAGATTTAACGCTAGGTCAGCAAGTTACAGTAGTATTAACTGCCACTTTAGCTTCTGTTGGCTCTGCAGCTGTACCAAGTGCTGGTTTAGTAATGTTAATTATTGTATTGAGTTCTGTGGGATTAAATCCAGCTTGGATCGCTATTATTTTTCCAGTAGATAGAATATTAGATATGTTTAGAACCGTTGTAAACGTCACAGGAGATGCAACAGTTTGTTCTATTATTGCTGATGGTGAAAATATGTTAGATTATCATGGTGAAAAAAATCCAACAGAAACTTTTGATTTAGATTCTTAAATTTAAGAAGACTCAATTAATTTTTATAACTTTATTGAGAAGATAAAACCTATTGCAAATGAACATTTGTTTTATAATGTACCCATGGGATGAGATCGACCCAGAAAACGACACAAGTTTAGCTTTAATCAAGGAATGTGCTAAACGTGGTCATGGTGTTGCCATGTGTACACCTGCAAACTTAACCATTAGAGATAGTGTAACAAATGCATTTTGTAATGTTATCGGTAGAATGGAAAAAGTCCCATCTACATTAAAATCGTTTTATAACAAAGCGAAATTAAGAGAGGAAATGCTGCCTTTAGCAGGTTTTGATGCTATTTTCTTTAGAGCAAATCCACCTTTAGATCCTATAATGCTTAATTTTTTAGACTCAGTAAAAGATGATGTGTTTATTGTGAATTCGTTAGAAGGTATGCGAGAAGCCAATAATAAACTTTATACAGCTGCTTTTGGAGATGCACACAGTAACATTATTCCCAATACACATGTTTCTAAAAACAAAAAGTATTTAATTCAGCAGATTAAAGAGTCTAAGGCAGACAAAATGATACTAAAACCATTGAATGGCTTTGGAGGTTCTGGTGTGATTCTAATTGAAAAATCGGCTATGAATAATATTAATTCGCTGTTAGATTTTTATATTTCTAGTGGAGAAGGTACCTCTAATTATGTGATTCTTCAAGATTATATAGAAGGAGCAGACCAAGGTGATGTTAGAATTTTATTATTAAATGGAGAACCAGTTGGAGCTATGAAACGTATTCCTGGTTCAGAAGATCATCGTTCAAATGTTTCGGCAGGTGGAAGTATTGCAAAGCATTCTTTAACCAAAGCAGAAAAAGCATTATGTAAACAAATAGGTCCAAAATTAGTAAAGGACGGTTTGTATTTTGTTGGTATCGATGTTATTGGCGGGAAACTCGTAGAGGTTAATGTAATGTCGCCAGGCGGCATCACTTATATAAATAAAGTATATAAAAGCAAGACTAGAGTTGAAGAAAAGGTCATTGACTTTTTAGAAAGCAAAGTCTTAGATCAATTGCAAGCGTTTGATAGGCGAACTAGACTGCGTAAAACGGTTGATGAAGCGTGAAATTTATAAAATGAAAATAAGTCAAATTTCAAATTTAGTTTCAGTAGAGTGGCTTCAAGAAAATAGCAATGCCAGTAACCTCGTTATTTTAGATGCTACAATTAATAAGCGTATTGATGCCACAGCCTTAAGAATTCCTAAAGCTAGATTTTTTGACATTAAACAAAAGTTTAGCGATACTTCAGCACCATTTCCAAGTACATTACCTTCATTACAACAATTTGAAGCTGAAGCTCAAACTTTAGGAGTAAATAAAGATGCTTACATTGTCGTTTACGATGATAAAGGTATTTATTCTAGTGCAAGAGCTTGGTGGCTATTCAAAGTTTTTGGTTTTAAAAATGTTGCTGTTTTAGACGGAGGATTACCCGAATGGAACAAAAATGAATTTCCTGTTGAAAAGTATACCAATGAAACTTATATCAAAGGGAATTTTAAAGCTCATTTAAATTTAGACTTAATGACTAACTTTAAAGGTATTAATCAATTTTCACAAGACTCTAATACATTAATTTTGGACGCACGCTCACAAGAGCGTTTTAAATGCCAAGTAGACGAACCCAGAATTGGATTACGACGTGGTACCATTCCCAATTCAAAAAACCTACCTTACACAATGTTATTAAATGGTTATAAGTTGAAGCCTCAAAGTGAGCTTTTAGCAATCTTTAATAATTTAGTCACTCATAAAACAAATGTGGTGTTTAGTTGTGGTTCAGGCATTACGGCTTGTATTTTAGCACTTGCAGCGACACTATGTAATTTTAATAACCTCATTGTCTATGATGGTTCATGGACAGAATATGGAACACTAACCAATTAATAATGAAAACAATCGACTGGACAAGAGATGAACTTGTAGCTTATATTTTATTATTTGCTGCTAATTCAGATTTTAAAGAAAGTGAAGAAGAACGCCATTTAATTATCTCTAAAGTAGATCTGCAAACCTTTCAAGATATTCATGATGAATTTGATAGAGACAACGACTATCAAGGCATACAAAAAATTATGACAAGCTTAGAGCAGCATAATTATGACAAGGATGATATTGATATTTTAATGGAAGATATTAAAGTGCTATTTTTCTCTGATGGTGATTTTGACATTACAGAACAAAACATGCTAAAGTGCCTTAATAGACTGTTTAAAACATTGTAATGAAAAGGCTTTCTGTAGATTCAATTATCGCAAAGATAAAAGCAGAGGAAACCTTTTGTGCTGTTTCTGAAGATTATGCATTTACATTAAAAATTGATTCTTATGTACCTTATGCTTGTGCAGCTGTGCATGATGGACATCAGTTTAGAAAAGACCTTTGGAATAACTGTTTACATACCGAATACGAACGTTGGTACGAAGAAGATCCTGAAACTAAAAAGATGGTTATTTCGCATCCTATTGTTTTAGCAGGTTGCGATTCTCGTTTTGAGTATGATTTAAACCGAACACCCGAAGAAGCTGTTTTTGAAACGGCTTGGGGAAAACAACTTTGGAAACAACCTTTAGCAGCAGCAGAAAAAGACAAAAGTTTAAACAAACATTCAAATTTTTATAAAGTTGTAAAGGCTTTAATTTCAAAATTAGAAGAAAAATTTGGAGTATGTGTTGTTTACGACATGCACAGTTATAATTGGCAACGTTGGGATAGGGAAGTGCCAACATGGAATTTAGGGACTTCTAATATAGATAACCATCGTTTTGGTAAAGAAGTTGAACGCTGGAGAGCTTATTTGGCTTCTATAGAATTACCACACAATATTAAGCAAACTGCTAAGGTTAATGATACGTTTCAAGGCAATGGTTATTTTCTAAAATATATTACTAATAACTTTAAGAATACTTTAGTTTTGGCAACCGAAATAGCAAAGGTGTACTGCGACGAATATCAGCAGGTTAATTACCCTGAAGTTGTTGCTGCTGTAGCGCAACAGTTACAAACACTTTTACCTAAACATGCTAACGAATTCTATAATACGTTTAAACACTAATGTCTCAGAAAAAAACTACTGAAGCTTTTCAAGATTTATTTGATATTGATTCTAATCTTAATCGTTTAGTTAGAAATATTGAACTCCTCAACTATATTAATCCACTTAACACGGTATCTGAGAAGAAAAAATTCTACTCTTCAAAATTTAATTATGAGCCTCAGTTTAAGTACCCTAAAATAAAATTTAACGGTTATAAACTGCATCGTTTGTTCTTTTCACAACGTTTAGAACGCATAGAAGATGATGATATTAGACAATTGTACGAAGATATTATCTACGAATATTCAGGCTTAATAGAATGTATTGAAACTATTGGACAAGGCCGAAAATTTTATTTTAATAGTTTAAAAAGCTTTGGAACTCCTACCGAAAAGGATATAGAGAATGCTAAATTTATTTTGCGTTTTGACGATTCGGAATTTGATGAGCAAATGCTTGCTAAATATAGTGCAAGTGAAGCCAAAGATTATTTTGATGAATTTTCTAAACGTTACGATTTTAAGTACAACATTAAGATTTCTAATCATCTTTCTGCTGCTGCAATGGTACTGAATAATACACAGACTTTGGTATTGCGTAAAAGTCATAAGTACAGTGAAAATCAGCTTAAAGTACTAGCAAATCATGAGATTGGAGTACATTTAGTAACAACTTTTAATGGCTTATCGCATCCTTTAAAAGTGTTTTCTAATGGTTTTCCTAATAATGTAGAAACACAAGAAGGTTTGGCTGTGTATGCTGAATTTATGAGTGGCTGTCTTACTATTGAACGGTTAAAAAAATTAGCATTTAGAGTCATTGCTGTTGATAGTTTAAATAAAGGCTACGCCTTTTCGGATACGTTTCACCTATTGCATAATCAGCATAAATTAAATAGAGATAAAGCATTTGGCATTACTTTACGTGTGCATAGAGGTGGAGGATTTACTAAAGATCACCTGTATTTATCTGGTTTACGAAACGTCTATAAATATGCTCAAAATGGTAACGACTTAGGGGTGTTATTAACAGGGAAAGTGAGTCAGGATTACATACCAACCATTAAAAAGATGCAGCGGCTTGATTTGGCTTTGGCACCAAAATATTATACAGATGCTTATGTGGCAAATGATAATAAGAATCCAAATTTAGATTTTATATTGAAGAGTTTAAAGTAATAAAATTTACTGCAAATAATTGTTTGCTGGAAGAATTTCAATACAGTTTGAAGGTTGCATAGCCTCTAATTTATAATCTCCAATCCTTACTCTTACCAATCGCAACGTTGGAAAACCAACTTTTGCTGTCATTTTACGAACTTGTCTAAATTTACCTTCGATTAAAGTAATGGAGAGCCATGATGTTGGTCCATGACGTTCGTCTCTAACAAAACGCGGAACAATGTGCGAAATATCATTTAATACTTGAGCATTGCATGTTTTTGTTTTATACGCTTTACCTTCAACAGAAATCTCTATTCCTTTTTGAAGTTCTAAGATAGCTTCTGGTGTAACTAAACCGTCAACCATTACGTGGTATTCTTTTTCAATTTTAGAACTGGTTATATAATTGCTAAACTTTCCGTCTGTAGTTAAAAGCAATAAGCCTTCAGATTTTTCGTCTAAACGTCCAACAGCCATAACCTTGTCTGTAAAATCATACAACTCATTTAAAAGTTTTTTGTTTCGCCTTTTAGTTTGATGATTAACAAATTGACTTAAATAGCCGTAAGGTTTGTATATTTTAAAATAATGATGTGTGATAATGGTTTAGGTTTTTGAGTTGCGTTTTACAACTATAATGATTAAGACAATTAAAAGTATAACTATTATTGGTAAGATTAGAAATAGAAATAAATTTTTTATAAAACTTGTGGCGAGTTCTGACGAGTTAATATTCTTTTTACCATTAGCATAGGAAGCAACATAGCTTTTTGGAATATATATGTAATACGATAGCTTACTTTCTAATGTTTTAATATCTCTATAATATTGGGCGTAATTTTCAGGCGACACATAATCATTTTGATTTTTGTAGTAAGACATTAAATTTAATTCTCTAGAAGAAGGGTTGTAGCTTCCTTCAAATTCATAATAAAAATCTTTAGAATAAATGTTGTAATCTATTGGTGATATATTCCAAGCTTCGGGTAGTTTTACATTTATAGTATGACGTTTAGCTGCTGGGTAATATAAAGCTAACTCCTTGGTTTTGCTTTGTTCTGTTGGTAATACTAAAATATCACTTATTGTTGTTGGAGTAAAGGTTACACCAATATTATCATCATCAGCTAAGACCTCTTCCCAAATATCTTCTAGTTTATAGTGCTCATAAATAGTTATTTCGTTGTTAAGGCTATCATCTTTGATTATTGGATCTTTAATAACCTTAACGTTTTCGTAATAATTAGAGTAATAAGCTTTAAAGTCTTTTTTTATACTAGAGGTGCTACTGTTTTTGTAATAATTACGCATCTTATCAGCTTCATACTCATTGTAAATAGTTTTTACCTTTAATGTTGCTCCTTTGCCAACAGCTTCAAGATAAAACTCATCGTAAACCTCAATAAGATTATTACTAAAGCTATGAATCTTTTCTAAATCATTAGTTTCCTCACTGATAACTAGACCATATTCATAATTTGGAAAGTATATGTTATCATAGCGTCCTTTTTGATTTGTAATTGTTGGATCGTAATAAATTTCACGTCCCGATTTATCAATAACTTTGACCACCACATGATCAAAAACCTTTGGGCTAGGGAGAATTTTAGGTAGATTTTTGCCAAATGTTGTACTTACTAACATAGGATAAGCTTCTATATTCATTGCCCTTAGCATTGTTACCATTAATAAGGTTTTATCTTTGCAATCACCAAAACGTTGATTAAAAACTTTATTAGGTGAAAAAGGCTTATAGCTGCCAATACCATCTTCTAAGCCTAAGTATCTTATTTCGTTTTGTACAAATTCTAAAGTAGCAATAATCTGCTCGTGTTCCATTGCCTTATTGGATAGTATAGCATCAATTTTAGCCTTTAATTCTGTAGATATTTTATCGTTGACATTGTAAATGTCTATTCCCCAATCAATGACATTTTTCCAGTTCTGATAATTAGAAACAATTAAATATTGATGTTCTATTAGCCAAATTGGAGCTTGATTATCAAAATTAACACTATTTACCTTTTCAGAAAACCAGAGATAATCTTTAAGCCCATTTGAGGTGGTATAACGAGGTTTTAAATCAGAGTTAAATAATTTGTACTCTAAATCTGTATTAGATAGTAGCCTTAAGCTTGAAGTATTTATATAAACATAATCGTTTAATGAAAAAATGCCAGAAAAATTTCCGTTATGTATAGGGTTAAAGCCTGATATGGTATAACTATAGTCTAAAATATCATCTTTTCTAATGTCAGAAAGATTAATCATTGCTGTTAATCTGCCATCATAAATATAACTCTCAGAACTAGATTCTCGTCTAATAACCTGAAAGTTATTGATATCTAGCTTATTTATAACGTCTCCATTTCTAATAACATCAATATTATGAAACGTAATAGTTTGATAAGTTGGATCATAAATTTCTGCAATTTCTGCAACGTCTTGAATGCCTAAATTATCTGTAATTTTCTTTACAACTCTATTATAATGTTTTTGTTTGGGCACATGTATTTGTTCCTCTGATAATAGAACCACATAACCGTAATCTATCTCATCTGAGGCAATATCTATTGTTGTAGTATAATTTTGTTTTAAAACCCAATTAGGAGTATCAGAAGTTTTTATTTGGGCAATTACAGTGAATGAAATAAACGTAAAAATTAGACATGCTAAAAATTTAAAGGAAGCCATTGAAAAGAAATTTATAAGTAGAATAGTTTAATAAACTAGTAATATACAGAAAGTAAAGTGAATATTTTACCACCATGTAATAAAACATTTTTGAAGCTCATTTTTACTTTTTATCCAGCATAATGGAGAGCGTTTATTTTTAATATGAATTTGAATATCATGTTTAGCATCTTCAAACTCTAACCAATTTACAGTTGGTTTAGGTAAACATAGCCATTCTAGTTTTTGGGGAATGTAAAATTGAAAGTCTTTTAATTTGGTAATGTTTTCAATATTTAAATACCAACCAGTAATACATTCTGAATTTAAAGGAGCGATATTAATCTCTTGATGTTTGTAAGGCAAAAATAGTTGTGCTTTAAAACAAACCTTTTGTGTAATAGAATTGATTAGAAAAGGATAATGCTTTAATGCATCTTTTGTTTTAGGATGATAGAGTAGTGGTAACTGTTTTTCTTTTAACTTATTTAGCTTATAAACAAGAGCATCGCTTTGGTTAGGACCTACCCAATTGGAAAGTGAGTTAACATTGTTTTTTTTAGAATCGTATAAATAGAATTTATAAATTATTTCAAGATGAATAGGTTTTTTAGCCTGTAAAAACAATAGGTCTAATTCTCCAATAGTAATTTTATTATTCTTGATTTGTAAGTTCTCTTCGAGAATAGTTATATCAGCTTGATGCTTTAGCTGAAATGCTACAAAATGTTCTACCCATTTACCCAAACGTATCTTTTTAGCTTCGGACTCTTGTGTAAATTGAGTTTCTGTAGCTTCTGGACAAAATTGTTCAAAGTTATAGACTTCAGAAGCCTTCCATAGGCATGGTGTGTGCTGAAAGCCTTTAAATAATTCTTGAAAATTTATACTGCTGTCCAATACGTAGTTTTATGGGTCATAAAAAAATAAAGCGCACTTAAAAAATAAGTACGCTCTATAAAAATAACTTTTATTTATTAAGTACGCTTAATTAATTATTAATTTTTGAGTACGTTTTTTATTAGCGTTAGAAATAAGCTTTATAATATAAATTCCTGTAGTTAGATGATCTACGTCTATAGATTGTGTCGTAATACTGCTATCTAAGGTATTATTCATTAATACTCTTCCGTTAAGATCATATAATGCAAAGCGTGTTTGTGTTTGCAATTGTCCTTCAATAACTATTGCTTTTTCATTTGGCTTTTTATAAATACTTAAACGGTCTAAATTTTGTTGCTCTAAGCTAAGTGCATTTGCTTCTAATCTTAAATAAAAACGACCAAAACCAGATATATCACTCAAAGCAGTAAAAGTATAATCGTGATCAGACAATACCGTAAATGTATTGGTTAGTGTGTCTTCTAAATAAACTTCAGTTGCATTAGGAAGTGTAGACTCAGACAATGACACTGTGATTTCTTGTCCTTGTAAGGCGCTAATACCTAAAGCAATAGTATTATTATTAATGTCGTTAGTTTCTAAAGCTTGAATAGCCATAAATGCCCCCGTATTATCTTCAACTAATTTAGAATAGATTGAAAACTCTGGAGCAACATCTTGAAATAAAGCGGCATCATAACCAGGGTCTAAACCTAATGTTGCGTTTTCATTAAAGTAAATAGCTGTATTAAACGTGTCTAATGCGTTATTATTTATTTGAATTTTAATATAGCCGCCATTTGACGAGCCTGTTGCATTACGTCCTAAAATAAAATCATCTGTAGCACCTGTTGTTCGCATTGCAGGTGTAAATGATATGGTTTCGTTACTTGACTTACTTTTTACAAAGAAACCTTGACCTGGAGCAATTAATTGCCCTGAGTTTAAATGATTTAAAATAGTCCATCCATTGGAAGCATCTCCATCAAAACCATATATAGCTTGATAGGCTCCAGAATCTAACTTTGTTTTGTTAAGATCAAAGAATGTTATAAAATCTATATAAGAAGGGTAAGGGTTTCCTATTAAATTCCAACCGTTATAAGAGCCTGCAGATTCTGTAATTGGTATTGTAAAACCAGTTGTTTCTACTTCACCAGTAAAAGTCACTGTAGTGCCGCTTATGCCATCTTCAGAAGCGTCCCTTGCTGCTCTATAACCTACACCTTTATCTAAGGTTGTAGCAGCATTAGCTGTAGTTGAATAAATTTCATAAGATCCAGCCGGTTCATTAAATGGTCCAAATAGTTTCTGAATTGTATTGTTTGGGTTCTCATAAATATTAGGATTTGCAGATGCAAAATCTCCGAAATTTTGACCTGTAAAAGGAGATGATATTAAATCATTACCTGTAGAGCCATTACTAAAGGCATTTATATGGCGTTTGTAAGAGACGTTACCTGTACTAGATCCTTCTATTATTAAACTTGAATATTTAGTAGAAATAGATTCTAAAATTAAATTTCCATTGTTAACCAAATCTCCTTTTATGGTTAAACTAGCTCCTTCCTTAATAATTACCGTAGCACCACTTTGTATTTCTAAGTCATTAACCTCAACGTTTTGGTCTGCGTCAATAACATAAGTGCCATCTGCAATAATAGTATGTTTAGTTCCTGAATATTCATCAGGGCCATCACTATAGATCCAAGATCCATCGCAATATAATATAGTATTAGCAGGTATGGTTACACCACAACTGTTGCCAGGTGATAAATATTGAATTAATGTGGCTTTAGTTGTTGTTGCACTGTCGTTGTTACTATTCGCAACACCTCCTCTTCCTCTTAAGTGAATACTTACTAAATCGTTAATACCATCACTATATACTTGTACTCTTAAGGCATCTGCTTCTATAGGATTAAAAGTTGGACCTCCCCATTCAAAAATTCCGTCATCTATCCAACCTCCTTGACCTTGAGAAAGTGTCGTCCAAACTCCATCTTTCCTATAACTTATAATCCACATAGAATCTTCTTGATCTTGGTTAGAATAAGAACCTCCAAATGTTATGTAATTCATGTATTTTACATTTGGCCAATTTACTTGCCATTTAAAACCTTCATCTGCAGTAGGCTTTCCTAAATTCTCATTAAAACTAACTCCATATTCATTATATGCTGTTTTAGTTTTATAATCATCAGTAACTGGATCATATAATATATCGCCAGGTACACCTCTACCATTAGCAGCGGAGCCATACACTACAGCTTCTGGAAGTAATGCTAAGTTTGAATTATCATCAGGGCCATTATCCGGAATACCATCTAAGCTACAACGACTTGGTGCTTCAAAAGCTCTTTCTGCGGTATAATTACATGCTTCTTCTGTAAAATTAGCGATTATATCTACATCCAATCCATCTGCTGCTAAACCTGTAAGTGTTACAGTTTGTGGACTTGTACCAATAGGGAATGATTGCCCATTTACCATTAAAGAACCTGATGCAGGTGGGGAAACATATTCTATAATCAAATCTTGAGAATACGTATCATTAATATCATTACATATAGTTTGAGTACCAACAGTTACATTTGTAATTGGACAATTTGCATTATAAAAGACAACCAATTTAGGAGAATTGTTTACCGATCCATTTCTAGATTCTGCGACACGTCTACCTGAACCAGAAACAATAAAAGTCACTGCATTTCCTACTTCCCAGCCTGGTTGAGTTATAATTTCTGTAATAATTGACTGAAGATAAGGTGAGCGTTGTTTATAGCCATTTTGTCCACTATAATCCCAAGCTTCAACATTACTCCAGGATTCTGAACTAGTGGTTAATGATCTTGATGAAATATTATAATTACTTGATGAAAAACCATTACTATCATCTGATAATTCTCCATGGAAAACTAAATTCGTCGTATCCGAAGTTGCCTCATCAGCTTGAAATTGTACATATGCACGATGAATTGTTGCTCCTTTCGGAATATTTATATTATTAAACCTAAGACCAATAATTTGGTCATAATTAGTTGCGTTATCAGTATCAGTAACAAATTCTAAATCACTACTAGTATAGCTTACAACTCCTGTTGAAATAAATTCTTCTGCGTCATCTCCTGAGGCAATAATAGAGTAGGTTTCGTTTGTTGTAGTTAATTCATCAACTCCAACACAATTACAATTACCATCTTCTTCGTCATTAATTGTAGTGGCATCATTGTCATCACAGACAACACCTCTCGGAGGGCAATTAACATCTGGTGCATTAGATATTGTTACCACAGCACCTGTTGAAGGTGAAAAAACATTTAAGTTGGCTGGTAGTGTAAATGGATCTGTGTTAGAAACTGATCCAACCGAACTAGCATTACTTACGTCAATTGTTCTTAATTCTATTTTAAGGGCATCTACAAATACGAGTTTAAACTGATTAAATGATCCAGAGCTTCTAGTCCATGTTTTAACGTCATCAGCTGGTCTTAATGGAGCTCCCCAACAGCCTTCGCCAGTGTATACTGTACCATTAATTTGTTCAATCACAAAACCTTCATCATTTCCAGAATTATCTGAAGGTTTAACAGGCCAAGTTGTTTTAGCAACATGAGAATCGCAATCAACTACTAAACGGACACCTTCATCATAAAAAAGTTGAGCCCAAGCATCATACTGGTTATTGTTTTCTCCTTTCCAAGCAGCATGAGGACGCATGGGTTTATGATACTGAGCCATTTTCCATTTCAAGTTAGGAGAAGCTGTAGATAGGTCATTTTCTAACCATGTTTTTTGATCACCTAAAACTGAAATTTCGGAATTTAAGGTGTAAGCTTTTATTAAATCATTACCAAATGTTACAGAATAATAAGAATCAGCATTAGGCGTATCAAATAATTTATAAATAGTTTCAGAATCTGTTTCGTGATTTCCTCTAGCAGGTATAATTGGAAACATTCTTCCATCACTTGCTATAGTTAATTGCCAATCGTCAAACCATTCTTGCCATTCTCCGGAACTATTTGAATCGGTCATGTCTCCTGCAAAAAATATACCGTGTGGTTTTAGTTTAGAAACTAAGAGATTGGCATTTTGCCTTGGTGTCCTGTTATTTCTAGAATCACCACCTGCAATAAAAGACAAACGGCTTAAGTCATTAGGTGCGGTTCTGAACCAAAAACGTTGACTTGTACTATTACTATCTTTAATAACAAAATAATAGTTGGTGTTTGGAGTTAAGCCTGTAAGTCTTGCAAAGCGATTATCCATACCTTTGAAAGAAACGGTTCTATCAATGGTTTTTGTATAGGCGTATAATGTATGATCTGTACCGTGATCTACAGTATCATAATAAACAACAGGTGAAGTACCATCTATTTGATTCCAGCCTATAGTAATCGTAGTGGATGGATCATCCATTATCATGATACGATACTTATCATTGTTAGCAAAACCTAAAGAAATACTTAATAAAAGTAGTAAGTAGGTTAAATGTGTTTTATATTTCATGCTACTTGTCTTTTATGGTTTGTTTTATTCATTTCAATTAAAAGAACTATTAAGGGGATAATTCCATGTGCCAATCTATAAATTGTTAGATAGGCAGAACCATGAATTGAACTTGATATAAAATCTATATTAAAACCAGATACTATTCTGGCAAATGCTGTTGCAAAGCCCCAAATTATCATATACCATAATGCATATTTAGATAATTTTGGCACAAATACTAATAGGGCACATAACACATCTAAAAAACCAACAATAAATAGAAATAGCGTGGCCTGTGTTTCATTAACACCTAAGATAATAATCGTCATGTCTATAAAATGTCCAGGACGATATGGTATACCCATTGCCATAAACCCATGAGGAATAAAAGTAAATGCTATAGCAATTTTTAATCCATTGATTAATTTTTTGTTATTTGAGTCTATTTTAATATTACGCCACAGTAAAAATGGTGCAGATAATTGAATGCTCGTTTCAAAAAGTTGTAGAAAATCATAATTTTTATCCTTGACCATACAAATTCCAAGTAAGAATAATAAAAAGAAACCTAGACCTATAATGAAACGCTTTAGTTTTAACCATTTTATTTGATGCCAAAGTAAACTGACCAAAGCGGCAATTAAGAAGATTAAACTATTAAATTTAGTGAATCCTTCTATCCAATTATTTACAGTTTTACTTGTTGCATAATCATACCAAGAATAATTAAAAATACCTTCTACAATAGGCGTTAATAGACTTTCATCCCAAAGTATAGCTCGGTAGGGACCACCAAAAAAAAACAATTGATATGCTCTACCTATAAAAACGGTAAAAGCACATAGCTTAACGAGCGATATTAATTTGAATTTATTCATTTAGAGCGCTTAAAATTAATCATTTTCTTACCAAAGATA
This sequence comes from Winogradskyella psychrotolerans, assembly GCF_018860565.1. Lineage (GTDB taxonomy): Bacteria > Bacteroidota > Bacteroidia > Flavobacteriales > Flavobacteriaceae > Winogradskyella > Winogradskyella damuponensis. The sequence goes on from NZ_JAHKPS010000018.1 coordinate 32,698, forward strand.
TTTTATAATCGATTAATTGAATATATATCCTTTGAATTGGATATTATTAATCAACTAATGCTTGTAAAATCATATAAATAGCACAAAGTATGATTGAAAATTATAGAAAGTTTTCTAATATTTAGAGTCATAAAATCTAATAAAGTCACTGTTAGATTTGTTAAAGTTTAGATGTTTTTACATACTATCTGTTCTTTAAAGACTTTATTGAATTTTTTGAAGACTAGAAGTAGCGTTTTTTAACGATAAGGATATAAGTAGAAATAAGTGTATAAGTACTGCAATCAAAATAACTTTCATGTTATTCCAATTGCAGTTAATTGTTTTATTTATTGGTTTTTAAAGTTTGTCACTTCTTGCAATTGTTTTAATTTATTTTGTCCTGTTCAAAGCATTGTAGTATTGGTTTGTAATGCATAACGTTAATTACCTTATCACAGTTTATCTATAATAACTTTGACTAGTTCCTCTTGTACAAGCACAATTACTTATGCCTTGTAAAAAGTCTAACCCAATAGTAACCATATGAGTCCCTGTATTAAATCCAGACAAATCGTTTAATGTTAATTGATATGAGTAAGCAAAAAAGAATTTGTTAAATGTAATTCCGCCCATTGGTCCTAAATTTAAGGGTTTAAAAAATTGATCATTTAAAAAACGGTAAGACCCTCCTACAAAATAGTAATCTCCTTTACGATTGAATTTTCTGTATTTAAAATTGACATCTGTACTAGAGCGTTTATCGCTATCAAACATTTGATAAAAAACTGAAGGCTCAAACTCTACATCTTTATTTTGTTTACTTTTTATAACAAGTCCAGTGTATAACTGATAATTTAATAACTGAATTGGCTCTACACCTTCATAATTATCAATATCTTTTTTCATGATGTTATTAGCATTCAAACTCACATAAAATGCCTTCCATCGGTATAAAATACCAGCATCAAAGTTATTGTTTGTAATCCCTCTGTCATCGGTGATTGCTGGGTCTAATATTGGAATATCATAGGTGGTATTAAAATCTTCAATAGCAACTCTAAAATTATTTATGTTATAAGATAACCCAAAAGACAAATATTGTTTAGACTTATAATCTAAAGTTAAATGATGAGCAAAAGAAAACTTAACACCTTTTTGAATTGTATTTCCGTTTCTATCATTATAGGCAGATACACCAACTCCTGAACGGTTACCAATTCTAAAATCGGCATAGATAGATTGATTATCTGGTGCATTTTTTATACCAACCCATTGTGTTAGTCCATTAGCCCTTATTTTTAGATTATCTCCAATACCTGCATATGTAGGTGAAATCACAAAGTCGTTATCTGCTAAGTATTGCGTAAATACAGGTAAATTTAATTCTTGACCATAACTATTAGCGAAGACCAAAAAAAGAATATATAGTGTAATTTTTTTCATAATGTTATCTCTTTAAATGTTCTTGGCTGTTATCTATATAGTGTAAAATGTCCTACAAATTCTTTATTATGCGTGGTGTCATTTGTTCTAACAACAAACCAATAATCTCCCATTGGCAAATCTCTACCATTATATTTTCCATCCCAAACTTCTCCAACTCTGTAAGTCGCGACTTTACGTCCATATCTATCAAAAATATCGAAGGTTAGGTTAGGGTAGTTTTGTGTACAACCAGGTGCCCAAGTATCGTAAGAGTTGTCTCCGTTTGGTGTAAACCAGTTTGGAATACAAATATCTTCGAACTCTAACTCAATTTGTGCGGTTGCATAACAACCTGCGCTGTCTGTGACTGTAACAGTGTATATTCCAGATTCATAAATGATATAAGAATTTATATCACCATAATCTTCACCATTCAAAGTAAATTGATAGTCTCCTTCACCTCCAGAGGCAGTTGCAATAAATTCGTTAAGTTCTTCTCCTTCTGCTAAGGTTAATGTAATAGGATCAGTTGCTTCAATATCGAAGAATTCTGTAGATTGTATACAACCATTCGTGTGTCTAACTTCTATAATATGATCTGTTCCTACAGGTACATTATAAAAGATGTTACTTTCTTGATAAGTACCACCATTTAATGAGTAATCTAATTGAGAAAGGTCTTCTATAGAAGCATCAACCGTAACGGTAACAGCGTTTACTTGTGTATTATTTTCACAAATGTTTTCAATTAAAATTTCCGGTAAAATACTAACTGATTCTGGAAATGTAATATTCCATTCAGATTCACATCCTTCGGCATCTCTTACAAATACAATATGATCTCCACCAACTAAGTTTGTAAAATCAAATTCCGTTTGTACTGCACTACCTGTAGTGTAAACACCGTTATAATTATCTAAACTCACACTATAAGGAAGTGTACCTCCTGAAATGGCAATACTAAATTCTCCATCTTCATATCCGGTACAAACTTCAGGGAAGAATGAATCCGCAACGATACTTAATATAACTGGATTTGGTTCTGTTATAGTAAAATCGAAAGTTAAGTAACAACCTAATTGATCTTGTACAATAACGTTATAATCTCCAGGCGCTAAATTCTCGAAGGTATTAGTTTCAAAAAATTGATTGAGTTGTGGTGAAATAGCATATTTAATAATTCCAGTTCCACCAGAAGCGGTGATTTCAACAGAACCATTATTATTTCCTGCACAGCTTACATTGTTAACTACAATACTAGCATCAAGTGGTGCATCTGGTTCTGTGATGCTAATAGGAGCAGAAGTTGCATTACAATCTCCACTCTCTACAAGAACAACATAATCACCTGCATAAAGTTCTGTAAAAAAGCCAGGACTATTTTCTGTAGCAATTACCGGATTGCCTAAATTATCTTGAAGCGTATAGGTGTAATTTCCTAATCCACCTACTGCTGTAGCTATAATTGTTCCGTTATTATCACCAGCACAATTAATAGTTGGGTTAGTAGACTCTAAGGTAACTTCTAATGTTGGTAATGGATCTACGATGATTTCATTAGATACGTTAGTAACACAGCCATTGGCATCTCTTACATAATAAGCATACGTACCATCAGGAACTGAGAATGTTGTCGATGTTGCAAATGTCCCTATAATAGGTGTAAACGAAGGGTTTTCGCTATAGGAATATAAACCTGTTCCACCAGTTGCACTTAATGTTAATGTAGATTCTGTTAAACATGTTTGTGTTGTTGTTCTTATCAAACTAGCTTCAATTGGTGCAGGCTCAGTAATCACAATATTAACAGATGTAAATTCACAATCATAACCATCAGTAATTCTAACAAAATAGGTTCCAGGCCCTAAGTTTTCAAATACATTAGAGGTTTGCGGACCAGAAACACTAGGTGTTGGTAAAACGGTATTTAATGTATAAGTATAATTTGTGCCTTGTCCGCCAGTAACATTACTAATAGTAATACTCGCATCTTGATCTCCAAAACAAGATAATACTGTTGTACTTGGAGTAAATGTTGCAGTAATTGGATCAGGTGTTTCTAAAGTTATAGTTTCAGAAACAATACAACCACCAGCATCTCTAACATTTACGATGTAAGTTCCAGCAGATAATCCACTAAATGAACCATTGTTAGAATAAGCTACAGTTGCAGCTCCTGTTAGTTCATATTCATAATCTCCCCAACCACCGGTAGCAATAGCTGTTATGGTACCTTCATTATCATTACATGTTACATTTGAAGTTTCAGAAACGCTTAATGTCATCGCTTCTAAAGGAGACGCAATAATGACACTAGATGTTGCAGAACAGAACGGGATATCTGTTTCAGTAATAACCACTGAAAATGTTCCTGCTTCCATTCCTGTTACTATTTCAGGATTGGTAGATGTGTTTGCATTTACAATTCCTGTTACAGAAGTACCCAGACTATCAAAGACCTCATAAGTATATGCTCCGGTGTAATTAGCTATATTAATTTCAAATGAGCCAGAGTTATCTCCAAAACAAGTAATAGCATTTGGAGTCAGACTAAGTGTAGGAAGTATAGCTTCTGCAACTGAAATAGATACCTCTTCAGTACAAGATGTTACAGTGTCTGTAATTGTAATTGTATACATTCCTGAAGGGACTCCAGAAAACACATCTCCCGCAAAACTAATTGAAGCAGGATTAGGTGAAATGCTATAGGTATAAGATCCAGATCCACCTATAGTGGTCATGGTAATTTCACCATCATCATCATTACATGTTGGTAAAGCTGTTACCTCTGGTATAATAGTAATAGGTGCAACTACGTCTACTGAAACTGTGTTACCACAGCCATTAACATCATTAATTGTTATAGTATGTGTACCTGAATATAAATTTGAAAGTGTAAATGGAAATGTTTGTGTTTGAAATGCGCCACCATCAATACTCACACTGTAAGGAGGTGTACCTACAGTATCTAATGTTACGTCAATTTCATAAGCACCTTCCGCTACTGTGCATTGATTATTTAAAGTTGCAGAAATAGTAGGTGTAGGATCTGTGTCTATGACTAAAACAGGACTCGTAACGATACAGTTATAAGCATCTTTTACATGAACGTAATAACTTCCGGCAGCATTATTAAATGTACTTGAACTATTCCATGCTGCGTCTGCAACAAGTGGAGGAGTAGCAGTCGTTGTAATCTGATATTGATAAGGAGGTGTTCCGTTTGAAGCTATAGCGCTTATGACACCAGAATTAGGTTCACAATTCGCATTCTGATCAACTGAAGCTGCTAATTCTAATAGAAATGCAGATTCGGTAATATTAAATGGAGCCGTTACAATACCACAACCAGCGTTAGGTCCTGATGTTTCACGGATTGAAACAAAGTAATTTCCGAATGGGAGCGGACCAAATTCTAATATATTTAACGAACCATTTGCTGGTAATGCAGCAGAACCACTGATTCCAGTTGTTGTTAAACTTAAAGAGTCAAAGATTTCATAGGTGATAGAGACAGGACTTCCATAAGAACTGTTTACAGTAAATGAAACGTTACCATCAGCACTTCCAGTACATGTAATATTGTTAGAACTAACCGCTGTAGCTGTTAGTGTAGAGTTTGTAGGAATTGGAATTGTTGCTGGCTCATAATAACTACAGAATGTAGAGGCATCATAAACTATAAATGTATATACCACGCCAGGTATTAAATCTGTAAATGTCGCAGATTCACTACCAGGAGTATCTTCACTTAACCATGTTCCAGCAGGATATACAGTACTAGGACCTTCATAAATACTGAAGAAAAATGGTCCAGCACTTGTAAGAGATGATCCAATACTAACTTCAGCTTCTCCACCTGTAGCACAATCAAATGATGGTAAAATATTAATGTCTAAATCTGTTGGAGGTGATGCTACTAATACATCTTGAACTAAAATAGAACAACCATTAGCGTCAACCACATTAATTTGATAAAGTCCAAAATCAACCACATCAAAACTAACTGATGTTGATCCTGTAGTGTTTAATTCAGAATTTGAATAACCATTAGTACCCGTAACAAAATAATTGTATGGAGGTATTCCGCCTGTAACTGAGTTTACAATTACTGATCCTTGAGAAATTCCACCAGAACCACATGTAATATCAACAGCATCATAATCTATAGTTATAGCATCTGGTTCGTTAATGACTACAGTTTCAGTTGCTGTACACATTTTTGAATCTGTAACAGTTACAGTATATGTTCCTGCAGGCAAGCTAGAGGTTTGTGTACCGTAATCGTTTCCTGCACTATCACTTACATTAATTACAAATGGCGGGGTTCCTACAGTTGTATCAATAGTAACATCAATAGCTCCGTTAGTGTCTCCATGGCATAAAATCTCTTGTGTTTGCACTACTAAACTTAGGGCTGGTAATGATACAGGAGTAACAGTAATTACTGAGGACTCAGCTGTACAACCATTTGCATCTGTAATTTGAAGTTGATAGGTTCCAGCAGTTGCAGCGCTGTATGTAAATGGTGTTCCAGTTGTGCCTAAATCGGTATAAGCAGCTCCGTTTATAGATACAGCATATGTGTAAGGTGCTGCCCCAGTAACAGTTCCTGTTAATATAGCATCTGGCGAAGCAGCACAATCTAAATCCTTTGTTAACACCACAGATAATGTTGGAGATGGAGTAGGAACAATGGTATATGATTCACTATACACACAATCATTTTCATCTTTTACTTGAAAAGTATAAGTTCCTGGTTCTAAACCTGAAAAATCAGTAGAGGTTTGGTAAGCTGTCACTGCAGAAGCAGGTGCTGTAATTTGATATTCTAATATGCCTACACCACCAGTTGTTCCTGTAATAGAAATGGTAGCCGTATTAGATGGACATGATACAGGACTATTACTAAACGTTAAATCGGTTGGTGGATTTAATTCTTCTACTGTAATTTCATCCATTGCAGATGCACATCCCGTAACATCCATTACAATAACAGTATACGTTCCTGCAGTTAAATTACTGAAATTAGCATTATTTTGAAATGTTACACCATCAATACTATAAGTGTATGGTGCTTGTCCACCTGTAACTCCTGTAACCGTAATGGTTCCATTTGAAAGACAAGTGTAAGGCGCCGATAAATCTACAGTACCAGTAATAGCTGCTGCAGAATCAATAGAAACGGTTTGTGGACTCGATTCACAAACATCAGTACCAGAAGTGTATTCTACAACAACATCATAATTCCCGATAGATAATCCTGTAAATACATTTGAATTAACGAATGTAGCTCCACCATCAATACTATAAGCAATACTACTGCCATTAGCATTACTAACATTGATTGTTATTGCACCAGTACCATCAGAACCAGCACATGCAATATCTGTCGTATCTACAGTAAAATCTGGTCCAGACATAGCCTCTACGCTTATAGTCACATCTGTACTACAGTTATTAGAATCTGTAACAACTATGTTATAAACTCCTGCAGAACTTACAGGTATTTGTGGTGTCGATTGAAATTCAGTAGCACCATTTACAAAGTAATAATAAGGAGGTGTTCCACCTACAGGATAAACGGTTAGCTCACCATCAGAACAATTTAAAGGACTAGTTAAAGCCACTGTAGCTGTTAATATAGGTGGTTCAATAATAGTGATATCTTCAGTAAATAAACAACCGTTTTCAGATTCGATAGTTGCAGTATAAGTTCCAGGGTTTAAATTTTGGAATGTATAAGTATTGTCAATAATAGGCCCAACAGTATTTACAATTGTAGCACCTTGAGAAAGCGTAAATAAGTATTGTGGATCTACATCATTTGCAGATAAATGCACACTTCCTTTATCATCATGACAAAGCGGTTGTGTAACTGTTGTAGAGCCTGTAAATTCACGATCTCTAATTTGAACTTCAGGAACTGTAAATACACATGGGTTTGTTGAAACGCCTATTTGTCTTACATAAACTGTGTAAGTTCCAGGAGTGTCTACAGAAAATACATTACTTGTTTGAAAGTTTGTTCCATCTATACTGTATTCATAACCTGAAGGCACATTATTTACGGTAATGCTTCCGTTTGTATTACAAATAATATCAGATGATACCACTGTAGGGTTTAATATATTTTCGTAAACATTGAAATAGAACTGAACAAAACAGCCACCAGGATAATTAATAGTAATTCGATATTGTCCGGCTGTATCAACTACAAATCCAGATTCACTAGGTATTGCATTCCATGTACACGCTGGGTTTTCATTGGCACAGTCAGAATCTGAAACGGCATCACAGCTTGTCTCATCAAGTACTTCCCAAATAATAGAGGTAGAATCGGATACGTTAGTTTGAATAATTCTTGTGTCATCTGCACCACATAAGAATATATTAGGTAATAATTTCCCGTCATTAGGACAAACTACAACTTCATCAGCGTAAGGAATAGCAGGGTTTGTTGTGTTAGCTCCAAAAAGTTGCACATTAAATTCCTGTACAATTGACTGACATGGAGCAATTGCTGTATTGTAAGAGTAATAAGTACCAGATTCGGTAACTGTAATATTTTGTGACGTTCCAATAACAGGAACTCCTGTAGGACTTGTAGACCATGAATAAGAATCGTATCCATTTGCTGCAGTTAACTCTAAACTGTCTCCACAAAGAATTTCGCTATACTCAAAAGTACAATCTAAATCAGCTAAAAAGTTAGTAGCTTGTGGTGTAATTAAACAGCCTGTATTACTACTTAAACTCGGGTCGTCTGTAATAGTAAAATCAGGGTTTATAGTTCCTTGATATGTTGCAAAAGCCTGATTATTAATGATGTTTGAACAAGCATCTTCTAACTGACCACAATCATCAACAACTTGTACTTCAATACGGATTTCATAAACAGGATCGTTTTCTTCAACAAGAGAATCGTCAATATCTAAAACAAGTTCTCTTGTTGTAGGATCATAGCTGTTAACTGTAACACCTGGAGGTAATACTAAATCTGTTGGATGATTATAAATAATATTTACAGGAAGTACATCTCTAATTGTAAAGTTTGTTGCATCATCATTTCCTGTATTTTGAAAACCGATGACATAATTTAAAGACGAACCTAAGCCAACAAGTTGTCCGCCTATATCATTACCTAAATCGTCCTCAACAACTTTTGTTAACACGATGTTTGGAGCGATAATTTCAATTGCAAATGCACTAAAATAATAGTAGTAAATATCTAAATTACTCCCCAAGCTAATATTAGCAGAGGTCGCATTATTAGCAATAAGAGAATTTCCAGGATTTGGAATATTAATAATACCAGCATCAAAACCTAATGTATTAGAGCTATTAGGTATTCTATTGGTAAACAATTCGGAGGTATTAGTAACAGGATTAATATCTGAAACAGAACTATTGAAAAAGTTATTTCCAGGTCGTATTGTATTTCCAGCATTATTTGTAACACTGATTGTACTTCCATTAAGTTTTAAATAATCTCCTCTATAACTTCTATCTCCTTCGATAGTACTAAAGGCAAATTTTGCACGAACAGGACCTGTTGGTATGGTATTAAAACCACTTACAGGAAATGTTTCGTTAATAGAACTTGTAATCTTAGTAAATCCATCAAAAGAGGTAATATACTTACTAGGTAAAAGAGGGTCTTCATAAACAACAAACAAAGACCAACCTGCAGAAAGGCCTTCTGAATTTGGTTTTGGACCTACTAAAGTAGAAATATTTGCAACAGAATATGTGCCTTCTGGATCTGGCAAAGCTGTTAGCATATCTGTAACATCGTGATAATAGGCATATGTGTTTGATTGGTTATTGTTAGGTGCATTTTGATAGTAGATTTCTGTACCTGTAATATCTACATAAGAACCACCAGGAACTTTGAATTTTACATCAGAAATTGGTTCATCTCCATCAACTACTGCACTCCAATATAAACCTGCATAAACTATAACATAACAGCTATCGTCACTTGGTACATCTAAATTGGCACTACTGGAGTTAAAAGTACTAGGATCTCCATCAATATCTACATATACCGCAGCATTTACTCCGTCGTTGGTAGAGTTTCCGTTATAAGGATTTGAAACATGTAATCCCACATTACTGTTTCCTATTAAAAGGATATCTCCTTTAATGGCTTGATCATATCGCGGCGAGAATGGCACAAGATTTTGAGCAAACATTTGCTGTCCCAAAATGAGGAATAAAGCAATTATAGCTATTCTAGAAAAAGTAGGTTTTTTCATGATGTTTTAGTTTTTGTCTTCACTTTTTCCTCGGGGCAAAGGCGAAAGCAAAGAGAGGCTTAACTCTTATTAATTTTCAATTTTAACTATTGACATTTTTCCATTATACGGTCTATTTCCTTTTGTTTTTAAGGCTTCATTAGCATCGCTTATGTTATCAAACTTGTTATAGAATATGTAATATTTACTGGTACTAACATCGTGGAAAAAATCGACATCAGATCTGCCAGAAGCTACTACGTTAGTCACAAACTTATTTCTTTGTTTTGTGTCACTATGTACAGCGATGATTAAATAATATCCGCTTTCAACATTATCAATATTTTTTAAAATTTTAATACTATTACCAAGGTCTTCACCAAAGTCAAAATCTTCAGCTTTTAAAGGTGTATCACTTAGTTTAGTTGTTTCTTTAATGTTTTTTAACATTGCTCTATCTTGGCTATATCTATCTTCTTCATTATTAAAAGCAGCACGTTTGATACGTCTTCTTTTTTCAAACTCTGTAGCAACTCTGATCGCTTCTAATTTTGTATCTAGTTTTGTTTTTACTTCCTTAGCTTTTAATTGTTCTGCTTTTAATCTTTTAATTTCCTTTTTGTAGAATAGGGTAACTTCGTCTAACGCAAAAGCGCCATTTTCAACACGTTCTTCATAAAGCTTGTTTAATGCATCTATTTTTTCACTTCTTGTTTGAATTACATTTTCTAAGTCTGATTTAATAGCATTAAGTGCATTATTTTCTGCAGTAACACTTTTAAAAGGTTTAGGCTTTACTGTAATACCCTGATCGCTTAAGTCATTTTCTTCTTTTAAATCTTTAAGATCTTGGTCTTTAATAGCAACAATATCATCAAACTGTTTTAATAATTCATTTTGAATATCTTTAGAATTTTCAGTTGACTTTGCTATAGTTTGCATAGACTTAGCAAGAGTGTCTGTTGGATTTGAAATCGCATCATCTTTAGCCTGTTCGTCAGCTTCCTCTTGAGCTTTTCGTTCTGCCAATAGCTTGGCTTGTGCAGCAGCTTCTTCTTGAGCCTTTTGTTCTGCCAATAGCTTGGCTTGTGCAGCAGCTTCCTCTTGAGCTTTTTGTTCTGCCAATAGCTTCGCTTGTGCAGCAGCTTCCTCTTGAGCCTTTTGTTCTGCTAATAGTTTCGCTTTTGCAGCAGCTTCTTCTTGAGCCTTTTGTTCTGCCAATAGCTTCGCTTGTGCAGCAGCTTCCTCTTGAGCCTTTTGTTCTGTCAATAGTTTTGCTTGTGCAGCAGCTTCCTCTTGAGCTTTTTGTTCTGCCAATAGTTTTGCTTGTGCAGCAGCTTCTTCTTGAGCCTTTTGTTCTGCTTTTTTATCAGCTTCAATTTTATCAAGTTCAGCTTGAATTTCTACTAATTCTTTAGCTTTTTGTTCTTCTTCCGCTTTAGCTTTTGCCTTTTGTTCTGCAATTAATTTTGCTTGAGCATCAGATTCCGTTTTTGTTGTAGTTTTGCTAGTTGTTTTACGACTTGCTACTCTTGAATTGTTAGTTTTTGATATACGTCGTTTTTTCTTTCTGCCCGAAAGAATACCGCTCACTTCATCTTCGCGACTATAATCATAATAATTATTGTTTTTAAATCTATACGCCAATGTGATTTCGTGTGAAGAACCAAATGTATTTAAGTCTCCAATGGCTTTCTCGTAATTATATTCAATAGCTATCTGTGTTGTAATATTAAGTCCAACACCACCTGAAACACCATTAAGCGTGTTATAACCCGCTTGTGCCCAAATTCCTTTAGGAACTGTTACCATAGCAATAGCTGAAAGAATAGTTTTTTCTTTTTGAAATTCAGATCGTAATAATCCTGAAAATTTACTTTCATCAAAAAAACCTCTGCTATCCATATAGCCAGTATACATTATATGAGCTTGAATACCTTGCTGTGGGTTATCTTCTATAAGTTCTGAAGATTCAAAATTGTATAATGCTAAATTATTAATGGACAGTCCAAAATCTAAAAATTCTGTTCCATAATTAATACCTGGATTAATTGTTAGTAGGAAATTCTCTGGCACATTTTGTAATGAAGGGTCTTCAAAATTAGTAACGACATTTGCCGTGTTAACACCGCTTTTATAAGCTCCAACATTAATACCAAAAGTAAGATTGCTATCTTGACCTAATCTTGCATTATATGCAAAATTCAAAATACCACCAAAGGTGGTTAGTACTCCATAATTTTGTTGAAACAGTCCTAATCCTGCACCTATATTTTCTCCAAAGCGTCCAGAATAACTCGCTAAATAGGTGAGTGGTGCGTTTTCAAATTGTATCCATTCTCTTTTATTATAGATACTAATATATTTTGTTTGTTCTCTAACAAAACTAAATGTTGGATTTATGGTATACCTATTAAACGTTAAAGAATTCCGTGTGGGAATAGCAAGCGAAACTACTCCGTCATCTTCTTGAGAGTAGAATGTCTGTACAGAACAGATACATAATATAAAAAGTAAAAAATGTGCTTTCATATTATTTCACTACGGTTATAGTTCCTTTTTTTGTGTTGTTATCAGCAGTTGTAATGATGTAATAAAACACCTGATTAATACTTGTTAAGTTTAAATTATTTTCTGGCCAATTATTTTGGTAATCATTGGTTTTTAATACTATTTCACCACGATTGGTCATTATAACAACTTCGGTATTTGTTCCACTTACATAAGCAGTTGGTATAACCCAAGTGTCATTTATTAAATCGCCATTAGGGCTAATAACATTTGGTATTTTTTCAACATCAGGAAAAAGGTCTAGAGCTTCTTCAATTGTAAATGTGTATTCTACTGAAGCTTCACAACCTGTAGTTTCTGAGATCACAACTTTATAATCGCCAAATTCAGTAGCCTCAAAAGAGGCTTCAGTTGCGCTTGCTATAATTGTATTGTTTAAATACCAAGTGTATATAGGGTTTTGAGCTGTTGTAGTCACATTAACCAATAACGATTCTCCTGAAAGCATTTCATTATATTCTGAGACGTCAATTGAACTTTCAAATAGTTCACTTACCAACTCTATAGTACCTGAAGCGGAACAATCTCCTAAATCTACTTGAACTGAAAATGTACCAGACTCATTAGTTTGGTACATTTGACCTGTAGCACCTGGAATAAGGTTGCCATTTTTAAACCATTGATATGTATTTCCGCCAATTGTACTTAAGGTTGTAAAACCTTGTTCTGGACAATATGGATTTCCTAAACTAGAAGCAATAGTTGCATTAGCTTCACCAGAAATAGCTTCACTAATAGTTACACGATTAGAAAATGAATCTGATGTACAACTGCCATAATTTGTTTTTACGAAATAAGTACCATTCTCACTTACAGATAGTGTTGGTCCATCTGCGACATAAGCATATGTTGTAGGACCTGTTTCTTTGTACCAAGAAAAAGTTAGGTTTGGATAAAGTAATGGAGAATCGTTTGTTTCACTTCCAGGATTATCTATAGTTAATAAATAGCTACCGCCTGTACAAAAAGCTCCAGTTGAAACTAAATTATTAATTGTAAATGGTGAGTCTTGTATTTTATAATAAGCCGCAAAAGGCATTGATTTAGAGCTTGTTGCTACAGGTGCACTACTTTTAATACGAATACGATAATTTTCGCCAGCAGTTGTGTTTGGTATTGAAAACTCTAAAGTTGCAGGTGAGGTGGTTACTGATCCTGCTTCAGAAGTATACACTATTGTTGGATCTGAAAAATCACCATCAGCATCAGACATTTCAATAGTAAATTGATTAGAAGCACTTAATGCAGATTCAGGTGAAAAAACAAATGTAGTATTATAAGTGTTAAATGATGCACTTGCGCATGCTTGACTAAAACCTAAGTTTGGCGTACCAATTACTACTTGCGCAGTAGCCTGTTTTGACATTAAAACAGTACATAGGCAAATTCCAAATAAGAATTGTGTTAGGTAAGTAGGTTTAAGCATCGGGTTGGGGTGTAATTTTTTAATCTATAAGCTATTTGGGTTTTATCAGTATAGTAACATATTTAAACAATCATTTGCATATATGTTATATTATTGGGCGTTTGAAATTATTTTATTCATCATCTTCTTCTTTTTCATCGTCAAACAAATCATTTGAAGCTATAATTTTGTTAATTCTTAATCTAAAATCTGGAGCTCTACTATTATCTGAGTCAATAAAGGTTTCAGAATCTGGTCCTTTAGAGTACACATTGTCAAAAGCTCGACTTCCATACCAACTCTCTAAATCATCATTGTTAATGTGATCTTTTCTATAAATATTTCCTTTACAATTGTTGAAATATGAACGCGTGAATTGAATCTTTTCTAAATTTTCATTGTTGATTTCTATTCTGTCATCTAAGATAACAGCTGGTTTAAATCCCGAAATCACACTTTTATGAATATTAAACGATACATCCGGCCCAATATAAATTGCTTCTTGTACTAAGCCTACTTTAATATCTGATTTTAAATCATTACTTACATTAACTAACGTAAGGTTTTCAGCATTTACAAAGGTTTCCTTTTTAGAGGTGTCTGCTTTTTCTTTTATATCGTAAGAACTGATATACATACAACGTGAACCATCTGGACTAGAGATGTAAGGTGATCTTACCGCTAAAGCATTTTTTATAGTACTTTGTGTACCTTGGTTAAAGTTGTAATCGTTTTTATTAGATCTAAAAGAAACCGTTTTTGTTAGGTTTACTTCTCCACCTAAAATGTTAAATGAATTGCCTTCGCAATAACTAACCATTACATTTTTAATATTAGTTTCTGATCCAACACCTGCAAGTGTTAATCCGCTAAAATTTCCAAAATCCTTTGTTTTTTTTCCAGCGTATTCAATTCTAGTATAGTTTAGCACACCAGAGTTGCTCTCTGTGTTATCGCCACCATAACTAATACTTTCGGTTGAAGAAGGATTTAAGCCATAATTAAGTGACGCTACTTTTCCAAAGGTGTTAATAGGAGCATCACCAAGAATAAAAATACCTCCCCAATCTCCTGGTTTTTTATCTGATCTGTTAGATGTAAATACAATTGGGTCTGTAGATTTTCCTTCGGCTATAAGTTTAGAACCATTGCTAATAATTAATGATCCTTTGGTTTTATAGTCACCAAGTATTACTGTACCAGGTTCTATAACTAAAGTTGTACTATCTGTAACAAAAACATCACCTAGCAAAAGATAGGTATTCCTTTTTGTTAATGTTGTGTTTTCCGAAATGTTGCCAGACAGTATTTGTGTAGGTTCTTCATAGTTGGCTTTATTAGGCTGAAAGTCTGTCCATGAATCTAGCCAATTGTTATAGCCAGTAATTCCTTTTTCCTGTTGGGCAAATAAATTACCTAACACTAAAAGAAAGACAAGTGTAGTAAAAGTAATTTTTTTCATAGTAGGTTAATTTTAAGTTTAGATTAAGGGCTTTTAAACTTTATATCATCAAACATATAAACAATACCTATGAAACACAAATAATATCGATGAAATACATAATATTATACATATAACAATATTTTTCTTACAAAAAACAACACTTTGTCGAATAAATTTATAGGTTTATAAGGAATGTGTCATAAAAACAGTAATAAAAAAACCTTGACAGATAATACGGTCAAGGTTTTAAAACACATTAAATAAATAAAAAAACTAATTAGTCCTTTTTAAAATCGTCATAGGTATGTAATGCTTTTAATGTAGATTCATAAAAAAGAATTGCCGCTATTAAATCCTTCGTGTCTGAATAGGGTAATATTTTTTTTTGAAATTCCATAGTACTATCAAAATAAGACGTAGAGGCTTCAATGTTTTCTTCTAATGCTCTTTTATTATCTTTTGTATCAGGAATACCTAATGTTTCCATTGTAACACCCGGTTTAGTTGCGAATGCAATGTTTGGAAGTATATTTACAATAACTTCTATTCGTTCTATATAAAGAACAAGTAAATCTCCCTTTTTCATCTTTTTTAAGTCATCTCGACTGTGGTATTTGGAGATATTTACTTTACCACTAATAATACTCTGAGATTCCTCTTTTTTTTGAGCAAAACCAAAGGTAATCATTAGAAAAAAAATCGCACAAAATAAAGTAGATTTGGTATTCATATTCACGCTTTTAAATTAATCTTAGTGCAACAAATCTATGCAATTAATTAAAAAAAGCAACTATATTTCTATGTTTTTTACAAAATTTCATATCGATTAAATAGCTATTTTTATAGTTAAACTGCTTAATTACTTGACAAAACGCACATAATACCGACAAAATACATTGTTGTTTTTTAACGAGATAATTGCCTAAAAATGAATGATTTTCAGGCCCAAAATGAAATATAATTTAAAAATCGCATTTTTTTTAGGCTTAAAAAGCTAATATTTTGATATCGATAAAATGCATCAAAACATTTTCTTAAGCAGAAAAATACTGTAACAATTACCTTCTTTTATCGAATTGTAATTCTTAGTATTTCATCGGAAATATTTGTCGGCATTTTCGGTTCGTCGTATAAATAATACATTGATAAGATTTTTAACGATTTACCAACTAAAAGCTTCAATTTTAGGTAATCTTAACTCATTATCTTATGAAAAATCGAATGTTCTTATATTGCTTTATCTGCTTTTTTAGCGCTAATTGCATTATTTCAGCTCAAGATTCTAATAATCAACTACCATTATATGATTATACAGACCTTAATTTTAAGAATGTAGATACTATTCCTGATTATGAATCTAAAACGAATAAACTTAAAGTCTCAGGTATTATTTATAAAAATGATGGAGTAACACCTGCAAAAGATGTTATTCTTTATGTAGAGCAACCAGACGAAAATGGTGATTTTGATTTAAGAGAAACTAAAGAAAAACGTTATGTTAACCATAGGGGATGGATAAAAACGGATGCAGATGGTCGTTATACATTTTATACGTTTGTTCCAGGAAACGATAGAAGATTTAATCAAATGCAACAATTATTTCCAATTGTAAAAGAACCATCTAAAGATGCTTATGTGGTAGAGACCTTTCTTTTTGATGAAGATCCGATGCTAACAAAAATGTGTAGAAAACGTATGGCAAAAAAAGGAGATTTATCTAGAATTTTAAAATTAAAAAAAGAAAATGGTATTTTAGTTGCTCAGCGTAATATCATTTTAAAATCAGACACAGAAGCTACAAAATAGTAATCTTAACATAATAGCTTATTTAAGCGTTCTAAATAACATATTTAGGACGCTTTTTTGTGTTCTATCTTTTATCGTATTTAAAGGCAATCAAAACATTTAGATCTCTAGTCTATAATTTTATATCTCTTTAAGAAGATTGCATACCTTCATCTTTCTTTATAGTTTTAAACCTTAATGATATTTAAATAAACAGATCTAATGAGTAAACAAACCTTTCATTTAGGGCTTTCTTTAGCAGGCGCAGTATCTGCAGGTGCTTATACTGCTGGTTTTGTAGATTACCTCTTGGAGGCTCTTTCGGAATGGGAATTAGCAAAGCAGGCACAAAAAAATAATCCAAATAGTAACATTCCTAACCATAATGTGGTTATTGATGCTATTGGAGGTGCTTCGGCAGGTGGAATGGTTGGAATGATAGCAACTTTAGCATTATATGCAGGCAATTGGAAACCTGTAAAAAAAGTGTCCAACAAAAAAACAGGTAATATCCTTTATGATAGTTGGGTGTTTTTAGATGATGATTTAGATCTTTATAATGAAAAGGGGAGTGGTAAAGCTACTTTTGAAAAAATGTTGGACACTTCTGATATTAACCCAGAAACTGGCACACCATCACTCTTAAACTCTAGTCCTATAGATAATATTGCAGAACGTGTTTTTAACGAATTGCCCACTGACGCTAGTTTAAAAAACTTACCAGAATTTATTGCTAAAGATTTAAGGTTACTAATTACACTAACAAGTCTTAGACCTCTGGATTATAAAGTAAAATTAAGTAGAATTAAATCTAAATTTTTAGACGAAACGCCTTCTCACCGTGTTAGCAGTCATGATGTTTTAGCGCATTTTAAACTGAATTATGATGCAGAAAAAGATAAAAACCATTATTTACCTTTTCATCCACATTCATTAGAGTCAAGAGATTTTTTAAAAAAAATAACAAAAGCAACTGGTGCATTTCCTATTGGTTTAAAACCACGTTATTTTGATAATGAATTTGCTACAGCATATTTAAATAACAGTTTAAAAGTTAGAAAATCCTTAATCGATGATAATTTGGACGTTCTAATAGATGAAGAAACGTCATCAAATTTTCAATTTACAGCTATTGATGGAGGTACAATAAATAACGAACCTTTTGATGAAGTTTTACGTCATCTTATTAAAAAACATGGAGAACCTAATATAGACAACCCTAAATTTGGAACAGTTTTAATTGATCCATTCCCTAGTTTTTTCGATTCCAAAAAAACAGATACAGTCAATTATAAAATCTCAAGTGTTTTAGGAATATTAGGAGCTTTAGTGCCAACTATTCTTAACCAAGCACGTTATAAACAGACAGATACTTATGGTGTGGGCTTGTTTAAGTTGATGTCATTTCCTAGAAAGTTAAAACCAGGAAAAATGGAAATTAGAGAACATCCTCCATTAGCTACAGGCGCTTTAGAAGGTTTTGGTGGATTTTTAGATATTAAATTTAGACAACATGATTTTTTTCTCGGTAGAGATAATGCGCGTAATTTCCTAAGAGGAATTCTTTTTTTAGAATGCGATAAAAACAATCCTAACAA
This sequence comes from Winogradskyella psychrotolerans, assembly GCF_018860565.1. GTDB lineage: Bacteria > Bacteroidota > Bacteroidia > Flavobacteriales > Flavobacteriaceae > Winogradskyella > Winogradskyella damuponensis. Next base: position 51,148 of record NZ_JAHKPS010000018.1, read on the forward strand.
TTTGTTCTATGGCGTTAGTGATACTGCAATTGAAGAATTTAGAAAGAAAGTGAAACAAAAAGATGGGAGCGAAAAAATTTATATGCCTATTATTCCTGATGTGAGTAAAATTAAAGGCGATACTAACCCAACAAGCTATGAGGTTGAAGACTTTCCTCAATTTAATGCCAAAGCCTTTAAAGCTTTAGAAAAACCAATTAAAAACAGAGTTAAAGCCATTTTAAAAGCCGAATTAAAAGGACGTATTAAACGTTGGTGGTTGCGTCCAATTGTAAGTGTTTTTAGAGGTGTTATTGCTGGTAAAATTACGAAATGGATTATAGAACAAGTGGAAACTGATTTTAAAAACGGAAAAATGTATAATTAGTGATAAACTTTGTCAATTAATAATTATTTTTTTTAGATATTAAAACTATATATTCATGATATGAAACTCTTCAACAAACAACGCTTCCAATTTATAGAACGTAAACGCTTAAAGTCATACTTAACTTACGCTTTTGGTGAAATTATTTTAGTGGTTGTAGGTATTTTAATTGCAGTAAGTATTAATAGCTATTTCAATAAAAAAAATCTAGATGACTCTAATCAAGAATTAAAATCTCAAGTCATTGTTCAGCTAGAAAAAGATATAAAACACATAGAAGAATTTGAACAAAAATTAAACACACTTAATCAAGCTTATTTAAAAGTATTAGATAGACCACATGATGCTTCAAAGCTTAATTCTGGTAGTGTTGTTGCTACTTTACTGTTAAATATCAAAGTATTATCACTTGGTAATTCTGCTACAAACCTGATTGACAATGCGCAACTTAACAATAGTAAAGATGCCAAGAATATGCTTAATCTTAGTAGCTCTTATAAGCTGTATTTAAAGAGTATAGATGATACTGAAGCTATTATATTTAAAGCTATATCAGACAATTTAAAAGCTATAGAACACAGTGAAGATTGGTATGTTGAATTTATCACGGATTTTAATTGTACTCCTGAGTGCTTTACGTTTTTAACAACAAGCAAAGAACACAAAGCTCGTATGGCATCTCTACGTTTTTTATATGTTAATGTTTATAATAACATTCTTAATAATTTTAAAACGGACTTAAAGAGGTATTTAAAAACACTGAAAAGTTAAGTTTTTAGATCGTTCTTATTTATGCCATTCCCAAGAACAGTATTCTTACCTTTGTCAAAATTATTTTTTTATGTCAAAGTATTTTTCCGATTTAGGAATTAATGAACAGCTACAAAAAGGACTAGCTGATTTACACATTTCTAATCCTACAGATATTCAAAACAAAACCATCCCTGTTATATTACAGAAAGTGGATGATGTAGTAGCTTTAGCTAAAACAGGAACAGGAAAAACAGCCGCCTTTGGCTTGCCATTATTACAGTTAATTGATGTAAAAAAAAACGAAATACAAGCTGTTATCTTAGCACCAACTCGAGAACTTGGTCAACAAATTAGCGCCAATTTAAATGCATTTGCTAAACACATTCCTGAGATGTCTATTGCCACAGTTTGTGGTGGTATTCCTATTAAACCTCAAATAGAACGTTTACAAAGTACCACACATATTGTTGTAGCAACACCTGGTCGTTTGGCCGATTTGGTAAAACGAAACGCTGTTGATATTTCAAAGATTTTATACTTTGTTTTGGATGAAGCAGATGAAATGGTTAGTGCTTTAAAAGAGGGATTAGACGCTATTATTAAAGAAGTTCCTAAAAAGAGACGTACATTATTATTTACTGCTACTATGCCAGGAACCATAAAACAATTGGTTAAAAATTACATGTCAAAACATGTCGTGCATATTGAAGCAGATATGGTAACTGTTGGACATCAAGGTATAGATCATCAGTTTGTGGTGGTTGAACCTATTGAAAAATTAGATGTTCTTCTTCATTTTTTAAATTCTAAAGCAGGTCAACGCGGTATTATTTTCTGTAAAACCAAAGCTGCGGTTAATAAACTCGCTAAGAATTTAGCAATTAATAAATTTTCGTCTGGTGCTATTCACGGTAGTTTAACCCAAGGTATTCGCGATCGCATTATGGGACAATTTAGAGAAGCTCATATCGATATTTTAGTGGCAACAGATTTGGCTGCACGTGGTTTAGATATTAAAGACGTGGCTTATGTAATAAATTATCATTTACCAGATACTTACGATGCTTACGTTCATAGATCAGGACGAACAGCAAGAGCAGGAGCAAAGGGCTTAGCTTTAACTATTCTACAGCAAGAAGAAGTCATTGATATTGCCGATTTTGAAAATGAATTAGGTATTCATTTTTCTGAATTAAAAAAAGCGAATACACAAAGTATTGAAGAAACTAAAGCGGTGTTATGGGCCAGAAAGATATTTAAGACCAAACCAAACAGAGCTATTTCTGAAACGCTAAGAAAAGACGTTCGTACTATTTTTCATCATTTAACCAAAGAAGAGTTAATAGAGAAAGTATTAGCTCACCAATTAGCAGAAACAACTTTAGCTGCCACAAAACCCGAGGCTAATAAAAAGAAAAAAAAGAAGCACTAACTTCAGAAAGCGTTATTAATTATTAATCACTGGTTCTAGAGTTTCCCAAACGGTATTAGCCACTATTTTATGACCTTCAATAGTAGGATGAATGCCATCAGCTTGATTTAACTTAGCAATGCCACCTACATCCTTCAGTATAAAAGGAATAAACTTTAAATCATTCTTAGATGCCAAATCTGCAAAGATTTGTCTAAATTCTGTAGTATAATCCTGTCCCATATTGGGTGGTAATTCCATCCCTGCAAGGATGATAGTTGTTTCTGCATTTTTTTCTTTTACAGCATCTATAATAGATTGAAGATTGGCACGTGTTTCAGAAAGTGCGACACCTCGCAAGCCGTCGTTAGCCCCTAATTCTAATAGGAAAATATCAATGTTTTGATTTAAAATCCAGTTGATACGACTTTTTCCACCAGCAGTAGTTTCTCCACTTACTCCCGAATTAACAACGGTATAATTCAAGTCTAAAGCATCTATTTTTTGTTGTAAGATGGCAGGATAAGCATCATTAATATCGTCTAATCCATAACCTGCAGTAATACTATCTCCAAAACAGAGAATGGTTTTAGATTTGGTTTCACTAATCACAGTATCTTCTGTTTTTGATAGAGGTTGCGTTTCCGTTTTATCTTTTGTAGCGGTATTATTACCACAACCAAGGAATAGCACACTTACCATAAAATAACAAAATTTTATGAGTTTAGAGCCGTTTAGGATTGGTGAAATTAAATACAAATGATTATTTTGAGCCTTCGACATAAGTGTCCTAAAAATTTAAAAGTTAATATGCCAAAGATATTAAAGATTACTGGTCTAGGAAAGACATATTCTAGTGGTAACAAACAATTAACGGTCTTAAATAACATTTCTTTCGATGTTGAAAAAGGACAAACCTTCTCAATTATTGGCCCTTCAGGAAGTGGAAAAACAACCTTACTAGGTCTATGTGCTGGACTGGATGACCCCAATGCTGGAACTGTAGAGTTATGTGGACATGATTTAAGTCAATTAAATGAAGACGAACGCGCGCAATTGCGAAATAAAGAAGTAGGCTTTATATTTCAAAATTTTCAGTTGTTACCAACACTTACAGCACTTGAAAATGTAAGCGTACCTTTAGAATTACAAGGAGATAAAGATGCGGTAAAAAAAAGTAAGTCATTATTAGAAAAAGTAGGATTAGCAAATCGTTTTCATCATTATCCATCACAGCTTTCGGGAGGCGAACAACAACGAGTGGCTTTAGCAAGAGCTTTTGCAAACTCTCCTTCCATTTTGTTTGCAGATGAACCAACAGGAAATTTAGACGAAGAAACAGGAGAAAAGGTTATAAAATTGTTGTTTGATTTGAATAAAGAAGCAGGAACGACTTTAGTAATTATTTCTCACGATTTAGAATTAGCAAATCGTACACAACAAATTCTACGATTAAAAGGTGGACAAATACTAACAAATCAAGCAACGACAACACTTTGAGTATATCTAAACTAAACACGGCTTGGCTTTTTAAAATGGCTTGGCGAGATGCTAAGGCAAGTAGAGTGCGATTGCTATTATTTATGGCATCTATTATTTTAGGTATTGCAGCTGTAGTATCTATTCAGTTATTTAGTACCAATCTTAAAGACAACATTCAGCGACAATCCAAAGCCTTGATGGGAGCGGATTATATTATAGATACGAGACAAGTTCCTACGGAACGAGCCCAAACAATTATAGACTCTTTAAAACCTGATGCTTCTGAAGTTAACTTTATGTCCATGGTTGCTTTTCCTAAAAATGGAGGGACAAAATTGGTTAAAGTACGTGGCTTAGAAGGAGACTTCCCGTTTTATGGTACAATTGAGACACAACCTGCTTTAGCTGCAGCAACTTATCAAGAAACAGGAGGAGCTTTAGTTGATGCTACTTTATTACTTCAATTTAATATTAAACCTGGAGATTCTATAAAAGTAGGTCATATAACACTTCCTATTATAGGTGCATTAAAAGCTATTCCAGGAAGCACGGCTATTTCAACTTCGGTAGCACCACCAATTATAATTCCTTATCGCTTTATTAAAGATACAGAATTATTACAATTTGGTAGTCGTAAAGAATACCAATACTTCTACAAAGCTTCAGACACACTTGATTTAGAGGTTTTTGAAGCTAAAATGAATCCTATGCTAAAAGCCGAAAGTGCAGATTTAGATACACATACAAGTACTAGTGAACGCTTAGGTAGACGTTATGATAATGTGAGCAAGTTTTTAAATTTAGCTGCTTTTATAGCTTTATTATTAGGGTGTATTGGTATTGCTAGCTCTGTTCATATTTATATAAAAGAGAAATTAAAAGCGATTGCGGTTTTAAAATGTATGGGAGCTTCTAGATTACAGAGCTTTCTTATTTTCCTGATTCAAATTTCTGGAATTGGAATTATTGGTGGCTTAATTGGCGCTCTAGTTGGCGTAGGAGTACAAGAGTTATTTCCTTTGCTTTTAAAAGACTTCCTTCCGTTTGCTGTTACCATAAGTATTTCTGCTCAGCCTATTGTAATGGGTGTTTTTCTCGGACTTTTTATGTCAGTATTATTTGCTTTATTACCGTTATTAAGAACTTGGTATGTGTCTCCTTTAGAGGTACTACGCGTAAACGAACAAGCCTCACAAGAGCCTAAAAAAGTAAGGTTTACTGTCTTCCTAATTATATTGAGCTTTCTGTTTTTGTTTTCATATTGGTTGCTTCAAGATGTGGCTTATGCCTTAGGTTTTGTTATCGCAACGCTCATCACTTTTGCTGTCTTAGCTGGTGTTGCTTTGTTGTGCATTAAATTAATTCGGAAGTATTTTCCTAAACGTTGGGGTTTTACAGCACGCCAGAGTTTGCTAAACTTATTTAGACCCAACAATCAAACGGTTATTTTAGTAGTTGCTATTGGATTAGGTACATTCTTAATTAGTACTTTATATTTTACTAAAGATATCTTATTGTCAAAAACCGAAGTGGGACAAACGGCAGGTAGTGCTAATCTCATTATTTTAGATGTACAAAGTGAACAGCGTGATGCTTTAAAACAAACAATTACGTCTCAAGGTTTACCTATTGTAGATAATATTCCATTGGTAACAATGCGTATGCATCGCATTAAAGATCAGTTGGTAAATGACATGAAAAAAGATACCACAAAACAAGTTCGTGGTTGGATTCTAAATCACGAATTTAGAACAACTTACCGCGATTCACTTATAGCTTCAGAAGAACTATTAGAAGGTGTGTGGACATCAGAATTAAAGCCGGGAGAACCAATCGTTATTTCTATTTCAGATAATCTTGCTAAAGATGCTAAAGTTGGTGTTGGTGATGCTATTGTTTTTAATGTGCAAGGAGTGCTTATGGAAACAAGAATTGGTAGTATTAGAAAGGTAGATTGGGGAAAAATACAACTCAACTTTTCTATTGTATTTCCAAAAGGAGTCCTAGAGAAAGCTCCACAGTTTAATGTTATTTCTACTTCTGCACCAAATGAAGTGGCTTCTGCAAACTTACAACGCGATTTGGTTCAAAAATTTCCTAACGTATCTATTCTAGATTTACGACAAGTTATTACTATTATTGAAGATATCCTAGATAAGGTGTCATGGATTATTAATTTTATGGCCTTCTTTAGTATTCTCACAGGAATTATAGTCCTTATTGGCTCTGTAAGAACTAGTAAATACCAACGTATTAAAGAAAGTGTATTACTAAGAACACTTGGCGCTAAGAATTCTCAGATATTAAGAATTTCAGCTTTTGAATACGTGTTTTTAGGACTTTTAGGCAGTTTAGTTGGTATTTTATTAGCTTTAGTCAGTAGCTTATTTTTAGCTCTATTTGTATTTAAAGAACCGTTTACCCCTTCATTAATTCCATTTTTAGTCTTTTTACCAGGTATTACTATACTGGTATTAGGAATTGGACTGAGTAATATTCAAACCGTACTTAGAAGTTCGCCTTTAGAAGTCTTGCGTAAAGAAGGATAGTTGCTTTAAATATTGATTTTTGCTTGAAGTAGGAATGTCACTTCAGAATAATGAACTTCTGTAGCGATTTTTTAAGGCTTACTTTTATTAAAGTCTTTTCTGGTTTATACTGTTACTCTAAAAAAATAGGTATATTTAGAGCATCCTAACCTATTGATAATTAATGTTTAAGTATTACGCATCACTATTGCTTTTGTGCAGTATAGGCATACCACAGTTATGGTCTCAAGGCACAGCAATTACTAGTGAATTAGCTTTTAAGGAGTACCAACAGATTAGCGACTCTATGTCTTTTGTATTTCCAGAAGATGATATAAAAACATACCGACGCGCTTCATTTTCTGATGTCCAAATGCAAAGGTATTTATCTCTTCACTTTAAGCGTTTAGACATATTAAATCATATTGAAGGACACGTTAAATTTGTTTTAGATAGTTATCTACATTCGGGAAATTGGTTTAGAGAAGTAGGATTTCCTAAAGAGTCTATTAAATCTTATCTCAACTTTTTTAATTACTACGAAGATCATGAAAATGAATTAGATATAGCTGAGCGCAATAAATATATAGAAATGCGAAGTTATGCGCGAAGCATGCTTGCAGAGAGTTATGCAAAGCTTGGTTTATTAGATAGCGCAGCATTTCAACATAAAGCAAATATGGCGTTTACTAAGAATCTAAATTATATTTACCATCCGTCTTCAATAAACAATTATGGCCTTTTTTTTTATTGGCATAAAAAAGACCTTGATTCTGCGATGTATTTCTTTGAACGTGCCTATGCGCTTACAAAGTCTAAATTTCCAAAGCATACTTTAAATGGAAGTATACGCGATAATATTGCAGATATTTATATAGACCAGCAAGATTATAAAAAGGCACAGCCATTATATCAGCAAAATTTCGAGTATTTCAAAACAGCCATTAATGAAGCAACCTTAGCTAAAGATATTCCTCGGTTAATTAGTGCAGGATCACAATTAGTAACTACTAATACGCAATTAAGTCGGTTAGACGCAGCACAACGGATTTTTAAAGAGTTAGAAACCGTTGTAAAGCTTCAAGAATTGAATAATAATATAACGTCTAGTTCTAAATTAGAATTTTTAAGAGCTAAAGAACGTTTATTAAGTGCTCAAAACAATATTTTAGAAGCCTATGCTACAGTAAAGACGATAGAACGTTTTTCGGATAGTCTTCAAACCATATCTAATCATGCTGATAAAAAATGGCAAGAAGAATTGAATGATATTACGATAGACAAAATTGAATTAAATTTTAAAATAGATCGTATTCAAAAAGATAATATGATTAAAAATCAGCGTGCTAAACTTTGGTTTATTGGGCTTTTATCGTCTATTTTCATTATTCTATTAATGACGCTTATTATTAGTAGAAGGCAACACCTTATCAATGCAAAAAATAAACAATTATTAGCTGAACAGAAACTAGAAAACTCAGCCTTAAAGGTCGTGCAGCTTAATTCAGAGATTAAATCTAAAGAACGTGATTTGTCTGATTTTGCTATAAAACTTACCCAAGATCAAGATTGGGCAAAAGAATTAGCAGCGCAATTAGAGGCCATAAAGCAGACTTCATCAGAAGAACGCGAATCCTTAATAAAAACCTTAGATCACGCTATTGCCAATAAAATTAATGTAGATAGTGATACGCAAGATTTCTTTGAACGCTTAGACAAATTAAGTCATACCTTTTATAGTAAACTCACACACAGTTATCCAAATTTGAGTAAAAATGAAATTAGACTTTGCTCATTAATTCGCTTAAAAATTGAAAGTCGTAGTATTGCTACTCTTCAAAATATAACTTTAGCGTCACTAAATACGAGCCGTTACCGTTTAAGAAAAAAACTCAATCTCTCAGAAGATGTCGATTTAGACTTTTTTATTCAAAATTTATAAAACACTCATTAGCAGTATTTTAGTTTAGTTTTTATTCCGTTGTCTATTAATTGTCTATTGCTTGTTCATTAGCAGTCTATCTCAAATTTATGGTTAGAAGTATCATGTCTAGTAACTTCGTCATGTCCTAATATCTTATTAAGTATAGCCTGTTTATAAAACATCATTAATAATAAGTATAACCCATAAAATTGTATCACTCATGAAAAAATTTCTTCTTGGTTTATGTATTTTAGGTTTAACCAACCTTATCTCTGCACAGAATGACTTAGCTATGGCAACGGCTAATGATAACGACATTACTATTAAAACTTCAAAAATCAAAAATGAATCGTATGTAATGAATAATAGTAATGAAACTATGCATTTGGCTACACGTATTAAAAAATTACAAAAAATAGCCGCTACTTATGATATTTCTAAGGAGTCTATTTACAGTAATAATAAATCGGTTACTTATGATGTTGTATTTGAAGCCAACGAAAATTATATTAAAGCTGTTTATGACCATAATGGTGAGATTATAAAATCAGAGGAGTATTATGAAGATGTAAGAATACCTTATGATTTAACAAGTCAATTGGCTAAAGATTATCCAGGATGGTCTTTTAATAAGAGCAATTGCAAGATTTTTTATTCTAAGGAAAAAGCATCAAAATTCACCTATACAATAGTACTTAAAAAAGGAAATAAATCTAAATTAGTTACAAGATAACCTTAACCGTTATTAATAACTTGCTAAGAAGGCAACATCTTTTAAGGTGTTGCTTTTGTTTTGTTAATTCTCAAGAATGATATACCTATCTTTGTCCGATAATTCAGAAAGTTCTACGTCAGACAATTCTAAAACAAACAAAAAATAGCAATGGCTAATAGCATTAAAGATCAACAAGATATTCTCGAGAAATTAAACATATACGCACTCAATGCAATGCAAGAATCTGCTATTGAGGCGATTGAAAAAAACACAAACACTATTCTCTTATCTCCAACAGGAACTGGAAAAACATTAGCCTTTTTATTGCCTTTATTGGATGCTTTAGACCCAACCATTGAAGAAGAAGTCCAAGCTTTAATTATTGTGCCTTCTCGTGAATTAGCAATTCAAATTGAAACCGTAATTAGAAATATGGGCTCTGGTTATAAAGCTAATGCTATATACGGAGGACGTGCTATTTCAAAGGATAAAATAGAATTAAAACACACACCTACCATATTAATTGGAACACCAGGACGTTTAGCCGATCATTTTGAGCAAGCTCGATTTACTACTAAATTTATAAAAACTTTGGTGATAGATGAGTTTGATATTTCAATTGAAGTTGGAGCAGGAGGTGAGATGAAGTTTATAATGGGCTATTTGGCAAATGTTAACAAGCGAATTTTAACTTCTGCAACAGAGGGAGCATCAATTCCTGCCTATCTTAAAATGGATGGTGCCAAAACTTTAAATTTCTTAAAAGATAAATCAAGTCCAAAATTAACGGTAAAAACAGTGTTGTCACCATCGGCTAATAAACATAATACTTTAGTTGACTTATTATACCATTTAGGTAATGCGCCTGGTATTGTATTTTGTAATAAAAAGGAACGTTTAGAAGATTTAAGTCGTTTTTTAGACAAACGAAAAATTGCACATACATGCTTTCATGGAGGTATGGAGCAGCGCGATCGTGAACGTGCTTTAATTAAGTTAAGAAATGGAAGTGTAAATATTTTAGTGGCGAGTGATTTGGCTGCTAGAGGTATTGATATTCCTGAAATGAGTTATATTATTCACTATGAAATTCCTGAAGCTATTCAAGAATATACCCATAGAAATGGTAGAACAGCTCGAGTAAATGCTAAAGGAACAGCTTATCTTATTAAAGGAGATAGAGAAGTATTTCCTGAGTTTGTAGAAAAATCTAAAATACTAACGCTTAAAAAATCTGGGGAAATAAAACCTTCATTTTGGACCACATTATTTATTTCTGGAGGTAGAAAAGATAAAATATCTAAAGGAGATATTGCTGGTTTATTCTTTAAACAAGGAGGTATTAGTAAAGATCAATTAGGTGTTATTGAGTTAAAACAAGACTGTGCTTTTGTCGCTGTTCCCAAGTCAATTTCTGATGATTTAGTCAATAAGCTTAATAATGTACGCTTAAAGAAGAAAAAGGTTAGAGTTTATCCTATTTAATTGAATCTAAATATAAAATCTGACCATGCCAAAACCTAGCTCTAAATCTTTAATTATTATAGCGTTTATTGCTATTTACATTATTTGGGGTTCTACCTATTTGCTAAATAAAATTTCTGTAACAGAATTACCTCCTTTATTTCTAGCTGCTGTACGCTTTTCTGTTGCGAGTATCTTAATTTTTGGTATCGCTAAAGTCTTAAAATTTAGTCTTAAAATCACGAAAAAACAGTTCCTAAATTCAGCACTTGTTGGCTTTTTGTTTTTGGTATATGGTAATGGTGTTTTTGTATGGGCTTTAAAATATGTTGATAGTGGGTTTGGCGCGTTATTAGCCGCTACCCAACCACTGTTTGTGTTATTATTAATGCGATTAATAGATCATAAAAAAATGAGACCAAAATCCTTAATAGGAGTTGGCCTTGGTATTCTTGGCATGTATTTGCTAGTGAGTCAAAAAGAACTGGTAACAAACGAAGAAACCCTATTAGGTATTTTTATGATTTTTACTTGTGTTTTAAGTTGGAGTTATGGTAGTGTATATGTCGCCAAAGCAGACGTGCCTAAAAATTATTTTGTAAGTACAGGCTACCAAATGGGCATTGCTAGTATTATGCTAGCTTGCGGAAGTCTAACCTTGGGAGAGGATTGGACCTCTCCATTAGTTTGGAGTCCTAAAGTGCAACTCGCTATGTTGGCTCTTATTACATTTGGAAGTATTGCTGCTTTTACGGCTTTTAATTACCTATTAAAACAAGTCTCTACAGAAAAAGTGGCAACTTCAGCTTATATAAATCCTATTGTTGCTATGATTTTAGGATGGTATGTTTTAGATGAAACCTTGAGTACACAATCTATAATTGCTGCTGTAGTATTACTTACAGGTGTTTATTTTATTACAACTAGAAAGAAAGATATTGTTTAGAAATTGCAGAGATCTTCTTTTATATTGATGCTATTTAGTTTTTCCCATACGCGCTCAGTATAAGCTTTGCTTGAAATTTTAAATATGATGATGGATTTTCCTGTGGTATCGCAATGCTCTTGTTGACCTAAAATATAAACTGTTGTTAGTTTGCCAGTATGAAAGCCATCAAAAAAAAACATTTTCCCTTTAAAAATGAATCCGTTTTCTGTTGTTTCAGGCTCAAAGAATTCTACTTTTGGTTCAGGAAACTCATTAGCCCAATGATTAGGTTTCATTAATCCATCGAAATAATGTGTAAAATTAAATTGTAGTTCATAAAGAGGTAGCTCTGTCTCGGTTTTTACATTCCAAGACATCACAAGCGTCCAAAATTCTTCACTTGTTTTATCAGCCCAATTTGGTGCAAATCTGAGTTCCTCATAACCTTCAATAGTTAATTTGGAAGCCCAATCTATCGGGAATTCTATAATCTCTTTTCCCCAAGTACTATCAACTCTTACAATACTTAATTCATCTGTGTTTTGGGCAATAGCTGTTGATGAAATACCTAATAGAAACACTATTAGAAACATTACTTTTAAATCGAATTTTATCATAATTCATTTTCTTGGTACTAAAATTAATTAGCGCATTGGTATGCCGTATCAAAACCATGTCAAAATGGTGTAAAATGTTTCCTGAAATACTAGATTTCCATCAAACGTGATCGTAATATCTTCTGAATATCAATACTGTTTTTCTGTGGAATGAGGAAAGCGTTTAAATCATCAATATGGCTGATTTGTTCTTCCTTATCAACAAATCCGTAGCCTAAATATTCACCACCTTTTATCATTACAAAGGCTTCCTCATTGCTGTGTCGGCCTTTTTCTCTCATAATAACATCTTCTTTTTGGTTAGACATAGCGTGTATGGCTTCTAAAACTCTATTATTATAAGCTTCTACAGATTCTTCGTCTCTACAAACACCTTTACAATTTGTGATACTATAATGCGAACACTCAGAGACAGATTCTTGCAAATGACAATATTTTGGACACAAGTTGTATTGTGCACAAAGCTTTTCCATGTACGTACGCACATCTCTTAGATTAAAAAGCGTAATGATAGGATTTGGTGTCAGTCGTGCTTTATTACTAGCTAAATGTAGAATTCCATTTCGGTCTTCATAAGAAAAAATGGCAAAGGATTGAATGGTGCGTTTAGCGACTTTATTATACACAGGAAAGTGGTGCTTTATAGCAGCGTCTTCCATGAGTAATGCTATTAATTCACTTCCAGAGTTTTCAAAATCGATATCGCGTATTTCTCTTACCATATCTTGTGCCTTTTTAGTCTTGCTATAAAAATGGCTGAGGACTCTTTTTTTGATGTTTATGGCTTTGCCCACATAAATGACTGTTCCTTTTTTGTCCTTAAAATAATAGATACCAGCCGTATCTGGCAAGGCTTCAAAAGTTTCTTTAGGTAGGTTAGGAGGTAAGGTGGCTTCTTTAGAATTCTTGTTTAAAAATTCTTTAAATACTTCTGTCGCTTCTGGTTGTTGTAGTAATAACTCAAATAGAATGACTGTAGCTTGTACATCACCTCTGGCTCTGTGTCTATTTTGCAGATCTATATTAAGCGCCTTACATAGCTTTCCTAAACTGTAGGAACGATGGCCTGGCAATAGCTTTCTAGACAAACGTACTGTACATAGTTTCTTTCTGGTAAACTCTATACCAATACGTTCAAATTCTCCGCTAATCACTTTGTAATCAAAGTTAACGTTGTGGGCTACAAATATGGTACCTTCTGTAATATTAAGAATGTCTTGTGCTATATCTGCAAAACGTGGAGCATCAGCTACCATATGATCATCAATACCTGTAAGTGCTGTGATGTGCTGTGGAATGTAGGTTTCAGGATTTACCAATGATGTAAACTCATCAATTACAGTTTCACCATCGTATTTAAACACCGAAATTTCGGTCATACGATTGCTTTGTCCTGTAGTTTCAACATCAATAATAGTATACATCATGCTTGGTACTTGTACTTTTAGTGCCCACAATTTACAATATGTATGTGAGAACTTTTATAGAACCATCAAGATACTGCCTTTTAGTGGGAATTTAAAATCAAGATACAATCAACTATGCTTTTATCTTGATTGGTTTTAAACGAATAACACCAAAGGCATTAAGTAGTTTTATAATCACATAAGTCATATCTATTTCATACCATTTTACACCAAAATTAGCTCTGCTTGCAAACTTATGGTGGTTGTTATGGTAGCCTTCGCCCATCATTAGAAAATCGAAACGAAATAAGTTTTTGCTCGTGTTTTTCATCTTAAAATTAACATAGCCATAAATATGACCAAACCAATTAATAATCACGCCATGAATAGGTGCCATTAAAAAGGTTATTGGCAGTAATAGCCATTGCCACCAAGCGGTTACAAAAAGCGCAAAGAACAGTACATAGCTAGAAATCCATAAAAGTCTAGACACACGAGAACTTGCAAAAGTATCGAAGCTTTTCCATTGTGGGACATTTTTGGTAAAGCGTTCATCTACTGCAATACGTTGTTTGTTTATATCTTGATATATGGTTTTTGTTTTCCACATCATAGCAAAAAGATTGGCATCATAAGATGGAGAATGCGGATCTTTTTCGGTGTCTGTATAAGCATGATGCATACGATGCATCACTCCGTAACCATAAGCACTTAAATAACTAGAACCTTGAAAAATCCATGTTAAAATAAAGGTGATACGTTCCATGGTTTTGGACATTGTAAACACTTGGTGTGCTGCGTAGCGATGCAAAAAGAACGACTGAAAGAATAAGCCTCCATACCAAAGTACCACTACAAAAATAACTATTGTCATAATGTTTTTTTACAAAGATAAATTGATAAGAAGCACCAAACAATGAACCTAAATCAATAAAACACTATACCAATCGTTTGCGAATTCGGCTTAACGCTTGTGGTGTTACACCAATATATGAGCTCACATATTTTAAAGGAATGACTTTTAAGACTTCAGGTCGTTCTTTAAATAACTTAATATAACGTTCTTCTGCTGTGAGGTTTAGTAGGTTTTGTTCGCGCTTAGACTTTATTAAAAACAGACGTTCTGCTGTTAGCCTACCAATAAGATTTCCAATCTGTGTGGTATTATAAACGGCTTGTAAATCGTTATAGTTAATACTTAAAATGGTTGTTTCTGTTAATGCTTGTAACTCATATGCAGATGGCTGTTGGGTTAAAAACGAATCGTAAGCACTGATAAATTGGTCTTTAAAGCTAAAACCAAACGTAATCTCTTTTTCAGGATTATCTTTAGGAATAAACAAACGTACCACACCAGACTCTATAAAAGAGATGTGTTTTTCAATATCGTTACGTTTTAAAAAGATTGTTTTTTTTGGAATAACACGTCGTTCTAATTTAGACATAAAGTATTCCCAATCCGCATCAGATAATGTCGCAATTTGCTCTATATAAGCTTTAATTTGATCCACAAGTTTTGCATGTAATTATTGAAATGTAAAGATACATATTCTTCATATCTTCACTAATATTTTAAGCGATACCAGCAGACTTATTACATGTTTTTTTATTCGTGTTTGCATTAATATCTTAATGAATAGCGTTAAATAGTCCTTACGATTTCAAGTAACTTTATGGTAGTAAATCATAGTGGTTTACGTTGATAACTTAAAACTATAGAAATTATGTCTAAACCATGGCAAGATAAAGTAAAAGGCAATTGGAATATTGCAAAAGGAAAATTGAAACAAAAATGGGGAGAACTTACTGATGATGATCTGGATTACCGTGAAGGTAAAGAAGATGAAGTCTTAGGAAGAATCCAGAAACGCACCGGCGAAACAAAAGAAAGCGTTAATGCGTTTTTGAATGATTTAAAGTTTTAGGCTCATATATTTGATTGATTATGTTAAGAATCCCGCAATTGCGGGATTTTTTTATGTTGGTTACAGATCTATTCGTATTAGGCATTTTTCCATGTATCTTTTATAAACTGCAGATCTTTTTTCATATAATTAAACACTTCTTTTTTATCCATTGTGAGTTTGGAACGGCCTTTTTCGGCACCACCTAAATCGTATTCGAGGTGCAATGACACAGGTACATTAATTTTATAAGTTTTAAGTAACGAGAAATAACGTTTAAAATCTACCATACCTTCGCCAAGTGGTACATTAATAGGTTGCCATTTACCGTCTTTAATTCCCCATTTAAAATCTTTAATTACTATAGAGTTAATTAATGGTTTTATGCGTTGTAAACCGAGTTCCCAACTGCCACCACCTTCAACAACCGCATGTCTAATGTCGTATTGGCAACCTAAAAACTGACCTTTTGTAGCTTCTAAAATGGGTAGTAAATCCCAAACAGGAGCACCAACATGTTTACCCGAATGGTTTTGATAGCCACCAATAAGTCCGAATGTTTCATTAATGAGTTCTATGGCTTTGGCTTGTTTGGCAAACTGTTTCTGACTTTCTACTATAGATTGGGTTTCGGGATACTTTAACCAATCCGTACGGTAGTGGGTAATCCCTAATTGGCTTGCGGTTTTTAAAACATTAATGTTTACAGGATTATTCACATCCCAAACATTGGTAGACATTAGTTTTGGTTGCAGTCCATGGTTTTTCATAGCTTCTACAGCAATAGGTAAGTCTTGCTCAACGTTTTCTGGTAGTACGTGCCCTTTTCTTCTAACGGTAAGGTCTAAGCCATCAAAACCTAGGTTTGCTGCAGCATCTGACATGTTGTTATAATCAAGAAACTGTAAGTGTTTTGAGAATAAATGTATCTGCAGCTGCTCTTCTGTTGTTGCTGTGATTGGCGCTAATGGATTTTGAAATGATAGTAATGGTAATGCAGCAAAACCCATTGCTGAAAGTTTGGCAAAATCTCTTCTCGAATATTTGTTTGGAGGTTTAGTCATCTTGTTGTGTACTTGGTGCTAGATTATTGTGTACAACAAGTTACTGTGTTTTAGTGAGATATTGAAATTTGGGTATGGTTACTTTCTTTAATAGCTTTTGACTATTTGTAGGAATTTACCATAGCTCACCCGACGCATACCCGACGCATACCCGAAGGAGACCCGACGGAGCTCTGGCTGAGACCCGAATAAGCACTTTTAGATCTATTATCCGTTTTTACAACAAGCGTTCTGCGATTTCTAACCAGTTAGATACTCTTGTGTAGCCTGTGTCATTGACGTTATGAGGCGAATTGTAAAGCAAAGTATCTCCTTCAAATTTTTCTAAGTTGTAGGTTCTGTCGTCTATTAATAAATCTCCGTTTAAAATAAACTTATCTCCGCACATTATACGATGTTGCCATGTTATAAAGGGCATGTGCTCGTCTAACCATTCGCTTTTTTCTAATAAGGAATTAGGAAACTGTGTGGCTGCCGTTGCAATGTACACTTCATGTTTGTTGTACAAGGCTTCCATAACTTGTATGGCATCTTTAAACGGTTTTAAGTTTCTGAAAAAGCCTGGCTGTAAAGCGTGATCTTTTATGCTTTTTTTGTGTATTTCTGGAACGTTATGCCATATTTCACCAGAGGTGATTTGGTTGATATGTAAGTCTTGTTGATGTTCTTTATTATATAATTCTATGTGCTTACCGTAAGTGTCGGCTAACACATCGTCCATGTCTACAAATATTGTCATTGGGTTGTTTTTTTGCGAAGTTCTTGATTATGGATTGAAATGCCAAGGGGTGATGGGTTATTTAATATTTATTTAATGTTTTGGGTTTTAGTCTTGCTTAGATACTTCATATTGATGTATTAAAATGTGTAATATTCTATATGTTCATTTTGCCTTGATGCAAACTGCGCAGCATATCATGAGTTCCAAAATAAACAATAGATTTAGCCGAATAAACGAACCAAAAAGTACTCAATCTTCTATTTTAATACATTTGATTGCGTGAATCTTCGATTTCAAAACGATTTGTTAGGAAATTACTCATGGGTTTTTATTGTTTAGTCTGTTATTTTATATAACTTATTCCTAACGGTATTTCTTTCATTATTTATAAATCTATCAAGGCTTTTCTAGTAAAGGTTAAACCTATCTTAATTGATGCTTTTTGGTTCATAGTGGTGTTTGAAAATCGTAACTTTATACTTCAAATTAATACGAAAAAAACAGCATGAATACACAACCTTTATTAACACCCTATCATAAAAATATAACATTAAAAAACCGTATTGTTATGGCACCTATGACGCGTAGTCGTGCGGATAACAAGGAAAAAGTTGCTACTGACGATTTACAAGGCTTGTATTACGAACAGCGTGCTTCGGCAGGTTTAATTATCACCGAAGGTTCTCAGGTTTCTAAGGAAGCTGTGGGCTATATTAATACTCCTGGAATTCACTCCAAAGCGCAAGTGGAAGGGTGGAAAACGGTCACCAAACGTGTACATGATAAAGGAGGTACTATTTTTATTCAGTTATGGCATGTTGGCCGTATTTCGCATCCCGATTTTCATGATGGTGCGTTGCCTGTATCTGCGTCTGCTATCAATCCGAATGCCCAGTCTTTTACTCCAAATGGTTTTAAGGAGACTGTCACTCCAAAAGCCATGACACTTGGAGATATTAAACGCACCATTAACGATTTTAAAAATGCAGCTGCAAATGCTGTGGAAGCTGGCTTTGATGGTATTGAGTTGCATTCGTCTAATGGGTATTTGTTTCAGCAGTTTTTTAATGGCTGTTCTAACACCAGAACGGATGCGTATGGTGGCTCTATTGAAAACAGAGCGCGTTTCTTTTTTGAAGTTTTAGACGCTATGAAAACTGTGATTCCACAAGAAAAAATTGGAGTACGTTTTAATCCGTCGTTACATGGACTGTTTGGTATTACGGTAGATGAAGATACCATTCCGACCTTTGAATATATTATTAAAAAACTGAATGCCTATAATTTGGCTTATGTGCATTTGTCAGAACCGTTTACCGATGTTTCTGAGGTGCCGTTTGCTGTGACTGATATTGCTAAGCATTTTCGTCCGTTGTATAATGGAACGTTAATGATTAATACTAATTTTGATCAGGAAAAAGGGAATAAGGTGCTTGCTAATGGTGATGCAGATTTAGTGGCTTATGGTAAGCCTTTTGTTTCTAATCCGGATTTAGTGGAACGTTTTGAAAAGCATTTAGCTTTAGCAGAATGGGATAAGGATACGTTTTATACTCCTGGTAAAAAAGGGTATACGGATTATCCGTTTGCTTCTGAGTAATTTTGGTTTTTTTTGGTATTAGTATTGGCATTGTAGAGCTTTTGTTTTGCGATGCCTTTTTATTTGCTTTTAATTTATATCTGTTCATTTTAGTTCACTCGATTTCTATTTTATTAAATCGGTGTTCATAAATGCTATCGTATTTGTCTTGATGCAAACTGCACAGCGCATTATGAGATTCATAGGCGAATAAACGAACCAAAAAGTACTCAATCTTCTATTTTAATACATTTGATTGCGTGAATCTTCGATTTCAAAACGATTTATTAGAAAATTACTCATAAATTTTTATTGTTTTAAGTTTGAATTCGTGAATGCTATCGCATTTGTCTGTGCGCTATTCGCAATAGGTTGTTCTATTTTATAAAAATTTATAGATCCTTGATTTGGGTTTTTAACAGTGTTTCTTGCTCATTATTTCTGAAAATCGTTGCTTCCGACGCTGTCGGCATTTGGGTTTTGATGGTTTACTTGTGATTTATTTTGATTTCCATTAGTATTTCTATCATATGCGACAATTGATTTAACCGTTTGATTGTAAATTGGGTGTATCTATAATGAAGTATAATTTAAAAACAAAACCTTATGAAAGTACAACCATATTTAGCCTTTAAAGGCGATTGTAAAAATGCATTAGAATTCTATAAATCTGTTTTAGGTGGAAGCATTCAAAACAAACAAACCTATAACGATGTTAAAATTGATATTCCAGCTAACTACAGAGACAAATTACAGCATGCAGAATTGAAAGGAAAAGGGTTTCATATTATGGCTTATGATGCCTCACCAGATACACCATTAACCAATGGTACTAATATTAATATGAGTATTGATTTGGATTCTAAGGAAGATGCAGTGTCTATTTTTAATCAATTGAGTGCACAAGGAACCGTGCATACACCATTTCAAGAAATGTCTTGGGATGCTTTTTATGGTAGGTGTTCTGACCAATACAATGTGAGCTGGATGGTGAATTATAAAAAGTAATACACTATTGGGGTGAAAACGTTTATCATAATCGTGTTTACATACAAAAAGCACAGTGTAAAAACTGTGCTTTTTTGATGAAGAAATGTTCTAAGATTACCTTATGATCTATTAATAATGAGCTTATGATCTTTCATGTTTCAATTGTTTAGATTTATTTTTATTATGAATACGTTCGCTTTAAATAATATAAAAAAAGCAACGCTTTGAAACGTTGCTACACTAGTTGTTTATAGTTTTAGTAAGCCTTTAATTGATGCGATACTATGTTTTATCTATTGCTGCACTGTCAGGATCTAAAAACTCTAACACATTAGATGGATTTTTAATCTGCTCTGCTTTATTTGTTGTAAATACAATTGCTCCATTTAAAGCATCTGGATTTTCACGAAGGATTTTGATACAATCGTCGTCACTAAAGCTTTCTATTGCACCTTCAATTTTTTCGGAATTGATTAACGAATTCAGACTTTTGTTGAGTCGTGTAGATACTTCTGCCCACTGTGTTCCTGTTAATTTCTGATTGGATATATCGATTGGTGAAAGGCTTTTTTCTGAAGCACTTAAATAACCAAACGTTTGTTTATCTCTTTTGTCATTGGTATTATAAATAATTGTAATTTCTTTTTTATCGTCGCTTATCACTCCCATTTTAATATGTTTTAACTTGTTCTTTTCGTTTTTGTAATTGTTTTTTTAGTTCATTAATACTTTCTGAAACAGCATCTTGAAAGGTATCGTGTGAAGCTTCTGCAAATAGGCGAGGACCTGGTGCGCTTAATCTAATACCGCATTTCTTTCCTGTTTCGTCTGAACTTGTGTTTTCAGTTTTAAAAAATACATCTGCTCGATGTACAAAATCGAATCGTGTAAAAATGGTTTCTAGTTTTTCTTTTGTGAAATTTTCTAAAGTATCGCTGGCGTTAACATCATGATATTCGAAAATGATTGTGTTATTATCCATAATTTTTTTGTGTTTAAGGTTATACTTAAAATTAAGGCTAATGCTAGTGTTTGCTTAACTTATATGCGATAAATGTTCGCTTGTTTGGTTTGGGACTGTTTTTTCTAAATTCGTATTTTACAGCTGTTTAAAGTTTTATCGCTTGATGCTGGGGCTAGTTGTTTGTTTATGGATGTGTAGCTTATTTTTATACATTCAATTTTATTCGTAGATATTCATTGTATAAGAACTCATGATATACTTCGTAGTGAAGGACCAAAAACGTACCAAAACGTCCTTTGCTGTTGAAGGTATTTTTAATAGCACTTTGGTGCTATTAAAACCATAATAAAAATCCTAAATAGCTTCCAAGGCTTCAGTTATTTTTAACGAATTTTGATTGTATATGCTTTTATGGTGGTTGGCCTTGTTTAGATTTCGGTAAGACTTTTAAACTATTTGCTGTTTTCAATATCTAACTCAAGATTTTCATTATGATCGCTTCCTAGACTGTAATGTTGGTTTTCTTCATCTGCTTTGTTTAGATTAGGCAGCAATTTTGAATTTTTACTACCAGGTATATCCAAATCTTTAGCAGCAAAATCGGTTTCAGATTTTCGATTTTTTAAGAGTTCGTCATCACCATTGTCTTGTCTTAAGTTTCCGGATTTATCTCCTAGAATCTTTTCGTCTTCTTTTGTTATATCTGAATTGTACGGTGTTTTTTTGTCTTCGCTTTTCATATTTTTTTTATTTTTAAGATGTAATCAAAATTAAAGATTACAAACTCTAGGTGTTAACTGAGAAGAACAAAATCTTAATGGTTTTGCTGTAGTTAACAACTTTGCAACTTTGTTGCTTTAAAAATCAATTAGAATACAAAATCAGAAAAACTCCAATCATAATACCTGCTAAAGGCACTAATTTTTTACGTTTGTTTTGCTCTTTAAAGACTAAACCACCAACAACTACAGCTATTAATATTTGACTTCGTTTAATGGCTGACAATAGCATAATTAAGGCATCAGGATCTTGCAACGCTTTAAAATAGAAGTAATCTGCGGCTTGCAATAAAATACCAACTGCAATTATAGACCAACGGAATTTAAAAGCTTTTCGTTTTTCGGCATAGGGAAACCATGTGATGCTTAGAATGACGAGTAAAATCAGTATGGTGTATAGACAAAACCAGAATTGAAGGGTTTGTGGGTTAAGGCTTAGGTTTTGGATTAAGAATTTATCGTATAAACCACTAGAAGCGCCTAAAAACGTAGCACCAATAATAGCGAAGATCCATTTGTTGCGCTTAAAATTAATGCCTTCTTTCTTTCCAATTTTGGAGTAAAGCATGACAGAGAATATAATGAGGAAAAAGCCAAGCCATTGTAAAGTGTTTGGTTTTTCTTGGTAGATTAAAATCGCACCAATAAAGGTGAAAAACGGTCCTGCGGAACGAATAGGAGTGACAATAGTAATGGGTAAATGCTTCAACGCTTGGTAAGCTAATATCCAAGAACTTGCCATAATTACTGATTTTATAAAGATAAAACCATGAGTTTGCAACGAAATATTTTGAAAATTATAACCGTGTTCAAGTGCATAATCTGGATAAAAAACAGAGAAGCCATAAAACGCCGCTATAAATAAAAAACCACTTGAAACTGTACCTAAAAGCACAGGAAATACTTCGTTTCCTTGTACGGCATGTTTTTTACATAAGTTGTGTAATCCTAAGAAAAGAGCAGCTAATAAACCAAGATACATCCACATAATGGGCGCGAAGATAGTATTTAGTTTTATTTAAAGACTTCTAATGATACTGCTTTTTTGTTAGGATTAATTACTTTGAGCTTTCTGAATATATTAGCCAAATACTAAATGCTGATTAAATAGTTTTTTTGAAATATTTTATCGTAAACATCTTTGCTAAACATATAAAGTTGTGCGGGTTTTTTAGAAACACCCACTTGCTTTTCATCTAAGGGAATGATGTACTTTTTATTAATTAACTTTCTCCTAAAATTACGATTATCTATTTCTATACCTAATATAGATTGATACGCGTCTTGTACCTCGTTAATTGTGAATTTATCGGGTAACAATTCAAAAATAATAGGTTCAGCTAAACATTTTATTTTTAAATCTTCGTATGCTTCTTTTATAATTTGTTTGTGATCAAAACCTAGCTCTGGTAAATCATCTACTGGAAACCATTTCGCTTTAGAAGCATTATCTGTAACCTCTACATCTTCAGTTTTTAATAAAAAGTAATACGCTATTGTAATGGTTCTTAAGTTAAATTTCTGACTTTCAATCCATATTAAGTCTTTAGGGTTGGTTAATCGGTCTGGATCTCCAAAGGCTTTAAATTGTTTTTTGTATAAATTATTTAATCCAGTAAGCTCTTTAAGTACACGTTCCGCTGCCTTATCTAGTGTTTCATCTTCAAAAACATGATATCCGGTAAGGACATAATCATTGACTAGTACATCCTTTTTATCTTCAGATTCTAAATAACGCTTAATTAATAAAACGTTGAGCGATTTGGTAATAATATCATACCCAAAGACAACACAATCAACAGATAAATTAGAGATTAATTCAGACTTCATAAGCAAAATTAGATAATAATTAGTATTAAAATATATTAATAAACGTCATTTTGACATCTTTTAGGTTTTTCTTTAAAACCTTTTGTTTATAGGCTTAAAATATCAATATAGCATATTTTAAAGCTAAAATAACACATTTTTTTAAGTGAAATAGGAAAAGATATAAAAATAATTTATACATTTGAAAAATAAACGTAATAATGACGTTTAATAAAAGTAACTGATAAACTATAAAAATGGCAACGTACAAAACACTCTATTTCGTAAGGTTTGTTTTTAGAAGTATCACTTCTAAATATTTTGAGTTTCAAAACGTTAAACTACCTAAGGCCACGAGAAGCATCAGCGTAATTATTCTTATTTTTATTGCACAAGGCGGGGTCTTTGCCCAAGAGACAAAAGATGATTATACCCCTTTTGTGGTTCATGGCCATATAAAAAACATGCATACATGGCATGGCTTTTTAGTGCACCCTGGAGCTGTGTTTGCTACCAGTTTGGAATATAATTCTCGAAACACAAAGTTTACATTTGGTGTTTGGGGTGGTGCTAGTTTTTCAAGCATTGATGTAAAAAATTATAACACAGGAGAATTAACAAGCGCCAACTATAAAGAGTTTTCTATATATACTAAGTACAAATTTAACGAACGCTTTTTTATAGAAGCGGTTTCTCATAATAATTACACAGGAGTAGAGGAGCGCGGAGATAAATTACACTATTGGAGTTACGATAAAACACAAGGCTACAATTTTGTTGATCTTAATTTTGGTTACAATGTCACACCTAAGACCTTATTGTATTTTGCTACAATATTAGGAGGTGGTTCTGGGGATTATGAAGTACAAGCGGATGGCACTTTAAAAAACTCATGGACTCATTATTTTGAAGTTAAGCATAAAGTTTGGGAAAAAGACGCGACTAGCTTATCGTTATTTACAGGAGGGGCTTGGTCTTTTATTACAGATAAAACCTTTTATACAGCTGGAGTTGGAAACATTATTAATGTAGGTGCTACACTTAATAAAGAGCTTAAAATTGGTAATTACAGTGTTCCTGTAGAAGTTATGGCTATGTGGAATCCGGAACAGGAGAGAACCGTACTACAGCTAGATATAAGACTTTTTTAAATTGAGACAAAACACGATTTAACTACTAAATAATAAGACTATGAACTTTAAACACCTTGCTACCGTTTTCAATTACCGTATAGGGATTATTGCCCTTATCTTAGGTATTAATTTAATGAGTTGTGTAGAAGAATTAAACACTGTACAAGCTAACACTAATAATAGTGATGCTGCTGGAGAACTCATAGAAAGTAAAATAGACCTTACAGGAAAAAAAATAGGTTATTGTACTCCTTCGTTAAATGCTCCGTATTACCAGGCTTTGTTTCAAAGTATAAAAAGTACAACTGAAGCAAATGGCATGCAGTTTTTATCAGCAGATGGTCAAAATGACATTACAAAACAAGTCGCCGCAGTTGAGGATTTAATTACAAAAGGTATTGATGTTTTATTATTAAACCCTTTAGATCCGGATGCCTTAGTTGGAGCAACCAAAGCTGCAAAAGTAGCAAATATCCCTGTGTTTATTATTGATAGCGCTATTAATCCTTCTGCAGATTTTGTGACCATTATACAGTCTAATAATCTAGCAAATGGTGAGTTAGCGGGAGAATGGCTGGCTAAAAAATTTGGAAGATCCAATATGAATATTGCATTATTGAGCGGAAATGCAGGTAATCCTGTTGGCCGTACACGTAAACAAGGTTTATTGCAAGGCATTACTGAAGAACAGTTGAGAAGTTTAGGATATATTAATCTTAATATAAAAACACAAGCCTATACCAATTGGTCGTATGCTGGAGGATTAAAAGCTATGGAAGACATATTAGTAGCACATCCAGATATTAATGTAGTAATTACAGAATCTGATGTCTGCGTATTAGGTGCCATTAAAGCAATTGCACAAGCTGGTAAAACTGATGATATTTTAATTGTAGCGGCAGCAGATGGCCAAAAAGAAGCTATAAAATACATCATGGAAACAGATTTTTATGGATGTACAGCAATGAATAGTCCTGTGCAAATAGGAAGAAAAGCAATTAAACATGCGGTAGAATATTTAAACGGTAAGCGAGAATTTTCTAAAACTACATATACGCCACCTTTACTTATTACCAAAGAAAATGCTGCTAAGTATTATAACCCGAACGCCTTGTTTTAAAATTAATACCCGAGCAAATATGAAAGATACAGCGAACAACTACCGATTAGAAATGACTGGAATTGAAAAAAGTTTTGGTTTAGTTTCAGTATTAAAAGGGGTTAATTTAAAGGTAAAGCCAGGTGAAATACACGCATTACTTGGAGAAAATGGAGCAGGAAAGTCTACCCTAATAAAAATATTAAGTGGTGTTCATCAAAAAGATGCAGGTAACGTGCTTTTGGACGGCGAAACCATACAACCCAAAAATACACACGAAGGCCAAATGTTAGGCATTAATGTGGTATATCAGGAGTTGTCTTTAGTTAATGATTTGTCAGTTGCTGAAAATATTTATTTGCACAAACTAGGTGCTAATAAAGTTTGGATGAATTGGAAAAAGCTTATCTCTGAAGCTAAAGCGCTAGTAGATTCTTTAGGGTTTTCAATAGATGTCACTGCTAAAGTGAGAAATTTAAGTATCGTTCAGAAACAAGTGGTAGAAATTGCTAAAGCTATCGCTGAAGATACAAAGGTTTTAGTCTTAGATGAACCTACAACCGTTTTTGATCCTAATGACATTAAGAAGCTATTCAACAATCTAAGACGTTTAAAACAAGATGGAGTTTCTATCATATACATCTCTCATCATTTGGATGAAATATTTGAAATAGCAGATACCATTACGGTTTTAAGAGATGGAGTAGATACAGGTAGTGTAGCAGTTTCTGAGACTAATACCGATGCCGTAATTCATTTAATGATTGGCAGAGCCTTAGAAGATTTATATCCAATTCGTACCATAGAAATAGGAAAAAAACCAGTGCTCGTTGTTAAAAATTTAGAAGGCAAACGAGGCATTGTAAAAGATGTGTCTTTTTCGGTAAATGCAGGAGAAGTTTTAGGCATTGCAGGTTTGGGAGGAAGTGGTAGAACCGAAACAGGAAAATTAATTTTTGGTGCCCATAGAAAGAAGTCAGGCATTATAACTTTAAATGGAGTTGAAATACACGCTAAGAGCCCTGTTGATGCTGTAGGATATCAAATTGGATTTGTGTCTGAAGATCGAAAAGAAGAAGGCGTCTTTTTGCCTTTATCAATTCGTAGAAATATTAGTGTTACAAATTTTGACTCTATATCAAGCAAACTCGGTTTTATAAACACTAAAGATGAATACAAAAATATTTTAGACCTCATACAACGCTTAAATATTAAAACACCTCATTCTGAAGTTGATGTTAAGAATTTAAGTGGAGGAAATCAACAAAAAGTCGCCTTAGCCAAATGGTTAAGTATAGACAGTAAAGTTATCATTATAGATGAGCCTACACGAGGAGTTGATGTAGGTGCTAAAATTGAAATATACAACCTCATTAATGAAGTCGCTAAAAAAGGAGTTGCTGTTGTAGTCATCTCTTCAGATATGCCTGAGATTATGGGAATATCAGACCGTATTTTAGTCATGCATGAAGGTCGTAATTATGGTGAACTTTCTAAAAAAGAATTCTCAGAAGAAAATATTTTACGCTATGCCATTGGCAAACCTCTAAAACAAGAAACATTAATCTCTTAAAAAAATTAAGTTATGGCTTTATCAATTAAACAGCAACTCAATAGTCCAGGTGGTTTACTTAAGTTTTTAGTAAAGTACAATACCATATTTATTTTTGTACTACTGGTTATATTTTCAGCTATTATATCTGATGTTTTTTTTACATCTGCTAATCTCTCAAATTTATTAAAACAAGTTTCGGGTATTGGTATTATAAGTATAGGAATGCTTATTGTGATTCTTACAGGAGGTATAGATTTATCCGTAGGTTCCATGGTCGCGCTTTTAGCGGTGATATTTGCCATGTTAATCAACGTTATTATTTTACCATTAGCCATACTATTTACCATCTGTATTGGTTTTGGTTTGGGAAGTATATCGGGTTACTTAGTCGCATTTCAAAAAATGGCACCCTTTGTAGCAACCTTAGCTTTAATGACCATTGCCAGAGGATTAGGGTTTATTTACTCTAACGGTTCGCCTGTTACATTTAAAACAGCAGGTGGTGTATTTATGTCTGATTTTGCAAACAATTCTACTTTAGGATTACCAAATATTTCCATCATATTTTTCTTAGTGGTTATTATCGCCATGATCATGCTAAAATACAATGTGTTTGGTCGACTAGTAATAGCCATTGGTAGTAATGAAGAAGCAGCAAGATTATCGGGTATTAAAGTGAATAAATACAAGTTTCTGGTGTATGCCATTTCTGGTGCTTTAGCAGCAGTTGCGGCTATTGTTGTGGCTTCTAGAACCAATTTAGGCTCGCCAAATATGGGTATGGCTTGGGAACTCGACGCTATTGCAGCTGTAGTTATTGGAGGAGCGAGTTTAAATGGAGGTAGAGGTACCGCTATAAACACATTAATGGGAGTTTTAATTTTAGGTTTAATAGGCAATATTTTAAACCTTTTAAATGTGCCTTCATATCCACAGCAAGTGGTAAAAGGCGCTATTATCATTTTTGCAGTATTACTACAACGATTTGAAAGCAAATAACACAACTAAAGCATAAAAAATCATGACAACATATACACTGAATCAAGAAAATTTAAATGCTATTTCAGAACGTGTTTCTACACCTAAATACAATAGAACGCAATTAACAACAGGTATTGTACATATTGGTATTGGTGGGTTTCATCGCGCTCATGAGGCATTTTATACGGATCAATTATTACACGACACATCCATAACTAATTGGGCTATTTGTGGAGTGGCTTTATTACCGCACGACACCAAAATATACCAAACTCTTAAAGCTCAAGATGGCTTGTACACCCTTATGGTTAAGGAATTTGACGGTTCTTTAAGTAAGCGTGTTATAGGCGCAATTACAGAATTACTTTTTGCTCCAGAAGATCCTTCCAAAGTGATAGAAAAGATAGCGAGTCCAGAAGTTAAAATCGTTACTTTAACTATTACTGAAGGCGGATATAACTACAATGAAGCTACAGGTGCTTTTGATGATAAAAATCCATCTATTTTATATGATATCGCACATCCAACACAACCTAAAACGGTGTTTGGGTATTTAACTCAAGCTTTAAAGCTAAGACAGCAAAAAGGTTTAAAAGGCATCACAATTCAATCTTGTGATAATATTCAAGGTAATGGTGATATGACTAAGCAAATGTTATTGAGCTACGTAAAACTAGCAGATCCAGCATTAATCCCATGGATAGAACAGCGTGTTGCATTTCCAAATAGCATGGTAGATCGTATAACACCAGCAACAACAGCTGCAGATATAGAACAACTAAAAACAGAAGAAGGTATTGTAGATGCTTGGCCTGTTGTATGCGAACCTTTTAAGCAATGGGTTATAGAAGACCAATTTAGTAATGGAAGACCTCTTTGGGAAGTTGTAGGCGCACAATTTGTAAAAGATGTCGAACCTTATGAGAAAATGAAGTTAAGCCTTTTAAATGCAGGACATTCGGTTTTAGGGATTTTAGGAGCTTTAGTTGGATATATAACTATTGACGAAGCCGTAAATGATAAGAATATCAACGCGTTTTTAGAACATTATTTAAAACAAGAGGTCGTTCCAACGCTTAGTGATTTAGAAAATGTTGACTTAGAAGCCTATATAGCATCATTATTACAGCGTTTTGGAAATGTTAGTATTAAAGACCAAATAGATCGCATTTGTTCAGAAAGTTCTGCTAAGTTTCCAATATTTATTTTGCCTACCGTTAAAGCTAATTTAAAGTTATCTAGACAAACTGAATTAGCTGCTTTTGTTGTAGCTGCTTGGGCTATTTATAGCTTAGGTACTAATGAAAAAGATGAACATTTAAATATTAAAGATGCTCTAAAAGATACCTTGCATAAACAGGCAGAGTTGGCATCCCAAAATCATCCCGAGTATTTTCTAGAAATTGAATCTGTTTTTGGAAACTTAAAAACGTATAAACCTTTTGTAGATGCTTATGTTAAAGCGTATAAAACAATTACAAAAGAAGGTGTAATTATAGCTGTTCAAAACATTAACCTTAGCCAAATTAATTCTATATAAATGAAAAATATTGTTTGTTTTGGAGAAGTGTTATGGGATGTGTTTCCTAACCATAAAACCATTGGAGGTGCTCCATTAAATGTGGCATTGCGGCTACAGTCTTTTGGACATAAAGTGGCTATGATAACCAAAATTGGAAAAGATGCATTGGGGGAAACCATTTTTGAATACATTAAAACAAATGGAGTTGAAGTCGATTATATTCAAAAAGACGACCATTTAAAGACTGGTGAAGTTGAAGTCTCATTAAATGAAGAAGGTTCTGCAACCTATGTCATACATGCACCAAGAGCTTGGGATGCTATTGAACTAACAGAAGCGGCAAAACAAATAACTGCGACGTCAGATGCCTTTATTTTTGGAAGCTTGGTGGTAAGAACAGCAGTTTCTAAAGCAACGTTATATCGTCTTATTGATTGTGCTCCATATAAAATATTTGATGTTAATCTTAGAGCCCCTTATTACAGCTTAGAAGAATTGAATTATTTGATGCATGCTGCTGATTTTATAAAATTTAATGACGATGAAATCTTTGAAATTTGTAACAGTTTATATGGAAAAAGCATTGCTTTAGAAGAATGTATTCGACTCATATCAAAACAAACCTCAACAGCATCAATCTGCGTGACCTTGGGTGCTAAAGGAGCTGTGTTATTTGTGGATAATGAGTTCTATTATAATGCTGGTTATATCGTAAACGTCATAGATACTGTTGGAGCAGGAGATGCTTTTCTCGCTACACTAACACATAAATTATTAACAGGAAGTACACCACAGAATGCCATAAATTATGCTTGTGCAGTAGGAGCTTATGTCGCAAGCCAAGCAGGTGCAAACCCAAAATTTGAAAAAGAAGATATTGAAAAATTAATGCTTAGCATTTAAACGGAAACGCTAAGTTTACTTGGTTGTTTAATAGCACTTAAGAGCTTCACAAAAATGGTGAGGCTTTTTTGTAGTATAAGGTCTGTGTAGAGACTTAAAAGTAATCAATATCCTCATTGTTTTAAGCAATAAAAAAGCCTGCATACATATTATGTTATACAGGCTCTCTCGCTATCAATCAAATCAAAATCAAATCATTATACTAAGCCTTTTTAAGCGCTTCTATTAATTTCTCTGCAACCAAAGTTGAAGATGCAGGGTTTTGCCCTGTTATAAGGTTGCCGTCTTGCACAGCATAAGCTGCCCATTTATCAGCATTAGAATAATGTGCTCCATTTTCAATAAGCATATCTTCTAATAGTAATGGTACAACTTCAGTTAAGCCCACAGCTGCTTCTTCTAAATTTGAAAAACCAGTTACTTTCTTACCTTTTACCAATGCTGTTCCGTCTTCATTTTTTACATCTTTTAATACAGCTGGTGCATGACATACAAAAGCAATTGGTTTTTCTTGGCGATCAAACTTTTCAATCAATGCCACTGAATTAGCATCATTGGTTAAATCCCATAAAGGGCCATGTCCGCCTGGATAAAACACAGCATCAAAATCATCTGGATTTATATCTGCTAATACTTTAGTGTTTGCAATTTTATCTTTGGCTTGGGCATCTTTGTTAAAGCGCTCAGTAGCCTCGGTTGCTGCATCTGGCGAATCGCTACTTGGATCTATTGGCGCAGCACCACCTTTTGGTGTCGCAATAGTAATAGTTGCTCCTTTATCTAATAAGGTGTAATATGGACTTGCGAATTCTTCAACCCAAAATCCTGTTTTCTTTCCTGTATCTCCTAATTTATCGTGAGATGTTAATACGAATAATACGTTCATTTTCTTTTTTAATTTTTTTTATACTTCTGAAATGGTTTCAGAAGGTATGCTTACTTTTAAATCTGGTCTCAAAATCAATTGTACTGACCTTCAGTTTAAATTAATACGCCATTTTTACAATTTTCTCTACCTTATCTGGTGACAGTGATTGGTGTTCACCTAATCCCAACCATCCACGATCAGTAAAACGTTTTGCTATTTTTTCAGCAGTACCTTCATAATCTTTAGTGTAATCAGATAACTTAGTATCGATACCTAATTGATGAAAGAAAGCTGTTGTTCTTTCAATGGCTGCATAGGCCTTATCGTCTGTGCTACCTTCCGTAATATTCCAAACACGCTCTGCGTATTGTGCTAATTTTTCTTTCTTCGCTTCAAAATTAAACTTGTAATGGCTTGGTGCAATTACCGCTAAAGTACGTGCGTGGTCAATACCAAACATGGCTGTTAATTCGTGTCCCATAGCATGAACGGCCCAGTCTGAAGGTACTCCTTTTTGTATTAATCCGTTTAAGGCCATAGTACAACTCCACATAAAGTTAGATGCCGCTTGATAGTCTGTAGGATCCTCTAATACTTTTGGTGCTACCTCAATTAAGGTTTGTAGAATACTTTCCGCAAAACGATCTTGTAACAAGGCTCCAATAGGATAGGTCATGTATTGTTCTAAAACATGTGTAAACGCATCTGTTAATCCGTTTGCCAATTGACGTTGAGGAATAGACGTAATCACTTGAGGATCTAATATGGAGAACTCAGGAAATAAACCAGGTCCACCCATAGCTAATTTCTCTTGGGTTTCAGCTCTTGTAATTACAGCTCCAGAATTCATTTCAGATCCTGTAGCAGGAAGGGTTAAAACGGTTCCGAAAGGCATTCCTTTTTCAGTTCTAATATTTTGGGTTAAAATATCCCAAGGAGTCTCACCATCATACACTGCTGCAGCTGATAAAAATTTAGTGCCATCAATTACAGATCCACCACCAACGGCTAATAAATACGTAATGTTTTCGTCTTTAATTATTTTTAAAGCCTCCATTAACTTAGCGTATTCTGGATTTGCAGGAATTCCGCCAAATTCAATAACCTCTACTTTAGCTAAAGCCGTTTTTACTTGATCGTAAATACCATTTTTTTTAATGCTTCCACCACCATAAAGCATTAGTACTTTGGCGTCTTTAGGGATTTCGTTTTCTAGTTTTTCTATAGTGTCTTTACCAAATATGATTTTGGTAGGATTTTTAAATTCAAAATTATTCATCTTCTTTTCTTTTTAATTATTAATTCTTGTTATTCAACCACGCTCAATATTCCTTTAGATAGTATACACTCTAAATAGGACGATTAGAGAGCAGTATTGTCTTAAATTTTAACAACCATTTTTCCTTTATTCTTACCTTCAAATAAGTCTATAAAAGCTTGAGGTATATTATCAAAACCTTCAACTATGGTTTCAGAATAGGTGAGTTTACCTTCTGCTAACCAAGACGTTAATTGTGTCATTGCTTCTGGAAATTTCTCAGCATAATTAGAAACAATAAACCCTTGCATTAAGGCACTGTTTTTTACTAAGAACGGTTGTACGCTTAAACTTTTTGGTGCTTCTGTATTATTATAAACCGAAATAGCACCACAAACTATAATTCTGGCCAATCGGTTAATATTAACTAATACCGCATCTGAAATAGGGCCACCTACATTATCAAAATAGATATCCACTCCGTTAGGAGCCGCTTCAGCGATAGCCGCTGTCATATCTTTAGTAGTGTTGTAATTAATACCAGCATCGAAACCAAATTTCGATTTTAAGAGCTCAATTTTTTCATCTGAACCTGCAATTCCAATAACTCTTAGGCCTAATATTTTACCTATTTGTCCTACAACAGATCCTACAGCACCAGCAGCACCAGAAACCACTAAAGTTTCACCTTTTTTTGGTTGCCCTATTTCTGTTAATCCGCAATAAGCTGTTAGGCCTGTCATACCTAGAATTCCTAAATAAGCACTTAATGGAGCTTTAGAAGGATCTACTTTATTTAAGCCTTCACCATTAGACACTTGTTGTGTTTTCCAACTGAGCATACCAGAAACATAATCTCCTTCTTTAAAATTATCGTTTTTAGATGAGATAACTTTAGCAATAATTCCGGATTGTACAGGTTGGTTTAATTCAAAAGGTGGTACGTATGATTTAGCATTACTCATACGCCCTCTTAAATACGGGTCAACCGATACATATTCTGTCTCTAAGAGCAGTTCGCCCTCTTTAATTGTTAGTTCTATATCTTCAGTTTTAAATTCAAAATTAGATACAGAGGGTTTTCCTTCAGGTCTACTATTTAATAAAATGGTCTTAATCATAATGTTTTGTTTTTTTACTTCATTACAGTTACCAAATCTTCCATAGGTTTTCTTACCTTAACTAGATTTACTAACCAATCTTCATTTTCTTTTCTATAACCAATAGGCATTAAAACAGCACTGCGTAATCCTTTTTCGCGTAATCCAAGAATTTTATCTACAGCATCTGGATCAAAACCTTCAATAGGAGTGGCGTCTACACCTTCAAAAGCCGCTGCTGCTAAAGCTTGTGAGAATGCAATATAAGCTTGTTTTGCAGCGTGGTTAAAGTTCTCTTCAGCATCTTTCTGTGGATAAGAGCTCAATAACATTTGTCTATAATTTTCCCAACCTTCATTTTTAAAACCACGAATATCATTGGTTAAATCGAACATGTAATTTATACGTTCCTCGGTATAAGTATCCCAAGCCGCAAAAACGAGTAGGTGAGAGCAGTCTGTAATTACCGATTGATTCCAAGCTACTGGTTTAATCTGTTCTTTTAATTCCTTATTTTCAATAACAATAATTTCAAAAGGTTGTAAACCACTTGATGTAGGCGCCAAACGTGCTGCTTCTAAAATATTTTGAAGTTTTTCATCAGGAACAGTGTCACCATTCATTGCTTTTGCAGCGTATCTCCAATTTAATTTATCTAATAATTCCATAATTCTATTTTCTTTTTAAGCGTTGTTTCCTAATTTGTTTATGTGTTCTGAAGTGATAATCACTTCTGAATATTTGGTATTAGCTAAGCCTATCATAGCTTGCGCTATGGTCTCTGCATTCACTATTTTATACTTTTTTAGTTTCCCGATAAATAGGGGCTGAATGACTTTGAAGATCACTAATCCTATTTTTTCTAATAATCGAGTTTCTTGTCTATCACCACCAATTAAAGATGGTCTTAAAACATATGTATTTTTAATCTGCTGCTTTAAGACGCTGTTTTCCATTTCGCCTTTGGTCTTGTTGTAAAATACCGTGCTATTTTTATTCGCTCCCATTGCAGAAATGACTAAAAATGTATCAATATGGTTTTCTTTTGAAAGTTTAGCAGCCGCAACCGGAATTCCGAAATCTATTTTTTTATAAAGCGTTTTGTCTGGTGTCTTTTTCGCTGTGGTACCAATACAGCAATACACGTCGTCTGCTGTAAAATCAGTTTTAAACTGGTTAAGCTCTAAAAGATCACCAATAAACTGTTGGACTTTATCAGGTAGACCTTCAATTTTAGAGCGTGAAAACAATTTTATAGTGTCGTAACGCTCATCTTCAATTAATTTTTGAAGTACAAAACCACCCGTTAAACCAGATGCACCTAATATGATTGCTGTCTTTTTCATATTATTGACACATTTTTATACTGCTCCAAGCAGATTGATAAGCTTCTTCTAAATGTGTTTTATCTAATGTAAATGCGCCTCGTTTTTGAGTCATCATTAAAAACGATAAAGGGTTGATAGCATAAGCATACAATAGGTAATCTGAAATCGGTTTTATAATCCCTTCTTTTTTGCCACGTTCCCAAAGATCGAGTAGAGGCTGTAAGTGCTTAATACCTTCTTGTCTACTTTCCTCGTCAATCATTGGAGTATTATCACACTGTGCTAAAAACATGGCATGTTCACTTTCTTTCAGTTTAAAATCTGCAATACGTTTCCAAATCATTTTAAATCCTTCTTCAATAGGCGTAGTGGGATCATAATTAGCAAATGCATACTTGGTGTATTCTGCCTTCACATCTATGTATGTTTGATTCACTAAATCTTGTTTGTTTTCAAAGTATAAATAAATAGTTGCAGGTGATACATTAGCCATTTTAGCAATTTTACTCATAGGCGTTGCATGAAACCCATTATTGTTAACCAACTCTATAGTTGCTTTAACAAGTGCATTACGTTTATCTATACTTTTTTGAAGTTTTGCCATCGTGTTTAAATTCTGATACAAATATACATTAAAAATGAACGTTCATTCTTTTTTTAACAAAGGTTTAAACATTCAAATAAAAAAATGGTAGGGAATAACAAGAGTTAGATTGATTGGTTGATGTGTAGAAAAGGAGCGTTGTTTTTAAAAACGATGCTCCTTTTTGAATTTTATAAATAGCACTCAAAAAAAATAGCTTAAATAATCATAAAATAAAGACATAAAAAACAATAGAAATGGAAATGTATTTACCTTTGTAACTCGTAAGTAAAAAAAAGCGACTAAAGCAGTCTTAACACACTTACTTAGACCCCAATTATACAATTGATAACGTTATGAGCACTAAACATACATCATATTCTATATTAGATCTGGCTTTAGTATCAGAAGACCATACATTACAAGAAACCTATACTAACGTATTAAAACTAGCGCAACATGCAGAGGCTTATGGTTATTCACGCTATTGGTTAGCAGAACACCATAACGCAGCTAATATTGCTAGTAGTGCAACTTCTATATTAATTGGTTATGTAGCGCAAGGCACTAAAACCTTAAGAGTAGGTTCTGGTGGTATTATGTTACCTAATCATTCACCTTTAATTATTGCCGAGCAGTTCGGGACTTTAGGAACCATATATCCCAATAGAATAGATTTAGGATTAGGCAGAGCTCCTGGCACAGACAGAGAAACGGCTGAAGCTATTCGTACCGATTTTATGCAAGCCGCACACTCATTTCCAACTGAAGTAGACAAAATACAAACCTATTTTTCATCCGAAAATGACGAATCTCAAGTAAGAGCTACTGTTGCCGAAGGCGTCAACGTACCATTGTATATCTTGGGATCTAGCACAGATAGTGCGCATTTAGCAGCTAAAAAAGGACTGCCTTATGCCTTTGCAAGTCATTTTGCAACCACACATCTATGGGATGCTATAGCTATATATCGTAAAGAATTTAAACCGTCGGAAGCCTTACAAGAACCATATTTTATGGCAGGTGTTAACATCATTATTGCTGATACAGACGAAGAAGCAGAACGCTTAGCTACCTCATTAATCCGAATGATTGTTGGCATATTTACAGGAAGACGGTCTAACGTGCAACCACCAACAGAAATGACCGAAGATTTAAAGGATATCATGCGTAATCCGCAAGTCCACCAAATGCTGAAGTACAGTTTTATTGGTAGCAAAGCTACAGTTAAAGCACAGGTTAAAGAATTTTTAGCGCAATCAAACGCAGACGAACTCATTGCAGTAACGCATCTGTATGATATCAATGCCAGAATTAGATCTTACGAATTATTTTCAGAAATTATGAATGAGTTAAACTAAAAGCAAAACATATAATGCTTGCCTAAATATTTATTTAGTTTCCGAATTCGAACGCTTAAACTTATAAATTATACCAAAGTTAACACCAAAGGAAGAATACGGTACTTTTACGGCTAATTTTTTTGACGAATCGGTATTTCCACTAGGTAACTCATCAACATAAGTTGTGGTTTTATTTATACCTGCAGGTAAATTATCTAAAGAATAAAGCCCCTTTACAGCAACCGTTCCGTCAGGTAAAACAACATTAGTATTAAACTCCGTGATTTCAGAATCTTTTCGTTTTAAACTGATACCGTAATACTCAGCTTCTACAAAAACACTAAACGATGTGCTTAAGTCATGTCTATAACCTATAGCAGCAACAAAGCCTAAAGGAAACTGACCGTGAAAGTCTTCTACGTAATTGGTTTCAGAGTACGATCCTAATGGGACACCAAAAGCATCTGCTTCTGCTTGCGAAAAATTAACTTTCTGATGTACAACAGCTTCTGTTTTACCTCCTAATTTAACAAGCGCACCAATACGACCATATACATTATCGTTAAACCTGTAAACTAATGAAGCAGAAGCACCATAAGCACGAGCTCTTGCAATAGCATCTACTTCATAACCTGGCAAACGAACTTCAGAGACCGTTTGATCAGAACCATGTAAATACCCTAAACTCAAATCTGCACCAAAGCGCTCATTAAAAAAATATGTACCACGTAATTGTGTGTTAAATCCTTCTCCATAACTACCATAGGTGTTTTCGGTACCACCAGTCGTTTGTTTTTCTCCTATTTTCATTCCAGCGCTTCCAATGGCGTAACCACCACTTACCGAAATTTCAAATTGTGCATAAGATGTTGTGCTTAATAATAAGGCTGTAAATACGATAAATATCTGTTTCATAATTGAAGATTTTATAAAAATAAATTGAAGATTTGGACTTCAAATGACAATGGTTACAAAGGTACTTGTTTTTAAGTTTTATTCTGTTAACCTTAACATAATTTAAGAACCATATTATACATCAAATACAAGTGAATGCAACCAAAATTATATAGTATATTTGAAGCTGTTATAATTCCTACTCAGCTATTGAAAACGTCTTCCATCAAAAGCCTCAGCATAAGTGATATTATTCAAATTCTTGGAGATTTAGACCAAGGTGATGGGCTTTATATTCATATTTCAGAAAATAGATTTAAGCAAATCCCTAATTATGATTTTACATATTTAATAAACCATTAAATATAGAGAGAAATGATTGTTTAAATCACTGACTCTAAAAAAATGCTAAGATAATCTTCATTAACTTTTTATACATTTGTGCATGTAAACCAATACTTTGATTAACCAAAAATCTATAGCTGTATTACCCTTTGTCAATATGAGTAATAATATTGACAACGATTATTTCTGTGATGGAATTACAGAAGAAATCATTAACGCACTAACTAAAGTAAAAGGTCTTAAAGTTATAGCAAGAACGTCTTCATTTTCGTTTAAGAATAATAATGTCGATGTACGCCATATAGGCAATCAATTAGGTGTGTCCACAATTTTGGAAGGGAGTATTAGAATATTTAAAGATAGGATTCGAATTAATATTCAATTAATCAGAACAAATGATGGCTTTCAGGTATGGTCTCAAAATTTTAATCGCAAATTGGACGATATTTTTGAGCTTCAAGATGAGATAAGTTTAATAATTGCAGAACAGATAAGAGAAAATTTCGGTCACTTTGATATTTCTAATAACATTTCTATCATTGGAACCAAAAATATTAATGCCTACAAGCTCTATTTAAAAGGGAGAGCATATCAACTTAACTGGGTTTTAGAAGATTACATTGAAGCCATCAATTACTACAAACAAAGTATCGCCATAGATAAAGATTTTTATGATGCCTATTTTGCCTTATCTAGGTCTTACAGTATTTTATCGGGTTGGGGATGTATTGAAAGAAAGACCGGAGAGTATCATACGAGACAGTTTTTAAATCAAGGTTTAAAGATTAACTCTAAATCTTATTTGAGTTATTTTTCTCAATCATCACTAAGTTTTTGGCTGAATTGGAATTATACAAAAGGGATAGAATTTTTAAAAAAAACACTTTTAATAAATCCAAGTTACGCTATTGCTTATGAAGGAATAGCAGAAGTTTACATGGCTACAAATCAATTAGATAAAGCATTGCTAAATATTAATAAAGCCATAGAAATAAGCCCTTTATCACCTAATCATCTTTTTACCAAAGGCAATATTTACTTTTTAGATAAGGCGTATAATAAAGCCATAACGTATTTAGAGGAATGTTTAAGAATTGATCCTAATTTCACCTTAGCAATCGAGACAAAGTTAGCTTGTTATATGCTTCTAAATGACTCCTATAATTTTAGAGATTACATTGCTAAAATGCCTCAACTTATTGCCCCTGAGGTGTGTGAAATACTATTCTGTCTTATTAATAAAAAACCATTATCTAATCCGATTGAATCCATCACAATTAATATTGAAGAAAGTTTTAAAAGTATTTATCCTTGGCATTTCTATTTCCTTATACATATTGGAAAAACAGACCAGGCCTTACAACTATTTGAAGACAAAATAAATTTAAAAATAGGACAATTAGTTAATTTCCAATTAGATCCTTTTTTAAATCCATTACGAGAGTATAAACATTTTCAGCTAATTGAACAACAAGTTATATCGTCTGGCTTAGTAACTGTAAACAAAGGCACTGCTTATAATATACCCAAGGAAAATTCAAAACCTCTAAATACAGCCGAAATAGCTAAATATAAGTTAATTTTAGAAAATTTCATAAATAGCAGTGAACCTTATTTAAATCCAAACCTTTCTTTAAAAGATCTCGCCAAAAACATTGCTTTGCATTCTAATAAATTGTCTTGGTTATTAAATGCTGAATTCAATAAGAACTTTAACGATTATATAAATCAATTTAGATTAAACCATTTTAAAACCATCGCATTAAACCCAGATTTTAAACACATTACCATTTTAGGATTGGCTTACGATAGCGGTTTTAATTCCAAAAGTGTCTTTAATACCTACTTCAAAAAAACAGAAGGTATAACTCCTAGCCAATGGGTAAAACAAAACAGCAACTAACTGTTTTATAGCTCATTTTTTCTTTTACAATAAATAACACTTTATAGACTGCTATTCCTACCTAGCAGAACATAGCGTATCTTAAATTCAGAGGAAAGCACTAATCAATAAGAGCTTAAAAAAAACTTCAAAACCGTAATTCCGAACGTCCTAATTTATAATCTCGGACGATTGAAATCCTTTTATACAGGAACTTTGCACTATCCAATAATTATATATCAATCAAAAAATAAACAGTCATGAATACTTTTCATCCCACATCCAAAAAAGACAACTCTAGTAAACTCAAAACTATCGGTAACGGTGTTGTATTTATCTTTTTTCTAGGTATCACCACCTTAATATCCTCCTGTTCTAGTGACGATGATACTAATGCACCAAGCACTAACTATACAACTGCTGAACAACTATTAACCGATATCGACTTTCAAGGGTATGCTATTATCACTGAAAACGGAAATGATCTCGTGCGTCAGGGCTTCGGATTAGCTAATGAAAGTACAACATTGGCTCAAGATGATAATTTAGCCTACAGAATAGGATCTGTAACCAAAACCTTAACGGCAGCTGCAATTGTACAGTTAAAACGCGATGGATTAATTACAAGCTTTAATCAAACCTTAAGTGAGTTTGATGATACATTTCCTAATGGAGATCTAATTACAATTAAGCAATTATTGTCGCATCAATCTGGTATTCCTGATTATCAATTTGTAGTTGAAGATGCTTACGAACAAGGAGAAACTCTAGATGAAGCAGATATCTATGAGGTAATTATGGAAATAATTTCAGAAAACGGCCTCAATTTTACACCCGGTTCTAGTAAACAATATAGCAATTCCAACTTTCTTATCGCAGCATTATTGATTGAAGAATTAGCTCAGGTGTCTTACCACGATTATATACAACAACACATTTTAACGCCTTTAAACATGACAAACACGTACAAAGGCACCAATGTTATCGATACCAATATACATGCCGAAGGCTATAACAATGGTAGCAGTAATAGTACCTATCCTATGACTATTGCATTTGGAGTGGGTGATTTTAGTAGCACACCTAACGATATGGAAATTTGGACAAAGGCTGTTAAAAATAATTGGTTTACTGCGTCTGAAAAAGCTGAAATATTTGCCGAAGACGTCCCAAGCGGCTACGTTGATTTTGGTCTCGGTTGGTTTACCACACAAGAAGGAAACACCACAATGTATTGGCATGGAGGCGACATAAACGGCTATTGGAGCATGATTGGGTTTATACCAGAATACAATGCTACAATCGTACTATTAAGTAACCAGCAAGACGATAGTGGTGCACAACGTAGTACCATTATTCAACAATTATTAACCAATGAATTCAATTAAACATATAAACCAAACATTAAAACTTGTACACATGAAACAGTTATCAACTATACTCATTCTATTCTCACTATTAACAAATGCTGTGTTTGCACAAAGTCAGCAAGAACATCTCAAAGATCAAACACCAAATCACAAATACAGAGTTAGTTTTCCTGCTATAATTCTAGGTAATATTGGTGATGGTGGCAAAAGAACAAATACTAAACACATCGAATTGCATGTGAAGCGCGAATTAGACGCTAAAAATATTATAGGTATAAAATTTGCCACCTGGCGATTATTTCAACCTATGGGCATTCAGTGGTGGGACGGACTTTTAGACAAAATAGATTCTGAAAGTGAGTTCTATCCTGGCTACCTAAAGGAAACCGGAATAGGGGTGTCCTATCAGCGTATGTTATGGAAAGGGCTATTTGCGTCTGTAGAAGTGTTGCCACAATATAAAACCTATGTAGATCTTGATAATAAAGAAATAGCCAATGGCTTTAAATTATATACCTCTTACCATGTGGGCTATCATTTCGCTTTTGGAAAAAAGAAACAATTCTTTATAGAACCCCAATTTCATTGTCAAAATTGGATGATTGATACCAATACTCCTGATGAATTTAAACAACTAGACAATAAATGGAAATCTCATTTTCTATTTGAACCCAACCTTTATATTGGTATTAAGTTTTAAGGAAACTTATGATTTAACTAAAGCAGTCTATTATTATGAAAATCATTATTTTAACAACAGTACTAATTATTACCGGATGTCTCGGGTTTAGTCAACAAACTATAGATGAGAACATACAGAAGCTATTTACAACTGCATTAGAAACAGAACATATTAAAAGTAGCATGCTGCACGTGTATTCTGAATCTCGAGGAATTGATATACAACTGGCCAAAAGTAAAGAAGATAGTATTAATAACAACAGCCCATTTTACACCGCTAGTGTTACCAAGATGCTCACAGCAACAGCTATAGGAATTTTAAAGGATGATAATAAACTGAAGTTTGAAGACAAAATTGCTCAGTATTTACCTAAATCCTTACTGAATAATATCCATGTTTTAGATGGTGTCAAATATTCAAAAGACATTACCATTGCACACCTGTTGCAACATACTTCAGGTTTACCAGATTATTTTACCGACCACACCACAGATGGAAGTCCTAATATTATTAATCAGTTATTATTAAACCCTCACAAATCATGGTCTGCTGAGGAAATGATTGCCTTTACTAAACAAAAAATGACACCACATTTTAGCCCTGGTATAAGCTATCATTACACAGATACAGAATATGTGCTCTTAGCATTGATAATAGAAAACATAAGTGGTTTATCTTACCATCAGTTCTTGCTGCAGCATATTTTTCAGCCGTTACAAATGAATAACTCTTATATCAACTTAAAATCAGCGCCTATAGAAAATACATTTTCAATGACTGAGTTTTATGCAGGCGATATAAAGTTAGCATCGCTTAAAAGCTTAAGCGCTGATTGGGGTGGTGGCGGATTAGTTTCAACAACTAAAGACTTAATCACATTTCTTAAAGCT
The DNA here is from genome assembly GCF_018860565.1 of Winogradskyella psychrotolerans. Taxonomy (GTDB): domain Bacteria; phylum Bacteroidota; class Bacteroidia; order Flavobacteriales; family Flavobacteriaceae; genus Winogradskyella; species Winogradskyella damuponensis. The sequence goes on from NZ_JAHKPS010000018.1 coordinate 94,289, forward strand.
TTTAATACTAATCAAATTGTAACCAAAGCAACCCGTTTAGCCATGCAAAGTTGGACACACGAAACAAAAGGTATGACCTACGGATTTGGAATAAGAAAGGTTTCAATTAAAGATTTAACGGATACTAACTCAGACGTACAACTGATTGGACATCCAGGAAGTACAGCATCTTTTTTATGGTATTGCCCACAGTTAGACACCTACATATCTGGTACTTTAAATCAATTAGAAGCTTCCAAAAGCGCATTAATATTAGTTTACGACGTACTCCAAATCATAGAAAATAAAAATTAGTATAGTCTTAATTTTCATGTTAAACGTGTCGCACTAAGGCTCTATCTAAACGCTATTTTAGAGCGGCATGTTTTACAAATGATTTCTATCGTCATAAATAAACCATTCTTACGGGATTATTTCCTTTAATTATAATTTAAAATAGATGTATAATGAATATAACAAATACTCAAACCGTTTTACTTGCTGGATCTACAGGCTATTTAGGTGGTCATATAGCTAAAGCTTTAGTAGAAAATCAATATAACGCTAAACTTATCGCAAGATCAGTTCAAAAACTACAAGATTTAGAACGTAAAACTGTTAAAATTATTAAAGCAGAAGTGACACAACCCGAAACTTTAAAAGGTATTTGTGAAGGGGTCACTACTGTCATTTCTACGGTTGGCATTACAAGACAAAAAGAAGATTTAACTTATATGGATGTCGATTATCAAGCGAATCTAAACCTATTAAGAGAATCCCAAAAAGCGGGTGTAAAAAAGTTTATTTACATCTCTGCAATTAATGGTCATAAATATAGACATCTTAAAATATTTGAAGCCAAAGAGAAGTTTGTAGATGCTGTAAAAAACTCTGGATTAGATTATACCATTATTAGACCAAATGGTTTTTTTTCTGATATGAAAGACTTTTTAGACATGGCAAAACGAGGTAAAATATACCTTTTTGGTAATGGTGAGCAAAAGTTTAATCCCATTCATGGAGAGGATTTGGCAATTGTGTGTCTGCAAGCTATTAGTACAAAAAATACAGAAATAGTAGTTGGTGGTCCGGATATTTTAACATTAAATGAAATAGGTGAGATGGCTTTAGATGCTTGGCAAAAACCGTTAAAAATAATGCACCTACCAGATTGGATAAGGCGATTTGCTATATCGAGCTTACGCACCTTTACGTCGTCTAAGGTATATGGTCCAATTGAGTTCTTTTTAACCTTAATGGCAGAAGATAATATTGCACCAAGATTTGGCACAAAACGCTTGCATACGTTTTTTAAAGATGAAGTTTCATCGTTACAATAATAACCTACAACCGTCTAAAACAAATTAATACACATCACATGTTTAAAAAGTATAAAATTTTAAAATGGCTTTTATCAAGTTTAGGTATCATTATTGTACTTATAGTCGCATTAGGTCTATATATTGCAAGCCTTTTACCAGAAGAAAATACCAATATTAAAAATAGTCAAGCCAGTGACATCGCCTATATCAATGACACCATGCCATCGTATCGTGGAAAAATATTAGTAGTAGTTACCAGTACGGACACTATGGGTTTAAGTGGAAAAGCGACAGGCTTCGAGCTTACCGAATTAGCGCGAGCCTACTACGTCTTTAAAGCTAATGGTTTTGATGTCGATGTGGCAAGCCCTTTGGGAGGAAAGCCTCCTATGGTTCTAGACGATGACGATATGGGGGTATTTGATTATGCCTTTTTAAATGATAATATACCTCGTCGTAAACTTAAGCATACAATTGCATTGCAAGAGGTTAAGTCCGAAACATATGAAGCGGTCTATTTTGTTGGCGGAAAAGGAGCCATGTTCGATTTTCCAAATAACAAACACATACAGATTTTAATACAAGACTTTCATAAATCTAATAAAGTAATTGGAGCTGTCTGCCACGGACCAGCGGCATTGGTTAATGCAACCTTAGATAATGGAGAATCGTTTTTAAAAAACAAACAAGTCAGTGGATTTACCAATAAAGAAGAGCTATTGCTCATTCCTGATGCAAAATCAATTTTTCCATTCTTGTTGCAAGACAAATTAACAGAACAAGGAGCCCGATTTAATGAAGGTATTATCTATTTAGAAAAGATAAGTCATGATAATAATTTAATCACAGGTCAAAATCCATGGTCGGTTTGGGCATTAGCTGAAGCTATGGTAAAACAAATGGGCTATACACCTAAAGCACGTACCATAACAGCCGAGGAAAATGCAGTTAAAATTCTATATGCTTATGAAACGCAAGGAATTAATAAGGCTAAGGCCTTAATTAAAGAACGTATTCAAAAGAAACAAAATATCTCTAGAAGCTTATTTATAGATCATAGTGCCATCGCTGTACTTACTGGTAAATTGAATAAATTTTATGATATGTTACGTTTGGCAGCTTATACAAAAGAAATCGAAGAACATCATACGGCTTAGGTACTTATATGTAAGTTAATGAAAATGATAAACTAAAATGAAATACTTAATTGTTTCCATAATATACATCGTTGTTTTTGGATGCTTTTGTAATGCTCAAAATAGAAAGGAATGGCTAGAAGATATTGCGTATTATCAAAAGACATTAGAAGAAAAGCATATTAACCTGTATCATACAATTTCAAAAAAGGAATTGAATTCTGAAATTGAAAACTTGAAGCGTAAATTATCTAGCTTAAATGATTTTCAAGTTATAGTTGAACTCATGCGAATTACGCAAAAAGTGGGTGGAGGAAAAGGAGATGGACATACCTCAGTGCCTTTATGGAATAAGGAGCTCACAAGATATCCAATAGAGCTTTTTAATTATGATGGAGATATAAGAGTGATTAGTATTACAAAAGCACATCAACAGTTTCTTGGTAAAAAACTAAAAAGTATTAATGGTATACCTATTGAAGATATTTATAAAAAAGTCTTAAAACTAACACCATTTACCGAAAATAAGTATTCAGCAATGGATAGAACTTGTAGTTATATGCTTGTTTCTGAAATATTAAAAGCATTAAATATCATAACAAATTTAGAACAAACAGCATTTACATTTACAGATGCGCAAGGTATAGATAAGTCCATCAAATTAAAATCATACCATAAAGATGCATTGGCTAGTATTAACTATGAAAAATTAAAATATACACACCCAAATATTACTCCGCCTCAAGATGCAAAGAATAAAAACCTTTGGTTTTCTTCATTAAACGATTCCAAGACTATTTATATAAACTTTAAAGCATATCCTTCAGAAGATGAAATGAATAATTTCTCAAAACAAATTTATCAATTCATCGAAGAAAACAAGTCGGAACATCTCATCATAGATTTACGAGATAATTATGGTGGAGACTTTTTTAAAGGATTAATTCTTACTAGCTATTTAAACACTTGCGACTCTATTAATTGGAATGCTAATGTTTATGTACTAATCAATAGAAAAACATACTCTGCGGCAATGGTAAATGCGATGCAATTTAAACAAATCTTAAATGCCAAACTTGTAGGCGAAACTACAGGCGCAAACCCTAATGGATATCAAGATTTAGGTCAATTTAGTCTTCCAAATTCTAAATTATTAATAACATATTCTAAGCGTCTCTTTCGTTTTCAAGAGCCAAAAAACAAAGGGGTTCAACCAGATATAGCCATTTCTTCAAAATGGACGAATCAAAAAAACAGCATAGATGCAGTTTTAAATTGGGTTTTAAAAGACATTTCTAATGTAGATGTTACAAGAGATTAAGGTCAACATTATTGTAAAGCGTCTTCATTGCATACCATTTCTGTATACGATAAACACAATATAATCACAAATAAAAACCAACTCTTACACCGTAGGGCCGCCTTGTTCTTCAACAACAAAAACACCCCAATCTGCAATAGATTGTACTACAGGCTTTAAGGTCTTACCTAAATCGGTTAAAGAATACTCCACTTTTAAAGGTGGTTTAGGAGTATAAACCTTACGTTTTATAATCCCATCATCCTCTAATGTTTTAAGTTGAAGGCTTAAAGTACGCTCAGTAACTGTTGGCATTTTTTTTCTCAACTCGCTATATCTCAAAGCCTTATCTCTTAGGTGAAATAATATCACGGTTTTCCACTTCCCACCAATAATTCCCATAGTTAAACTGGCGCAACAGGGATATTCTTTTCCTTTAAATTGATACATATAGCGGCTATTAAATTTTAGTTCTTAGACAAAAGTAGAATACTATACTAAGTTATACAACTATATTTTTTATAGTTATTTTAACTTTTCACAAAAAGTCTTGAATACATTGACTTTAACCTTCAAATAGGTGGTTAAATTATATACTATCCTTTTTGACCGTTATTGTCAGGAATATACACTATATATATATTTGTCACTATACTTTTTATAGTATTATATAATCAATTAAAAAAAAGACATACAAATGAATTTAAAAGACATTTTAAACAGGAGATACACAACTAAGGAATACGATGCAACCAAAAAAATATCTGATGCAGATATGGCTGATATCAAAAACTTGTTAAGAATGAGTCCTTCAAGCGTCAACCTACAACCTTGGCACTTTATAGTTGCAGAAACTACAGAAGGCAAAGCACGTATGGCAAAAGGAACACAAGGCTTTTTCAGTTTTAATGAGCCAAAAGTAACCAATGCTTCAGCTGTGGTACTTTTTTGTGCAAAAACTGATGCAGATGATGCATATTACCAACATATTGCAGATACGGAAGATAAAGACGGAAGATTCCCAAATGAAGATATAAAAAACGGATTTCTCGGTGCTGTTAAAGCATTTGCAGGAATTCATAAATACGATTTAAAAGATTTACAACACTGGATGGAGAAGCAAGTATATCTTAATATTGGTAGCTTTTTATTAGGTGTTGCTAGTTTAGGAATTGATGCTACACCAATGGAGGGTATTGATGTGAAAGCTTTAGACGAAGAATTCGGATTAAGAGAAAAAGGATACACATCTTTAGTAGCTGTGTCTTTAGGATATCATGCAGAATCTGATTTTAATTCAACTGATAAAACACCAAAATCTAGATTACCAGTAAGTGAATTATTCACTGAAATATAAATTGAATCAGGTATTAAAATCAGAGTGATGAAAAAAATTATAAAGGTTGTTTTGCTACTAGCAGTAATTGGAGTCAATGCACAAACACCAACAACAGATACTATTAAGTCTGTAAACGAAGTTGTAACAGCTGACGATGTAGAATGGGGTTGGTTGAATCCATTACGAGGCGATAAAAGTCCAGCTGCCGGAAAACTTTGGGGCGACAGAACCAAAAATGAACCTGCTGGATTCCTAGTTAAATTTAAAAAAGGATTTTCTTCACCACCTCACATTCACAACATTACGTATCGTGGTGTAGTCATTAAAGGTTTATTACATAATGATGATGAAAATGCTGAAAAACAATGGTTAACACCAGGCTCTTACTGGCAACAACCTGCTGGCGAAGCGCATATTACTGCTGCTAATGCCGATGATAATTTAGCGTTTTTAGACATTCAAGAAGGGCCTTATTTGGTACAACCAACTTCTGAAGCATTTGATAATGGCGAAAGACCAATTAATGTTGATAAAACCAATTTAGTGTGGTTAAACGCTAGTGATATGGCATGGGTTTCAGAAAAAAGTAATGTAGAAACTGCTTTTTTATGGGGAAGTCACGAAAAAAATCAACTTAGTGCGTCATTAATAAAATTACCTGCCGGATTTAAAGGAAAAATAAAAAACTTAAGTCCAAACTTTAGAGCTGTGGTTATCTCTGGTAAAGTAACCCATCAATTTTCTAAAAAAGATGACGAAAATGTGTTAGAACCAGGTTCTTATTTTGGTGTAGAAGAAGGTGCTTCACCACGTTTGAAAACAGATGTTGAAACGGTTATTTACATCCGTTCTAATGGTGTATTCAAAATAAAATGAAGCTGAAACCTAATGAAATATTTAATTAAAGTTTAGTTTGATTGATTGGTTAATAGCAGAAAAAGCCACCAAATGTAATATGCATTCTGTGTGGCTTTTTCATTTTTAAAAGGTTAAATTAGTTATAATTATGGCAAGAACAATTCTTGAAAATATCGTCATTCAGCAGTACAAAGACCAAACGTTTTTTTCGTTTTGTGAATATACCAACATCCGCTTTTTCGAGATTTTATATTTTGAAAAAGGCAACGGACGCATTAAAATAAACGGGAAAACAGTTAACTATTCATCAAATAGCATTTTTGTATTTGTTCCAGATGATATTTACATCGTTGAAGCCGAAACTGCCACAAGTAGTATTGCTATTAAATTTTTGAAGAGTTTTTTCAGAAATACCAGTTTACATCACCAAGAATTACCAGTAAACGATTGGTTTCGTAAAATTGAAGAAATTTTAAATAGCGAAAGTCATCAATTGCGTGAAATGCAGTTTGAAACAACTTCAGATAGGTCGCATTTAGTGTCTTTAGTAAATATAGTCGCTACCGAATATCTAAATAAACATTCTCACGATATTTTCATCATTCAAAATTCGTTATCAATAATTCTTCATTTAATTGCCCGCAATATTCAGTTTATAAACACATCAGAAGTTAAAGAGATTAAGTCCTCTAAAATTCAGCAAATTATAAATTACATTCATTCTAATATTTATAATACTGAATTATTGACAACCAAAAGTTTAGCCAATGAATTTTACATGGCAGATAATTACATAAGTGAATATTTTAAAAAGCATACCGATGTACCCTTAAAGAAGTACATTATTAACTACAAATTAAAGTTGGTAGAAACACGCTTAAAGTACACAGATGCACAAGATTCAGAAATTGCTTTAGAGCTTGGTTTTACCGATTCTAGTCATTTAAACAAGACGTTTAAAACCTATAAAGGCATCAGTTTAAGTGTCTATAAAGCTGGTTTAGCCTAGTTTTTTATCAGAAACCTTATTTTTTACCAATACCACATTGTTTTTTACCAAAAAATAGCTTCTTATCTGGAATACCTTTGTATTGTAAATAAGAAACAATAAAAAATTTATTATGAAAACAATAGAATATACCAATGCACTGCTAGAAGCTCGTGCTTTAGAAGTGCCATCAAGAGAATTATCATTAAGACGCGACGCATCGGTTTCAAAATTTTGGAATGATAACCGAAAATTATTAGAAGAGGCTTGGGCTGAGTGGGAATTAGAGAACAAAGACAATTTACTATTGCCAAACGAATCTTTACTTGACCCTAAATTACGTAAAGCCATAAACGACGCTTGGGAAAATCCAGAAAAAGAAAATGCTGTAGCCGATTTATGGGAAGAAATTATTCCTGGCGTTTACGAAACACAGTTTTTTGATTTGGAGCGTTTAGCCGATTTTCGTCAGTATTTAGAAGACGTAGTAAATTCTGAAATTCCAAAACGTGCACCTTACGGTATTCAATTAAATCGTTACGGAATGATGCTAGATCCACGATCTGAAGGTCATTTGGCTGCACCAAGCTTTCAAGCATTTTATAACGCTATTATGGACCGTTATATGCGACCAATTTCTCGACTATTATTGGGAACTTACGGTTATGACAATCAAACTTTCGGGTTTTCAATACAGTACAATCCAGATAAAGACAAAGATTTACACGCGCATACCGATGCATCATCAGCAACCTTAAATATCAATACTAATTTACCTGATGAAACATTTACAGGCTCAGTAGTAGATTTTTATGATAAAGCTTCAGGTAAAACCGTGCAAACCAAGTTTGAACCGGGTAAAGCTATAATTCACCGTGGTAATGTCCCGCACGCAACGCACCCAATTATTAGCGGACAACGTAGTAATTTAGTAGTTTGGTTGTATGGTGATAATATGCAAATACCACGTGGAAACACAAGTAGCTACGGAAATATCAGTAGTAGCAGTAGTATTAAAGATGTTGCATTAGAAAATGTTACCGCTCGCCAACGTTGGAGTCTGCCTGATGGGCCAAAAGATACTGTTGCACCATTTTAATTATTAGAATATATTACAAATGAAGATGAACGTCAGTTCGAGTGATTAAAACGATAAGAAATTAAAAATAAAACAAATGTCACCTTGAGCGCAGTCGAAAGGTCTTAATAGTTATCGACTGTGTTCGAACTGACATATTTCAACTAAATAGCACAAAAAAATGAAAACCATATTAATTACAGGAAGTACCGACGGTATCGGGAAACTTACGGCTTTAAAACTAGCCAAAGAAGGACACGATATATACCTTCACGGTAGAAGTGAAGAAAAATTAAATGCAGTCATTAACGAACTAAAAGAAGTTTCAAACAACCCAAACATCAAAGGTTTTGTAGCTGATTTTTCAGATTTGAAAGCAGTAACACAAATGGCTAAAAACATTAAAAATGACGTTAAAAAACTAGATGTTCTTATCAATAATGCTGGTATTTATAAAACGTCATCAAGCAAAACTATAGACGGTTTAGATATAAGAATGGCTGTAAATTATTTGGCGCCATTTATCTTAACAGAAAATATTATTTCCGTTTTAGAAAAAGGATCAGAACCTAGGATTGTAAATTTAAGTTCGGCAGCACAATCTACAGTTCAAAAAGGAGTATTAACAGGCAATGCAACTGTAAACGCCAGTGAAAGCTACGCACAAAGTAAGTTGGCATTAACCATGTGGTCGTTTCATTTTGCGAAACAACACCCCAGTATTACAACCATTGCTGTAAATCCAGGGTCGTTATTAAACACCAAAATGGCTAAAGAAGCCTACGGACAACACTGGTCGCCTGCAGAAAAAGGGGTAGACATTCTTTACGATTTGGCAATGTCAGAACCACATAAAAACCAATCAGGTACATATTTTGACAACGATAAAGGAAGTTATAATAATGCACATCCCGATGCTTATAATGATGATAAAATTAAATTATTACTAACTTTAACCAAAACCATTATAAGCAATTAACGTTTTTAATACCAACCAAAAAAGCTCATGAAAAAAGTACTGATACTTTTTGCACATCCAAAGTTTGAAAAATCGAGAGTTAATGCAACACTTATAAAGCGTTTAACAAGTAAAAATCACGTGACCTTTCATGATTTATATGAAGAATATCCCAACTTTCATATAAACGTGCAGCGCGAACAAGAATTATTACTTCAGCATGATATTGTAATTTGGCACCACCCAATGTATTGGTATAGCTGTCCTGCAATTTTAAAACAGTGGAAAGATTTGGTGTTAGAATTTAATTGGGCCTATGGTCCAAACGGAAAAGTACTTCGAAACAAAACCATTTTTAACGTAATAACCACAGGTGGTTCACGTGAAGTGTATTGTAGCGAAGGTTATAACACCTACACAATTAATGAGTTTTTAAGACCATTTGAACAAACAGCGAATTTATGCGGTATGAATTATTTACCGCCATTTGCCGTCATGGGAACCCATAGTTTATCTAACGACGATTTACTAAATTACGCCAACCAATACGAACAATTAATTGATTTACTTCAAGGCAATTTTAAAGCTACGCAGTTATCCAATTGCTTTTTTCTTAACGATTTAGAAATTTTAACCGCTTAATTATGTCTGGAAGTTTATTATTCGATGCGATTGTTTTTCTTGCTGGTGCCATTATTTGTGTATCAATAGCAAAACGACTAGGATTAAGTTCGGTGATTGGTTATTTATTAGCTGGTGTACTAATTGGTCCTTATGTTTTAGGATTTATTGGAGAAGAAGGTGAGGACATTCTGCATTTTGCAGAGTTTGGTGTTGTAGTGATGTTATTTTTAATCGGATTAGAAATCGAGCCCAAAAACTTCTGGAACATGCGAAAATCTATCCTGGGTATGGGAGGCATTCAAGTCGCATTAACTGTTGGTTTCACCTATGTGTTATTCGCATTTTTAGGATACGAATGGTATGTAGCATTAGCGATAGGTATGGCTGTATCGCTATCATCTACGGCTATTGCGTTGCAAACCATTAAAGAAAAAGGTTTGATGAACACCACCTTTGGTTCAAGTGCTTTTTCAATCTTATTGTTTCAGGATATTATTGTGATATTTATGATTGGTGCATTGCCACTTTTAAGTAATTCCGAAGAACAAGTAAGTAGTACAGAGTTAGAGGCCTCGGCAACTTTAATTGAAACTTTGCCCATAGGCTTACAAACCTTAGCAATTATATTGTCGGTAGTTTTAATTATTGTAACAGGTAGATTTGTGGTGATACCAATGCTTCGAAAAGTGGCTAAAACAGGCGTTAGAGAATTATTAATTGCAGCAGCGTTTTTAATCGTTTTCGGAATTTCATACCTCATGGAATTTGTTGGTTTAAGTCCTGCATTAGGCGCTTTTTTAGGCGGAGTAGTATTATCAACGAGTGAGTTTAAACACGAACTAGAAAGCACTTTAGAACCCTTTAAAAACTTATTATTAGGGCTCTTTTTTATGGCCGTTGGTGCATCTATTAATTTTGTGGTGATTGCGAATAATCCGTTAACTATTGGCGGTATTTTACTCGCCATTATTATCATAAAAGCCTTGGTGTTGTTCATTACCGGTCGCATATTCAAATTGAAATTAGACCAAAATGTATTGCTAACCTTCAGTTTAGCCCAGGTTGGAGAATTTGCTTTTGTATTGCTGTCGTTCGCATTTCAGCTTAATATTTTAGAACAAGAACAAATGGATATGATGCTGGTAGTTACCGCTGTTTCCATGTCCTTAACACCAATTTTGGCTTTGGTAAATGAGCGCTTAATTCTTCCTAGTATTGGCACTAAAGAATCTATTAAACGACCGATGGATCATATTGCGAAATCGCAAAAAGTAATTTTGGTTGGTTTTGGTCATTTTGGTAGTACAGTAGGCCGATTTTTACGTTCTCATGGTGTTGAAGCTACGATTTTGGATTTCGATTCTAACCGTGTAGATTTTCTTCGTAAAATGGGATTTGAAGTGTATTATGGTGATGCCACGCGTGAAGATTTACTAGAATCTGCGGGTATTGCCGAAGCTAAATTATTGATTTGTGCTACCAATAAAGTATCGGTTGCCAAAGCCATTAGTAAAATTGTTAAAGAAAAACACCCACATGTTGAGCTTTTGGTACGTACCAAAAACAGATATGATGCCTATGAATTGTTAAACCTTAATGTAACTCATATTTATCGTGAAACATTAGATACTTCGTTGGCCTTAGCAAGCGATGCCTTACATAAATTAGGCTTTAGAAAATACACACTAAATCGTCAGGTTCAGAATTTTATTAAGTATGATGAGGCAAGTTTAAAACGATTGGCTGCAGAGCCAAAACGAGACGAAGACTATGTATTTATAGCTAGAAAAGAAATAGAACAACAAGAAAAATTACTCGAAAATGATTTTAAACGCGGCATTGTAACTTACGACAATCATTGGGATAGTGAGCATATTAGAAAAGTATTGAAAAATTCTAATACAAAGATGTAACACTAACGAAAACAAATAATAAAAAAAGTAAATCTTATGAATTTAGAACAAAATAAACAAAATGCCATTGCCTTTTATAAAATGGCTTACGGAGGAAATCCTGAAAAAGCCATAGCACTTTATGTAGGTGATACCTATATTCAGCATAACCCGGCAGTTGCAGATGGCACACAAGGATTTATTGATTATTTTGAGCGTATGCAAACAGAATTCCCTAATAAGTCCATAAACTTTGTACGCAGCATTGCCCAAGGAGATTTAGTCGCCTTGCACACCCATCAAATTTGGCCTGATGATGATCAATATATCACCATGGATTTTTTCAGATTTGATGAGAACGGAAAAATAGTTGAACATTGGGACGCTATCCAACAGATTCCTAAAACAGCAGCGAATGAAAACACGATGTATTAAGTTTTAAAATGTTTTATTTTTGGAGAAACTAATCGGTGCAAACGATTCTAATAAAACAAGCCGTTTTGTAAATCTTATTTTTGTAATAAGCATAGAAATAGTATATTCGAAAAAGGAATGATACACCATCTTAAATTACGCTCTGTCCCATGAAAAAAGAAAGCCTGCCGAATTCAAAACACGGTTTTAACCAATCAAAAAAAGATAAAATCATTGAAAGACAGCTGCGGTTTCAAGACTTATTAATTAGTGTATCTACAACCTATATCAATTCAGACTTATCGGATATCGATAAACTCATCAAAGAATCATTACAACAAATTGGAGAGTTTGTAGAGTGCGATCGCAGTTATATTTTCAATTACGATTTTATAAACAATACCACTTCCAATACTTATGAGTGGTGTGCTAAAGGCATAGAGCCAGAAATAAAAAACCTACAAAACATTCCTATAGATTATATCCCTCAATGGATAGCAGCGCATAAAAACGGAGAGGCTTTTTACGTAGAAGATGTCAGTGAGCTACCAAATGATGGTGAAATGGGCTTACGTGCTGTTTTAGAACCACAAGGCATTAAGAGTTTAATCACCATTCCAAAAATTAAAAACAACGAATTAATTGGATTTATAGGCTTCGATGCGGTTAAAAAAATAAACAAGTACACCGAAAACGAAAAAGATATCCTCTTTGTTTTTGCTAATATGCTGGTTAACGTGATTCAAAGAAAGGAATATGAAGAACGTATCAAAGCTCAGAAAAAGAAAAAAGAAGAACTTCTTCAAAGTTTATACCTTCAAAACGAAGAACTCAACGAATATGCACATGTGGTGTCGCACGACTTAAAAGCTCCACTCATCAATATTCACACCTTAATCGGCTGGTTTATGGAAGATCATAAAAATACCTTAAACGAAACCGATCTTAAACCATTACATCAAGTCTTATTTAACGTCGAGAAAATGGATTTTCTCATCAAAGGTATTTTAGATTATTCCACCATTGATAAATTAGAGGCAGAAGACAAACAAGTCAATTTTAATACACTTGTCGATGAGGTCTTACAAACACTTCTCGTACCAGATCATATTAGCATCACCGTACAAGACAACCTACCAAGTATTTTCGGGAATCCTTGGCGCTTTAAGCAGGTCTTTCAAAACCTCATTCAAAATGCTATTAACTATAGCGATAAAGACAAAGGCCTTATTGAAGTCGGCTACACAGAGCATAACAATCATTACGAATTCTTTATCAAAGACAACGGAGTGGGCATTAAACCTGAGTACTTCGAAAGAATCTTTAAAGTCTTTACCAAATTAGAAAGCACCAGTTCCTCATCTGGTATCGGACTCTCCATTGTAAAAAAAATCATTACCTATTACAAAGGCAATATCTGGTTAGAAAGCCAAGAAGGTAGTGGTACGACGTTCTATTTTACCTTGTTGAAGGCCTAATCCCTATCAAAATCCAAATGCCAATTCTAATGTTTCTTAATATGAACTAAAACACAGAATTAAGAAATGTATCCCAAACCATAGTCATACAATCTCCCTCATTTTTTTTCCTAAAAAAATGTTATTTATAAAACAAGGTTGAATTTTAGGCGTTATCATTACAACATCATAACCTTATCAATCAATCATCCATGCCAACTAAACCACTATCTCTTTTGTTATGCTTAATAATATCATTTGCAAAAGCCCAAAACAATCAAACAAACACCACGTCATCAGAAACTATCAAAGGTACCGTTGTAGATAAAACCGATGGCACTCCATTACCTTATGCTTATTTAAAAATAGATAAAGTAGGTTTAGGTACTGTAACAGAAGGTGATGGTAAATTTCAAATCACCATTCCCAAAAGATACGATACCTACACCATTAGCATCAGCTACTTAGGCTTTGAAGATTTAAAACTTAACATCTCAGATTTTAAGGCCCTTAATGGCACCACCTTTAATATGACGCCAGAATCTGTCTCTCTAGATGAAGTCTTTGTAGAAGAGAAAAAAGAGAAACTGCCTAGCGCCAAGGCTTTACTTAGAAAAGTGATTAAAAACATACCCTCTAATTACTCCAATGCTCCAAGCCTCGTTACAGGTTACTACCGAGAAACCATGAAAGAAAATGGGGTATACATCAAATACACTGATGCTGTTTGTGAGTATTACGAAGCTCCATACCGTAAAAAGAAATACAAATGGAGAGACTACCAAAGTCCTTACGACTTTTCCGCAAGTGTGGGCACCTTTAGTTTCGATGCTAGCTCTTTACATCGCCTTCACTTTCATTATCAAACCTTAAAAGAAGAGCAGGTCAACATTATAGATTCTAGATCTAGTGCTAGTTTGAGCAAACGCGATTTTAACGGTAATATTGAAGGTGGTCCTTTAGGGTTATTCGGCCGAAATCGCGTGAAATACCAAGAGAGTTTTTTAGGTAAAAAAGCAACACGCGATTTCAACTACACCATTTCTGAAGAACTAGACGACTCAGGCAATTGGGTATATGTCTTAGAATTTCAGACCAAAACCACTAAAGACGAACTTGATGATTTAGCGTCTCCAAACCCAAGAAATAGAAAACAATGGCGCAAGGCCAATAACCGTAAACTACTCAAAGGTAAAATCTATATCAATCCAGAAAATTACGCTGTGGTTCGTTACGAGTGTATGGTGCCTAACCAACTTAAAGAATACTTCTGCGGCTACAAATACAACCATGTCAAGCATTTTGATTACAAACTCGATGTACGCTTCAAGAAAAAAGGTGCAAAATATTACATTGATAATATGCGACATGAAGACGAATTCATCTATAAAGACAGCACCAACCAAACCACAACTTATTATTCGGCAATATCCGAATTTAAGACGTCTAAAATCAACACCACCAAAGTCAAGAAATTCCCAAGAGAAGACAATTTCGCCAATACCATGTCTAATCACTTATACGAGTTTCCATTAGACTACGATACGGCATACTGGCAAAATTACACCCTCAAGAATCCAGTAGCCATCATCGATACCATTATTAGAAAGGATATGGAATTCGAAAAACCTTTAGAACAACAATTTAGAGATAAACACATTCGTAATGATTCAATGCCACAGCCTAAAGCTGATATCATAAGCTCTAGTTTTAAAATCCATGGCGAAACCTATACCGATAATTACGCTTGGCTAAAAGATACCAAAGCTCCACAACATAATAAAGCCGTTATGGAATATCTGCGCCAAGAAAACAAATACACCGAAAACTATAACATTCCGCTCAAAAAAGCACAACGTATTATTTACAAAAATTTGGTACAAACTGTCGAGAAAAATACCAGTTCACTACCTGTTGAAAAAAATGGTTACAGCTATTACAGCAGCTACACCGAAGATGACGAATATCCCGTCTATTACAGAAAAAGTATCGACAAAGATACCCTTACAGAAGTCTTATTAGATGTCAATGCAATGGGTAAAGAGAAAGACTACTATACCGCAAGTCTCGGTTCTGTAAGTCCCAACAACCAATTCATCACCGTTTATGAAAACACCACAGGTACAGATGCCTACATGCTCAAAATAAAAGACCTTAGCAACAAAACGTTTTTAAACGATTCTATTAATAGCGTAGGTGGCACCGTTTGGTTAGATAACACCTCTTTTTTATATGTAGATGTAGAAAAAGGCACCTACCGTTCATCTCAAGTAAAACGCCACATCTTAGGCACCAATCCAAATACCGATGCCATCATCTACGTAGAAAAAGATCCAAAATTTAGTGTCTCTATCGCTAAATCAAAATCTAAAGACTATATTTTCTTAAACACATCAAGTAGCACCTCTTCCGAAAATTGGTATCTAAAAACAGATAACCCAATGGGCGAATTTAAAATCATTCGTCCACGCGAAAAGAATCATATCTATGCCATAGCACATCATAAGAACCTATTCTATATCCTCACCAATAAAAACGCGCTCAACTATAAAATAGCCACTGTGCCTGTTAATGACGTCGAATCTGGAACATGGACCGATATCATACCGCATCAAAAAGGCGTACTGATTCAGAATTTTGCGGTCTTCGATAAGTATGTCGTCATTAATGAAAAAGAAAACGCACAAGCACGACTCAAAATCATTGATCAAACCACACAAAAAAGCCATATTATTAAATTCAAAGAAGACTTTTACAACATTGGTATGGGTTATAATCCAGAGTTTGCCACAGATAGTTTACAGTTTACATACAGTTCCTTTGAAACGCCAGCAACCACCTATAAATACCACATGGCCACCAAAAAGAAACGCCTGGTAAAACAACACAGCAAACCCCTTACGCATCCGTATTACAAATATGTGGTAGAACGCAAATGGGTAACCGCTAAAGACGGACAACTAATTCCCTTAACGCTCATCAGACACAAATGGCGAACCAACAAAGGAAAAAACCACAAAGTCTACCTCACGTCGTATGGTTCTTATGGTTCTGGACAAGGTATTCCTGGTGGCGCATCCGTTCATCATTTGGTTAACGCAGGTTACGTCTATGCCATTGCACATGTTAGAGGTGGCAATGATAAGGGGAACGAATGGTACGAAGATGGTAAACTATTCAATAAGAAAAATACCTTTACCGATTTTATAGCCTGTGCAGACTACCTCATTGCAGAAAATTATGCCGCCAAAGGTAGCATAGTAGCCCAAGGTGGAAGCGCAGGCGGTTTACTCATGGGAGCCGTAATTAATGAGCGACCAGAACTTTTTAATACTGTTATCTTAGACGTCCCCTTTGTAGATGTCATTAACACCATGTTAGATGAAAACCTACCGCTTACCGTTGGCGAATTTGAAGAATGGGGTAACCCAAAAGACAAAAAAACTTACCAATACATCAAGTCTTACAGTCCTTATGATAACGTCAAAGCACAAGACTATCCTAATCTGCTATTCTTCACCGGACTCAACGATACCAGAGTAGGGTATTGGGAACCTGCTAAAATGGTCGCTAAACTAAGAGCAATAAAAACCGATGATAACATCCTCTTACTAAAAACTGATTTTGCAAATGGTCATGGTGGTGGATCCGGACGCTTTGCAGGTTTTAGAGATAGTGCTTATAAATTAGCTTTGATTTTTGAATTAGATCGTTTAAGACGCGCTGAGTAAGTTAAAGGTGCCGAAGCCTTAAAACTAATTCATCCATAATAAATCACAGTTCAGTAAGTAAGTCCCTATGTAATGCTAACCTAAATTACAATATATTTGTTTTTTTATAACAATCTAAACATGTGTCTAGTGTAGTAAATTTCAAAATTATAGAAGACACCACTATAACGGCATTTAGACCAAACTAAAAATACAGTATTAAGGTAAACATTAATCACAAGATTTCTATTTTAAATAATCGATTTTTATACCTCTTCAATTTGTTTATAGCCCTATTTTTCTTTTATTTCTAAACTTAGTTAATGATCTGCGCAACAATCTTTGGATCCCATAGTTCTAAAGTTTTAATTTTATACATTTGTGTGATTAATTCAACACTTTGATTAACGAGAAATCTATTGCTGTCCTACCTTTTGTCAATATGAGTAATGATATTGATAACGAATCTTTCTGTGATGGTATTACTGAAGAAATAATTAATGCCTTATCAAAAATAAAAGGCTTAAAGGTTATTGCAAGACGGTCTTCGTTTGCGTTTAAAAATAAAAATATTGATGTTCGACATATAGGCAATCAATTAGGTGTGGCTACTGTTTTAGAAGGAAGCGTTAGAAAATCAAACAATAGCATTCGCATAACAGGCCAATTGATAGATACAAAATACGGTACACAATATTGGTATAAAAAATTCGATAGAGAATTAATAGATATCTTCGAATTGGAAGATGTAGTGAGTCTTGCCATAGCAGATGAAGTCCGAAACAATTTTGGGCATTTTGAAGTGCAGGACCATTTAATTAAGCAACCAACAAATAATGTCGAGGCTTATCAATTATTTTTAAAAGGGCGTTCATTGCAATTAAAATGGACACCTGAAAGTCTAAATCAAGCAATATCATACTATAATCAAGCTATTAACTTAGATAAAAATTACGCTAAAGCTTATTATGCCAATTTACAATGCTATGGGTTATTGGCCATTTGGGGTTATATGCCTTACCAAGAAGCTATGGATTTAGCTGTTGGCAATCTGTTAATAGCCAAAGAAATAGAAACAGCACTACCCGAATATCCGTTATCTTTTGTAGGGAAGTTTCTTTGGGGTGAATGGGATTTTAAAAATGCATATATACATATAGAAAAAGCTTTAGATATTAATCCTAATTATATTGATGGATTAGAAGCTATGACAGAGCTTTCTATAGCGCTTGGCTTTTTTGATAAGGCTTTAACGTATGCAAACAAATTATTAGAAGTAGATCCGCTATCCGCAAATAATCATTACACATTAGCTAGCATTTACTACTACCAACGTAAGTTTAAAAAAGCATTAGAAAATGTAAACTACGCTCTAACACTTAATACTGATTTAGCATTAGCGCATCATTTGAAATGTTTCTGTTTAATATGGCTAAACAGAAGTCAACAGTTTCAATATTGTATTCAGGATACTACCTTAAAAGAGGAGAAAAATTTATTATTTCAACTTATCAACAATAAGGATGTTGAAGTTCCGGAACAAATGATGACAAAATGGTCACAATTTCAAAACGAAAAAACGATGCCAGTACCCTATGATGTGTTTATTTTAAGCAATTCAAGTTATATAGACCAAGGGTTTACACGTTTAAAAGAAATGATTGAGCAAAGACGTGGGCAAGTGATAAACTATAGGCAAGAACCTTTTTTACAACCCTTACATAATACCAAAGCATTTTCAGAGCTACACAAGTCCAATTTGTCCATTGAAGACGTTAATTACCATCAAATAGACGAAGAAAAACCATCGTCAATCATTTTAGATGCTCAACAAATAGAAACGCTTAAAGAGGAATTGTGTTCTTATTTTGAAGAGGACGAACCTTTCTTAAATCCGCAATTGAGTTTAAAATTCGTGGCTGATGTGTTTGAATTAAATACCAATAAAATGTCCTACGCAATTAATAAAGCTTTTCATCTTAATTTTAATGACTTTGTGAATTCGTATCGCTTAAATTATTTTAAATCATTAGCCATAGACCCAAAAAATTCGCATATAACTATTCTTGGCTTAGCTTATGACAGTGGTTTTAATTCTAAAAGTGTATTTAACACCTACTTCAAAAAAACAGAGGGCATTACACCTAGTAAATGGGTGAAATCTAATACTAAATAAAGAAAAGTCATAGGTCTTTTATCTCAGTAAAACTCGCTAAATTAATTTTTAGACGCTTTCCCCTTTCTTAATATTTAGATTTAAAAATTATTTTATTCCTATACGCTACTAGAGTTAGCCTAACAAATTGAAAATTCAAAAAGTTTTCATTTTAATACTTGAATTGGTTCGAGATTATAATTTCGGACGTTTACAGTCTTCTTATACCTCAAATTTGCACCATCAAATAATTATAAATCAATTAAAATGAAAACAATCAAAAAACAAATTTTATCAATACTGGCTTGTGTAGCCTTTGCATTAGTATCTGGTATGGCATACGCACAAAATACAAATTCAGAAACCACAACCCAAAGAAAAGGATTCATATTTGAATTTGTAGTTGGAGGAGGCATTATCAGTATAGAAGATAGTGCTGGTATTCAAACCTTTGACAAATCTCAGGGAACCTTTGTTTTTCCAGATCTAAAGTTTGGCTATATGTTAAACGAAAGACTTGCTATTACTGCCTCTTTGCCAGGAAATATCTACGAATTTCAGGATAATGACAGAAATTTTGGAGCGTTTATTCCGTCTTTACAATATTGGGTAAAAGACCGTTGGTGGATTCATGGCGGAATTGGTTTAGCCATAGATTCGCCTGCACTATATGATATTAAAGACGATGTCAATGACGATTGGAACTTTGGTTGTGCTGTTATGGCAAGTACAGGTTACGAGATTTATAAAAAGAAAAATTTCGCACTTAATGTTCAGTCTAAGTTAGTTTTGGGTCGTACGTCTTTAGATGGAGATGCCCATAGAGATGCAGTAATTTTTAATGTAGGGTTAGGATTTAGCTGGTTATAAGATTGAATTTATAAATTCACTTAAATCTAAAATTATTATCATGAAAAAAACTTTAATAACCTTGTTTTTTTTGTGGACTAACATTAATCGCGAAATGTCAAAATACAAGTGTAGAAAAATCAATATTCGGATTACAAACTGGAGTTTTAGGAATCTGGGCATATAATGAAGCAAAACTATCAAATACCATAGCACTGAGAACAGAACATGGTTTTTAATTTTGGTATTTGGGAATCTACTTTTTATGATGATTATGATTCACCAAAATGCTAAGTCAAAAAGCAGAATACCAATGTAAACTTGTTAAACCCTGCAATAAATAGGTGATCTGTCTTTTATATTAATTACAAAACATTAAACGGTATAAATTTGTCTATTAATATAAAAATGAATCATCATGAACTAGTTATGCCCAAGATTTTACACGACAGACTGATAGTTTAAAAAATAAAAGATGCTGATGCCTGCATTATAAAAATATTATGCAGCCTTATCACAAAAACCCTCAAAAGATACGTCCTATGAGATATTGATTCAAGTTACGCTCTTTTATGAACTGCTCAAGCTCGGGACTCTGCATTTGTTCATTTAGTAATTGCGCTCAAAAAATAATACTACCTTAAAAGCTCTCTCTATGACTCAAAATTTTTAAGTAAATGTGTAATATTTCTAATATTATGACACTATCCATTAAAAACAGAAAGAGCTAAAGTCTAATTTAGAAATAGTAACATCAATTAAAACAATCAAAAAGAACACTCATGAAATCAATTAAAATGAAAAAAATCAAACAAACTTTAATAAAAATGGCTTGTGTAGCCTTTGCATTAGTGTCTGGTATAGCATACGCACAAAACACAAATTCAGAAACCACAACCCAAAGAAAAGGATTCATATTTGAATTTGTAGTTGGAGGAGGCATTATCAGTATAGAAGATAGTGCTGGTATTCAAACCTTTGACAAATCTCAGGGAACCTTTGTTTTTCCAGATCTAAAGTTTGGCTATATGTTAAACGAAAGACTCGCTATTACTGCCTCTTTGCCAGGAAACATTTATGAATTTCAGGATAATGACAGACATTTCGGAGGTTTTATTCCATCGTTACAATATTGGGTAAAAGACCGTTGGTGGATTCATGGCGGAATTGGTTTAGCCATAGATTCGCCTGCACTATATGATATTAAAGACGATGTCAATGACGATTGGAACTTTGGTTGCGCTGTTATGGCAAGTACAGGTTACGAGATTTATAAAAAGAAAAATTTCGCACTTAATGTTCAGTCTAAATTAGTTTTAGGTCGTACGTCTTTAGATGGAGATGCCCATAGAGATGCAGTAATTTTTAATGTAGGGTTAGGGCTTAGCTGGTTATAATGAATACCACAAATCATCATTTAAAATCTGTTATGGAGCCTTATGAATTCTATATTTTTTAGGGTACCACAAGCGAAAATTTATAAAAAAATCAAAAATGAGATATCTTTTATCATTGTGTTTAGTATTGCTGCTCAATTGCACGAATAAGACCAATTTTAAAGAGTTATCGTCACTACAAACGTGGTTTGGGTAGGTATAATTATTACAGCAATATGTTTTGGTGTAATCCACTTACCATTATCAAAAAACTTTTCAAATCTCACTTTTGTAACTTTTAGCGCTACTATAGTTGGCAATCTTATTACAGAATCTTTCTTTGGTTGGGTATATTGGAGACGTGGTTTATTAGTTGCTATAATTGTTCATGTTGTTTGGGATTGGGTTTTTCATGTGGTTGGCTCACCATATTTATAGAAATTGTGTCCGCTTATAAAACACAAACCTTTATTAATTTAATTAAAATCAACTTTGCTAAAAATACAATAATTATGAAAGCAGCAATTTATACAAAATACGGTTCGCCAGAGGTTATTCAGATAATTGATGTTGAAATTCCCACACCCAAACCCAATGAGGTTTTAATAAAAATTAAAGCCTCTTCTGTAACTAGAGCAGATACAATGATGCGCCAAGGTATACCGAAATTTGGTAGATTGTTTTTAGGTTTATTTAAGCCCAAAAACACAGCTTTAGGAACTGGTTTTTCAGGTGTTGTAAAAGCTATAGGTTCGCAAATCACAAAATTTAAAGTAGGTGATGAAGTTTTTGGAGAAAAACTATTTAGTACTGGTAGTAATTCGGATTTCCTATGTATGAGCGAAAATGAACTTCTAGAAAATAAACCAAAGAATATTTCTCATATAGAAGCAGCACCAATTTGTGATGGTTTTTTAACCTCATATAACTTCTTAAAGGAGCATGCCAAACTTAAAAAAGGTCAGCATGTTTTAATTAATGGAGCTTCTGGTAGTTTAGGTTCAGCTGCAGTACAATTGGCAAAAATAATGGGTGCAAAAGTTACAGGTGTTTGCAGCACTAAAAATATTGATTTTGTACTATCGTTAGGTGCAGACGAGGTATTAGATTATACTATAATAAAAGTGAATGAGCTGCAAAGTAAATATGATGTAGTATACGATACTGTTGGTAAGCTTTCTTATAGCAACACTAAAAATGTATTAAAAGCAAATGGTATTTTTATGACACCTGTATTACGTGTTGGAGTACTATGGCAAATGTTACGGCATCCAAAAAAAGTAAAGTTTGAGGCTACTGGTATAAAGAAGACCGAAGATTTAAAACGTTTATTAAACGATTTAGTAAATTTCTTTAAACAAGGAAAATTGCATACACATATCGACAAAAAATATCACCTTATGGATATGAGATATGCACATCAACATCTTGATACAGGTCGTAAAGTAGGTAATGTAGTTATCATCAATCCATAAATCATTAATCTATACATGAAAAATAAAAGTTTTGAAAAAGCAAAAGAGCAAAGCAAGTTATTAGAAAATGATTTGTATAAGAATCCTCAAAAGTACCGCGTATTAACAGGAGATAGACCTACAGGTAATTTGCATCTTGGACACTATTTTGGCTCAATTATAAACCGATTAAAATTACAAAGCTTGGGAATTGAGACTTATATTTTAATTGCTGATTATCAAGTGTTGACAGATAGAAATGTTTTTAATGAAATTTCAAAATTCACCTATGAACTAACTTTGGACTATTTAGCCTGTGGATTAGACCCTGAAAATTATAAAACTCATATTTTTCCACATAGTCATATTCCTGAATTAAATCAACTAACTATTCCATTTCTGACATTAGTTTCCAGTTCAGAATTAAACAAAAATCCAACTGTTAAAGAAGAAATTACTGCTTCAGGACTGAGTAATATTAATGCAGGAATGTATATCTATCCAGTTCATCAAGCTGCTGACATTTTGTTTTGTAAAAGTAATGTGGTTCCTGTTGGAAAAGATCAATTGCCTCATATAGAATTAACTCGGAAAATTGCAAAGCGCTTTAATACCAAATTCAATAAAAATATTTTTACCGAACCTGTTGCATTTTTTACTGATACCCCTACTATTCTTGGGTTAGACGGTATTCAAAAAATGAGTAAAAGTCGTAACAATTCAATTATGATAAAGTCAACAGCAGACGAAACAGCAAAACTAATAAAATCTGCCAAAACTGATTCAAGTCGTTACATATCTTACGACCCCGAAAACAGACCAGAGGTTTCCAACTTACTTAAGTTAGCTTCCTTATGTTCAGATAAAAGTCCAACAGATATTGCTGATCAAATTGGCGACCAAGGTTCAGGAAAACTTAAACAGCTAACAGAAGAAGCCATAAACACATATTTTGAGCCTATTAGAAAAAAAAGAATAGAGCTTGAAAAAAATAAAGATTATGTCAGAGATATTTTGCTTAAAGGTATAAGTAAAGCGAGAGAAACAGCTATTGAAACGTTGAGTGAAGTCACTGAGGCAATGAATATGAAAATATAATAGGACTACATCCAGCAAAGAACTAAAATCGGACTCGATTCAATCTTTTTATTTTGAAAGAACAGATTTGATTTTAAATGGAATCTCGAAGAACAAATAAAGCGAACGGAAGCATTTCAAAAAAAAGAAAATAACTAAAACTATTATTTAATTCTACTTTTTCAAGAAGGTAAACTTCATACAAATATCAATCAATAATCATCATTAATCAAAAAACATCATCATGAAAAAAACTTTAATTACTATGACTTTGTGCGGACTAACATTAATCGCCAAAGCTCAAAACACAAGTGTAGAAAAATCAATATTCGGATTACAAACTGGAGTTCTAGGAGTCTGGGCATATAATGAAACAAAACTATCAAATTCTATAGCATTAAGAACAGAAATTGGTTTTGATTTTGGTATTTGGGAATCTACGTTTTATGATGATTATGATTCTCCATTTCTACTCACACCTGTAATAGTTGTGGAGCCAAGATTCTATTACAACCTTAAAAAACGGTCAGAGAACTCAAAACCAATTGATGGAAATAGTGGCAATTTTATTGCTTTAAAGATGGGTTATCATCCAGAATTGGCACTGTTCAATACTGACGATGCGCCTGTAGTAAGTGACTTTTCCATTATACCCACTTGGGGAATTAGGCGACATTTAGGGAAGCACTTTAATTTTGAAGCAGGTCTTGGCGCAGGATATAGTTACACATTTGCTAAACGTGCTGGTTATTTAAAGAATAAAAGTGAACTGGAATTAAATATGCACTTACGAATAGGGTATAGACTTTAACATAAAAAAACAATTTCAATATCAATCAAAAAACGAACAGTATATGTTTTTCAAATCAAAAGAAGGAAAAGACAAAATTTTATCCCTTTACAACCAGAAGTTAAATGAGCTCAATATTGAATATTCCGAGGAATCGGTGGAAACAAAGTTTGGCGTTACAAATGTTATTATTACAGGAAACGTAAAAAAAACACCACTACTCCTTATTCATGGCACAGGTGGTTGCTCCCCTCTAATTTTAGAATCATTCCCTAATTTATCCTCAACATACTGTGTTTACGCCATAGACGTGCTTGCGCAACCTAATAAAAGTGCTGAAAACAGGTTAGATATGAAGTCTTTAGATTATGGAGAATGGTTAACTGAAGTTATTATTTTACTAGGCTTAAAAGACGTTACTTTAGTTGGATTTTCATTTGGAGGCTTTATTTCTCTCAAGACTTTAGAATTTAACCAAAGACTCATAAAGCACGTTTTTTTAATAGCGCCAGTTTACATCGTAAATGGTAATCCTTTTGTAGGCTTATTTAAGATGTTTATGCCTTTAAAGAAATTCATAAAAACGGGTAATGATAATTATCTACAAAAAGTCATTAAAGCTCTTTTTAGTGAAGCTGATAATTTTGCCATCCAATTTATGGGAACCACTTTTCAAAATTGTAATATGGACTTTTCACCATTACCTGTAATAGCTAAAAAATCTGCTCAACAAATTGAAACACCTATTACTATTTTCGCCTGTGAAAACGATATTATGTTTCCTGGTAGAAAATTGATTAAAAGAGCCAAACGAATATTTTCTTCTATAGAAGACGTTGTTATGATTGAAGATGCTAAACACGTACCAAGTTCAAAGAATTTCAAAAAAATAGAGGATTTAATTATTGATAAAAACAGATACTAAAATGATAGCAGAAATAAAATCTTTAGAATTCCCTAGTCCTAATATAATTTCAATAAATGGAATTGAGTTAGAAGTATTTGAAGCAGGTAAAGAAAATATGGGCAATCCAATTGTCCTTTGCCATGGTTTTCCCGAACATGCCTTTTCATGGCGTCATCAAATCCCAGCACTTGCTAAAGCTGGTTATCATGTCATTGTTCCAAATCAAAGAGGATATGGTAATTCGTCATGCCCTAAAGACGTAACAGCATATGATATCACCCATTTAACAAGTGATTTGGTGGCTTTACTTGATTATTACAACTACAAAGATGCTGTTTTTGTAGGGCATGACTGGGGTGCAAATGTAGTTTGGAACCTTGCACTCTTATATCCAGAGCGTGTCAATAAAATTATAAATCTTGCATTACCTTATCAAGAACGCGGTGAAAAACCATGGATTGAGTTGATGGAAGCGTTTTTTGGAGACGATTTCTATTTTGTTCATTTTAATAAAAAACCAGGAGTTGCAGATGCTGTGTTAGAGAACCAAACAGAAAACTTTCTTCGTAATTTATTTCGTAAGAATGTACCTCTTGCACCACCAGAGCCAGGAATGTTAATGATAAATCTTGCAAAAGCAGTAAAGCCTCTTGGTGACCCTATTATGAACGACGATGATTTGTCTGTTTTTGTAAAGGCCTTTAACAATTCCGGATTTAATGGCGCTATTAATTGGTATAGAAACCTCGACCGGAACTGGCACTTATTAGCAGATATTAACCCAATCATCAAACAGCCTACACTTATGATCTATGGTAATCTAGATATGATACCAAAATTTGAAAGACTACAGGATTTTGTTCCGAATTTAGATGTGATTAGTTTAGATTGTGGCCATCACATTCAACAGGAATTACCACAAGAAACAAATGAATCGATTTTAAAATGGTTGGCAGAATTTAATAGTTAAAAAAAGAAGTAGGAACAAGAATGGTAATTTTATAGAGAGGGATCAGAATTTGCTAGAGACTATAAAACAAGCATTAATTTTTGAATCTATTTTATAAATGTAAACTCATTAATAAGTCTCTCTTCAATAACTTCAATATTTTATATTATGAATATAAACGATCAACTTAAAACCATAAAAGACTACTATTCTCCAAAAATAATAGGTGAAGTAAATGATGTTTTTATAAAACTTGTAAAAATACAGGGAAACAAAGTGCCTTGGCATCAACATAAAAATGAAGATGAATTATTTTATGTGCTTAAAGGAAGTCTTGTTTTTGAAATAGAAAACCAAGAACCATTTACAATGAAAAAAGGGGATTTGTTCATTGTAAAAAAAGGAATTAATCATAAAGTCAGTTCTAAAAAGGAAAGCCATTTAATGCTTATTGAAAATAAATCAGCTTTGCATACAGGAAATGTAACTCATGAGATTACAAAATCTATTAAATATCAATTAGATTGATTTTTCAGTTTAATTTGGATTACATAACCCTGAAACACGACTCGACTTACAAGTTAGATATGAGGTATGTTATTCAACAAGCTAAAATTGCTGATTCCTTATAAAATTCTGTTATATATCGCTTTTCATATTTTTCAAATCAAAATATGAATATTTTAGCTTTAGGTTTAACGTTATGAAAAAAATTAATACATCGCACTAACACATTAATATCAATTATGAAAGCCAAAATAAGAAGGGTTAAAGACAATTACATGACCAAAGGATTAAAAATAGTATTGACAATAGGACTCCTTATTGTCTTTCAAGAAATATCGGCACAATCGAAGTTGAATCAATCGAGTGAATTTCAAACAGAAATTATTGATTCTGTTTATTCAGAGGTATTCAAAGAATATCGAGAGTTTTGGGTTAAACTCCCTGATAATTATAACCCAAATAGTAGTGTAAAATATCCTGTTGTTTATTTGTTAGATGGATTTTCTCTGAGAGAAAATTTAGAAGAAATTTATGATAATTATTGGGGACATTATTTGCCTCATATGATTCTAATTGGAATTTCTAACAAAACTAACAGGATACGGGACTTAACTACTTCTCAGATTAAAATGAGGCGTGGGCAGGCAATGAATAAAGAAACTGGTGGTGCGGAAAACTTCACCCAAAGTATTGAAAAAGAACTAATCCCATACATTGAAAATAAATATCCAACCACGGCCTACCGTACCTTAATTGGGCATTCTTATGCCGGTTTGTTTACGGTAAATATGTTGGTTAATCATAAGCATCTCTTTCAAAACTATATAGCCATAGATCCAAGTTTGGATTGGGACGACCAAAAATTATTGAAGGAGGCAAAAGAAAAGCTGAGTTTAGAAAGTTATAAAGGTAAATCTCTTTATGTGTCTTTAGCAGCAGAACAGCTACATATGTGGAATGAAGAAATAACCATGGAGAATATTATGGACGACGCTTCAGAATTCACTTTGTTTGCACGTTCAATCATTGACTTTTCAACTTTTGCGACCTCTCAAAAACAGAATGGATTAAATTTCTCATGGAAGGTGTACAATGAAGATTTACATGGTACTGTTCCGCTCCCAACGATGAGAGATGGATTGATTTTTCTTTTTAAATGGTACCAGTTTAAATCTCCGCAAAAATATAATAATCCTGAAACAAAAGTAGAAGAATTGGTTAAGCTATTGGAAAAACAAGAAGAAATCTATTCAACGCATTTCGGTTATCCCTTCCCTCCAATGATTGAGGAAATGTTTAGTGGCTATGGCTATATGAATTTAGAAATGGGGCAACCTGAAAAAGCATTTATGTTTTTCAAATCGAATATTGATTATTACCCCAACAGCGCAAGTGCCTACAATTCAATGGCAGACTATTATGAAACTCAAAATGATATTACTAATGCACTAAGGTTTGTGAAAAAAGCTGCTGAATTAAGTAATGACGAATACTATAAAAACAGAATTCAAGAACTAAAAAACAAATAACAAAGGCTAACATTTTGTATAACCTGCATTATCACAATAAATCAGGATGTTAGATTTGAAAAGCATAGCATCGCTATGGTTAGAGAAAATAACGAAACGAAGTGGCTGATTTGCAGTATTTTTGGTTCGTAATAGATTTTCTAATTCATAATGCGGGTTTAAGTAATACCAAAGTAGAAGTAGAAGTATTATTAGGAAACTACCACGTAATCTACCACTACTCATGCAACTTACCGTTCGCACTTATTTGAGAAAAAAATGAAACGATTAAGAAAATTCATAGAAAAGAATATTTCGGGCAAAAAGGTTTTAGGACTTTTTATCTTGACCAATCTGGTTTACACCTTTATGCTCACTGTCACCATTCCCAAAACAATGGAATTCTCTAACGGAATGAAATTATTGGATATGATGCCCACAGGATATGATTTGAATTATGTCAATGAATTATTCATTTCGCTTGAAGAAAATGGCCGTTTGACGTATCTGACCAATCAAATACCTGTTGATATGATTTACCCACTGCTATTTGGACTTTCTTACTGTCTGCTTTTGGGTTATTTCTTGAAAAAATTAAACAAATTAAATTCCCCATATATTTATCTCTGCGTAATACCTATTATTGCCGGAATTGCAGATTATTTGGAAAATATCGGGATTATCACAATGTTAAAAAGCTATCCTGATTTGACAGAGATTTCAGTAGAAACGATTAGCATATTTTCAGTTATAAAAAGCATTTCAACAAGTATATTTTTTATTGCATTAATAATAATCTTAATAACACTTGGAATTAAAGTATTAAACAGAAAAAAAACTGCTGACACCGTATAAAATTAATTGCTTGTTTTAGCCTATTTACGAAAGTCCTCGCGGACTTTCTACCTGTAATTTATTTGCGAAATTAGTTGCTTAAACCACGCAACTGATCTTATACATAACCGTTACCAAACATATAAAGCAAACTATGAAAAATTTGACATTTGTAATTTTATATATTCTTCTTTCAGGAGTACAAACCATATTTGGACAGAATGAAACAGATATTATAGTAGGAAGTAAGTTCGTTATTAAATCTAATATTTTAGATGAAGAAAGAACCTGTTTAATAAGTCTTCCTGATTCATACAATAATTCATCTGAAGTTGGTAAAAAATATCCAATTATCATATTATTGGATGGATATACTCATTTTAAAACAGCATCTGGAATAGTACATTTTATGAGTTCTAATAGGAATCGAAACAATTTAATGCCTGAAAGTATTATTATAGCCATAGAGAATGTTGACCGAGAACGAGATTTTACAGTTACAAAAATTAAAACCAAACGACCGAATAATATGGGAGGTGGAAGGATTTTTTTGAATTTCATTGAGAAAGAACTAGTACCTTATATTGATAAAAAGTATAAGACAGAACCGTTTAGAAATCTTGTTGGGCACTCTTTAGGAGGACTACTTACACTAAATTCCTATATGGATGAAAATAGCGTATTCAATGCTTACATTTCTATAGACCCAAGTATTTGGTGGAATGAGGAGATGATGAAAAACAAAGTTGATTCTATTTCCTCAATATCATTAGATAAAAAACTTTATATCGCTACTGCCAATCAAGGGGAGGCTAATTACGAAAGGAATAAACAAAGACACGACTCTCTTTATACTTTAATAACAAAGAAATCGGATAAACCTCTAAATATCGAAATAGAATATTTTGAAAAAGAAAACCATCGCTCTGTACCATTAGTAGCTTTATACGAAGGGTTAAAATATATTAATAAAGAGGAATGATTTCGAAACTGGTAATATCAACAAATACATTAATTAAAAACTGCAACAGTTTAATTAATTTATAGTCTTTCAGTAAAATTTCAAAAATGAATAGAATAAAAACGCTCTTTTTTCTGACATCAATAATCGTTTTCACAAACTGTCAAAATAAAAACAATCCGACGGTAAAGTATTTGTCTGAAACAACAATAAACCAAATAGACACATTGATGGAGGTGTCATATAAACGTGGATTGTTCAATGGGAACATCCTTGTGGCACAGGGCAATAATATTATATATCAAAATGAATTTGGATATTCAGATGCCTCTAGATCAAAAAAACTTAGTAGAAACTCAATATTTAACATTGGTTCTATAGCAAAAGAATTCAACGCTGTTGCGATAATGATTTTAAATGAAAGAGGGTTACTTAATCTGGATGATAAAATCTCAAATTTTGAATTGCAATTACCAGAATGGTCAAATACCATTAGCATTAGGCATCTACTTCAATATACAAGTGGACTGCCAAGAATCAACTGGAACAATATTAAGAATGACCAAGACATCTATAATGATATAAAGAATATTAAACGTCTAAATTTTGAACCTGGTACAGATTACTTGTACAGCAACAATAATATTTTTCTGCAAAGAAGAATTGTTGAACAAGTATCTGGAATGAGTTTTAATGATTTCATTCAAAAAAACCTACTTATTCCTGGCGGTATGACAAATGCTATTATTGACGCGGATACTCAAAACCCTGAATTAGTAACCGCATTTAATAATACTTTTGTAAATGATAGAGCAATGGATATCGAATTCTCTGGCTGGGTAAACCCTACTGCAAATGATATGTATAAATGGATAATCAACTTACATTCAGGACAGTTTATATCTAATAAATCGTTAATTACTTTATTTGATTCGCATTCTAAGGAGAGTTCTTCTGCTTTAGGAATTGGGGTCATTGAGAATGACACTTTGCTAATTCATCAACATCATGGATCATCTTTCAATTATGAATCTTTTATCCATTATAATGTGAAAGAAGATTTATCAATCGTTTTAATGACAAATAATAAAAACCGCAAGCTTCGAGAAATAACTGATGCAGTCGAAAATATTTTAAAAGGCAATCCCTTTTCAATACCACAGAAGTCTATTTATTTCGCAATTAGAGAAAAATGTTATGATAATGCTAATGAGGGAATTGAGCTTTATAAAAACTTAAAAAAACAAAATTTTTCTGAATATAATTTTTCGGATGAAAATGAATTAAATCAACTTGGCTATGATTTGATTAAGAAAGGTCAAATAGAAGAGGCTATTAGCATTTTTAGATTACTTATCTCAGAATTCCCAAATTCATCAAATGCATTTGATAGTATGGGCGAAAGTTATTTCTTAAATGACCAATTTGAATTATCAAAAATAAGCTATCAAAAATCTTTAGAACACAATCCTGAAAATACAAATGCAGAAGAAATGATAAACAGAATTGAAAAAATAAATGTAAAAACAAACTAATGGCAACAACGTATAAAATTATTTGCTTGTATTAGCCAATTTACGAAAGTCCTCGCTGACTTTTGCTGCGCACAGTTCGCAAAGCTCGTGTCTATCTGTGATTTATTTGTTAAATCAGGTGCTTAAACACATAATGAATCTTATACAATCACATTAAGCGCAATGTAACAAAACTACGGACTCATCGTCTTCCATTAACAACCAATCAGAAAATTAAAATGCAAGAAAATTTAACAGAACAAAAAAAAACTTGGAATACGATCTTTCTATTTCTGGCTCTCGTATTTGCGCTTACTTCACCTTTCCATTATGCCATAGTTAATTTATATCCATCACGAATATATGTTGGAGCAATCATGTGGTGTCCTGCAATTGCCGCATTTATTACCTTAAAAATAAAAGGGCGTAAAATTTCATCTTTAAATTGGAATTGGGGAAATTGGAAATATATCCGATTGTCTTATTTCATTCCTGCCTTATATGGGGTAATCACTTATATACTAGTCTGGAGTTTCGGATTTGGAAGTTTAGCCAATGAAGAAGTCATTATAGACTGGGGAAAAGAACTTGGTTTATTTGGAATAGGATCATTAAATCCAACGGCAATAACAATAATAGCCATTATTTTAATAGGTACTGTAGAAGTAATAAGAGCCTCAGCAACAACTTTAGGAGAAGAAATTGGGTGGAGAGGTTTTTTTATCTATGAATTGAGAAAGGTACTTTCCTTTACTGGTGTATCTATTTTTAGTGGATTTATTTGGGCTGCTTGGCACTGGCCGCTGCTTGTTTACTATAGTAATAATGTATTATTGGAATTTATAACATTCTTCATCGTAATTATTTCTATGTCTTTTATTATGACGTATTACACATTTAAATCTAAAAGTCTATGGCCAGCAGTAATTTTTCACGCCGTAAGCAATGTATATATTCAAAAAATATTACCTGAATTAACCATTAAAAATGAAGGAACGGAACATTGGCTTGGCGAAAACGGAATTATGTTTGCAATTGTGACTTGTGTTTTTGGAATTTACTTTTGGAGAAAAGCAATTAAAGAAAAATTATAACTAAAAAACACAGCGGCTAATACCGTGTATAATTGCTTCGCCAGTTCGCTAAGCTCTTGTCATTGCTGGTTATAGCCTACTTACGAAAGTCCTCGCTGACTTTTGCTGCGCACAGTTCGCAAAGCTCGTGTCTATCTATGATTTGTTTGTTAAATCAGGTGATTAAACACGCAACGAATCTTATACAATCACATTAAAGCCATTATAGATCAACATATGAAAACAAAAATCACAATCTTACTATCAATACTAACTTTGATTTTGTCATGCCAACCATCAATCGAAGACACTGTTGATTTAAAGGTTCAAAATTGGATTCATGGTTCTGAAAACTGTGAAGATAATATGGACCCACCAATTCAGGTCGTTAAGTACAATAGCCATACTTATATTTTACGTCAAAACAAGTGTACAAATTATGAAGCGCCTTTTATGTTTTTGTTTTTTGGTGAGAACAAAGCGCTATTAATGGATACTGGAGCTACTCAAGAAGATGATATTTTTCCGCTTTATAAAACTATAAATAAAATTATTAACGATTGGTCTAAAAAGAATGGAGAAGTTGAATTAATTGTTGCTCATACGCATAAGCATGGAGACCATTATGCTGGCGATGGACAATTCAAAGGAAAACCAAACACTTCTGTAATCGGTCTTGAGGTTAACGATGTACAAGATTTTTTTAAGATAGCAAACTGGCCTGAAGAAGTTGTAGATTATGATTTAGGAAATCGCATGATGAAAATAATACCAATTCCTGGACACCAAGCGTCTTCAATTGCGGTTTATGATACTTCGACGAAAATTCTCTTGACTGGAGACACTTTTTATCCTGGTAGACTATACATAAATGATTGGATTGCTTTTAAAATGAGTATTGAAAGACTTGTAAAATTCACCGACATTAATGAAGTTTCAACCATACTTGGAAATCACATTGAAATGACTCAAACAGCTGGAGTTGATTATCCCATGGGAAGTATCTACCAGCCTAAAGAACACCAACTTCCGTTAAGTGTGCTCACATTAAAAGAACTTTCAAATGCTCTAACAAAATTGGGAGATACACCGACAAAACAAATACATGATAGCTTTATAATATATCCAGTCAATTAAAAATACTGACACTAACAGTGTGCAGTTTGCGTAGGTATATCAATAGACGGTAAATACCTTTTCTTTAGCAGAAATGTAGGTACAGACGATTTTGAAAATGTAGATATACTTTGGGTAAGCGCGGAGGTAATAAAAAAACTAAGGAAATAAAACAACAACTTCTGCCAACAAATATATATACATCTTACAACTAATTAGTTACATAGTTAAAGTTAAAGCATATTTGGAAAAAACAGATTTATCTTTCATTAGAATCTATAATTTCATAAAATTCTTTCTTTCCTTTTACAGTAAGATAAGGATAAAGTATACTTAATAAAGTATTTGCTTTTTTTTCTATTACACTCTCATTAATTTTCCCTCCATATAATACGGTAGAATACAACCAAGTATTACTATAAAGAATCATTTGTTCGGCAAGATTTTGGCATTCCCAATCCAGTATAGATACTTTCATTAATTTATTCTTTTTTAATTGAGTAAATAAAAAGATATAACTCTCATATCTTGAATCATATATTTTATGAAAATGAGTTTTAATATTATCATTTAAATTTAATATATTGTATAAGTCTGTCCAGAAAAATTGATAATCAATCATTCGCTTCATGGTTAACTTAATTTCAATTTTTATTTGATTTATAGAAACTTCCATCTCAGAGAAACTTGAGAGTCTATAGTCAAATTCTTTTGTCATTTCAAAATATAAAGCCTCCAAAATTTCTTCACGTTTTTTAAAATGATAATTTAAATTCCCTGAACTCATCTTTAATGTTTTTGCAATCATTCTAATAGTTACTGAACTATAAGATTGCTCATT
This sequence comes from Winogradskyella psychrotolerans, assembly GCF_018860565.1. GTDB lineage: Bacteria > Bacteroidota > Bacteroidia > Flavobacteriales > Flavobacteriaceae > Winogradskyella > Winogradskyella damuponensis. The sequence goes on from NZ_JAHKPS010000018.1 coordinate 129,255, forward strand.
AAATAAGTGCCTTGAATTATCCAATATTTTTTCTTTTGTTGATTTCATTAGTAAACTTGTCCTAATTTAAATTATTATTAGTAAATTTGTCCTAAAATTACATAAAAACAATTAGATGAATGATATGGAACCACAAAAGAAATCCTTTAATATTAAAATACTTGTAGAAATAACAATTGTATTCCTAACTATATTGAGCATAAAACACCTTGCGGATTATTTCGACGTAATTGGTGCTGGCTCAATAGCAATTTGGTGTGGTATTATAGTTAGTACGATTTTCATGAAACAAAAAAAAATAAACTGGAAAGAGTTTGGGCCTAAGATTCCAAAAGGTACAAAAAATTGGATGATTAATATATTGATAGCACTTGGCACTGTAATACTAGTTTTTTCAATTATGGGACTAATTGTAAAACCAATATTGGAAAGTTTTGGTCTAACGAACCCAGCAGGTGCAGCTGATAGATTTGCTTTTTTTATGGGTAAACCTCTTGTGTTTATAGGTTACCTAATTACAGTTGTTTGGTTTGGTGCAGCCTTAGGTGAAGAATTGTTATTTCGTGGATATTTACTAAATAGATTGGTTGATTGTACTGGAAATAATACATTGGGAATAATTATAGCATTAATTATACATGCTGTAATATTTGGAATGTTACACATTTACCAAGGATTAGCAGGTGTTATTGCCACTGGTTGTATTGCCCTTATATTTGGTTCAGTCTATTTTACAATTAAGCGAAAACTTTTTCCTATAATAATTGCACATGGAATTATTAACTCTCTTAGTCTTATTGGATTATATTTTAATAATGGCGTTATAAGTTAGAGATAAAGAATTGTATAAAACCTACAGCCAACAAAGATGTATATAAAAAAAAGCAATCCTCTGCTGAGACTATCATGAAGAAAGACAATATTTAAGTCATAAATTCTCTTGTCTTAAATCTGTATTTTTTTTAGCAATTAATCCAAGCCTTAAATATTCCATAGCCTAAATTCCTAAAATAAATAACAAACGCTTATCGCTTCTTATTCGCGCTCATGTATTTCTTTTTTCTATTTTTAAAGAAAATACGTTGCTTTGTTATTCATATGAGTTTAAGTTATACCAAGAAAATATCAAAAACCCGTTTGTATTGGCTTTGCCAATTGATGGGCTGGTGCTTGGTATCAACTTATTGGGCATACACAGTATATAACAGAGATAATTATGGTATTTTCTATACATTTTCAAATTATGTTTTAGATGTGGCAATTGGAATTTTCTTAACACATATGTATAGAATATATGCATTAAAAGCTAACTGGAGTCAGTTGCCAATTAAAAAGTTATTTATTCGTGTTATTCCAAGTATACTTTTGTTAGCGCTTCTATACGTGTTAATAAACAACTTAAAATGGTATACGTATTGGACTTTTATTGCAGGTGAGGATAAAAATTTCTTTGAAGCCATCATGTACTGGGATCCAATTTTACTGACAGGACTGCGACTAATGTCTATTTGGATATTGGCATATCACTTGTATCATTACTATCAAAAAGAAGTGGTTACGGCAAGAGAGAATGCGCAACTTTCCTTAATCGCAAAACAAGCCCAGTTAGATAATTTATCAGCGCAATTGAATCCTCATTTCTTATTCAACTCTTTAAATTCGATTAAATCACTAGTTATTGAAAACCCAAACGTTGCCAGAAGAGCTATTGATTTATTATCAGATTTATTGCGGTCATCATTATATGAAAAAGACAAAGATCTAATTAGGATTAAAAATGAATTGGCTTTAGTTTATGATTACATTGAATTAGAAAAGATGCGTTTTGAAGAACGACTTCAACTGAAAACTAATATTGAAGAAGACGTTATTAATTATAAGATTCCAGCGTTAAGTATTCAGTTATTGATAGAAAACGCCATTAAACATGGCATCGATTTAAAAGTTGATGGTGGCGTTATTAACTTAAAAATTAAAAAGAAGGATAGTCATATTCATATTACGGTTGAGAATCCTGGTGTACTTAGTGAAAATAAAAGTGTTGGATTAGGTCTCGAAAATTTAAAAAAACGCTTAGAAATTCAATATAAAGGTAAGGCTGGTTTTAGTTTAACAGCGACTGAACTTAACCATGTCTGCGCAGAACTCATAATTCCAATGCATATAAACGATGAAAAGATTTAAAACCATAATCATTGATGATGAACGTTTAGCAAGAGAAGAAGTAAAACGTGCATTAGAAAAACATAATGAGTTTGAAATTATAGGCGAGGCTAGTCATGTAGATGAAGCCATAACTTTAATTGAAGATTTACAACCAGACCTATTGTTTTTAGATATTCATATGCCTGGAAAATCTGGATTTGATTTACTGGAAGAACTAACAAATGTACCTGACGTCGTTTTTACAACGGCCTATGACCAATATGCTGTAAAAGCGTTTGAGATGAACGCTTTAGACTATTTGGTAAAACCTTTAAGAGATGAACGTTTTTCTAAAACTATTGAAAAGGTAAAGGAAGAACTTTCTAATAGGGTAAAATTAGAACCTACAACATTACCGATGCATCAAAAGATATTTATAAAAGATGGTGAAAAATGTCATTTTATTCCACTCACAGAGATTCATTTTATTGAATCTTTAGAAAATTATGCACGTCTTTATTTTGGTTCGGATAAAGCAATGATAAAGCGTTCTTTAAATTTATTAGCAGAAAAATTAGACCCTAAAGTCTTTTTCCGTGTGAATCGAAGTCAAATGATTAACATACATTACATCAAAGAGATTCACCCATACTTTAATAATAAATTACAAATTATATTAATCACTGGTGAAAAAGTAGAAGTGTCTAGCAGGCAGTCCGTTAAGTTTAAAAACTGGAATAGTTTATAAAGAGAAAATCGCTGAGTTTTCTAACGTTCATTGACTTTTATTTACGCTCATGTATTTTTCCTTTTTTGATAAAAATTCTCACCTTTACTTTGTACTATCATTAATTTAAAACTCTTATTATGAAGTATTTAAAAGTTGCATTCGGAATAGTAAAAATCGTGTATTTAGTTATGATTTCATTGTTGATGTCTTGTAGTGAAAACACTGATTCATTAGCAGAACAACCAACGTTAAGCGATTATGCCGTTGGTGAAACATGGACTTGGAAATATAAAGGCGTAACCACTGAAGGCGAAGTGCGTTCAGAAGGCAAAGATACAAGAGAAATAGTACATATAGCTGACGGCTTAGGTATGGTCATTGCAAAAGATACGATTCCAGTTTCGGACATTGTAAAGCCAGAAGAAAGCGAAACACCAAGATACAAATGGCCTTTAGAGGTTGGTAAAACGTGGCGATATGAAAAAAAATGGACAAGTCAAGATGGTACCACAGGAACACAAAGTCAAGATGCAAAAGTGTTATCCTACAAAGAAGAAACAGTAGACGCTGGAACCTTTATGGCGTATACCATAGAATACAAGGGAACGGTTTCAAATTCTAGAGGATACAACGCACAAACAGATGAAGTTTGGTTGTATGCACCAGAACTAAAAAACTTTATTAAAATGACGCAAACCCAAGACGGCTTTTTGTACAATGAAGAGTTAATCCATTACATAAACCCAAATAGAAAATAGTTAGTTCTTTATCAATTTTCAAACGTAAAACAATGAAAAAGTCAGTCCTTTTATTATTTCTAATTGCAATTAGTAGCACTTCTTTTGCACAAGAATTGCCATTTAAAAAGGTGAAACTATCAGATTCAATAGCGCTTGAAAACCAAATGCAGCAATTAGCCGCAATCTGTGATACTCAAAATTTATCAGAATTAGACCTGTTTAAGTTCCAGTTAATAAGAGGTGAATATGAAGACGCATTAGCTTCAATAAAAAAAAGAGTAGCAGAAACACCAATAGATCAAAGGCAGTATTTAGATGTATACATCCATTATGTAGAGGCAAAGCTATCTACGAACTTCAAAGACGCGTTTAAAAAATCTTACAACAAATACGTAAAGAATTCTGATGACATACAAGTTCTTAATTTAGATAAAGCCTTGATAGTTAGAGATCCTACAGATTATTATGTTGACAATTTTTATAATACATATAATACTATTAAATCAGAAAAAATAACACAGGCAACAGCTACGGATTTAGTAAAAAAATATTTTTTAAGCACTGTATTTTCATCAACTAGAGCTATTTATTTTGATGAAATTAAACAAGACCATAATCGTAGGTATATAATAAATGATAGTATTGTAATCCCTATGAAAGATGGTGCCGAAGTTTCCATAGTATTAATACAGCGAAAAGGACATGCAACAGCTAAAAAATCTGCCATATTAGTGTCTTCTGTTTACGCAGGAACTAATGAAGTTGGTGCGATGTTATCAGCATCTAAAGGCTATATAGGCGTGATTGCCAATACAAGAGGAAAGAGATTGAGTAATAGCGACATAAAACCACTTGAATATGAACATACTGATGTGTATGAAGTCATTGATTGGATTAGTAAACAATCTTGGTCTAATCAAAAAGTAGCCATGTTTGGAGGTAGTTACAATGGTTTTACACAATGGGCTTCTATGAAACACAACGTGCATCCTGCATTAAAAACCATTGTTCCTATGGTTGCTATTGCACCAGGTATTGATTACCCAATGGAAAATAATGTCCTACACAATTATTCGTATTCCTGGAATTTTTATGTAACCAATAACAAGTTTTTAGATTTTGAAGCTTCAAATGATTTTAAGCGTTGGAATTCTTTAAAAAACACCTGGTACAAAACAGGAGTAGCGTTTAACAAATTAGATAGTTTAGATGGTCGGGTAAATACATTATGGAATAGGTATATGCAACATCCTAGTTATGACGACTTCTGGAAAAAAATGATACCATACCAACAAGAATTTGCAAAAATTGACATTCCTGTTTTAACCATTACAGGGTATTATGATGACTCACAAAGAGGAGCCATATATTATTACAATGAACATCATAAATATGCAAAAAATCCAAATCATTATTTGTTAGTTGGGCCCTATGATCATTGGGCTGCACAAACGAAACCAGAAGAAAGTCTAAGAAATTACAAATTAGATAAAGCTGCTTTGATAAACATCGAAGAAGAACTAATTTACCAATGGTTTGATTACATTTTGAACGGAAAAGCAAAACCGAGTATTTTAAAAGATAAAGTCAACTTCCAAGTCATGGGTACCAATACATGGATGCATAAACCAAGTTTAAATGCCATGACCAATGATACCTTAACCTTTCATTTAAGCGCTGATAAAATCAACGATTTTTATGCCTTAAAATCAAAACCAACTAATTCAGAGATTCAAATGTCTGTTGATTTTAAAGATCGAAAAAATATGACCAACACAGACTATTATCCTTGGCCTTTAGAAAAGGAGAATATCAATTTAAAAGATGGATTGATTTTTAAATCTGAAGTACTAAAGAATGATGTTATTATTAACGGTTCTTTCTTGGGAAACCTTGAATTTAGTATCAATAAAAAAGATGTCGATTATTCTGTGATCGTATACCAATTAACACCAGAAGATAAATACTTTCATTTAAGCTATTATATTGGCAGAGCGAGTTATGCTAAAGATAGAGAACACAGAAATTTATTGACACCGAATCGAAAGACGCAAATATCTTTCGACAATTCAAAACTAATCAGTAAAAAATTAGAAAAAGGGAGTCGCATTGTAGTGGTGGTTAATGTCAATAAAAACAATAATGCTCAAATTAATTATGGTACTGGAAAGGATGTTAATAAAGAAAGTATTAAAGATGCTGAAATTCCATTAGAGATAATTTTTACAGGAAACAGCAGTATTTCTTTGCCAATTTGGAACTGATTTCAATAACTGTTAGAATCTCATCTCTTAAGTAAAATAAAGTTTAAATGTGCCTTTATTTAAAGGAATAAGCGCAGATGTCATAAAGATGTCATAAGCTTGGCGCAAGTGCCAGTAAGGTTTGTATTTAATTTTGTCCCATGAACATTAAAAACAAATCAATGAATAATTTTTTTACAACACTCACTTTTCTTTTCATTACATATTTTAGCGTTAGTCAGAGCTATGAATCAAAAATAGATTCCATAGTTGCTATAAGTTACAATCAAAACGAACCTGGTATTTCAATTCTGGTAGCAAAAGAAGGAGCATCTATTTATAGTAAATCTTTTGGAAAAGCTAATTTAGAATTAAATACACCTTTACAAAAGAGTAGTGTATTTCAGATTGGTTCAATTACAAAACAATTTACCGCAGTTTCAATTTTAATGCTAGCAGAGCAAGGCAAACTGAATATTGAGGATAATATTGGAAAATACATTCCTGAATATGTCGAGATTGGAAAAGATATTACCATTCACAATCTATTGAATCATACTTCGGGAATAAAAAACAGAACACCTGTTGGTGACAAGGGTTTTATTTCTAAAACTAATATGTCACCTACAGAACTTATTGCATATTTTAAAGATGAACCTTTGGAGTTTAAACCAGGAGAGCGTTTTAAATACAGCAATGCCGGCTATACCACAGAGGATCTTTTAAAATGGCAAAACGCATTACTTTCAAACACACTTTTAAAAGCTTCTAGTATAAAACAAGCTATGACACCAACCTCATTAAACAGTGGGAAAAGAGTACCTTATGGATATGGTTTTCGATTTTCGAAATTGGGGAATTCTCCTGTAATTGCCCACACAGGAAGTACGAAGGGGTTTACCAGTATTGCGCTGTTTTTACCTAAAGAGAAACTGTATATAACTGCATTAACCAACTGTAATTGTAAGAATGTAAATAACGTGGCGAAACAAGTTGCTGAATTATTTGTAAGTATACCAGATGATAAAATAACAGAGGCTAAGCATAATCAACCTGAGAGAAAATCAATTAATGTACCTTCTGAAATATTAAGTGACTATACAGGTACTTATGAGGTTAAACCAAATGTAAACCTTACTATAGGATTGGATAACACAAATCAATTATACTTATTAGCTCCAGGTCAAACTAAAAAGGTTGAATTATTTGCTGAAACTCAAAATCATTTTTTTGTAAAAATTGTAGATGCAGAAATCACGTTTAATAAAAATGAAGCGAATAATGTTATTAGCTTAACGATGAATCAATCTGGTCGTAAAATTATCGCAAAAAAGAATTAGGATGAAAAACAAGGAAAAAACAGCTTTACAGCAAGCCATTTATTATGCTAAAGCACCCATCATAATTGCATTAATTTTAACTCCAGTTAGATATGGTTTAGAATTATTGGGATTGCCTGAAAATGCTATTTTTATTATCGGGCTACTTTGGCTTACCTTAGGGATTGCTATATATCTAGGTATTAAATTAGGTAATCAAAAACAAGCTTACAAGATTCTTTTATTAAGCTTACTTATTTACTCACCTATTTCAAGGATTCCTGTTGCGATACTTTGGTGGGTAGATACAAAATGGGAAATAGGTACACATTATGGATTATATTTTGATAATTTTGGACAAGCGCTATTAAATCATGTGATTTATGGGTCGTTAGTTCAATTGGTTCCTGGATTTTTATTAGGAATAGTAACCATAACAATAATGAGGTACAGAAAAACTTTAACTAAAAACAAACCTTTAGAAAATGGATAATAACTATTTAGCTTTAAGAGTAAAAGAATTGAGAAACCAGAAAGGGATGTCACAAGAATTTCTAGCAGAAGAATCTGGTTTAAGTTTACGAACTATTCAACGCATCGAAAAAGGGGAATCAAACCCTACAGGTGAGTCATTGAAGCGATTAGCCAATGCCTTAAATGTAAGTCCAGATGAGTTGATAGATTGGTCCGTAAAAGAAGATAAAAAGTATTTAACGTATCTCAATCTCTCTGCACTGTTATTTCTGGTCTTTCCATTGCTAGGGGTTTTAATTCCATTTATACTTTGGACATCAAAAAAAGGTAAGATAAAAAATAGTAATAAGTTGGGTAAAGATTTAATCAATTTCGAAATCACGTGGACCATTCTGTTATTTTTTATCCCAATAGTATTGTTCACCATATCAAAAATTGGACTCACAGACCAAATAACGTTAAGTACATTTTTTATGGTTATTGGCTTTTTGTATGTCGCCAATTTAATTTTAATATTGATCAACACACTGAGAATAAACAATGAAAAAGAGGTGATATATAGTCCTCGATTTAAGTTTTTAAAATAAAAGGCAATGAATATCATCGTTAATCATTTACAGCCATATAGTATCAACTCAAAAAATATAAAACTATGAAATACAAATGTCCGAAGTGTGATAATACCACTTATGAAATTGGAGAAATGAAAGCCACAGGTGGTACGTTGTCGAAAATATTTGTTACCAAACATATAAAGTAAACTATGAGAACTTTTACATTTGTGATTTTATGTATTCTTCTTTTTGGAGCACAAACGACGTTCGGACAGAATAAAACGGATATTATAATTGGAAGTCAGTTCATTATTAAATCTAGTATTTTAAATGAAGAAAGAACTTGTTTAATAAGTATTCCTGATTCATATAATGATTCAACTGAAGTGGCGAAAAAATATCCAATTATCATATTATTGGATGGATATACTCATTTTAAAACAGCATCTGGAATAGTACATTTTATGAGTTCCAATAGAAACCGAAACAATTTAATTCCAGAAAGTATTATTATAGCCATAAAAAATGTTGACCGTGAACGAGATTTTACCGTTACAAAAATTAAGACATTAAATTAATTACTTCCATGCCATTTTGCCCAATCTTGCAGGTTTCCAAATAAAACGTTTTTTCCATTAGAGCCGTTGGTAAGGATAATAATACCTGATTTTGATTCAAAATCGAGCATAAAACCAGATTGCCATCCTTCATTAGAACCACCATGACCAGATAATGTAAAATCCCCAAAACGATTCATAATCATATAACCCATTCCGTAATTCCCTTTGGATAGTTCGGTAGGTTTTATCAAAAGAGCAATGCTTTCTTCTGACAAAACAGGATTTTTTGAAAATGATGCTTTTGCAAAAAGAATAAGATCATCTATTGTTGTATGCAAACCTGCTGCTGCTTGCGCATTAAAAAGGCGTAATGGGATTTCATTTCCTTCTTCATCATAGGCCTTTGCAGAATTTTTTAAAACCTTTTTACTAATATTAAAACTTGTTTGTTTCATTTTTAAAGGCTTAAAAATATGTTCTTTCATGTAATCCGCAAAAGATTTCCCACTAACGTCTTCAATAACTAATTGCAATATAGAATAACCACCACCTGAATATTTCCATTTGCTTTCTGGTTCCATAACGAGTTCTACTTTCTCATCTAGATTAGTAGTTCCGGATAACGATGCATCAATTGAAGTTAATTCATCTTTAGTTTCATAACCGTTGTAACCATGAACAGACAAACCTGCAGTATGTTGCAATAGATTCCTGATAGTTACTTTATCTGAATCAAATTCACTAGATGGTAATTTCCAATTCAAAAGATATTTTGAAGCTGGAGCATCTAAATTAAGTTTTTGGTCTTCTACCAATTTCATAATTCCCCAAGCTGTAAACATTTTTGATATAGAACCAATATTAAAGCCTGTTTTACTATTTACAATCTCGTTTTCTGATACATCAGAAAACCCATATTCTTTTTTAATAATAACGTCGCCATTTTTAATAATAGCCAATGCCAATCCAGGTACTTTATTGTCTTGCAATGCCTTTGGTGTAGTTTCATTTAAAGTTTTTAATAGTTCTTTCTCAGAACTCGTTTGAGCATTTACAAATAAGGTTGATAATGCGATTGTAATAATTGTAATTAAAGTTTTCATATGTATTTAGTTTTAAATTCGATGTAAACCTAGAGCTGAATATTCGTTAATTAGAACTATTTTGATGAAGCTAGCGTATCAAATGGCAATCAACTCATTATGATATTTAAAGTACCTTTATCATTAAATTTGATACGTTTACAATATGAAAAGAGACGTTTATAAAATAAAAGCTGTAACCTTGAATATGCAATATAGATTTGTGTCAAAATCATAAATAAATTAAAATCATGACACATAAAAAACTTTATAAAGCAGCAGCAGTTCTATCTGTAATCATTATTATTTTGATGCTAATCTTAAGAAACGCTCAAAGCGAAATATTCGCAGTGCTTTCAAGTTCATTGGGTTTAGTAGTCTTTTACACCCTTTTGAATTATCTCTTTCAAACTGAAAAAATAAAATTTGGGACTTCTAACCTTCGATTAAAATATCTCTTTTTAGGAATAAGTATTCCGCTTTTAATATTTGCTATTGATGCTACTACAGATTTAGATGGAGGCTTTCTAAAGAATAGCGTAAGAATTCTTTTAGCAATTGCAGTTGCTTATTTAATTTTCTATTGGACCCACGAATACCGAAAAAGTATTCAAAAACTTAAAAAGGATAAATTAGAAGCCGAATTGATGCTATTAAAAAATCAAATAAATCCTCATTTTTTCTTTAACACACTTAACAATTTGTATGCCTTAATAAAAAAGGATGCTGATGCAGCTCAAGACTATGTCCTAAAATTATCAGATTTAATGCGATTCACTATTTACGATAGCGGAAAGGAAAACGTGCAGTTAAAAGATGAAATAGATTATTTAATAAATTTTATTGATTTACAAACTGCCAGATACCATAAAGACATTGATGTGAATTTTGAAAAATCAATTAAAAATCCAGAAACAAAAGTGGCACCTTTGTTATTCATTATTTTGCTAGAAAATGCTTTTAAACATGGCATTGAAAAAGCAACAGATAATGCATTTGTTCATTTACAACTTATTGAAGATGAAAATAAAATAAGTTTCACAGTTAAAAACAATTATGATGCTGAAGAATCATCAGAAGACAAAGGTATTGGGCTCAAAAATTTAAAAGATCGCTTAAATTTATTATATCCAAACACACATCAATTGTATAATAAAATTGAAGAAAACACCTATTCAACAACATTAGATATATATAAGAAATGATAAAATATATAATTGTAGACGACGAAACTGCCTCTCATGATAATATTAAAGATTATGCGAGTAATTTGTCTTATCTATCATTCCAAAAAAGTTGTTATAATGCTTTTGAAGCCCTAGACTATTTAAATAAGCATTCTATTGATCTAATTTTTTTAGATATAAATATGCCAAAGCTTTCTGGTTTAGAGTTTTTAAAAACACTTTCTAATCCGCCAAAAATTATCATTACTACAGCCTACAAGGAATTTGCCTTAGAAGGTTATGAATTGAATATTGACGATTATTTATTAAAACCATTTAATTTCAGTCGTTTTGTAAAATCTGTTAGTAAAGTTTCCGATGCATTATCAATTAAAGCCAGCCCAATACAAAATACGGAAACCATAGAAGACACTAAGATTTTTATAAAGGAAGATAAAAAATACTACCAGATAAAGTTAAAGGACATTCTGTTTTTAGAAGCCTATGGAAACTATGTAAAAATTAATATGGTTGATAAAGTGATTGTTTCTCATCAAACGCTAACATCCTTTACACATAATTTACCAGAGACACAATTTATAAGGATTCACAAATCTTTTATTATCTCAATAGATAAAATAGAATTAATTGAAGGTAATAGAATACATCTAAGGAATCACAAAATTCCAATAGGGAAAATGTATAAGCTTAATGTAAATCGATTAATAAAATAAAATCAATTTTGACATTAACCTGTAATAATTCTTAATTTAAGACACTAAACAATAAAAACAACACTATTGAGTAGCGATTTTTATAAATCATCCATTTTACCATTTGCAGGAATAATTATCAAATTATGTCGAGCGTATACTAACTCGCAAGAAGATTTTGAAGATTATTACCAAGAAGTGTGTTTACAAATTTGGAGAAGTAAAGACAATTTCCGTGAAGAATCGCAATGGAGTACTTGGGTATATCGTATTTCATTAAACGTTTGTTTAACCTTACTCAAGAAAAAGAAAAATAATGTTCAGCATTTTGTGTCTGATTCTATAACTGCCGAAGAAACCGAGGACAATTACGCGTTTTCAGACGAATCTCTAAATTTATTATATGATGCCATTAGAAAACTATCGGAAATAGATAGAGCCGTTATCATGCTTTATTTGGAAGAAAAATCGCAAAAGGAAATTGCTGAAATTATAGGAACGAACCCAAATAATATTGGTGTACGTGTTAAAAGAATTAAAACTAGATTAAAAAAATTATTAGATGGAAAAATCAATTGAAAACATCTGGAAAGAAGGTTTTCTCAAGAGTGACGCACTAGTAGCCCCAAAAATAAACAATCTTTACAACCAAAAATCAATTCATATCATTGATAAATTTAAAAGAATGTTTAAAATAAATTTGATTGCCATTGTGGCATTCTCGTTTGCTTTTTTAGTCGTCGCTTTCATTATAGGAATTCCAATAACAGGTATCATATTTTTTGTTACGCTTTCAGTTCTTGTTGTTATTAATAAGAGGTTATTAAACGATTTAGAGAAAATCGATATAGGTATTAGTAGTTATCAATACTTAAAAGCATTTAACCAATGGATAAACAAACAGGTATCTATCAATAAAAGGTTTTCAAGATTTTTGTACCCAATTATATTCATGTCATTGGTTTTAGGCTTTTGGTTTAAAGATGCCGAAGGCATGCCTTTGGGAGAAAGACTTGTTGGTGAAATACTTGTTGGTTTTCCAGACACCTATTTAATATTTGGAATCCCACTCATAGGCATTGTTATCGTGGCAGTCATTTTGGTTTTGCTGTTCCTTGTTGGAGGTCGAATTTATAAATGGGATTTAAACATCGTTTATGGAAGACTATTCAAGAAACTAGAAGAACTAATGACAGACATAGAAAGTTTAAGAAGTTAAACACCTGATATTAAAGTGTTTTTTCTGTAGTTTTTTAAAATAAATAAATTTTAGGTGTAATATTTTTTGATTTGGGCCACTAACCAAGAAAACAGTAAAAATTATGACACTATTAAATGCAATTAACTTTTTTGAAAGTTTAAAAACGGAATCCTCTAAAAAATCTGAAATCAAGGTTTATACGCAATTTATTGATATTCTAAAAAAATTAGAAAATAGAGCATTCACCAATGCTGACATTCAATCTATAGAAATAGAACTGGATAGCTTAAAACTCAACTCAAATCCAGACAACAGAAAAAAATTCTTTAAAAACGCACTGCGTAAATTTGAGACTTACTTAAAGGACACCTTTTCTTTGACTTCTCAAGGCTACTATACAAACCTTAGTATAACTTTAGGAATGTTATTCGGAGTTATAGCTGGAATTCTAATAGGTGAGCGTTTTGAAAGGTCATTAGGGATATCCGTTGGCATTTCTATGGGACTATTTATTGGCGTAATAATAGGTCGCCTTAAGGATGCTCAAGCTAAAGAAGCTGGAAACGTGCTCTAATAAATCTAACTAAATCTCTCTTCAAATAGCTTCAATTACTAAATCAGTAATACTATTTTTTAATACCACAAGGCTAACGAAAATTTGGCCTAAACATCATCAATCAAAATTTAACGAACATGAAAACATTAACAATTATCATACTTATAAATTTACTCGCCATTACTAATGCACGTTCTCAAGATATTTCAGGACATTGGAACGGAACAACCAAAAGAGGCGATAAAGAAATCACTTTTGTTTTTAAAATAAAACAAGAAAACGCTACGTATGCAACGACTATGGATATTCCTACGTTTAGAATTGCTGGCATCAAACCATCAGCGACAACTTTTACAAATGGAAAGCTAATAATTGATGGCTCTAATGTTGGAATGAACTATACGGGAGTTTTTAATACTGAAGCACAACAATTTGAAGGCACTTATAAGGAAGGTGGCATAGAAATGGTTCTAAACTTAAAAAAAGGAACCATAAAAATAGAAGATTCTAGACGGCCACAAGAACCGGTAAAACCCTATCCTTATTATGAAGAAGAAGTCGTTTTTAAAAATAATGAAGCCAACATATCATTAGCAGGTACTTTAACCTTACCCAATACAAAAGGAAAATTTCCAGTAGTTATTTTAATTAGTGGAAGTGGTCCACAAGACAGAGATGAAAGTTTTATGGGGCACAAACCGTTTTTAGTGTTGTCAGATTATTTAACAAGACAAGGCATTGGCGTATTGCGTTTTGATGATCGTGGAGTTGGAGAATCTACAGGAAATTTTGGTAAAGCAACCACAGAAGATTTTTCAAAAGACGTTTTAAGTGCCATCGCATACTTAAAAACTAGAAACGATGTAGATATTAAAAATATAGGTTTGATGGGGCATAGTGAAGGTGGTATTATTGCACCTCTAGCGGCTAACAACTCTAAAGATGTTGCTTTTATGGTGTTATTGGCTTCTACCGGAATTTCAGGAACAGAACTATCTGTAATGCAATCTAAAACATTGAGAGAATTTCCTGTTAAAGATGAAGTAGCCTATGAAAAAAACACCAGAAAAGCGATTGCCATTGTAACCTCTAATAAGAGTAAAACAGAAATTAAAAACGAATTAACAACTCATTATAATGCGTTTTTAAGACCCATTTTAAAATCATTAAACGTACCAGAAAAGAATATCAATGCATTTATAGAAAGCCAACTTAAAACAAGTTTACAACCTTGGTCACGCTATTTTTTACAATACAATCCTGCTGATGAAATTGAAAAATTACAAATCCCAGTGTTGTCATTAAATGGCAGTAAAGACACGCAAGTAAATGCAAAAATTAATCAAAATGCTATAAGACAAGCACTAATCAAAGGCCAGAATAAAGATTATAAAATAGTAGAATTGGAAAACTTAAACCACTTCTTTCAAGAGTGTGAAACTGGAAAGATGGATGAATATAGAAAAATAGAACAAACATTTTCCCCAATAGCATTGAACGAAATAAAAAATTGGGTAATAGAACATCTGAAATAAGATATAAAATACTTGTAGTAACCTCTTGAATAATTCATTGCTGTACTTATCTATTCATGAAAATCCGTTAGGATTTTCATGAATAGATTATATATTGACATGGCAAAAGTAAATTACTTCAATAATTGATTAATATTTGCCTTATAGAGCTTACCAATAGGCACCATATAATCGCCAATAAAAATCCTATTTCCTTTTATACTAACGATGTGCTTTTTTGCAACCGCAAATGATTTATGAACCTGTATAAAATCATTATCAAAAAGCAGTTCAATGGTGTCCGAAATTTTTTCGCGAATACTTATAGTAGTAGTACTTGTAACAACTTTGGTATAATTGCCTGAAGCTTCAATAAATAATATGGAATCTATATCTACCTGAATATAACTATTATTTTGCTTTAAAAAAATTTGCTTTCCTTCAGGTTTTATAGTCTCTTTATGGTCTTTACCAATTGGACTAGTGCTAGGAGAGGGCACTTTATTCACAGCACTCAAAAAGCGTTCAAAACTAAAGGGTTTTAATAAGTAATCGACAACGTTTAATTCGTAGCCTTCAATCGCGAATTCACTATAGGCTGTCGTTACAATAACGTTTGGTGGTGATGAAAGCGTTTTTAAAAATTGAAATCCTTTTAATTTAGGCATGTTCAAATCTAAAAAAATAAGATCTATATCATGTTTGCTTAAGTAGTCAATAGCTTCTATAGCATCATAACAATTGGCTTTGAATTCTAAATTGGGAAGCAGATCACAATAGCCTTTTATAATATCGTGTGCAATATGCTCGTCGTCTATAATGATATATGTAATCATAAGCCTTTAATATTCAATGTAGCGTTATAGGTAGTTTCTGTTTTGGAAATTGTTAAGGTATGATTTTTTGGATATACCAATTCTAATCGCCGTTTTAAGTTTTTTAAACCTATTCCTGTTTCAGGATGATCTTGTACTTCTTCAAAATTATTTTCTATTGCAAAGGTCACTTCATTATTATGTGCTACCAAATTGACATGAACATACGCATTTTCTCTTAAATTTTCAACACCATGCTTAAAGGCATTTTCTAAAAGAATAATAAACAGAAGCGGCATGATCTCATAATCAGTAGGGTTTGTATCAATGTTGAATTGTATATCAATTGCTTTATGATAACGCATTTTATGAAGCTCAATATAATTCTCGAGATAGGTGATTTCTTCAGACAATAAAACCTTGTCTTTTTCGCCATCATAAATACTATAACGCATCATATCAGAAAGTTTAAGAATGAGCTGTTGAGCTTTCTTTGAATCTTTATCTACTAAACCATATAAGTTATTAAGCATGTTAAAAAAGAAATGTGGATTAACCTGACTTTTTAAGTGCATCAATTCTGTTTTTGCTTTTTCGTTCTTTAATCTTATAAGTGCTTTGATTTGTTTAAATAGCCAGTGTGCAATGGTGATAAATACAAGGATAAAGTACAACGCAATAAATTCTACAAACCCTTCTAATTTACCAAAAGTATCATTAAAAATGACGAGGATAAGACCAATAAGTATGAGCGCTATGTTATAAAAACGCTTTATAATTCTCTTTTTGCTGTCTGATATATTCAACTTCATAACTCAATATTACTTAAATAAAACACCTCAAGCAAATTAGTTGATAAACAGTATCTCATCAGTGACAAACCATCGCAAAGCGGTGTTAAGACGCTTTTATAACAGAGAATAATCTGTTTATCACTCAAACTTATACGTGTGTCACAAACATTTTATACAAACCAAAATCACATATATGTTTGCGTCAATCAATCAAAAAACGAACAATTATGGATCTCATTATCAATAATCTATCTAAAACCTATGCTAATGGTGTTAAGGCATTGCAAAACATTTCATTAGAAATCCCAACAGGTATGTTTGGCTTATTGGGTCCAAATGGTGCAGGTAAATCTACTTTAATGCGAACCATTGCAACATTACAAGAAGCAGACTCAGGACATATATCACTTGGAGACATCGATGTATTAAAACAAAAAAATGAGCTGAGACAAGTTTTAGGATACTTGCCACAACAGTTTGGCTTGTATCCTAAAATTTCTGCCGAAGTATTACTCAATCATTTTGCGGTTCTCAAAGGAATTACGAATAAAGGGGAACGTAAAGACCTGGTAGAGGCATTATTGCACAAAACGAATTTGTACGACGTTAAAAAACAAAATCTTAAAGGCTATTCTGGCGGAATGAAGCAACGCTTTGGTATTGCACAAGCCTTACTTAATAATCCGAAACTATTGATTGTAGATGAACCAACTGCTGGATTAGATCCTGTAGAACGTAACCGGTTTTATAACGTGTTAAGTGAACTGGGAGAGCAGACGGTGGTCATTTTATCTACACATATTGTTGACGATGTTAAAGAACTCTGCACAAATATGGCAATCATTAATCAAGGACAGGTTTGCTTAAAGGGTAAGCCACTGCAAATACTAGAAAACCTAAAAGATAGAGTCTATAAAAAAACAATTGAAAAGTCAGAATTAAAAGCATACAAACAAAATTATAACGTCATTAGTGAAAAGTTATTCCTAGGAAAACCAACCATTCACATCTTAAGTGATGCCAATCCTGGAGATGGCTTTTCACTTATTAATGCCCAATTAGAAGATGTGTATTTCGCTGAAATATTCAATACTACGAACGCTAAATCTATATAATTATGTGGTACACTATTTTTAAGTTCGAATTACAATATCGTAGTAAACGTGCAGACACGTATGTGTTCTTCCTTTTTTTATTTCTATTCTCAATTGTAGGCGTAGATTTTATTTTTCAAGGGTCTGAAATGGGGCTCATGAAAAAAAACTCACCTATAGTCATTGCTAAAACAATGGGAGCAATCACAGGATTATTCATGATTTTAGCATCCATGATTATGGGAGTTTCAGTGTTAAGAGATTTTGAATACAACATAGAATCGCTGATGTTTACAACGCCAATACACAAAAAAGACTATCTATTAGGTCGCTTTTTAGGAGCCTTTACAGTGTTACTATTTGCATTTACCGGAATTTTAATTGGGATGATGTTGGGCGAATTTATGCCATGGCACAATCCGGAAGATCTAATGGCATTTAATGCAATGCTTTATATAAAGACCTTTCTACTAATAACCTTGCCTATCTTATTTTTTGGGGCATCACTATTTTTTGTCACTGGTGCTTTAAGTAGAAACCTGGTGGTTGTCTATACACAAGGTATTATTGTCTTTGTCATTTTTATGCTAACCAAAGCCATTTCTAATGAGTTTTGGCAAGCCATAATAGATCCATTTTCTCTAACAACAACTACTTTTATTACAAAATCCTGGTCTGCTTTAGAAAAGAGTACACAAGACCTTCCGTTGTTTGGTCCATTGCTATATAACAAATTATTTTGGGCTGCTCTCGGTGTCATTGCATTGATTTATGGCTATAAAAAATTCAATTTTAATGTGGTTAAAGAAAAGCGTTCTAAAAAAACAAAGTCACAATTAGTCACTCATAAAACCGCTACAGACGCTAGTGATATTATAATACCCAAGGCTAACAAACACTATGGTTTACTGTCAAAATGGAATCAATTAAAACAATTTACCTGGTTTTATTTTACAGGCATTTTTAAACAAGCATCATTTTGGGGCATTGTGATTTGTGGTATGATTATTATCCTGATTAATTCAGTTAACCTTGGGACTGTTTATGGCGTAGATAGCTATCCAGCAACCTATTTTATAGTAGAAGAGCTTAAAGAAACATCCATGTATTTCTTTATCATCCTGTTAGTGTTTTATTCTGGAGAATTGGTATGGAAAGAACGAAGTGCCAAACTAGATCTTATCTACGACGCCACACCAATGTCTAATTTTATAAAGCTATTGGGCAAGTATATGGGATTAAACTTAATTTATGTCGTATTAATGTTGGCTTTAATGGGTTCAGGGATTATATTTCAAACCTTAAGGGGTTACTATAATTATGAATTTCAGGTGTATGTGTCTGGCTTCTTTCTAGAAATTTTACCGTTTTTAGCCTTATACACATGCATAGCCTTTTTTATTCAATCTGTTGTAAATCATAAGTTCTTAGGCATTATGTTGGTCATCGTATGCTTTATTGCCAATATCGCTTTAGGATTATTTGGGTACAATCACGATTTGTATTTCTTTGGAGGAAGTGCTCTAGGAGCCTATTCAGATATGAATGGTTATGGGCACTTTTTAAAACCTTATCTCATTATTAAATCGTATTGGTTGCTTTTCGGAATGCTGCTACTAATTATGAGTGCTTTAGTCAACGTAAGAGGTACTGAAACTAATTTGTTAAAGCGTCTTAAAGCGAGCAAATACAGAGTAAGCAAACCGCTTTTTAAACTAACAGTTATGGTCTGTTTATTATTTATAACCATCGGAAGTTTTATCTTTTACAACACCAATGTTCTAAACACTTACTGGACAAATTCTGAAGCTACAGATTTTAGAATAGCTTATGAAAAAGCACTTAAACCATTTGAATACATACCACAACCTAAAATAGTAGATGTCAACTTACAAGTTGAACTCTATCCTGAAACTAGAGATTATACCGTAGAAGGGTATTACATTTTAAAAAACAACACTAAAGAAGACATCACATCCATTCACATTCAAAAGCTTCTCGAAGAGAATGTAACATTAGATGCTATTGCTTTTGAAGGTGGATTTACAACCAATTCTAAATATAAAAAGTTTGAGTATTCCATTTTTAATCTTAACACCGCTTTACAACCTGGAGATGTGGTAAAAATGCATTTTAAACAAAGCTTTACCACAAGAGGCTTTGAATCGGGAAACTCTAATGTAAACATCAATTATAATGGCACATTTTTTAATAATTCAGATTTGCCAACCATTGGTTATAATAAAAAATATGAACTGAATGATGCTGATGAACGTAAAGATTACGGTTTGCCTGTAAGAATTCAAACGGCAAACAGAGCGGATCTAAATGAGCTTAAAAATGCAAGAAACGGAAGTGATTCTGATGGGATAAATTTTGAAATGATTATAGGAACTTCAAATAATCAAACAGCGCTAGCCCCTGGGAGTTTATTGAGAAAATGGACAGCTAATAATCGTAATTACTTTCATTATAAAATGAAAAAACCAATGATTAATTTTTATGCCATTGTTTCCGCCGAATATGAAACACAAAAAGAACAATGGAAAATATGTTACGATTCTGTAGCAAAACCAGTAGATCTTGAAATTTATTATCATAAAACACACCAGTATAACATAGACCGAATGATGATGGCTATGAAAGCCTCATTAACCTATTTCAGTACTAATTTTAGTCCTTATCAATACGAGCAATTACGTATTATGGAGTTTCCGCGTTATGCAAAATTTGCACAATCATTTCCAGGAACCATTCCATTTTCTGAAGCTATTGGTTTTGTATTAGATATCGATGATGAAAAAGATGTTGACATGGCATTTTACGTCACAGCTCACGAAATTGCACACCAATGGTTTGGCATGCAGGTAGAAGCCGCAAATGTTAAAGGACGACTAACCATTTTAGAAACCTTATCGCAATACGCAGCCATGATGGTCTTAAAACAACACTATTCCGAAGAAAAAGTATTACAGTTTATAGAAACGCAAAAAGAGGAGTATAAAAAAGGAAAAGATAAAGAAGATGCCACAGAACCATCTTTAGCTTTGGTAGAAAATCAGGACTATATCTATTATGCCAAAGGAGCCATTAATATGTATGAGTTTCAAAAAGCAATAGGAGAGGAGCAAGTAAATAAAGCATTACAACGTTTTATCGAAGACTGGAATACCACAAACGGTAAATTAAAAATGAATACAGATAGATATGCAACAACACAAGATTTATTAAGGTATTTTAAAGAAGTTACACCAAAAAATCTACAGCATATTATTGTCAATCTTTTTGAATCAGTTAAGCCTATAACCTTGTAACAACCTCCAAAGTCTTAAATATAAATAGTAAAAAATCTAATCCCAATATGCCAAGTCTAACCATCTAACCATCTAACCATCTAACCATCTAAAAATCTAGATATGCAAGAACCAAAATACCCAGCCGTCAGGTCGAGTGTTTGTTAATTCAAAGTGCAACGACGAATTAAGAAATGTATCGAAAACCAAATAAACAGCATTTTTAAATTGCAATGTTAAAAGTATTAATGAAATTAGTATTACCAATAAAAACCTGTCATTCCTGCGAAAGCAGGAATCCACTATATCAAATTGACATCTAATTATAAAATAGAGTAGTCGGTTACGGCATTATAAAAACGACTAACAGTCTAACAATCTAACAGTCTAACAATCTAGATATGCAAGAACCAAAATACCCAGCCGTCAGGTCGAGTGTTTGTTAATTCAAAGTGCAACGACGAATTAAGAAATGTATCAAGAACGAAATAAACAGCATTTTTAAATTGCAATGTTAAAAAGTATTAATGAAAATAGTATTACCAATGAAAACCTGTCATTCCTGCGAAAGCAGGAATCCACTATATCAAATTGACATCTAATTATAAAATAGAGTAGTCGGTTACGGCATTATAAAAACGACTAACAGTCTAACAGTCTAACAGTCTAACAGTCTAACAGTCTAACAATCTAGATATTCAAGAACTTAAATACCCAGCCGTCAGGTCGAGTGTTTGTTAATTCAAAGTACAACGACGAATTAAGAAATGTATCGAAAACCAAATAAACAGCATTTTTAAATTGCAATGTTAAAAGCATTAATGAAAATAGTATTACCAATGAAAACCTGTCATTCCTGCGAAAGCAGGAATCCACTATATCAAATTGACATCTAATTATAAAATAGAGTAGTCGGTTGTGTAAAAAAACGAGTAGCTGTTAAATTACCTAATCTCGAAAACAAAACATAACAAGCTCTTACAATATCAATACTTTCTTTTTTTTCATTTTTGGTTAGAAATAATAACGATGCAAAACGCTGAGCTCTTACTTTATGATTTATATCAGTACTACTTGCCAATATAGAACAAATCCATATTGCTTTTTTTAATTTAGAATAATCAAAATCTATATTTGTATTTTCAGTATAAGAAAAATGATTACTGTTTAGAAATTTTAAATTTAGAATTGAAAACATTTCTAATAGCACAGGATGATTAAAAGACTGGTTAGTTAAATTTCTATTTTCCGACATATCTTATAAAAGTTTATCATCCATTGCACCTCTAAATTTAGAGACGTCATCTACAGGAATGAGAAAGAAATCTAAAAAGGAATGCTCTAGTTTTTGTTCTATAACATGTTTATTGACTAAATCAAAAACCTCCTGCTTTCGTTTTAATCTATTAGTTAGTTCAATAGAAATCATTTCATTAAACTCTTCATAAGTTTTCGCTTTTTTCTGTATGTTTTTAATGAAAGATCTCTCGTACATTAAGATAATTGGATGAACAAGAAGCTGTTCTTTATAATCTTCAGAAGTTGGGTCTAATCTCTCATAAAGATCGTCTATATCATCAACATTGTATTTATGTATATGTTCACGAGCAATAAGAAGTTCGTGGTCTATATTATGCGCTCTTTCAGAATTATTATGATATCTATTAATTGATTCTAATGCATCAACTATAGCCCCAGACATGCTCTGCATAATCTTTGATTCACCAAATAATATTGCTTTATTTTCATTATAGTTACCAAGAAATACACCATCACTCCCTTTTATTTCATCATTAACGTTAGTCAAGTGCTTTATTTTATGAGCAACCATTTTACATTCTAAAACCCCTTCTACCAAAGCAAATAACATCAATTCACCATACTTTCCCCCAATATAGTCTTCTCCTTTCTTTTTGAAAAAAATACGGCTTTGATTAAAGATATCAATCCAAGTTTCATTTTTAACTCGTTCTTTTTCCTTAACGATTATTTCTATCAATTCATGTTCATCTAGTTCTGCATTTGATTTACGAATAGCTTTCTCATTGCGTCTCAACTGTCTTTCAATATCATCTTCAATTTCCTTTATGCTGTACACATAATGAGGAATTATTCTAGTTAAAAAATTACTTAATGAAATAAAATCCATTTGAGTGGATGAAGGTTTCACAGTATAAACCCTCATACTCACTTTATCTCCAATTTTTTCAGTAAGATGAGAGATTAACTCCTTCTCCATCCAACTTTTATCAATCTTGAATAAATCTTTATTTATCATACACTTTATAAGTAAAAACTATAACTCAATTTGTTCTTTTTCATAACAAAAACTTCAAGAAAAACAATAGCTGTTAACCTGAAACCTGAAACCAAAAACTAAAAAAATAATTATTAATTAAGGGAGTGTTTAAATATAGTAAAATTTGTAAGAATTAGATTTGAGGAAAACCGTAAAAGTTTGAAAATTATCAACTTCTAACAATTTCATATATATTAATTATACATGTTCATTGTTTAAAAGGTTCTAGATACATCCCGACGAAAAAGTCGTGACACTCGAACTGACGGTTGGGTTTTTAGGTTCTTAAATATCTAGACTGTTAGACTATTAGATGGTTAGATATTTAGATTTTAAAGTGTTAGTCGTGTTTATAATGCCGTAACCGACTACTTTATTTTAGAATTAGATGTCAGTCTAGTATTGTGGATTCCTGTCTTCGCAGGAATGACAGGTTTTTATTGGTAATACCATTTTCATTAATACTTTTAACATTGCAATTTAAAAATGCTGTTTATTTGGTTTTCGATACATTTCTTAATGCTTCGTTGCACTACTCATTAAGAACCACTTGAACTGAGGTCATTGAAAACAAGTTGAAATATCTAAATAATCAGAGTAATTTTACATGTGTAGTTGAGAGGTTTATCATAATATCTTTTCAGAAAAATGACGTAATTAGTCTGTAATGTTTGTCGGTCTTTAGAAAACGACTACCTTTATTATTCCCTTATACTTTGTACCATGACCAACCCTATTACCTCCATAAACGTTGTTAATTTAGATGGTGTTCCTGTAGATTTGATGCAAGCCTATAAACACAAGATTCTGTTGCTAATTATTTATAATAATGATTGTTTAGGCTGCACAGGACGCGCTATTCCCTTGGCCTATGAGTTTCAACAGACCTATCCAAACATACAAGTTGTAGGGATTCATGCTGATTTTCCGGGTAGAATAGGAACCAAAGCTAATATTAAAAGTATTTTTACTAGTGGCGACATTCCGTTTCCTATTTATATAGATAAAAACCACCATGTATTTGATCAATTTCAATCTGAAGGGACACCACAATGGATTTTAATTTCTGAAAATGGTGTGCTATATCGTTCAATTTTTGGTTCTCAAGCCAATGCTAAAAACCGTTTGTTCTATGCATTAGAAAGTCTTGTAGAAAAATGATACTGAATAGTATCGCTTTATCCAAAATAATATGAGGCCAGGCTAAACATTTAAACCCAGTTATTACTCATTAAGAAACACTCGAACTGACGGTTGAGTATTTAAGTTCTTGAATATCTAAATTGTTAGATTTTTAGACTGTTAGACTGTTAGTCGTTTTTATAATGCCGTAACCGAGTACAGGAATAAATGGTTCAAACCACTCAGTGAACTATGATTATGATGGTTTATTATCGTTAGAGTTAATACTACAAAGACAGAGTAAGACAATTAAAACTACTAATGGCTCTATTTTGGTTACCTCGTTTCAAAAAGGATTATGGAATGGATTAAATGATATTAATAATCTAGCTGTTTCAGCACCCACTTCGTCAGGTAAATCATTTATAATAAAACAGTATCTATCAGAAACGTTTGCTACACAAGAATTTTACAAAGCACTTTATATTGTTCCCAGTCGCGCACTAATAAACCAAGTGAGTGAGGAGTTTAGAATTGAATTGAAAGGTACTAACACCTTAATTAGAACAGCATATATTGAGGATAATGACAAAGGAGATATTAATGATTCGAGAAAAGAGATTTTTAAAGAGAAAAAAATATTATATGTATTAACACCTGAGAGATGTATAAAATTATTGACAGCAGATTTGGAGGAAAAAATACCAATGGATTTTATTTTTATTGATGAAATACAAGGTGTAGAAAATGATCAAGGAAGAGGAGCTACGTTTGAAAATGTTTTCGAAGACCTTTCATCACAGTTTTTTAAAGCAAAATTGGTTACTGCTGGACCTCATATATTAAATCCTGAAAAAACATACCAAGAACTTTTTAGTAAAAAAGCTATTCCTTTCAAAACAAAACTTTCTCCAGTTATTCAGTTTAAGAAAATAATTAGATCAGATAGTAATGGTGATTTAGAAATTGAGGTTAGGGATAATATCAATAAACCATTGTTATTAAATATTCGAACTTCTTTCAATGCAGATTCTTTAATGAAGAATCAACGAAATGGTTCGATCTTGGAAAAGGTTGTAAACTTAATTGCTCCAAATAAATCAAATTTGATTTTTAGTAATAGAGGTGATTATGCAGAAAACTGGGCAATAGAATATCAAGAGTCTATTGGTAATATCGAGATTTCCAAACGAGTAAAGGAGCTTATTGATTTTTTAAAAGATGAGTTTAATAAAGATTATTATCTTATTGATTGCCTTGAAAGAGGTGTTGCGTTTCATCATGGGAAATTACCTGATATCATAAGAAAAGAAGTAGAGGAATTGTTTCAAGATAGAGAAATAAAT
Source organism: Winogradskyella psychrotolerans (assembly GCF_018860565.1). GTDB lineage: Bacteria > Bacteroidota > Bacteroidia > Flavobacteriales > Flavobacteriaceae > Winogradskyella > Winogradskyella damuponensis. The sequence continues at coordinate 155,015 of NZ_JAHKPS010000018.1, forward strand.
AATCTTTTTTGTACTTCTACATTAATTGAGGGAGTTAACCTTCCTGCTAATAACCTTTTCATTATCATTCCAAAAAAAAATATTGCGAATTTGACAGATTTTGAGTTTGGCAATCTTATAGGTAGAGCAGGAAGACTAAGCGAGTCCCTTTATGGAACTATATATTTTATTGAGAAACCAGATTATAAGGGCAAAAGTGCGATTGAATATTTTGAAGCTGATTACGAAAAAGAGATAACAACATATTCTACTGAAAATATACCTGAATATGATTTTAAACATTTAAAGAGTAATATCAATGAAATAGAAATATTTAAGGAAGATGGTAAAAGAGATATTAAATCTATTTTAAAACAAAAACAGTTAACATTATTTATTCGAAATAAATACATTAAGAATGAAAACAGTATTAAAAATTACCTAATTAAAAAAGGCATTTCTAAATCTAATGTAGAAAATTATATTATTGATTTGAAAGAGACTTTATCAGATATTACAATACCTAAAAAAATTATATTTGAAAACCAATCTATAGATCCTATACTTCAAAATGAACTCTATCGAACAATTAAAAATGGGGAAATTGAAAATTGGGTAATTACACCAAATAGTATATTAGAAAAAAGAAGAAGAAAAGAAGACGCACTAGAGAAACCTAATAGTGAAAGACCATTTTTTTGGCAATTACTCACAATTTTTCAAGGGTTAGATGAGATATTTAATATAAGTCAAGAAGCATTTGAAAAATATAAAATCCGAAGTATAAATCCTACAGTCATGGCGATTCATGCAACAACTTGGCTACAAGGACTGAGCTATAAGCAGCTAATAGAAAATGATATACGCTTTTATTCAACAGATGAACGAGTTTCTGAGGAATATAAATTAGATCCTAGAGACAAAAAAGAGGTTAACAAACTTATAAATAAAGTAATTAAAATTAATTCATCAATTGTTACTTATTTGTTGGTTAAATATGTAAAATTATTAATAGACATCCTTGATATAATATTAACAGAAGAACAAAAGGAAAAATATAAAATCACAATGGGATTACCCACTGCTTTGGAATTAGGGACAAGAGATAAAAATGTTAAAAACCTAATCTCAAGCGGAATTTCGAGATCAGTAGCTATTAGTGTAGTTAAGAAATATAAAAATAGCACAACAGAAGCTTTTAGAGAAAACAACTCTGTTTTAGATTGGTTATCCACTGAAGACGAAATTGCTGGTTTAAAACCTATATATAACAGGTATTTAAAGAGAATTAAGTTGCTAAAAACCAATTAATAATAATAATTCTCAATATACCTAAGAGCCAATTCGTCTAAAGTAAACAGTGATACATTTATATTTAAATCTCATAAAACTTTATACCAAACCCCTAAAAAAATCAAAACCATTCCATTAATTTCGCACTTTACAAACATCGCCTAAATTTAAAAGCTTGCTAGAAAAAAAACCACAACTACCCCAAGAACAGATTACAGAAACAGAGTATTTTATTTATTGCTTAGAAGGAGTAGATGATGTAGACGATACCACGGTAACCGAAGCACAACACAACTTAGAGCAATTGGCCCTAAACTATGGCATAGCAAGTATATACAAAACCTGCGATACCATTGAAGGCCTGGAAGATAGCCTAAACGCACTGGTAGTAGAGGATCATTATTTTAAGGACTATGAAATCATTTATTTAGTGATGAGGGGAGAAGCCAATACCATTTGTTTAAATGACTACTACTATAGTTTACAAGAAATTGCAGAGCTTTTTGAAGGCCAATTAAACGGAAAGATTTTACATTTTTCAAATGCCAAACTTCTAGATTTAGACGAAGAAGAAGCACAATATTTTTTAGATATCACAGGAGCCAAAGCACTTTCTGGCTATGGACATGCCTATAATGGCATAGCTAGCTCAAAACTAGATGAGGCTTTCTTTAATCTATTTAAAGAAGATGATGATATGTTTGCTGTGGTAGAAGAATTGCACCAAAAACATTATAGCGCCTGCAAATTATTGGATTTTAGATTGTATTATTAAAGCCAATAACTTCTCATAGCTCACAACTCATAACTCACAACTCACAACTCACAACTCTTGGCTCTTGGTTCTTAATTCTAATCTTCACACTTCAATCTTGCAACTCCTACAACCCCTCAATCACAGCCTTAAGCTTCAAAGTAATCTCCTCAGCAATCCCTTTTAAATCGGCATTTTCCACCGCTTGCATAGACGCCATAGGATTCACAGCAGCCACTTCAATATCCCCAGAATCTAATTCCTGCACAATAACATTACAAGGCAGCATAGTCCCAATTTTATTCTCCGCTAATAAGGCTTTATGAGCATACGGAGGATTACAAGCTCCTAAGATTTTGTAATTATTAAAATTAACATCCAGCTTCTTTTTAAGCGTGGCTTTAATATCAATTTCCGTTAACACACCAAACTGTTCCGTTTTAAGTGCAGCAGTAACCTTTTCTACGGTATCGTTAAAATTACCTTTTAAGATTTTGCTAAAATAATAGTCCATAATACGTTAATTTTTAAGATGAATAAGGATTACAAATCATAAACCATAAGTTACAAAAAACCACTGTAACATACGAAGCATTAACGTGTTAAATAAGTCCTAAAAGCGATGATGTATCCACCAACCAAACCAACACAACAACAGCTTTAGAAATTAAGATTTACATTCTAATCCTTATTTTTGTAAAAACAGAACCCATTTTAATGTTCAAATACATTCAGAAACATGCCATTTTATTTATTTCTGTGGCCATCATTTTCAGCTGTAGCATACTGGTCTTTTTTGCTACCGAAACAAGTTATAACGTTATTGATAAAGCGTCACTATGGGTCCGCAATTATTTTGGGTATTTCTATCTCTACTTAGGGTTTGCATGTGTTTTAGCATTATTGGCGATAGCATGTTCGCGTTACGGAAATATCAAACTAGGCAAACCATCTGCCAAACCTGAATATTCCCTCTGGGCATGGACGGCCATGCTGTACAGTGCAGGTATGGGATCTGGCATTTTGTTGCGTGCCGTACAAGAGCCTGTTTTTATGCAACAGAATCCGCCTTATACATCTAATTTACCAGCAAATACCTTAGCATTAGAATTTACCTTTTACCAATGGGGATTAACAGCTTGGGCGTTTTATGGCCTTTTTGCCTTAATTATTGGTTATGGCTTATACATAAGAAAAAAGAAAGTGAGTATTAGCTCCACCATAGAGGATCATATAAAAAGTAATACGGCCAGAAATGCAGTAGATATTATCACCATCATTACAACCATTTTTGGCTTAATTGCAGCCATAGGCTTGGGAACAACCCAGATAAAAGGTGGTATTAATCATATAATGGGGGCTAACTTCGGATTAATCGCAACCATTTTACTTTGTATACTCATTTCTGCTGTAGCTTGTTATTCTGCTTGGCAAGGCGTAAACAAAGGAATTCAAATGTTTTCTAAATTAAATATCATAACCACTTTTGCTATCCTGATGTTTATATTTATCACTAGCGATATGAGTGCTATTTTAATGGCTTTTGCTACAGCGACGTTTTATTATATCATAGATTTTATACCAATGAGTCTGGCCATTGGAAATTACAATCCTGGAACGGAGTTTTTAACGGGGTGGACGTTCTATTATTGGGCATTCTGGTTGGCTTGGGCGCCTTTTACGGGCATTTTTATTGCACGTATTTCCAAAGGTCGTACCATACGACAATTGCTATTAGGAGTCTTAATTATTCCTTGCTTAGGAACCTTCTTTTGGTTTTCTGTGTTTGGCACCGCTGCTTTTAATTTAATTGACGAATGGGGAGTCTACAACAATGAATTCGGTAACGTATTTTCTTCCATATTTACCTTTTTTGAACACTATCCGTATGCCACCTTTTTAAACATAACATCGGTTCTCTTATTAATCAGTTTTTTAATCACTTCTGTAGATTCTGCCGTATTTGTTTTAAGTATGTTTACGGATAATGGCGCTAAAAACCCGAGTAAAACCCATCGTGTCATTTGGTCTATTTTCATTTTATTAGCCACAATAGCTTTAGTGTTATTAGGTAATGTAAAAGCAAATATTAATGTTTTAGAGGCCGTACAGCGACTGTTAATTATAACCTCATTACCATTTGCCTTTTTTATCATCATTATGTTTGGCTATTTTATGAAAGACCTTAGAAAAAGCAAGATCGAAGAAAACAAATAACACAAATAACGAGTAGTATGAGTCAGTAAGCCTCAACATTAAGATGAAATAGTTGCTCCATGATTATGATATTAGACCTATAAATTTAACAATCAACAAGTTAACAAATAACTTTCTAAACAAAAAAATCTTATACTGTCTTAATTCTTACCTCCAGGTTCTTGTATCTTGATTCTAAAAACCTTCCCACTTTACACACTTCACACTTTACACACTTCACACTTTACACACTTCACACTTTACACTGAACCCTGAACCCAATTCTAGAAATCCAAAAAATTCCGTATTTTACTACCTCTAAAAAGCTCAAAACCAAATGTCCAGACAAAAAGGCATCCTAAAACTCGTAGGCACCTTAAATGGAAAGTGCTTTTACCAACTCAATGGCCAATACATTGTACGCAAAGCCGTTGGGCCTTCAAGAGAGCGCATTAACAACGATCCAGCCTTTGTAAACATAAAACGCAACAACCAAGAGTTTGCAGCAGCATCACAATTATCTAAAGCCATCAGAAAAGGTTTAGCAGACAAAGCCAATCAATTCAAATACAACTATATGGCGAGTCGTTTAACTGGTTGTTGTCGTAAAATCATTCAAAAGGGGAGTGGTCCCTTAGGAGAAAGAGAGGCCAATCTATTCAATAGCCCTTCAGACCTCATAGGTTTTCAACTTAATAGTAACTTAGCGTTCCACCACTTACACAACTCAAATACGAAAGTTTCAGCCAATACACAACGGACTGTAATTACAATAAAGTGTCCACAAAGCACAGCAAACCAACATCATAAAGTTCCCCAAAAAGCCACACATTATCAGCTTTCAGCAGCCATCAGTTGTGTATCTAAATGGCAATGGCATGCCAAAATAAAAGCGTATAAACCCACACATCCAAAACATAACACCTTAGGTGGCATTGTACAAAGTCAACCATTGGAACTACATACAACACACCACAATATCAGTCTGCAGTGGCAGGCACCAACACCAAGTGGCATTCCAACAGATGTGGCCATTACAGTATGGTTAGGCATCGCATATCTAAAACAGCAACACCAAGCATACCAAGCATACCAAGTATACCAAACCCCACAAGCCATGCAATGTATAGCCATAATCTAAGCTCATAAAAATAAAAACAACGCTACATAATATTATGTAAAATAGAATACAGGCCAACTAACAACGCTTAAAGCCAGTAATAGCGTGGGCGCAATAGCAATCTGTTGTCATATCAAATATGAGGTTCACCCGTAGTTCCTTCGGGTGTCATTCGGGTATGCGTCGGGTGTGCTTCAGATAACACTCGGATAAGCTGTGTATCTAGTTAAAAACGAAATCAAAACAATATAAACGGTATAACAGATGTAAGACACTACAAGTTCAAAACATATTAGACCAAACAACAAATCCATTTTACTTGCTTTTTTTATCAAACTATAAAGACACCATAAAACATCTACAAGAAACTGAAGTGTAATAATTAGAATCACAACAAACCAAAAGTTTTAATCGTCCTGAGAATCGCGTAAAAAGAAATAAACCGTACAAATACTCAAATACGTAAAATATACCGCATAGACATAAACACCTATAATCAACTAAATATCCAAATCATCACTGTATAATTCTAAAATCTATTTTGTCCTATAATTTATATTATGTAAAATAGTATTTAAAACCATTAAAGCTGTCTTACTTCTAATAAAGTATCAAGTATAACTTATGTATTCTGGGAAATAAATAAAAATAAAGGCCTATACGATTCCTATAACTTATTTAGAAATCTTGCTCACATTTACAGCAACTGGTCCTTTATCACTTTTTTCAACATTAAACGAAACCTTATTACCTTGTTTAATTCTGGTTTTAAGATCAGACTTATGTACAAAGATTTCCTCGCCAGAATCTGTAATGGTTATAAAACCAAACCCCTTTGCATAGTTGAAAAATTTAACGGTGCCTTCTTGTTGAGCCGTTTCTTTATGAGATGAAAATAATTTCTTAAGTAGTTTTAACACAGTAATTGTTTTTATTCAAAATAAGCATGAATTAGGTTACTATTCGTATCCAATTATAATACCAATGCTTCTATGTGCGGCAAAACTAACCATTTTACAGCAATTATGACAGCTATTAGAAACAAAAATGCGTTTTATAAATGTTAAGGATTATAAAAACAACATCTATAAAGACAACAAATCCTAATCCTTGCCAGTTATGTAATCTCCTGAAACATAATCATCAGCATAGGCTTTGGTAAAATGTGCACCATATAATAAAATTAAACTCGAGTAAGATACCCAAAGCATAATAAGTATAATAGAACCTGCAGCTCCGTATGTAGATCCCGGTTCCATAGTATTAAAATAAAGGGCTAACAAATATTTACCTATGAGAAAAAACAACGTTGTTAGTGCAGCTCCTACTCTTACAGACGGCCATGATATCTTGGCTGAAGGTAAATATTTGAACATCGTAGCAAATAAAATATAAATGAATCCTACCGATACTAAAAAGTCAACTACAAACACATAATCAAAGAGATTATCTGGCAAAAACCGATTCAATTGCTTGCTAAACGTACTGAGTAATGACGTTAATATAAAACTCGTCAATAATAAAAACCCTAGTATCAGAATAAAACCAAAACTCTTTACACGACTCATTAAAGTTGCAACAACATCGTTTTTATAAGAGGGTTCTTGTTCCCAAATGCTATCTAAAGCAGACTGTAACTGAAAAAACACACCTGTAGAACCGTAAAGCAACGTACCAATACCTATAACAGTAGCAAAAACAGAGGTTTTCGCGCCACTTTGATTCGCAATCATAGTTCTAATTGCATCAGCAGCATCTGGACCAATAGCTCTCGAAATTTCACTAAGCAACTCCCCTTGTACAATATCTTCACCCCAAAAACTACCAACTACTTTTAAAATAATAATCACCAAAGCCGGTAAAGATAACACCGCATAATACGCCACAATAGCACTACGCTGAAACGGTGCACCATCAAACCATGATTTACCAGCAGCTACTAATAAACGTGGCAAATGTTGAATCTTAAAATTTTGTGTTTCACTCATGAAATCCAATGTCGTTAATTTTCACCTAATCCCTAATCCCTAACACCTAATCCCTACCTCCTAATCCCTGCGACCTACTACCTAAAATCAAGCCTCACCTCTAGCCGGATAATCCTTATCCAATACAAATTTGATGGCATTAATCACATCATCCAATCCTGGTCGTGCAAAAGGCATCGTCTGTATAGAAGCACAATACAACTCCTGATTTGGTCGTATAACAAACAATCCTGGTTCTATAAATGTATCAGGCTCATCCTTAATACCTTTAGATATAAACAATCCCCATTGACGTGCTTCTGCTATAGGAAACGCATAACCTAAAGGGACATCAGCAATAGCCCATTCCTTATAGGTTTGCTTTGCTTTGGCTTCAGTATCACTACTTACAGCGATAACCTTAACTCCCAAATCTTGAAATTTAGATAGTTTGCTCTGTAACGTTTCTAAGTATGTTTTACACACCGGACAGTGAAGACCTCTGTAAACAATAAGTAATGTAAAGGCTTCGGGCTGCTGTTTACTTAGCTCCCATTCTGCTCCATTAACTAAATTAATCTTTAAGTCTGGTGTTTGCTGTCTTGGTTTTAACATCTTGTATTTGTTTTTTAATATTCAACTTAATTTTTAAGCGTCTTAATGTTATAAAATTAGAAAGAACACTAACCATACATTACCGCATTTAATAATAATCTTAATGGTATCGAAAGAAACACTTAAAACAGAACGCTTATAACGTAAAAAAGCCCATCACATAGTGATGAGCTTCCATAATTTAGGTTAAGTAATATATATTAGATAACTTTTACATTTACTGCGTTTAAACCTTTTTTGCCTTCTGTAAGATCAAATTCTACGTCATCGCCTTCACGAATTTCATCGACTAATCCAGAAATGTGGACAAAATGTTCTTTGTTTGAACCTTCTTCGGTGATAAAACCAAAACCTTTAGCATCATTGAAGAATTTTACTGTTCCTTTACTCATTGTATTATATTTAATTTTAATAATTACTTAATAGCATTCAAATATGATGCCACAAATTAAATACTGTTAATTATCGGATTTATAAGCGATTAAAAACAGCTTACCGATAAAACCAATCCCTACAACAAACAAGTTTGAGTCCAAATAGCTTTGCACATACCTTTGCTGTAGATTTCCCTCTATCTATTAAATCTAAATATTATGGAAACAAAATTCTCTTTGTTTAACCAGATTAATAGTTTATGTTACTGGTTATTAGTATCAAGCGATTACAGAACTTCAGTAAAATTAGATGCAGAAAATGACACTTATAGTGTTTGTATAAAACATTGTGGTGTAGAACTATACTCCAATACCATTAAAGGGTTTAGCAAAAGAAACGCTAACTTCTTAGAACACGAATTAGATGGTATGGTCGTTGGTTTATTACATTTAAAACAAAATGTAGAACAGAAATCTGCTTAAGTGTAGTGCAAAAAATAACGTCAGTTAGAATGAAATCCTAAAAAGGAACCGCATTCAAACTGACGTCAATATATGTATTTAATTTCTGAGCTTATACTGCCGCTAATAGTTAACTAATTACCTAGCCAACTTACGAAGCGCGACCCATTGTTTTAGCATTTCTCTAGAATCTACAGCAGGATAACCTAATACCGTTTTCCCTGCAGCAACATCATTCATGACACCAGAGCCTGCTCCTACAGTAGCTCCTGAATGAATAGTAGTATGATCTTTTATAGAAGCCGAGCCTCCAATAATAACTCCATCTCCTAAGGTTACAGAACCCGCTAGTCCTGAGCTTCCTGCCATAATACAAGAACGTCCTAGCACACAGTTATGTGCTATTTGAACCAAATTATCAATCTTACATCCGTCACCAATAATCGTAGAACTAAATTTACCACGATCTACACAAGTATTGGCACCAATCTCAACAGCATTACCAATAACCACGTTTCCAATATGTGGAATCTTTACTAAGCCTCTACCATCATCACTCGGGCGATAACCAAAGCCATCAGCTCCAATACTCACATTATTATGAAAAATACAATAGCTGCCAATTACAGAACGCTCTCTAATCACAGTACCAGACCAAACTACAGTGTGATCTCCTATGGTCGTTTCATCTAAAATAGTCACGTTAGGATAAATGATAACATTACTTCCTAAAACCACATCTTTACCAATATAAGAACCAGCACCTACTTTAGTGCCTTCCCCTATTTTAGCAGACTTATCAATAGTGGCTGAAGGATGAATTTCGGTTTCAAAATGTGGAGGTTTTGGAGTAAACGTCTCTAACAATTTAGCCATGGCCAAATCGGCATTCTTAACTTTAATAAACACACGGTTCTCTCCAGGATCAATATCTATATTATCATTAACAATGGCTAAACTGGCTTTAGAAGTAGCCCATAAACCTGCAAACTTCCGATTACCAATAAAGGTTGCTTGGTTTTCGTTTGCTTTTTGAATTTGTTCTAATCCTTTTATTTTATTGGTGGTTTCACCTATAACTTCACCTTGTACAATGGCGTTTATATCTTCTATTGAAAATGATTTCATGAGTATTAAAATTGTGTGTTAATTAATTAATTAAAGACACAATATAATACTAAAATATGAAAGTGCTGTATTATGAATTTGAAGAGTTTTAAGAACTACACTTATTTAAAACAAACCTTTGGTCCTTATGCTTTTTGATAAAATTCCATCAAAAACTAAAACTTTTGGTTTTAGTTTAAAAGTTTAGTGAACTCTATTTTTTACATTGTAAGTTCTTTAAACGTAATTCCTAAAGCTTTTTGTATCTCTAATACCTTCTGCATTTCACCAGGAATAATTAAAGCAATAGACTGCCCTGTTTTACCTGCTCTTGCAGTTCTTCCACTTCGGTGCGTGTAATAATCTAAATGCTCTGGTAATTGATGATGCAATACAAAAGCGAGATTATTAACATCAATACCTCGTGCAGAAACATCTGTAGAAATTAAAACTTGTAAACTTTCGTTTTTAAAAGCACGCATCACTTTATCGCGCTCCTTTTGTTGCATATCACCTTCTAAGGCGCCAACAGCAAAACCTTCTTGCTGTAATTGATGTGCCAATGCTTGTGTTCCCGCTTTGGTTTTACAGAAAATAATGCCTCTTTCATCTTGACGCTTGTCTAAGATGCGAATAATCATATTCAACTTATCCTTAATACTCGTATTTATAAAATGATGAGAAATGTTTTCATTAACTAAAGCATTTTTATTCACTTCTATTTTAACTGCATCTGGAGACATATACGTTTTTACAATACGCTTAATTTCTTCTGGCATCGTTGCCGAAAACAACCACGTATTACGTTTAGACGTATTGAATTTAAGGATTTTAGTTAAATCTTCTTTAAAGCCCATGCTTAGCATTTCGTCAGCTTCATCTAAGACTAAAATCTTAACTTTAGAAATATCCACATCACCACGTTCTACTAAATCAAGCAAACGCCCTGGAGTTGCTACAACAATATGTGTGGTTCTTTTTAAGGCTTTAATTTGTTTGTCAATTTTTTCACCACCATAAACACCTTCAGCAAAAATCTTTTGGTCAATATATTTTGTAAATCTAAAAAGTTGCTTTTGTATTTGTTGTACTAATTCACGTGTTGGCGCAATAATTAAAGCTTGTACATCAGAGTTATTGGTATCAATAGCGTGTAACACAGGTAAGCCAAAGGCTGCTGTTTTACCCGTTCCGGTTTGTGCTAATCCTATTAAATCGGTTTTAGATTTTAATAAAATAGGAATTACGGTTTCTTGTATCTCTGTAGGATTTACAATATTAAGTTCTTTTAAACCTTTGATGTAATTCTTATGTATTCCTAATTCTGAAAATGATGCCATAGTCTTTTATTATGTTGCAAAGGTAATTTGTACTTTGGATAATCTGAAAATTTAAGTACAAAATTAAAATTTAGATAATGTTTGAAGTGTAATTACCAACTAATAGGTCGGTAGTCTTTTAAGAATTTACCAGACCAATGTTTACCTGTATTAATACCATCAAATAAAGGATCCAGTACACGTGCTGCACCATCAACAATATCTAAAGGTGGTTGAAAATCGTGTAATTCTTGTTTTCGTTTTGCTAATTCCGCAGGATCTTCGTCAGTTACCCAACCTGTATCCACAGCGTTCATATAGATACCTTCTTTAGCTAAACTACCAGCAGCGGTATGCGTTAACATATTTAAAGCAGCTTTGGCCATATTGGTATGTGGGTGACGGTCTTCTTTAAAAAAAGAATGAAACTTTCCTTCCATAGCTGAAACATTGATAATGTGTTTCTTACCTGTGTTCTCTTTCTTCATTACTTCAGATAGACGATTACACAAAACAAATGGTGCTACAGAATTGACAAGCTGTACTTCAATCATTTCTGTGGTTTCAATTTCACCTAGTTTTAATCTCCAACTGTTGGTTTTTCTTAAATCCACTTGTTGTAAATCGGCATCTAATTTTCCTTCTGGAAAGACTTCTTGAGCTACTAAAGTATTATCAAAACTATACGGAATCTGCGATAATTTAGCAGACGCTCTTAAACCAATACCTGGTTCTGGTCCATGCCAAGTTACTGGCATATTTTTATTAGAGGATGCTCCAGAAGTTAATTGTTGTAACTCTTGTAAACATTCGGTATGATCGTTTAGTAAATCGCGTGCAAACTTAGGTAACTCTTCTATTGGGCGTTCTTCGTTTGGCATTAAATGACTGTAAAAACCTGCTGGTCGCCTTACGGTCTGTGCTGCATTATTAATAAGAATATCTAGTTTTTCGTAGCGTTGTTCTATAAAGTTACAGAAAATTTCTACACTAGGAATATGTCTTAAATCAAGACCGTGAATCTTTAAACGATGTCCCCATTCTGTAAAGTCTTCTTCTTGAGAAAAACGCAAGGCAGAATCTACAGGAAAACGTGTGGTTGCAATAACTGTGGCACCACCACGTAATAACATTAATGTGATATGGTATCCAATTTTTAAACGCGACCCTGTAATGACAGCAACTTGACCTTTAACATCTGCCGTTTGAAAACGTTTGGCATAGTTAAAATCGCCACACTCTTCACACATGGTATCATAAAAATGATGTAACTTGGTGAAAAGGGTTTTACAAACGTAGCAGTTTCTTGGGGATTCTAATTCTAACTGTTCTTTAGCTTTTAAATCGGCTTCAGGTAACAATTTAGGGGCTACAAAAATATGTGCTTCTCTTGCACTTCTGATACCTGTTACTTTTCTAGCATTTTTATCTCTAGCCGCTTGCTTACGTTTTGCTGCTTTTTTGGCGTCTTTTTTACGTCGCGAAAATTCCTCTCTACTTGGACGTGATAATTGTCCTGATGCTTTGATTAAAGCCGTACGTTGGGCTTTAGGAATTTCAAAAATTTGATTTGTATTAGCAACTAATCGTTCTAATATAGAAATACAGTTTTCAATCTCATGGATTGAAATGTCTTCTTTTGTATCGGAATTTTCGTTGCTCATAACTATATTTTATACTAAGTCTACTCTTTTCTAAGCTTCCTGAAGCTCTTTTTTAGATTTTCTGTACAAATACGAATTGAAAATACTTCGCCTTGCAAAACGCATTTGTTTATCTGAATTTAAGAATTTAATAAAAACTCCTTTAGGAACACCAAAATACTCATAAGTGCTGCCATCTAAAAATGTAATTTCTAAAAGCTGTCCTTTATGCTGAAAATCTAAAATGCTAGAATCTGTAATAGTAGCCGTATATTCTTCAAGGTTTGCAGCTTTAGTTTCTGGCGCAATGCTCACTAAGAAATGATACCCATCAATGATTTCAACACTCTTTAATTCAGCTTCTTCCTGTCCGGCGTCACCATCTTGAAATTTATCTGGATGCCATTCTTTAACTAAGTTTCTATAGGTCTTTTTTAAATCTTTAAGATTAATTGAATCTTCTACAGAAAAAAGCTTTTTGTATTGATTAATACGTTTCATTTATAGTGTTTTAAAATAAGGCGCGAAATTACGCTATTTTATAACACAAAATCATTTTAATTCTGTTTATTATAAACCTTTAATCCTCAGGAGGAAATCCGTGGATTTCTTCAAATTTCTCATCAAAATTAGTTCTTAAATACGAGTTTAATTTCTTCTGATAATCGTCTTTTAACCATTTTAAGAAGTTATAAGTACTTCTACTAATACATTTGGCATAAGTTTCAATACGTTGATTGATATCGTCCTTTAATAGTTTCGCTAATGCCAAAGCATCGTAAACATCTTCACTATTTTCTATACAAATTTTAGCGTGTTGCTCTATAGAACGTTCAAGTACTACTTTTGAAGATTCTCCACTATCTACAGCATCTTTGTACGTTTGCTTAATATCAAAATAAGTCTCTTCAGACTTAGAGAATTCTTCTTTGATTTCATCGGATAAATCGTGTTTAAAGTTTGATTCAATCGCTTCATCATCCTTAATACGATCTGCATACCAGTTTGGCGACTTAAAGATTAATTGCCAATCTAAATCTGCACCCCAAGGTCCAAATCTATACAGGTTATTTCCTAAATCTATAGTTGTAAATTTCGATTTATTATTTAAAATACGAGAGCCACGACCAATCATTTGGTAATATAATGTCAAGGATTTGGTTGCTCTGTTTAAGATAATGGTATCAATAGTTGGCTCATCAAATCCCGTAGTTAAGATACTTACCGATGTTAATATAGCATCTGGAGTTTCATGAAACCATTGTAAAATTTGCTTACGTTGTTTCTTTGTCGCGGTGTTATCCAAATGCATAATTGGTAAATCTGCTTCTTTAAATGCATAATACACACTAATAGACGTGTTAATACCATTATTAAAGATTAAGGTCTTCTTCCCTAGCGAATGTTTTTTATACGCATCAATTAGTTTTTGCAACATTGCTGGACTAGAGTATAAATCTTCAGACGATTTTACGGTATAATCACCATTAGAACCCACTTCTAAAGACGTTAATCCCATATCGTATGCATAAGTCTCTGCTCTTGCCAAAAACTCATTTTCTATAAGATTCTCAATCGTTTCACCTGTAATAAGTTCATCGTAATTATCCTTCATTGGCAAATCCTTATTTGAACTTAAAGGTGTTGCAGTTACTCCTAAAATAAACGATTTTTCAAAAAACTTAAAAAGTTTGGTAAATGAATTGTAATGCGCCTCATCAATAATGACTAAGCCAACATCAGAAATATCTAACATGTCATCGTTTAGTCTATTATTTAAGGTTTCAACCATGGCCACAAAACAAGAATAGTCTGCTTGATCATCTAAATTTGCCTTACTATTGACCACTTTATTTGTCACACCAAAACCATCCAACATCTTAGACGTTTGGTTACAAAGTTCTACTCTGTGCGTCATAATCACAACTTTCTTTTTGTGATTTTTAAGGTATTGACGTACAATTTCAGAGAAAATTACTGTTTTTCCACCACCTGTTGGTAATTGGTATAACAAGTGATAATCTTCGCGCTCTGTGTCAAACTTTTCGAAAATTTGGCTTATGGCTCCTTGTTGGTAGTCGTATAATTCTTTATCGGTTTTTTTTTCTTGAACTGCTTGATTTGTTACAGACATAAATTTAGTTTCGGGTTAACTTTTTAGAAGTTGCAAATTTACAACACTTTGGTTCACAAAAAAAGTCTCAGAACAATAGATACCTATTCAATTTTATGAAAACGATCTTTTTGTTAGAAAAATTCGCAGGACTTTCAAAAATTTAATTTTCAAATAATATTTATTATATATTTACGTTTCCAAAGTTTGTTAGATTATTTGCCCTCTATGAAATACATTGTTTTCTGTATCACATTTTTCTACTGTACAATTCAAACATTCGCCCAAGAAGATTCAATTTCTAAGTCTTTAAAGATAGAATTACAAACAACTAAATTTAAACGGGTTGTTATTGAAGCTATTGAAATACCTCTAATAACAAAAAAAGCCGAAGTTGTAGATATTAAAGCTGAACATTGGGATACGACACTTTACAATCCTTATGCCAATACCTTTCAAGAGTTTCCACTTGAATTAAGTTTTACAGATAGCACTTATGCCTCTCCTGTTCCTCATAAAAAAGTCGTTACATCACGATATGGTTGGCGCAGAGGGCGACCTCACAAAGGAATTGATATTGATTTGGTAACTGGAGATACTGTAGTTACTATACTTGATGGTATTGTGCGTTTTGCAAAATATGCAAATGGGTTTGGAAATGTAATTGTTGTACGCCATTTTAATGGCTTAGAATCTACATACGCACACTTATCACACATTGGTGTTAAAGCTAACGATACAATTTATAAGGGTCAGTATATAGGCAAAGGTGGCAATACTGGAAACTCTAGAGGTAGTCATTTACACTTAGAACTCAGTTATAAAGGTGAATACATTCATCCGGAATACCTTTTAGATTTTTCATCTAAAAATGCCATCAGATCACAACACGTTTGGGTGACACAAAAATGGACGCATGCTAGGTTTCACAACTCAAGGCGTGTCAGTAAAGTAAAAGTTATTAAATCTGCCGATGAAGCTGCATTGGTTAGTTTAATTAAGACTCCAAAAGTGTATGTGGTAAAAAAAGGAGATACGCTTTATGGTATTTCGAGACGAAATAATATGTCTGTATCACAACTTTGCAAAACCAATTCCATTAAACAATCGTCTCCATTAAAAATTGGGCAAAAATTAGTTTTAGAACTCTAAAAAAATAGCCTTTTCATTTATAAATTTCTGTATTTTCGCACTCATTAAATTCATTTTAATTGAAAGTCTGTATTGCCGAAAAACCAAGTGTTGCTAGAGAAATTGCCTCTGTACTAGGAGCTACCACAAAACGTGATGGCTACTATGAAGGCAATGGCTATGCTGTGACATACACTTTTGGGCATCTTTGTACCTTATTTGAGCCTGCCGACTATAAACCTTATTGGAAAAGTTGGGATTTAAACAACTTACCTATGCTTCCTGAAAAGTTTGAGGTTAAGGTGGCTAACAATGATGGCATAAAAAAGCAATTCAAGATTGTAAAAAGTTTATTTGATAAAGCAGATGTTGTCATTAACTGTGGTGATGCTGGCCAAGAAGGAGAATTAATTCAACGTTGGGTAATTAATAAAGCTAACTATAAAGGAAAAGTAGAACGGTTATGGATTTCGTCGTTAACTACTGAAGCTATAAAAGAAGGATTTAAGAATTTAAAGCCTTCAGAAAATTATGATAACCTGTATTATGCTGGTTTTTCGCGTTCTATTGGAGATTGGCTTTTAGGTATTAATGCCACACGCTTATATACGGTAAAACATGGAGGTTATAAGCAAGTACTATCTGTTGGACGTGTGCAAACACCAACCTTGGCAATGCTTGTAAATCGGTTTAAGGAAATTGAAAACTTTGTACCACAACCGTATTGGGAATTACAAACACTATATAGAGACACCCTTTTTAGTTATGAAGAAGGCCGTTTTCTTAAAATGGAAGATGGTGAAATTTTAGCTAATAAAGTCAAAGAACACGAGTTTGAGATTGTATCCACCACTAAAAAGAAAGGGACAGAATACGCACCAAAACTGTTTGATTTAACAGGATTGCAAGTTTATTGTAATACGAAATTTGGATTTTCGGCAGACGATACGCTTAAAATAGCTCAGAAATTATATGAAAAAAAAGCGGTGACCTACCCTAGAGTTGATACCACTTTTTTACCTGATGATGTATATCCTAAAGTAAAAAACATATTATCTAAACTAACTGATTATTCGACTCTTATAACACCTCTTTTAAATAAAAAAATAAAGAAATCTTCTCGTGTTTTTAATGATAAGAAAGTAACAGATCACCATGCTATTATTCCAACCGGAATGCAAACCCATTTGCAATACAATGAGCAACAAGTTTACGACATTATTGTAAAGCGTTTTATAGCTGTTTTTTATGACGATTGTAAAGTATCAAACACTACAGTTATAGGAAAAGCGGCTGATGTTAATTTTAAAACCACAGGAAAAGAAATTTTATCTAAAGGATGGCGTGTTGTTTTTGAGTCTGAAAAGTCCAACAAAAAAGAGGATGCCTTACTGCCTACTTTTGTAAAAGGTGAAAAAGGACCTCATGAACCTTCATTTATAGAGAAACAGACAAAAGCACCAAATCAATATACAGAAGCGACTCTCCTACGAGCAATGGAAACCGCAGGAAAGCAAGTTGAAGATGAAGAGCTTAGAGATTTAATGAAAGAAAATGGTATTGGACGTCCATCTACACGAGCCAATATTATTGAAACACTGTTTAGACGGAAATATATAAAGCGAAATAAAAAACAAATATTACCTACGGTAACAGGAATTCAACTTATTGATACAATTCAGAATGAATTGCTTAAATCTGCCGAACTTACGGGTTCTTGGGAAAAGCAATTAAAAGATATAGAAAAAGGTGAGTTTAGCGCAAGTGCTTTTATTAGGGGAATGAAACGCATGGTTGATGCCCTGGTTTATGAAGTCCGAAGTGAAAAGGTACAAACTCGAATTTCGGCGGTAAATAATAAACCTGTAGGAAAACCAAAATCGAAAGCAAAAACGAAATCAAAGTCCCAATCGTTAGTTGGTAATTCTTGTCCTAAATGTAAAACGGGTTCTTTATTAAAAGGGAAATCGGCTTATGGCTGTAACCTTTATGGTAAATCTTGCGATTTTACCTTACCATTTCGATTTGGTGACAAGAAAATTTCTGAAAAACAATTTATTAGATTATTAACTAAAGGATCTACTGTAAACTTAAAAGGCTTTAAAATTGAAGGCAGTTCTCAGGAAGGTTTATTACGCTTTGATACTGATTTTAAATTAAAATTTGAACCAAAGCAAACCGTAAAAAAATCAACAATTAAAACCGGTGATGTTTGTCCTAAGTGTAAAACAGGGAAAATACTACAAGGCAAAACAGCTTTTGGTTGTAGTAATTATAAGGTAGGTTGTGATTTTAGAGTTAATTTTTAATTCATCTTACAGGAACATAAAAGTCCTCTTCAGAATCCGGACTTCCATTTTTATACTTTTCGCCCATAATTTGAAAATGTGGTCTATTATCAATTGTGTATCCAGAATGTGGTAACCATTTCTTCATGATTTGCTCATAGGTTTTAGAAGCATCCATGCCTTTATGAAGACACAATGCGTACGCACCTTTAGGAATTGTAAACGACTTCATACCTTCTGGTATGTGATCTAAATTTTTAACTTCAACACAAGCCCAAATATCAAATGGTTTTTCTATAGTATTAAAATCATTATAAACTTGTAACGCTATAAATTCGTTATTCAACCTATTATGAATTTCTCTATGTCTTGGCATAAAACGTTTCCATAAGGCAACAATATTACCAAACTCATTATGATGCATAGCGCTTTTTATTCCAACGACTATTTTGCTTTCAATTGTTATTATTTGTGGATGCATAAAAAAGAAATATAAAAAAACCATCATAAGTATTAATTATGATGGTTCTACATATGATATTTAAGGTATACTATTTAACTAGTTTTACTCTAACGGCATTCATACCACGTTGTCCTTTCTCTAACTCGAAAGTAACCTTGTCGTTTTCTGCAATTTCATCAATAATACCACTGACGTGTGTAAAGTGCTTTTCGTTAGTTTCTGTATCTATAATAAAACCAAAACCTTTTGAACTGTCGTAGAAAGAAACTTTCCCGTTTCTGATTGGATCAAACGGATCTTCGTCAGATTCTTCTTTTGTAGGAATACCTATAACAATATTTTTTGCTTTTACTTTAACCTTCATAGAAGGATCTGGAGGTGTATCTGTAAGGTTTCCGTTATGATCTACATAAGCCAAAGGGATACCACCTGTTCCGTGTTCTTCTTTTTCGAGTTTACGCGCTTCCATTTTCTTACGCTTATCCTCTCTCTTTTTTAATCTCTTTTTTTCTTTTTCGCTTTTACTAAAAGTTTGTTGTGATTTAGCCATTCGTTGTTTTAAAAATTAATATGTGTGTGCTTATGAAAATATTGCTAATGCAGACAAGTTAATTAACTTAACAATGAATCGTATTAAAATCTAGTAAAATAACTTAAGAAAAAAGTTACTTGTGTAGTATATTTTCAATAAACTAGTTGCAAAGATACAATTTATATCCTTTCAATCTTTCCTGTTTGAGTAATATTATTAACACCAGACTTTAAGGTTAAAAATGCATTGCCATTTGCTTTAATTATAATGTGAAACTTGTCTTCTTCAACATTAAACTCAATCACAATTTGCTGTGCATCATCATTAAAAGATGTTTTATAATTTGTGATTTTATTCTTTGAGGTATCTGTTAAAAATGTGTAAGTACCTAATGAGCTTAGTGTTCCGCTAATATTATCAGACTCAATTTTTAGCGTATTAGAATCTGCTTCTAACCTTTGTCTTTCTTTATTGTTATAAACAACTAAACCTACAAATTGATATTGTTGTGCTTTAATAGCTGTTTTAGAGCTGTGATATGTTGAAGCAAATATTTCCTTTTGACTTGGTTTTGATTGCGCACTTGTAATGGTTGTTGCAGAAAAACATAGAAGTAAGGCTAAATAAATAATTTTTTTCATGATTATTTTAGGTCTAAAATTAAATTAATTCGTTCGATACCATCTCTATAATGGTATTTGGTTTCTGTGTTTACATTAGTTTTTGAAGCTGAAGTAAGCATACGCTTTACTATATTTAACTCACCTCTAACCAGAGCTCTAACATCAGACTGATTAACATTGTAATACTGTCTGCTGCGATTTGAATCTAAATCTTTGGTCATTAAATTTGCCATAGTATCTAAATACACACGCTGCAAGTTACGTCTAAAAACTGAAACATTCAATCCTGAATCTACTTCAGACCATATTCCTGAACGTAAATCTCTTAACATTTCTAAAGCCGAATAGCTATTAGCATCCATTGCATTATGATGTATTAGCCTTCCTAAACGTTCAAAATGCAATAAATTATTTAAATGTCTAGACTGTAAACTTCTTATGCGATCTGTATAACCAGCATAATTTATATTCTGAAGTATGGACTTATCAATTAGCCATGTTGGAGTTTCAAATGCGTTTTTATGCAACCATTGTATTGCCGACTTTTGATATGTTTTAGATACAGGATTATAAACCATGCCTCCTTGTGACGGATTTTTAGTTTCTTCTACTACTCCACCAACATGTGTAACCACATGACCAATATATCGACTCCATACGCTAAGCATTTCACCATAAAGCTCTTCTAAGTCTTCATAATTATCTGTTTGATCACTTGTCCAACTTGGTAAATTTTTAGCGACTATTTTTAAATTTTTAAGTCCATATGTACTCGCCTTAATACTATTGTTTCCTATATCTTCCGTTTGTGCTGTAGGATCATAACTACCGCGACCTCCAAATTTGTAAATAGGATTACCTGCCTTTTCCATCACCCAACCATTTAATATGGCTTTTTCATCGTCTGCAGATTTTGCTCCGTCAATATATCTATACCCATAATTAATTGCGTATTCATCGTAAGGTCCTAACTGTCTTACAAATCTTATATTTTCGTCACCAGGTTGCGCTATATAATTATATCGAGCATAATCCATAATGGTTGCTGCAATACCATATTTTTGCGTAAACGCACCATCTCTATAACTTTCTACATCATAGGCGTAACTTGCACTCATATTATGTGGTAAACCCAAAGTATGACCAACCTCATGAGCAATAACCATTTTCATCATTTCACCAATTTCTTCATCTGGAGTATTTAAGGTTCTTGCTAATGGATTTGCTGCACCAGTTTCTAATAAGTAACGGTTACGGTACGAACGTAAATGGTTATGATACCAAATAATATCACTTTCAATAATCTCACCACTTCTTGGATCTGAGACGCTTGGTCCTGTGGCATTTCTTGTAGTACTCGCTACATATCTTACTACAGAATATCTAATATCTTCAGGACTAAAATCCGGATCTTCTTCTTTAGTCGGTGGATCTTTTGCAATAATTGCATTTTTAAATCCAGCAGCTTCAAAAGCTTTTTGCCAAAGCTCTATACCTTCTTTCATATACGACCTAAACTTCATTGGAGTTGCTGGGTCTAAATAATAAACAATAGGTTTTACAGGTTCAACTAACTCTCCTCTATTATAAGCTTCAATATCTTTAGGGATTAATTTCCAACGTCTTAAATAAGTTTTTCTATCCGATTTTAATTCTTCGCTACTGTAGTCGTATTTACTTAAAGTAAACCAACCTACACGATCATCATAAAGTCGTGGTTGCATTGGCGTTTCTGGCAAAAGAATCATAGATTGATTCATTTGTATACTAATTGTTTCATCTCCTGTATTTACTGGAGGGTTTGAAGCGTTATAGGTAAAATCTTGTATAACTTCTATATTTTCCGGGAAGCTCTTAACCGAATTGATAAAACTTCTTGATTTATCTAAATTCTTAACTTTGTAAGTCGATCTTAATCTTGACGATAATCCACTAATGGCTTTCACATCTGATCCATAAAAGCTGGTTACATCTATAACTACAGCAGAAGAATCTTTAGAAAACGCAGCAATGTCAAAAGCATATAAGGTGGGCTCGTAATTATTAGACTTTACAGATACGTTAATAGGTAAACTATCTGCAGCAACAGCGCTAGATGATTTTTCTTTAATGAGAATTTTATCTTTAAAACGCTCCCAATTAATCATACGTGTATTGGTTTTTGTCCCAGCATTTACATAACCACCACCTAAGTTTGAAGGTAATTTAGAAAAACGACTTACCAACAACATATCTGTATTTAAATATGCCATTGGGATTTCAAAATAGTACTTCTCTCCCACTAAATACACATCAAATAGCCCTTCATCTGAAATGGCTTCTTTTGTAATGACTTTATCGTAATCTTTTATTTTTTCATTACTTTTTTTAGATGGTTGTGTTTTTACCTGTGCTGTGTTGTTTTTTGTTTTTTTCTTGCTTGCCGTTTGCGCTGTTGCACAGGACAATATAGATGAATGAACAGAGTGTTAGTGTTAGAGTTTTTCTCATGAATTAAAATGCTAATAGATTAAAGATATTGCTAAATATAAATAATAGAATTTTAGTTTTACCAAATTTCTTAAAAGCTGTTAAAATCTTCTCTTATTACTTAATTCTAAAGTATTTTTGCACAAAATTTAATATCATGCTAAAATTATTGCCTGTCTTTAGAATTGTGGCTTTACTAGAAGGTGTTTCCTATATCTTATTATTGTTTATTGCTACTCCAATAAAGTATTTATATGAAGACCCACAATATGTGAAATTATTAGGAATGCCACACGGTATTTTATTTATGGCTTATGTTGTAATAGCCGTTTTAATTAGCTCAGACATGAAATGGCCAACAAGAACACTTTGGATTATTTTATTGGCTTCTATTATTCCTTTTGGAACTTTTTATATTGAAAAAAAATACTTAAACAAGTCTAAACGTGCTTAATATTAAACACATCTTATACGATATTTTAATAGAAAATGGCTTATCTGAAGATACTGCAATGTATCTTAATATGCTTGGACTTCTCCTGGCTCTTTTAATTTTAGCCTTTATTGTTGATTATATTACCAAACGTCTACTTTGGCGGTTCTCGGCAAGTGTAGCTAAACGCACTAAAACAGATTTCGACAATATACTTATTACCAATAAGTTACCTAGAAATGTAGCACATATAATTCCTTTATTAATTTTAATTGAATTTGTACCTCAGGTATTTTCGGATTTTGAAACTGCAAATAATATAATTGAAAAAACCTTGGTAATTATTACCATTGTATTAACACTTCAAATTATAAGAAGTTTTTTAAGTTCTATTAAAGATTACCTTAAAACATTACCTAATTACAAAGACAAGCCTATTGACAGTTATGTACAAGTCTTTATGATTTTTGCTTGGCTTCTTGGCTTATTTTCAATTTTAGCCATTATAACAGGTGTCTCTTTTATTAAATTTGCGACGACATTAGGTGCTGCTTCTGCTGTTATAATCTTAATTTTTAAAGATACCATTTTAGGTTTTGTAGCCAGCATCCAAGTCTCTATAAACGATATGGTAAGGATTGGAGATTGGATTACCTTTGAGAAATATGGTGCTGATGGTGATGTTATTGAAATTAACTTAGCCACTGTAAAAGTTCAAAACTGGGATAAAACAATAACAACAATTCCTACTTATGCTTTAATTTCAGATTCGTTTAAGAACTGGAGAGGTATGATGGATTCTGGCGGACGACGAATTAAACGCTCAGTGATTATAAAGACCTCTACCATTAACTTTTTATCTGCTGAAGACATTGAACGTTTTAGCAAGATTCAATTGGTTTCAGAGTATTTAAAAACACGTTCTACAGAAATAAATACTTATAATGCACAACACAATATAGATAAGTCTGTTTTAATTAACGGACGAAACCTAACCAACTTTGGTGTGTTTAGAAAATACCTTCAAACGTATATTGAAAACCATTCTGCCATAAATAAAGATATGACATTAATGGTGCGTCAACTAGAACCCACTTCACAAGGATTTCCGTTGGAAATCTATGCCTTTAGCAGTGATCAACGATGGAAAAATTATGAGTATATATTAGGTGATATCTTTGACCATGTCCTCGCATCTGTAAACTATTTTGATTTAGAAATTTACGAGCTGTCTTTGGGTAACAAAAGTTAAGAACAGATTTATAATCTATCTTTAACATACTCCACTTGTGTTTTGCCATGTGGTGCAGGTTTTCCGTCGGCTCCCAAATTAACCATAACAATATTATCTACGGTTAGTATGGTTTCTCTGGTCATTTTATTTCTGGCTTCGCATTTTAATGTTAGCGATGTTTTACCAAATTTTAGTACTTCAATTCCTAGTTCTACAATATCTCCTTGTACCGCAGAACTCATAAAGTTGATTTCAGATATAAATTTAGTAACAATTTTTGAATTTTCGAACTGAATGATGGTATAAAGCGCAGCTTCTTCATCTATCCATGCTAAAAGTTGTCCTCCAAATAAAGAACCATTAGGATTTAAATCTTCGGGTTTCACCCATTTTCTTGTATGAAATCTCATATTTTTATTGTTGTTATTAGCCATCTTAATATGTTTTATAAAAGTTTTTGTTGTCTATCTGAATCGTCGTTTGGGATTTTTAAATGAGTCCCTAATTCGGCATTTAATTGTTTTATCAAATAAGCAGAAAGTAATGGTGATTCTTTTTCGATATTTTGATGTACAAAAAAGTCTATTTCTTCAATGCCATTAGCTTTCCATAGTTTTAAGCGTTCTACCCAATCATCTAACCTTGCGTAATCACTTTGATGATTAGCTCCAACATAACGTACAAAAGCTCTAGAGTTGGTTAAACGCATATGCATAATATCGCGTCTGCCAGCACTATCTACTATAATATTTGAAATATTATTTGCTTCTAAAAGTTGATATAAATCTTCGGCTACGGCTTTGTCGTTATACCAATTGGTATGTCTAAACTCCATAGCTAATGGAATTTCTTTTGGCCAACTCTCTGCAAAATTTACAACACGATTAAAGTCTTTTGGTGCAAAATTGTTATGCATTTGAAGAAACACACAACCCAACTTTTCTTTCAAATTTACGGCACTGTAGAGGTAATTGTCTACAATAGGCGTAATAGCGTCACTCAACCGTTTCCAATGGCTAATTTCTTGGTTTAGCTTTGGAAAGAACTTAAAATTATCAGGCGTCTTATCGTACCATTTTGCAAATTGCTCTGGAGGAAATATTCTATAAAATGTAGCGTTGAGTTCAATAGAATTAAACTGACGCGAGTAATATTCTAATTCGTCTTTAGTACCTCTAGGATAAAATCCTTTTAGATCTGCTTTATTCCATTTTGCACAACCAACAAAGACATTACACCTTTCTGATGGTTTGTTCTGCAACACTTTTAAAGTATCTGGATGATCTGCTGGTAAAGTAAAATCTATATCGCTTGGATTATCGACACTTCCGAATTTCATGAATTTACGTTTATTCAAAGATAAGTGTAATCACTTTATTTGAAAATAGAAAATCATTAGAATATTGAATACAATAATCACCATTGTTAATAACCACGTTAACAAGATAATTGCACTTCAATTAAACGAGGTAAGTTATTGAGTAAATTTAATTCCGAATTCACCTTAATAACCTCATTATGACTTCTAGAACCGAAGATTTATTAGCTATTCGTCCAAATATTACATCTGCAAAAATCTATGACACCATAGGTTCTGAAGAGTTATTTCAAAATAAAACGATACGACCAATTGTAAAACTTCAACACGATTTACTCATCGTTGTTTTTAAAAATTACATTACGAAACATAAAAACGTGTTTTATGAACTTTCTTTAGAAAAGCAATTGGCATATATAGATAATACAATTCATAAAGACACAAAATTCAGAAATGCTGTAAAAGGCATGCTTATTGGTCAGTTTACGGTTGAAGAGTACGCCTTATATATTCAGAATTCATCTTCTTTAAACAAACGTATGATGACTATTGTAAAGGAACGACTAATTGATAGTATTCAAGTATTTACTAAACCTGATGTTTTACAAGCCGTTTAAATTTACAACAACGATTCGCCGTTTAAGTTTGTTGTAAGGACATCACTCATATAGTCAAAATAAGGTCTAATTTTTTTAAAGGCATCATCAACATCATTTAGGAAACCCTCTGCTAGAACGTCTTTATCTGTGTATTTTTTAGTGAATATAAATTGTTTTTTTCTTATTAAATCTATAGCTGCATGTTCTTTATCGAAACCTTTAGGTGCTGTTTTTAGTTCATCACCAACAAAATTTCCCCAAGTCGCTTTAAAGCTTTTATTGTTAAGAATTGTTCTTATTTCGCTATCATCCATTTCAAATTCTTTTCTAATACGTAATAGATCTTCTTTGTTTGGGTCCCAAAAACCTGTAGCAATAAATGATTCGTTATTAGGCTGAATATGCAAATAGTAACCACCTCTTAATTCTGGCTTTTTTCTGGCAAATGAACCTCCAAAGTGGGTTTTATATGGCAATTTATTTTTAGAAAATCGCACATCTCTATAAATTCTGAATATCTTGATTTTTTCAATCTGATCATGTGCACTCATTAACTCACCCAAATGATTATAAGCTATTTTCATTTTAGCTTCAATCGCTTTAAATTCAGGTTTATGTGCATTAAACCAATCTCTATCGTTGTTTTTTTCTAACTTTTTAAAGAACGTAAAGACGTCTTTGGGTACAGGATAACTCTTCATATTATTTTTTTGTATAAAAATAAAAAAAGCCATCTCAATTGATGGCTTTGTTTATATAAATATCAGAAATATTACTTATTGTCGTCTACTACATCTTCAACTTCATCCGAAACATCATCTGCAGCATCATCAATAGCATCTCCTGTGTCATCTACTGCTTCTTCAATTTTATCTCCTGTAGATTTTTGCTCTCTACAGCTAGTTGTGAGTAAACTTAAACTAAATAAGGCTATAAATAAAAAACTTAATTTCTTCATCGTTCTTGGTTTTTAGTGATTAATATATAGGACAAATATCGTTATCCTTATGCCATTCCTTTTGCTCTTATCCTATCAGTTTTAACTCAATTGAATGTTTAGTACTAGTTCTTAGCAAAAGTCTCTTTGATATCAGATGTATTAACATCTAATTTACTATCAAATTGTAAGGTTCTAATTGGGAATGGAATGTTAATACCTTCTTTATCATAGGCTTTTTTAATCTCGATAATAGCCTTGGTTTTAGCTCTTAATTTTTCGAGCATATTTTCTGCATCTATCCAAAATCGGCATAGATAATTGATAGAACTATTACCAAATTCTGTATAATAAAATTCTACATTTTCAGCAGTTTCTACTTGGTCAAACGTATTAGCAATAACTTCTTTGGTAAGTTGCTCTACCTTCTCTAAGTCAGACTCATAACCTACTCCACATTCTATAAACACTCTCATTTTTGTTGTTAAAGAATAGTTTTTCAAAGGATTATCTAAAATTGTTTTATTAGGAATAATAACAATATTATTATCGGCTTCCTTAAGTGTAAAATCTTTAAGATTAATATCCATTACTTCACCTGAGTATCCTGTGGTTTCAACCCAATGCCCTATTTGTATTTTCTTTCTAAAGGATAATATAAGTCCAGCAAAGGTATTAGCCAATGTACCTTGTAATGCCAAACCAATAGCCAAACCAACAACACCTGCACCTGCAAGTAAGGAGGTTAAGGCTTTACCTAAATTTAAAACACCTAGTGCCATAAATAAACCTAAAGCCACAACAATAACAGCACTTACTCTTGAAATTGCTCCTTTAATAGACTCCTGCTCTACACGTTTATCAATAAGTCTAATAACTAATCTGCTGACGTATTTAGCCGTAAAATATGCTGCAACCATAACCAAAATAGCCAAAATTAAATTAGGAATACTTTCTATAATAGCATTAAACCAACCTATTAATTTATCTACAAGGTTGCTTAATGCTGTATTAAATTGCTCTTTCATGTTGAATATATTTATGTTGTTATTTGAAATAAATTTTGAGTATTTGAGTTCTAAATTAGAACTTTTCACTCTTAGAATTCAAATATCGGAATGATTAATGATTGTCTTTAGCTCTTATACCATAGGTTTTAACCTTATTCAAATTGCGAGTCTATTATTTTACTTTAACACAACCTACCCACTGATATCCAAGCTGTTTTATAAATAGCTTGAATTATTGAGCCTTAAAATATTGCTATACTTATTTAGTAAAGTACTGATTGTTAAACATATTTTAACAACGTGGATAACTACATTAATAAATGTTATAAAATAAACTTGTGAGTTATCATATTTTTCCCTATCATGCACTAATTTATAAACAGATATTATATTTATTATTTATGGGTAGACCAGCAACAAGACCAACAGCACTTAAAGACGGTTTTTATATTGAAATTAGAAACAAAGGCTCAAGATCAGGTGTGAAATTATACAGTGGTACTAAATTACAGATGCATCGCGCTATTAAAATGTATGAGCGCTCTAAAGAAGTGATCATTTTAGGTGAGTCTGTAAACGGAAAATTTTTAGATAAAGAGCCAAAACATCATGTGGCTGATTAATTCTTGAATTCATTTTTTTCTTATTGAAAAGAGAATGATCATAACAAATCTAAAAGAAGGCATTAAATAAAAAAATTAATGCCTTCTTTTTTTATTCAAAATCTACAGCATGTAATATTAACCCTGAAGCTGGCGCAATATAATCCATAACTTCAGTGCTTTCGTGTTTTAAAGTATTTTCTATATACTCAAGTGTTACTTCTCCTCTACCCAATTTTATTAAACATCCAAACATTAGTCGGATTTGGTTTCTCATAAACCCTTTTCCAACCACTTTAAAAACATACGATTTTTCTGGGAAAAAATTAGCCGTGTAAATATCATTATTGACTATTTCTGAGGATTCAATGGTTCTAATGTACTCACCTTTATCTGTAGCACGATAACAATAGGTTTTAAAATTATGAGTACCTTCAAATAATTTGGCACCTTGTTTCATAAGATCAACATCAAGAGGCTCTAGAATTGTAGTGAGAATTGGTGCGCAAAATGGATGATTTTTTTGACCTTCAGAAAACACATAATGGTACTCTTTTAACTTAGAGTCTTGAATAACATTAAACGTTTTATCGACTTCCTCTATTGATAAAGCACGTATATCTTGAGGTAAATTATGATTAAATAAACCTAAGAACTCCTCAAAATCTTGAATAGGTTCGTTGTAAATAAATAATTCTAAAGCTGCTTCGTTGGCCGAGACCATAGCGTCAGTTCTGCCAGCACCTAAAGTCTTAAATCGTGTATCTTGAAGAATATACTTTAATGTACGATCTATCATTAAATGAACCGTTTTTACATCAGGTTGCTTTTGCCAACCATGAAAACGATAGCCTAAATATTGTATTTTAATAAGATAATAGTAGCGTTTGTCAAACATAATGACAAGAACGTAATTTTATTGACGATTCCAAAAGCAATGCTTACTTTTATAGTTCAAAACTTGAAATTTGAAAAGACTTTACCCCTTTGATCCGATAATAAAACATCATATTATAATTAGTTTGCTATTGGCACTTTGGGTATTTATATTTTTGTACTTCACAGAACCTTTAGATGTTAGCGAATTACCAAACAATGAGAAACTAATTTATTTACCTGGTTATGGTTTAGTTGCTGGCTTTTGCTATTTGTTGTTCTTACCTTTTCAGAGCTATTTATATCGTAAGTTTCAAAATCAATGGAACATTTTTAACGAATTAACATTTATTATTACCTTTTCTATAGTTAGCATTGCGATTGCGCGATGCTATTATTTATTCATCGTGGTAGCCAATGAGCCTAATCCTAACACCTTAGGTTATATGCTTGCAACTATATTTCTTCCTGCAATTGCTACCATATTGCCTATTATATTAATTGGCCGTTTTGGATTTGGAAAATATTATGAAAAACAATTAGAAGATCAAAAAATTGAAATTAAAGGCGAAGGTAATTATGAAGGGTTACGCTTACAGCTAAATGAAGTCATTAGCATTCAATCTTCAGATAATTACATCGAAGTTTTTTATCTATCGGGACATGACTTGAAGAAAACATTAATTAGAAATAAACTTTCAGTTATTGCAAATGAATTTCCAGAATTGCGTCGTGCACACCGTTCTTATCTTATTAATCCGTTTCATTTTCAACAATGGAAAACAGAAAATGGTAAACTTTACGCCATACTAAATCACCATATAGAAGTCCCTATTTCTAAAACCTATCAAAAAGATATAAAAGCGACCATTACTTCTACCACAAACTAAGGTCATTTCACCCCAAACACCTATTATTATTGAGTTTTGAGCCATTTCATAATTAAGTTTGCTCTAAGAAAGTTTAACATCAAAAACACATTAATTATGAAAACGCTAATCACTTTTATTATCGCATTATGTATTTCAACACTAAATGTAACAGCACAAGATTCACAAAAAGAAATTTTAATTGTAGGCACAATGCATACTGTTCCAAATATTGTAAAGCGCAGTTACAAACCAATGCTAAGACGTGCCAAAAAATATAATCCTACTGCAATCTATGTCGAAAGTCCTAGAGGAAATGACACCTTAAGTTGGGAATATTTAAAAGATGGCTGGTCTAAAAACTATAAAGCTTTTTATTATTTATCTGATTCTATTCAAAAGGTATTTACACCAAATCTAAAAACATACAATTCTATTCTAGAAAAATCTTTTTCAAATATGACAACTGAAGACTTAGATTTTATGATTACTACGTTTGCCTATAATAGAGATAATGCTAATCATGAATTTTACACTTATATAAAGAAACATGGTGTTGAAGGCTCAAAAAAACCGACACAACATGAAGATGGCGACCTTACTTTTAAACTCGCATTACATCAAAATATAAAATTATTGACGTCTATGGACGACCAACGAACCAATAAAGAATATCATGAGGCTTGGACTAAATGTGGTAAAGAAGGACAATCTAACGGTAATAATGCCATTAACAACAAAATGAATAAAAAGGCATACAATTCGGCTATAATTCCTGCTATTTTTAGAGGATTAGGAAAACATACTAATAGAAGAAAATCATTAGAACAATTACATAAATCTAGTTCATTTACCTATGTCGCTGTAAAAACAGAAGGTTGTACAGAAGGTGAACGTTATTGGAATGAGCGTAATATGAGAATGGCAAAAAATATAGGAGAACAAGTTATGGCTTCAGATTCAGAACGTAATATTGTTATTGTAGGAGCTTCTCATGTTATTGGTTTAGAAAAAGAACTACAGACTAGTTATCCTGATTTAAAGATTGTGCTTGCTGGTGAATAAACTTTCTTAACAATTACCGCAAAAACAGAACAGCCATAATCTTACAATTATGGCTGTTTCTTATAAAAACATTGTTTTACAACATACAACTTGTTATCTAATTATTAGTTTTTCAATACGTCTTTCGTTTGTTTTACTATCTAATTCCATTATATAAATACCAGCACTTATATGACTAACATCTATAGTTTGTTTAGCACTATTGGTATTTAATGTATTAGTTAAAACTACACGACCATTAACATCATACAATCTGGCTTTAGTTTCACTCAATAATTGTCCGCTAATGTTAATTGTTTTATCATGAGACCAAATATTAACCGTTGTAAAGTTTGACTTATCAACACTTAGTGCATCTCCACTAAATCTAAGGTAAAAACGACCTGTACCTGTTAAATTATCATGAATAGTAAACACATAATCGTTGGTGTTTAATAAAGTAAACGAATTATTAGAGGTATCCTCTAAATATATATTGACATCTTCTGGCATATCTGTTTCAGTAATACTAAGTGTTACTTCTTGTCCTTGACTTGCATTAACTCCTAATGGTATTACAACATCATACATTGCTATTGGATTAAATGTTTGAACAGCAAGTGGAGTTCCTGAATTATCTTCAACCAAATGAGAATAAATAGAAAATGCAGGAGGATTTTCACTGAATAAAGCAGAATCATAACCAGGATCAAAACCCTGTGTTGCATTACTATTAAAATAAAAATCTGTACTAAAGTTAGACTCGCTAGACGATGATTTTAATTTTATATGTCCATGGTGTGGAGATGACGATGACCGTCCTAAAATGAAATCATCAGAAGATCCTTCACAACGCATTGTGGTCGTAAAATCAACAAGTCCGCCACCCGATTTTGATTTCACAAAAAAGGCTTGACCTGGAGCAATTAATTCATTTATTACAGGCGAATCAATACTTGCCTGGTTCCAAACTGTCCATCCATCAGATGCATCACCATCATAACCATATATGGCTTGATAAGTACCTGTATTAAATTGAGATTTATTTAATATAAAGAACGTTTCAAAATCGATATATGAAGGATAAGGGTTTCCTATTAAATTCCACGCAAAACCTGCTGATGCATCTGAAATTGAAATATCTAAAACATCATTAGTTCTAGGAATACCAGTAAAAGTTAATGTGCCTCCATCTGTTGTTGCTGCTCTATAACCTTTTCCCGCTTCAAGAAGGGTTGATGCATTTGAAAGTATACCATAGTTCTGATAAGCTCCAGCTACTGTATTATATGGAGCAAACGCTCTTATAAAACCACTATGACCTAAGTTTAAGTTTTCTGCTGCAAATTCAGGAAAGAGCTGACCAGATATTGGTGGCGAAATTAAGTCATTGATTCCTAGTTGCTCTGTATACTTATGGTAAGATATTAGCCCAACAATAGTGCCATCTGAAATTAAACTCGAATATTGCTGAGAAGTAGATTCTAAATTTAATACATCAGTCGTTAGTGTAATACCTGAAGCCACATATAATGCTGCACCAGGATCTACGGTTAAAATACTACATAGCGTATTTATTGTAATATTAGCAATACCCGACTTAATAATAATATTATCAAGTGACGTGGCTATACCCAAAGGATTACTTGGTAACCATCCATTATCATAAGTAAAGGTAATAGAGGCATTTTCGCTTTCTACAGAATTTTGATCTTGTCCTTGTACTTTTGACAAATTAAAAATGCACAACAGAAATAATAAAGTTAAAGTAGGTGTATAGTTTTTCATAAATTTGGGATTACGATTTAGTTAATAGTTTCAGTACCACAAACTTATAAAAACAATAAAATTAATCGCCAAAACACATATTTAATCGTTTAAATTACTTTTTATCCGACAAAAACAACAATTTAAACGATTAAGTGCTTTTTTTATTTTTTATTTAAAGTTGAACCTCTATTTCACTCAATAAAACACCTTAAATTAAGGATAAAAAAACAGCCCTAATCATAGATTAAGGCTGTTTTATTTTCAATTAAGTTTTTAATTAATAATTATTTTTTTTGTTTTCACTTTAATAGCATCAGAAACCTTAACAATATAAATCCCTGAAGACAAAGTAGACACATCAATATAATTTGATGCATTTGTAGTTTCTAAATTAGTATACAAAACTAATCGACCTTGTAAGTCGTAAATTTTAGCTTCTGTCTTAGTACCTAATGTACCACTGATGACTATTTCTTTTGGTTTTGAAGTCGCATAAATATGTAAATGATTAAATTCATTTGCTTTTGTACTTAATACAGCAGACGAATATCGTAAATAAAAACGACCTGTTCCATTTAATTCTGATGGCGAATTAAACGTATAAGCATTATCATTTAATAAGGTTAAACTTTTTTCAAAACTATCTTCTAAATAAATATTAACACCAACAGGTAATGCCGAAATATTGTCAATAGAAATAGTTAAGTCTTCATTAGCATTAGCCTTTATACCAAGAGGGATAATAATATCATTAAAATCATTGTAAGGTAAAGACTGTATTGTCATATTTACACCAGTATTATCTTCGACTAAATTTGAAAATATTGAAAAATCTACACTACCTGCATTATAAGAACCTGCATCATAACCAACATCTAAGCCTCTAGTGGTACCTTCAATAAAGTAAATTTGTGTTGATGCTTTTTTAGACGTGCTAGTTAAATTTAATTGAGAGGCAACAACATTTGCTGAAGAGTTTCTACCTACAATAAAATCATCAGAACTACCTGTACGACGCATTGCTTTGGTAAAATCAACCATACCACCTCCTGATTTAGATTTAACAAAAAACGCTTGTCCTGGCGCAATTAACTCGGTAACAGTTCCATCTGCTATAGTTGCTAAATTCCAAACGGTCCAACCATTAGAAACATCTCCATCATAACCATAAATGGCTTGAAACGCACTATTGGGATCAAACTCACTTGCATTAGTAGTAAAAAAGGTTTCAAAATCAATATACGAAGGATATGGATTTCCAATTAAGTTCCACGCATAACCTGCGGCTGCATCAGAAATAGGTACATCAAGTACGTCATCTGTTCTAGCAATACCTGTAAAAGTTAAATTACTTCCATCTGTTGTTGCTGCTCTGTAACCTGTTCCTGCATCAATTGTAGTTAATGCATTTGCAGCTACATCATAATTTTGATAAGCTCCAACCGATGTATTATAAGGTGCAAAAGCTCTTATTGTAATAGCAGCTGCTGCCAAGTTTGTATTTAAAGCAGCAAAAGCAGGAAACAATTGTCCTGAAATTGGTGCAGAAATTAAATCGTTTGTTCCTATTTGCGACGTATACTTATGATAATTTACAACACCCGTAATTGTACCATCAGATATTAAACTTGAAAAAAGTTGTGATGTCGAGTTTAAATCTACCGTGGCTGACGTAAGCGTAACACCTGAATCTATAGTTAAAGCCGCACCAGGATTTACAGTTAATGTATTACAATTAGTATCAGCTGAGATATTAGCAGTACCAGACTCAATTATAATGGTATCACTAGAATTAGATACACCTATTGGATCACTAGGCAGCCAACCATTATTATAAGTATAGGTAACAGGACCTCCTGGTTTTATATAAATGGTGTAATCTTCATATTGACCATAAACTAAAGAAGGAGGACATGCCGAACTTAATACCGGGAATCCATATCTGTCATCCAATTCTGTGATTAAACGTACTCTTACATATTCTCCATAAGGAATCACTGTTGGATAGGCTAAAGCAACAGAAACTGCACCATAATCTTCTATATCTTGTGAAAGATGTTGTTGCTCTGCTTCATCATCAAAATCTCCATCATCATTCCAATCTATCCATATACCAAGCTGATGAAAATTAATCCAAAGATCAACATTAATAGTATTAGAAATAGCCGTGTCAATTTCAAAATAATTATTACAATTAGCAGCATTATTAATATTACCACCATCTTCGCCTGTTGTGCTAGAACTAAATGTTACACCATTTAACTCAACATTTACGATACCTGCAGAATTGGTTAAATTTGTTGCTGTATTTATTGCACATACCGAACTTGGAGGTGTATAACTTAAATTTGGTAACTCTGAAGCTTTAGAATTAGCAATCGATGTACCTTCCATAGCAGCTCTTACTCTTGTTTTTTGATCATTAGTAAGTCTATCAGCACAATAATAATAACTCATTATATTATTTATGGTATTATTATCTACCCAAGGCGCAAGCGTACAACTATTTATAGTAGGACATGTACTTGTCTCTCTTTTGTGAGGTACTGTATCTGCACAACCATCACTATCTGTACCAACAACATTGTCTCCAGGACATGTTCCTCCTCCATCATCACCTTGAAACGTATGAAATAAGTGAAAATAATGACCTGCTTCATGCACTACAGTGCTATTATCTCTAGCAGAATGTAATGGCCAAGACGGATTCGCATTAGTAGGGTCATAACCAAAAACAGAGTACATCATTACAGAACCTTCATACGCACTTCCATAATAAAAATTCGCATAACCTTGATAACCAAAACCACCATTATTACCGTCTATTTCTGTGACAATCCAAATATTAAAATAGTCTGTTTCTGGCCAACGGCTTAAATCTTTTAAAACTCCTTCTTCTGCTCCTGCGCCTTCAAAAGAAACACCATCTGATAAATAGCCTGGCACTCCAGAAGCATCTATTCTATTTATACCTGTTGTAGCGTTGCAACTAGGGTCACTCTGTGCTAATGCAAATTGAATTTCAAAATCAATAGGGCTAGTTGGAATTTGACCTCTATAATAATCATTTAGATTATCTATACTACTTTGTATTTGAGCATCAGAAATATTAGTACCGGATCCAACAGCTTCCCCCAAATGTAAGACATGTACAACCACAGGAATTGTTATTACAGAACCAGCTGTACTTCTTGAGTAAAAGTCAGGACTCTGAATGGCGCTTTTTATTTTTTCTTCAGCGCGTCTTTCTAACTCAACAAAATTTGAATTTTGACGCTGTTGCTGTCTTATAACATCAAAAGCACATTGTTGTTCTTGAGCTTTAGACATAAAAGAAAAAAACAGTAATACAATTAGTAGGTTTATCGGTTTCATAAGATTTGGGATTCATTAAACATGTACAAAATACATTTTTTATATATAAAAAACACAAAATCCTCAACTTAATCGTTAAAAACATACATTTAACCTAGCGCATTATTACCATTAGTTATCATTTTTTATTTATAAAAAAAAGAAAACCCTAATGATATCTCAAAAGGGTTTTAATATAAATAGTGTAATTTTGTTCTACTGATTACCTAATATAATTGGCATTCCACTATCACCAGATCCTATAACAATAACTTTACTATTTGGTGATTCAGATAATTTTACTGTTGCTTCAATTCCTTTGTCTTGTAAGATTTTATCTGTTAAAGATGCGCTTAGAATTCGGTTAGCATCTGCTTTACCTTGTGCTTCAATAATTACTTTTTCAGCTTCTTTTTGCGCCGTTACCAATCTAAATTCATATTCTAAAGATTCTTGCTCTTGTTTTAATTTTCTTTCAATAGCTTCCTTTATTGTTGGTGGTAAAGTAACGTCTCTAATTAAGATATCATTTAGTTGAATAAATTGTGGCTCTACGATTTTTTTAGTTTCTTCATAAATTTCTTCTTGAATTGCATCTCTTTTACTAGAATACAACTGCTCAGGAGTATATCTTCCTACGACACTTCTAGCTGCACTTCTAATAGCAGGTTGTAAAACTCGACTCAAGTAACTTTCACCCTTTTGGTTGTGTAATCGTCCTAAATTTTTAATATCTGGTTGGTATAACACAGAAGCATCTAGTTTAATATCTAATCCATTTGAAGATAAAACAGACATCTTTTCAGGTACTTCTTGCTGACGTGTTTCATAATCAATTACACGATTCCATGGTGCTATTATATGAAAACCTGGACCTAATGGATCTCTATCAGGATCTACACCTCCATTAAGCGTTTCATATAATATACCTGCATGACCAGAATCTAAGGTTACAGCAGATTTAGCTAAAACTATAATTAAGAGTATTATCCCTATTAAAATTGGCAATCCTATTTTTGGTAATTTTTCCATTATTATTTATTTAAATTAATCCGTTATATTTTCTAATAAACCACTCAATGAAAAGGCTTAAAGCTATTAAACCAAGTAGATATTTCCAATCAATCAAAGATACGATATTTTTAGTGCTTTTCTGAATGGTTTTATAACGATTGTCACTAAGTATATTGGTTGTTAATAGCTCTAGTTGAGATATAAAATACGCTTCACCATTACTATTATTTGCTAAGGCATTTAACTTAGTAACATCTGCATTTAAAAACTGCTGTTCTACATTGTATTCTAAAATTTGAAAACTTCCAGATGCAGCAACAGATTCTAAATTATGTTTAACCGTAAAATCATACAAACCAGCATCAATACCACTTAAATCTACGCTATAATTTCCATTATTTAATAACAGCGGAACTTCTTTAACACTTTCAGTATCCTTATTTTTTAACACAACACTTAACGATGCCGAATTATCAAACTCAAAATTCTTATTAAAATACTGCGCAGAAATAATGACATCATCATTACCATTATAAAACGATTTATAATCGATATTAATTCTTTTTCGTTTCTTGTTTGAGCTTAAATACTGAACGAGTTTATTTATAAACTCATCAAATGCATTAAAACCATTGGTGTTAATAAATGATTGAGCTCTCCATCTCCAAATATCTTCTCCATTTAAAATGGCGTGTTTAGTAGCATCTGCTTCAAAAGTGGCTAATAATATATCTTCCGTTGTAATACCATTGACGGTTTTATATAATAAAGTTTCATGCGGAACTGAAATTTGAAGTGCACCAAACTCTGATTTCAAAGGAGGAAAACTATTGAAGTCTAAATTTTCAACAATAAAAGTGCCATAATTTCTATTTAAACTTGGCTGGTAATTCTCTGTTTGATTGGTGATTTTTTGTTTAAAATAATCTTGACTTTCATTTAAGATATTCCAATTGGTTGTAGCTCCAGAAATAATGAACGTATTGACTTTTTGTTCCTTAATTTCTTTTAAGACTACATTAAAGCTATTATCTGGCTGATATAATATTGCTAATTGAAAGTCATTAATTTTATTTAAATATGCTTTGGGTTTTATAAGCGTAACACTTCGCTGTTCATTACTTTCAATCGCTTTTTTTAAAGCTCCTAAATCTGGATGCAACCGATTGTAAACTACTGCAATATTTGTTTTTTGATCAATAACTTCTACACCAAAATTTTTAAAGTTATTTACGGTATTTTTTTCACTGTCTAAAGCAACTAATTCTACTCTATATGTTTTAACACCTACACTATTTGCTAACAATGCAGTAGAGATAATTTCAGACTGTTTTGAAGCGTTAAACTGCACTGTTTTTCTAAAGACTACAGTATTTCCCGACCAAATCTTAAGCTCAGTATTTATAGATGCGTTACCACTATAATTAGCAATAATTTCTACAGGAAACTTATTTTTTAAATACACATAGCGGTTAACATTGAGTTGTTTAATGCTTAAGTCTGAATGAATAGTAGAATCTCCAAGGATAATAGGATAAATGGGTTGCTTAACTCCTTTTGCTATATAACTATAATCTGAACCATAGGTTTGATTCCCATCGCTTAATACTATAATTGGAGCCGTTTGATTGGCATAAACTTCTCCAAACTGCTTTAGAGCCATTGCTAAGTTTGTTTGACGCTCCTTAAAATTTAAACTATCTAAGGTCGAAACAGATTTACCAAAGCTATAAGACTGAACATTAAAACGTTTATTTAATTCTGA
Source organism: Winogradskyella psychrotolerans (assembly GCF_018860565.1). GTDB lineage: Bacteria > Bacteroidota > Bacteroidia > Flavobacteriales > Flavobacteriaceae > Winogradskyella > Winogradskyella damuponensis. The sequence goes on from NZ_JAHKPS010000018.1 coordinate 194,288, forward strand.
ATTCCCTTTTAGAGCAGCAACCACTTCCCTAGCCTTTTCATCTTGTTTTAAATATGAGACAGATTCCGAATTATCAACAGCTATAACTAAAGTTGGTTTTTCGTCGAAATAGCTAAAGGATTCAAACTTAGGGTTAATAAGCAATAACAAAATGCCAAAGATTGAAATGCTTCTAAGTGTTATAAGTATATATCTTAGATTAGACTTTAATTTCGATTTATACAAATACTGAAACAGCGCTAATAAAAGCGCTGTAATTGCAGCAATTGTTATGTATATTATTGTTAGTTTATTCATTAAAATCTCGAGAAATATCATAAGCTTCCTACTTTCGAAGGAATGACAGTTTAAGTTAACATACCACCATCTACATTAAGCGTCTGTCCTGTAACATAAGCACTTAAATCACTTGCTAAAAACACACATGCATTAGCAATATCTTCTGGTGTACCGCCTCTTTTTAAAGGAATGGCACTTCTCCAACCTTTTACAGTTTCTTCGTCTAGTTTTGCTGTCATTTCAGTTTCAATAAAACCTGGTGCAATGACGTTACTTCTAATATTACGCGATCCTAATTCTAATGCTACAGATTTAGAAAAGCCTATGATTCCTGCTTTAGATGCTGCGTAGTTAGTTTGTCCGGCATTACCTTTTACACCAACTACAGAACTCATATTAATAATTGAACCTTTTCGTTGTTTTAACATGGTACGCTGTACGGCTTTAGTCATGTTAAAAACTGATTTTAAGTTCACTTCTATTACTTTATCAAAATCTTCTTCGCCCATTCGCATTAAAAGATTGTCTTTTGTGATACCTGCATTGTTTACTAGGATATCAATAGAACCAAATTCTGCTAAAACATCTTCGGCTAGTTTTTGAGATTCATCAAAATTAGCAGCATTACTTTGGTAGCCTTTGGCTTTTATGCCCTTAGAGTTTAATTCTTTTTCTAGCGCGTTTGCCGCTTCAACTGAAGAACTATATGTAAATGCAACATTTGCTCCATGATCTGCAAAAACTTCTGCTATTCCTTTTCCAATACCTCTACTTGCTCCTGTGATTATGGCTGTTTTTCCTTCTAAAAGTTTCATAATTTAATATGTTTGGTTAGTTATTTCTAAGTTAGTCTTTTAAACGTCTTTTTCTAAATAATGTACTCTATACTATTTTCAACTTAATAAAAGTTAAAAAAAATCATTAGAACTAACGTTTATAAGAGTATTTAAACAGTTTCAAATATACCAATTACTAACTGTATGAAATAAAAAAAACCTCATATTTTAACATAAATATGAGGTTTAATTTTAATGCTAAATATATTGTTATTGCTTCAGTGCTTCAGGTTGATTGTAATTGAAAAGATAATCGATATCTAATTCTTTTATCGTTCCTAATTTACTTAAGGCATCAAAATCCATATCCTTTTTATTTCCAATAACCATGACATTATATTCTTCTCCTTTAATGTTATCGTTAAAGAATGTTTTAAGATCTTCCATGGTCATGTTTTTAATCGTGTTATAAATTTCTTCACGATTATCATTATCTATTCCACGTTTTTTTAAGCCTTCATACGTCCAGAAAATATTAGATTTAGTGATACGTTGTGAGGCAATTTTCTTTAAAGTTGCTTCTTTAGCTTGGTTAAACTGATCTTCTGCTTCTGGCATATTAGTCATTAATTCCATCATAGCACTAACGGCTTGCTCCAATTTATTGGCTTGTGTACCAACGTAAGCCATTGTATAATTTGGTTTTCCTACTTCTGCAGCATTGTTATAGCTTGAAAAAGCGGAATAAGCTAAAGACTTAGATTCTCTAATTTCTTGAAATACAATTGATGATAAACCGCTACCAAAATAAGTATTAAACAATTGTGAAGCTGCCATTTTCTCTGGGCTGAACTCCTCTCCTTTGGCTACCAATAAAATTTCACTTTGTACCATATCATAATCTACAAAGTAAACATTACCTCCTGTTTCTAAATTGGTGTATTCTACTTTTTCAGGATAATCTAATAACGTTTCAGGAATTTTATGATGTGTATTTAAAGCTACTTTTGCTTCATCTAATGCATTTCCATAATAAAAGATACGTTGTTTGTAAGCACGCATTTCTTTTATCTTGTTAACTAACTCTGTTGGACTCATTGCTTTTAATTCTGCTTGAGAATAAATATTTCTTAACCTAGAGTTTTCTCCATATTGTCCGTAACTCATTAAGCCATTCCAAAAAATATTTCCTTTTTGTGTTTTACCATCTTCTCTATTTTTTAAAATACTTTCAACATATTTATTGTAGGTTTCTTGGTTTGGTTCTGCATTATTCCATAAGTGCTCTAAAAGTGCTAAACCTGCATCTAGGTTTTCTTTAAGTCCAGAAATACCAACATAAGTTTTATCACTAGAAGAAAATACATTGTAGCTAATTCCAATTTTATAAAACTCTTGTTTTAATTGTTCTGGTGTGTATTTGTCAGTACCTAAATAATCTAAATAACCAGCTGCAAGAGAAACCATTCTATCATTATCTTGACCCATATCAAAAATAATATTTAGATTAAAAATATCATTATTAGGGTTTTCGATATACGACATTTTAAGTCCATTGTCTGTTTTAGTTTCTTTAATAGCCGTTTTGTAATCTACAAATTGAGGTTTCAAATCTGGAGACTCTATCTCGTTTAATGCTTTTAAAAACTCAGATTCTTTACCTCTATTTAATTCAATTGGAGTAATTCCTGGATTTTCAACTTTTACAATAGAAGTATCTTCTCCTTTTTGCTTATGCACTTCTACATAATTGTTACCATAAAATGAATTAGCAAAATCAACAACATCTTGCTTTGTGATTTTTTTCATTTCATCTAACATTTTAAGACGATTACTCCATTCTTGTTCACCAATAAAAGCATCTAAATAAGCATATGCTGTTGCAGATCCGTTTTCGTATTGACGAATTTGAGATAGACGCATATCATTAATCACAGCATCTAATAACCAATCTTCAAATTCTCCTTTTTTGATTTTCTCTATTTGTGACAATAATAAATCTCTTACTTCGTCTAAAGTTTGATCAGCTTTTGGTGACCCATAAAGCATATGGAAACCGTAATCATTATCAAAATTTGTAAATGACGATGCATTCTGTACCATTTGTTTTTGGTTAAGGTTTAAATCTATTAAACCTGCTTGAGAATTAGATAGCATATAATCTACTAAACTTAATATAACTTCTTGGTCAGATCCTTTTCCTTTTGATCTAAAAGCAACGTATATAGATTCTGATGTTGGACCTAATACTACTTTTTTCACAGGAGCTGTAATTGGCTCTAATTCTGGAAACGTAGGATGTGTTACTTCTTTTTTCTCATAACTTCCAAAAGCATCATTTACCTTTTTTATAGTGGTATCGAAATCTAAATCACCAACCATGATTACAGCCATATTATTTGGCACATAATACTTGTTGAAATAAGCATTAATCGCTTCCATTGATGGATTTTTTAAATGCTCTGATATACCTATTGTAGATTGTGTTCCGTAAGGATGTGTTGGGAATAAACCTTCTAGTGTTGCAAAGTATTGCTTACGACCATCACTGTCTTGTCCTCTATTAAATTCTTCATAAACAGCTTCTAATTCTGTATGAAATAAACGTAATACGAGTTTGCTAAAACGTTCACTTTCTACTTTAAGCCATTTATCAACTTCATTAGATGGTATTTTGTTAACATAAACCGTTTGCTCATTAGAGGTAAAAGCATTTGTACCTTCAGCTCCTAATGAATTTACCATTTTGTCATACTCATTAGCAATAGATAATTTTGAAGCTTCTAAAGAAATTTCATCAATCTTTTTATAAATTTCTTTTTTCTTTTCAGGATCTTGTTCTTTTTTATGCTCCTCATATAAATCAGAAATCTGTTTAATTAATTTAGATTCTTCTTCATAATTAGTTGTACCAATTTTGTCGGTACCTTTAAAAACCATGTGTTCTAAATAGTGTGCTAACCCTGTATTATCGGCTGGGTCATAAGTAGAACCAGCTCTAACAGCAATAAGCGTTTGAATTTTTGGTTCTTCTTCATTTTTACCCAAATACACTTTAAGACCATTATCTAAAGTATAAAGTCGTAAACCTGTTGGGTCATTTGCAACAGTTTCATAATTAAAACCATTAGCGTCTTGATTAGTTTCTATGGCATAAGCCATTTTTTTGTCATTGTTTTCGGTCTTACAGCCAAAAACGACTGCAATCATGGAAAGCAGCATTAGTGTTTTAGTGATTTTCATTTTTTGATTTTAGTTGATTAATTGAATAAAAAAAATCCATTAGCTAAATGTATAGCCAATGGATTAATAACGTTATGTATTTAAATATATTTTAACAGAAGTTTAGCCTAAAACTTCAGCAACTTTCTTTCCTATTTCAGCAGGAGAATCTACAACGTGAATTCCACAAGCTCTCATAATTTTCTTTTTGGCTTGTGCTGTATCATCGCTTCCACCTACAATAGCACCAGCATGTCCCATTGTACGACCAGCAGGAGCAGTTTCACCAGCAATAAAACCAACAACAGGTTTCTTACTTCCGCTTGCTTTGTACCATTGTGCTGCATCTGCTTCTAATTGACCTCCAATTTCGCCAATCATAACAACAGCTTCTGTTTCTGGGTCGTTAATTAAAAGCTCTACAGCTTCTTTAGTAGTTGTTCCAATAATTGGATCACCACCAATACCAATAGCTGTTGTAATACCTAAACCTTGTTTCACAACTTGATCAGCGGCTTCATAAGTTAATGTTCCAGATTTAGAAACGATACCTACTTTACCTGATTTGAATACAAAACCTGGCATAATTCCAACTTTAGCTTCACCTGGAGTAATAACACCTGGACAGTTAGGACCAACTAAACGACAGTCTTTATTTTTTATATAATTTGAAGCTTTAATCATATCTGCAACAGGAATACCTTCTGTAATTGTAATAATTACTTTGATACCTGCATCAGCAGCTTCCATAATGGCATCAGCAGCAAAAGCAGGTGGTACAAAAATAATGGTTGTATCTGCACCTACTTTCTCAACAGCTTCAGAAACTGTATTAAAAACAGGCTTATCTAAATGTGTTTGACCACCTTTACCAGGCGTTACTCCGCCTACAACATTTGTACCATATTCAATCATTTGCTCAGCGTGAAAAGTACCTTCACTACCTGTAAAACCTTGAACTATAATATTGGAATTTTTATTAACTAAAACGCTCATTTGATATTGTTGATTTTAAGTTTTATAATTTTGTTGTACAAAAATAAGAGATTTAATACGCAAAAGCGAGCTCTTTTTATATTTTTCTTTCAGCATAAGAATTCATGCATTCTAAATCCATTTCATTTGCTTGCTGACTTATCTCATAACCACGATAGAGTTTGTTATCCTTAACTTCCCAAATGGTTGAATAGTGTGCTAATGGTTGTTCAAAATTTGGATCCTCTATTGTATTTGCAAAGAGCGTATGCCTTGACGTTACCAATGCATCTGCCTCTATTAAATGTGTAAATTCAAAACGAATATTATGATATGATTTTCTTGTGTTCTCAAAAAAATCTTCAATGTCATTGTAATTTAATAATCTAAATCCATGACTACTATTCCAATGCATTTTACAGTCTTTATGAAAAAACCTAGGTACGATTGTAGCGTCATTAGCTAAATCGGACTCATAAAATGCTTTAACAAGCGCTTTTGCTGTCATTGTAAGTTTTTTAATTTTTGAAGAATCTCAGGAATTTTTTTTATGTAAGCCATTTCCTTAAATTGATATCTAGCTTCTTGTGCTGGCGAACCAAAATAGGTTTTGCCTTCGGCTGTAGAATGTCCCAATCCAGATTGAGCATACAAAACCGTGCCTTTTGCAATAGTAATACCACTTTTTACACCTACTTGTCCCCAAATGGTAACATTATCTTCAATGACAACACAACCTGCAATTCCTGTTTGCGATGCAATTAAACATTTTTTTCCAATTAAGGTATCATGACCAACTTGAATTTGATTATCTAATTTTGACCCCTCACCAATAGTGGTATCTCCCGTAACTCCTCTATCAATAGTACAAAGCGCTCCAATATCTACATGGTCTTTAATAATAACACGACCACCAGATTTTAGCTGGTCATAGCCTTCTGGTCTGTTTTTATAATAAAATGCACTTGCGCCTAAAACCGTACCTGAATGAATTGTGACATGATCGCCAATGATAGCGTCATCGTAAATACTAACATTGGCATGAATAATACAGTTTTTACCAATTTTTACATTATTTCCTATAAAACAATTAGGTTGTATTATAGTACCTTCACCTATTATGGCGTCATCTGCAATAGCACTATTTGAGGCTTTAAAAGGTTTAAAATGCTCTGTGATTTTATTAAAATCTCTAAAAGGATCATCTGAGATAAGAAGTGCTTTTCCTTCAGGACAGTCTACATCTTTATTAATTAAGACTATTGTAGCTGCAGATTGTAGCGCTTTATCATAGTATTTAGGATGATCTACAAAAACAATATCACCTGGTTCAACCACATGAATTTCATTAATACCTAAAATTTCAAAATCTTCTGCACCTTTGAAATTGCAATCAATTAGTGTAGCGATTTGTTTTAAGGTGTGAGGTTTTGGGAATTTCATTTATCAGTATTCAGATTAGAAGTCTACAGTTTACAGACCTCAGTAAGCACTGCTAACTGTGGACTGAAGACGGCCTACTTATTTGTTATTCTTTAATACGTTCTTTGTAAGTTCCTTTATCTGTTTCAACTTTAATTTTATCTCCTTCGTTGATAAATAATGGAACATTAACTTCTGCACCAGACTCTACCGTTGCTGGTTTAGTTGCATTAGTTGCAGTATTTCCTTTTACACCTGGCTCAGTAGCTGTAACTTCTAATATTACAGAAGCTGGTAAATCTACTGAAAGCGGCATGTTATCTTCCGTATTAATTTGAATAGTTACAATTTCTCCTTCTTTCATTAAATCTGGTCTATCTAATGCAGACTCTAATAATCTAATTTGTGTGTAATCCGATTCATTCATAAAATGATAGAATTCGCCATCATTGTATAAATATTGAAATTTATGTGTTTCAACACGTACATCTTCAATTTTATGACCAGCAGAAAATGTGTTATCTAATACTTTACCTGTAGTAACACTTTTCATTTTAGTTCTTACAAAAGCAGGACCTTTTCCTGGTTTTACATGAAGAAATTCAACAATTTTATAAATATCATTATTATATCTTATACATAATCCGTTTCTAATATCTGAAGTACTTGCCATTATTTTATTGTTAGTTGTTAATTTATAGTCTTAATTGTTTTTAGACATTCAAATAAAACTATTTGTTTATTTCTAGTTTAAAGTCTTAGTTGTTTAATTTGATTTAAAGTAGCCTTTCATAATTCCACGATGCGAATTCTTAATAAATTGAAGAATTTCGTCACGTTCTGGAGTAGCCTCCATTTCTGCTTCAATTAAATCTGAAGCTTGTGTATTGTTATAATTTTTTTGATAGAGCATTCTATAAATATTCTGAATCTCTCTAATTTTTTCTGTACTGTAACCTCTACGTCTTAACCCAACTGAATTAATTCCTACATAAGATAATGGTTCTCTACCTGCTTTAACAAATGGAGGCACGTCTTTTCTAACTAAGGATCCACCAGTTACAAAGGCATGATTTCCTATAGCACAAAATTGATGTACAGCTGTCATTCCTGCTAATACCACATAATCCCCAACAGTAATATGACCTGCTAATGTGCTATTATTTGAAAATATACAATTGTTACCAACAATACAATCGTGAGCTATATGGCAGTAAGCCATAATCAAACAATTATCACCAATTACGGTTTTCATTTTGTCTGATGTACCACGATTTATAGTTACACATTCTCTAATGGTAACGTTATCTCCTATTTCTACTGTTGTGTCTTCGTCATTATACTTTAAATCTTGAGGTACTGCTGAAATGACAGCTCCTGGAAAAATATTACAATTTTTTCCGATTCGAGCACCTTCCATAATAGTTACATTACTTCCAATCCAAGTACCTTCACCTATTTTTACATTATTATGAATCGTTGTAAAAGGCTCTATAACTACATTCTTTGCAATCTTTGCACCAGGATGTACGTATGCTAACGGTTGGTTCATTTATCTAATTTTTATTTTAATAAAGCGGCAAAAATGTGTTCGCTATTGAACTTAACATACACTTTGTCTACAATAGATTTTGCTCGGTTTATTTTTTTATTTTATAATTTGAAGTAAAACGATAATGCTTCTTAATTTCAATAGCCTTAAGCTATACCATTATTTTTTACTTAACTTTTGATATTTGTGCCATCAATTCTGCTTCTGCGCATAATTTACCATTGGCATAGGCATAACCTTGCATATGGCAAATCCCCCTTCTTATTGGGGAAATTAATGAACATTTAAATATTAATGTATCACCAGGAACAACCTTCTGTTTAAATTTCACATTATCCATTTTCATAAAGAATGTCAAATAATTTTCTGGATCTGGTACTGTACTTAATACTAAAATCCCACCTGTTTGAGCCATAGCTTCTACAATTAAAACGCCAGGCATAACTGGTGCTCCAGGGAAATGCCCTTTAAAGAACTCTTCGTTCATGGTGACATTTTTCATACCAATAACATGGTTATTAGTTAGTTCATAAACCTTATCTAATAACAAAAAGGGTTGTCTGTGTGGTAACATGTCCATAATTTGATTCACATCCATTAATGGTTCTGAATTCAAATCTATCTGAGGCACATTATTTCGTCTTTCGTTCTTTATAAGCTTAGACATCTTTTTTGCAAATTGTGTATTTACAAAATGTCCTGGTTTATTTGCTATAACTTTTCCTCTTATACGTGTACCAATTAAAGCTAAGTCACCAACAACATCTAATAGTTTATGACGTGCTGCCTCGTTAGGATGGTGCAATGTAAGATTATCTAAAATTCCATTAGGTTTAACAGCAATATTATCTTTATTAAACGCTACTCTTAATTTCTCCATAGTTTCTGGAGACAATTCTTTATCTACATAAACAATAGCATTATTTAAGTCACCACCTTTTATTAGTCCATGCTCTAAAAGCATTTCAATCTCGTGTAAAAAACTAAAGGTTCTTGCGTCTGCAATCTCTGATTTAAAATCTGAGACTTTATTTAATGTCGCATTTTGAGTACCTAAAACTTTGGTACCAAAGTCTACCATAGTTGTAATTTGATAAGTACTAGAAGGCATTAAGATTATTTCGCTTCCCGTTTCTTCATCGCAATAAGATACAACCTGTGTTACTTCATATTCTTCCCTAAAAGCATCTTGTTCTACAATACCAGCTTTTTCTATTGCCTCTACAAAGAATTTAGAAGAGCCATCCATTATTGGTGGTTCAGAAGCATTTAGTTCTATAGTAGCATTGTCTATATCTAAACCTACTAAAGCTGCTAAAACGTGCTCGCAGGTTTGTATAGTTACTCCATTTCTCTCTAAGCACGTACCACGTTGTGTATTTGTAACGTAATTAGCATCTGCTTCTATTTTAGGATTGCCTTCAAGGTCAACTCTAACAAATACAAATCCTGAATTCTCTAAACCAGGTTTAAATACTAATTTAACATCTGCACCAGTATGAAGTCCTACACCTGTTAGTGTTACTTCCTTTTCAATGGTTTTTTGTCTCGTTTCCGTTTTAATTATTGCCATCTACTTTTTTTTCTAATTCATTAATAGTTTTTACGAGTTTTGGTAAATTTTTAAAATAAACATACGATTTATTCCAATCGGAATACCCAAAAGAAGGAGAACCTTGTAAAACCTCGTTATCTTTTACATTTCTTCCTATACCAGATTGAGCTTGCACTTTAACATTATTTCCAATAATTAAATGTCCTGCAATGCCTACTTGTCCGCCAATCTGGCAATGTTCTCCAATTTTTGTAGAACCAGCCACTCCGGATTGAGCAGCTATAACCGTATTTTTTCCAATTTCTACATTATGCGCAATTTGTATTTGATTATCTAATTTAACACCTGTTCTTATAATTGTAGAACCTATTGTTGCTCTATCTATAGTTGTACCAGCACCAACATCTACATAATCTTCTAAAATAACATTACCTGTTTGTGGGATTTTAGTGTAACCACCATCTTTTGTTGGAGCAAAACCAAAACCATCGGCACCAATTATAGCGCCAGAATTGATAACACAACTATTTCCTAAAATACAGTCTGAATAAATCTTTCCACCAGGATAAACAATTGAATTGTCTCCTATTTTTACATTATCTCCAATAAATGAATGTGGATAAATTTTAACATTATCTCCAATTTCTACATTATGACCAATGTAAGCAAAAGCACCTATATATATATTATCTGGAACCTTAACGCTTTCTGAAATAAAACAAGGTTGTTCTATACCCGATTTATTTGATTTTATACGATCGTAATATTCTAACAATTTAGAAAAGCCTTCATAAGCATCTTCAACTTTAATTAGCGTCGTTGAAATAGGTTTTTCGGGTTTAAAATCTGTATTTACAATAGTAATTGATGCTTCTGTGGTATATATATAAGGTGTGTATTTAAGATTAGATAAAAAAGTTAATGAGCCTTGCGTTCCTTCTTCAATCTTAGAAAGTTTAAAAACTTCAATATTAGGGTCACCAACAACTGTTCCTTCTAAAATACCTGCGATTTGTTCTGCTGTAAATTTCAATGATTAGATTTTAAAGTCATGTTGCTTTCCGCAAAAATAGAAAAAAAGGATTACATTTTCTTTTTAGGGTAGCACATATAATATTTAGTGATGGGTTTACTCAGTGCTTTTAGGTTTAATTGGTCCGATGCTTTTACGATATCTTTTATTTTTCCTGATTTAAATAAGATATTGATTTTCTGAAAGTTATTCTGATATGCTTGGTTTGTTAACTTCCCTTGAAACACAAAATATGAGGCTTCATGATTAGTAATTTTATGTTTTTTTATTAAAGCTTCTGAGTGCATTTTTAATTCTGAAGATTTAATGGGCTTATTTTTCAGCTTTACTTTTAATAAGTTTCTATTTAATATCATTTGGCAAAGGTTACTCAATACAAAATCTTCATGGTTTTGCCAATCTTTCATAGCTGCTACAATATCATAATCGTCTAATTTTGAAAAAACAGTTAAAGTTTCATTATTAAAATTTTCGGCATTAATTTCAGAAAAAAGAAAATAAAATAAAGCATCACTACAATTTAGCTTTACTCCTTGTTGCACTAATTCTTTTGCTCGCTTTAATGTTCCCATTAATAATTGTTCGGCAACGACACCTGTTTTATGCATATATACTTGCCAATACATAAAACGTCTAGCTATTAAAAACTTTTCTACGCTTAAAATCCCTTTTTCTTCTACTACTAACTGGTCGTTAACGACGTTTAACATGGTGATTAATCGCTCACTATTTATATTACCTTCTGCAACTCCTGTATAAAAACTATCGCGCTTTAAATAATCTGCTCTATCCATATCTAATTGGCTAGAAATGAGCTCACACATAAATTGTCGTGGGTATTCTCCTTTAAAAATAGAAATAGCTAACGTTAAACTTCCGTTAAACTCTGCATTGAGTTCTTCCATAAAACGCAATGAAATTTCTTCGTGAGAAACATTATTTACGATACTATGTTCCATGGCATGAGAAAAAGGACCATGACCAATATCATGTAACAGAATGGCTATTAACAATCCGTTTTCTTCATCCTCACTAATTGTAACTCCCTTAAAACGAAGCACATTAACAGCCTTTTGCATTAAATGCATACAACCTAAAGCATGATGAAAACGCGTATGATGTGCACCTGGATAAACCAAGTAAGACAATCCCATTTGGCTAATGCGACGTAATCTCTGAAAGTATTTATGTTGAATAATATCGAAAATTAACGAATTCGGAATCGTAATAAATCCGTAAATTGGATCGTTAAAGATTTTAAGCTTATTTTTTGTAGGCAAAATTTTAAAATTCAAAAATTAATAAACAAATATACCATAACATGATAAATATTCTCTGGGTTGACGATGAAATAGATTTATTAAAGCCTCATATTATCTTTTTAGAGCAAAAAGGTTACACTGTTACCAAATGCCAAAGTGGAACTGAAGCTTTAGAAATTATAACTGACACAAACTTTGATATCGTCTTTTTAGATGAGAATATGCCTGGATTGACAGGGTTAGAAACTTTAAACGAAATAAAAGAACGACGTGCCAATTTACCTATAGTAATGATTACTAAAAGTGAAGAGGAATATATTATGGAAGAAGCCATTGGTAATAAAATTGCCGATTATTTAATAAAACCCGTAAATCCAAATCAGATATTATTGAGCTTAAAGAAAAATTTAGACCACTCTCGTTTAATATCAGAAAAAACAACCTCTAATTACCAACAAGAATTCCGAAAGATTGCTATGGATTTATCTATGGTTAATTCGTATGAGGAATGGGTAGATTTATATCAGAAATTAATTTACTGGGAACTACAATTAGAAAGTATTGAAGATGCTGGGATGACTGACATTTTAGAGTCTCAAAAAAACGAAGCCAATATGCAATTTGGTAAGTTTATTGAGAAAAACTATGAAGACTGGTTTCAACCCAACACAGATGCGCCAGTAATGTCGCATACCTTATTTAAAGATAAAATTGTTCCTGAATTAAGTGATAAACAACCAACAGTTTTAGTGGTGATAGATAATTTACGTTATGATCAATGGAAAGCGTTTGAACCTATTGTAAACAATTATTACAAAAAAACTTCTGAACTGGCATTTTATAGCATCTTACCTACAGCAACACAATACGCGCGTAATGCTATATTTTCGGGATTAATGCCTGCTGATATGGAAAGTTTATTTCCTCAATATTGGAAAAATGATACTGATGAAGGCGGAAAAAATTTACATGAAGCCGATTTTCTAAGAGAACAATTAAAACGCTTAGGATTAGGTCACTTAAAACATGAATACCATAAAATCACTAATCTTAAAGCTGGAAAAAAATTAGTTGAAAATTTTAGGTCTTTAAAAGATAATGACCTTAATGTGATTGTCTATAATTTTGTGGATATGCTTTCGCATTCTAAAACCGAAATGGAAGTCGTTAAAGAACTAGCATCTAACGACAAAGCATATCGTTCGCTAACGGTAAGTTGGTTTAAAAACTCACCATTATTAGAAATGATTCAATTATCACAACAGCTCGGTTTTAAACTAATATTGACTACAGATCATGGCACTATAAATGTAAAAGCTCCTACTAAAGTTATTGGAGATAGAGACACTAGTTTAAATCTGCGATATAAAACAGGCCGTAGTCTAACATACCAAGACAAAGATGTTTTAGCCGTTAAGAATCCTAAATCTATACATTTACCTTCGTTAACAATGAGTAGCTCGTTTATATTTGCAAAAGGAGATCTATTTTTAGCATATCCTAATAACTTTAATCATTATGTAAGCTATTACAGAAATACATATCAACATGGCGGTGTGTCTTTAGAAGAAATGGTTATTCCGTTCGTAGTAATGGATCCTAAATAATTACTATTATATACAAGATTAAGTTGTCCAACTAAAACCTGTATTTTAACGAGATACTCATATTAGACGATAACAAAAACCCCTTTAAAATGCAAAAATAACCGACGAAATGCACTTTTCTTTAGGTTTTTCAAAATTTTATACCTAATATTGTAGTATTAAATTTTTAAAAAACATTGAAAACTATAGAGTTTACATACCATATTAAAGATATTAATGCTACTGCAAGCCGTGTTTTAGGATATTTGGATGCTAAGACAGTGTTATTTAATGGCAGCATGGGAGCTGGCAAGACTACATTTATTAATGCACTTATTAAAGCAATGCAAAGTGATGATATAGCAACGAGTCCAACCTTTTCTATTGTAAACGAATATACTTTACCAAATGATAAAGTATATCATTTTGACTTCTATAGGATAGAATCTATAGATGAAGCTTATAGTTTTGGTATAGAAGACTATTTAAATAGTAATCATTGGTTATTTATGGAGTGGTCAGAACGTATTGAAGAACTCATACCAGAAGATTCACAAACCATTACCATTACTCATTTAAACGATAATATTAGATCCCTCAAATTAACTGTAAATACTAAACATTTTACCGAGAACGAAGCCATGACAGTATCAAAATTTTAAAAAAAGATTAATACTATTCCTACAAGAAGACACTAGTATTACGGAAAAACCGTAATTGAAGCCTCATAATTTATTGGACTTTAACAATTTCTCATTTGTAAGCACTATACAATGCTCTTACATTTGTTGCAATTAATTAATTAAATCCCTTAAATTATGAAGACTAAAAAAAACTTAGTATTAGCGATTGCAATCTTCGGAGGAATGTTATTTACTGTACAAGCTACTAACATTATTGACTTAGATGGACAAACAACAACACAAATTGAAAAGAAAAAATTTAAGAAGCCAAGAAGCTTATAAAGCTAGTTTCAAGAAAGGTGCTCTGCTTGCGATTATTATAGCTAGTGTACCATTCTTATTTTCTTTACATGAAAGTATTCCAAGTAAAAAAATTTGGAGTACTTTTTTGTTTACATATGACAGTAAAGTATGGGAAGATGCCAACTTGGTAATGTGGATCTTTACAGGCAAAGCCATACCTTTATTACTTTTACTAATTTGGTTTTTCACATGCCGTCACTGGTGGCACCATGCATTAATTGTTCCTATTATAATGTATACTTACCAAATTTTTGATTTATTCAATGAAGACCAAGGGTATTTTGACGAATATCAAATAGTCGTATTACTACCAATTATGGCATTTGTTGTGCCTTCCATTTATTTAATTAGAGCTAAGGCATTTAACAAAATAAATAATGCAGATAAAACACTTGAAGAACTTGAAGAAGAATTCATGATTAAGCCTAAAGGTGTTTGGAGTAAGGTTAAGCAATATTTTTAATCTTCTATTTTACATTGATTGAGATATTATTCGTAATTTGAAGTTAATTTACGTATCGTAATATTTATAGCGTTTCGTTATATTGCAATTACTATTAAAATTGACCAATTAAATGAGTAAATCTTTGTCACCATTTACAAGAGCCCAATTATTACCTCAAGAAGAGACTTTAGAAATTCTTAAACAAAAAGGAGAACTATTTATTGGAATTCCTAAAGAAGCTCATTTTCAAGAACGGCGTGTATGTTTAACACCAGATGCAGTATCTGCATTAACAGCCAATGGCCATCGTGTACTATTCGAATCTGGCGCAGGTGAAGGTGCAAATTTCAAAGATAAAGACTATAGCGAAGCAGGTGCAGAAGTTACAAAAGATACCGCGAAGGTATACTCCTGTCCTATTATTCTTAAAGTAGAACCTCCTTCTATAGATGAAATAAAACTCATTAATCCGCAAACACTTTTAATTTCTGCGCTTCAAATAAAAACACAAAACAAATCTTATTTTGAAGCTTTAGCAAAAAAACGAATTACAGCATTAGCATTTGAATATATTAAAGATGATGACGGTGCATATCCTGCCGTAAGCTCTCTTAGCGAAATTGCAGGTACGGCTTCCATATTAATCGCATCAGAGTTATTATCTAATGTTAATGGTGGTAATGGTTTAATGCTAGGTAATATTAATGGAGTACCACCTACAGAAATAGTTATTTTAGGAGCTGGTACTGTTGGAGAATTTGCAGCACGTTCTGCTATTGGCTTAGGTGCTAATATTAAAGTATTTGACAGTTCTATCACTAAACTCCGTCGACTTCAAAATAATTTGGGCCGTACTGTTTACACCTCGACTATGCAGCCTAAAAATCTTTTAAAAGCCTTAAAACGTTGTGATGTTGCCATTGGAGCTGTAAGAGGTCTTAATCGTGCACCAATTGTAGTTACAGAGAGTATGTTAAGCCATATGAAAGCAGGGTCTGTTGTTATAGATGTTAGCATAGATATGGGAGGTTGTTTTGAAACTAGCGAAGTTACTACACACGACAAACCTACTTTTGAGTATAATGGTGTAGTTCATTATTGTGTACCTAATATTCCAGCGCGATATTCTAGAACAGCCTCAGTTTCAATTAGTAATATTTTCACTCCGTACCTATTAGAAATTGGAGAATATGGCGGTATTGAAAATGCGCTTCGATTTGATCGCGGTTTAAAAAATGGGTTGTATTTTTACCACGGCATTTTAACTAACAAATCTGTTGCAGAATGGTTTGGCTTAGATTACAACGATGCCAATTTATTAATTTTTTAACCTATTCTCAACGATTAACAACCGAATAGAATTATTTGCGCTACTATGAAATTTATACATCGTTTAGGCTACTATCTTGGTGGTTTTGCTATTGGTTTAATTCTTCTAATGTTTTTTTTAAACGGAAAAGATGCTTCTTGTGATTATGGACCTAATGCTAGAACAACAAAAAACATCAGCTCTAAACCTATACAATATTCTAATAAAGCCTCTGTATTTATAGCAAACCAAGCTTTAGATTCTACAACAATAATCAATTTAGTAAAATTTGGAAGTGTTGATTTTTCTAAGAGCAAAACAAAAATAGATTCGTGTAAAATCTATTATATAGAAAACAGTTATAAAGAACAAGAATTAGCATTAGAGATTAAAAATTGTGACTCCATAGCGACACTCCTCGATATTAATTATACAAACAACTAATTTGTTGAAATTGTTTGGTGTAGAATTTAGACGTTTCATTCTAAATTCACATATTTGAAGCTATTTCCAAAACTTAAAAATCATAACATGAAAATATTAGTAACAGGTGCCGCAGGATTTATAGGGTTTTACACCTCTAAAGTTTTACTTTCTAAAGGTCATCAAGTCGTTGGTTTGGATAATATTAATGATTATTATGATGTTAATTTAAAATATGACAGATTAACTGAATTAGGTATTTCTAAAGATGAAGCTTCAGAATTTAACACACTTTGTAATAGTAAATCTGAAGATTTTTCTTTTGTAAGAATGAATCTTGAAAACAGAGATGAACTTCCTAAATTATTCAAAAACGAAAATTTTGATATTGTATGCAACCTTGCTGCACAAGCAGGAGTAAGATATAGTTTAGAAAACCCTGAAACTTATGTCGATTCTAATTTAGTTGGTTTTTTAAACATATTAGAATGTTGTAGAAACAACAATATTAAACACTTAGTTTATGCTAGTAGTTCTAGTGTATATGGTATGAATAAGAAAATACCGTTTTCAACTGATGACAATGTAGATCATCCAATAAGTTTATATGCTGCCACTAAAAAAAGTAACGAACTTATGGCACACACCTACAGTCATTTGTTTAAAATACCTACTACAGGTTTAAGATTCTTTACAGTATACGGCCCTTGGGGAAGACCAGATATGGCTATGTTTTTATTTACAGACGCCATCGTAAACGATAGACCGATTAAAGTCTTTAACCACGGTAATATGGAACGGGATTTCACTTATATAGATGATATCGTAGAAGGTGTGGTTAGAATAATTGAAAAAACACCTAAACAACGAATTGAATCTAATGAACTATACAAGATTTATAATATTGGAAACAACAATTCTGTAAAATTATTAGACTTTATCAAGGAAATAGAAGTCAACCTAGGTAAATCTGCAACTAAAAATATGATGGAAATGCAACCTGGAGATGTAGAACGCACTTGGGCAGATGTTGATGAACTTATTAAAGATTATGACTACAGACCTAACACATCTATAAAACATGGGGTTAAATCTTTTATAGATTGGTTTAAAAACTATTACAATTAAGAATAAATTTTGAACAAAAGTTCTTATTTTCGAAGCCTAAATGATACTTATCGTAAAAATATGCCATTGATATGTAATAATTACTTCAATTCAATTATTTCTATCAAATTTGCTGTCATTTACAATATTTAACTCAAATCTAAACAAACTTAAAAAACGAAGCGAGTATGTTAAGAATCTAGCATCTTGTTAGTTTAAAAAATAAAAATAAACACATGAAAATCACAAATATCTGTTGCATTGGGGCTGGCTACGTAGGAGGACCTACAATGGCGGTAATAGCAAAAAAAAATCCACACATAAAAGTTACTATTGTAGATATAAATGCAGAACGTATTGCAGCATGGAATAACAAAGACGTATCAAAACTACCAATTTACGAACCTGGATTAGCAGAAATCGTAGAAGAAACTAGAGGAAAAAATTTATTCTTCTCTACTGAAATAGATAAAACGATCGCAGCATCTGAAATGATTTTTATATCAGTAAATACACCAACCAAAACTTATGGTAAAGGAAAAGGTATGGCTGCTGATTTAAAATACGTAGAACTATGCGCAAGAAACATTGCCGAAGTAGCGACAACAGATAAAATTGTTGTAGAAAAATCAACCTTACCAGTAAGAACAGCCCAAGCTATAAAAAGTATTTTACACAATACAGGAAGTAATGTAAAATTTGATATTTTATCTAATCCTGAATTTTTAGCTGAAGGCACAGCAGTTCAAGATTTATTAAGTCCAGATCGTGTACTTATTGGAGGTGAATCTGAAGATGCTATTGAAAGTTTAGCCGCTATTTATGGAAGTTGGGTACCACAAGACAGAATTTTAAGAACTAATGTCTGGTCGTCAGAATTGTCAAAACTAACCGCTAACGCATTTTTAGCACAACGTATATCTTCTATTAACGCTATATCAGAATTATGTGAACATACAGAAGCTAATGTAAACGAAGTCGCAAAAGCAATTGGAATGGACTCTAGAATTGGACCAAAATTCTTAAATGCATCTATTGGTTTTGGAGGTTCTTGTTTTCAAAAAGACATATTAAATCTTGTTTACATTGCTCGAAGTTACAACCTTAATGCTGTAGCAGACTATTGGGAACAAGTGATTATTCTAAACGACCATCAAAAACGACGTTTTTCTGATAACCTAATCAGTACACTCTACAATACGGTTTCTGGTAAAAAAATCGCAATGTTAGGTTGGGCCTTTAAAAAAGATACCAACGATACAAGAGAATCTGCTGCTATTTATGTTGCAGACCACTTATTAAATGAACAAGCTAATATTGCCGTTTACGATCCTAAAGTAAATAGTGAAAAAGTGCAAGCAGATTTAAATTATCTTAATACAAGATCTGATGAGGAAAACAAAGATTTAGTCAAATATTATGACGATCCTTATGAAGTATCTAAAGACGCCCATGCAATTGCAATTATGACAGAATGGGATGAATTTAAGACATACGATTGGCAAAGAATATATGAGCAAATGAAAAAACCTGCTTTTATTTTTGATGGAAGAAATATTCTTAACAAAAAAGAAATGACTAAAATAGGTTTTGAATACTCCTCAATTGGCCAATAATTTATTAATTATTATATAAAAAAAGCACCAAAAAAAATTAATTTTTGGTGCTTTTTTCTTGAGGTCGTTTTATTATTCTACGATTAGTTTTTTAGTTACATCTGTTTCTTCACCAATAAATTTTACAAAGTAAACACCAGATTGAAGTGAGCTTATATCAACTTGAATCGTTGAGCTCGTACTTATATTTTCATTAGATATTTGAGTACGTTGGATTAATTTCCCTGTGACATCATAAATATGCAAATCTGAAACAACCAACACTCCAGAAAATTTTATGTTAACTTGATCATCTGCTGGATTTGGGTATAAATTAAATTTAAAGTCTTTTGGGATATCTGTTGGATCCGTTGTTTGAGCTATACAATCCGCATCTATTTCTACTCTTACTGTAGCTTCATCAAAATCTAAAGGATTGAATACAGTAACCGTATAATCTGTTGTTACATCTGGAGACACCTGAATAGTTGGAGTTGTTTCTCCTGTACTCCACACATATTCATCTCCACCTGTAGCCGTCAATGTTGTCATTTCGTTTAAACAAATTACAACGTCTTCACCTGCGTCAGCATTAACATAATCAAATACATTAACAGTGACTAGTTTTTCGTCATAACAGTCGCCTATATAACCTTTAACTTCATAAGTTGTGGTTGTAGAAGGACTCACAGCAATATTAGGTTGTGTAGCGCCATTACTCCATTCATAAGTATTTGCTCCCGAAGCTGATAAGGTTACAAAGTCACCATTTAAAATCTCAACACTATCACCATTTGCAATTACCACTTCTGGACTTGGATCTACATGAACCATAACATCGTCAGTATCTTCTTGTCCATTATTAAAAACTGTAACAGTATAAGATGTTGTAGAAAATGGACTTACAACAATACTTTGTGTTGTTTCTCCTGTACTCCATAAGTAACTATCACCTTCATTAGCTGTTAAAGTAACTTCATAAGTTTGGTTATCACAAACATAAGTATCTTCACCTGCTGAAGCTAAAAATACAGGTGTAACTGTAACCACTACCTCTACGACATCACTACTACAAGTATTTGTTGAACCTATCACTGTATATGTTGTTGTTTGAGTTGGGCTAACTACTATAGAATTAGAAGTGTCCCCTGTGCTCCATAAATAAGTTTCAGCACCATTAACAGATAAAGTTGTGCTTTCTCCTTCAACTATTGTAATATTTTCACTTGCTGTTATAACTGGTATTTCATTTACTGTAACCGTTACACTGTCTGTATCTGAATTCCCTAAATCATCAGAAACCGTAACTGTATAAGTGGTTGTTTCTGTTGGTGTAAATGTTGGATTGGCACCTGAACCACCAGTATTCCAAATATAACTTGTACCACCTGAAGCATTCAAGGTTACACTCTCTCCAATACAAATAGAAACATCGTTCCCTGCATTTGCGATAACCTCTGGTATTACGGTCACATCAACTTGTGCCGTAGTTTCACAACCATTAACTGAAAAACCAGTGACCATGTAAGTCGTAGTTTCTAATGGACTTACAACAATTGAGCTTGAAGAGTCACCTGTATTCCAAAGGTAAGTTTCTGCACCATCAGCAATTAAGTTTGCACTTTCTCCTTCAAATATGGTAATATTTTCACTTACTGTAATACTTGGTAATTCATTTACTGTAACCGTTACACTGTCTGTATCTGAATTTCCTAAATCATCAGAAACCGTAACTGTATAAGTTGTTGTTTCTATTGGAGTGAATGTTGGGTTAGCAACTGTATCACCTGTATTCCAAGAATAGTTAGAACTTCCTGATGCATTTAATGTTACACTCTCACCTATACAAATTGAAACATCGTTACCTGCATTTGCTATAACCTCTGCAGGTATTACTGTCACTACAACTTGTGCTGTAGTTTCGCAACCATTAATAGAAAAACCAGAAACCGAATAAGTTGTAGTTTCTAAAGGACTTACTAAAATTGAGCTCGATGAGTCGCCTGTACTCCAATGATAAGTTTCTGCTCCATCAGCAACTAAGTTTGTACTTTCTCCTTCAAATATCGTAATGTTTTCACTTACGACAAGGTTTGGTAATTCATGTACAGTAACTGTTACACTATCAGTGTCAGAATTACCAAAATTATCAGATACTGTAACAGTATAAGTTGCTGTTTCTGTTGGGCTAAATGTTATTGATGCACCTGTTTGCCCGGTATTCCAAGAAAAATTAGATCCTCCACCACCTGTAGCGTTTAGCGTTACACTATCACCAATACAAATAGCGACATTGCTACCTGCATTAGCGACAACTTCTGGCACTACCGTAACAGTCACTTGCACTTCTTCACTTTCACAACCATTTGAAGAAAAACCTGTAGCTGTATACGTTGTGGTTACATTTGGACTTACAGAAATAGAATTAGAATTCTGACCAGTACTCCATAGATATACATGAGCTCCACTCGCTGTTAATGTAGCGCTCTCTCCTTCTATAATTGTAATATTTTCACCAATAGTTACATCCGATAAATCAGGTACAACAACTGTAACACTATCTGAATCAATATTTCCATAATCATCACTTACAATAACCGTATATGTTGTTGTCTCTGTAGGACTAACAACGATTGAAGCACTAGTTTCGCCTGTATTCCAAGAAAAATAAGAACTACCTGAAGCAGTTAAAGTTACACTGTCGCCACTACAAATAACCACATCAGGCCCTGCATCTGCAATTACTACTGATAGTACTACAACCAATACCTCTTTAATAACTTGACAGCCATTTTCTGAAAAGCCAGTAACACTATATGTTGTTGATTCTGTAGGACTAACTGTTATTGATGCCGTTGTCTCGCCTGTTTCCCAAAGGTATGATTCAGCTCCACTTACAACTAAATTTGCGCTTTCTCCTTCTAATATGGTAATATCTTCAATTAAGGTTAAGCTAGGTAAGTCATTTACTATAACGGTAACGCTATCAGTATCAGAATTTCCGTAATCATCACTAACTGTAACCGTAAGTGTTGTAGTTTCTGTTGGACTAAATGTTATTGAAGCACTATTTTGACCGGTACTCCATAAAAAATTAGAACCTCCAGTAGCGCTTAAAATTACAAATTCACCTTGGCAGATTGCAATATCATTGCCGGCATTTGCTATAACTTCTGGTATTACAGTAACTGTAACTTGTAATGTAGTTGAACAACCATTACTTGAAAAACCTGTAACAGAATAGGTCGTTGTCTCTAAAGGGCTAACGTTAATAGAGCTAGAACTTTCTTCAGTACTCCATAGATATGTGTCCGCTCCATCAGCAATTAAATTTGTACTATCACCTTCATTAATAATAACGTTTTCACTAACAGTTAAATTTGGCAATTCATTTACTGTAACTGTAACACTATCGGAGTCAGAATTACCATAATCATCCGTTACAGTAACAGTATATGTTATTGTTTCAGTTGGACTAACAGTTATAGTACTACTTGTATCTCCAGTATCCCAAAGGTATGTTACACCTCCTGAAGCATTTAAAACAATACTTTCTCCACTACAAATAACAACATCGTCACCTGCTTCTGCAACTACTTCTGGAATTACCGTAACAGTAACTTCTGAGGTACTTTCACAACCATTTTCCATAAAAGCAGTAACAGTATATGTTGTTGTTTCTGTTGGATTTACTACTAAAGTATCTGTAGTTTCACCAGTATTCCATAAATACGAATCTCCTCCTGAAACTTCAAGTGTTGTAGAGTTACCTGTAATGATAACAGTATCTTCACTTATAATAATTTCAGGTGTTGGTAACACAGTAACCATAACATCATCAGTAGACGAACAATTATTAGCAGTTACTTCAACACTATAAGTTGTGTCTTCATTAGGGTTTACTGTAATAGATGCAGTAGTATCTCCCGTACTCCACAAATATGAATCACCACCTTCTGCTGTTAAAACAACAGATTCTCCATTACAAATTACTTGATCATCACCAGCATTAGCTATTGGTAAAGGATTAACGGTTACGGTCACTTCATCCGAATCAGAATTTCCAAATCCATCTTCAACTGTAACTGTATATGTTGTTGTTTCTAAAGGTGCAAACGTTGGAGATGAACCTGTATTTCCGGTATTCCATGTATAAGTTACACCACCTGATGCATTTAAAGTAATACTTTCTCCTAGGCATATTGAAACATCTTCGCCTGCATTAGCACTTAAAACATCCACTACAGTTACTAGTGTCTCAATAGTATTTTGACAACCATTTTCAGAAAATCCAGTTACTGAATATGTTGTATTTACTTCTGGACTTACTGTTATTTCTGCTGTTGTTTCACCTGTACTCCATAAATAAGAAACTCCACCGCTAGCTGTAAGCGTTACAGAGTTTCCAAACATAACAAACACATCTTCATTGGCTGTAATACTTGGAATTTCATTTACAAAAACCGTAACGGTATCTGTATCTGTAAAACCAAAATCATCTTCAACTGTAACAGTATAAGTTGTTGTTGTTTCTGGACTAACAACAAGATCCGAAACTTCTTCACCATTATCCCACAAATACATTGAGCCACCTGAAGCAGACAGTGTAATAGTTTCTCCACTACAAATAGTCGTATCATCACCTGCATTGGCAATAACTTCTGGCACTACAGTAACTGTAACATTTACAGTAGCTATACAACCATTAATACCAAGAGAACTAACAGAATAAGTTGCTGTAACGTCTGGTATTACTGTAATAGACTCTGTTGTTTCACCAGTATTCCATTCATAATTGTCTCCTCCATTTGCTGTAAGTGTAGTTGACTCACCTTCAACAATTACAATATCTTCAGTAACTATAATAGTTGGAGCTTGATTAACAAAAACTGTAACTTCATCTGTACTAGAACAATTATTAGAAATTACTTCTACACTATAGGTAGTTTCTAATTCGGGATTTACTTCAATTGAAGCTGTTGTTTCACCAGTACTCCATAAGTATGAAGTTCCACCTGACGCCGTAAGTATCGTTGATTCACCTTCACAAATGATTTGATCTTCACCTGCATTTGCAACAGGTAAGTCATTTACTGTAACCGTAACACTATCTTCATCTGTATTTCCTTCATCATCAGAAACGGTAACCGTATATATTTCTGTTGTAGTTGGATTAACGTCAATTGAAGCTGTGGTTTCACCTGTGCTCCATAAAAAATTTGGACCGCCTGACGCTGTTAACGTGACTGTTTCCCCGCTACAAATAACTTGATCTAAACCTGCATCTGCGACTGGAAGTAAATCAAAAAAAAAGTTTATAGAAAAATCATCAATAGCTACAACACTACCAGAACCTCCATTTCCACTATAATAGGTTACTGTAAAGTTATAAGTACCTTCTTCAACCAAGTATGGTTCGAAATTTAAACCAACGTGTCCATTTGGAAGTCCTGCATAAATAGCATCACTCTCTATCCAGCTTCCATTAGTTGGTCCAGTCCACGTAATACCTACACTTTCAACTTCTGTACTATCGTCTCCTCCTTGAGGAATACACCTAAAATTTATTCTATCCCCTTCATCTTCTAAATTAATTGCAACATCGGATTCGATATTTTGAATAATCAAATCTGTTTCTGCATTATAAAGAACATAAGTTCCATAAAACTCATCTACTACGGTAATGACTGAACTATTAGTAATACCACCATCATTTGCAGTAAATAGTATTTCTACTTCACCTTCAGAAACTGCTGAAACTAAACCGTTGTCGTTTACAATAGCAATTGATTCATCACTACTTGACCAAGTACCTGTAACATCTGAAGTGTTAGAAGGAAAAAACTCTGTTATTAATTGAACACTTTCACCGAGTTCTAAAGTCGAATTTTCGGGTGTAATTAATAAAGATTCTAATGAGATTACAACATTTGTAACTGTTAATTCTGTAGAATCTGTAAATCCACCATCCATAGATGTAAAAGTTATAGTTACTACACCTTCAGAAACAGGTGTAACTACTCCATCTGAATTTACTATAGCAACAGTTTCATCACTACTACTCCATGTACCATTTTGGTTTGTAGCTTCTTGCGGAAGTATTGTTGCAGTTAAATTAATTGTATTTGGAATATTTACTGTTGCTATTTCTGGAGTTACTTCTACTCCTGTAGCTTCAATTATCTCAATTCCATTAAGATCAATTTCATTTAAATATTCTTCTACACCAATATATCCGCTTGGCCAAACATAATTAGATATATCTTCATCTGCTGCAAAGCCTCTAGCTATTTTCCATACGTCTGGAATTCCATCGTTATTAGTATCAAAGCTTGATGGTCTTGTATTTTGAGGCACAGTTGGGTAAGGTATTGAAGTCTTGCTATCATAAAAACTACCTTCATACGTATCATTCTGAATCATTAAAATATCACTTGCATCTTTATCATCGCGATATGGGTAAATAGAACCATTTGCATTTAGCGTTTTATCGGCACCAACATCATCAAGTAAAGTATTGTAAACCTCACTAGCTGGTCTTATTGTAAAATTATGACCTGCAAGAGAAAACTGAGAACTCGTAAAATATTGTTCTGGCACTTGAGAATTTTCTGGTAAATGCGAACCAGCAAAAACTGACCACATATCTGAGTCATCTCCTAATGGTATTTCGCGCTGTTCTTCTATCAGGCTTCCTGCTGCGTAAATTAATGGGGTATAACCTGGCTGTGTCTGCAATTTCTGTAAAAACCTTGCTGTAATATCTACATTATTAAACCATCCTGGTTGTCTTATTCCATTAGCCGAACCTTTGTAGTAATTATTTACTACGTTATATGTTCCGCTACCAGTAATTCTTATTAATCTATATTTCCAATTATAAACTATATTATTTATGATATCGTAATGACCATTACCTTTTGGATTTGGAAATCTATGTGAAATATTGCTAAAAACATTGTTAACAAATGTAAAATCACCATCTTGAGTTTCTGTACCTAATATAGAACCTGTTTTGCTATCCTGAAAGAAACAATTTTGCACTGTAATATTACCCATTATAACAGTAGGATCTTGAGGTCTACCATAACCAGATGCTAAACTTCCTGATTCATCTCCACCATGACTAAATGTACAATGATCAAAAATTATGTTGTTTCCACCCGTAAACCATAATGAATCTTGTATACTATTTTCTGCATTCCTAAACCGAATATATCTTATAATTACATTACTAACCTCTCTAAACATAAATTCAGATGTTTTAATACTTATACCACCTGCAGGAGCAGATTGACCTGCTATTGTTATGTTGTCATAATCAGATCCGCTAATAATAGGTGTATAATTCCATTCGCTGGTTGCGTCAATTTCACCACTCACATCAAAAACAATGATACGAGGACCAGGTGTCTGTATCGCTTCTTTTAACCCGCCTGGCGCATCCCAATCTAAAGTTGTGACATGAATAACTTGTCCACCACGTCCACCAGTTGCGTATGCTCCTGCACCTTTAGCTGTAGGAAATGCTAACTGTTGAGCATTTAAATTAAATACTAAAAAGAATAAGAATAAAACAGGTAAATAATAAAATGATTTTAGGGTAATTTTAGGAAACTTCATAAATTCTTGGGTCATTATAACTTTAAGTAGGGATTGCAATCTATAAAAATAAAATGTTTTACTATGTTCAAATGCTTTATTATTCGACGAAATGCAGTCGAATGTATTTTTTTTCGATGAAATGTAAAAAAATGTAGGTTAAAACATACGATGAATATGAATAAATATTTTAATTCATCTATATACGGACATTTAATACAGTTTAGACGTATCTAAATGTGACATTTAACACTTTATCGGATTTTTTTACAAAAATAACTATGAAATGCAGTAACTTTTAAAGTCTTTTTCCATAGTTATACAGAGTTATTAACATATAAAACTAGTAAAATAAGATGGTCCAAATATTAATATGAAAATGACATACCTTTAGCTATAATGTAGATTGAAGCGGTAATTAAAATAACTGTATTAGCTTAAAAAATATTATTATTCCTTTAAAATTATTTAGTTTAGGTTAAAAATTGTTTTTTTGACTTTTATTAAAACAAAAATTAACAGTAACATTTTTTTCTTTTAGGTATTGATATGAAAAAACTAAGAATTGCATTAATTGTAGATCATAGAAACTATTTTGCTTGGCAGGATGCAATTGTCAAAGACTTAAAGGATTCTAAATCTGTAGAAATAGTTTTAAAAATAAATTTGGACGAAGAAATAAAGAAAGCAAAAAATTCTGAAAAAAAACTTCCTTTATTATGGAAACTGTTTTTAAAAATAGATTCAAAAATTTTTAAACCTAATCCTAATGCTACAGCAATACTTGATAACGATATAACATTAAATGATATACCTTCATATCAAATTACAGATAGCTTTATACCAAGTGATTTAGATACATATAATTTAGATATTATTTTAAACCTAACTGAAACAAATTCTAATTTAAAAATACAAGATGCGGCTAAATATGGCGTTTGGTTTTTAAATCATTGTGATTTAGATGGCATTAATAAAAGGCCATATGGAATTTGGGAAATGCTAGATCAGAAACCACAAGTCGCAGGTGTACTTAGATACCTGAAATTAGGAATGTCATCGCCAAAAACTATTGATCTCACATTTTCTTGTAAAGATGGATTAAGCTATAAAAGAAATCTCAATGAAATTTTATGGCAAACCCATTTTTTAGTTAAAAATAATGTTGAATTATTAGCAACAAACGAAGAACTTTTTAATAAAAAGCTAAATTCTAAATCTCACATCTATGAATCCAAAGCGATTAATGTTCCTTTATTACCTCCTTCTAATTTAAAAATCTTAAGTTTTGTACTCAAATTATATAAAAACAAAATATTACAACTTATTAAAAGTCAATTTTATTTTGATCAATGGGCTTTAATCTTTTTTAACAACAAAAACGCTAATGATCCATTTAACCTAAAGTCTTACACAAAAATATTACCGCCTAAAGATCGTTTCTGGGCCGATCCTTTTTTAATAAAGCATAACGACAAAACATATTTATTTATAGAAGAATTAATTTATAAAAATAAATTGGGACATTTAGCTGTAATGGAAATTGACGAGCAAGGAAATTACACTAAACCAGAAACAATTTTAGTTAAAGACTACCACCTCTCCTACCCTTTTGTTTTTGAAGATAATGGCTCTTATTATATGATTCCCGAAACTAGCGGAAACAATGACATCCAACTATACAAAGCTACAGACTTTCCATTAAAATGGGAATTTCAACAAGTACTAATGAAAGATGTAGTTGCTGTAGACACAACTATTTATAAAGAAAATGACACCTATTGGATGTTTACCAATATGAAAAAACACAAAGGTGCATCCAAACATGTAGAACTTTTTCTCTATTCTTCTAAAAGCTTATATACAGATCAATGGATTGAGCACCCTTTAAACCCAATAATCACCGATATTAAAACGGCTAGACCAGCTGGCAAACTTTTTATTAATAATGGCAAACTATATAGACCTTCTCAAAACTGCTCTAATCATTATGGATATGGATTAAATATATCTGAAATTACCTCTTTAAGTAATAATGATTTTAAAGAAACGATAATTACTGCTATTAAACCAGACTGGAGCAAATCTATTAATTGTACTCATTCTTTTAATTCTGCTGAACAATTATATATAAGTGATATTAAAATTAAGAGAAAACGATTTTAATCTGTATTCTTAAACAATTTACAATTACCTAGTTATTAGCAAATAAATGAGTTTATCCCAAAAAAAATG
The DNA here is from genome assembly GCF_018860565.1 of Winogradskyella psychrotolerans. Taxonomy (GTDB): domain Bacteria; phylum Bacteroidota; class Bacteroidia; order Flavobacteriales; family Flavobacteriaceae; genus Winogradskyella; species Winogradskyella damuponensis. The sequence goes on from NZ_JAHKPS010000018.1 coordinate 223,652, forward strand.
ACGTTAATGTGATATTAAGATACAGTTTAATTTATTTTTCACATATTTGCTCAGCATATTGATTAACCCAAATCTAAATGATTAAAGTCTTAAATATTACATTATAATAAAACAGCTATTTCATTTTCTATATTTCTAGAAATCATGGAGTCACGATATAATTTTTATTTTAAAGAAGTAATATTTATAAATTTAATTTTTAGGCTTTCAAGCATTAATATTTAAACCTTTTTTTACAAGCCAACTCCCCTACCTATAATGTCCATTTTTAAATTACAATACATAAGAAATAAAATTAATGATGCCTTACACAATCCTCTTGTAAAAAACATGATGATTGTTGCTATCATAGCAATCCTTATTAAGGTTATTGCTTTTTATAAAGAAACGATCATTGCTGGTAATTTTGGTTTAGATGAGGTAATTGACACCTTTCTTGTCGCCATTTTAATACCTACATTTATACAAAGTGTCTTTGTGAGTTCTCTTAACAATCTTTTTATACCTAATTACATAGCAGAATTAAAAAGTAACGGCAATAAAGGAGGTTTTCAATCTTTAATTATAACTATTACAGTTGGCATTTCATTATTCTCTTGTTTACTAGCTTATTTGGGTACAGATATGTTTTTAAACATTGTTTATTCTGAATTCCCAGATAACTACTATGCCCTCATAAAGGAACAATTATATTTTGTTATGCCCTGTTTATTTTTTTGGGGAATCTCTATAGCACTCCGTGGACTCTTAGAAGTATCTAATCGCTTTTTAGTAGCGACACTTTCTGAAATAATACCATTACTTACCATGATTTTCTTTTTACTATTTTTAAAAGATAATTTTGGATATATGGTATTAGCCTATGGTACCTTAGCTGGGAGTATATTAGGTTTTGCTTATTTGTTGTTTTTTTCGATAAAATACAATGATTTAACACTTAGCAAACCTGTTCTAAATGATAACTCTCGTTTAATGATTAATCAGTTACCACCTAAAATATCATCTAGTTTTTTATCTGCAATGAATAATTATATTGATCAATTTTTTGTAGGTCAACTTGCAGTAGGTTCACTAGCTGCTATTAGTTATGGAAATAGATTGCCTGCTTTTGGTGTAGCTATTGTAATAATGGCTTTAGGTAGTGTTTTATTACCCCATTTTTCTCGATTAGTTAATGAAGATTTAAAAGCGGCATATCATCAACTCTTTAGAGCTCTAAAATTAATCTTAGGTATAGGCATAATAATTGTTATAATTAGTGTTTTTATGTCAGATTGGATTGTTGAACTATGGTTAGAAAGAGATCAATTCACACATAAAGACACCTTAAAAGTTTCTACTATTCAGCAGATTCTATTAATTAGTGTACCTTTTAATTTATGTACATTGATAATGGTTAAGTTCCTTACCAGTATTAACAAAAATAGATTTATGGCATGGGTTTCTTTAGCAAATTTAATTATTAATATTACGCTAAACTTTATTCTTATAAAATATTACGATGTTTATGGGCTTGTATTAAGTACCACTTTGGTATTTATATTGGGTAGTGTGTTTTATTTCTCTTATACTTACAAACAATATAAATTGATTAAGTAATGAAAATAGATTTTGTCGTCAATTCCTTAGTAGCCGGTGGTGCCGAACGCGTGCTAATTCTACTTGCAAATCATTTTGATAACAAGGGGCATGATGTTACCATTATTACATTCAATGAACCTGAAATATTTTCAGCTAATCCAACAGTTAAACGTATTAAATTACATGATGGTAAAATAAAAAATCATACGATAAGAAGTATTATAAACCTATACAAGATCTATTCAGATAAAAAAAACAGGCCTGATATTCTAATGCCTTTTATGACACAAACCAACTTTATAGGTGCACTAATAGGAAAGCTTAGAGGTATTAAAGTGGTTTCTGCTGAGCACAATAACCATTTAAGGAAAACCGATTTTATTGGAAAATTAGCTAGAAAGTATATGTATAGTAAATCTGACGCATTAACAGTACTTACCAAGTTTGATGAAGAATATTATAAAAGTAAAGGTGTTAATGCCTATATAATGCCTAATCCTTGTACGTTTGACATTTATAAAGAGACAGAAAGAAATAGAAAAAAAATAATATTAGCTGTTGGTGATTTAAATAGATATCACCATAAAGGATTTGATAACCTCATTCCGTTGATTGCACCTGTATTAAAGAAAAATAAAGATTGGAAACTAAAGCTCGTTGGTGGTGGTGATGAAGGCACAAAGTTACTAAAGAACCTAACTAAAGAACATGAAATTGAAGATCAGGTTATTTTTGAAGGTTATTCAACAAAAGTTTCTGAAATTATGGCAGAATCAGAAATCTATGTACTTTCATCAAGAACTGAAGGCTTACCTATGGTAATACTAGAAGCCTTTGCACGTGGAGCCGCTTGTATTGCTTTTGATTGCATTACTGGTCCTTCAGATATTATAGACTCTAACAAAAATGGCATTCTTATAGAGGATCAAAACTTTCAGGCAATGTCCGAAGGGTTAGATAAGTTAATAAATAATCCTCTTTTAAGAATTAAATTAGCTAATGAAGGTGCTAAATCCTTAGAAAAATATAATATAGATACTATTTATAATAATTACTTAAATATTTTTAAAAATATTCTATAATTATGAAAAAGAGTCTTCTAATTCATATTTGCTTTTTATTACCCTTTGTACTTACGGTTTTCAACCTACAAGTTTTTATTACAAGATTAGTATCTATGGCGATAGCTCAAGTTATGGCATATGGAAATTTAGGATTATTAATACTAGGCGTTGCTTTATGTATTAAAAATAAAGGTCCATTATCAAAAACTGCTCGTTTATGGATTATTTTTTATCTCTTATATTTTACTTTTGCAATTTTAGCTAGTGCTATTCATTTTAATCCAGCTAATATTTTAGTTGCAATTATTCCATTTATATATGTTTTAGCTTTCTATGTTTATTTAAGTATACCGGAAAACCGCAAGGTTTTTGGTAACATAGCTGTTTTAGCATTTGTTTTATCTGGAATTCTAAGTATCTATTTATATAGTATAAATTTTGATTTAGATCGTGGAGGCACTTATGCATATAAGGACAGATCTGGTGGTGTTTATGCAGATGCTAACAATACAGCATTAGCAGCAATAATTTCTGTTGTTTTAATTTTTAAGCTGTACAACCCTAAGAAAAGGATATTTAAACTGTTTAAATTATTAACTATAGGGATTATGGTTTACGGTTTGATTCTTACATTCTCTAACACAGGTTTTATGGTGTTTATTATTTGCTTAGCGATACTTAACCATAAGTTTTTCAGCGGATTAAGATTGATTCTAGGTCTCTCATTACTTCCTTTCGTATATTTAGCTTTAGCTAATCTAAATACATTAACTGCAGATTTAAATTTAATTGGTCAACAGCGAGCTAAAATTGATAACATTGTAAACATTGTCACTTTTAATACAGACAAGGTTGATACTTCTGGAAGAAATGAACTCTTAATGAAACTCATAACTAATTATGTATTTGAAAACCCTATATTAGGTAATGGTGTAGATTTTGCTAATTCTCAAAGCGCACATAATACAATTATTGGTGTCTGGGCAGATGCCGGGATTTTTGTTTTATTATTTTTCTTATTTATGTTAGGTAAATATTTCTTAGAAGCTATAAAAAGCCCTCCTGATATAAGATATTTTGTACTACCAATGCTATTAGTTCTATGCATATTTATGTTAAGTTTGCAAAGTGTAATAAATCAACCATATTTCATGGCTTTATTTGTGTACATGGGATATCTTGTTGATAATAAAAACATAAAAATAGCTTAAACATTAAGCTTTTTATATTTCCTCATGCCAAGTTAAAAAAGTACAACAAATAAAAAAATTACATAGACAACTGAATTTAATTTCAACAACTCATTTTCAACCGATTAAACACTTACTCTATACTGTTGTCTAGTTTACATTTAATCTCTAATTAATATTTCTAACCGTTTTTAAACACTCGAATTTATATTATTTAAAGAAATAGACGAATAATTCATCTTTCTTTTTACTAATTCATGCAGATAGTAGTATATAATGTCCATTCAAAGAATAATTTTGATACTTTTACACACTTGTGACATCTTTACATTTCGGATTTATAACCTATTATAATGAAGACCCAAATTTTAACCATATATGTTTTTTAATTCAATAGAATTTTTCATATTTCTACCTATTGTTTTTGGGCTTTATTGGCTCATTGGCGGTAAAAATATTAAAACCCAAAATCTTCTTGTTGCAACTGCTAGTTACGTTTTTTACGGCTGGTGGGATTGGAGATTTCTGTCACTCATATTATTTAGCTCTTTAGTTGACTATTCTGTAGGAATAGCACTTGGTAAAAATGAGAAACCAACTACTAGAAAAACATTACTTTGGATTAGTATCTGCGTTAATCTTGGCTTCTTAGGTTTTTTTAAATATTATAATTTCTTTGTAGATAGCTTAATTAATTCCTTCACGTTTTTTGGCTCAGAACTCAGTATAAATACACTTAACATTATATTACCAGTAGGAATTAGCTTTTATACGTTTCAAACGTTAAGTTATACTATAGATGTTTACAATAGAAAACTAGAACCAACTAAAGATTTTGTAGGTTTTATGGCTTTCGTTAGCTTTTTTCCACAATTAGTAGCTGGTCCAATTGAAAGAGCGACCAACCTATTACCTCAATTTTCAGTTGAACGAAAATTTGATTATAGAAACGCGGTCGATGGCTTAAGACAAGTACTTTGGGGATTATTTAAAAAAATAGTAATCGCAGATAATTGTGCTAAATATGCTAACCTAATATTTAATAACCATACAGATTACAATGGAAGCACACTGTTACTGGGGGCTTTTTTCTTTGCATTTCAGATTTACGGAGATTTCTCAGGATATTCTGATATTGCTATTGGTATTTCAAGATTATTTGGTTTTAATTTAAAAAGAAACTTCGCGTTTCCTTACTTCTCTAGAGATATCGCAGAGTTCTGGAGACGTTGGCATATATCACTTTCTACATGGTTTAGAGATTACTTGTATATTCCATTAGGAGGAAGTAGAGGAGGCACAAGTATGAAGGTCAGAAATACATTTATCATCTTCATTGTTAGTGGTTTTTGGCATGGAGCAAATTGGACCTTTGTAATCTGGGGAGCTCTAAACGCTATATACTTTTTACCGTTATTGCTAGCTAATAAAAATAGAGTTAACACAAATTTAGTTGCTGAAGGAAAATATTTACCTAGCATAAAAGAGCTTGGTCAGATGGGATTTACCTTTTTATTGACGTTAATAGCTTGGGTGTTTTTTAGAGCAGATAACGTTACACATGCATTTTCTTATTTAAAAGGTATCTTTTCAGAATCTCTATTTTCTTGGGTAGAAATTTTCCCGAGTACAATTTTAGGTTTAGTATTCTTTTTTATCATTACAGAATGGCTAGGAAGAAGTGGAGAATATGCTATTGAAAAAGTAGATTTTATAAACAGACCTATACGTTGGGGGTTTTATCTGCTACTAATTATATTAATGTTTGCTTTTACGGGAGAAGAACAACAATTTATCTACTTTCAATTCTAAATCATGAAGAAATTCTTAAAAAATATAATAATATTTTTTCTTCTAGCTTTAATAGTTGGAGAAATTGTTGTTAGAGTGACACACACAATGTCTGATATCCCACAAAGAGTTATTGACGAGAATGGGATACAAAAATATTACCCCAACCAAGAAGGTTACTGGAAAGGTGGTGATCATAAATGGAGTATTAATAAATTAGGTTGGCCTGGAGAATTACCAAATAGTTATGATAATCTAATCATGATTATTGGAGATTCATATATCGAAAATTTTATGAATCCTAATGATTGTCACCAATCAGCATTCTTAAAGAAAAACATGAAAACGTTTAATTTCATGGAAGCCGGTCGTTCTGGTGTATCGCTTATTGAAGCTATGGAAATTAGTAAAAACTTAGATTCTTTAAAACCTGTAAAAACATTAGTTTACGTAAACAATAATGATTTTTACGAAAGCATTAGAGACATTAAACCCCTACAAGATATAACGCAAGTTAATCTTAAAAATGGTACAATTGTTTACGGTAAAATGAAAGCACCTTTATTTAAAAAGATTTTATATAATTGGAAATTACTTTACTATTTCTATACTCGATTTCCACTAAATAATCAATCAGAAAACGCAGAAGCACCTATTGTTAATGAAGCTATTGAAGAGAATAACGATAAATTAAAATCAAAGTCCGAGGTATTTGATTTAATTAATTACATAAAAGATAATTATTCCATTAAAGATAAAGTCTTTGTATTTCACCCAAATAGTAATACAGAAATCATTAAACAATGTAAAAATCTTGGCTTCAATGTAATCGTTTTAGACTCTAGCAAAGATGATAAAAAATGGGTATTTGATCACGATAGCCACTGGACTTGTTACGGACATGAACAAGTGGCAAAGCAAATTTCTAATGCTTTATTAAAATAGAATAATCTATAATTTAGATTTCAATTAATATCAATGAGCAATCAACCCAAAATAAAAATAATGTTTATTCTTCCTTCTCTAAGTGCTGGTGGTGCAGAACGCGTTATTTCATTTGTCTCTCAAAATATAGATAAAGAAAAATTTCACCCCCTTTTAGTTATTGCTGGTTTCGAAAAAGATGCAGCTTATGATGTAAGTAATGTAGAAGTTACTTACCTTAATAAACCTAGAATTTTAACTGCATTACCTTCAATAATAGGTAGTATTAAAAACCGTAAACCGCAAATAGTAGTAAGCTCTATTTCGCATGTTAACACAGCAATGTCCATGCTCTCTCCATTTTTCAAAAAAACGAAATTTATAGGTAGAGAAGCTACAGTATTGAGTAAACGCGGCAATGAAAAGAAAATAAGACAATGGTCGCCTTTTAGATTATTACCTAATGGGTTTAAAAATTTAGATGCCTTAATTTGCCAATCTCAAGATATGGCAAAGGATATGATTACCAATTTCAATATTCCTAAAAAGAACATCTACGTCATCAACAATCCTATTTCTAATTTGCCAGAGGTAAAACAAACACAACCTACTACTAAAATTAAAAAGTTTATTACTGTAGGACGATTAACCGAAGTAAAAGGTCATCTGAGACTTTTAAATATCCTTTCTAAATTAGATCAACCATTTAGTTATACTATTATTGGTAAAGGCAATCTTAAAGATGAAATTTTCGAAAAAGCAAAAACTTTAGGAATATATGATAATATTAAGTACGTCCCTTTTACAAACAAAGTCAATGATTATATCACAGAGCACGACTTATTTTTACAAGGTTCTTATGTCGAAGGCTTTCCCAATGCCTTATTAGAAAGTTGTGTCGTTGGCACACCTGTAATCGCATTTAAAGCTCCTGGAGGAACAAAAGAAATTGTAGAAAATGGTATCAATGGTTTTTTAGTCGAAAACGAAGAAGAATATCTTCAAAAACTAAAAGACTCTAAAACATGGAATCCTAAAGATGTTAGAGCATCTGTTTATAAAAAATTCAATAAAGATGTAATTCTTCAACAGTACGAAGACTTATTTGAAAATATTGTAAAACACTAAACGCATAAATGAAACTTGGTATTTTAATATATTCATTATCCGGAGGTGGCGCAGAACGCGTCGTCTCATACCTTGTGTCTTATTGTATAAAAAACAATATAGATGTTCATTTAATTTTAATGAACCCTACCATAAAGTACGATATTCCAAAAAATACTAAGATTCATTATATTGAAAAATCCAATCCTAGCGAAAGCGGTATAAAAAAAGCTTTAAAAATACCTGTTCTAGCATATAAATATGCCAAACTCGTAAAACAACTCAAACTTACTCATAGTTTAAGCTTTTTAACCAGACCATCTTTTATTAATGTCCTTGCCAGTAAGCTAACAACATATAAGTTTAAAGTAATAACAAATGAGAGAGCCTTCCCTAGCCTACAATATAGCTACAAAGGATTTCAATCGTCTTTTAACAAAACCTTAATTAAAGCACTATACAAGAAATCAGATTTAGTAATCTCTAATTCTTATGGAAATGCGGGTGACTTGGTTGATAATTTTGAAGTCCCTTCAGAAAAAATGAAGGTCATTCATAATCCCATTGACCTAAGTAAAATTGAAAACATAGAACCAAATTTATCATTCTTTGATTCTGAAAAATTCAATATTATTACACTTGGCCGTATAGATATTGGAAAGAATTACGAAATGTTGATAAGAGCCATTCATCAACTTCAAAATCCTTTATTGCAATTATACATTTTTGGTGTTGGCGATTTACATGAAGAATTTGAACAACTTATTGAAGCACTAGAATTAAAAGAGCAAGTTTACTTAATGGGCTTTAGTCCAAACCCTTATCAATATCTTAAATCTGCAGATTTATTTATATTTGGTTCAAATCACGAAGGGTTTCCAAATGTATTATTAGAAGCTATGGCATGCAGATTACCAATATTAAGTACCAATTGCCAATCTGGACCAAGTGAAATCATGGAATTAGAAACGGTAAAAGAAGATATAATGATTACCGATTATGGCATTTTAGTACCAATTAAGAATACAGACCTAATGGCTAAAGGCATTAGCTATTTTATAGATCATAAAACTTACACTGAAACGTGTAAAACAAATAGTAAAAGTCGGATTAAAGACTTCGAAAAAGATACCATTTTAAAGAAATATATAGATCTAATAAATAGCACAAACATAGCTCATTAGATAAAACGAATTAAAGTATGTGTGGAATTAACGGCATTATAGCAAAGACCAATAGAAACAAAGACGAAATCACATCGGTTCTTAACGCAATGAATAATTTAATTATTCATAGAGGACCAGATCAAGATGGTTTATTTGCTGAAGAAAATGAGCAATTCACTGTTGGTATGGGCATGCGAAGATTATCTATTATAGATCTATCTTCTGGTAAGCAACCTATATTTTCAGACGATAAGCAAATTGTTATTGTTTTCAATGGAGAAATCTACAACTATAAGGTTTTAAAAGCTAAACTACTAGCCGATGGCGTAACATTCAACACTTCCAGTGATACCGAAGTCATCTTAAAAGCCTACGAAAAATACGGTGTAGAATCCTTTCAATGGTTAGATGGCATGTATGGTTTTAGCATTTATGACAAAAACATCAACAAACTATTTATTGCTCGTGATTTCTTTGGTGAAAAACCGCTGTATTACACACACACAGATAACGAATTTATTTGGGCATCTGAATTAAAGTCAATTATTAAAACTATTGATTTTACTCCTAATATTTCAAAAAAAGGATTGAATCTTTATTTTAGATTAACCTACATTCCTGCTCCTCACACTATATACGATAACATATATAAATTACAAGCCAATCACTATATCACATATGATTTAGCGTCACACAATACAACAATTCATAAAATCAACGCTGAACCAAAACCAAAGCCAATCAATATTTCTTTTGAAGATGCAAAAGCAAAAACAAAAGATTTAGTGTACAAAAGTGTCGATAGCAGATCTATTGCAGATGTTGGTTTAGGTACCTTTTTATCAGGAGGCGTAGACTCTTCTATCATTTCACTATGCTTAGCACAGTCTACAAACAGAAAAATAGACACCTTCTCTATAGGATTTAAAAAAGCATCTTACGATGAAACGGATAAATCTAGAGTGGTTGCAGATATGGTAAATAGTAATCATCACGAATTTATTATTGATGAAGACGATCTTAAAAACAATATTCACGAAATTCTAGTCAATTTCGACGAGCCTTTTTCAGATACAGCTGCGCTACCAACACATTTGCTTTCAGAAAAAACAAGAGAACACGTTACGGTGGCCCTAACAGGAGATGGAGGCGACGAAGTATTTGGCGGCTACAATAAGTACTACATTGGCAAAATGAACAACAGGTATACAGGCATTGTCCCTAAAGGTTTTCATAAAACTATTGCCGGATTAAGCAATAAATACCTCATTAATAAAGATGATACACGTGGAAAAAAATTCCAAATCAACAAACTGTTAAATGCTATTGATTACGATGGCGATTTTTATTGGGATATCATTTCATTAGCAAACACAAGTGCACAGCTCGAGGAAATTATGTCACCAGATTTTTATGATTCAAATATTTTTCAAGAATATAAAGATGTTTTAGGCAAACAAAAGATTGAATCTTTAACCGATTTTAGATTGGTCGATAAAATCTTAAGTCTAGAAGGCGGAATGCTAGCCAAAGTAGACAGAACAAGTATGATGACCTCTCTAGAATGTAGAGCCCCTTTCTTAAACAAAGAATTATGGGAGTTTGCTAATACACTACCAGAAAACTATTTAATGAAAGGCTGGAACAAAAAACACATTTTAAAAGAAGCCTTTAGAGATCAGTTTCCTGATGAGTTTTTAGAAAAAAGCAAAAGCGGATTTGGATCTCCAACAGGAGATTGGTTAAGACAAAGTCTTAGAAAAGAAATAGAAAGCTACATAGAACCTGAATTATTAAAGTCCCAAGGCATATTTAATGTCGAAGTAATCACTAAATTAGTTCAAGATCATTTAGACAGTAAAAAGGATAGCACGTTTAGAGTGTGGTCTTATTACTGTTTCCAAAAATGGTATAAGTTTAATTTCTTGAAGCAAAACTAAATCGAAATGAATAAAAAAAGAATTTTACTTATAGCTTCTTATGATGGTTCTCTCATTAGATTTAGAGGAGATTTTATTAAAAGCCTTGTCGATGATGGATTTGAAGTATTCACCGCAGCTCCAGATTATGCTGATGAATTTCGTCAAAACATCAAAGACCTCGGAGCAACACCTTTAGAGTTTAAATTACAACGTACAGGTCTTAACCCTTTTAAGGATTTTAAATCCATTTTAGAATTAAAATCCTTAATGAAAGAGAACAAAATAGATTTGGTTTTTCCATACACCGTAAAACCTGTAATCTATGGCTCAATGGCGGCCAATATGTGTAAAACACCTGTAATTTCATTAATCACAGGCTTGGGTTATGCGTTTACAGGCTTAACAGCAAAAGCACGATTATTACAACGCTTTAATGAAACATTATACAAACTTTCAATACGAAAGAATAAGGTTATAGTGTTTCAAAATAAAGATGATTATCAACTTTTTTTAGACCGAAAAGTGATTTCTAAAAAACAAAAAGTTGATTTCGTAAGTGGCTCTGGTGTAAACCTTAAACAGTTTTCATTTAAAGAAAAAGATGCATCAGAAAGCGTGAGCTTTCTTTTAGTAGCAAGACTAATAAAAGAAAAAGGAATTGCACTTTATATGGAAGCTGCTAAAATCTTAAAAGCCAAATACCCTAAAGCCGAATTTCATTTAATAGGCGCCCCAGAAACATCACCTTCTGCCATTAGTGAAGACGAACTAAAAGTACTACACAAAGAAGGAGTTATTATCTTTCACGGAAGTCAAAATAACATCCCAGAACATTTAAACGCTAGAGATGTTTTTGTTTTACCAAGTTATTACAGAGAAGGCCTACCAAGAACCACATTAGAAGCTTGTGCATGCGGAAACCCAATTATTACAACAGATTCTGTTGGCTGTAGAGAATCTGTAAAAGAAGGTGTAAATGGTTTTTTAATAAAACCGCAAAGCCTTGAAGCTTTAGTAGAACCTATGGAATTTTTCATTAATAACCCTGCTAAAATTAAGGAGATGGGAATAAACAGCAGAACATATGCAGAAGAACGATTTGATGTAAACATCATTAATAACGATCTCATCAACTTAATTAAAAAAGAGCTATAACAAATTGCTATAATTTTTTTTAATGAAACTCATTCTTAAAATCCTAAACAAACTTCCGATTGTAATTATACTAGTTTTAGTACTAGGTGTTTTAAGTACGTTTATGGATTTTGGCATAATATCTGTTTTTTTTAGCATCACAATGCCATTAATTTTTATTGCTAACGCCATAATAGCTCTATATGGTATATTCAAAAAAAAATACATATACCTAATTGGGGTTATCGTGTTTTTCCTTTTCAATAGCTTCTTTTATCAATTCTCTAAAACTTCTAACGTAGAAACAAAAGACTCAATTAGTCTATTAACTTACAATGTGAGATCCTTTAGCCAAGCTCTATACACTTCAAAATCAAATCAAAGTCCGTTTACTGAAATAGAAAAGTTTATTAACTCTTTAAGTCCTGATATCTTAGTTTTTCAGGAATCTTCCTATAAAGAAAGTAAGAAAATAAAAGATTACCCTTACCGCTTTATTGGCTACAAAGAAAATTCAGAAAAATCGCTTCTTACCATTTTTTCCAAGTACCCAATAGTTAATAAAGGGTATGTAGACTTTCCTAATTCAAAAAATGATGCCATTTATGCAGATATAAAAATTCAACAAGACACTATCAGAGTTTATAATACACATCTGCAATCTTATGTTATTTCACCATACATAATCGCTAATAGATTTAGTGGTTTTAACTATTGGGAAAACTTAAATAACACCATCACAAAACAAGTAAAACAGGCTAATTTAATTAAAGATCACGCGAACAAATCAAATAAAAAAACCATTATTGCAGGAGATTTTAATGCAACTCCATATAGCTTACCTTATAGAAAACTAAAAACAGGATTCAATGATTCTTACATAACCAATGGTAATGGAATTGGAAAAACATATGCTCACAGAAGGTATCCATTACGCTTAGATTACTTTCTTTATAATAATCAATTTAAAGTATTAAGTCATGATAATTTTAATTTAAAACTATCTGATCACGAACCAATATTTGTTCAATTTAAAATTAAGTAATATAGTACTAGGTTTTGCTGTAACAATATCTTCAAAAAGATATTAATATAGACAATAGATATTTGGAAAGTTTAAACTTAAAATTATTTCATTAATTTTCTAAATGGCCATAAAAGAATAAAAATTGATTTTATAAAATAAGAATCAATAGATTTTATATAATCTTTTAAGGGGTATTCTAGATATAAAGTTGAACGTATAGTTATATAAATTGTTTTAAGAAAAAATATTGGAGATTTAAAAAAATATTTATCAAAAAACCAATCAAATACAGCTAAACCTTTAAGAACAGTACCAAATGCACTTCTTGCCGTCATTGGTGTATTCATAATAGACCCCTCTACTCCTACATGATAAATTCTAAGAATTTTATTTACACATTTAGTTAAGAAACCATTACTCGCTACAGGATCCCATATCATACTTTCAGGTACAAAACCATAATTAAGCATCCTTGGATTCACAATAATACTCCTTAATACATCTGTTTTTGTAAAGCCCCATTTTTCACCAATTATTTTACCAGCAATACGAGCCTCAAATGTGTTACAATAAAAAGGGTCTTCTGGAAATAAATCACCAACACGTGCTCCATACTGATCTTCACACAAAGCTGTTACAGCTGCCACTTTTGGTTTTAATTCATCTGGAATTTCTTCATACTCGTTATTAAAAAATTCAAGCGCATTTGGATAACATTCATCATCACCATCAAATGTCAATAAAAATTCGCCTTTAGCTAATTTTATGGACTGAATGAAACAACTCATCTTATGCTTGTTCTCTATATTATTTACATAATTTATATTTAAAGGAGATGTTTCAACTATTTTAGAAATAACTTCGTGTGATTCATCTGATGAAGCATCATTTATTACAAGCCATTCAAAATCTTTAAATGTTTGTTTAAGTAACGAATCATGAACTTTCTTTATTGAATTTTCGCAATTATAAACAGGTGTGAATACCGTAAATTTATATTTGTATGATGTTGATGGTTGCTTCCGATATACAGGTATTAACTCTTTAAAATTCATATTATCATATATTAGTATCAAGATTAAAAATAATCTCGAGAAAAGACATTTAAATATCGTATATCTCTAATCTAAAAATCTAAGTTATAGGTTAATCTTAATATCAGCAACAAAACTAGATGAAAAGACAATAAACCCTATAATAAACGTCCCGCTTTATTAACTTACCTACCTAAATTACACAATCATTTTTCTTAAATTCCCAGAGTACTACTTTATAAAAAACAACCTATAACTTTATTTTTTTATATCAGATCTCCGTTTTAGCTATCATAAATTTTAAATTTGAGCTAAACCTATAGCAAACTTCACATGGTAAATCCTAATATATCATTGCTCTCTAGTAAAGTAATAAAAATTCTTAATTTTGATATTTATAAAATGTAAAACTATTTGTAGCAATTTTAATCATTAAAAAATTAAGAGCAACACCAAAATCAAAAATAAAAACAGTTTATTTGCATTGTTTTGGGAATTATAACAGATAGAAAAATAAGAAATATGTACACTGTAATTATTAAACGTTTATTAGATTTTACAGCAGCTTTAATTGGGCTAATTCTAATTTCACCACTTTTTATAATACTTATAATTATCTTAAGTATCTCAAACAACGGAAAGCCTTTCTTTTACCAAAGAAGAACAGGAAAGCATGGTGAAATTTTTACAATTATCAAGCTAAAAACCATGACCGATAAAACAGATGCTAATGGAGAACTATTACCAGCATTAGAACGTGTTACTAAAACTGGTGATATTTGTAGAAAATACTCACTAGACGAAATCCCTCAATTACTTAATATACTAAAAGGAGATATGAGTCTAATAGGTCCTCGCCCACTTTTGCCAGAGTATCTAAAACACTATAATAAAGAACAAAACAGAAGACACGACGTAATGCCAGGTATTACAGGTTGGGCTCAAATTAATGGAAGAAACACAATTACCTGGGAACAAAAATTTGAATATGATGTTTATTACGTTGATCATCTATCCTTTTTACTAGATTTAAAAATCTTATGGCTTACCTTCTATAAGGTCATAAAGAAAAGTGACATCAATAATTCTGAAACACTAGACATGCCTATGTTTACAGGAACAAAAACAACACAAGACCAATAACTTCAATCATAAAGCTAAAGATTTAATGATGAAAGAAATCACAAACAAAAAAGAGTGGAATGCTATTTTAGAACAAATAGAAAACTATGATTTTTACCACACATACGACTACCATAACATTTCTAAAAACGAAGACGAAACCCCTATTTTATTAACCTATACAAAAGACAAAGCTACAATAGCCTTACCTATTTTACTCCGTAAAATCCCTAATACAATATATTCCGATCTTACATCTGTTTATGGTTATGCAGGCCCACTTTGCAATGTAGACGTAAACATGTATGACTTTAATGATTTTAAAACAACTTTTAATGCTTACTTAGATTCTAATAACATCGTGTCTGTTTTTAGCAGATTACACCCTTACATTCAACAAGATAGGATATTAGAAAATTTAGGAGATACCGTAAGCTTAGGTGACGTTGTAAATATTGATGTGTCATTACCAATAGAACAGTCGCGTATGGCTTATGGAAAATCTAATAAAAACCAAATAAACAAACTAAGAAAACAATGTGAAGTTGTTAAAGCGGAAACTAAAGAAGAAATCCTTGAGTTTGTAGATATCTATTACGAAAACATGAAACGTCTAAATGCTAAAAAAAACTACTTTTTTAGCAAAGAGTACTTTCTTAACTTCATGGAAATTAGCGATTTTGATACCGATATCCTTTTAGTTAGACACCTAGAATCTAACACTTTTGTGGCAGGTTCAATGTTTGTAAAAACAAAACAAATTGTACAATACCACTTGTCTGGTACACGCACAGAACACCTAAGACTAAAACCTTCAAAATTATTCTTAGATGAAATGCGACTACAAGCTACAGAGCAAGGTTTTAAGGTTTTTAATCTTGGTGGTGGACTAGGAAGTGAACATGACTCTTTATTTGAATTTAAAGCTTCTTTTTCTAAGGATTTTAAAACTTTTAAAGTATGGAAATACATTGTTAATCAAGATATTTACGACGAATTATCTCAACAAAAAGATGAAACAGATTTTTTTCCTAAATATAGATCGTAATAATTCATTCTTATACACAAGCCTCTCTTTTCATTATTGATTTTAAAACTCGTACTAACACTGAATAAGCTTATGATTTTTAAGCTTATTAAGATAGTATACGAGACACAAACCTAATTTTAATCTCAAACACTAATCAAACGATGAAATTAGAGTTTTAGAGTGTTTTTTATCTGATTTTTATACCTTTAAAAATCAGATAAACCTTATATATCGTGTAAATTTAGCAGTTTATCGTAAATTTATATTTTTGTTTCTTGGTTTAAACTATTAGGACTTATATTAGCACCATAAATACTAATTAATTTTAGGTCCCAAATACCTCTAATTAACAACTTTAGGTACTAAACTAACTTAAAGAATTAACCTATGAATACTAAAATATGGCTCTCATCACCGCACATGAGTGGTAATGAACAATCTTACATAAAAGAAGCTTTTGACTCTAATTGGGTAGCACCTTTAGGACCAAATGTTAACGGCTTTGAAAACGACTTACAATCTTATCTCAATGAAGATATTCATGTTGCAGCTTTAGCATCAGGTACGTCTGCCCTTCACTTAAGCCTTATTTTATTAGGTGTTGGCCATGGAGATGAGGTAATATGCCAAAGCAAAACATTTTCAGCTTCTGCTAACCCTATTGTATATCAAGGAGCTACCCCTGTTTTTGTAGATAGCGAAAGGGAAACATGGAACATGTGCCCTATTCAATTAGATATCGCAATAAAAGATAGAATTGCAAAAGGAAATAAACCAAAAGCAATTGTTGCTGTGCATTTATACGGAATGCCTTATAAAGTAGACGAGATTAACAATATCGCATTAAAATATAACATTCCTGTTGTAGAAGACAGCGCTGAATCATTAGGAAGTACTTACAAAGGTAAAAATTGTGGCACTTTTGGTGATTTTTCAATACTATCCTTTAATGGTAACAAAATTATAACAACCTCTGGAGGTGGTGCTTTAGTTACAAAAACGCAAAAACAGAAAGAGCAAGCTGTTTTCTTAGCCACACAAGCAAGAGATAATGCTCCACATTATTTACACTCTCAAATAGGCTACAATTATAGAATGTCTAATATCGTTGCTGGCATTGGCCGTGGTCAAATGACTATTTTAGACAGTCACGTAGCTAAGCGTCGTTCAAATCACGAATTTTACGTAAATGCTTTTAAAAACAATACTAAAATCACATTTTTAAACGAACCTGAAGGTTATTTTTCTAACCGTTGGCTATCTTGTATTCTGTTAGATTCTGAAAGCACACGAGAAGGTTTAAGACTCGCTTTAGAAAAGGAAAACATAGAATCTAGACCTTTATGGAAACCAATGCACCAACAACCCGTTTTTAAAGATGCACCTAGCTATCTTAATGGAGTTTCTGATGAATTATTCGAAAAAGGCTTATGTTTACCTAGCGGATCAAATTTAACTGATATTGAATTAAATAGAGTAGTTTCTGCTATAAATACGTATTTTGTATCATGATAGTTAAATATCTAAATAAAATATCTAAGAAATATGCCTCAAAATGGCTAGTGCTGTTATTTGATATATCAATAATAGTTGCTACATTTTTTATGGCATACCTTATCAGGTATAATTTCATTATAGAGTTTGACTTCTCTACCCTTTTAATGCAAATTCCATATGTCATTGTTGCAGCTACAATTAGTCTGGTGGCTGTTGGCACATACAAAGGCGTAGTTCGATTTACAGGATTTAAAGATATTGTCAACATTATAATCGGTGCTAACATTTTAGCAACCATACTTATCTGCTGTACTTTTGCGAGTAGAAAGTTTATGAGTGAGGGTAGCCTTTTTGACATCTCTGGCTCAATCATCTATATCCACTTATTACTTAACATATTATTCTTAATTGGAGCTAAATTGTTTATAAAGTCTCTTTATAACCATATCACTCAAGACTTTCAATCTATTTCTAATGTTTTAATTTTTGGAGCTGGTAATTCCGGCATGCTAACCTATGATGCTATTCAAAACGACACTAAAAATGGTGTTGAAGTCGTTGGTTTTGTTGATGATGATGAAAGAAAAATTGGAAAAAAAATAAACCTATTAAAAGTTTACAACATTGATTCTATTGACGAGAATTTTATTAAAAAGAATGATGTTGAAGATGTAATCATTTCAATTCAAAATATAGACCCTACAAGACTACTTCAAATTACTAGTAATCTTTTTTCGCTCGGACTTAAAGTTAAAATTGTACCTCCTGTTCAAAGCTGGATTGATGGCGACTTAAGTGTTGGACAAATTAAAGAAGTTAAAATTGAAGATCTTCTTGGAAGAGACCCAATCAGTATTAAAAACCCAGATTTAGAAGAACAGTACGATAATAAAGTAATTTTAATTACTGGTGCGGCCGGATCTATTGGAAGTGAAATTTGCAGAAAAGTTAGCTTATATAATTATAAAAAGTTAATCCTTGTTGACAATGCAGAATCCGCACTTTACGATATTCAACAAGAATTCAGACAACAAGGTTTAGAAAACATTGATGCTGTTGTAGCAGATGTGCGAAACAGAACCAGAATAGATCAAATTTTTAATCAATATAAGCCTAAAATTGTCTTTCACGCCGCAGCGTACAAACACGTGCCTTTAATGGAAAACAATCCTTTTGAAGCAGTTAGTGTTAATATTGGAGGTACTAAAAACGTTGCAGACATCTCTGTAAAACACAGTGTAGATAAGTTTGTTTTAATCTCTACTGACAAAGCAGTAAACCCTACAAATGTCATGGGAGCAACTAAACGAATTGCAGAGCTTTATGTAACCTGCCTTAAAGGAAAAGGACACACAAAGTTTATAACTACAAGGTTTGGAAACGTTTTAGGATCTAACGGATCTGTAATTCCGTTATTTAAAAAACAAATTGAAAAAGGAGGACCTCTAACAGTAACTCATAAAGATATTACACGTTATTTTATGACTATACCAGAAGCATGTCAGCTTGTATTAGAAGCAGCAGCTATGGGTAATGGTGGCGAGATTTTTGTTTTTGACATGGGAGAACCTATCAAGATATTTAATTTAGCTACTAACATGATTATCCTTTCAGGATTAAGATACCCTGAAGATATAGATATCAAAATAACAGGTTTAAGACCTGGTGAAAAAATATACGAAGAACTTTTAGCTGACGGTGAAAACACAAAAAAAACATATCACGACAAAATAATGATAGCTAAATCAAGACACGTTGACATTATAACAGCTGAAAACCAAATTAATAAGCTTACTAAGATGAACTCTTTAACCCAACCGTTAGAAATCGTTTCTTCAATAAAGTTTTTAATACCTGAATACATCTCTAACAACTCTACTTTCGAAGTATTAGATAAAAAAAAATAATCCCATTTTTACTAAACCCATAAATTAACTCAAATGAAAACACGTATCCTTATTATTTCGATATTAGCGATTATTAACGCTACATCATGTGCGTCTAGAAAAGATATTGTATACTTTCAAGATAAACCACTAGAAGAAGGACTAATTGCCTCAGAAGCAACTCAGTTAATTTATAAACCAGACGATATCTTAACAATTAACGTTTCAGCATTAGATCCTGATACCGTTAGACCTTTTAATTTACCTACCGTATCTAACAATATAAGTGATTTAAGAAGTGCCCAAGGAGTGACACAACAGCAAACATACTTAGTAGATCACAATGGTAATATAGAATTTCCCGTATTAGGCACCATAAAAGTGGAAGGTTTAACACGTACAGATTTAACAGCATTATTAGTTGAGCGTATTAAGAGCATGGTAAACAACCCTATCGTTAATGTAAGATTAGCGAATTTTACAATCACAATTATTGGTGAAGTTTCTAATCCTGGAACATTTACAATGCAAGATGAAAGAGTGACACTCTTAGAAGCTCTTGGTTATGCAAATGATTTAACTATATTTGGTAAACGAAAGAATGTAAGACTAATTAGAGAAATAGACGGTAAAAAGAAATTTGCTGAAATTGATTTAACATCCATAAACACCGTAAATTCTCATTTATACTATTTGCAACAAAATGATGTCATTTATGTTGAACCAAATAATGCTAAAATTAGATCGTCTACTTACAACCAAAACAATGGAGTATTAATCTCTGCAATAGGCACATTAACAACTATATTAGCTGTATTCTTAATAAAATAAGTACCAATTAAAATATTATATGGAATCCAACCCTGTTTCAAAACCGAATGAAATTAGACAAAGTGTAGATTTATTCCTATCTAATTGGAAAATTCTGCTTTTCTGTAGTGTCGTTGCTCTATTTCTAGGTTATACTTATTTGCGTTACACCACTTATGAATACAATGCTAATGCAACTATTAAAATAAGAGACGAAAAGCAATCTAAAAAACTTCCTTCTATTGGAGAAATGACTAGTGGCGGGTTATTCTCGGAAGGTACAGATAAGATTAAAGATGAAATTGAAACTATTCAGTCTAGAACCCTAATATCTAATGTTGTAAAGGCTTTAGATCTTAATATTAGATGTTTCGCAGAGGGCAACATAAAAGAACGTGAAATTTATAAAAACCCACCAGTAAAACTAAGTTTTTTCGCAAGTGATTCTATCATACATAAAGTAGACACAACCTTATACATTAAGATAAAATCTCCAACTCAGTTTTTAGCATTTAAAAAGGAAGGCAAATCTTTAATTGACAGGGACGAACAAACAGGCGTTCCATACACTTTTGGTGAAAAAATAAAAACGAGCTTTGGAGGTATGGTACTCATACCAAATATTGGAGACCACGCCCCTATTATTGGAAGTAATTTAAAAATATCAATAACCTCTGTTAGCAAAATCGTAAACAGCTATCAACGAAAAATAAAAGTATCAACAGACAAAGGCTCTAGCGTCATAAAATTAGACCTTAACGAAAGTAATTCCTATAAAGCTGTTGACATTTTAAATCAAATCATAGATGAGTACAACAATGATGTACTCTTAGACAAAGAATCTGTTGTTAAAGCGACTTCTGACTTTATAAACAATAGACTAAAGCAAGTTTCTAAAGAATTAGAAAAAGTAGATTACACTGCTGAAGATTTACAAAAGAAAGAAGGACTAACAGCTTTAGATTCTAGAGCCGACTTAAATCTTCAAACAGGACAACAACTACAATCTCAAATTTCTTCAACTGCTAATAGCATCGAAATGTTATCGTTTTTAGAAGAGGAAATTAACAGCACAAACAAAAGTAACGACATGCTACCTGCCGATATAGGAATTGGCGACTCTAACACCTCTCAAGTTATAAAAAGGCACAATGAGCTAGTAGCAGAACGCGATAGAATTCTAAGAAACTCAACAACTAAGAACCCTGTTGTTATTCAACTGAATAACCAGATCCAATCCTTAAAATCTAACCTTCTCAATTCAGTAAAGAACATAAAACAAACATCCTTACTTACTCTTAACAACCTAAGCAGAGACAATGCTCGAATACAAGGTAGACTTTCAGCTGCACCTAAAAAAGCGCGCCAGTTTAGAGATATTAAAAGACAACAAGACATTAAAGAGTCTCTATACCTTTATTTATTAGAAAAACGAGAAGAATCAGCAATAAGGTTAGGAATGTACACTCCTAATGCAAAGATTATTGATAGTGCTTATTCTTCACACAAACCAGTAGCACCAAATAGAATGATCATATACATTGCATCATTATTATTTGGTCTAGGTATTCCTATTGCCTTTATCTATATATCAGATTTACTCAATACAAAAATCTATAAAAAAGAAGATTTAGTAGATACTTTAAACATTCCTTATTTAGGTGACATACCAAAAAGTTCTAAGAAACAAAAATTAGTAAAGAAAATTGATTATTCACCAAAGGCAGAAGCTTTTAGAATTGTAAAGTCTAATATCGATTTTATGCTAAGAAACATAAAAGGTCGCTCTAAAAAATTATTTATCACCTCTACTGTTCCGCAAGAAGGAAAATCGCACACAAGTTCAAACCTTGCGGCATCAATTGCTTTTTCTGGCAAATCTGTACTCCTTATAGAAACAGACATTAGAGTTCCTAAATTACTTGAGTATCTTAACATCAAAGATCAGTCAAAACAAGGGCTTTCAGATTACATTGCAGATACATCTTTAAAGCCTAAGGATATTGTCATAAAACACGAGGACAATCCACTCTTAGATATTATTTCATCTGGAACAATTCCTCCTAACCCATCTGAATTATTAATGAATGAAAGAGTAGAAGAGCTATTTAACTATTTTGACACTAAGTATGATTACATCATTGCAGACACTTCTGCTGTAGGTATTGTTAGTGACACACTACTAATTTCACATTTAGCGGACATGTTTATCTATGTTGTAAGTGCGGATAATATAGACAAACGCTTACTTCAACATGTTGCACTACCATTATACAAAGAAAAAAGATTGCCAAATATGACAATGCTATTAAATAGTGTTAGCTTAGGCAAAAAAGGATACGGCGGTTATGGTTACGGCTATGGCTACGGAAATAACCCTCAAAAAAAGAAAAAATGGTATAAATTTGGTAAGTCATAACAAATCACACCAAAACATATTAATATAAAAAAAGCCACTAAATAAAATTAGTGGCTTTTTTATATAACAAAAACGAAAGTTTACAATTTTCGTCGTTTTCGTTCCGTTTTTAATAATGACAACTCTCTACTCGTTTGCCCCGAAACTGAAGTGTTTTCCTCTGCCCTTCTAATTAAATAAGGCATCACATCTTTTACCGGTCCAAACGGAATATACTTTGCTACATTATAACCTTGAGCCGCTAAATTAAAACTAATATGATCACTCATACCATATAACTGCCCAAACCATATCCTATTATCTTCTTTAGAGATGTTATGAGTTTTCATAAGATCCATAGCTAAGTAGCAACTTAATTCATTATGTGTACCGATAAAAACTGATATATCTTTTAAATTTTGAAGTATATAATTTAAGGTTTCATCAAAATTATCGTCAGTCGCTTTTTTATTTTCACAAATTGGAGAATCATACCCTTTATCCAAAGCACGTTCGCGCTCCTTCTCCATATATGCCCCTCTAACAATCTTCATTCCAATTTTAAAACCGTCTGCTTTAGCACGTTCATGCAATTGCTTTAAATAATCTAAACGATCCCAGCGATACAACTGTAAAGTATTATAAACTACAGCAACATCTTTATTATAGCGACGCATCATTTCTTCTACCAAATCATCTGCAGCATCTTGCATCCAACTTTCTTCTCCATCAATTAAAACTTCAACATCTTTTTCCTTAGCTAATTTACAAACAGCATCAAACCTTCCTACTATTCTATCCCATTCATCCTCTTCTTCATTTGTTAAAGCAACACCTTCTGTCTTTTTCTGATACAATAAAAACCGACCAAAACCTGTTGGTTTAAACACCACTATTGGCATTGCTTCCCGTTCATCACAGAAGTTTATAATCTTCAATATTTTTGCTAGCGCATTATCAAATTGATTTTCTACAGATTTACCTTCTACAGAATAATCCAAAACCGAACTCACTCCTTTTGTATAAAGCTTATCTATTACTGGCAAACAGTCATCTTCATTAACTCCACCACAAAAATGATCAAAGACAGTAGCTCTAATTAACTTTTCTACGGGCAAATGCGCTTTTAAAGCAAAGTTTGTTGCAGCCGTACCAATACGAACCAAAGGTTCAGATGATATCATTTTAAATAAAAAGTAGGCACGTTCTAATTCTGAGTCCGACTTTAATTCAAAGGCAGTCTCTGTATTTTCAAAGAGTGAGCGATCAATCATTAGCTAAATAATATATGTACAAATATATTTATTAATCATTTACTTTTTCTGAAAAAGGAAGTATTTTCACATCATCAATTTAGATATTTTAAAATGGATTCTATTTCTACAAAAAATGCCACAGTTTTTTTTAATTCTGAAGTCTATAAAGCATTAAATAATTACCTAAAAACCGACAAACCTTCCAAGATATTTATTCTTGTAGATACCAATACTCACGACTATTGTTTACCTGCGTTTTTGGAACGCATAGAGTCTAGCGACATAGTCATTGAAGTCATGGAAATACCAAATGGTGAAGACCACAAAACCATAGACATCTGTACAGGTGTTTGGGAAGCTCTATCTGAATATAACGCAGATCGCAAAAGTTTATTAATTAACTTAGGCGGTGGAGTTGTTACAGATTTGGGTGGTTTTGTAGCAAGTACATACATGCGAGGCATCGCTTACATAAACATTCCAACAACACTATTAGCCATGGTAGATGCTTCAGTTGGAGGAAAAACGGGAGTTGATTTAGGCGCCTTAAAAAATCAAATAGGAATTATAAATGAAGGAGTAATGGTTGGAGTTGACACCTCTTACCTAGATACTTTACCTCAAAATGAAATGGTTTCTGGTTTCGCAGAAATGCTAAAACATGGTTTAATTTACGATAAAACCTACTGGAACACCTTAACACATCTTGAAAAATTAGACATTTCCGATTTAGACCAATTGATTTATGACTCTATCATCATCAAAAATGAAGTGGTAACATCTGACCCAACAGAGAAAGGCCTAAGAAAAATTCTAAATTTTGGTCATACTTTAGGTCACGCAATTGAAAGCTACTTTCTAGAAAACGCAGATAAGACACCATTATTACACGGAGAAGCTATTGCAATAGGCATGCTATTAGAAAGCTACCTATCAACTAAAATATGCGGCTTAAGCCAAGACGAATTTGAGATAATTTCTTCAGGAATACTCAAAACATTCTCTAAAGTTGAAATCAATAAAAACGACCAAAAAGTAATCATAGATCTATTACAGTACGACAAAAAGAATAGTTATGGCGTTGTAAAATTTGTATTGCTTGAAGCCATTGGCAAACCCAAAACCGACTGTGTAGTTCACAACGACCTTATTTTAGAAGCTTTTGATTATTATACCCATTAGAGATAACGGTCTTTTACAATTTGAGTATGGTGATTTTCATGACCTGTTAAAATATATCCTAATGCCCTCACAGAAATGGGACAGCCACTCGCCTCACCCACTTGTTCTAAAGCGGCTGAATCAAAACTTCTATACAACGCTATAGAAGCCTGCCTTACAGCCTTATACTCATCTATTATGTTGACTAAAGAACGTTTGCTTGCGTTAGCTGTAATAGCATAATCGTCTTGTTCATACCCAGCCAATGGCGTTTTATCCTCTCGCGCTATTCGTAATGCTCTATATGCAAAAACACGTTCAGTATCTATAATATGAAGCAACACATCCTTTGGAGTCCATTTCCCTTCTGCGTAAGCATAATTATGCTTGTCTTGCGCTAAGCCCGAATAAAACAACACCACAGAATCTAAATTTTGTTCTAAACCCTCAACGATATCTATGCTTGCCGCATTATCAATATACCGTTTATAATACGTGTCATATTCGTTATTATTAAGTGTATTAGAAATCATAATTATATAAATTAAAAAAAAGCCCTTCGTAAACTAACTAAGGGCTTTTGTATATTGTATTGTTTTAATTACAACTCATTAAAAATGGTATGCATTAAACGTTTTTTATCATTAAGACTTTCTTCTAAAGAAATCATAGTTTCAGTTCTGTAAACACCTTCTATATCATCTAACATAAAGATAATTTCTTTAGCATGCATAGTATCTTTAGCTCTAATCTTACAGAAGATATTAAATTTCCCTGTGGTAATATGAGCAACCGTCACATAAGGTATATTATTAATTCGCTCTAAAACAAACTTAGTTTGCGATGTATTTTGAAGAAAAACGCCTACATATGCAATAAACGAATAATCTAATTTTTGATAATCTAATGTTAAAGAAGATCCCTTAATAATTCCCGCTTCTTCCATTTTTTTAACACGCACATGAACAGTACCAGCAGAAATCAATAATTTTTTCGCAATATCTGTAAATGGAATACGTGTATTATCAATAAGCATATCGAGAATTTGGTGGTCAATCTCATCTAATTTAAATTTTGCCATAATCATATAATCTTTAAAGTAAATGCAAAAATAGAACATTTACACTAACGATATTGCATAAAAATTGAATTATTTTAAGGTTTCAATAAGATTTCCTCATTATTTAACATTGCGAAAACGATTTCGTTACCCAAAATTAATTCCGAATTTTCTGTAGTTTTAAGAACTCTACCTTTTGCATCAACTTCTTTATGACCAAAATGATTAAGCAGTTTTTCTAATTTTGCTATTTTAGGAACAAAATGCAGTTTTTTGTCCACCAACACTTCTTCATACTGAATAGCTACATCTATTAAATCGGTGTCTCCTGCTTTTAATTTCGTATCCCTAATAATAATATCATAAAAACATTTTGCATTTTCAGGAATATCAAAATAACGCTCATAACCTCCAATAACAACCTCCTTAGCAATCGTAAACAATCCTGATAAAATAGCAATAAACATTAAACGCCTTACCTCTTCCCTTTCATAATCATTTGTATAATGACCAGCTTCATAAAGCAATGTTGGCACTCCTAAATTTTGAAAGGTATCACCAACACAACTAAGACTAAAACCATCATCATAACGCCCAATCCCATTTGGAATTTCATTTTGCAGTACAGTATTTATCTCCGCAATAATAGCCATAGCTACCTTTCTATTATCTGTTAAAGAACGCTCTTCATCTTGCGAAGGTGATAAAAATGAAAGTGTAGCAACGTTGTTTTTTTTTCCAGCACTAAAAATAGTACGCTGTCCATGAAGGTTAAAACAATAATTTGGCATAAAATCGTCATAAGCCTGACGTAAAATCTTACTTTCTGGCTGAGATAAATTTTGTGCGTCCCTGTTTAAGTCTACTAGATTCGCATTTAAACGCGTATATTTTTCAGCTCCATCAGGATTTAATATAGGAATAACCACTAACGTACATTGCACTAATATACCTTTTGTGAAATTATTTTCAGTTTCAAACAAATTAAAACAATCAAAAAGCGCCTTAGTAGATGTCGATTCGTTTCCGTGCATTTGAGACCATAATAAAATTTTGATTGGTCCATGCCCAAATTTCAAACTGTAGATTGGTCGTTTTTCAACAGAATATCCAAGCGTAGAAATCTTAGATTTTGGTAATTTTTCTAAACACTTTTCTATATCAGAATTGGTTATATAACGACCATATAATTCTGTTGTTTTTACAGAAGAAAACACATCATTTAAAAGCTCTAAATTCATATCATTATTTTGATGTTACAAATGTAATCATTTGAAATTTTACATTTGTAAACAGTAATTGTTCTAATTTTTGTTACAATGTTAAACAGATAGTATTAAAAAACACACAGCTATTTATATGCTTTTTGAAAATAATTCAACAAACAATACATTTTAAACCCAATAAACATATTATCAGAACTTTATATCAAAAAATCAAACCTAAAGTTTAACTATAATAAAATATAAACAAAACCTTTAGCTACAATTACAATACTATTGATTACATTTGTAACATCACAAAAACAAATCTAAGGTTTACAATGATAAACTCATCAGAATTTACACAACGCCTACAAAAGGTCATGGATTTTTACAGTGAAACAGCATCTAGTTTTGCTGAAAAAATCGGAGTACAGCGCTCTAGTATTTCTCATATTTTGTCTGGTAGAAATAAGCCAAGTTTAGACTTTGTAATGAAGGTACTTCACTCCTATCCTGAAGTAGAATTATATTGGCTAATGAATGGCAAAGGTCATTTTCCTAATGAGCCTAAAATTTCAGAATCACCAAACTCAAACATAACCGAACAGCCTATTGCAAAACCACAAATCCCTGTTTCGGACTCTAACTCTAATTCTGAAATTGAAAAAATTGTTATCTTTTATAAAGACGGTACTTTTAAAAGTTATAAGCCTTAAAACTAATTGCACTATTCATTATCTTTGAAAAAAGATTTTAAATGAAGCATTTTTCCTCACTTTTGTTACTATTACTTTTAACAAGCTGCTATACTATAGAGCGCAATTGTACAGATTTTAAAACAGGTACCTTTGAATTTACCTACACTATTGATGGTATTGAGAAAACCTCTCGTTTTAAACGAACAGAACACTTTAACATTGATTATCATGAAGAAGTAGCAGACTCTTCTTCTATTCGCTGGATTAATGATTGTGAATTTATCCTTAAGAAACTTCACCCTACCAATAATTCTGAAAAAAATGCCATCCACATGAAAATCCTCTCTACAACGGAAGATTCTTATATGTTTGAATACAAGCTTGCTGTAAAACGACCTAATAAACCATTAAACATAGAAAAAGGCATTGCTAAAAGAGTTAAATAGCATTAACGTACTGTTTTTATTTACCAGCTAAGCTATAGAGCGTTGTTTTTATTCCGCTTAACTAAAATTACTGTATTTTATTGGATGCGCTAATTTGGTTTCACTG
This sequence comes from Winogradskyella psychrotolerans, assembly GCF_018860565.1. Classification (GTDB taxonomy): domain Bacteria; phylum Bacteroidota; class Bacteroidia; order Flavobacteriales; family Flavobacteriaceae; genus Winogradskyella; species Winogradskyella damuponensis. Next base: position 252,267 of record NZ_JAHKPS010000018.1, read on the forward strand.
GATTTCACAAAAATTAGCACGTTTTTAACAAGACCCCAAATCTAAAAAACTCTCGGTTAATGCTTTTTAATTCGTTAGAATATCTTCTTTTTTCACCTATAGTCTTTGTTGCCTATTGGTTACTAAAGAACAGCTACAAGAAGCAGAATATCTTATTACTCATATCTAGCTATGTATTTTACGGCTGGTGGGATTACAGATTCCTGTCTCTTATTATATTCAGTTCTTTTTTAGATTATTTTGTTGGTCAAAAAATAGAAGAAGCAATAGGCAAAAAAAACAAAAAACGCTGGTTACTAGTCAGTCTTTTTTCAAATTTAGGCCTACTTGGTGTTTTCAAATATTACAATTTCTTTGCAGATTCTTTTACAAGTACAATGTCTGCCATTGGATGGGAAGTTAACAACCTTACATTAAATATTATATTACCCGTTGGAATTAGCTTTTACACCTTTCAAACTCTAAGTTACAGTATAGATATATATCGCAATCAAATAAAAGCAAGCAGAGATATTGTAGGCTTTTTTTACGTTTGTAAGCTTATTTCAGCAGTTAGTAGCTGGCCCAATTGAACGTGCTTCCAATCTAATTCCTCAGATAGAAAAGAAACGAAACCTTAATATTACCTTAATAAAAACAGGACTATTTCAAATTTTTATTGGTTTATTTAGAAAAGTTGCCATTGCTGATAATTTGGGTATTTATGTAGATTCTGTCTATGGAAATTACGAAATACACAACAGCTCTACACTTTTAGTTGCAACAGTTTTTTATGCCTTTCAGATTTATTTTGATTTTTCCGGTTATTCTGATATCGCTATTGGTAGTGCAAAACTCTTTGGTTTTAATTTTAATAGAAATTTCAATTTCCCCTACTTTTCAAGAACGTTATCCGAATTCTGGAGGCGCTGGCACATGTCACTATCGTTTTGGCTAAGAGATTACCTTTATATTTCACTAGGCGGAAACAGAAAAGGCATAATAATTACTTACAGAAACTTATTACTTACTATGTTAATTGGTGGACTATGGCATGGTAGCTCTTGGAATTTTGTGATTTGGGGAGGAATTCACGGCTTATTTCTAAGTTTAGAAAAATACACCTTCTCTGCTTTTAAAATAAAAACTTTTAATGCATTTGGATACATCTACACATTCATTGTTGTTCTTATTGCATGGATTTTCTTTAGAGCACCAGACTTTCATTCAGCCTCTACAATCCTAACTAAAATATTCAGCTTCAATTACGGCATATTATTTATTGGTAACATCAATGCTTTTGTCAATGCCTTACTATTGCTTTCACTTGGCATTTTAATTGATTTAAAGATTTTTAGATCAGGTACATCACTAGAAGAATATGGAGTTCGTTATAGCGCTATAAAACTTTCGATGATTATGGCTGTTATTATCTTAATGCTTTGTCTGTTCTATTCAACAGCTGAAAACTTTATTTATTTTCAATTCTAGATTATGAACTCGGAAATCACTAAGAAACTTATCAAAATCATCATACTTACGCTATTAATTAGCTATGGCTTAGACAAATTAGTTTTCTTTGGCTTAAATAAAATTAGCAACAACGTAAAGACTGGTCAAGCCATTGGTAAACTCAATCATTTCCTTGAACTAAAAGACAATACTGATTTTTTAGTTTTTGGAAACTCTAGAGCTAATAGACATATAAATGTTGATTTATTTAGCGACAACAGTTACAACATGGGAATTGATGGTGTTGGTATTGCTTACAATAGCACACTTATTAATACATTACAAGAAAACAAAGAACAATTCATATTAGTACATATTGACACTAAAAATTTCTTTGATACAACTTATGACGGTTCTGATATAAGAGGCCTAAAAACCAAATACAAAAGAAACCCCATTATTACTTCTGCTCTTGATGAATCTGGTCAATTATCAAAATTACAGCAGATTTACTACAGCATGAATTACAATGGAAGCGCTATTGGAATCATAAAAAACTACTTTAAACCTAGCTACGACTACAAAGCATACAATGGTTACGATCCTATTTCGGTAAGCGAAGACCAAGAAGACATGAGAGATATTGTATTATCTAATTTTAGCACCGACAACGAATGTACAGATAGCCACGACGTAAATAGTATTGCATTAAACTATTTAAAAGCCATAAAATCCTTTACAGAAAAATCACCAAATAAAACCTTTTTATTTGTTACCTCGCCAATGTACAATGACACTTGCAGTACAGACAACACTAAACTAGCTAAGATTATGCTAGACCTAGGATTAAACTATATGGATTTTACAAATCTCTACAAGGATAAAAAAGACAATTCCTTGTGGAAAGACGCTACACACATGTCACAAAAAGGATCAGAAGCTTTTTCTAAATTATTAGTTAATAACATTAAAGCTTCAAAATTCTAGAAGAGCTTAGCTTGCCCTGTATCATCAACATCTATATCATCGTCGTTATCTCGAGATGCGCTATTTGACTTTTGTTTAGTATCCGTTTTTGAGCCTTCAGCTTCTAAATTTTCAGAAACCGTTTCTTCATCAACCACCTCTAACTCATCTGCATGCACTTCTTCCGGAGCCTCATAAGGCAATGCTTCTAACAAGTTTATCTGATTAATTTTATCTTTTGTCAACTGATTTCCTAATGCCGTAATACCTTTAATAGAAATAAACTCTTCAAGATTTACCTCCATATTTGGTTTTCGGTCTTTACCACGCTCTTTAGTGAATTCCACCTCTACCATTGGCCTCCAGTCTGTTGAAACGATCTCTAATTGCGAATCCATATGATCCGAAATAAAAGACTCTTCCTTTCCTTCTTGTTCTATTACAAAACGTTTTACATAGTAACGCTCCTTTTCTCCATCATAGTAAATGGCCGATATTGGTTTTTTAGGAATCCATTTTTCTAAGACAATCATATCACTATCAAAATGCGTCGTCAATTCTGGTATAATAGTTTTAACCACTCCAGACTGATTGATAACAAGAAGCCTATCTTCTCCTCTAAACTCACCTATCAATTCACCTCTTCCATCAACATTTAACCTCTGCACTGTATCGTCAAACCAAATTTTGCGCGGCTTTAAGGTAGATACTCCTTTTTCTTTAAGCTCCACACGCTTAATAGCATATTTAGTAACTTGATTTCCTTTAGATGCTCTTCCTTTTATAAGAATATCTGCAAAATCTAAATCCCATTTTAACTTCTTAATACTTCCTACTTGTCTCAACATTATTGTTACTACTTCAGCTTCACCATTAGGATTGGCAGAAAAATACCATAATACAGAACCTTTACTACCGTTAGTTAAATCGTACTCACGATCTCTAGTCATACTCGTTACCGCAAATCGTTTTACGTAAGAAGGTCCACTTTTACCATCACGATAAATCATATTATAAATGGTACGCTTATCTTTCTTCTTAAATACAGCAACATGAATAATGTTTTTACCTATAAAAGTTTTAGAATCTACTTTGGTAACCATCATCTTACCTTCTTTAGTAAACACAATAATATCATCTATATCGCTGCAGTCGCACACGTATTCATCGCGTCGCAATGACGTACCAATAAAACCTTCTTCCCTATTTACGTAAAGTTTTGTATTCCTAATAACAACCTTTGTCGCATCTACATCATCAAAAATTCTTATTTCTGTTTTACGCTCTTTACCCTCTCCGTATTCCTTTTTTAAACGTTCAAAATAAGCTATAGCGTAATCAATTAGATTCGCTAAGTGATGTTTTACTTCAGCTATTTGATCTTCTAAAGCATCTATTTTTTGTTGTGCTTTATCAATATCAAATTTAGAAATACGCTTAATTCTAATTTCGGTTAAGCGCGTAATATCTTCAACTGTAATTTTTCGTTTTAAATGTTTTATATGTGGCTGAAGTCCTTTGTCAATAGCATTTATAACACCATCCCAAGTTTCTTCTTCTTCAATATCGCGATAGATTCTATTTTCAATAAAAATACGCTCTAATGACGCAAAGTGCCATAGCTCTTCAAACTCACCAAGTTTTATTTCTAATTCACTTTTTAAAAGCTGAACGGTATTATCTGTTGAGCGACGCAACATTTCTGTGACACCAACAAAATACGGCTTGTTATCTTCAATAACACAACCCAATGGAGAAATTGACGTTTCACAACTCGTAAAAGCATACAATGCATCAATGGTTTTGTCGGGAGACAAACCTGAAGGCAAATGAATTAAGATCTCTACATTAGCAGCTGTATTATCTTCAATCTTTTTTATCTTAATTTTCCCCTTGTCGTTTGCCTTAAGTATAGAATCTATAAGCGACGATGTTGTAGTACCATAAGGAATTTCAGTAATAACTAAAGTATTCTTATCACGTTGAGAAATTTGAGCTCTAACTCTAACCTTACCTCCACGTAAACCATCATTATAATTGGTAAAATCTGCAATACCAGCTGTTGGGAAATCTGGCAATAAGGTAAAGCGCTTTCCTTTAAGATGTTTTACAGAAGCATCAATAAGCTCAATAAAATTATGCGGTAAAATCTTTGTAGACAAACCTACAGCAATTCCTTCGCCTCCTTGCGCAAGAAGCAAAGGAAACATTACGGGTAAATTAATAGGCTCTTTTCTTCTACCATCATAAGACGCTTGCCATTCGGTAATCTTAGGATTATAAACAACATCTAAAGCAAACTTAGAAAGTCTAGCTTCAATATATCTTGAAGCTGCAGCACGATCTCCCGTTAAAATATTTCCCCAGTTTCCTTGGGTATCTATTAATAAATCTTTCTGGCCAATCTGCACCATAGCATCAGCTATACTCGCATCGCCATGCGGATGATACTGCATAGTATGACCAACAATATTCGCTACTTTGTTATAACGACCATCATCTAAATCTTTCATAGAATGCATTATACGACGCTGAACAGGTTTAAAACCATCTTCAATGGCAGGTACAGCACGTTCTAATATGACATAAGAAGCGTAATCCAAAAACCATTCCTTGTACATTCCAGTAACCTTAGTAATGGTTTCCTGGCTACCTTCGTCCTCATTTAACAACTCATCATGTTCTTCTATCATCTATCCAACTTTATGCTTTATGTTTTCTTTTATAATCTTTCTTAAAGACTGCTTGACATACTTTAATTTTTTTCGCTTTAACAATGTTATATTAAAACGCTCTTTAGATATTGTTCCATCACTATTCTCTTTAGCAATTACTAAGACATTATATACGATGTAATCATGAACCTTATAACCTATTAATTCATGTTTAGAAATCTCAACTTTGTTTTCCCTGTAATTAATGAATTCTGTCAGTATTAATCCACTATTAGTAATTACAATTTTTGCTCCATCACTATCATACTCAAAATATCTCGCTACAAAATGAACTATAACAACTGCAACGATTAACCCCAGTATGACATAAAACCAACTTCCTTCAAATAATTCAATAGACTTAAACACAGTTCCTAACAAAACTGCTGCTACGACCAATAAAAAATATAAGGATATTATAGTATTTTTTACTTTTCTATTATCTGTTCTCATATAGCATCTTCTACGACATCTAATTCAACTTTAAGATTGTCAATAATAAATTCTTGACGTGTAGGTGTATTTTTTCCCATGTAGAAAGACAATAACTCTTCTATAGACATGTCTTTATCCAACATTACAGGATCTAAACGAATATCTGCACCAATAAAATGCACAAACTCATCTGGCGAAATTTCACCCAAACCTTTAAATCGAGTGATTTCTGGTTTTGGTTTTAATTTTTCCATAGCATCTTTACGCTCTTGTTCCGAATAGCAATAAATAGTTTCCTTTTTATTTCGCACCCTAAACAATGGCGTCTGTAGAATATAAAGATGTCCATCTTTTATAACTTCTGGAAAGAATTGCAAAAAGAACGTAATTAACAACAAGCGAATGTGCATACCATCCACATCGGCATCTGTAGCAATAACGACGTTGTTATAGCGTAAATCTTCTAGAGATTCTTCAATATTTAATGCAGCTTGAAGCAAATTAAATTCTTCATTCTCATAAACAATTTTCTTACTCAATCCATAGCAATTTAGAGGCTTCCCTTTTAAACTAAAAACAGCTTGTGTATTTACATCTCGCGACTTTGTTATACTACCTGATGCAGAATCTCCCTCTGTTATAAACAAGGTTGTTTCTAAATAGCGTTCGTTTTTAGTATCTCCAAAATGCACACGGCAATCGCGTAATTTTTTATTGTGAAGACTTGCTTTCTTTGCTCTATCTTTTGCTAGTTTTCGTATACCAGATAACTCTTTACGCTCACGTTCTGCTTGAAGAATTTTACGTTGAATTTTTTCTGCTGAATCAGGGTTCTTGTGCAAAAAGTTATCTAAGTACGTTTTAACAAAATCATTGATATAGGTTCTTACTGTAGGCAAGTCACCTCCCATATCTGTAGATCCTAATTTGGTCTTAGTCTGACTTTCAAAAACAGGCTCCATAACTTTTATAGCAATTGCAGCAACTACAGACTTTCTAATATCTGAAGCTTCGTAGTTTTTGCCATAAAATTCTCGTATCGTTTTTACCAAAGATTCTCTAAAAGCAGCTAAATGCGTTCCACCTTGTGTCGTATTCTGACCATTGACAAACGAATGATACTCTTCGCTATACTGTGTTTTGCTATGTGTTATCGCAATTTCTATATCATCACCTTTTAGATGAATGATTGGATACAACATATCTGATTCGTTAATATTTTCAGATAATAAATCCTTTAAGCCATTTTCACTAAAATATTTTTCTCCATTAAAAACTATGGTCAATCCTGGATTAAGATACACATAGTTTTTAAGCATTTTAACAATATACTCACTTCTGTATTTGTATTTTTTAAAGATGATTTCATCCGGAATAAAACTAACCTTAGTTCCTTTTCGTCTAGATGTATCATCTAACAACTCTTGATGAGTTAAATTTCCTTGCTCAAATTCCGCAGAAGCAGATCGTCCATCTCTTGTAGACTCTACTCTAAAATAAGAAGACAAAGCGTTAACCGCCTTAGTACCTACACCATTTAAACCAACAGATTTTTTAAAGGCTTTAGAATCGTACTTTCCACCGGTATTCATCTTAGAAACCACATCTACCACTTTTCCTAATGGAATACCACGACCATAATCTCTAACAATAACACGATCTCCTTGCACAGAAATTTCTATAGTCTTACCTGCGCCCATGACATACTCATCAATAGAGTTGTCTAGAACTTCTTTTAGTAAAATATAGATACCATCATCTGGCGAAGATCCATCGCCTAACTTTCCAATATACATACCAGGTCGCATTCGGATGTGTTCTTTCCAATCGAGTGAGCGTATGTTATCTTCTGTATAGTTAGACTGTTCTGCCATAAAATTTAGGTCAATTTTTTTGTTGGAACGCTAATATAAGATTATACCGTAAAAAATGAAATACGGATAGCGTAAAGTAATTAACAATAACCACCTAATATTGTTGAGAACATCACAGTTTTGTCAAATATGAGATAATTTCTATATTTTTTGTTTTAAAAATGCATTTCTAGCAGCAAAAAGGTTTGCCATATAGCGTCTAAAAAAACACACCTACGAATCTCTACACTAATAGAGGAAACGCCATAAAAAGCCAAGAGCTAAGAACTAAAAGCCAAACTTTACACGTTAAATAAAAAGTGCATGATATCACCGTCCTTAACAATATAATTTTTACCCTCTACACGCATTTTACCAGCTTCTTTAACTTTAGCTTCACTTCCATACGCAATGTAGTCTTCATAAGCAATAACCTCAGCCCTAATAAATCCTTTTTCAAAATCGGTATGAATAACACCTGCAGCCTGTGGACCAGTTGCTCCAACATTAACTGTCCATGCTCTTACTTCTTTTACACCTGCTGTAAAATAGGTTTGCTGATTTAATAATTTATATGCAGAACGAATTAGTTTTGCAGAACCTGGTTCCTCTAACCCAATATCTGCTAAAAACATTTGACGTTCTTCATAGTCGTCTAATTCATTAATATCTGCTTCGGTTCCCACAGCTAAGACTAAAACCTCAGCATTTTCATCTTTTACAGCCTCTCGTACTTTATCTACATAAGCATTACCTGTAGTTGCAGCACCTTCATCTACATTACACACATACATTACTGGCTTATCTGTAATAAACTGCGATGGCTTTACGTAATCTTCATAATCTTCTTCAGAAAACTCAATAGCCCTAACTGAAATACCAGCTTCAAGCTTTTCTTTTATAGTTAAAAGTACGGCTTCTTCTTTCTGTGCTTCTTTATTGCCTGTTTTGGCAGCACGCTTAACCTTATCTAGTTTCTTTTCAGCAGTTTCTAAATCTTTAAGTTGCAATTCCATATCAATGGTTTCCTTATCTCTAATAGGATCTACAGAACCATCAACATGCACAATATTTTCGTTATCAAAGCAACGTAACACATGTAAAATAGCATCAGTTTCTCTAATGTTAGCTAAGAATTGATTTCCTAGTCCTTCACCTTTACTAGCACCTTTTACTAAACCTGCAATATCAACAATCTCTACAGTTGCTGGTAATACGCGCTCTGGATTCACCAATTCTTCTAATTTCTCTAATCTAGGATCAGGTACATTTACCACACCAATATTAGGTTCTATAGTACAAAACGGAAAGTTAGCACTTTGCGCTTTAGCGTTAGATAAACAGTTAAATAAGGTTGACTTTCCTACGTTTGGTAATCCTACTATTCCAGCTTTCATCGAAAAACTTGTTTTGCCCTCCCTTAAAGAAGGGAATCTTGTTAATTTTTAATCGCAAATTTTGCGAGTGCAAATGTAAGTAATTCGTAGAATAGTTATGAAAAAAAGTTTATTTACTTCAAGAATTAAAACAAATAAGCAAAGCTCAACTTTCTCTTTTATCTTTTAGGTTTTATTCGCTATGTTATTTTTATTCATAAGCTTTAAATTTAAACGTGATTCAGTTCGTACATTCAGAAATTAAATACGCTCATCTGGCGTAATCCAATCTGCATTTCTTACAAAAAACACATATTGCGCATAGTCTGTAGTTACTGTTCCCTCTAAAATATCATAGCCCTCCCAAATGGTGATTAGCTTCTTCACTTTGGTGCCTCGTGTAGAATTTAAATACGGCGAATCTTTAGCGTCTAATTTCAACAAACTAATAGAATTTGGTTCCGTTACGCGTTTGTAATCCGCTATACCCTGAATATACATAAACAATCTATTATCTTGAGAGTATTTGAATCTTGTGAAATCCTCACCTTTATCTTGCATAAATTTTGGAAGCGCTCTACTATCTACTGTTAATCTCGAGTCTACATATAAGGCATTCATACTCACCATTTTGTCAAAATACGGCATAGACGTATCATTTTTAATTCTTCCTGCTAACATATAATCGTAAGCCTGTAACGTATGTGCGAACCCAAACCCTCCATAGATATTTTCATCTTTCCACTCGTTTTGCGTGTAATATCTCTTAAAATTGAGATACATAAATTGATCGCGTGATCTTATATTCTTGTGGTTTGCTAAATTAAATTGAATGTTTTTTAAGAGACGTGCATCCTCAGTTGCTAATTCTAATACTTCGGTTTCTAGAATAGTCTTTAATTCGGCTTCAGACCATGCAATTAACGCTTCTTCACTTACTGGAATAGCTGAATGATAAGCTGTTGGTAATTTTTCTTTTAGCAATTCTCGTAACAGGTTAAAATCTGAAATTTTATCAATAGCCACGAGCTTAAACTTATAAGCTTCTGGAAGTTGCGCATAATAAGCGCGCATTTTCACCCATTTATTGCGGTATTGCTCAGAAATACTCCCAATATAAACTACCCATTTTTTTAGAATATCCTTTAATTGGCGATCATCAGAGCCTTCAAGATATTTCTGTAGGTAATAACCTTGTGCAATATCCATTTCTGCTAAGTAGATATCGATGTTTACCTTCTCATTAAGTTGCGCAAACATCGCATAATCTATTCTAGGTGACGACGCTACCTCATGAACCTCACCTACCAAAAAGAGTTTATTCTTATAAAACGTCTTATCTAAGGAATTAAACTGAAGCGTATCTGTCATTTCTACGACCTCGGTATGATCTTTTAAATAACTAACATATTTACGCGAAGAACAGCTTGTTAATACTACGATTAAAATTAAAAAGCTAAAAGTTGTGAAATTTTTCATTGGTGTTGTTTTTAATGTTCCCTACAAATAGAAAGCATAAAAACCACCTAAAAAAAAGAGTGTGATGAACCTGAGGTTTTTGTGTCGAAATTGAAACTTCAGGGCTAATCTTGAAGGTCTTGGGACGAATTTGAAAGCCGCTTAGACAAGGCCGCATAGTACTTCTGGGAAATAGGAATACTATCTTCTATATTAGAAATTTTCATAAAACGCTTCCTCGCATTTCCTTCTACAGCAGTTAAATAATCTAAATTCACCAAATAAGAACGGTGAACTTGCCACGCATTTGGCAATTGTTTTATAATGTTAGAAAGAGTACTTCTAAACATTTTCTGCTGTACTCCGTCTTTAGTGAGATAATAGACTTCGACATAGTTTTGTTGGGATTGCGCATAGATAAAATCCGACTCAAAAATGGTGAGGATTTCAGATTTACTTTCGCCCTGAATCATTATACTTTTTTCTTCTATGACGTTCTTTTTATCTTGAAGCGGCACTTCAATAATACCATATTTTGAACGCAAATACAACCACAAAGGCACAATCAGCGGTGTAAACGGCAATCCGAACGTTCCTATAAAACCCCAGATGTAAGACGTATTTAGAATTGAACTACCACTAACTACATAAAAATGATAAAAAAAACAACATACAAATATTGAGAACAATGTAAAAAGTATATATAGAAACTCATTAATCACAAACCAACGATTAGCTTGCCGTATATATACATAGTTCTCTAATGGATGTACGACTAATATAGGTAGCGCAATGCAAGCCGCATAACCTGAAAGCTTTAGATGTTTATAAGAAAATTCATTACTCGTATCAAAAGGTTCTAACAATATAAGTAACAATGGAAGAATTGCACCAACTAATACCGCAATCCACAATGTGTGTTTCCAACTTTTAGTATAAGCAATTGTCTTATTAAATGCAATCATTTGCGACTTGTTGATAGTTTTGTTGGTGATAAAAATAATAAAACCCTGACTATGAAAAAAGATTCAAAACAAAATGAGCTTATACAATATTTTTAAACGTCGGAAAGCTTTCCGCAATACTACCAACACCTTTTTTATTTACTTTAAATACAACATCTTTTTCCGTAGAGAATAGCAAAACAGACAGAAAGGCACTTTTTAAATGAGACTTCACAATGATTAAAGCATCATCCAAGCTCATTTCTTCCTCTATATCTTCAGTTTCCCTTGGTCTAAAACTATATTTAAGCATAACCTTAAAATCGCTATCAGAATATATTGGCCTAATAAATATATTCTTTAATTCTGGCTTACCTATAGTCTTAGCCATGGTTAATTTTGCAAAAGTACAGTCCGCTATACTTTCTTTTACCAGTTCCCAGAAAACAATAAATTCATCTTGATATGTCATAAATTTAAAAATAAATAATACTACTAACGTTTTAGGATAAACACTTAATTAAACGGGCTAAAAAAAAAGAGATAAACCCCATACAATTAACGGCTACAATATTAAAAACCCCAAGTTAAAAACTCAGGATTTATATCTCAATTAATAATACAAATAACACTACATTACTCTCGCTCTAACAGCTTTTTAGAAACCTTAAAAGTTGCAGAATACAACAAGCCTTCTTGGCGTTTTTTAAAATCTGAGAATGCTTTAATATACCATTTAGAATCCGTGGCTTTCTTTTTAAAAGCATCGTGATTAGCAACATCATATACCTCTGATTCAAACCAAGGCTCAATTTTATAAACTGATATACCAAAATGCTCTACACGCTTTAATACGGTTTCAAAATCTGATGCTGAAAAATAGTGTGTAGATTCACTATCAAATCCATCGTTTACATTTTCTAAATCGTTAAATACATTTTTTTCTAAGAATTCAGTTTGTGTCATATTATATGAGTAATTTTTATGGAACATATCCTTTTATAATGAAGCACTAAAACATGTTTAGCACAATGAGGCGAAGTTAGCTTATCTATATACAACAGCAATACAGTCGCTCTAATTAATTTTTAAAAGCAAAAAAAATCCCAAGCTAAAGACTTAGGATTCTTATAATATCTATGGTTAAGACGATTTAATGGCCATCAGGATGCATAAAACGTTGTTTTCCTAACAGCTGTTCTTCCGTTTCTACATGGTCTTCATCCGGAACACAACAGTCTACAGGACAAACAGCCGCGCATTGCGGTTCTTCATGAAAGCCCATACATTCCGTACACTTATCTGGTGCAATGTAATACACTTCGTCACTTATAGGTTCTTGTGTTTCTTCTGCGTCCACTTCTTTACCGTTTGTTAAAACTATCTTGCCTTTTAAGCTGGTACCATCGGAATAGCGCCAATCGTCAGCACCTTCATAAATAGCAGTATTTGGACATTCTGGCTCACACGCTCCACAATTTATACATTCATCTGTGATTATTATTGCCATAACATTATTTTAATCTATTATTTTTATAACTAATTAAGTAATTTTAAGACCGCATCAAAAATTAATTCAACAACAATCTAAAACTTTTATTTAGCTCATTTCTCTTTATTGCGTAAATTTGCAATTGCAAAAATAGAGCCAAAACATCGTATAACCAAACAGTATATGGATTTACAACAAAGAATTAACGCTTTTGTAAAATTAGGCGAATTTATAAATCAATTTCAGCAAAATAAAATCAGCAAAAACGACAAGATTGAAGCTAACGATTTATTCTTTGACGGATTTAAACACCAAATAAAATTGGCTCAAGAACACAACGGCTGGTTTACACAACAAAACATTACATTTACTTTAGAAAACTGGTCTAATGTATTAAGTAACAAAAACATTAACCGCTGGATAGAAAAGTATCAGTTTAACATTAATAATCCCAAAACTGTAGCCATAATTATGGCAGGGAATATTCCATTGGTTGGTTTTCACGATTTTTTATCTGTCTTAATTTCCGGTCATAATGTCTTGGTAAAACAATCCTCTAACGACAAACATTTATTACCGTTTTTAGCCAAATATTTAGAAGTTATAGAACCTAATTTTAAAGGTAAAATCAAATTTACTGAAGAAAAACTAGAAAACTTTGATGCAGTTATCGCTACAGGAAGTGATAATACTGCTCGTTATTTTGAATACTATTTTAAAGACAAACCTTCTATAATAAGAAAAAACAGAAATTCGGTTGCTATATTAACAGGTAACGAAACTAATGAAGAACTAGAAGCCTTATCTCATGATATATTTAGATATTATGGTTTAGGCTGCAGAAATGTATCAAAGTTATTTGTACCTAAAGACTATGATTTTGACGCCTTTTTTAATGCTGTTTACAAATGGCATCCTATTATTAACGAATCTAAATACGCAAATAATTACGACTACAATAAGGCTGTCTATTTAATGAGTGAATTTGATATGTTAGAAAATGGTTTCCTAATGATAAAGGAAGACGAAAGCTATGCCTCACCTATCGCAACGCTATTTTATGAGTATTATGATAACAAAACAGATTTAGAGCATAAGTTAAAAACAGATGCAGATAAAATACAATGTATTGTTGCAAATAATTTTTCTACTGATGAAATTATTTTTGGTAAAACTCAAAAGCCACAGCTTTGGGAATATGCAGATAATATAGATACTGTTGAGTTTTTGTTAAAAATGTAGCCTAAAAATTATTAATTTAATAACATAAAATAACCAATTAATTAGCACCTTTGTAGCTGTTTTAACTTCAAGATTAAATTCAGTATACAATGAAAAAACATAATTTTAGTGCAGGACCATGCGTATTACCAAAGTCAGTAATAGAACAAGCAGCAGCAGCTGTTTTAAATTTTGATGATGGCTTATCGCTTTTAGAAATTTCACACCGTAGCAAACCTTTTGTAGATGTTATGGAAAACGCTAGATCCTTAGCATTAGAATTATTAGGTCTTGAAGGTAAGGGTTATAAAGCTTTATTTCTTCAAGGTGGTGCAAGTACACAATTTTTAATGGTAGCCTTAAATCTTTTAGAAAAAAGAGCTGGTTATTTAAATTCAGGTACTTGGGCAGACAAGTCTATTAAAGAAGCTAAAATCTATGATGATATATATGAAGTAGGCTCTTCAAAAAGCGCCAACTACAACTATATTCCTAAAGGATATGATATTCCAGAGGATTACGATTATTTTCACTGTACCTCTAACAATACCATTTTTGGAACACAGATGAAGAGTTTCCCAAACTCACCTGTTCCTTTAGTATGTGATATGAGTAGTGATATATTTTCACGTCAATTAGATTTTTCAAAATTTGATTTGATTTACGCAGGCGCTCAAAAAAATATGGGACCTGCCGGAACAACTTTAGTTGTAATAAAAGAAGACATCTTAGGAAAAGTATCGCGTAAAATTCCTTCTATGATGGATTACAAAATACATATCAGTAAAGGCAGTATGTTTAATACTCCACCTGTTTTTGCTGTGTATACATCTATGCTAACCTTAGAATGGTTGAAAAACTTAGGAGGTATTAAAGCCATTGAAGAGCTAAATGAAAAGAAAGCACGTTTAATGTATTCTGAAATTGACTTAAATCCACTATTTAAAGGTTACGCTGTAAAAGAAGATCGCTCTATGATGAATGCAACATTCACTTTAGAAAACGAAAATCTTAAGGAAACGTTTGAAGCTATGATTAAAGAAGCTGGTATTAATGGCATTAATGGTCATAGAAGTGTTGGTGGCTACAGAGCTTCAATGTACAACGCTCTATCATTAGATAGTGTGAAGGCCTTAGTTGAAGTCATGAGTGAATTAGAGAGCAAAGCCTAAAGTGAGCTACCATACAAATGGAAATCGCATCACAAAATAATTATAACAAAATTTAATGTTTCCGTTTTACGGAAATAAAAAAACAAGTTTTTCAATGAAAGTATTAGCAAACGACGGAGTTTCTCAAAGTGGAATTAACGCTTTAGAAGCAGCTGGTTACGAAGTATTAACAACCACAGTCGCACAAGAACAATTAGAAAACTATATCAATAAAAATAACATTACTGTTTTATTAGTAAGAAGTGCTACAACGGTAAGAAAAAATATTATTGACAACTGTCCAAGCCTTAAAATTATAGGACGAGGCGGTGTTGGTATGGATAATATCGATGTAGAATACGCACGTAGCAAAGGTTTAAAAGTGATAAATACTCCTGCAGCATCATCACACTCAGTTGCAGAATTGGTATTTGGCCATTTTTATGGTTTAGCACGTTATTTACATAATTCTAATCGCGATATGCCATTAGAAGGTGATGCTAACTTTAAAGGCTTAAAAAAATCTTATGCTAAAGGCACCGAATTAAAAGGAAAAACTTTAGGTGTTTTAGGTTTTGGACGTATAGGACAAGCAACAGCTAAAGTGGCTATTGGTGCAGGAATGAAAGTCGTAGCCTTTGATCCGTTTTTAGAAAAAGCAGACTTACAATTAGATTTCTTTGATGGTCAGAAACTAAATTTTGAGATTACAACCATTTCAAAAGAAGAAGTTTTAAAACAAGCCGATTTTTTAACCTTGCATGTACCAGCTCAAAAAGACTACGTAATTGACGAAGCCGAATTTAACCAAATGAAAAACGGTGTAATTATAGCCAATGCAGCACGTGGTGGAGTTGTTAATGAAGTTGCTTTAGTAAAAGCAATAGAAAGCGGTAAAGTTGCTAGAGCAGCTTTAGATGTATACGAAAAAGAACCTAAGCCTGAAGTACAATTATTAATGAATCCTGCGTTATCATTAACACCACACACAGGAGCAGCAACCAACGAAGCACAAGACAGAATTGGTACTGAATTAGCAGAACAAATTATAAATATTTTAGGTTAAGCATTTAAATGTGACCAAAGCAAATAAAATGAGTCCTACTAACGTGGGACTTTTTTTGTACCTTACACAATGCTTAATTTTATTAACCTTAATTATATACAACAAAATGGCAGGAATTTTAGATTTATTAAACAGTGACTTAGGAAAAACCATCATTAGTGGTGTTTCTGGTTCTACAGGTACCGATCAAGATAAAACAAGTAGCGTATTAACAATGGCGTTACCAGTATTAATGAAAGCAATGGAGCGTAACGCTTCTACTCCAGATGGAGCAGCTGGACTTATGGGAGCATTAAGCAGCAAGCATGATGGTAGCATTTTAGATAACCTCGGAGGTTTGTTTGGTGGTGGTGTTGATGACAATGTAAAAGATGATGGAGCTAAAATCCTTAATCATGTATTAGGAAGTAAGCAGCAAGGTGTAGAACAAGTTATTGGTCAAAAAGCTGGTTTAGATGCAGGATCTGTCGCTAACATCTTAAAAGTAGCAGCTCCAATACTAATGGGTGTTTTAGGAAAACAAGCCAGCCAAAACAATGTAAGCTCACAAAATGATATTAGTGGCCTTTTAGGTGGTTTACTTGGAGGTAACGATACTGCCAATGAACAAAGTTTCCTAGAAAAAATATTAGACGCCGATGGTGACGGTAGCGTTATCGATGATG
Source organism: Winogradskyella psychrotolerans (assembly GCF_018860565.1). GTDB lineage: Bacteria > Bacteroidota > Bacteroidia > Flavobacteriales > Flavobacteriaceae > Winogradskyella > Winogradskyella damuponensis. The sequence goes on from NZ_JAHKPS010000018.1 coordinate 269,039, forward strand.
TCGCTGGTATGGTTTTAGGCGGAGGAAATAAAAGCTCAGGAGGAATTGGCGGTCTTTTAGGCGGTTTATTCGGAAAATAAAATGCCATTCAAAATAAAAAAAAGCAGCTCAAACGAGCTGCTTTTTTTTATTCTACAACATTTACCTTTCAGAAAAGTTACGTTAACGCACTCAAATGATCAGTTCACATAATTTAGGTTGTAAAAACAGTAAATATCACCTTGCTTTGTAGTGTTAATTTGAAGTAAAAACATAAATACACTAACAATTTTTAATACCTTTAATATTTATGGAACGAGGCCGTTTAATATATTATCATAAAAAAATGAGTAATAGTAAACCTCTCTATCCATCAAAAAAAACAAAAAAACATGAAAAAGATTATTCCATTTATTATTGTGCTCGTTTTAATTGCTAGTTGCAAATCGTATAACACAAACCAAACCATTAATAATGAGAACAAAAATAGCATAGTGCAAAGCGATACCGTTTATATAAATAGTGATGAAAACGATTACGAAATTATTATTATAGAGCCAGGATTTAACACATGGTTAGCGAGTACTGCAAGACCTGAAGGTTATTATTCTCAAGAATTTTTAGAATCTAGAAATGCCATATTTGTACAATCATGGAATCAAAGAAATATGCAACCTCAAACTTACGACCCAAACCTTTATGAATTACGTATAGATTATGATACACGTACAGATTATGGATATGAAATAAACTATAAGCTATATAACTACTTTATCTATTTCCAATTAACATACAAACAAAAACTATCTTCTTTTACACCTAGAATTTAGCATAGAAAACCATCATAATTTACTAATTTTGCAGCACGATATTCGTGCTATGGAAAAATTTAAAAAACATTGGGAAATTCAACACAATTGGCAGTTGTTATTTCCCTTTTTTGGTTTGGTTATTTTAGGGTATTCTGCTTTTAAAATTTCTAATGCCTTTTTAGAAAACTACGGTTTAACGCTGAGTTTGGTCGCTTCTATTTTTGTTTTCTTTCTGTTATTAAAATTAACGTTATTCATATTTAAAAAATTAGAAAAGAAATGGATTCTCGATTATAAATGGGAAATGATCCGTGTCTTTATGGTATTTGCCTTTACAGGTACATCATCCTTATTTGTTGGAAGACCTATAATAAAACTTATTGGAATTACTAAAGAAAACTTAAACCCTATTCTCTATTGGTTTTTATTTATTATTATTGGGCTCATTTTCTACCAAATTCTATTAGTAATGTTTGGATGGCTTTTTGGTCAGTTTAAATTTTTCTGGGAATTTGAAAAGAAAATGCTACGAAGGTTCGGATTTAAACGCTTTTTAGATTGACAACAAAAACAGTAATAACATCACTTTTTAAAACATTAGCAATTGTGCTAATGCTTTTTGTGTTGTTACCTTCTGCTGTAAAATTAACTCATGTTTTTAATCATCATTCGCATCAGGTCTGTGATTCAGACAACGCGCTTAAAACTCACTTTCATGAATCTGATTTAGATTGTGATTTTTATAAATTCAAACTCACAAACAACTTATTTCTAGTCTGTAACAACTACGAAATAATTACAAAAATAACAGCGACAGAACAGCTGTCTTCATATTATAATTCTTTAAAAAGTTATCAGCATTCCACACGATTTGTAAGAGGACCTCCTCATGTGAGTTAGAATAAAAATTTTCTAATACTCTCATAAAATCTATTTGAATGAAATCAATAATTATTGGCTTAGTTATAGCTATTTCTGGCTTTAGCTACAGTCAAAACTGCAGCTATATTTTTTTAGGTGAAGTCAAAGATTTTCATGATGGCACCCCCATAGAATCTGCTACTATTTACATTAAAGAAAGTGATAAATATATAATTTCAGATTTTGATGGTAAGTTCAGAATTGAAAACCTTTGCTCTGGCACTTTAACATTAACTATTTCTCATATTGGATGTGAAACAAAAACTGTTTCATATACCATTGACAATGATGTTTTTAAAATTATTTCCTTAGAACACCATTTAGAAGAACTAAATGAAGTTGTGGTGAATTCTCATTTAAAAACAGAAGGTACTAGTATAGAGAAAACTATTAATAAAGCAGATTTAGAAAAATACACCGATAAATCCTTAGGTGATGCTTTAAATTCGGTAAGTGGTGTGTCTTCACTAAATACAGGAAATACTATTGTAAAACCCATGATACACGGTTTACACAGCAGCCGTTTATTAATTATTAATAATAATGTACGCATGTTTGACCAAGAATGGGGAGATGAACATGCACCAAACATTGATATTAATTCTAGTAATAAAGTTGAAGTGATTAAAGGAGCTAACACTTTAAAATACGGAAGTGATGCTATTGGTGGATTAATTCTTATCCAGCCTAAACGTTATGTTGCTCAAGATAGTTTATTTGGTAGCACTATGTTATCATTAAATTCAAATGGACGTGGTGGTAATGTAAATTCAGAACTGGTTAAAACCTATAAATCTGGATTTTATGGTAGAATTCAAGCAAGCTACAAACAATTCGGAGATTTTAAAGCACCTGACTATTATTTAACCAATAGCGGTTTAAAAAATAGCAATGCTTCTGCTAGAATTGGCTATAGAACTTTTGAAAAAGGTTTTGATGCCTACTATAGTGTTGTGAGTAATGAGTTCGCTATTTTACAAGCATCACACATTGGTAATGTCGGAGATTTAGTTGCTGCAATAAATAGCAGAGAACCACGTGTCATTGAAGATTTCTCATATAATATTGATTACCCGAAACAAAATATTTTGCATCATTTAGCAAAGATTGAAGCCTATAAGCGGTTTAAGAACTTTGGGAAATTATCGGTACAATATGATATGCAAATTAACAGACGAAAAGAATTCGATTTAAGAAGAGGTAATTTAGCAGACACTCCTGTTATAGATCTTAGATTATTCACAAATTCTTTACAGACTAATTTGAATATAGATGCTATTGATAATCTTAAAATAGATACAGGCTTATTAGTGCGTTATCAGCAAAATGATGCTGTTTCAGGTACTGGAATAAGTCCTTTAATTCCTGATTTTCAAAAGTATGATGCAAGTATTTATATGATTGGAAATTATGACTTAAATGAGTCTTCTGAAATAAGTGCTGGAGCGCGTTACGATTTTACAAGAATTGAAGCTGAAAAGCGGTATAATTTAACAGATTGGAATGACACGTATAATTACGATGAGTTATTTCCGCAATTTGAAACTAATAATATAGATAATTCTAAGATTTTAACACGTCCGGAATTTACATTTCATAACATTTCTGCCAATTTGGGATATTCTAAGCAATTTAATAGCGACATATCCTTATTTGTTAATTATGGTTTGGCAACGCGAGTACCTAACCCATCAGAATTGTTTAGCGACGGTTTACATCATAGTGCTGCGAGAATAGAAACTGGTTTATTAACCCTTAATAAAGAAATCGCGAATAAGTTCGTGGCGTCTTTAGAAAGAAATAATCAGAATTTTGGATTTTCAATCAGTCCGTATTTTAAAGCTATTAACGATTATATTCAACTTATTCCTGTTGGTATTACCACAACCATTAGAGGAGCATTTCCTGTATGGGAGTATAATCAGGTTAATGCACAAATTTTCGGTATTGATATTGATGTCAATAAAAAAATCACTAATAAATTTAATTACAAAGGCAGTATAAGTCTTTTAAAAGGTGAAAACCTTAGCCAAGACATACCACTTATACATATGCCTTCAACAAATTTTACGAATAGTATATCCTATTATAATGACGAGTTAAATCAATTATCCATTAATTTAATTCACAAAACTGTATTACAACAAAATAAATTTCCAGATTATAACTTTTATACATTTAACCCAATACTACAAGAAGATGTGTATGTAGACATTAGCTCTACTCCACCTGCGTATTCATTATTTAGTTTTAATAGCTCTGTTAGCTTTAAAGCTTTTAAAACAGGAACATTAAAATTAGAATTAAATGTCGAAAATCTATTTAATACAAAGTACAATGAGTACTTAAATAGACAAAGGTATTTTGCTCATGAATTGGGCAGAAACATTAACTTAAAAATAAAGATCAATTATTAACTCAAAAATTAAAATGATGAAAAATATCAAATCAACAAATACAATTAAATTATTAGCCTTACTTTTTGTTTCAAGTTTAGCATTTGTAGGCTGTTCTAGTGACGACGATGGACACCATGATGATCATGATCATGAAGAAGAACTTATCACTACAGTACGCTATACACTTACTAACGGTACAGATATTGTTACTTTAGAGTTTCAAGATTTAGACGGAGAAGGTGGTGCAGATGGAACTTATGATGTCTCTGGTCCATTAACAGCAAACACAACATATACAGGTGCCATCAAACTATTAAATGAAACCGAAAATCCTGCTGATGATATTACCTTAGAAGTTGAAGACGAAGGCGATGATCATGAGTTCTTTTACACAACTACAATTTCAGACATTACAATTAGTAAAAATGATATAGATGAAGATGGTAATCCTATTGGAATAGCAACAACATTTGTTACTGGCGATGCCGGAACAGGTTCATTGATTATAGAATTAATTCACGAACCAACAAAACCAAACGATGGAACCTCTATAAATGCTGGTGGTAGTACAGATGTAGAAGTAACATTTCCAATACAAGTTCAATAATCTTATTTTGTAATACAGTTAAAGAAAGCACTCATTTTGAGTGCTTTTTTTATGTTTTATTTTCAATTTTCTCTCTTTTAAAAACATAAGTGTAAAACCACATTAATGTAAATGTTGGTATCACATCAAAGCCTGGCAACGCTTCTTCTACTAAGGTAATAAGTCCTGCTACCTTACCTGCCTTACCGGCATATAATTTAGTCATTAGCCAACCCGAAACTGGTGCCCAAACGATATCTGAAAATTCTCCGACACCTGGAATTATAAATGAAACCAAACCTAAACCATCAAGGAGAATACCTATTATTAATTTTTTGTATTTATTCATATACTCTATTAGTTACTAGCTAATTTAAAGCAATAATTATTCCAAATAATATATGAATATCATTTTCTAGTACTAAACGGTAAGTGGCTTACGCACTTTATATTTAACGTTTAATTAAGAGTTTTGCTTAATTTGAGAACTTAGCTTTGTGGCGATACAGATGTAATAACCGCTAAATAATGACATCTGTATTCTAAACGACTAAACAATTATGACCGCTCGCTCTTTAACGCTTTTGCTTACATTTTTATGTTATGTACAAATCAGTATAGCTCAAGATAAAAAAGTATTAAATATTCAACGTACAGCAATAGCACCAAAAATAGACGGCATTTTAGACGATACTATTTGGAAAAATACTGAAACGGCTACTGGTTTTATTTCTAATAGACCCGAAATTGGAAAAGAAGCTCCACATAACGAACGTACAGAAGTAAAGATGACGTTTGATGATAAAGCCATCTATGTTGCAGCTTACCTATATGATGATCCTACTAAAATAATGAATCAACTCACTAGTAGAGATAATTTTGGACAAACCGACTACTTTATACTTGTTCTAAACCCCAATAACGATGCTCAAAATGATACTTCGTTTTATGTTTTTAGTTCTGGCCAGCAAGCAGATGCTATAGTTAATCCAACTATTGGAGAGGATTTTGGTTGGAATGGTGTTTGGGATAGTGCTGTTAAAATGATGGACGACGGTTGGGTTGTAGAAATGAAAATCCCATATAGAACATTGCGTTTTGCAGATCAAGAAGAACCGACTTGGGGAGTTCAATTTCATAGAGAATTTAGACGATCTAGATCGCGATTTACTTGGAATCCCATTGACCCTACCCAAGGTAATTCAGGATTATATCATGGTGAAATAAAAGGACTTAAAGCTATAGAACCACCTGTTAGGCTAAACCTCTACCCTTTTACTACAGGTATCGTTAATAGCTTTGATGGAGAAACTAATACCGACTTAAAATTTGGAATGGATGTTAAATACGGACTCACAGATAATTTTACCTTAGACGCAACATTGGTCCCCGATTTTAGCCAAGCAGGATTTGATAATGTCGTTTTAAACCTTGGTCCTTTTGAACAAACCTTCTCTGAACAACGTCAATTTTTTACAGAAGGTGTGGATTTATTTTCTAAAGGAGGTTTATTCTTTTCTAGACGTATTGGAAATAAACCAAGCGGTAAAATTGTTCTTAACGAAAATGAAGAAGCTAACACACCAAATGAGGTTAAAGTTTTAAATGCCGTAAAAGTGTCTGGTAGAACAAAAAATGGTCTTGGTATAGGCTTTTTTAATGCTATTACAGAAAAAACCACAGCTACCATAAAAAACACACTAACTAACGAAAAACGCAAAACCATAGTTGAACCGTTTGCTAATTACAATATTTTAGTTGTAGACCAACAATTTAACGGCAACTCTTCTGTTAGTTTAATTAATACTAATGTACTTAGAGAAGGTCACTTTAGAGATGCTAATGCAACAGCTTTAGTTGCTAACCTAATTAATAAACGCAATACATATAGTGTAGCGTCCGATTTACGAATGAGCAATGTAAACTACCAAAACTCTAATAACGAAACAGGCTTTAGTAGTTATTTAAAACTGGCTAAAATTCATGGTAATTTACGCTATAGTGTAGAACACAGTTTTGCAGACACTAAATTTAATATCAACGACCTTGGACTTCTGTTAAGAAATAATTACAACACCTTTAGTTCTGATATATCGTACCAAACCTTTGAGCCTAGCGGAAGTTTAAATAATTATAGCATCAATGCCTTTTTTAATTATAATAAATTAGTAGATCCTAATGTATATGCGCAGTCTAATTTTGGCATCACATATCAAGCTACAACAAATAAATTAGATGGTTTTGGTTTTAGATTAAACATAGAACCAGGCAGACAGAACGATTACTTTGAATCTAGAGATGGCAGACCATTTATCTATGAAAATTTTGTAAGCACTGGCGGATGGATTTCATCAAATTACAACCGAAGATTTGCCCTAGATTTAAGCGCCAACATTGGTGCCTTATTTGAAAATGGCAGAGACTTATTTACTTATGATTTTGATTTTAAACCACGCCTTAGAGTTAACAATAAACTCTTACTTATTTACGAACTGAGTTACGACTTTGCTAACGGTGATCGTGGTTATGCAGCAGAAGCAGATGAACAAACTATTTTTGGAGAACGAAACAGGCAAATTGTAACCAATAGTATTTCTGCTAACTACGCCTTCAATCCTTTTAACTCTTTAGTACTTAGCTTTAGACATTATTGGGATACTGTAAATTACGACAACGATTTATTTACCCTTTTAGATACTGGTCGTTTAACAACTGCTTCTGGTTATACATTAGGTAATATTGAAGAATCTCCAAATATTAATTTTAGTACTTGGAACATCGATTTAAATTACTCTTGGCAATTTGCACCTGGAAGTTTTTTAACCGCTTTATACAGAAACCAATTGTTTAACGCTAATTCTATTGCCCAAAACAATTATTCTGAAAGCTTAAACAATCTTTTTGAACAACCTATACAACACACGTTTTCATTACGTCTTCAATATTTTATTGATTTTAATGGCATTAAATCTGTATTTAATAAAAACAAATCTGCATCTTAATTTTGTGGATTAATGCATTAAGTATTATTTTCACCTCTTATGAGCAATATCGTAATTTCAGCAAAACAAATTAAGAAAGCCTATAAAGATCTTCAGGTCTTAAAAGGTGTTGACCTAACCATTTTAGAAAGCGAAATCATATCCATAGTTGGAGCTTCTGGCGCTGGTAAAACAACCTTACTTCAAATTTTAGGTACTTTAGATAAACCAGATTATACATCTGAAACGGAACTCATTATTAACAACCAATCTATAAAGTCTTTAAACGATAAAGCTTTAGCTAAATTTAGAAATAAAAATATTGGTTTTATATTTCAGTTTCATCAATTATTACCTGAGTTTTCGGCTTTAGAAAATATATGTATTCCTGCTTTTATTAATAACACACCTAAAGCTGAAGCAGAAAATCGTGCAAAAGAATTATTAGACTATTTAGGACTTAGCGAACGCATTCATCACAAACCCAATAGCATGTCTGGTGGCGAACAACAACGTGTAGCTGTTGCTAGAGCTTTAATTAACAGACCAAATATCATTTTTGCTGATGAACCTTCAGGAAATTTAGATAGCGAATCTGCAGACCAACTTCATAACTTGTTTTTTAAACTTAGAGATGAATTTAATCAGACGTTTGTTATTGTTACGCATAATCAAGAATTAGCAGAAATGGCAGACCGAAAGCTGACTATGGTTGATGGGAAAATTGTTAATGAATAATAAAAACACTAGCTCTTCTTTAACATTCTTAAAGTAAAACCTCCTAACAACAACATCACAACACCTATAATTCCCCAAAGCCAATAACTATTTTCAAATAATGGCTTTACTTTTTCTTGTTTAGGTTTTACAATTAATTCCTCTGCTCCTATTGTTAAAGTTTTTAAATCTTTTGGTACTTTGGTTTCAAACCTATTAATATCATAGACTGGCTGGCTAGCAGAAGGATTTCCATAAACCAACATATAATCTGCAGACTCTGTAAATCTTCCTATCATTTGAAATTCATAACCTTTTACAGAAACACCAGCAATTGATAGTGGTTGATTATTATCATTATAAATGGTTACTCTTAAATGCTTAGCAATTGTATTAGGAAGTTTAAACAGATTAACCTCTAAAGAGTTTAATGTACCACTAGCTACTGTTTTATAATCATATTTCCACCCTTTTTCAATTTTTACACTGTCTCTTCTATATTCAATTTTTACAGGTCTGTAATAATCAAATGTATTGCTAACATCAATATTTAATTGACTTAATGCAACAGGCTGCTTTAGTTCTAAATTTACAATAGTTGCTTTCTGCTCTTTATCATCTATTGTTTCTAACTTTTTTATGCTATAATTAATAGAAGTACCTTCAGTAGTTTCGTATTTAGAAAGTTGTGCAGAATTTAATTGTGGCTGCTCATCATGCTTTACAATAAGTCTATAAAAACGAAATTTAGAATTTGGAAATTCTAGCTTTGTAAATTTAAAGTTTGTCGATTTATTTTTAATAGACATAATTCTATAATCTTCTAGTATAGTAAACCATTCTTGCTGATTTTGACTGCCTTGCAACTCTACTTTCCAATCAAAATTATGCTCATTAAAATCTAAACTAATTTGATTGATGACCACTTCTGAATGCAACTGAAATGTAAAATAATAGCCTTTATCGCCTTTGGTTTTATTAATAATATCAAAAGAACTAGATCTATGCATTATTCTCTCTGACAATACTTTAAGATAATAAGGAGCTTCAATAGTGTCATTTTTAGTAACTCCATAAATTCTAAGATCTGAAAAATCTGATTTCAAACTTCCAAAAACAGCTTCTGGTATAATTAATTGATGCCATTCGTTAGTAACCTCATTAAGAGCTCGTTTATAATTATACGTTTCCATTTGAGCCGAACAAAAAGTTGTAAATCCAATAAATAAACCTATAAATAACTTATTCGTTAACGTCATCTGTAATCTGGTTTTTGTATTTGTTATATAAAAATGAAATAATTAAAAGTAGTACACCTAGTGACACAAACACTATAGTTTTTGAAATGGTATTAAGATGTACAATATCGTAAAAGAAGAGTTTTATTAAGGTAATTCCAAAGAAAGCCATACCTCCAATTCGTAAATAAATTTTATTTTTCCAAATTCCAAAAGCAATTAATAAAAACGAATAAACTCCCCAAAGTATACTTAAGCCTAGTTTATATGATTGCGTAGATTCAAACATATTCATCCAATGAATAAGCTCACTACTTAGCACCCAAATAAGAGACACATGAAGTAAAATATCGTATGCCATTTTATAGCCTTTGGTTATACCCTCACGCTTTATAAACCTATAACATGTATATAATGCTAAGGCCAAGAATATAAACGACACATATCTAATCCATAAATAAAAACTGTTTTGCGCAAAATATTCTGAAGGATTTAAATAACTTTCTCTTAAGTCACTTAACGCTAATAAACCTTGTGTTAAGAAAATAAATATACTCACCACTGTTAAGCCTAAAATGATTTTCTCTAATATTTTATTTTTTATAAGCTTAAAATTAATAAAAGCTAACAACGCTACAAATACTAAAGAATAATTAAGAATCCAGATGGTCTTAAAATCTCTTAAATCATAATTAAAGATGGGCTCTTTATAATTACCCTCAGTAGTAATCAATAAATCTGTAGTATGATATAATTGATCCCAATACATTTCAATTTCTAACCTAAAGGCATAATAAGCACTAAACACCAATATTGAAGGAATTACATAAGACAACAAACGGTACCAAATTGAAGTTGGTTTTAATGCAGAAGTATATTCCTTATTTATAGATAACCAAACAATAACTCCAAATGCTGAAACAAATAACAACGATGTTAAAAAATGAATATTAAAAATTGAGGTCACTTTATTTTCTATGTCAATTCCATAAAATGAATCATACGCATAAGACCAATCTTGTAGAATACTTAAAAATGCTAGAAACATTAATGGATACGATAATTTTTCGTAAACCTTAATACCTTTTGTTCTTCCTAACCAAAATAGTAAGGCTGCTTCACTTACCCATAAAAGCGTTACCCAATTGCCATTTAACTGAACCGGAATTGTAATTGTAATAAATACTAAAACCATTGCAGAAGCTAAATAAAACAAGTTTTTATCTCCCAGTTTTTTCTTGTAAAATATGACACTAACAATAAAATGAATAACAGCATTACCAAGCGTAAACACCCCTAAAAGTTGTGAGCCAATGCTATTACGATCTAGAATAGCATAGCCAAATCCAAAAAACAAAAAGGAATTAAACAGTAATAATACAACATCACTCTTTTTAAACACCTCTCTTTTAAGCATCTTATAGGCTAAAAATGTGATGTAGAAAATAACAAAAAATAAGCTCAGAAAAACTAAAGCTAAACTAAACTGTTCGACTTCGTAATATTCAAAAAAGAACCAAGTCCCGAAAATTAGCCATGTAAATATAAAGGCTGAATAGTATAATGATTTCCAATATTTCTTAAATGAAAGCACTAATATGCCAATATTAATTATAGCCATATAACCAAACAGAACTTCAACTTGCCCAGAACCATCACTCAATAAAAACGGAACTGCATACGCACCAACTAAACCAATATGTGCAATCACTTGTTTATTGTAACTTGTAGCTGCAACGACTGTAAATGCGGTAAAAACCACCATGAGCGCAAACGTAAATAGTTGCGGAATAAGATCATAAAAGCTATAAGCAAAAAAGGTGATAAAATACAAAATAACGATAGAACCACTTACCAAAACTGCGCTGTAAGATTCGTATTTCTTTTTAAGTTTTATTCCAAAAGCAAGTAAACCAATAGCTGTTAGATAACCTAAAACAATTCGTGTTAGCGGACTTATTAAATCATTTTCAATGGAGTATTTTGCACCAATAGCAACACCAATAATTGTGATAATAATTCCTATTTTATTCAGAATGTTTTCACCTATAAACTTTTCTAAACTCGATTTTGATTTTGGTGTATCATAAGAAACTTTTGGTGCTTCTTGTTCAATAAATTCTGTTGTATGTTTTGTTTCTAAAACAGAATCTGATTCTAACACCAAAGGCTTATCAACCTCATTATCAAGTTTAATCTCAGGTTCTAATTCTACCGCTTTCTCAACTTCAATTTGTTTTTCTGTAGTTGCATCAGATTTTAAGCGATACAATTCTTCTTTAAGACTATTAATCTCTGAAGAAAACTCAGCTTGCTTTTTAAAAAGCAATTCTAATTTTTCAATTAGCTTATTAATAAGTTCCTGATTTGTTGCCATATACTATTGATTTGGATATCTTCTCAAGTAAAAAAGACTAGGCTAAAATAGTTTTAAAAAACTGAACGGTCAACTTTGTGCATTGAAGTTCTGTTTTTACCATATTATATAGTTGTCATATATTACTTGTGCTTCATCTATAAAACCTACTCCTTTTCTTTTTAAAAATATTGAACGTAGCTAGACTAAAATCAACATTTATTTCCCCTTCTTACACAACACTCATTAAATTGAAAACAATGGAGAGTTATATTTTTAATGATGATTTAGGATATCATAAGACCATTAAAATAGAATTGATAAAATGTTTTATAAGCAATAAAACTTATTAACTATTTAAATAAAAAGCTGTTCAAATAAAACCATACATTATATCCTATAAAACTCATAAAACCTTTAATTTTGTAATGCAATAAATACAATACACATGAATTACAGAATAGAAAAAGACACCATGGGCGAGGTAAAAGTGCCTGCAGACAAACTTTGGGGAGCACAAACAGAACGTTCTCGCAACAACTTTAAAATTGGAGCATCTGCATCTATGCCTTTAGAAATAGTACATGGCTTTGCTTATTTAAAAAAAGCAGCGGCATATACAAACTGTGAGCTAGAAGTATTATCTAAAGAAAAGCGTGATTTAATTGCTCAAGTTTGTGATGAAATTTTAGACAACAAGCACAACGATCAGTTTCCTTTAGTTATTTGGCAAACAGGTTCTGGTACACAAAGCAACATGAATGTTAATGAAGTTATTGCTAACAGAGCACATCAAATTGTCGGAAAAGTTATTGGTGAAGGCGAGAAAACAATTCAGCCTAACGATGATGTAAACAAATCGCAATCCTCTAACGATACCTTTCCAACAGGAATGCATATTGCCGCCTACAAGAAAGTGGTAGAAACTACAATTCCTGGAGTGATTCAATTACGTAATACACTACATAAAAAAGCTCAAGAATTTAAAACGGTTGTAAAGATTGGTCGTACACACCTAATGGATGCAACTCCTTTAACTTTAGGACAAGAGTTTTCTGGTTATGTATCGCAATTGGACCATGGTCTTAAAGCTTTGGAAGCTACTTTGGCACACCTTAGCGAATTAGCATTAGGCGGAACAGCAGTAGGAACAGGACTAAACACACCAGAAGGATACGATGTTTTAGTTGCTAAATACATTGCCGAATTTACAGGTTTACCTTTTGTAACAGCTGACAATAAATTTGAGGCTTTAGCAGCACATGATGCCATTGTAGAAACTCATGGAGCGTTAAAATTACTAGCCGTTTCTTTAAATAAAATAGCCAATGATATTAGAATGATGGCTTCTGGTCCTCGTTCTGGAATTGGTGAAATTATAATTCCGGCAAACGAACCAGGAAGTTCTATTATGCCAGGAAAAGTAAACCCAACACAATGCGAAGCCTTAACAATGGTTTGTGCCCAAGTTATGGGTAACGATGTTGCTATTTCTGTTGGTGGTACACAAGGACATTATGAACTAAATGTGTTTAAACCAATGATGGCTGCAAATATTTTACAATCTGCACAATTAATAGGAGATGCTTGTGTGAGTTTTGAGGAACACTGTGCTAGTGGCATTGAACCCAACCACCAAGTCATTAAAGAATTATTAAACAACTCCTTAATGCTAGTGACGGCCTTAAATACAAAAATTGGCTATTACAAAGCTGCTGAAATTGCAAATACAGCACATAAAAACGGAACTACATTAAAAGAGGAAGCTGTAAATTTAGGTTACGTTTCTGCCGAAGATTATGACGAATGGGTAAAACCAGAAAATATGGTAGGAAGCCTAAAATAACGTTAAAGTGTAAATTATTATCGACAAAATGCATCTACTACGAAATAATTTATATATTAGCACAAACTAAAATCATTATGAAAACAACATTACTAGGCTTATTATCAGCATTTTGTATTACTATAACCGCAAATGCTCAAACTGATTGGGCACCAAAAACAACAATTGATAATGCTACAGGAGACACTCCTTACGCTATTGACTCAGGTCTAATGGATAATGATGGTAACATCGATATTTTAATAGGTACAGAAGCCGATAACATAATAGTATGGTATAAAGGTAACGGTGACGGTACGTTTTCAAAACAAGCTGAAATTACCAACACACTAATAAATCTTGGAAGTATTAAATTAGCTGACCTAAACAATGACACTCATATGGATATTTTGGCTGCTGGATACGGAAACTATACGGGTTCTATAGGCTCTGATTCAAAAATTGTTTGGTTTCAAGGAGATGGTACTGGATCTTTTGGTGCAGAGCAACTGATAACCGATGCTTATGATGGCATGAGTGGTATCTTTGTTGGTAATATTAATGCAGGAACAACTCCTGATATTGCTCTAACGTCTAATGCTGATAACCAAGTCGTATGGCTTTCTAATGATGGATCTGGCAACTTTACAGTTGGTGGCACAATAGATAACACATTGTCTGGACCTGGAGTTGTTAATATGAAAGATATTGATAACGATGGAGATTTAGATGCTTTAATAGGAACAACAAATTACGCTGGAGATGTTTTAGAAATTTTTAGAAACGACTTAATTCCAGGAGGTGCAGTTGCATTTACAAAAGATGCCACATCTGTTGCTACTGGAAAAGCAGGCCTTTTTTATGTCTCTTTTGAAGATTTAGACGGAGATGCAAACTTAGATATCTTAGCTACTGAGATTTCTTATGGAAGTGGCCCTACTGGTCATTTATACTGGTACGAAGATAATGGTGCTGGTTTTACTGAAACAACATTTACGACCTCTACAAACAACCCTTCAATGGCTCAAGCTAAAGATTTAGATAATGACGGATTAGTTGATATTATATTAAGTAGTGGTGCGCTAGGAGATGTTATTGATTTGGTGTGGTTTAAAAATAATGGTGATGGCACTTTTGGTCCTGAACAAATTATAAACGATACACAATCTCAAGTTTATGTATTTACTGTTGCAGATTTTGATGGTGATTTGGATTTAGACATTGCAAGTAATGCTTATGGTGCAGACAATCTAAATTATATTGAAAACCTTTATGAAACATTAAGTGTTGCAGATTTTGATGCAACTTCAATAAAGATTTTTCCTAATCCTACAAAAGATGTTTTAACCTTTGAAGGTTTTAATGAAACTATTAAAATTTCAGTTTTTGATATTTTAGGAAAGCAAGTATTAGAACAAACATTAAATTATGGAGAAACACTTAACGTATCTCAATTAGTAAGTGGTCTATACACCATTAAGTTTAATAATAAATTTGCTTTAAAATTTATAAAAGAATAAGAAATTCGACATTATAAAATCTAAAAACGCTAGTAAATTACTTCTAGCGTTTTTTTTTGTTCAAAAAAATAGCAATCTTTACAAAAATACCAATCCATATGTCTATCCTAATTACCAACATTAAACAATTATTACAAGTTCACGACTCTAACGTTACTATTGTAAAAGGTGATGCTATGAAAAATTTACCTGTTATAGAAAATGCGTATGTCTATATAGACCACGATACTATTATTGAATATGGTAAAATGGAAGACTACAGGCCTATTGAAGCAGATACTGTTATAGATGCCACGGGAAAAATTGTGCTACCATCTTGGTGCGATTCTCATACCCATGTTGTTTATGCAGGTGATAGAACATCTGAATTTGTAGATAGAATTAACGGATTGTCTTATGCTGAAATAGCTAACAAAGGTGGAGGAATTCTAAATTCTGCAAAGAAACTTCAAGACACTTCTGAAGACGATTTATTTGAACAATCAATAAAGCGATTAAATGAACTTATAGCCATGGGTTCTGGTGCTGTAGAAATTAAAACAGGCTATGGTTTAACCACTGAAGCTGAACTGAAAATGCTACGTGTTATTAAGCGAATTAAACAAGAAAGCTTAGCCAAAATTATACCTACACTATTAGCTGCACATGCTATTCCTGAAGAATTCAAATCTAAAAAACAAGACTATATTAAATACATCACAGAAGAGTTAATCCCACAAGCTGCTAAACTAAATATTACACATTATGTCGATGTATTTTGTGAAGAAGGTTACTTTGACATTAAAGACACTGAAGCTATTTTAGAAGCTGGAAAAAAATACAATTTAAGACCAAAAATACACGTCAATCAATTTAATATTTTAGGTGGCATAGCACTTGGAGTTAAACACAATGCACTTTCTGTAGATCATTTAGAAGAATTAAACGATGACGATATTAAAGCTTTAAAAGGAAGTGATACCATTTCAGTTGCTTTACCTGGTTGCTCCTACTTTATAAGTATTCCTTACACTCCAGCTAGAAAAATTATTGACGCAGGTTTACCATTAGCCATTGCTACAGATTACAATCCTGGTACTGCTCCTAGTGGAAACATGAACTTTGTTGTTAGTGCTGCTTGTGTAAAACTAAAACTAACTCCAGAAGAAGCAATAAATGCAGCAACTATAAATGGTGCTTATGCTATGGGAATTAGTAATATGTACGGCAGTATCACGAGAGGAAAAAAGGCAAACCTTATTATTACAAAACCTATGAATCATTATAGCGAAATACCTTATGCTTTCGCGCACGATCCTATAGAACAGGTCATCATAAACGGTCAATTGTTATAACAAAAAAATCCAAAAGCGTACTTTTGGATTTTCTTACTATTAATTAGTCAATATTCATCTCTTACTTCATTGTAAACTCTGAAGAGGAAATTAATTCTTTATCGTTAAATACATTAATCTTATAACGTCCTTTTTCAAACTTAGAGTCTTCTAATTCATTGATGTATTCACAAATATTTAAGTTTCTATTCTCGTAGTTAAATCTACTAATTAAGCTGTAGTTTAACACTTGATCTTCAAACTCAATTTGGTCGTTAGAACCTAGTACATTATTTTTTGGATCAATTACTTGTATATACAATTCCTTATCTCCTGCCTCAGCTAAGGTATTTTTAGCGACTGTAAAACATACTTTAAGTTTATCACTTCTACTCGCTCGTTCAGTTGGAATTTGCTTTCCGCTTCTTCTTTCTATCACACCCAATCCTACTAGACCTACTGTTTGCAATGCTGCAGCATCTCTAACAACTGTAGCTAATTCTGTGTTTTGTACCAAAAGTGAATCTGTAAACATCGTACGTTCGGCTAATTGAACATTTGTACTATCTAACGATGTTGCTAAATATTCATTTTCAACTTTTAAACGGTCATTTTCAGTTAACAAAATATCCATTTCCTCCTGTAAGGCTAGATATTTCTTTTTGTACCTCCATAAGCTACCAACACTATTTTGAGAAATTTTTAAAGAATCCATTAAACCTTGAATACGCTCTCTAGCAGCAATGATTTCTTCATTTTTTATTTCACTTTCAGCAATCGCTTCGTCATAATCTTTAGCCATATTACTAAGATCATTCATTACTTGTTGCTTTTCGCTAACTAATAATTTTTCGTTCTCTTGCTTTTCATTGTAAAGCTTAGATGTATAAAATGCAGTACCTAAGAATAATACCGCAAGTATAACTAAGCCAACTTTTAATCCTGTGTTTGATTTTTGTGCACCTTCCATAAACTGTTTGGTTTTAAGTATTGTTAAATCTAATTTTTTTAATTGTTAATTTGAGATCAAAGTAATTAAATAAATCTGTACTTTTATTCTAAATATATTAATTTTTTACCCAAATGGAACATCTTACCTTATTTACAGAAAAAGAACAACAACAGCTTTTAAAGAAACGTACAGGTGAAACAAAATTTGGAGAACATGTTCAGTTAACTACTAACCTCACTAACATATACGACGCTATTGTTAATTTAGATGTTGACTTTGTTTTATTTGGAATAAAAGAAGACATAGGCGTTTACGGAAACCTCGGACAAACAGGCACTTATAAGGCTTGGGAAGCCACTCTAAAAGTTTTGTTAAATGTCCAGAGTAATAGTTTTACACAAGCAAAACGTGTTTTAATATTAGGACATTTAGAGTATTCTGACAAACGTGAAGAACTACTAACATTAAATACCTCTAAAAAGAAAAATCTAAATAAAATCCGAAAATACACAGAAACCATTGATAAAGATGTGACTCATATAGTTTCTTCAATTATTAAAGCTGGGAAAATTCCAATAATAATAGGTGGAGGTCACAACAATGCTTATGGAAATATAAAAGGTTCTGCTTTAGCTAATAAGAAAAGAATCAATGTGATTAATTTTGATGCACATTCTGACTTTAGAGCTGAAGAAGGGAGACATAGTGGTAACGGTTTTAGCTATGCTTATGCTGAAGGATTCTTAAAAAATTATTTTGTATTTGGTCTTCACGAAAACTATACTTCTGATACCTTACTCAAAACCATGAAGAAAGTAAAATCTATTAAATATAACACTTACGAAGCTATTGAAGTTAGAAAAGAACTCGATTTTAATTCAGAAATGAAAAATGCATTAACCCATGTTTCTGAAAAACCTTTTGGCATTGAAATAGATTGTGATGCCATTAAAAACATACCTAGTAGTGCTATGACTCCCAGCGGATTTAGTGTAAAAAAAGCAAGACGATTTGTTAATTACTTTGGTAAGCATGAAAATGCTACATATTTACATATCTGTGAAGCCGCACCTACTCAAAAAACAGAAACTAAAGTTGGCAAATTAATAACTTACCTAATTACAGATTTTATTAGAGCTCATGGAAATTAAAATTATAGATTTTCATGCCAAGTATACCCAAAACTTCTACGATTTAAATATTGAATGGTTAAAAGCCTTCTTTTATGTTGAAGATTATGATGAGGACGTTTTAAGTCAACCAGAAAAATACATCATTAGTAAAGGTGGTTTTATTTTTTTAGCTATAAAAAATGACAACGTTGTTGGAACTGTTGCTTTAATGCCAACTGAGGAAACAGGCCTTTTAGAATTAACTAAAATGGCTGTATGTCCAGAACAACGCGGTAAAAAAATTGGGCAACGTCTATTACAGCACTGTATTGATTTTGGAAAAGCACAAAACCTAAACGGGCTACTACTCTACTCTAGCAGAAAATTAGAAAACGCTATTTATTTATATCGAAAATATGGATTTGAAGAATTACAATTAGAACGTAATTCGCCTTATGTTCGTTCCGATATTAAGATGTTATTAAAGTTATAAGACTATTAATTCCCAACCGCCTTTAAAGAATCGATTTGACGCTGTAATCTATCAATAGCATCTGTATTATCTTCTACTTTTGGAATACGCATTAAAGAATCCATTTCGCGTTCCATAATATCTTCATCTTTGGGCTGTTCGTTGTAATAATAGCCAATACCTTCACTGGCTCTCCAAGCTTCATTTAACTGATTATACACTTCCTCATCCCAAGTACTTGGATGTTTTACATCTATCCAAATCACATCTCTGTATTCGCTATCAATTAAAACCAAATCTGGTGTAGCAGAACCATCAAATTGCTGAGCATCTGAAGAACTAATAGAAGATATAGTTCCTAAGAAAAACATACGCTTTCTACCTGCAATGTCTTTAATATAAGGTCTAAACTCTACTGGTGTACTCGCATTCCAATCGTATTCTTTTCGAGATTCTTTTACTTTTAAAGGCATTGCAGAAACACCTGCATAACCTTGTTTTTTGGTTGCATGATCATAGTAATACATTTTATCCGTTCCATCTGCCGGAATAAAAACACTATAGCTTAAACTGGTTCGTTCATCTCCTACAGGCTCTAATCCAAACCAATGGTATAAGCCACTGTATGCATCAGAGTTTGAGCCTGCAAAATCAAAATCAGTAACATAAGGTTGTTGGTTTTGGTCTTTTGGCATTATTGGAATTTTTACAGCCGTTTCCATATTCCAAGGTAATGGATCACTAAAACCACCTAAAAACTTTAACGACTCTGCTTGCAACTGTGATACCTTTTCTGCTAAGGTGTTTTGTTTATTTAAAAACGGATAATTTTTAATATTATCTGGACTCACAAATGTGCCTTTTCCAATGGTAATACGCTCTATATAATCATTAATATCGTGCTCACCACTATCTATAATCATCACACCACCAAAACTGGGATATGGAAAAAAGAAACCTTTCCATTTTATTAAACTCACCACTTCTACCCAATTACCATCATCATTTTTCATGTAAAACGTATCACTTGGTTCATAATTAAATAACATCCAAGGATTAAAACGTTGTACAACAGCATTGTATGTGTTACGACTAAATTTTAAAGATTCTCCAATTGAAAACGTTACCGAAATACGATTTTCGTTAGAAAAACGAGGAAATGGAGTTGTACTACTCACAGCAAATACTTCTTCTGTGTTATCACTTATTTGCTGCATTACATACTTCTCACTTGGCTGAATAGCCATAGTCCATTTATTTTGATCATCTACTCTAACCAAATGCGGTAAAGACACATCTTTAGTTTCTCCAACACTTTCGTTGGCCATAGAAAAGATGTTTCTTAAGGGTTGGATACGTTCGTTTTGTGTTAATGGTAGTTCGTTAATTTCTACTTTATTAAGATTATTAAACACATTATAGGTTTTCATGTAGTCGTACATTTTATAATGCCAACCAACACCATATAGCAATCCAAAAAAGACAATTAGTAATGCTAAAATTCCTAAACGACTACCAACATGAGCAGAGTTTCTAAATTTACGCAAACCAAAATATAAAACTAAGCCACTAACTAATATGACGAAAATATACTTTCTTAGAAATAGCAAAACAGGTTGGTAATCGTCTCTAAAAAAGAACAATAAAATTAATAATAGCAACACTACGAAAATGGTGATTCGTTTTTGTTTACCTCCTTTATTCCAATATGATTTTATCATAGTATCAATTTCTCATTGCGAAGCCAACTTGTTTATTAACTGTAGCAATCTGTTTGTTTTATAATTATTAAGTCATGTTATGTAAAGCACTTAAACTTCATAACGCATTTCAACTACATTAGACCCTTATCTTTCAATCGGTCACGTGCACTTGTTTTTTCAACTTCAGGTTTAGATTTAATTTCTTGTTTCACTTCTGTTTCAACCTTAGCATCTTTTGATTCCAAATCATGAATAAAATCTTTTCCTTTTTCAACAGTATCCTTAACAGCATCTAAAAGCGAATCACTTTTTTCGTCAATAACCTCTGATGATTTAAATACAAAATTAGCCAAATACGTCCCTAATAAGGTACCAAAAATACTAGATGCGAATAATGATATGGTTGCTAAATCAATAGGAATTACAAATCTAACGACAACAATTCCAACTAAAAAAAGCACTCCAATATAAACCAAACGCATTAAAAAAGACTGCTGATATAGAAACCCTTTTGTACTACTTTTAGGCATCTGTAGCTCTTTAGAGTAAAATATCTTATTAAAAAAACGGTATACTTTGTTACTTTTAGATTCGCGCCAATACAATACAATTCCAAACAGTATGGCTGCAATAAAAACTATTATTTCGAGTGACATCATAATCTATGTTTTGGTTTCTTATAAAATTAGTCTAATTATATTAAATATTGTTACGAATACGCTCAATTACCCAATCCTTAAAAGAATCGTCCCAAGTGTCGTAATTTTTATAAAACTGTTCTTTATCATACCAATACAAGAATAACACATCCATTGGAGCAATATTAATTAACAGTTTATGAATTAAATCACGATGCTCTGACGACAACGACGAATGTGGCTGATGCAACGCAAAATATAAATCTTGATCTACGATATCTTCAATTTTATAAGCATTACTGCGTTCTAATTTTTCAAGATACAGTTCAACGCTCATTACTTGCTTCCTCGCATTGATATCAATTTTATTCAAATAACTTTTAAATAACACTTTATCATTCAAAATTGCTGCAATTGGGTGTTCTGTATCTTTTAAAAATTGTGCTAATTCGTATTTCTTAATTCTGTCGTAATTTGGTGTTTTTACAATCTGTTCTAAATCACATTCTATAATAATATGATCCTTTAATTTAGCAACTAATTCCGGTTGCGAGATATGATAAATTAGCACATCGTGAATGGTATCCTTTATGGCTTCTTTATAAAATTCTTTGCTTTCAAAAACAACAATTGGTTTTATAAAATCTCGAAGCAAATACACACCATCAAAAGCTCTTGTATAAAATGAGCCTGTTGTATATTGTAATGGTCCTAAGCTTAAATCTCTGCCTCTTAAATCGCCATAAGTTGTAGCAGAATTTAATAATAGCTGGTGAATATCTTCATCTATAAAATTATTACCCAGCCTAAACCTATCTACTAATCTTAATTGCTCCTTTTGCTTTTCTTCGAGATGATCAATTAAACGGAAAGTAATATTAACTTTGTCATACTTTAAGATATCTAAAGGTTCATAAAACACATCGATGTCTTGATCAAAATCAATACAGATAGCAGAATCTCTAGTAATATCATTGATTTTCTGGCCATGTGTTCTAAACACATGTTGCATCATATCTTTATCAAACGAATGAAAAGGTAAATACACAGGTTTTCCTTTTTGCAATGGAGAAATAATAATACCATGCGGATTTGCATCACCATGATTAAGGTAATGCATATTATTCATTTCTTCAGCAACTTCAGGACTCCAGCCAATACCATCTATAAAAAAAGAGGTCAATGTTGTTTCTTTAAACCCTAGAGTTTTTAAGCATTTATTGTAACGTTCTACTAATTTTCCACTGATGGGAATAAGTTCGCTTCTGTATAAATTTGCTTGTTTTAGTTTTTGCATCTTGTTGCCGCAAATGCGGTAATCTAAATTTTTCTTTTATTCTTTTTTGACATGAATTTTACTAATTCTCACTAATTCTAGTAATAATGTACAGTATTCAAATATATCAAAACTCTATATTTTATTTCAAATCAGGTTCCTATCTATACAGGAATTAATAATTCATTAATCTGAGCGTATTGCAATAACATAATCGTTTTTGCATCTATAATTTCTTCGTTTTTTACCAATTCTATAGCTTTAGAAAACGGAAGTTCTAAAATTTCAATATCTTCATCTTCGCTTTCTAATCCTCCACCCTTACTTACTTTCATGGATTCATTATATTCTGCAATAAATAAGAACATTTTTTCTGTTAAAGCACCTGGCGATGTATAAGCTGTAAGAACTTGCTGAGCATTGCTTATTTTATAACCTACCTCTTCTTCTGTTTCCCTAATTATGGTTTCTAAAGGCTTATCATTATTATCTATGGCACCTGCACAGGCCTCAATAGACATACCTTCATTTTTATTGTTTTCATAAGCTGGCATACGGAATTGTTTCGTTAGAATCACCGTTTGTTTTTTTACATTATACAGTAATATAGCAGCACCATTACCACGATTGTAACATTCGCGAGATAAACGTTTCCATTCTCCATTTTTAAATTGATAATCGTAATCAATTCTATCTAGTCTTGCCCATTCTTTAGAAAGGGTTGTTTTAGTTATGTTTTTTAGGTTGTCCATATTTTTACAAAACATTCTACTTTATGTCATTGCCAAGTTAACTTCTTTGTTAACTGCGGCAATCTGTTTATTGGTTAGGTTTTCCCTTTATGAGATTCCTCGTCGCTCGTGCCTCATTCTATCGGAACGACAAAGACTACACACTTTTTACTTTACACTTTTTCACTAATAAGTTTACTTCCCAAACTGCGCTCTAGCCTCTGTTTCAATATTCAGCTGGTTCACTCTCGCATCTACTTTTCGTTTAAAGTCTGTATCTGCAATGGTTGCCACATTATCTAAATAACGAATGACTTCTTGTCTCCTTATATCTGAAAAGTTTAAACCTTTCATATTCGATTTCATTAACTCTTGAAGCATATTAAACTTGGTATCATAATCCTTTTTAAAATAGGTTTCTGGATTCTCAAACCAATCGTGTTCTAAATCGAAATCGGTTAACCGTAATGAAATTGCAGATTGAATATTACGTACATCTCTTGAAGAGAAGAACGGAAATATCTTCTGAATTTCTTTATACAAAGCCGCATAAAACATATGGTCATCCGTTTCGTGAAGCTTTTCTACTTTATCAAAGGTTTCGTGAACACGTGCTTCTGAAGGATGCTCTATGGCATTCAGAATTTCTCCCATGCTGTTTGCCAAACCTTGATCTGACAAGTATTTATAGGTTTCAGGATCGTCCATATTTACGAAATCTGGCATGGTATTTTGCAATTTCTTCCACCAGATATAATCTTGATCTACAAAATCGTGCTCAGTACGTGCACCATCTATTTTAAATCGACCTTGCACACGAGAAATTACGGCTTTATCTAACATTTCTGGCAAGTTGGTAAACAAGCCAATAGAACTGTTACCATAATTAACGGCATAAGCACCTTCTGTGTATCTTAAAAACACACCAATGACTTCTTTTACTCCAGCTGAAACGCCTTGAGCTGTTCGTTCTTGCAAATTATTTTCGGCATCATCAATTGGTGCAAAAATTAATTTGGTTGGGTCTTGCAATGGCTTCATCCATTCTACCATTTTCTCGGCAGAACCACCCTGAAACGTACTAATTAATGTATCTGGCATTGGGTGAAATAAAAATGGAATATCAAGATTATCAGAGTGCTCTTTTAGCCTAGTTGCAATGGCAGCAATCAACATACTTTTTCCTGTTCCCGGAATTCCATAACCCATAAAAACAGGCATAAAACCGCCTAATTCTTGAAATGGATTTTTCTGAGCTTCAAAATCGTAACTCAGCATACGTTCGGTTAAACGACGTGCAAAATGTTTAGCATCTCTATTTCCAACAATTTGTTCAAACTGAATTTTATTAAACTCAACACTCTTTGCTGTACCAGAAAAAGCATTTTCCCAACCAGAAACGGCAAAGTCACTATTTTCTAGCTTGTACGTTCTATCAACAATAGTTTCAGTATATTCTAAACTACTTTTACGCAATTGAATTTCACCAATTAAAGCTTCAAAATACACCATTGTAAAATCAATAACATCTTTATCTGATTTAATGATTTCTGGGTGACCTAAATACTTATCGTAATAAAACAGCTGACACGAAATTCCTTTTAAAGGTGTAAGAAACGACACTTCAGGAATGCCTGCAAACTTCTGCTTCATTACCGATAAATCGTCTGAAGCATGTGGTTTTAAATCGTGTAGAATTTTATACGCTGTAGAAAACAACATAAAAGCAGTTGCTGTATGCATTTTACTTTCGTATTCGCGTCTTCCTGAATTATCTAATGCCGATTTATTTTCACTTAAGGACGATAAGCCTGACGCATCATAAAAACTATCTTTTATCCAAATACCTAAAGTTATTGCTTCTTGTACAGCAAATAAAGTATGATTTAACTTTACAGGAAGTGCTACTGATTCTGGCAATAAACGTTTCTTTAAAGCCAAAATAGTTTTAGAAACAGAAATGACATTGACGTTACTTCCATTATTTGCCCTAGATAAATACAACAAAATAGATTCATCTTTAGCATCATTGTCTTTGTTTTTGGCGCGTTGACTTTGCTCCCATTGTATGGATTTTAAATACGACGTGGCTTCATCGCGAAGCATATCTAATTCATTTTGTTTTATAGGGAAAGTTGAGTTGTGTTCCATTTTTTAGTCTTCAGTTTAAAGTATGCAGTCTTCAGTATTTACTGTTGCGGCTTACTCTTGCTTTTTATTTAATCTTCAGTTGGTAGTCTTCAGTCCTAAGTACTTACTCATACGACTTAGACTTGACAAATATTATTAAAATTTTATAATCCGAATTTATCAGGATATTTCATCATGTAATTGATAAGCTTTCCTATTTCTTCACTTTTAAATTGTAATTCATTTTTCTTTTCTTCTGAAATATAATCACATGCTAAAGCAAAATCTAGCCATAATTGAGTTTCAGAGTTTTCACTGTCAGCGTCAGACAATTTGCTTTTAAAATGTTTCTCGTACTGACGTTTTCTATAGCCTTCAGCTATATTAGAACAAACAGATCTACTCGAACGTACCATCTGTGATGTTAATCCAAACATTTCAGATTTAGGAAACGCTTTAGTTAAATGAAATATTTCCATTGCTAAATCGAATCCTTTTTGATAAGCCAATAATGTTTTAAACGACATATTAATATTTACTGATTCTAACTGCTAACTGAGGACTGCACACTGCAGACTCATTCCATTTTTAATTCAGAAATCTGAACTGGTGACATTGCCAACTTATTCATAATTTCAGGTGTTTTATTATATAGTAACTGTATGATTCGATGTGGCGCAAAAACGTAGCGTTGCCTAAACATAGCGTCCCAACGTTGATACGTTTGTTTACTAAAAAAACCACCTTCTTTAAATTCGCTTCCCGATTTTAATTCGTCTACTTTTAGTGAAATCGCATAAGATTCTAAAGGAATTTCTTTATTTGCAATGCCTTGTAAAATGGCATGTGTCACTTTATTTTCATCCTTAGCAAACACATTATGAATTGGTCCTAAATCTACACGTTTTATCAGTTTTGGTAATACTTTTGGCAAACGCTTATCTATACCGTAAGCCATAGTATCTAAAGCCATTTCTCGGTCTGCAATAGACTTTAAAGCACTGTATATTTCACTGCGTTCTTTTAGAGGATCTTTGCCATCGTAATCAAAATACATGTAGCAAATGAATGGTCTGTTGTGAGACACATCATAGAAGCTCCAGCTTACTAAATATTCAGCCGCTGAACCTTCTGGTGCTGCTATTATTTTACCTTGAACAAAACGATTAAAAATATATTCTTTTTTGGCCGAGGTATAATACACTATTGAAGCTGCCTGAAAGAGCTTACGTTTAGCAATAGGTTCTTTCTTTCGCATCAAAGTGTCTAGAAATTCTTCTTTTAGCGTTTCTACATCTGTAAGCTTACCTAAGTAATCTTCTCGTAATGCTAAATCATTAAACAAATAGCGGAATTCTAAATAATTAGGAAAGCTAGAGTCCGTTAAATCTACTTTCATGTTTTCCTCTTCGTCATACATATATTTTACACGCATGGCTTCAATGGAATACAGCAACAAATCACTGTATTGCTTAAACAAGAGTACTTCTTGTTGATTTAGAATTTGTTTTTGTTGTACAGCTACAATAAGCTCCTTTAATGCAAAATCTATCATTCTGTGATAGAACACATATTGTTCTTTGGAATCTAATATGGCGGAATCTAATGGTGTTACTATCATTTTTGTAGGCCGTTGGCAGTATTCAGTTTGTAGTATACCAAGAATACCTGAAAAGTATTATTTAAAAATATATTGAATATATAGTATTAGTCACAGTATTCAGTCTTCATTTGACTGTTAACTGAATACTGCTGACTTACAACTTATTATTATCCTAAAAGGTCATCTTCGTTTGCTTCTGGTTTTGGTTCGCCAGCTGGCTCTCCTCCGTCACCTGAAGGTGCGTTTGCATCTGCTGCGTAGTAATCTTCAAAAATTTCTTTCATATCAATGCCGTAACGCTCAGCAAAATTCTTTTGAATAGACTTATCCTTTTCTCTAATTTCACTTAAAGCTTCAGCATAACTTCCGTAAACGCCCTGCATAACTTTTTCGTGCACTGGAATATTATCCATCATTTCTTGACGTGCTCTAGCACTTGCCGTATGCATTGCGGCTAAAGTTTCACCAATATGCTCGTCTGTCTTAACACCTAAATGCTCTAAAATTGCTGCGAATTCCTGATCTGTACGTGCTTTTAAAGCTACCACATAACCATCGTAATATTTAAGACGCTCGTCTGTATCTGACTTTAATTTTGCACGATGCGTTTGTAAGTTACTACGTAAAGATGTTAATACTTTAATGGTTAAGTTATGTTTATGAACAAAACTATCTTTAGAAGCTGCTAATGTGGTATAAGCATTTTTAAGGCCTTCTAATTCTTCAACTTTTTGCTCTAAGGTGGTTACTTTACTTAAAGCATCTGAATAATCTGTAGATTGTTTATCGGCCACTTCTTCTAAAGCTTGACGTGCTTGTTTTAGTAGCGCATATTGCTCTTCAAGCTTATCCTCTACTTCTTTTTTCTTTTGAAGTGCTTTGGTATGATTGTTAGACGCTTCAACAATAGCTGTTTTAAGACTTTCTTCGACTTCTTTTATTTCGATTTCTCTATCTTTTAAACGCTTAATTGCAGCCTGACTCTTAAATGATAATTCATTTAATAAGGTTTGAACATCTGCCGTTTCAATACGTTGTTGAAACATTGCTTTTGCTTTATTGTCTGATGCATCACGTTCTTTTTGAGCATTTTGAAGTTCTTGCTCAGCATCTTTAATCTTACTTTTACGTCCCCAAAGATTGTTCCACCACGTGTCTGGTTTATTATTTGCATCTTCAAGTTCTACTTTTGCGCGCTCTAAACGCTTAACGGCATCATCAATGATTTTTTGCTCAGCTGCGTTTAATGCTGAAAAGCCTTCAAACATAATACCAACTTCGTCCTGATAATCTGTTAAGTCTTTAATGGCATCTAATAAAGTAGTTCTATCTTTTTCGGCCATATCTACCACATTATCTAAGGTGGCATTTAATATTTTCTGACGACTTTCAGGATCATCTTCTTGTGCCAATTTAGACTTCATTTGGTCTATGGCTTTTCCCCAATTGACATCAACTTTCGCTGCTTTTTCGTTGGAACTTGTTTCTAATAAATCAAAATCATCAGACATATTGTGTGTGGTATTTGGTTGAACTATTTTCTGTAAAGCAATTTCGGTATTTTTTTAAGACTATAAAAACTTTACTTACTAAAATATATGTAGTCATACTTTTAACATTGTTACAACTTTCTTACTATTTTTTTAATATCTATGACACTACACCTACCAAATCTTATTAATACCATATTTGTCATTTTATGGCATTATAACGAATTGTAGAACTGTTAAAATTTGATTTATTAACAAATAACTTAATGTTGATTTTCGCTTAGAAACACTGTGTTTCGTCGGACATTATAAACGCTTAATCGATAAATTTGTTGATTAAAAATTGTAAATATTTTAATATTAAGTATTTAACATTAAGTTTTTTTCTATCTTAGCATTCTAGAACCCAATTCTAAAACCATACTTATATGTTTAGTAACCTGCTTTCCAAAGCCTTAATTGTGACGACTACGCAACTTACTATGATTTTAATAGCTGTAGCGTCCATTTTTCTCGTTTTTATTCTTATAGCTATTTTGAAGATGTATAAGTTAAAAGCTGAAAACAAAAAATTAATGCAAACCAATGCTTATAAAGATTACGAAGAATCCAATCAAGATATTCCTAGTGGACATCTTTATGGAGACAACTAAAGCAGTTATTTAAAAACTAAATTTATCCGTTTTTATGGGCTGTTTTAACAAAGGCTACTTATAACATCGTTACTACTTATAAGTTAGATTTGGTCATTTCTCTTAAATCCCACAAATTAAAATCAATACTAAAACATTTAGAAAACAATCTCATTTATATATCATAAAAAAAGCCAGCAATTTTGCTGGCTTTTTTAGTTTATAACATTTAGTATTATCGTACTAATTTCTTATACTTAATTCGTTTTGGCATTAAATCTCCACCCAAACGTTTCTTCTTATTTTCCTCGTATTCACTAAATCCTCCTTCAAAGAAATAGACTTGAGAATCTCCTTCAAAAGCTAAAATATGCGTACAAATTCTATCTAAGAACCATCTATCGTGACTAATAACAACAGCACAGCCTGCGAAGTTTTCCAAACCTTCTTCCAGAGCTCTTAATGTATTAACATCTAAGTCGTTAGTAGGCTCATCTAAAAGTAACACATTACCTTCTTCTTTAAGTGTCATAGCCAAGTGTAAACGGTTACGTTCACCACCAGAAAGTAGTTTTACCTTTTTATTTTGTTCACCACCAGAGAAGTTAAAACGGCTTAAATAGGCTCTAGAATTTACTTCCTTTCCTCCCATCATTACCAACTCTTGCTCATCACTAAAGTTTTGCCAAATTGTTTTTTCAGGATCTATATTAGAATGCTTTTGATCGACGTAAGCAATCTTTGCTGTTTCACCAACTTTAAATTCTCCTTTATCAGGATTCTCTTCTCCCATTATCATTCTAAAAATAGTAGTTTTACCAGCACCATTAGGACCAATAACACCAACTATTCCTGCTTGAGGAAGATTAAAATTTAAGTTGTCGTATAACAATTTATCATCATAAGCTTTAGCAACTCCAATAGCTTCAATTACATTAGTTCCTAAACGTGGACCGTTAGGAATATAGATTTCTAATTTTTCGTCAAGTTGTTTTTGATCTTGACTCATTAATTTATCATAGTTCTTCAAACGTGCTTTTTGCTTTGTTTGACGCCCTTTTGCTCCTTGACGTACCCAATCTAGCTCACGTTCTAAAGTCTTTTGACGTTTAGACGCTGTTTTACTTTCTTGAGCCATTCGTTTTGATTTTTGATCTAACCAAGACGAATAATTTCCTTTCCAAGGAATTCCTTCTCCTCTATCGAGTTCTAAAATCCAACCTGCTACATTATCTAAGAAATATCTATCGTGTGTTACAGCGATAACAGTACCTTTATATTGTGCTAAATGATGCTCTAGCCAATGTACAGACTCTGCATCTAAGTGGTTGGTAGGCTCATCTAATAACAATACATCAGGCTCTTGTAATAACAAGCGACATAAGGCTACACGACGACGTTCACCACCAGATAGCACTCCAATTTTCTTATCACCATCAGGAGTTCTTAGCGCATCCATTGCAATTTCTAGCTTGGTATCTAACTCCCAAGCATTAGCTGCATCAATCTGATCTTGCAGTTCTGCTTGGCGATTCATTAGCTTTTCCATCTTATCGGCATCGCTATATACTTCCTCTAATCCAAACTGGTCATTGATACTGTTGTATTCATCGAGAATGGCTACAGTTTCAGCAGCACCTTCTCTTACAATTTCCATAACCGTTTTATCGTCATCCAGTTGCGGCTCTTGCTCTAAGTAGCCAACCGTATAACCTGGTTGAAAAACCACATCTCCTTGGTAGTTTTTATCTACACCTGCTATGATTTTTAAAAGCGTGGATTTACCAGAACCATTTAGACCTAGAATCCCAATCTTAGCACCATAAAAGAAACTTAAGTATATATTTTTTAAAACAGGAGTATTTTCTCCTGGAAAGGTCTTTGTGAGACCAGACATTGCAAAAATTACTTTTTTATCGTCACTCATAATTGTTCGTTTATTTATTGTAAAGTTAAACTATTGAACATCACAAATTAATTACACACGTCCTTTTAAAGCATTAAAAACCCATGCTATACAGAAAAAACCACCACCAACAGCAGCAAATCCCCAACCTGCAACATCATCGTATCGGAATGCGCCAAGCGCAATTAATCCAAATCCTACAAAAAGCATAATCCATGTAGCCCAAGCTAATACTGTATTTTTATTCATTGCCATAATCAATCTTAATTTTAATCGTTAGTTAGTTTACAAATATCGTATTTTAAATAAAAAAAGCATCACTATTTGTGATGCTTCTAATGTAAATTATGTCAAAAACTAAAAATTAATCATAGGAACTTCAATAAACAATAGCTCATTATCGGTTTTGGCGGTTATATTAAAACTATCCGTTTCTGAAATCCCTATAGCATCTCTAGACGCTAAAATATCTCCTTCAATTTTGGCTTTACCAGAAATCAACATCACATAAACACCATGAGCCTTTCCTTTTAGTTGATATGTGAATGCTTCGCCTTCTGACAAATCAATTCTTGAAAGCTTAGCATCTTGATGAATTTTAAGACTTTCTGTATCACTATCATCAAAAGCTGTTACTAATGTTTGAAGCTGTCCTTTTCGACCTTCAGCTTTAAATGTTTTTTGATCATAACGTGGCGCAACATTTCGTTTTTGTGGAATTATCCAAATTTGAAATAAACTTAAATGCTCATCAAGCGATCCATTAATTTCAGAATGTTGAACGCCTGTTCCTGCTGACATCACTTGTACTTCGCCTGGAATTACAGCTTGCCAATCATCATTCATATTATCGCGATGTTTTAAAACACCTTTTAATGGTATGGTTATAATCTCCATATTATCATGAGGATGTGTTCCAAACCCCATTTTTGGTGCTATAATATCATCATTTAAGACTCTTAATGCACCAAAATGCACGCGTTCAGGATTATTCCAACTTGCAAAACTAAAGGAATGTTTAGCTTGTAACCATCCATGATCTGCAAAACCTCTAGTGTTTGCTTTATGTAGTACTTTTTTCATGATAATGTCCTTTTATTGATTTTAACTAGCGCATTTTATCGAGCAGATCACTTAATTGTTCCGCTTCAGCCTCACTTAAATTTTGAATTAACTCTTTATTCATATCATCAGGAATTGTGTTTAACAAATCCAAACCTTGCTCTGTGATTTCAATTTTAACCACACGCCTATCGTGTTCTGATGGCAAACGTTTAATTAATTGCTTAGCACAGAGTTTATCCATTAATCGTGTAGCATTAGGTGAACGTTCTAACATTCTATTTTTAATAGTCTGTACTTTCAAAGGTTCGTTAGCTCCTCTTAAAATTCTTAAAATATTATACTGTTGCTGTGAAATTCCAAAGGCTTTAAAAGATTCGCTTTGAATACTCGTAATCCAATTAGCAGTATAAATAATGTTTAGAAGCGCCTTAACTCTATTGTTTTCAAATTTTGAATTAATATCTTTAGATAAGTCTCCCATATTTAATAGTCTTAGAATTCTTTTTAAGCTTTAATGTCATCATATTGCGTAGTCTTACCAAAAACTTTGGCGACATAAGGGCAACTTGCTGTAGCTTGTAATTTGTTTTCTCTTGCGAAATCTGCAACCGCTTCTATTAATTTATGACCAAGATTTTGCCCTCTGTAATTCGGGTCAATCTCTGTGTGATTGATATCGATAAGACCTTCATTAACGTATGCATACGCAATTTCACCAATTTCTTTTTCATTATCTAAAAGATAGAATCTATTGTTCTTATTTGATGTGTCGTGTTTTAATTCCATGATTATAGACTGTTTTTAAAATGTTCCACTTTATTCAACAATTCTGTATTTAAATCGTCATTAGTAATCTTACCATCAGAAAAATTATCATAAAATGACGGTAGAGAAAACTGCCCTACAATATTAGCATCATGTCTTGGAAAACGATCAGCAGCCAATTCTAAAACCGAAGCTCCACCTCTAGCTCCTGGCGATGTTGCCATAAGTAATAACGGTTTGCTTAAAAACGTTTTTTGCTCTACTCTAGAAGCCCAATCAAATATGTTTTTGAACGCTGACGTATATGCACCATTATGTTCTGCTAAAGCGATTATAAAACCATCAGCTCCTTTTAAATGATCTACAAAAGCTACAGCTTGCTCAGGAAAACCTTGAGCCTGTTCTTTGTCTGAACTATAAATAGGCATTTCAAAATCGTTTAAATCTAATACTGTTGTACTAACTCCATCTACTAATTGGGATGCGTAAGTGGCTAATTGTTTATTAATTGAAGTACTGCTATTACTTCCTGCAAATGCGATAATATGCTTCATTGATTTCTTATTTAGGTTTAATTTATTTTTTTATAAAAGATATATGATACCATTAGTAAAACAAATGCTAATACTGCTGCCATTTGCTCACCATCGCCAATCATATAATGAGCAAAAAAGGCCAATATAAATGCAAAAAAGAAGCCTGAATACGCCCATTCCTTCAAAGTTTTTAAACCTGGTGCCCAAAGCACTATCAACCCTAGTAATTTAACAACAGCATAGGGATATATAATATAAGATGGATATCCAAAATTTGTGAATGCCATTACCATATCGTCATGTTTAAAAAAGTACATGCTAATGGAAAATAACATTAACAAAGTTAATAAGCCTGTAGCTACATAATAAATAATTTTATTTTTTTTCATTTTTTCTATGTTTTAATGATACAAATCTACAACAAAACAAATTAGTTTCCAAGGAAAATAATTCCATGTAATATTATTTAGCAAAACATTCGCTTTCCAAACATCGTTTCGTTTTGTAAATTCGTGCAAAACAAATCTGTATTAATGGATATCAAATTCAACCAAAACGAAGACCACAATAAACTTTTAGTTTCTGATCTAAAAAAACGCTTTGCAAAAGTAAAGCTAGGTGGTGGCGAAAAAAGTATAGAAAAACATCACGCAAAAGGCAAAATGACAGCTCGAGAGCGTATAAACTATCTGTTAGACCCAAAATCTAAATCTATAGAGATTGGTGCTTTTGCAGGTGAAGGCATGTATGAGCAATATGGTGGTTGTCCTTCTGGAGGTGTCGTTGTAAAAATGGGCTATATTAAAGGTAAACAATGTATTGTTGTTGCTAATGATGCCACAGTAAAAGCTGGAGCCTGGTTTCCTATTACAGGAAAAAAGAATTTACGTGCTCAGGAAATTGCCATAGAAAACCGTTTGCCAATTATATATTTGGTGGATAGCGCTGGAGTTTTTCTACCAATGCAGGATGAGATTTTCCCAGATAAAGAACACTTTGGGCGTATTTTTAGAAATAATGCTGTAATGAGCAGTATGGGAATTACGCAAATTGCCGCTGTTATGGGAAGTTGTGTTGCTGGTGGTGCTTATTTACCAATTATGAGTGATGAAGCTTTAATTGTAGATAAAACCGGAAGTATTTTCTTAGCGGGAAGCTATTTAGTAAAAGCTGCCATAGGTGAATCTATAGATAATGAAACCTTAGGAGGAGCAACAACACACTGTGAAATTTCTGGAGTTACAGACTACAAAGCTAAGGATGATAAAGATGCTTTAGATAAAATTAGAAACATCGTTGATAAAATCGGTGATTTTGATAAAGCAGGTTATAATAGAACTGATTCTAAAAAACCAAAAGAGAATCCGGATGATATCTATGGAATTCTTCCAAAAAGTCGTGCTGACCAATACGATATGAAAGAAATCATAAAGCGTTTGGTAGATAACTCTGAGTTTGACGAATACAAACAGGATTATGGCAAAACTATTATCACAGCTTATGCTAGAATTGAAGGTTGGGCTGTTGGAATTGTTGCCAATCAAAGAAAATTAGTAAAAAACAAAAAAGGTGAAATGCAATTTGGCGGTGTTATTTATAACGACTCTGCTGATAAGGCAACGCGCTTTATAGCCAATTGTAATCAGAAGAAAATTCCTTTGGTCTTTTTACAAGATGTCACAGGATTCATGGTTGGTAGTAAATCTGAACATTCTGGTATTATAAAGGATGGTGCTAAAATGGTAAATGCAGTTAGTAATTCTGTAGTTCCAAAATTCACTATTGTTTTAGGAAATAGCTATGGTGCCGGAAACTATGCGATGTGTGGAAAAGCTTATGACCCAAGGTTAATTGCAGCTTGGCCAAGTGCCGAACTTGCTGTGATGAGTGGTAATTCTGCGGCTAAAGTTTTATTACAGATTGAAACGGCTTCGCTAAAGAAAAAAGGCGAAAAAATAACAAAAGAAAAGGAAGAAGAATTATTTAATAAGATTAAAGATAGATACGATGATCAAGTATCTCCTTATTATGCTGCTTCTCGTATTTGGACCGATGGTGTAATCGATCCTTTAGATACCAGAACGTGGATTTCTATGGGCATAGAAGCCGCAAATCATGCTCCTATTGAAAAACCATTTAATATGGGTGTGTTACAAGTTTAAAGTAATTTGTAAATATAACCACATAAAAAAAGAGCGCAAATTGCGCTCTTTTTTTTATATAATAATATGCTATTAAAGGGTTAACCCTTCACGTTTAGCTTTCTTTTCTTCTCTAATTTCTTTTAGACGTTCCATTGATGCTCCAAAAATCCAATAAGGAATAACGAAAGTTAAAAGGAAAATCATTAACCAAAATCCTATAGTTAATATGGTTAAAAATGCTAAAAATCCTAAATATTGATCAAAGTCGAACATAATTCTTGTATCGTTTACGTTTTGTTAGTACAAAGATATAACCAAAATATAAGTTTTACAACAGGTAATCTTAGTTTTATTAACAGGTTATTAAAAAATTTATAGAGACTTCATTAATAAATCTGCTGTAGCCGGATTTGTAGCCAAGGGCACATTGTGTACATCACACAGTCTCATTAACATAAGAATATCTGGTTCATGCGGATGGCGATCTAATGGATCTCTAAAAAACAAGACCATATTACACTGTCCTTCTGCTACTCGCGCTGCTATTTGAGCATCTCCTCCTAAAGGACCAGATAATAACGCATTAACATTAAAACCTGCTTTAGAGACTTTTTCTCCAGTTGTTCCTGTAGAAACTAGGTTGATATTTTTGTGATGTAAAATTTCGCTATGCTCATTTAAAAATTGAACCATTTCTGCTTTTTTTCCATCGTGAGCTATTATAGCTATTTCCATATTAAAGATTTTTAACGTGATACTCGACTAAACCTTCTATTGGTCGTCTTACAAAATTACCGACTTTAAATCCGTATTCTTTGGCTACTTGCTTAATTTCATCTTGTCCAAAATAGGCAATAGAACCTGCAAAATGAACTGGAGTTCCTGCTTTTAATTCTTCTTTATATTGAAGAATCATATTTTCTGCAAACAGACGAATTCCTTTAGTTATGATATTACTAATATATTCAGAATCCTTATTAATAAACATAAACTCTGCATGGTCTGCTAAATAAGCACTAGGATTGGTTTGCTTATAAAGGTTATACTTAATATAATCAGCATCCAGATTATGTTTGTGAGCAAAAGCCACGCTAATAGTATCTGGCATCTTTTTAAAATAGTAATCCCTAATTAATTGCTTACCAAAATAGTTTCCGCTAGCATCATCCATTAGTATAAATCCAAGACTTGACACACGCTGATGTAGGTCTCTACCATCGTAATAACTACAATTTGATCCCGTTCCTAATATACAAACTACAGCAGCTTCATCATTTGAATTAATGCACGCTCTCACTGCAGCATAAGTATCTTCTCTTACTTCTACTATAGCACTTGTAAAGAACGATTCTAGTATCATTTTCAATAAAAGTCTAGGCTTTTCTGTGCCACATCCTGCTCCATAAAAGTAAACATGTGTAACCTCATTAGCTATTGCCATTAGCTCTTTACTTTTTCGGATCGTTTTATTGAGTTTCTTTTCAGCAACAATTGCCGGATTTAAGCCTTTAGTTCTTATTTTATCAACTGCTTGCTTACCGTTTTTATCTATCGCAATCCAGTCGCATTTTGTTGAACCTCCATCTGTAATTAGAATCATGATACTATTTTTATATAAAAATTCCGTAGCCTATGCAAACACATAATCCTACGGAATTTAAGAATTATATTATAAATTAAAGGTTATTAACCTTCTGTGCTAAATCTACAAGTTTATTAGAATAACCAAACTCATTATCGTACCAAGATACTAATTTAAAGAATTTAGAATTTAATTCTATTGCAGAATCTGCATCAAACACACTTGTTCTTTCTTCACTAACGAAATCTTGAGATACTACAGCATCTTCTGTATAGCCCATAACTCCATTCATAGAGCCTTCTGCTGCTTTCTTAACTGCTGCTTTAATTTCTGCTAATGAAGTCTCTTTTTTAGTTCTTACTGTTAAATCTACTACAGATACATCTACAGTTGGTACTCTAAATGCCATACCAGTTAGTTTTCCATCTAATTCTGGAATTACTTTTCCTACTGCTTTTGCAGCACCTGTAGAAGTTGGTATAATATTGTTAATAGCTGAACGACCTAAACGGTAATTTTTACGAGAAGGTGCATCTACTGTAAATTGCGTAGACGTTGCCGCGTGAATTGTTGTCATTAACGCTTCTTCAATTCCAAAATTATCTTCAATCACCTTAGCTAAAGGAGCTAAACAGTTTGTTGTACAAGAGGCGTTAGACACAATTGTATTATTCGCTGTTAATTTATCATCATTTACACCCATTACAAACATAGGAGCATCTTTACTTGGCGCAGAAATCACTACTTTTTTAGCACCACCATCTATATGATATTGAGCCGTTTCTAGAGTTGTAAAAATACCTGTACATTCTGCAACCACTGTTGCTCCTGCTTCATCCCACTTTAAATTCTTTGGATCTCTTTCTGCTGTTACACGAATTGTTTTTCCGTCTACAACTAAGTTACCATCTTTTACTTCAACTGTTCCATCAAATCTTCCATGAACTGAATCGTACTTTAATAAATACGCTAAATGTTCTACATCTAATAAATCGTTTATTGCTACAACATCAACATCATTACGTTTTACTGTTGCTCTAAATACAATTCTTCCTATTCTACCGAATCCATTGATTCCTAATTTTAAATTTGCCATTACTCTATCTTTGTTTTTATTTTTGTTCTTAATTATATTGACATTATATCTGAAACTCTTAAAAGCTCCATGTTTATTTTAGATTTCCCTTTTACAGCTTGATCAAATGGTGTTAAATCCATAACATCATTTTTAATACCAACCATATAATTACTTTTACCTGTAATTAAACTTTCTACAGCTTTTACTCCCATTCTACTTGCTAAAACACGATCAAAACAAGAAGGTGCTCCGCCACGTTGCATATGTCCTAAAACAGAAACTCGTACTTCGTATTCTGTCATGTTTTCATCAACATAATCTTTCAGTTCAAAAACACTTTTACCTATTTTATCTCCTTCTGCAACAACAACGATACTAGAAGATTTACCAGAAGCTTTACTTCGTCTTAAAGATTCTACTAAACGATCTAATCCTAAATCTTCTTCAGGTATTAAAATTTCTTCTGCACCTGCTCCAACTCCAACGTTAAGAGCAATATGTCCAACATCACGTCCCATAACTTCTATAAAGAATAATCGGTTATGTGAACTTGCTGTATCTCTAATTTTATCTATAACTTCTACAACGGTATTTAAAGCTGTATCATAGCCAAGTGTATGCGTTGTACCATAAATGTCGTTATCTATAGTTCCAGGAATTCCCATTACAGGAAAATTAAATTCTTGATTAAAAACCATAGCACCTGTAAAACTACCATCACCACCAATAACCACAAAGGCATCAATACCTGCTTTTCTTAATTGATTGTAGGCTGTTTGTCTACCTTCTTTAGTTCTAAACCCTTTTGAACGCGCAGACTTTAATATTGTACCTCCTTTATTGATTATTCCTTTTACACTTCGTGCGTCCATCTCAATAAAATCGCCATCGATCATTCCTTCATAACCTCTATAAATTCCGTAGCATTTTATATCATGAAAAGCACATGTTCTAACTACAGATCTAATTGCTGCATTCATTCCTGGTGAGTCTCCACCAGATGTTAAAACACCTATTTTTTTAATTGTATGTAGCATTGTCTTAATTATTTATAGTAAAATTAAGAAACTATACATATAATAATGTGACTATTATCATAAAAAAAATAGCATTAAAGTAATTCAAACGTTTTCGTTAATAAGTATTTTAATATAAATGAAGAATTGAAGGTTTTAAGACTGAGTTTTCGTCTTTTTTTTCTTCATTGTCATGTAATTTGGCATCATTTTTTCCTCGTCACGCTCTTTTTTTTGTGACTTATTTTTAGCCTTTTCATCTTTTTTGTTTTTACCCGAAAAGATAATTTGAAGGAGTTCTTTAAAGGTATCAAACTCGACATTATAAGAGAGACCAACACCTTGTGTATACCCTATTTCTTCTCCAAAATTTCTAATACTATTTTCTCTATTAAAAACTTTGGCTTTAAGTGTTCCGTCTTCATTTAATAAAAGATCTATTTGAACATCTCCACTAATAACTGTTTGACTAGCGCTTCCGAATGGCACACCAACTTTACCATTAACTAAAATCTTATCACTTATTTTAGTTTGAAGTGTAACTCCTACTTTATTATTGGTTTGTAATTCTGGTGTGTCTTGTCCTAGTTCTAAATCGATACCAACATCTAAATTCCCATTATTTGTACCAAAAAGATTATTGACAATCCCTGTTAATCGTTCTGAAATGGTACCTGTAAAATTAGCACCTCCTAAACCACTAGAAAACCCTCCTGTTGCTAAGAAAATTAAAGCCTGATTGTCACGTTCATCTTTAGAGGACAGCCTGTAATCTAACTCTGACTTTACTGTAGAACTTACATTAGGAAATCTAAAATCGAATTGAGGGTCTGGTTGTTCTAATTGACCTGTTAAATGAATTTCGACTTCTACATCTATACTCTGATTAATAGGATTGTCTAATAATACAGAAGGATTAGCACTACCTTCATACACTGCTTTTAAGTTTAACTCCGCGTTCATTGGATCTCCTTCCCAAACAATACTTCCTCCTTGTTCTACTTTAAACTTTTTTTCTACAACACCTCCATATTTAAAGTTGTATGTTCCGTCATAAACCACAAAATCTCCCCACATATTAAAGGCGCCATTGGTATTAATTAAAAAGTTTAAACCTCCTACACCTCTACCTTTAATTGTACTACCTGCCTCTTTATCTATAACTATTTCAATAACGGCATTTTCATTTACATTTAAATCAAAATCTAAGACTAAACCTTTAACTTCAATTAAATCTGAAACCTCTCCTTTTATTCTGGCGGCTTTTTCTTCTGGACTTAAAAAATGAATAAAAGAGTTGTCTCCAAAACTTTCAGAATCATTTAATGGAATATAAAACTCTGTTCCAGCTTCTGTTCGTCCGTTTATAACTTTAATAACCAGCTGATCTGTTGGTCCTTTTATTTCTGCTTTTCCTGAAATAAAACCTGTACCATAATACAGCTCATCTTCTGTTTCCTCAGTGTTTAACACTAAAAGACGATCTGTATTTAATTCTAAACCTAATTTCCAATCCGAAAAATTATCATGTGCTATAAACCCATTGAGACTCCCCTTTGAAAAGTATTTAGAATCCGTCATTGAAACGTCATTAAAAACAAATTGCTGCCCTCTTAATGATACCTTAGAGTCAAAATCAAAACCATAATCTACATTAAGATATGGAATAGACAAACCTGCCCTATCTAACAGTAACTCACCATAAATTGCTGGTTTTTTTAAGCTTCCAGTTACATTAGCATAACCAGATACTAAGCCTCTAATATTACTAATAACCCCTTCACCCAAAGGGTTTAATGGATCTAATAAAAATTCTTCAAACACTACATCTAAATCTATAATAGGATTATTTTCTGCAACATCAATAACACCTTTAGCGTCTAACGATTTTAAATTGTCATTAATTAGTGTTACATCTACATTATAGTTTGTAATAGAGTTATTCCCTTCAATTTTAGCTTTTAAGTTTCCTAAATCATAATCATTAACAAAAAGACCACTTACTTCTACATTAGATTTAGGCAAGTACACTCCATTGTTTTGAACCACATCAAGTTTACCATTTACAATACCTTTTAAAGCTAAACTGTCTATACGTGGCGTAATTTTAACAAGCTGTACATCTTTAAAATCTACATTAAAATCTTTGTTAACTGAATCCTTTACTTTACCAGAAAGCAAAATTTCTTCATTATCATGTGTAATTTTAATTGGTGAGATATCGAACGTTTTAAAATCTCTATCAAATCGAATTTTATTTAAGGTATCTTTTTTAGAATTTAAAAGCCAATCGTAACCTTTAAATAACACATCTGATTTTCTAAAACCAACTACAGATTTATTAGTTTCGTCAATAGTGTAAAATAAATTTAGGTTAAAATCGTCTGCATTGTTTTCTCCACCTTTAAACTCAGACTTGATGAGTAAAGTATCACGTTTTGTAACATTAATTAAGCTAAATTGAGAAGCGTTGTATATACCTGCACCAATACTATCTATTTCTATATACGTGTTATATATTGGGTTGCTATTATCTATGTTTATATTGATATTGTTAGCAAAATAGTCTTTAAATTTAATTTCTGGCGAATTAAACGTTAATTCAAATCCTTTTTCATCCGTTTCTATTCTACCTTCAATAAACGTGTTACTTCCTATAGTTAAATCCTTAAAAAATACCGCTGCTATTTTAGAATATATATTGAATCTAAAATTGAGGTATTGCCCTTCTTCTACAATATTTGGAACATAATTCGTGTAAATACTTCCTACTGAATTTTCTACTAATCCAATAATATCTTTAGTTTTAAACTGGCCTGAGACTTTTCCATCTATAATATCTGGGGAGTTTATAGTAATGGTACGTTCGGTATCTCTAAAAGAAGAGACAATATCAAAATCTTGAAAACCATAACTCTTATCTTGATTTTTATACGTTGTATTCTTTATATTAATAGCACCTGTAGCATTGTCTAGTGTTGTACCTCTAGCACTCATGGTTACTAAACCTCTAAATTCTGAAATACTATCTCGTGTAACAAAATTTAATTTATTAAGATTGGCATAACCAACATTAGCCTTAAAATCGAATTTTTTAAGATCTTCAGAAAAATCTACCAAACCATTAAAGTCGAGTTGTAAATTAAGATCTTCAGCTTTTACAATACCATTAAATATTTTATTTCCAAGATCTCCTGAAAGTGAAATATCTCTGTACGTATAACCGTTATAATCTAAAACATAAACATCTCCTTTTACATCTGTTTTTAAATTTTCAATAGTAAACCCTTTACCATCAACATCGAGATTTAAAGAAGCTGTTTTTACTGAAGGTTCATTAATAAGCTCTCCGAGATTAAATTCATCTAAAACAATATTCCCTATATAATTTGCATTGTCAATATTATCGATATCTGTAAGTTGTAAATTAGATTTTATAAACCCTAAATCCGTATCTATTTCTAAATCTGCTTCAACACGCTTAGTTGTAATAAAAGATGTGCCTTTGATATTAAAATTCCCAACCTTAGAAATAACGCTAGGAATAGAATTTCCCAATAGCCTTGGTAATAAAGCCGTTAAATCTCTATAATTTGAAGCTAAATTTTGAAAATTCCCTTGTAACGCAAAACTATCGTCGGCCTTACTAAATAAATTCTTAAACGTAATATCACCAATAATTCTTGTATTTCTAGAGGTACTTACATTAAGGTTTTTAGCAATCAAATTATTTAAAGTCCCCGATAAATCTGCATTAAAATTTGCATGTTGGCTCACCCCAAATTCATCAAAAAAGACGTTGAGCTCTGTTAATGAAATATCAGAATCCTTAAAACTTGCGGCTACATTAACTTTGTCTGTAAAATGTTTAAAATCTTCTCGATTATAATCAAATCTTAACTCTCCTTTTAGCTCAGACTGTTCGGTTTTAATATTAAGGTCTCCAAAAGACATATGATCTAATGTGTACTCAAAGTTTGCCATTAAATTCTTAACAGCAATACCTCTACTATCTCTAAAACTAAATGTATTAATTCGAGATCTTACCTCAGGCCCATTTATTAAAAAATTAGTCGTATTAGCATTAAGCTCAGTAAATTCGAAGATTTCTGGTGTTTCTAGGTTTTCGTCGATTAGTCTAAAAATTCCGTTTTCTATAGACACATCGCTAGAAGAGAATAAAAACTCACTTGGACCAACTCTTGGGTTGTCATCATCAAATTTTGCTACAAAAACATCTAAATTTGAGTCCTGTTCACCTTGATATGTTTTTAAGTTAAAAATGACATTTTGCAAATCTATATCGCCAAAATTCAACTTACTATTCAAAAGATTCTTAAAACTAATGATAGAACTATTTAACTCACCAACACTTATAAGTGTATCTTTTTTATAATCTCTAATTAAAATTTCTTTCAGTTCAACATCACCATTCAGTTGCAAACCTACTCTACCAACGTTAATATCCGTTTTAAAATCCTTATTAAGTGTATCTGTAACATACCGTCCTAACTTGGTTTGTACAGCAGGAATAGATAGTACCAAAAATAAAATGAAAAAAAGTAGCAGTATTATTGCTACTATTTTTCCTAATATTTTAAGTATCCGTTTGATAAAATTAATGCGTTTTAAAGTTTTAAATCTTCACTACCTTTGCAGCAACACTATGCTGTTAATTATGGCAATGAGCTATAACTAACAAAATTAACAATTATTGTGCCTAATATCTACTATGGAAAAAGAAAATATTTATATCCTCGGAATTGAGTCGTCTTGTGACGACACATCTGCTGCCATACTATGCAACGACCAAATTTTAAGTAACGTTGTTGCTGATCAAAAAATACACGCAGAGTACGGAGGCGTAGTCCCAGAATTGGCATCTCGAGCGCATCAACAAAATATTGTTCCAGTAGTACACCAAGC
This sequence comes from Winogradskyella psychrotolerans, assembly GCF_018860565.1. Taxonomy (GTDB): domain Bacteria; phylum Bacteroidota; class Bacteroidia; order Flavobacteriales; family Flavobacteriaceae; genus Winogradskyella; species Winogradskyella damuponensis. The sequence goes on from NZ_JAHKPS010000018.1 coordinate 313,443, forward strand.
CCTAGAAAAAGCAGGAATAAAAAAAGAGCAATTAAACGCTATAGCTTTTACTCGTGGTCCAGGTTTAATGGGATCGTTATTGGTTGGCACATCTTTTGCCAAATCTCTGGCTTTTGGTTTAGATATTCCGCTAATAGACGTAAACCACATGCAAGCGCATATTTTAGCACATTTTATAGACGAAAAAGATCATAAAAAACCTCCTTTCCCTTTTTTAGCTATGACTATTTCTGGAGGCCACACACAGATAGTAAAAGTGAATACTCATTTTGATATGGAAGTTTTAGGAGAAACTATAGACGATGCCGTAGGAGAAGCTTATGATAAAAGCGGAAAAGTATTAGGCTTAGGCTATCCTGCTGGACCAGAAATTGATAGACGTGCACAACTTGGCAATCCAAAGGCTTATCAGTTTACAAAACCAAAAGTCGATGGGTTAAATTTTAGTTTTTCAGGATTAAAAACTAATATTTTATATTTTATTCAACGCGAAGTAAAAGCAAACCCTAATTTTATTGAAGAAAATCTAAATGACATTTGCGCATCTATTCAATATACCATCATAGGTATTTTAATGGCCAAATTAAAACTAGCGGTAAAGCAAACAGGCATTAAACACATTGCCATTGGCGGAGGTGTTTCTGCTAATTCTGGTATTAGAAAAGCTTTAAAAGATGCCGAACAAAAATTTGGCTGGACGAGTTATATTCCAAAATTTGAATATACTACAGATAATGCCGCAATGATTGCTATTGTTGGTTATTTAAAATATTTAGAAAAGGATTTTTCAGATTTTAATGTTATGGCTACTGCCCGATTAAAAATATAAACGAAGAGTAATTCCAAATTTCTATTATTTAATAGCGATGTTAACTTTAAATGATATGTGCCTATCTTAACCTTTTTTATTGGTTATACCTCAATTTCTTTTTTCTTTTAAAGGGTTTTAAATTTATTTAAAAATTTAATTTAATTACCAAAAAGTAATCACTTCTTTAAAATTGTTAAAACATCTGTTAACATCCTTACAACTATTCTCCTCTATTGTATCTTAAAATTTAGTTGTTTTGCAGTATCCAAATCACTTTAAACAAAATTTAACATGAAACATTTATTTACGCTATTGCTTTTAATTCCTTTCTTAGGTTTTTCTCAAATAGCATTAGAGCAACAATTAGATTCTATTTCTACTTCAGATGAAGCCACCACGTTTTTAAAAAAAAACAAGCCCAAACAAGGTAAACTTTTTACTTTCAATAAAGAAAAGCATAAAACCAGATTAGCTAATGACTTATTTAACCTTTCTAAAGGTGGCAAAAAAGTAATTAGAACAGATTTTAAAAAAACCTACTACAAAGTCATTGATAAAGCTGAAATAGATTATTTAAAATTTAGCATTATTGTAATAGACGCCTCAAAAATGTCTGCTGAAGAAGCCATAAAAAAGCGTAACAAGGTAATAGCTCAGTATAAAGAAGGTTACCGTTTTAAAGACTTAGCAAAACACCACTCTACTGATCATACTGCAAAAAAAGGAGGAGATACAGGTTGGATTAAAGCCGGAGAAATGCCAGCTGCTTTTGACCAAGTTGCTTTTGGTAAAAACCATGCTATTGACGAAATATTTTCAATAGACGATATTGAAAATCAAAAATATTATCTCGCTATTAAAACAGAAGACAGAACAGCTATTGAAGAGATTACAGTTTTAAAATTTTCTGAAGACATAGATTAATGCAATTATTCTACAATTCAAATATTTCGGAAACCGATACTAGTTTTAGTTTCGACAAAGACGAAAGCCGACACATTGCTAAAGTTTTACGTAAAACAACTGGCGACAAACTACACATTACCAATGGTAAAGGCTGGGTTTTTGTCGCTGAAATTATATTAGCTGAACAAAAAAAATGTGTCGCTTCTATACAGTCTAAAAGCTTACAACCTAAACGTAATTACAATTTACATTTAGCTGTTGCACCAACTAAAATGAACGATAGGTACGAATGGTTTTTAGAAAAAGCTACTGAAATTGGCGTTGAAACCATAACTCCTATTATCTGCGAACACAGTGAAAGAAAAGTGGTAAAGATTGAACGTTTTGAAAAAATCATTCAGTCTGCAATGAAACAATCCCTGCAATATTATTTACCAAAACTTAATAAGCCCATTGCTTTTAAAGATTTTATAGATCAAAATTTTAAGGCTCAAATTTTTATTGCGCACTGCGAAGAAACAGATAAAAAATCTTTAAAATCACAATTAAAAACAGCAACGGATTGTACAATCCTCATAGGTCCTGAAGGCGACTTTAGCGTTAAAGAAATCGAAATGGCCTTGCAACGTAACTTTATTCCTGTAACTTTGGGTGAGACACGTTTGCGAACAGAAACAGCTGCAATTGCAGCTTGCCATTCTGTTGCATTTTTAAACGAATATTAATGAAACTATTTATTTCCTTCTTCTTTTCTCTTTTTTCAGTGTTCTTATTTGCACAAGACCTCGCTATTTTAAAATACAAAGGAGGAGGTGATTGGTATAGCAATCCAACAGCATTACCTAATTTAGTAAAATACTGCAACGATAACATAGATACCAACATTAACGAAAGTATTCAAACCGTTGAAGTTGGTAGTACAGATATTTTTCAATTTCCTTTACTACACATGACAGGTCATGGAAATGTATTCTTTAGTGATGATGATGCCGAAAACTTAAGGAATTATCTAATTTCTGGTGGGTTTCTTCATATTGATGATAATTACGGCATGGAGCCTTATATTACTAAAGAACTCAAAAAGGTATTTCCTAATAGTGATTTAGTTGAACTTCCTAAGGATCATAACATATTTAGTTCAGCTTTTGAATTTTCTAACGGTTTACCTAAAATCCATGAGCACGACGGAAAAGCACCACAAGCTTTTGGGATTTTTCACGAAAGTAGATTAGTACTATTATTTACTTTTGAAAGTGATTTGGGTGATGGTTGGGAAGACCAAGAAGTACACAACGACCCAGAAGATGTACGAGAAAAAGCACTTAAAATGGGCGCCAACATTGTAAAGTACGCTTTTGAAAATTAATTTTGACTTTCCCATTTTATGCAACTAAACCACTACAATTCTAACTTTCAAAAGCAAAAACATCCTATTACAGTAATTTGCGATAATGTAACCAACGCACCAAACATTGGAAGTTTATTTAGAATAGCAGATGCCTTTGGTATTGAAGAGCTTATTTTTTGTGGTTCCAATATTCCATTGGGTAAACGAATGACAAAAACATCGCGTTCAACTGAAAAGTACGTAACACATAGCATAAACGAAGATATTGAAACACAAATCAAAACTTTAAAAGCTAAAAACTATTATTTGATTGCTTTAGAAATCACAGAGAATAGTCAGGATTTATCAACTTTTAAATTAAAAAACCATCAACCAATTGCGCTAATATTAGGAGATGAAAACTTTGGAGTTTCAGAACCACTATTAAAAAGCGTTGATGCTATTGTACACATTAATATGTTTGGCAATAACAGCAGTATGAATGTGGTACAAGCCACAAGTATTGCGCTTTACGAAATCACAAAACAACTAAATGCTTAAATTTGCCATGCTGAATTTATTTCAGCACCTTTGAGTAAATATGCAAGAGATGAATTCAAAAACAATAGCCAACGGTATTTTAAGAGCATTGGGTATGATTCTAGCTATAATGTTAGTCTTATATTTTCTTTTTAAAATTCAATCCGTAATCGTTTATATTGCTGTTGCTGCAGTTATTTCTCTAATTGGACGACCAATCATACTATTTTTAAGAGAGCGATTAAAATTTAATAACACCGTTGCAGTTGTAGTGACCATGACCCTTCTTTTAAGTCTTTTAATTGGCTTAGTCGGACTTTTTATTCCGCTAATTATCGAACAAGGTCACAATTTAGCCTTACTAAATATTGATCAATTACAATTAAATATTGAAAATCTATACGATCAAATTATTACTTATTTTCAATTCAACAATATAGATCTCGAACAATCTATTAAAGACTCTCATGTACTCTCTAAACTCGATTTTGCAATCATTCCTAATTTTCTAAATAGTTTTATTAGTGGTTTAGGTACTTTTAGCATTGGTTTATTCTCAGTACTATTTATTTCGTTCTTTTTCCTAAAAGACAGTAAGCTTTTTGAAGATGGTATTATGACCTTTGTGCCAAGCGGTAATGAAGAACGCTCTAAACGCTCTATCACCACAATAAAAGATTTATTATCACGCTATTTCGTTGGACTTATATTTCAAATATTAATTCTTTTTGTTATTTACACCATTGTATTATTAGTGTTTGGAATAGACAATGCCATTGTTATTGCTTTTCTGTGTGCGCTTCTTAATTTAGTGCCTTATATTGGACCTTTAGTTAGTGGTTTTTTAATGCTTTTGTTAAGCATGTCTAGTAACTTAGGCGAAAATTTTAGTGAGGTCATTTTACCAAAAACCACGTATGTAATGATTGGGTTTATCTTCGCGCAATTGGTAGATAATTTCTTTAGCCAACCTTATATCTTTTCTAAAAGTGTAAAATCACACCCTTTGGAAATTTTCTTAATTATCATTATTTCTGGAATTTTATTTGGTGTTGTTGGAATGATTGTCGCCATACCAACATACACAGCCATAAAAGTTATCTTGAAAGAATTTTTATCGGATTATAATATAGTTCAAAAACTAACCAAAGGCTTATAGCTAATGTTTAACAAAAACCTGTTAAATACTGAAATACAAAATTTTATAAACAATAACCTAAATTCTGATGTTTCAGAATTATTGCTAAAAGGTATACCGTTTAAAGTTGTAGATTCAAAATTAATTATTGAACAAATTGAAGCAAAAAAACGCTGTAAAAAGAAACTACCAACATGGTTTAGTACTGAAAATATATACTTTCCCAATAAGCTTAATATAGAACAAACCTCTTCAGAAATTACTGCTCAATATAAATCTAGTTTAGTTTCTGGTAAGCAGATTATGGATCTCACAGGTGGTTTTGGTGTAGATGCATTTTACTTTTCAAAACATGTTGAAAACGTAATACATTGTGAAATTAACCCAGAACTTTCAGCATTAGTTAAACATAACTTAAAAGCACTAAATACTTCAAACATTACATGCTATAATGCAAATGGAATTGACACTTTAAAAGAAGTTACCCAAACTATAGATTGGATATATATTGACCCTTCGCGCCGTGATGATTTAAAGCAAAAAGTATTTTTATTAGCAGACTGCGAACCTAATATTAAAACACATCAAAACTTATTGCTACAGTGCGCAAAAAATGTGATGATTAAAACATCACCTTTGTTAGATTTATCAGCAACGCTATCAGATTTACAGCATGTAAAAGAAATTCATATTGTAGCCGTTAACAATGAAGTTAAAGAATTATTATGGATTTTAGAGCGGGGTTTTAAAGGAGACGTTCTCGTAAAAACTGTTAATTTACAAAGAGATAAAGCTCAATATTTTAAATTTAACTTTAAAGAAGAAGCTAAAGCTGAAGCAAATTATAGCAAGCCACTCACCTATTTGTACGAACCAAATTCTGCCGTTTTAAAATCTGGTAGTTTTAATTCTGTTGCTAACATTCTAAATATTGAAAAACTACACAAACATTCGCATTTATACACATCTGACTCACTTATAGAATTTCCTGGAAGAAGATTTAAAATTGAAAAAATAGTACCCTTTAATAAAAAAGCATTTTCCAAAGAAAAAATATTAAAAGCTAATATAACTACAAGAAACTTTCCGTTATCAGTACATGATATTCGCAAAAAATTCAAAATTAAAGACGGCGGAACACTCTATTTATTTTTCACAACAAATGTAGATGAAGACAAAATTATTTTGATTTGCTCAAAAGTTCATTAATCACAAAAACCTTTCTGAGCTACAATCATCTCATTACCCCAAAGCTTCATTAAAAAAGAAATATCAATAGGAAAAAAAGAAGAAGACCTATCTACATTATACTTTACAGGGCATTCAATTCTTTTATTATTTACAATTTCGCACTTATGCTTTTTGTTATCTGAAATAAAAATGGCTTTGGAATCAATCTTATCATAGACTTTTTTTAAATCTATTATGGCATATTTTATAAATCCTTTAGCTGTATTCACCTTACTTTTAGCACAATCAATAATGCCATAGGTAAAATAATGTGCTTTCATTTTATAATATTCAGATTCTTGTCGTTCTTTAAATTTATTATCATCACGCCTATACCTAATGGTAAAATCTGAATAGTCTTTATATTGCGCTTCCCTAAATCGCTCTTGTACGCTCATAATTTCATTTCCCTTTCTAAACACATAATCAATACCATCCATCATATCTATATATTGAGCATAGTCCTTTCGCAATCTAACCTCTTGCCACCCTAAAGCCTTATATATTAAAGGTAATGCTAATTGCTGATGCACGTAGTCGGAAAAAGCTCTATCTTTTTTGTAACTAGACATATTTTAAAGTTTAGAACTTAGTTTATACTTTATTTAAACATTTTTTAAAACTTATAAAGTTGAGTAAAACACTTTTATTTGCCTGATAAATATACACTTAAATATACAATCAAAAATATTCAAAAAAAACTCAAAAAAATTGTTGCGTTCTTTAAAATGTTGCCTTACATTTGCATCCGCATTTAAAGGAATGTTCATATAAATATTGGAGAGGTGCCTGAGTGGCCGAAAGGAGCGGTTTGCTAAATCGTCGTGGGTGGAAACACTCACCCAGGGTTCGAATCCCTGTCTCTCCGCAAATTTACTACAGCATATGCGACTGTAAGTAATATTTAAAAAGATAATCAACTCGGGGTGTAGCGTAGCCCGGTTATCGCGCCACGTTTGGGACGTGGAGGCCGCAGGTTCGAATCCTGCCACCCCGACTTTTATTGAAATTTTAGAGTTTTACTCTAATTGGTCGCATAGCTCAGCTGGATAGAGCACCTGCCTTCTAAGCAGGCGGTCCTAGGTTCGAATCCTAGTGCGATCACAAGAAGCCTTAACATTTATGTTGAGGCTTTTTTGTGTATAATTATATATTATCTAACACATATTTCAACTCTAAATCTATAGATAATTTCTACGTTCAACCTACGGTAAATTTTATAGCCTAAAAAAAGAAAAATTAAGGCATTTTTAAAAAATATTTATATATTCGCGACCGCTTACCAAAAATGCGAGAGTAGCTCAGTTGGTAGAGCGTCAGCCTTCCAAGCTGAATGTCGCCGGTTCGAACCCGGTCTCTCGCTCTAAAGACATCTTGTGCTGAGTGGTCTTTTTAGTTTGAAATATTGAATAAAAGTATTGGGGAGATACTCAAGCGGCCAACGAGGGCAGACTGTAAATCTGCTGACTACGTCTTCGCAGGTTCGAATCCTGCTCTCCCCACAAATGATTTTTAAATGCAGCTTTACAAAAACTCACTTTTGTAAAAACTCATTTGGATTGAGTCACCAATCCAGAATACTCAGCGAAACGAAGTAATCTAAAATAAACGTAACGATTCTACATATTGAAATACCATTAATTAAAGCAATTTAATTACAAAATACGAGAGTCGCTCAGTTGGTATAGAGTGTCAGCTTTCCAATTATGCGGTCCTAGGTTCAAATCCTAGCGCGATTCCAAAAAGCCTTAATAGAAATAGTGAGGCTTTTTTGTTTAAAAACATAATAGGATTACTAATATATAATATCCCACCGTTAAACTTAAGATTTTTTTTGATAAATTGGATGTTTGTACAAAGCTAAAACATTATTGGACACGTCTCAGTCGTTAGTCACCTCTAAAACAAACGCTGCTAACAACAAAACCCTGATAGAAATAGTAGTTTTTTTTTATTATTCAGGGTACTCTATTCTTAGATGGTAAATATTCGCTAATTTATGTTTAAGCACTTTTTTGATAGATTGAATTTCTTTAAACGTAATATTCGCATTTAAAAACTGACCACTCTCCATTTGCTTATTGATTATGTTTTCAACAAAATCATTAATCTTTGTACTTGTAGGATCTTTTAAACTTTTTGAAGCAGCTTCTACACTATCACACATCATTAAAATTGCTGTTTCTTTACTAAATGGTTTTGGACCTGGATAAGTAAAATCGCTGATATCAACATTTTCATTCTCAGCTTTTTCTTTCATATAAAAATAATACACTAAACTGGTACCGTGATGTGTTCTAATAAAATCTATAACACGATCTGGTAAATTGTATTTTTTAGCAATTTCAATTCCTTTAATTGTGTGATCAATAATAATTTTCGCAGATTCTTTATTCGATAATTCGTCATGAGGATTAATACCTGTACTCTGGTTTTCTGTAAAATACGTTGGATTATTCATCTTGCCAATATCATGATACAAGGCTCCTACTCTAATTAACATAGCATTAGCGCCAATTTCATTAGCTGAAGCTTCAGCCAAATTAGCCACATTTAATGAATGATGAAATGTCCCTGGAGCTCTGTTTGATAATTCTTTTAGCAATTTTGTATTTGTATCAGACAATTCTAATAAAGATACGTCAGACACCAGTCCAAAAATCTTTTCATAAATATAGATTAAAGGCTGAACAAACAAAGTCGCTAAACCACAAAGCACAAATAAACCAAAAGTTTCCCATTTTAACCCTGTTAATTGCCCTTCGTGAATAACGAAAAATGCAAAATAAGCAATGATATAAATAAATGTTATTTGTCCTACTGATATAAAAAGGTTAGCTCTTTTATATAATTCTGAGACCGTTAAAATCGTTACCATTCCTGCAATAATCTGAAGAAACATATACTCGTAACTATTAGGTACAATAAAACCTAAAAGTAATACCGTAAGTACATGTGTAAAGAGACCTAATCTTGCATCGAAAAAAGCTTTTAGTACGAGTGGTAAAATACATAATGGCACCACATAGATATACTGAGAATTAAAGTTAATAACCAAAGTGCTTAACAATATCATTAATGCGATATTAAAAAATATAAACGTCACTTTAGTGTTGTTTAAGAAGACTTCGAGTCTATATTTTCTTAAAAACAATAATAACATGAGTAATGCCAATGCCACCAATAGTGTGTAAGCTACGAGAACCCAATTATAATTAGCAGAATTCCATACTTGAGATTCATATTCGGATTTTAAAGAACTTAAAATAACGTATTGATCTTCCTCTACTACTTGCCCTTTAGAAACTATGAGTTGGTCTTTTTCAATACGTCCTCTCGTTAAAGAAATTTTTGACAACTCCTCTTCTAAAGCTCTATCACTAAGACTTTTATTGAGTTTTATATTAGGTTTAATAACATCGAAAAAAATAGAGACTATACGCTTTTTTGTATCTATAGATAATGTATTTCCTAAATCCTTCTCTACTAGTGCTCTCCATTCACTTAACTCATACAAACTGCCATATTGCAACTCTTTTTGAATGGTATTAGATGACGTTAAAAATACAGGTCTATCTTTATCATAATTATAATCTAAATCTAATATTCCAGAATTATAAAGCTTGTTTACAATTGATTTACCATGATTAAATAACGTTGTATTTTCAGTTCTAAGAGTACTAGAGTCTTTAAATACTTGGTTAAATCTCATCGTAAAATCTAATATAACATCGTCTTCAACACCTTTAGTGACCTCAAAATACAAAGGACTATGATTTTTAATTTCGCGTTGTTCTTTGTCTATTTCACTTTGGGATTTCTTTATCGCAAAATTAAATGGAGCATATAGGTTTTCGGATTGCCATGGCTTACCCTTTTCAAAAGAGTATCTAAACTTCCCTGTTTTAGGAAACAAGTAAACAATAAACAATGTGGTTAATAAGAATAATAATATCTTATAAACTAAAGCATGATTCTTATACCATTTATTGAGGAATACATTCATATACAATCAAATGTAATAAATATTAGAATTTTAGATTGCTAATATCATTAATACATTCTAAAATCTCTTAAAAAATGTTTAATTTCGCTCCAAATAACATCAAATATAATCACAATGAATAAGGACGTCGTTATAGTTTCAGCAGTTAGAACACCAATTGGAAGTTTTTTAGGAAGTTTATCTACAGTACCAGCACCTCGATTAGGAGCTGCGGCTATTAAAGGAGCTTTAGATAAAATTAATTTAAAACCAGAGCTAGTAGATGAAGTCATTATGGGAAATGTTGTGCAAGCTGGCACAGGACAAGCTCCTGCAAGACAAGCTGCTATTTACGCAGGATTACCAAACACAATTCCATGTTCTACAGTTAACAAAGTATGTGCTTCAGGAATGAAAGCTGTAATGCAAGCTGCTCAAGCTATACAATTAGGTGATGCAGAAATAGTTGTTGCCGGTGGAATGGAGAACATGAGTTTAATTCCACATTATTATCATGCAAGAACTGGTACAAAATTTGGACCAGCAACGCTTGAAGACGGTATGCAAAAAGACGGATTAGTTGACGCTTATGACAATAATGCCATGGGGGTTTGTGCCGATTTATGTGCAACTGAATATAAATTCTCTAGAGAAGATCAAGATGCTTTTGCTGTTCAGTCTTATGAACGTTCTAAAGCGGCTTGGGATGCTGGAAAGTTTGAGAATGAAGTTATTGCTGTTGAAGTTCCTCAACGTCGTGGAGAACCTGTAATTGTTAACAAAGATGAAGAATATACGAATGTGAAAATGGATAAAATTCCTGCATTACGTCCTGCATTTACTAAAGACGGAACAGTTACTGCTGCTAATGCCTCTACAATTAACGATGGAGCTGCAGCCATGATATTAATGAGCAGAGAAAAAGCTAAAGAATTAGGCTTACAACCTATTGCTGTTATAAAAGGGTATGCAGATGCTGCACATGAACCAGAATGGTTTACAACAGCGCCTGCTAAAGCTTTACCTAAAGCATTAGCTAAAGCGAATATTGATATAAAAGACGTTGATTTCTTTGAATTTAACGAAGCATTCTCTATTGTTGGATTAGCTAATATGAAAATTTTAGGATTAGACGACAGTAATGTAAATGTTAATGGTGGTGCCGTTTCTTTAGGACATCCACTTGGATGCTCTGGCGTAAGAATTTTAGTGACCTTAATCAACGTATTACAACAAAATAACGCCAATATTGGAGCAGCTGCTATTTGTAATGGCGGTGGAGGTGCTTCTGCAGTGGTATTAGAACGCGCTTAACCAAACTCTATGCAATACGGCATTTGCAATCTTGGCATTGTACCTATACGATTAGAACCTAGCGATACCAGTGAAATGGTAACGCAAGCTCTGTATGGTGACTTTTTTAAAGTGCTTGAGCAACGAAAAAAGTGGAGTCGCATCCGTTTTGCCTTTGATAAATATGAAGGTTGGATAGATAATAAGCAATACTTAGAAATTGACGCGTCTAGTTATAATGACCTAAATAAATCTGGTGTTAATTTATCCAAAGATTTAATTGAATTTGTATCAGATGCTTCAAATAATTTATATCCTATTCCTGTTGGTTCAGATTTAAATGGGTTAAACATACTTAAGCATAACTTTGATGGTACTGCCTTAACCTCAAAAAGCGCTAAAGAAAATATTGTTAAATCATCTTTTTTATTCTTGAATGCCCCCTATTTATGGGGTGGAAAATCACCTTTTGGAATTGACTGTTCTGGGTTTACACAAATAGTATATAAACTCAATGGGTACAAATTATTTAGAGATGCTTCTGAACAAGCAACACAAGGGGAAGCTCTGAGCTTTATTGAAGAAAGTGAACCTGGTGATTTAGCCTTTTTTGATAATGCAGAAGGCAACATTACTCATGTAGGTATTATCATGAAAGATAATTACATTATCCATGCGCATGGCAAAGTAAGAATTGATCGTTTAGATCATAGTGGTATTTATAATATTGATAAGAATACACATACCCACAAACTGAGAGTTATTAAAAAAATAGTATAAAAAAAGCCGCTTTTTTTATACTATTTTGAATCTAATTTTAATTTCCACCTGCTGCAGAAGCTTCCATTTTTTCAATCCTAGCTCTCATAGCTTTAAACTTATCAGTTTCACCTAAAGCGCTATATATGTTCATTAACGTTTTAGCCGCATCTATATTAGTATTTCTCAACTCTAAAGCTTTCTCTAAAAAAGGAATAGCTTGATAATACAATTGTGAACGTTTTTCTTTTAACTCATCATATTTTCTGTTATCTGCAGAACTATTTCCTAAGCTATTCATCTCTTCAACAATCTTAGCTTCACCTTCTAACATTACAACTGCAATATTGTTATAAGCATCTACATAACCAGGGTTAATAGAAATAGCTTTTTCATAATACTTTATAGCAGCTTCTGGGTTACCACCTTCAGCAGCTAACACACCTAAATTATACTGTAATTCAGCGTTATTAGGATCTTTAGTAGTTGCTTCTTCCATTAATTCTTTAAATCTTTCTCTGTTACCCATTTTTAGGTAAACATTAGCTTCAGATAATAATAAACCTAAATCATCAGGATTTTCTGCTCTAGCATCAGCCATAGCTCCTAAAGCTTTTTCATTATCTCCTTGTGATACATATATTAAAGCGATGTTCTTTACAATTTCAGCTGTTTTAGATTCGCTTTTAGCATCTCTAGGTTTAGTATGAGCTTTAGATTTTACAGAAAAATTTCTTGTTTGCTTATTAGCAAACAATTCTTCTTCACCAGTTTCTACATTTGTAGCATAGTAATTCATTTGGATACCTGTATATCCCATGTTTTTTAATTCAACATAGTAATCTAAAGCAGTATCATAATCTTGAGAAGTTACAGCAGCTGAAGCAGCGTAATAAAGATATAACGTGTCTTTAGGAGACATTCTATAAACTTTTTCAAAGCCTTTTGCAGCAACAGTATAATTCTTACTACTAAACGCATTATTAGCTTTAGTTAGAAATGTATTAACCATTCCTAATGACATTTCATTAGCTTCTTTGGTATATTTTAATTTCCCCATTTTAGATTCTAATTCTTTCAAGTCATCTAAACTTACTATAGCTTCATCGATATCTTTATCAGAACCTTTTCCTTCTGCATAAAGTGCTTTAGCTTTAAGGAAATAGAATTTGGCTTTAGACTTATCATCCATATTTCCTATTAATGCTTCTGCAGCTGATACTGCAGATTTAGCATCTCCAAAATTCGAATTTTTTAGTGCTTTTTCAATGGCTTTAATCTCGTTCTTTTGTGCAAAAGACATTGAGGAAACAATTAAAAGTAACACTAATGTCAGTAATTTTTTCATCTTGTAATAAATAGTTTTGTTGTTAATTATTCGTTTTCAGTTTCATTATTATCAATAGCCGTGCCATCTTCATTATCAATTGATTCAGAATTAATTACTTCAGCATCATCAATACCTTCAATATCTTCTTCCTCATCTTTCATCACTTTAGCAACTGCTGCAATAGAATCATTTCCTTTAAGGTTGATTAATTTAACTCCTTGTGTTGCTCTTCCCATTACACGTAAATCAGCCACAGCCATACGAATAGCTATTCCAGATTTATTAATAATCATTAAATCATCTTCATCGGTTACATTCTTAATAGATACTAAGTTTCCTGTTTTTTCTGTAATAGAAATGGTTTTTACACCTTTACCTCCTCTATTGGTAATTCTATAATCTTCTAAACTAGAACGTTTTCCGTATCCATTTTCAGAAACCACAAGAATATTGCTATCCATATCGTCTACAGCAACCATACCTATAACCTCATCGTTTTTTTCATCTTGAAGACGAATACCACGTACACCAGATGCATTTCTACCCATTGGTCGTGTTTTCGCTTCTTCAAAACGTATGGCTTTACCAGATTTTAAAGCTAACATCACTTGGCTTTCACCTGTTGTTAATTTTGCTTCTAATAAAACATCGTCTTCCTTAATGGTAATGGCATTAATTCCATTAGATCTTGGTCTTGAATATTGCTCTAAAGCCGTTTTCTTAACCTGACCTTTTTTGGTCGCCATTATTACATAATGATTGTTAATGTAATCTTCGTCTTTTAAATCTTGAGTACAGATAAAAGCCATGACTTTATCATCTTGCTCAATATTTATTAGGTTCTGAATTGCTCTACCTTTAGACGTTTTAGCTCCTTCTGGAATTTCGTAAACTCGCATCCAGAAACATTTTCCTTTTTGCGTAAAGAATAGCATGTATTGATGGTTAGTACCAACAAATAGGTGTTCTAAGAAATCCTCATTACGAGTCGTTGACGCTTTCTGGCCTACTCCTCCTCTATTTTGTGTTTTATATTCTGAAAGTGATGTACGTTTAATATAACCTGCGTGAGAAATTGTAATTACCACTTGTGCATCAGGAATCATATCTTCAATACTCAAGTCTCCTCCTGCATATTCTATTACTGAACGACGATCATCTCCATATTTATCTCTAATAACTTCAAGCTCTGCTTTAATAATATCCATTCGACGTTCTTTCTTGTCCAAGATATCTTTAAGGTCTATGATTGTTTTCATAATTTCCTCATACTCATTTCGCAGCTTATCTTGCTCTAAACCTGTTAACTGACGCAAACGCATCTCAACAATAGCTTTTGCCTGAATCTCAGATAATTTAAAACGTTCTATTAAGCTATTACGAGCCTCATCTGCATTTGATGATGCACGAATAATTTTAATAACCTCATCAATATTATCAGAAGCTATAATTAAGCCTTCTAATATATGAGCTCTTTCTTCAGCCTTACGCAATTCGTAAGTGGTTCTCCTAACAACTACATCATGTCTGTGTTCTACAAAATAATGAATAAGTTCTTTTAAGTTTAGTAACTCTGGACGCCCATTTACTAATGCAATATTATTAACACTAAATGACGATTGTAAAGCGGTATATTTAAATAACTTATTAAGTACAATATTAGGAATTGCATCACGCTTTAAAACGTAAACTATTCGCATACCATTTCTATCAGACTCATCTCTAATAGTAGCAATACCTTCTAGTTTTTTATCATTAACCAAGTCAGCAGTTTTCTTAATCATATCTGCTTTATTGATTTGGTAAGGAATCTCTGTAACTACAATACACTCTCTGCCTTGCACTTCTTCAATAATAGCATTACCACGCATTACAATACGTCCACGGCCTGTATGAAAAGCTTCCTTAACACCATCGTAGCCATAAATGGTTCCTCCTGTTGGAAAATCTGGTGCTTTGATATGTTGGATTAATTCATCTATTTCAATATCGTTGTTATCGATATAAGCAATTGTTCCATTGACTACTTCCGTTAAGTTGTGTGGTGGCATATTTGTTGCCATACCTACAGCAATACCTGAAGCTCCATTAACTAATAAACCTGGAATACGTGTTGGAAGAACTGTTGGCTCTTCTAAAGTATCATCAAAATTTAATTTATGATCTACGGTTTCCTTATCAATATCTGCTAACATATCTTCAGATATCTTACGCATTCTTGCTTCTGTATAACGCATTGCAGCCGGACTATCTCCATCTACAGACCCAAAGTTACCTTGTCCATCAACTAACATATAACGCAAACTCCATTCCTGAGCCATACGTACCATAGCGTCATAAACTGAAGTATCACCATGTGGATGATACTTACCTAAAACCTCACCGACAATTCTTGCTGATTTTTTATGTGCTCCAGTTGCTCTAACACCTAATTCGTGCATACCGTAAAGTACACGTCTATGAACTGGTTTTAAACCGTCTCTAACATCTGGTAGCGCACGTGACACTATGACCGACATTGAATAATCAATGTAAGCCGATTTCATTTCATCTTCAATGTTAATTGGAATGAGTTTTTCTCCTTCTGCCATATATAAAATTAATTAGTTTTTTTTGTGAATTTTCATAACGCGCTAATATAACCAAAATACCACTGTTTTTAGACAAACACTACTTGCTTTTTGGTATTTTTTATTAACAATATTTAATATCTTTTTCGTTAATAAGTATCTGCAATTTTCCTTTGATTTAAAAAGCATTTTTACTCTCTTCGTTTACGACATATAATAATCATATAATTAAGGTACGGTTTTTGACTTATACTCAATATGTTTTTATTATTTTTAAAGCAGAAAGGAATATAGTATGGATGATAATTTTTCCCCAAGAGTTAAAGATGTAATTGCTTACAGCAAAGAAGAAGCTTTACGTTTAGGTCATGATTTTATTGGTACTGAGCATTTAATGCTTGGACTTTTAAGAGATGGAGACGGTAAAGCTATAGATATTTTAAGCGCCTTAGATGTAGATCTAAATCACCTAAGACGTAAAGTAGAGATTTTAAGTCCTGCCAACCCAAATATCGTAACAACATCGAACGAAAAAAAGAACTTGCACTTAACAAGGCAAGCAGAGCGTGCACTAAAAACAACATTTTTAGAAGCAAAACTATTTCAGAGCACCTCAATAAACACAGCACATTTATTATTGTGCATTTTAAGAAATGAGAATGATCCTACAACAAAGCTTTTAAACAAGCTAAAAGTAGATTATGATAACGTAAAAGAAGAATTTAAATCTATGGCAACTAACGAAGATGATTATTTAGAAACCCCAAAAGCAGAATCGTTTTCTGATGATGATATGAACGAACAAGAAGATGCAAAACAGAATCCGTTTGGAGGCCAATCTAGTAAAACAAACAAGAAATCAAAAACACCAGTTTTAGATAATTTTGGTAGAGACTTAACTGTACTTGCTGAAGAAGACAAATTAGACCCTGTTGTAGGACGAGAAAAAGAAATACAACGTGTCTCTCAAATTTTAAGTCGAAGAAAGAAAAACAACCCTTTATTAATAGGAGAACCTGGTGTTGGTAAATCTGCCATTGCCGAAGGTTTAGCATTACGCATTGTAAAACGAAAAGTATCTCGTACCTTATTTAATAAGCGTGTCGTCACTTTAGACTTGGCAAGCTTAGTTGCAGGCACAAAGTATAGAGGACAGTTTGAAGAACGTATGAAAGCCGTTATGAACGAGCTTGAAAAGAATGATGATATTATTCTTTTTATTGATGAGATTCACACTATTGTTGGTGCTGGTGGTGCCACAGGAAGTTTAGACGCCTCTAATATGTTTAAACCAGCTTTAGCAAGAGGTGAAATACAATGTATAGGTGCAACTACTCTAGATGAGTACAGACAATATATTGAAAAAGATGGTGCTTTAGAACGTCGTTTTCAGAAAGTCATTGTTGAACCAACTTCTGTTGAAGAAACCATCGAAATCCTTAATAATATTAAAGGGAAATATGAAGAGCATCATAATGTCGACTATACAGATGAAGCTATTGAAGCCTGTGTAAAGCTAACTAATCGCTATATGACAGAGCGTTTTCTTCCTGACAAAGCTATCGATGCTTTAGATGAAGCAGGTTCTCGTGTACATATCACTAACATAGATGTGCCAAAGCAAATTCTTGAATTAGAAAAGAAACTTGAAGAAGTAAAAGAAACAAAGAATAGCGTTGTTAAAAAGCAAAAGTACGAAGAAGCAGCAAAGCTTAGAGATGACGAAAAACGATTAGAAAAAGAACTGGCAACTGCCCAAGAAAAATGGGAAGAAGAAACAAAGCAACATAAAGAAGTTGTTACCGAAGAGAATGTTGCTGATGTTATTTCTATGATGACAGGAATCCCTGTAAATAAAATTGCTCAAACAGAAATCACTAAACTATCTAAATTACCAGAATTAATTAAAGGTAAGGTTATTGGGCAAGATCAAGCTGTTGCTAAAGTTGTAAAAGCGATTCAACGAAACAGAGCTGGACTTAAAGATCCTAACAAACCTATTGGATCATTTATATTCTTAGGGCAAACTGGTGTTGGAAAAACACAATTAGCCAAAGTATTAGCTCGCGAGCTATTTGAAAGTGATGATTCTTTGGTAAGAATAGATATGAGTGAATACATGGAAAAATTTGCTATATCGCGTTTAGTTGGTGCACCTCCAGGATATGTTGGATATGAAGAAGGTGGCCAATTAACAGAAAAAATAAGACGTAAGCCATATGCTGTTGTCCTTTTAGATGAAATTGAAAAAGCACATCCAGATGTCTTTAATATGTTATTACAGGTTCTAGATGACGGATACTTAACAGACAGTTTAGGTCGTAAAATTGATTTTAGAAATACTATCATAATTATGACGTCTAACATTGGAGCCAGAAAGCTAAAAGACTTTGGTACTGGTGTAGGTTTTGGTACTTCTGCAGCAATAGCTCAAGAATCAGATCATGCAAAAGGGGTTATTGAAAATGCACTTAAAAAAGCGTTTGCACCTGAATTTTTAAACAGAATTGACGATGTTATTGTCTTTAATGCTCTAGAGAAAGAAGACATTAATAAAATTATTGATATTGAACTAGTTAAACTTATTAATAGAATTAAAGATTTAGGTTACGATCTTAAACTTACAGATAACGCTAAAGGTTATATCGCCGAAAAAGGATTTGACAAACAGTATGGCGCAAGACCATTAAATAGAGCCATTCAGAAATATGTTGAAGATGCTCTAGCTGAAGAAATCATTAATTCTAAAATTCAAGAAGGAGATATTATCACTATGGATTTAGATAAAAAAAATGATGTCTTAAGCATAAAGATAAAATCAGCGGGTAAGACTACAGAATCATAAATAACGATTTTTAATATTTTAAAAGTCATTCATAATAAAAAACTCCTTTATAATTAAAGGAGTTTTTTGTATTTTGTAAGAACGATAAGTACTTTTTTTATGCAAAAAATTATTGATATAGACTTCTGTACATTAAAATTCTACAAAAATTATATGATCACAACGATAAAAGAAGGTGTTCATGTAGATAAGGAACAAAATGAAGCACTCATCAAAATAGCTGAAAACTATTATTCAAACCAACCTTTTGTATACATTAGCCACAGAGTAAATTCTTACTCCGTAAATCCCAATATTTACGCAAGGACTTCTGAAACTAAAAATTTAGCTGGTTTAGCCGTAGTAACTCACGATTATAAAGCCAAAAGGAATGCTCAAATCGAAAAATTATTTCTTCACAAACCTTTTGAAATTTTCGTCACTTTAACAGAAGCTTTTAATTGGGCTGATGAGCTAATTAGCAATAACTAATGCATCCTTATTTTAAATCGTAATCATTTAAAAACAACTCCTCTATTTCAATATCAACATCTTTTAGAAACTGAATAGAAGCCTCAATAGAATCATGTAACACCTCATCTACTTTTATAAATGGCACTACTTTTCGGTATTGCTCTAAAAATGACTCTAAAAAAGGAGAAGTTTTCAAAGGTCTTCTAAACTCTAAAGCTTGTGAAGCATTCATCAATTCAATAGCAATAACACGATCAACATTTTTTATTAAAGTATAAGCCTGTGTCGCAGCATTGGCGCCCATACTCACATGATCTTCTTGCCCATTACTAGAGACAATACTATCTACACTAGCAGGAGATGCCATTTGTTTATTAGCACTTACGATACTTGCTGCTGTATATTGCGGAATCATAAAGCCCGAATTTAAACCAGGATTATCCACTAAAAATGCAGGTAAACCTCTTAAACCAGACACCAATTGAAAAACACGTCGTTCTGAAATATTACCTATTTCAGCCATAGCAATCTTCAAATAATCCAAAGCTAATGCTAACGGCTGACCATGAAAATTTCCTCCAGAAATAATTAAATCTTCTTCATGAAAAATATTAGGATTATCTGTTACAGAATTAATTTCCGTTAAAATCACTTTCTCAACAAAATCTAAAGTGTCTTTTGTTGCACCATGCACTTGCGGAATACAACGAAACGAATAAGGATCTTGTACATGTTCTTTTTCGCGCGTGATTAATTCACTTCCGTTTAAAAATTCATTAAAGCGTCTTGCTACTTTTCGTTGTCCTGGATGTGGTCTTACTGCATGTACCAAATCATGAAAAGGATCTAAGCGTCCATCAAAAGCATCTAAAGAAATACTAGCAATAATATCTGCCAAATACGATGTTTTATGAGACATTAGCAACAAATAAACACCATAAGCGCTCATAAATTGCGTGCCATTCAACAAAGCTAAACCTTCTTTAGCTTCAAGTGTTATAGGCTCCCAATTAAACTCTTCTAAAAGTGTTGCTGCATCATATTCCTTATTGTTATGCATCACTTTTCCTTTTCCTAATAAAGGTAATGCCAAATGTGCTAAAGGTGCTAAATCTCCTGAAGCTCCCAAAGAGCCTTGCGTAAACACAAATGGAAAAATATCGTTATTAAAAAATTCAATCAATCTTTCTACGGTTGCTAACTGCACTCCACTATGGCCATAACTTAGGGACTGAATTTTTAAAAGTAGCATCACTTTAACAATAGATTCTGGCACACGCTCACCTGTTCCACATGCATGAGACATTACTAAATTTTCTTGAAGCTGACTAAGATCCGTATCAGAAATCTTTACATTATATAACGATCCAAAACCTGTATTAATTCCATACATAGGTTTTTTTTCATTTGCCAATTTATTATCTAAATACGTTTTACATTTTTGTATCTTATGTTT
This sequence comes from Winogradskyella psychrotolerans, assembly GCF_018860565.1. GTDB lineage: Bacteria > Bacteroidota > Bacteroidia > Flavobacteriales > Flavobacteriaceae > Winogradskyella > Winogradskyella damuponensis. The sequence goes on from NZ_JAHKPS010000018.1 coordinate 334,086, forward strand.
AGATGCCTCTGAAAGTTTTAGCTTTTTATTCTTATAAAAAATATTATAAATCGTTACAATATCTAAAGCATCTGAAGAAATTATATGAAAGTTATCCATTAGGAAGAATTTTAATGTTTTTTTCAAAATTGAGAATATTTTTGGATTCTACAAGGTTTTGTTAATAATTCATTTCAATATTAATTTTATTTTTTAATGGTTATTTTTGCAATCGAAAAAAAACAAAATTTATGAAACGATTATTAGTGCTTTGCTTAGCTACAACTATTTTAGCTTGTAAGGGAGAACCTAAAGATTACGCAACAATTTCTGGTAAAATTGAAAACCCAGATAATAGTAAAACTCTAAAAGTTTTTAAAGGTAGCGAGTACGAAAAAATAATTAAGCTTAATGATGATGGTACGTTTAAAGATACATTAAAAGTTGTTGAAGGAGATTACACCTTTTTACATGGAAAAGAATACGGATCAATCTATTTAAAAAATGACAAAACGTCTGCTTTTGAAGTAGACAACAACTCCTTTTTAGAATCAATTGTTTTTAAAGGTGATAATTCGGATATTAATAATTTTTCTGTTAGATCATACTCAATTTCTAAAGACTATTTTACAGAAGACCTTATTAATTATGGTACAAAAGAAGATTTAGAAAAAGCAATTGACGACTACAAATCGGCATATAATGATATAAAAATCAGATATCCTAAAGTAGACTCAACTCGAGTAGCACTAATGGATAGAAATATTGAAGGTTCAATTGTACAATTAAATAGGTTTATGGCGTCTAAAATAGCAACACGTGCTGCTTTTCCTAAAGGATCGCCATCTCCTACTTTTGAAAATTATGAAAATTTTGCTGGTGGTGACTTATCGCTTTCAGACTTAAAAGGAAAATATGTTTACTTTGATATTTGGGCGACTTGGTGCGGACCTTGCATTAAGGAAATTCCTTCTCTTAAAAAGATAGAAAAACAATTTGAAGGCAAAAACATAGCTTTTGTAAGTATTTCTGTAGATAATGGTCGTGGCTATAAAAATGATGCCGCTGCAGCATACCAAGGTTGGAAAAAAATGGTTGCCAATAAAGAACTTGGAGGCATTCAATTAATGGCAGATAATGGTTTTGCTTCTGACTTTATTAAAAGTTACAAAATCAATTCAATTCCAAGATTTATTCTTGTAGATCCTAATGGAAATATTGTTGATGCAGATGCGCCAAGACCATCAAGCCCTCAACTTATTAAATTATTTGAAAAATTGGGACTATAACTTCAAATCTCAATTAGTAAAAGCCTGTTTCAAACATTCTATTGAAACAGGCTTTTTTTTTATTATTTGTTTTGTTTTTCTTCTTCCTGAGGTTGCTCTGGCTGTTTAAACAAATCAATATAAGCCTCGCCAATGGTTGCTACAATATGACTAGCAATTAAACTTTGGTAACCGTAATCTTCTAATGAAATATCTGCAGCTTTTCCATGGAGGTAAACTCCAAAAATAGTTGCTGCTAACGGTTCGTATGCTTGCGCTACTAATCCGGAAATAATCCCTGTTAAAACATCGCCACTTCCCGCTGTTGCCATACCAGGATTTCCTGTGGTATTCACATAAAGTTTTTCATTATAAACAGTTATTGAATGTGCACCTTTTATAAGAACTATAGCATTATATTTTTTTGAAAATGCTTTTACCTTTCTTAGCTTTTCAAAATCATCAGACCAAGCTCCTACTAAACGCTCCAATTCTTTTGGATGTGGAGTTAAAATAGATTGCTCTGGTAATAATTTTAATAAGGCTTTCTTTTTTGAAAGCAAGTTGAGAGCATCTGCATCTATTACTAAAGGACTTTTATTTTGTTTTAAAAAGGCCTCAAATGCTTTTGCTGTTCTTTCTGAAGTTCCCAACCCTACTCCAACGCCAATTACTGTTGGTTCTATTTCAAATTGAATATTAGAAATATTAGTTTCATCTTCATCTGTAATTACCATAACCTCTGGAATAGCCGTCTGTAAACTTTGATAACCACATTTAGGAACATAAGCTGTTACCAAACCACACCCAGAGCCTAAAGCTGATCTACTAGCTAAATTAACAGCGCCTATTTTACCATAACTACCTCCTAACATTAAAACATGCCCAAAATCTCCTTTATGTGCAAATTTTTGTCTTGGTTTATAAATTGGCAAAACTTCATGTTTAGATATAAGCTCTACTTCTGTTTCTGTTTGCATTAAATAATCACGATCTATACCAATATCTAAAGCTTCCCATTGTGATGTATACTTGGCTGTTTCTGGTAAAAAGAAGACCAATTTGGGAGATTGAAAACTCAGTGTATAATTAGCATGAACAACTGCTTTACTATCTTCTACAGCTTTATCTGTATAAAGTCCCGAAGGAATATCTATAGATAATGTAAACGCTTTAGAATCCCTAAACTTTTGAAATAATTCTTGAACCCAAGTATTAGGTGGCCTATTTAATCCTATTCCAAAAACAGCATCTACAATAATATCATCTACTCCAATAACAACATCTTCAAAATCGCTTTTGCAACTTAACATTATAGGCCATTTTTTAGTAACGTTTTTTATATGATCATAGTTAAGCAAAAAGTCCTTAGTACGTTTATCACTGCAATTTACAATGTAGGTCACCACATTATAGCCATGAGTAATTAAATGTCTAGCCAAAACTAAACCATCTCCACCATTATTACCAATACCACAAAATACATGAATAGGCACCTGCGCACCTTGCATGCGCATATGCATCCAATTAAAAATTTGTGTTCCTGCTCTTTCCATCAATTCTGTTGATGATATTTTTTGGCGTTCTGTAGTTAATTTATCGCCTTCATAAATTTGTTCTTTTGAAAATAATTTCATGTATTGTCTATATTTATTTTTTATAAGTCACATGGCACTCTCTATCAATTCATTTTATTGGTAATAGAATTTTGAACATGCTCGCTTCATTTGTATTTTATTTGTCAGATTAAATTCAGTTAATAAGAGATCACAAATCATTCTTACTCTATAGGAAACATTTGTCACAAAATGTTACATGTGAATAATTTAATACTGGACCATATTTATTAATTATAATTCATTTTTTTAATAAAGATTACCTCTTTTTTACTAATTCCCTAAAAAGCTATGATTAGTTTTTTTATTGTTATAAAAATAATACTTTTGGTATGTAATGAAAACAAATCTTAAAATAACATCACATACAATGGGTAATGCTAACAGCATGTGTATTTCTATGGTTTTCATTTCAACTATTATTACCCTTTGGGGTAATTTATAATATGCTCTCCGTCCCTTATTGTCTATTTAGACATTTTATTCTCTTAAATTACATAAACACATGAAAATTCTAAAATTTGGCGGAACGTCTGTAGGTTCAGCCGAAAACATAAATAAAGTTATTTCTATTTTAGAGCAACAATCTAAAGACACTAATATTGCTGTAGTTGTTTCTGCCGTTGGCGGTATTACAGATAAATTATTAGAAGCGGCTAACTTAGCTTGTAATAAAGACTTAGAATATAAACAAACCTATAATGCCATTTGGTCTCAACACAGTAAAGTTATTGAGGGGCTTTTTGAAAATTCAGATCATGATAAAAACCTCAAAAAGTGCCATGAAGCCTTATATGATTTAATTTCAGAAAAATTAAATGAATTAAAAAGCCTTTTAGATGGTATCTATTTAATTAATGAATTGTCTCCCAAAACTAAGGACAAATTATTGAGTTTTGGTGAAGCCTTATCATCAACTATAATTTACCACACTTTAAAATCTAGACAGGTTGATGTTGCTTACAAAAACGCACAAGAGTTAATTGTAACAGATTCTAACTTCAATAATGCCACTGTTAATTTTGAGATTACCAATATTAATATTCAATTATATTTTAATTCAAATTCAAACGCTATAGTCTTATTACCAGGTTTTGTTTCTAAATCTGTACGCGGAGAAATAACGACTTTAGGTCGCGGAGGATCCGATTATACTGCCGCAATAATTGCAGCTGCCATAGATGCAGATGAATTACAAATTTGGACAGATGTTAGTGGTATGTACACCACCAATCCAAAATTGGTAAAACAAGCTGCGCCTATTGTAGAACTATCATACCAAGAGGCTGTAGAATTATCACATTTTGGAGCCAAAGTTTTATATCCACCAACAGTGATGCCTGTGCTTAAAAAGAAAATTCCTATTGTGATTAAAAACACTTTAGATCCTGAGGCATTAGGAACTACAATAACAGAAAACACACAACCAAATGGATCACCTGTTAAAGGTATTAGTAATATTGAAAATATAGCATTACTGACTTTACAAGGTAATGGTATGGTTGGTGTTCCGGGGTTTGGAAAACGCTTGTTTGAAACTTTAGCTCAAGAAAAAATTAACATTGTTCTAATTACACAATCTTCTTCTGAGCACTCTATTTGCTTCGGAATTTCAGATAACGATGCCAAACGTGCCAAAGAAGTTATAGATACTGTTTTTGAATATGAAATTCAACTTTTAAAAATAGATCCAATCATTGTTGAAACCGACTTATCCATTATTGCTGTTATTGGAGATAAGATGAAAAACCACCAAGGCATTAGTGGCAAAATGTTTAGTACACTAGGTAAAAACAATGTTAATATTAGAGCGATTGCCCAAGGAGCTTCTGAACGTAATATTTCTGCTATTATTCATAAAAATGATGTAAAAAAAGCACTAAACAGCTTACACGAGCAGTTTTTTGAAATTAAAACAAAACAAATCAACTTGTTTATTACAGGTGTTGGTAATGTTGGTGAACGCCTAATTGAACAGATTCATCAACAAAAATCTTACCTTAAAGAAAACTTTAAAATCAGTTTAAAAATTGCTGGCCTGTCCAATTCTAGAACTATGGTTGTTAATGACGATGGTATCAATTTAAAAAACTGGAAACAGCAGCTAGAAAACGGAGAAAAAGCAAGTTTAAAAGGCTTCTTAAATCATGTAAAAAAACTAAACTTAAGAAACTCTGTCTTTGTAGATATTACAGCTAATGATGCCGTTGCTAATATATACGGAGATTATCTTAAGCATAGTATTTCAGTTGTAGCTTGCAACAAAATTGCTTGTTCTGGAAACATTGAATACTACAATGAATTAAAAACATTGTCTAGACAATACAACGCAGCATTTTTGTTTGAAACCAATGTTGGCGCAGGACTACCTGTCATAGACACCTTAAATCATTTAGTTACCTCTGGAGATAAAGTAAATACTATACAAGCCGTTTTATCGGGGAGTCTTAACTTTATATTTAACAACTTTAATGCTAAAACTACATTTTATGATGTGGTAAAACAAGCCCAAGAAGAAGGTTATACCGAACCAGATCCTCGTATTGATTTAAGCGGAATTGATGTTGCAAGAAAAGTTCTAATTCTGGCTAGAGAAAGTGGTCATGCTTTAGAACTATCTGATTTGGAATCTGATAATTTCTTAACCAATGATGCCATGGAAGCAGCTTCTGTAGAAGACTTCTTTAAAACATTAATAAAAGATGAAACCTATTACCAAAGCTTATTTAAATCGGCTGAAGATAAAAATTGTCAACTAAAATTTGTTGCCGAGTTTAATAACGGAAAAGCTAAAGTTGGACTTCAAGAAATTCCTGAAGGGCATCCATTTTACAACCTTAAAGGTAAAGACAATATCGTTATGTTTTATACACAACGTTACCCAGAACAACCCATGATTATTAAAGGTGCTGGTGCTGGTGCAGACGTTACAGCTTCCGGTTTGTTTGCAGATATTATAAGAATCGCTAATAATTAGATGACCGCTATTGCGGCAAATAGATATGAAAAACGAAATCAAAATATTTTCGCCTGCAACAGTAGCAAACGTGGCATGTGGATTTGATGTCCTTGGTTTTTGCTTAGACACCATTGGTGATGAAATGGTCATTAGAAAAACAGAAAAAAAAGGTATTAAAATTACCAAAATTGAAGGTTACGATTTGCCCTTTGAGGCCGAGAAAAACGTTGCTGGTGTTTCAGCATTAGCGATGTACAATGCTTTACAACCAGATTGCGGTTTTGAAATTGAAATCTACAAAAAAATTAAACCTGGCAGTGGTATTGGAAGTAGCTCTGCAAGTGCAGCTGGAAGTGTTTTTGGAATGAATGTTTTACTAGGTTATCCATTAAACAAAACACAGCTAACTAACTTTGCTATGAAAGGTGAAGCCTTAGCCAGTAAATGCGAACATGCAGATAATTTAGCGCCAGCTATTTTTGGTGGTTTTACACTGGTAAAAAGTGCCTGTCCATTACATGTTTTAGAATTACCTACACCTTCAGATGTATTTGCGACTCTAATTCACCCACAGATTGAAATAAAAACATCCGAATCTAGAGCAATTCTCCCAAAAGACATTCCATTAAATAATGCCATTACGCAATGGGCAAATGTTGGAAGCTTGGTTCATGCCTTACACACATCGGATTATAAGTTATTAAAAGACTCATTAAACGATGTGGTTATTGAACCGTATCGCAAACAACTGATTCCACATTTCGACGCTATCAAAAAGGCATCATTACAAGCAGGAGCTTTGGGCTGTGCAATCTCAGGTTCTGGACCATCAATTTTTATGTTAAGTAAAGGAGACGCTACTGCTCAAAATGTAGAAAAAGCAATTAGAGATGTCTATGCTAAAACAGATATTGCATTCGAAACTTATGTTTCAAAAATTAACACAGAAGGTATAAAAATTTTAAAATAAACACGAGGTCACTCTTAACTCCATTAAAATATTGGGATGAACCTTACCAATAAATCATTCTTCTGAACATAATATAAAACAACTAATGAACTACTATTCACTAAACAGAAAAGCACCAAACACAACTTTTGAAGATGCTGTTGTAAAAGGATTAGCACCAGATAAAGGCTTATATTTCCCAGAATCTATTACACCTTTAGAGGCCTCTTTTTTTGAAACGATTGAAGACAAATCAAATACAGAAATCGCATTTGAAGCAATTAAACAATTCATTGTTCCTGAAATTCCTGAAGATGTCTTAAAAACGATTGTGGAAGAGACCTTAAGTTTTGATTTTCCCGTAGTTGAAATAAATGAAAACATTTCAACATTAGAGTTATTTCATGGACCAACTATGGCTTTTAAAGATGTTGGAGCACGTTTTATGGCGAGGTGCTTAGGGTATTTCAACAAAACCAATACTAATGATGTCACAGTATTAGTAGCTACTTCTGGAGATACAGGTGGCGCTGTTGCTAATGGTTTTTTAGGTGTAAAAGGTGTAAACGTTGTGATTCTTTACCCAAGTGGAAAAGTGAGTGATATTCAAGAAAAACAATTAACAACACTTGGTCAAAATATTACAGCTTTAGAAGTTGATGGCGTTTTTGACGACTGTCAAGACATGGTAAAACAGGCCTTTATGGATGAGGAGTTAACTAGTAAAATGCAGTTAACTTCGGCTAATTCTATAAATATTGCACGTTGGTTACCACAACTCTTTTATTTTATGTTTGCATACAAGCAATTAAAATCTAAACACAAAGACATTGCTTTCTCTGTTCCTAGTGGTAACTTTGGAAATATTTGTGCTGGTATGGTCGCTCAAAAATTAGGATTACCTATTAAACATTTTATAGCTTCAAACAACGCTAATGATACGGTTGTAAATTATATGACCACACAATCTTACGACCCAAAACCATCTGTACAAACTATTAGTAACGCCATGGATGTTGGTAACCCAAGTAACTTTATACGTATCCAAGAATTACATAATAACGATTTTGATGCGCTAAAAACTAATTTATCATCTTACAGTTTTACAGATGCTGAAACTAGAACGGCATTACTAGAGTTATACAAAGAATTCAACTATGTCGCTGATCCACATGGTGCTGTTGGATATTTAGGTGCTAAAACCTATTTAGAAAACAATGATGCACATGTGGTGTTTTTAGAAACAGCACATCCAACAAAGTTTTTAGATGTTGTGGAAGATGTCATTAAAAAAACGTTGCCTTTACCTTCTCAAATTGAAGCTGTAATAGATAAAGAAAAAGTATCCAATAAAATTGCTACTTATGAAAAATTAAAAAGCTTTTTACTGAGCTAATACTATTCTTTTCTTCATATTTGAGTTTTAAAGCTTATTTAATTTTAATTATGCCTACAATCTGAATATGAAAAACATACATATCCTTTTTTTTAGCTTATTTACTTCTGTTATTTTCAGTCAAAATAATACTCCTGAATTGTTAACTAAAAATAAAATCACTAAGATTATAATTCAAGGGTATGAATACCAAGACAATTCACTAATAAAACAGACATATCACGTTAATGAAATTGATAATTATGGAAATACAACAGCATTTAAAACATACGATTTAAACGACTCTTTAATTAAAGAAACAAATTATAAAATTTCTGATGATGGGAAGACACAATATAGCACAACATTAGATGAAAAAGGAGCGGTAAATTACTCACACATTATTACTAAAGATTACGAAAATCGCTCTATACGAAGATTACAATTAAATGCCGAAGGCGACACTTTAGTACATCAACTTAGAATTAGAGATAAAAACCTAAAGGACAGCATTCTATATAATATCATAAAAAACAAACGTATTGTTAGTTACACTTGGAATTACAATGATGGTGGAATGTTAATTTCCAAAGCAAAATTTGACAAAAACGGAAATCTAATAAACAAAGATTTTTACACATATCATATAAATGGGAACTGTGTAAAAATGAGGAATGAAAACAGGACTGTTGTGTCTAATAAATGTACCGAAGGAAACAAAGAAATTAGAAAATTTTCAACAAATCGTACAGGTTATATGTCGGGAATAAAGTTAGTATTAGAAAAAGGCGGTAAAAGTATAGAAACAAGATTAGACAATGGACTCGTAGAAAAAAAAGAGTATTTTTCTAAAAAAGGAAAATTACTAGCATTACTTAAATATACATATCACTAGCTATTAAATCATTTAAAATTCATTATTTTAAACAGTGAGAAATCTAGTTTTCCTAAAATGTCTAAAACTCTATATACCATATATGTCATAGAACTTTCCAAACGCGTGTTTACTGAAAACACTAAGTTTAGAAAAGCAAATCCGCAGTTTAATGGTGTTTTAGAGTGTTTATATGTTGGAATGACAAGTAAAACACCTAAAGAACGCTTTTTACAACACAAAGCAGGACATCGGAATAAAAAAGGGTATAAAATATCTTCAAATATTGTAGAGCGATATGGTGCCTATTTACGTCCTAGCCTTTTTAATCATATTGACCCTTTTTTTACCAGAGCTGAAGCCTTAAAAGCAGAGGAACAAATTGCTTTAGAATTAAGAAGAGATGGTTATGCCGTTTGGTTTAATTAACCTTTTATCCCTTGCTTCTATTTAATATAGAACGCAAAAAAGTCATTTTAAGAATTTAAAAAACTTAATTATTTTTGTTTTTACTATCCTCAAAATGACATTTTATTAAACTAAACCGACTACAACTTAAGTTAAAACTGTTATTAAAATCATTGTGTTTCTAACTTAAAATTAATTGGAATACTGTAAGGTACAGCTACGTTCATATCTCGCTGTCTTCCCGGTTCCATTGTTGGTAGCAAATTAATAATTCGCTCTGCTTCAGTTTCTAAAAGTTTGTCTGGACCTCTACTTTTCACTTTAGTCACCTTTCCGTATTTATCTATTAAAAAGAATACAAATACTTTACCATGAATATTAAGTTCTGCCGCAGTTTCTGGGTATTTAAAATTTTTCTGCAAATGTTCTTGTATTTTTTTTTCAAAACAAGCTTTTAACTCTGCATTGCTTCCTGTACAGCCTGGAAATCTTGGCACTTTTTCAATCACCGCAAAAGGGACTTCTACTTCTTCTTCAACTTCCACAACAGCAACATCTTCAATACCAACTTCTCGTTCATCAATAATATCATCTTGACCAATTTCTGTACTTTCTATAACACTCTCTTCAACATCTTCAACATCTTCAACAATAGTTATGACTTCTGTTACAATTTGTTTTTGAGCTGGAGGTGGTGGCGGAGCAATTTCAATAGTTGTAATAGGAATATCCTCATCTATTAAATCATCTACCATTAAGACATCAATCTTTGTAGCTTCTCTGTCGTAAGTCTTATGTTCTAATCCTATATATGTTAGGAGTAACATTACGTTTAAGCCAACAGCAAAAAATAAACTACTGTTTCGACCTACATTGGCTTTTGGGTTTTTCTTGAGTTCCATGACGTTTAATTTTGTTACATAAATTTACGCATCATAACGTTTAAAAATTATGACATATATCATGTTTCTCTTAGAATCAACACCTTAAGCATTACAGATTGTCTAATTGATTCTCTTTTCCGTCTTCACTTATGGTCCAAAAGAATCCAACAAAAAAGAACTGATCGGCTGCTGAAGTTAAAGCACGTCTATTAAATTGTCCATTAAAATCTGGTGTATTTGCATATTGGTAACCATTAATATTTTTAAAGCCTAAGACATTATTAACAGAAAAATATAAGATCTTTTGTGGGCTTAACAAATACGCCCAATTAACACTTAAACTATTGAATGCTTTTGTGCGCTCACTTAATAATGCATTAGTATTAGGATTGGTATAGGGACGACCTGAAGAAAATCCATAAGATAATCCTACTTGGCTTTTCCAATTTTCAATCCAATATTTACCAACAATAGATAAGTTATGGTTTGTAGCGTAACTTGGCTGGGCAGCAGTTGTATAGTTTCTATAATCGCGTTCTGTATCTAAATAAGAATAACTTACCCAATAATCTACTGCTTTTATACTCGTATTATCTCTCCAAAAGAAATCAACTCCTTGTGCATAGCCTTGTCCTGATGTATTAAAATTGCTATCAAACTGGGCAATATCAGTATCAAACTTTACTAAATTGTCATAATCCTTTCTGTAAGCCTCTGCTCTAAATAGTTTACCATCATTTACATACTGATAGTTAAATATATAATGTGATGTCTTTTGTACTCTTAAATCTTGATTAAACTTTAAAACATTGCTATTGGGATTCTGAAAAAAGTTACCATAAGCTAAAGAAAACTGTCCGTTTTTAGAACTTTTATAAGCCAATGCTGCTCGTGGAGCCACATCTATAGCATTAAAAATTGAACTATGGTCTGCTCTCACTCCTATCTTTAACGCCAAAGCTTTAGAAAAAAGGACATCTGCTTCAGCAAATCCAGCGGTTATATTATTGTTAAAGCCATAGGTTTCGTCAATAAAACCTTCATTATAATTTTCCTTAAAATCCGTAATAAACTGTTCGGCACCGAAACTCAATTTAAACCGACTATTAAATCGTTTTTTTAATTTCAACTTTAAATGAGCGGAATTTTCAGTATCATTAATTGTACTAGTTTGAATGCCTATTTTATTTTTAGCATAAGTATAACTCACTCCTGAAGTTAAGGTCCAATTATGTCCTAAAACACCTTTATAAGATGTATTGAGATAGAAGTTATTATTCTTCAATTTAAAATCGATGCCTTGTTCATAATTAATATCTTCTTGATTTAATTCAAATTTTGAAGCATCAAAAGCCGCATAAAATTTCAACATGCCATTATTTAGTTTTTGTCTAAAAACAGTTTCACCTTGCGCTCCAGAAACAGGAGTTTTCCATTCGTTTCTATCTTTAAAAACAGCTAAATAAGGAGCCAGGTTAATATAACTAGCATTAAAACTTAAAGACGATTTGTCCCATTTCTGTGTATTACCTATACTTGCTCCAACACTCATAATACCAATATCTGTCTTCTCTTGGTCTGGTTCGTCAATGGTATTTAGAAGTAATACACTCGATAAAGCTTGTCCGAATTCTGAAGAATAACCTCCTGTTGAAAATGTAATACCATCAAATAAAAATGGAGAATAACGTCCACGTGTTGGCATATTATTAGTCGTTGGTGTATACGGTGTAAACACACGAATGCCATCTATAAAAATTTGAGTTTCATCTGCATTACCTCCACGTACAAATAAACGGCCATCTTCTGCCACATTTGACGTTCCTGGCAGCGTCTGTAAGGCTCCAACAAAATCGCCTAAGGCACTTGCTGTTGTTACCACATCTAACGGTTTTAAAACAGAAACCTTAGAATTATCACCTGCTTCAAAAGTACCAGCACTAATAATTACAGTATCTAAGGATTCAATGTCTTCTCGTAATTTAATTTGAAGGTTTGAAAATTTAGAAACATCTCCGATAATTGTTTTGGTTTCAAAAGACAAAAAAGAAATAATTAAGGTTTGTACACCTTTTTCATCAGTAGAAAACGAAAATTTACCCTGTTCATCTGAAGTGTCGCCATCATAAGTCCCCTCTAAATACACATTGGCACCAATAATTACTTCACCCTTATGATCTGTTACTTGTCCTGAAACGGTAGTTTGTCCAAACGTAATTATACTTATAAAGAGTGTAATGATTGTAACTAGCATTTTACCCACCACATTTCTATGGTTCTTTAGGTATTCGTAAGTCTGTGATTTCATAATGTGATTGGTCATTAAAAGTTCGTTTTTGTTGATAGTACAAATTTGACCGATTTTAAAACCGATATGAATTCTATTGTACTGAACTGTATAATATCAATGACGAATTGAATATATTTGGTTCTGGACATAAGACATCCTTATTAAAAATCAACAGATATGTTAACTTCTACCGAAAAACAATTCAGCATTCTCTTCTTTATAATTGTACTTGTTGAACTTGTAACAGGAAGTGTAACATGGTTAAACAGCATCCATTACATAGCCAAACCAGCAATTGTGATTAGTCTTATTGTTTTGTTTTTAAGAACATCTGAATCACTTCCTAAGGCCATAAAACAGACAACGCTATTGGCACTCGCCTTTTCCGTTTTAGGAGATGTATTATTGATGTTTGTAGACCATTCAGCTCACTTTTTTACATTGGGATTGGTTGCGTTTTTAACAGCTCACGTCATGTATGTCATCGTATTTTTAAAACATAGACATAAACACAAATCACCTTTAGGATTTATAGCCGTATTGCTCGTTTATGCAGCGAGCTTATTCTATTTTTTAAATGGAAATTTAGGTGAACTATTTATTCCTGTTCTTGTATATATGTTGGTCATATTAAGTATGGCCACAACAGCATATTTACGAAAAGACCAAGTAAATATACTCAGTTATGGACTCGTTTTTTTAGGAGCCTTATTATTTATGGTATCAGATAGTATTTTGGCGCTCAATAAGTTTTACACCCCTATTCCATGGTCTAATATAAGCATAATGCTGACCTATGCTTTAGCGCAATATTTAATTGTGATTGGGATTTTAAAACTAAAAAATGAAGTCATTCTAAAGTAACTGCTCCGTTAAAGAATTATTGAAACATTTCAAATACACTAACAATAATATTACCTTTTATTTTTTAAAGGGCCTAATTATAAGTCGTGCTGCCTTATCAAAATTGATATAATTGTAGGTCCAATTAAACAGTACAATAACGCGATTTCTAAAACCTACTAAAGACATCAAGTGTACAAACATCCAAATAAACCAAGCAAAGAAGCCTCCGAATTTATAATGCTTTAAATCTACAACCGCTTTATTTCTACCAATCGTTGCCATAGAACCTTTGTCTTTATAAACAAAGGGTTTCAAAGGTTTGTTTTCTATTAATCGCAATATATTTTTCCCTAATAATTCCCCTTGTTGTATGGCTGGTTGTGCAACTTGAGGATGCCCTTTTGGATACTCCTCAGATGTCATTAAAGCAATATCTCCAACGGCAAAAATATTAGCGTAATCTTCTACTTGATTAAATTGGTTGACTTTATAACGGTTTGCTCCGGCTATTACAGCATCTGCTTTTAAACCTTGTACAGGAGCACCAGTAACACCTGCTGCCCAAATTAAGGTTTCAGATTCCATTGTTAAATCTGAATTTGTCGTTACCGTTAAGCCATCATAATGTTTTACAAACGTATTGCAATGCACCTTTACACCTAATTTGTTCAAAAATTTAGCTGCTTTTTTAGAGGCATGTTTGCTCATAGGAGGTAATACACGATCTGCACCTTCTAATAAATGAATATGCATATCATCAGGATTTAAATCGTGATAATCTCTTGGTAAAATATTATTCTTCAACTCTGCTATGGCACCAGCGAGCTCTACTCCTGTTGGTCCTGCTCCTACAATTACAAAATTAAGAAAGGCTTCACGTTCTTCTTTAGAATCGGCAATAGCTGCTTTTTCAAAATTTTGTAAAATCAAACTTCTAATGTCTAAAGCTTGAGGAACCGTTTTCATTGGCATACTAGATGACTCAATGGCCTTATTACCAAAGTAATTGGTTTTTGTTCCTGTTGCAATAACCAAATAATCATAAGTTAAATGACCTATAGAAGTAATAATTTCGTTCTTATCAGGTAGAATTTGTTCAACTTCTGCCAAACGAAAAAAAGTAGTTTTATGTTTTTTTATAATTTTCCGCAATGGATAAGCAATAGAATCTGGTTCTAAACCAGAACTAGATACTTGGTATAATAATGGTTGAAACGTATGGTAATTACGTTTGTCTATTAAAACAACTTGAAGATTTTTATTTGCTAAGCGTTTAACTAAATTTATACCTGCAAAGCCACCTCCTACAATGACAACTCTTGGCAGGTTAGACTGTGGAATATTCATTAAATATCTATTGTAATTTCTCATACAAAAATACGAATTATCAAGCCTAAAAATTGTCTTTTAAAACAATAGTTAAATAAATTTGTAACAAAACACAATTAGCTACTACTAATAAAATAACTAACCAATTTCATCAATTGAACAAAGAACTAGAACATAGTTTTGTAGAACAGTTACAAAAGCATCAAAACATTGTGCATAAGGTGTGTCGTTTGTATACCAATAATGCTGATGCCCATAACGATCTGTTTCAAGAAATTACCATACAATTATGGAGAGCTTATCCAAAATTTAGAGGTGATTCTAAATTTAGCACATGGATGTATCGTGTAGGGCTTAATACAGCAATTACGTTATACAGAAAATCGAAAAGACGCATAAACACACAAGATTTTGATGCTGTACAGTTTAAAATTAAAGCAGAAGAATATGACGATACTGAAGAACAACAATTAAAACTCTTATACCAAGCTGTACATCAATTAAATGATATAGAAAAAGCCTTAGTATTCTTGTATTTAGAAGATAAAGACTATAGGGAAATTAGCGCGACTTTAGGTATAACAGAAGTGAATGCACGAGTGAAAATGAATCGTGTTAAAAAGAAATTAAAAACCATACTAAATCCGTAAGATTATGGATGAATTAGAATTATTAAAAAAGGATTGGAAGAGATCCGATAACCAATATAAATCATTTTCGGATAGCGATATCTATAAAATGAGTCACAAAAAATCATCTACTATTGTAAAAACGCTGTTTTATATCAGTGTGGCTGAATTAGTCTTTTGGGTACTCATCAATTTTCTACCTTATGTCCTTTCAGAGAAAATGAAGGCGCACTTAGAAGAAATGAGTCATAGCTGGATATATGTAAGTTTAAATATCATTAGCTACCTTGTTATCATTTTATTTGTGTATTTACTTTGGAGAGCTCACAAAGCAATATCTGTTACTGATAATGCAAAGAAACTCATGGAAAGTATTTTGAAAACAAGAAAAATAATTAAGTATTATGTGCTTTACAATCTATCAATTGCATTAATCAGTATACCTATTTCGCTGTATTTTTCAATAAACGAACATCCTGAAATATCAGAACAACTAAGCAATGCTTCTACCGAAAAATTAGTTATTATGTCTTTAGTCGCTATAGGAATTACAATCGCATTTTTAGGACTTATATGGTTGTTTTACAAGTTAATCTATGGCATTCTAATAAGACGATTAAACCGAAATTATCAAGAGTTAAAAAAATTAGAAATATAAATTACATATCTCTAAGTTCTCTATTCAATCGTTCATTTTCTTCAAGTACATCTTGTGGAATTACTTTTAAAAATGAAGGGTGTTGCTCAATAGCATACTCTATTTTTTCAACAATACTAGCAATAGATTCATTTTCATAATCTATTTCTAAAGGGGGTTTTATTTCAAAAGATTGAAAAATATTTTTCTTTTTAATTCGCAATCCTTTCTTATCAAACGATCGTCTAAAACCATCAATAACAATAGGCACTACAATTGGCTTATAGGTTTTAATGATATGGGCTGTTCCTTTTCTAATAGGTTTAAAAGGAGTGGTTGTACCTTGCGGAAATGTTACTACCCAACCATCATCTAAAGCGGTTTTGATCATGGTAATATCACTCATTTTTACTTGGCGATTAACATCTTTACCTTGAGATCTCCACGTGCGCTCAATACTAATAGAACCTGTGTAAGCAAATATTTTAGGAAGTATACCAGATTTCATGGTTTCCTTTGCTGCCACATAATACATATTTAGCTTGGGATTCCACAAATAACCTACATTTTTAATGCTGTCTAATCGTCCGCTTAAACTAGCGTTGAATACATGAAACATAGCAATAACATCTGCAAAATAGGTCTGATGATTAGAAATAAACAGCACATTAGTATCTGGAAGGTCCTTAATAATCTCAGACCCCTCTATTTGTAAATCATTAAACCCTCTAAAACGTCTGTGTGTAAAAGCTCCAAGAATTCTTATAAGCCATTTTTTAACCCAAAGTATATGTCCGAAAGGATTTCTTTTGAATAATCCCATAGTTAATTTTTCAAATTTTGTCAATTACAAATGTAACCATTAAGTTAAATTATAAAACTTGTTTTAACAAGTCTTTTATTTCTCCAAGCATCATTGCAGTTGCTCCCCAAACAATATGGCCATTAAATTTAAAAGCTGGCACATCTACCTGTTCATCAAAAGAGGTTGGTACTGTTGTAGTTATAGTGCTATTATCGTTTAAAAAGTCAGTAAGTTTTACTTCTATGATTTCTTCAACCTCTTCATCTTGTTTTGTAAAAATTAAATATTCTTTTGAAATTCCAATATAAGGATGCACCATAAAATTACTTGGTGGTATATAAATAGGAGACATTGTTTTTAAAACATCAATATGAGTCCTTGAGACTCCAATCTCTTCTTCTGTTTCTCTAATGGCAGTTTCCATTAAATCGTTATTATCATTATCTTCATATTTTCCTCCAGGAAACCCAACTTGAGCAGAATGTACTCCTTTATAAGTTTTACGTAGAATAAGAACCAAGTGAGTTTCATCGTTAGTATTAGGATAAAACAAAGCCATAACTCCTGCCCTTTTAGCCGCTTTAGACTTCTTTTTCATTTTTTCTGCTAATTCTAAACGATAAGGAGGAGACATTTTAGCATGAGAGTCTTCGCCAAAAAGCTCTAGATGTTTTATTTTTACTACAGATTCTAAAAACGTATTAAATAACATTTATGAAATTTCGATTATTGTTTCCAATGGTTATTGGAATTGGATTATTACTTCTGAATTGTGAAGATAAACAAACTTCAAAAAAAACAGATACAACAATTGCAAAAGATTCTACAGTTACCCAAACCAAAGTTACACCTAAAAAGAAACAAGAAATAGACCACCCTAAACTAACAGATGCTAATGCGATGGAATTTTTTTTAGAATACGAAAAAGAAAACAAAGAAAATAAAGTACGAATTACCACAGATTTTGGCATTATAGAAATCAAGCTCTATGATAAAACAAAATTCCACAGAGCAAATTTCGTTTACCTTACTAAACGCAACTATTTTGATGGCACACAGTTTTACAGAGTCGTAAAAAACTTTGTAATACAAGGCGGAAGCAGTGACGATTATAACATTGCTAAAAGACGTCAAAATATAGGACATTATTTATTACCTCCAGATACCAAACGCGGCTACACACACAAAAGAGGAGCCGTTTCTATGCCAAGTAGCGAAATAGAAAATGCCTATAAATTAGCCTCTCCATTTCAGTTTTTTATAATTCAACGTGAAGGTGGAGCCCATTATTTAGATGGTGAGTATACCGTTTTTGGCGAAGTCACAAAAGGCATGGATGTCGTAGATCAAATTAATACTGTTAAAACAGACGAAGGAGATTGGCCTTTACATAATGTTTATATTAGAAAAGTTGAATTGATTGAGTAACGCATATTGCGCAAATAACTTTAAGATATCACTTATTTTTTAGCTTTATTTGAGCCTATATAATCCCTGTAATCTTAGAGTGATTACCTTCAAAAAATTATAAAATATTTAAGAGAGTTTATTCCTATTTTCAGTATTTTGATGACTTGATAAAACAGCAACCATTTTTCATAAACTAAACAATTAATTATGATTTCTAATTCCCTTAGAGCAACCTTAATTTGTAGCATTGTCCTTTTTTCAAGTTGTAAAGAAGACATAAAAAAACCCACAAAAAAAAACATGAGTGATAATGTATTAATCCAAGAATGGACAGGACCTTACCAAGGTGTTCCTGCTTTTGATAAAGTTTCTGTTAAAGCTATAAAGCCTGCAATGGAAGAAGCCATGAAGCTTAACCTTGCCGAGATTGAAGCTATTGCTAACAACACCGAACCTGCCACCTTTGAAAACACTATTGTAGCCATGGAAAGTGCAGGTAAAGCATTGAGCAGAGTCTTTGCCTATTATGGTATTATGGGAAGCAACGTATCCTCAGCAGAATTTAGAAAGGTACAAGCCGAATTAGCACCAAAACTTTCAGATTTTAGGTCTCAAATTTCGCAAAACGAAAAACTATTCCAACGTATAAAAACGGTTTATGAAGCGTCTCAAAAAACACCTTTAGAACCGCAAGCACAACGCGTAGTTGATTTAACCTACAAGCAGTTTGAAATGAATGGCGCAAATTTAAATGCCGAAAAGAAAAAACGCTATGCCGAAATCAACAAAGAATTATCATCGCTTTACACCGATTTCGCAAACAATGTACTGCACGATGAAGAAAACTACATCACCTATTTAAACAAAGATCAGTTAGGTGGTTTGGCTGAAGGCTTTATTAAATCTGCAGCTAAAATTGCTACAGATAAAGGTGAAGAAGGAAAGTACGCTATTACTAATACACGCTCATCAATAGATCCCTTCCTTACCTACTCTACAGAACGCGAATTACGTAAGCAAGTTTGGGAAAACTACTACTCTAGAGGCGATAACGGAGACCAATACGACAATAACAAAATCATTGCTCAAATTTTAAAATTACGTAAAGAACGGGTAGGCTTAATGGGCTATGATAACTATGCCGAATGGAGATTACAAGACCGTATGGCAAAAACGCCAGAAAACGCAATGGATCTAATGATGGCCGTTTGGCCAGCTGCAACCGCTAGAGTTAAAGAAGAGGTCGCAGATATGCAAACTGTAGCTAACGAACTTGGAGATAACATAACCATAGAACCATGGGATTATAGATACTATGCAGAAAAAGTGCGCAAAAAGAAATACGATTTAGATAGCGACGAAGTAAAACAATACCTACAGTTAGATAAACTAACAGAAGCCATGTTCTTTACCGCTGGCGAATTGTTTAATTATAAATTTACACCAGTAGCAGAAGGTGCTGTTCCTGTGTTTCATGAGGATGTAAAGGTTTGGGAAGTTACCGATAAAGATTCTGGTAAGCATATTGGCTTATGGTATTTAGATCCTTTTGCGCGCGAAGGTAAACGCTCTGGCGCTTGGGCAACAACCTATAGAAGTTCAGATTCTTTTGAAGGCGAAAAAAATGTGTTAGCATCAAACAATTCCAACTTTGTTAAACCAGCACCAGGAGAAGCGGTTTTAGTATCGTGGGATGATGCCACAACGTTTTTCCATGAATTTGGTCATGCCCTTCACTTCTTCTCTGCCGATGTAAAATACCCAACTTTAAATGGAGGTGTTAGAGATTACACAGAATTCCAATCGCAATTATTAGAACGTTGGTTATCTACAGACAAAGTTATCAATCAATTTTTAGTGCATTATAAAACAGGAGAACCAATTCCTGCGTCCTTAGTTGAAAAAATAAAGAAAGCCTCAACATTTAATCAAGGGTTTGGAACAACTGAATATTTAGCTTCGGCTTTAATTGACATGAAGTTACACTTAGCAGCCCCAACAGATATTGATATTGATAAATTTGAACGCGAAACACTTGACGAATTAGGCATGCCTAAAGAACTACCAATGCGTCACAGAACACCGCAATTTGGTCATGTGTTTTCTGGTGAAGGCTATGCTACAGCCTATTATGGCTATATGTGGGCAGATGTACTAACTAGTGATGCTTCTGAAGCCTTTAGAGAAGCCGAAGGTGGTTTTTATGATAAAGCCGTTGCAGATAAATTGGTAAAATATTTATTTGCTCCACGCAACGCTATGGATCCAGCAGAAGCCTACAGAAAATTTAGAGGTCGCGAAGCTAAGATTGAAGCTCTCATGAGAGACCGAGGATTCCCTGTACAGAAGATCTAAAAATTAAAAAGCACGC
This sequence comes from Winogradskyella psychrotolerans, assembly GCF_018860565.1. Taxonomy (GTDB): domain Bacteria; phylum Bacteroidota; class Bacteroidia; order Flavobacteriales; family Flavobacteriaceae; genus Winogradskyella; species Winogradskyella damuponensis. The sequence goes on from NZ_JAHKPS010000018.1 coordinate 354,715, forward strand.
TTATCCATGTTCATTTAATGGATAAGCGAATTTTTTATATGGATATAACGAATTACCCAACATTTAAGACAAACATCGAAAATGATACGAAATTATTGGAATGAACAATGGAAAGAGGTCGTATTTGATGACAAGATTTCTGAAAATGAAAAATTTAAAATATCAAATTACGGCAGAATTATAAATTGTAAAACTGACGAGGAATTTTTGGTTAAAAAATACTTTATAAACGGATATCAGAATTTACCAGTAAAACAAAAAAAGAACGGAAAACAAACCAGCAGATACGTACACAAACTTGTTGCAGAACATTTTCTGGAAAAAAATGACGGAGTCTGTGTTATTCATCTGAATTATGATAAAACCGACAATCGAATGGAAAATTTAAAATGGGCTACGAAAAGAGAAAAGGAATTGCATCAATTTAGCCATCCAGATTGGAACGAAATTGTAAAAAAAAGGAGTAAAAATATTGGTAAACTGAACGCGGGAAAAGTAAAAATTATCAAACGCCAATTAAAAAATAAAAATAACAGGCTTAAAATGATTGCCAAACGTTTTGGAGTTTCTGATATGCAAATACATAGAATAAAAACAGGCGAAAATTGGAGTTCTGTAACTGAATAAAAAACGTTGGGTAACAACGAACTGAATTAAATAACAAGTAACTTTAAGCTAATTTTGAAACATAGTTTACATCATAAGCAATCCGCTTTTTGCAATGGCAATCGGAATAAAAAAATACGAAAACAAATATGTGTTTGACCAAGTTAAGATTAAGCATTATCCGATTAAAAGCAGTCAAGTAAAAAAAAGAACTAAATATTATAAAGAATTTGTTTTTGTTTCTGATGTTAGAGACAATTTTGTACGATTTGGAACTGAAAGAGACGAATCGAAACAAGGTTATGCAATTAAAAATCCGATTACATTAAAAACAGAAAAAGGCGATTATGGAGCTTATCGATTTGAAGTGTTTCGCTATACTCAAAAATATGAGGCTTTAGACTAAATCTGTAGAACAATTTTAATAGTACCTTAGTAGGTATAACCTTGTAAATATTAAATCTAATGATTATGTTTGTAACTCATTATATTTAATACCAATGGCAGCAATTTATGTTCTATATCTTAAAAAAAATCCTCACGGATTAGCGCTATCATTATCTTATTTACATGACGATATTTTTTTAAAAAACTCAAAAGAGTTTATTAATTAATCCCTGTTACGACTCAAAACAGGGATACTCTCGATTATTCTTAAAATTTAATCTTATTTTATTCTTAACACTATTACTAGCATTCAAAAAATAGCAGCTCCATTTACTGTACACTATTTTGGATGATTGAGTCACAACTATACATAGTATTAAGAAAGAAATTCAAAAAAGATATTATGTCAAAAAATGTAATTTTAACAACCGGAATATACGATATGATTAAAGATCATGTTCGAAAAAAAAAAGTAACTAAACAAGAAGAAGAACTATTACTTTTAGAATTAAAAAACGCCAAACAAGTACTTAGGCGAGACTTACCAAATGATATCGTTACAGTTAACCGACGTGTAAAAATTAAAGATCATACAGAAAATAAAGAAAAAGAATATACGTTTGTGTCAACCACAAAAGCAAATAACAAAAAAGGAAAATCATCTATTTTATGCGATGTTGCGGTTGCTACAATTGGCAGACAGGTAGGCGATATAATAAATTGGCCTTTTAAAGATGGAGAAAGAAAACTAGAAATTTTAATGGTTGAAAATCTTTAAACTTATAAAAAGAGTCTTTGTTCTAATAACACAAAGACTCTTTTTATTTTTTTATACAATTAATATACTTGCAGGCTAAGAAAAAGATAATCCCTCTTTAATCTGAAGATCAGAATTATATTAACCTCACCTAGAATAAAAAACAACTCACATCACCATGCGTCATTATTAACTAGATCTCAACTACTTGGAAATTCTAGCAGAATTTCCTTTAGTTCGTTTCATTTTTGCTAAATTAGTTTTATAAATACATCACAACCCCTATTGAGACCGTTGTCGCCAATTTAAAAACTGACAGATGAAACAAACAATTTTACTTTTATGCCTTTTATTTTTAAGCTGTAATACTAAAAATGAATCGCAGGAATTAAAAAATAAAAGCTTAACCGAACAAAAAAGTGACAAAATAAAAGTTCTAAACTTTGGAACATTTCACTTTGGTTATACTCCTGATGCCAACAAAACAGAATTTGATGAACATAGTGATGATGCACAAAAAGAAATTAGAGAAATTTCTAAAATGTTAGCGGAATTTAAACCTACAATAATATGTATCGAGAACTTACCAAAATTTAATGACGAGATCAATAAAGCCTACCAAGAGTTCTTAAATACCCCTTCTACATTAAATACAAATTATGGGGAAAGTAGTATGATTGGATTTGATGTAGGTAGGCTAAGTAATGTAAAAAAAATATATGGGATTGATAATCATATGGGCTATAATTACAGCGTCGGAGATTTTATTGAAAACAGTCCCGATCATGAAAACGCTATTGATTCAAAAACCTATTTACAATTTACAAACGAACCATTTAAAGAATATCCCGAAATGGCTAAACGTGAAGCTAACTATGACAAATTATCTTTACTCGAAAAATTAAAATTAATTAATGAGCCATTACACCTTGACTACTCAATAAACACCAATGCAGACAAACTACTTTACGTTGGAATAGATGATGGATTTGAAGGTGCTGACAATGCTGCCATCTTTTATCATAGAAATATGAAAATATATTCTAATCTAAACAGAATTCCAATGACAAAAAAAGATAGAGTATTTATAATTATGGGTGCAGCGCATACTGCTTTTTTAAGAGAGTTTATGAGAAGAAGCCCAAAGTTTGAAATGGTAAACACTCTTGAATATTTAAAATAAAAAACAATCTCTGAAGTAATTGCTGGTACTCGCCTACTTATAATCCCTTGTAGATGTTGCTTCTCATGTTTGCTACACTTGGGGCTATTCGGTTTTATTTCCTAAATTGGGTGCTTATTCATGCCACAAATTTTATCCAACACCCATTGTAAACTATGAGAAAGACACTACTCCTTACATTAATAATTACTTTTTCAATATGTCCTATTAATGCTCAAAACTTTCTTAAAAGCTTATATAGTTTAGAACAGTTTCCTAAAGAAATGCAAAAAAGCAAAGCATTTATAGAGGAGGTTTGTTCTGATGTTTTGATATATAATTATATCTATGGCGGAAATAACAGCTCACAATTTGATATTAAATCTAAAAATGGTTTAAAAATTAACTTCCCTTTTAATGATGAATTTTATCTAGATTTCCTTGATAAGACAACAAAAGAAAATTTAAAAACGTATACATTTCATATAGATTATGAATTTAAATATTTGAATTACTATGATGAATTTGAATTAGATGAATCAATATTTTCATTGTCTTCCATTTTTAATTTAGCCACCACATATTATGATTTAGATGAATATAGTTTGATAACTAAAGTTTTATTTTATTACAAACCAGAACTCGACTATAAAACGAAACGACCTGTTTTCTTTAAAGATTTATCCCATGTTTTGAAATTAGAAGTTATACCTGATTTTGACGACATATTGGATGAGGCAAAATCTGAAAACCTTATGAATAAGGAAATTGAAGAAATAATGCTAGATGCCATACTCGAAGAAACAGAATACGAATATGAAGAAATTACGTCTCTGATTTTTGACTTTTTTATTTTAAATAAAAAAAGCGACACAAAAACTATTGAAAATTTAAAACGAATATTTGAAAACAACAACCTTATTAATGAAATTGAAACAAATATCCTTCAACCTAAAATAAATATCACATTGAGTCAAGGAGGCTATTTTAATATTCCAAAAAAATATGTAACAATTAATCAATCTGAGTTTAAGGCATTACCCATTAACACTATTGAAATCAGAATAGATTTTAAAAACAACAAAATTTTAATCGATTTTAAAAATAAAGCATCTACCAATATAACCATACAAAAGGCTTTATTAGGGTCTAAAGAAATTAAAGATGTTACAATTGACACTAGAAAAGTCAGCTTAGAAATATCAGATGATGATTTAAAATTTAAGATATTAAAATACAATCCATACAAGCCTTTAGATAATGAGATGTATGAAATAAAATTGAAACAATAAATACGTTTATAAAGTAGGTTTCAAAAAAACACCTATTACAGCAACGCTATTATGTATATAGACACAAAAAAACCAGAACATAGATATATTCTGGTTTTTTATTGAAATATTTAACCTATTATTTTGAGTTGATAGGCTTAGGTTATTTTAAATTTTAAAATAATCCAATGTAAGAAGCATCAGTTGTTCCTGTTTGTAATGTAGCACCTTTGGTGTAACCATCTGCACTAGTAGAACTAGGATCAAAAATATAAACATTACCTACACCTCCTAAAGAAGCTAAAGCCATATATAATTTACCATCAATAACACTTGCCCACTGGTATTGACGCAACCATAAATCTATAGGAATATTCATTTTCACTGCTGTTTTATTGTAAACATCAACTCTTACAATATACCAATTAGAACTTGCACTGTCCCCTAAATCTGTATTTAAAACAGGAACATAACCAATACCGTTACCTACATAAAACCAACCTGTATTTGCTTCGGCATTATGACCTAAAAGCGATTTAATATCAAATTTACCATAAGCTGTATCATAAGCACCATTGCTAATTTTCATAATTGAAGCATCACCAGATGTTATTAATTGGTAAGTATCACCTAATTCATCTTTATGTGCAACAGGTGTTCTATAACCATTTGTAGAACCTTGAGCTAAGGTTGACACAATTGTAGTTTCATTTTCTAAAGAAGGGTAATCTACAACTAGAGTTTCTACATTATCATTAACCATAGTACCATTTTCTCCTGTTAAAGCATCATAAAAACGCTTTGCAACTCCGTAGTAAAGTTTTCCGTTAGCAATTACTGGGGCATCAATACGAAAAGTATGAATACCATCGCCAGAATTATCTTCGTTATAAGGAAATTCAAAAGACGTATTTTCTAATACACTCATTGTATTTAAATCTACACGAGCTAAAGTAACAGTGGCTTTAGTTCTTACGTAAGGCGACGTTTCTTCATCTGGATTTTCATAGATATTTTCTGTAGTTACATTGTGTAACATAGCATAATTATCATCAATCTTTGTCCAACGTGGATAGGCTGTTCCCATCACTGCTTGGATATCTGTTGTTAAAACTAAGTCGTAATTTTGTCCACTGATATAATCATATTTAGCAATATCACCACCTCCATAATTTAAATTGTAAACCGTTTCACCATCATCAGAGGTATATAAACGTGCTGTACGAGTTGACGGAACTTCTCGGCCATACCCATTAAAAGTAAACGTTTTATTTGGGTCATTAAGTTCTTCTACTGTAGTCCCTTGTATGTACGTTTCAGATTCACCAGTTGGGCTAGAACCTATTACCAAATGATATGGTCTGTAATCAGATGTATTTGATGGATCTGATGACGGTGTATCGTCTTCACTACATGAAAACGTCATTAAAGATAAAGCTGATAAACAAGCAATACGAGATAAATATTTAAAATTCATAAGTATTAAATTAATTGATTTATAAAATTGAAAAAGTAAGTTTCCCATAAAACCCTCTTCCTGGTTTTTGAAGGGCATAATTATCGAATAACTGATGATTTAATATGTTTTTTACATCAAAGCTTAGTGATACCTTGTTTTTTGGAAATGTAAAAGCAAAACCTGCATCTAAAGAAACTTGAGCAGGAATGACTGTTTTTCCTGAGCCACCAAGTACACTACTGTGTCTAAAAAACTCGTGGACATATAATAAATTGGTATAAGTTGATAAACGCGCTCCTTTCTGAATAAAATTCTGTACGTTATATTTTAGATTATAGTTCATCGTAAAATAAGGAGTGTTGGCTAATCTTTCATAGGTTGGTGTAATAGGATTTCCATTCACATCATACGTAACATTGTGATCTCTAGCATTAAAAAATGATGTGTTTGCACTAAAAAACAAACGCTCTTTATAATTATAATTTAATGTGAAATCGATACCTTCTGTATAAATTTTACCGACGTTAGAGTTCTCAAAAAACTCTTCATTGCTACCTGTAGGAAAAGGCATAATTAAATCTTCTGTATCTCTAATAAACACATTGGTAGTCACGCCAAACGTATGTTCTTTAAACTGTAAATTATCGTACGTAAACCCTAAGTTGTAGTTATTACTATGCTCAGGCTTTAAATTAACTGAAGCATTTAAATTAGCTGCGACATTACCAAAAACCTCATTGGCCTCTGGTAAACGAATCGCTTTTTCAGCAGAACCAAATACAGAAAATTTAGGAGAGAAGGAATACGAAATTGATCCCCCAAAACCAAAATCGTTAGAGTTGATGTTATTCTCCTCAATAAATATAGTTGACTCCGAAGTGTTTGAACTTCGCGTACGTAATTTTGAAGTTCTGTCCATATAATACGATTTACCAAAAATTGAAGTCCTCAACTTTTCATCAAAAGCACTATTTTCATATGAAAGTGTTAATATAGATTTTAAATAGCCGCGTTCTTCTCTTAATGCGTTTTCTGCAGCAGGAAGCATTGGGTCATCAGAATCTCGTGTAAATGTGTTTAGTAAATGATTTAGCTGAATGGTATTATTATCATTAATATGGTACGCAACATTAGAGCGCATATTAATAGTCTGATCAATATCTTTTTGAAGTGTTGGGACACTTGCTTCTGCGCCTGTAGCCCAAACATCGGGATCGTTATAGTAACTTGTAGGATGACCTAACCAACTGTATTGTGTCGCAATAGTATCTATGGTTTTTCTGTTGAGACGAGAATAGGACGCAAATGCACTTACGTCTAAGTTCTTAGCAATACCTTTTTTTGCATACTCTAAACTATACATATTAGTGCTTTGCTCTGTAAATCGGTTACCATATACAATTTCCATTGTAGCACCTGTTTGAATCTGTTGATCCATATTAGAGAGTAAAACACCAGCCAATAATTTATCTGCCCAAGATACATGAGTATAACCAAACTCTGCCTTTCCGCCTTGCGATCTATAGCGATCATGAAAGCGTTTGGCTTTAATATACACATCTGGTGTTCCTGCAGAAAGCGCTACAGCTACTTGGTCTCCCCAAACTTCATAATCGTTATCTGCATAATTCACAAAAGCAGAACCTCTTGCCGTAAAACCATTTTTGTTATTTCTATAACCACCATTAACGTCGGTTCTATAGGTTCCAAAAGATCCTGCAGAAACAGACACTTTTAATTCATTTTTGGTAATGTCGTTTAACACAATATTAATCGCTCCACCCATAGCATCATCAGATAAATGTGGAGGTACAACACCTTTATAAACTTCAATGCGTTTAATTAAAGATGGAGGAATACTGTTTAATGAAAAAGAAGGTCCAAAATTCCGAATAGGCACTCCATCAATAAAAATCTTAACAGAATTACCTGTCATCCCATTAAGGTTATAATGTGCATGCGAGCCCAAACCACCTGATTGGCGAACTCTAACACCAGCAGATTGGTCTAGTAATTCATTAACTTGTATCGATTGAATAGCGGCTTCTTTCGTTTCTATAACATTAACCGCAAATCCTTTTTCTTCAATTTTTTGCTGCACCGTTTTAGATTTTACAAAAACTTCGTCTAATGCTGCAACTTCGAGAGTAACATTGACCTCTTTATTTTTTTCTTCTAACTGAACTGTAACGGTTTTAGGAAGGTCATTTAATGAATAAAATGCTATTGTATATGTCCCGTAAGGAAGATCTTTAAAATTATAAGCTCCATTTATATTGGAATTGGTTTCTTTAGTTATAGCATTTCCCTTTAATACAATGAATGTAGAAACCGCAGGTTCATTAGAATCATATTTCACCTTTCCGTAAAAATTTCCACTTTGACTAAAGCCTAAAATGCTAAAAAATAGAAATACGTAAATAAAAAATAGTTTGAATTGGAACACGTCTAAATTTTTGACAAAATTATTCTTATTTATATTTATTCCAAATAAAAATAATAATAATTTATCATTATTTTTATAGAGCTCTGGCAGCTATACTTTTACATCAATTTTCACAAATCAAGCCCCAAAAAAACACACTGCTGATTTTTAATTTATTGATATGGATTTAAAGCTTGTAGCTACATATATAACAGCATCACACCTACTATATTTAGTTTGACAACGACAGCATTATACTCAATTTCGTTACCTTTGTAAACAACAAATACTACAGTTTCTATGATTTTTATTGATAATGAAGGCCACACAAATCCGAAATTAAATTTAGCTTTAGAGGAATATGTTTTAAGACATTTTGATGCTTCTACAGATTATTTACTGTTTTACATTAATGAGCCCTCTATTATCATAGGACGCAATCAAAATACCTTAGAGGAAATTAACCAAGAATATATAGAGGCTAACAATATTCATGTCGTACGTCGGGTTTCTGGCGGAGGAGCTGTTTATCATGACCTAGGGAATTTAAATTTTAGTTTTATTACTAATCACGATGGAAAAAGCATTAGCAACTTTAAGAAGTTTACAGCGCCTGTGATTAGAGTATTAAACGCTATGGGTGTTTCTGCCGAATTAAAAGGGAGAAATGATATTTTGGTTGATGAGAAGAAAATTTCTGGAACAGCTCAATTTTCTACAGGAAAACGTATGATAAGTCATGGGACTTTATTATTTGATACAGATATGGGTGAAGTTGCTAAAGCCCTACAAGTAAAAATGAGTAAAATACAATCTAAAGGTCATAAATCTGTTAGAAGCCGTGTCGCAAATATTAGTGAATTTTTAGAACAACCTATTTCAATGGCACATTTTAAAAAGCAATTACTCACAGGTTTATACGAAGCTAGCGAGCCTTTTGAAACCTATAAATTAACGGAAGCTGAATGGAAAGCTGTACACGATTTAAAAGCCGAAAAATATGATTTATGGGATTGGAATTTTGGACGTTCACCTAAATTTAATATCCAACGCAATAAACGATTCGCTATTGGTGAAATAGACCTTCGTATTTTTGTAGAAAAAGGTCATATTTCAGACTTTAAAGTCTTTGGTGATTTTTTTGGAAGACAGCCTATCTCAGATCTAGAAGACTTACTTATTGGCATTCCTTATGATAAACATGAAATTAAGAAAGCGCTACAAAATGTTGCCATAGAAAATTATTTTGGCACATTAGAAAAGTCTGATTTTATAGATCTTGTCTATGGCAATGATTAACGATAAAAAATAGATTAAACAATTAGAAACAATCCTAATATGTTGTTTCTATGCGACTACAAAATAAGATCTAATAATGTCTTAAATGACATTATATCACATGAAGATAAATCATAAAAAAATGGCAAATGGCTCCGCCTAAAACAAATAAATGCCAAATCACATGATTGTAAGGAATTCTACGAATGGCATAAAAAACAATTCCGACAGTATATAATAAACCTCCTGCGTATAACCACAATATCCCATTTGATCCAAGGGCTTCAGACACATTTGTAAAGTCAAACACGATAAGCCAACCCATTACCAAATATAATAATGTTGAAAAAACTTCAAACCTTCCTGTAAAAAAGAGTTTTAACACCACACCAAAACCCGCAATTCCCCATACAACCCAAAACAAAAGCCAGCCTAAACTGTTAGTTAGTGAAATGAGTAAAACAGGCGTATAAGTACCTGCAATAAGTAGATAAATACTGATATGGTCTACAATTCTAAAATAATGCTTACGCTTCTCCCCTTCTACTGCATGGTAAAATGTTGAGGCTAAAAAAAGAATAATTATAGATAGTCCGTAAACAATAACACTAAATAAACTCCAAGGTTTTAAGTGATTAGCATCTACAATCAATAACACTAAAGCTATGACTCCTAAGAGTGCACCAAAACCATGTGTCCAAGCATTTAATTGTTCTTCTAATTTTGTTTGAGCGCGCATTATTTAACCTTTTGAATTCTTTGGTGTTTTGGGTTTAGACCATTTATTTAAGCTTTCATAAAAATCGATTTCAAAAGCAGGTTCTTGCCGTTTTAAACGTTCATTCTGAAACGCACGTTGCAAAATATCTTCAATTAAATAGTCTTCTTCATCATCAATAGGACTAAACTCCTTCTTCAAAGAAATATCAAACAAACTGGCTGTACTATTAAACCAAAAAGCTCGCCAACCATTCCGTAACTCCTTAATAAGATCAAAAGTTGTTTTTCCCGTTTGCCTATGAATTAACTTCACCAAAATCTGACCTTCGGTTTTAGTTAACTTCTTTAGTTCCGCTGAAAATTCATCTTCAATATAATTCTGAATAATCTTAGCATAACGTTTTTTATCACGTTTACGCTCTAAGCCATCGAGTCGTTTTTGTAAGGCTTCTAAACGTTCTGCCGCAAGTTTTGCGTAAGGATATACTTTTAAGGTTTTTCGTCTTAAAATTAGATATCTAATTCGAGCCTCTTTAGTTTCAAATTTTAAATTAGGTAGTACCAAAACTTCGTTTAACTCTACAGAGGTTACAGGTATAGAATCTCCTTCAATATACATGTAATGTACTTCTGTAGAATCTTGTTTAATAGGGTTTTCTTGAGCAAAAATTGCCACTGAAAAAAACAAGGCTATGTAAATAATATATTTCATCTATTACAACTGTACCAAAACCATTCCAAAATTAATAATATTAAAGCCTATAACCTTAAAATCGTATTAATATTATTATTTTTATTGAAAATTTAAACAGATGGCAAAAAAACAATTACTGAACAAAAAGTCTATGGACTTTTTAGAAAAATATTTAAATAACGCTTCTCCTACAGGTTATGAATGGGAAGGGCAAAAAATTTGGATGAATTACCTTAAACCTTATGTTGATGAATTTATAACTGACACATACGGAACTGCTGTTGCTGTAATTAACCCAAAAGCAAAGTTTAAAGTAGTGATTGAAGGACATGCTGATGAGATTTCTTGGTATGTCAACTATATTTCTGACAATGGTTTAATTTATGTCGTTAGAAATGGAGGTAGCGATCACCAAATTGCTCCTAGTAAAATTGTAAACATTCACACCAAAAAAGGCATTGTAAAAGGTGTTTTTGGTTGGCCTGCAATACATACAAGAAGTAAAGCTAAAGAACAAGCACCAAAACCCGATAATATATGTATTGATGTTGGAGCTAAAGATAAAGCTGAAGTTGAAAAAATGGGAGTGCATGTTGGTTGTGTTATAACGTACCCAGATGAATTCCACATTCTTAATAAAGACAAATTTGTATGTCGCGCTTTAGATAACAGAATGGGTGGTTTTATGATTGCTGAAGTAGCAAGATTACTACACGAAAACAAAAAAACATTACCGTTTGGACTTTATGTTACCAATTCGGTACAAGAAGAAATAGGCTTACGTGGTGCCGAAATGATTACACAAACCATTAAACCAAATGTGGCTATTGTTACTGATGTAACACACGATACAACCACACCAATGATAGAGCAAAAAACACAAGGTTATGCCGAAATTGGAAAAGGTCCTGTTGTTGCCTATGCACCAGCTGTACAGCAAAAACTACGAGATTTAATTACAGATACAGCCGAAGAAAAGAAAATTCCTTTTCAGCGTGCCGCGTTATCTAGAGCTACAGGAACAGACACAGATGCTTTTGCATATAGTAATGGCGGTGTTGCTTCTGCTTTAATCTCATTACCGTTGCGTTACATGCATACAACGGTAGAAATGGTTCATAAAGATGATGTAGAAAACGTTATTAAGTTAATTTACGAAACATTACTTAAAATAGAAGACGGAGAAACATTTAGTTATTTTAAATAAAACCAAAAAGACCTGTTAGCATAAAAACTAGCAGGTCTATTTATATATGGACGAATATCTTGACATAGTAGATAAAAAAGGGAGACCAACAGGAAAAACAGCTTTAAAATCTGAAGTGCATAAAAAGGGTTGTCTACACAATACTATTCATGTATGGTTTTATACTTTAGAAGGCGAAATTCTTTTACAACAACGCTCACATAAAAAACTCATTTGTCCACTACTTTGGGATGTATCTGTTGCTGGACACGTTGATGCTGGTGAAACCATAGAAGAAGCTGCTGTTAGAGAAACTAAAGAGGAAATTGGTTTAAATATTCATGCCAACGACTTAAGACGGATTGCCACACATTTTCATGAAGGGTCTTATAATAACGGAGCTATTCAAGATAATGAGTTTCATCACATTTTTATCTCAGAATTAAAAGTACCTCTAAAAAACTTAGCGCCACAACCAAATGAAGTTGAAGCGCTTAAATTGGTATCATTAGACGTATTTTCAGAATTAGTTTTTAATAGTTCTAAAAACATGCATTTTGTTGAAAGTAATAGCGATTACTACCATTACATAGCTGGGGAAATCTATAATCAAATTTTTGAATGAATCTACTCTTACTAGCTGTTGCTCCTGTCTTTGCTATTCTTCTATATATTTATATTCAAGATAAATATGAAAAGGAACCCAAAAGCATACTAATTTCTAGTTTTCTATTTGGAGCTATTGTTAGTATAATTATTGTCTTTATTCTATACTTTTTCACCGGAAGATTTATTCCTATTACTGATAATTATAGCATTTGGCAACAATTTATCCAAGCATTTATAGTCGTTGCCTTGTCAGAAGAATTTAGCAAATATGTCATTGTAAAATATTACGCACAACCCAAAAAAGCATTCAACGAACCTTATGATGGAATCATCTATGCCGTTATGGTATCTATGGGGTTTGCGTGTACAGAAAACATCATGTATGTCATAGAAGGAGGTTATCAAACTGCTATTTTAAGAGCATTTACGGCAATACCTGCTCATGCCACTTTTGGTGTATTGATGGGCTTCTATATGGGAAAAGCAAAATTTTCAAAAAATCGTACCTTATTCAATTTAACAGGCTTATTATTAGCCGTTTTGTTTCATGGAGCCTATGACTTTTTCTTGTTTATTAATTTCGTTCCTGGCATTTCAATTGGAGCATTTGTTTCTTTAGCTGTTGGTATCATTCTTTCGAAAAAAGCGATAAAAAAGCATCAGGAAAATTCAAACTTTAAATCTTTATAAAATTCAGATAATAGATAAAATAAACCTTAATAATTTCATATTTTGCAGGAAAATTACAAACTGCTAATCATTAACAAACTCAATTTTATGTATAAAATAAAAGTAAATACTTCTCATACTTTTGATGTCACTAAAGAAAGCATGGAACAACTAGATGTTATAGAAACATCAACCAATAAATATCATATACTTCAAGATAATACAACGATAAAAGCAGCAATTTTAAATACTGATTTTAATCAGAAAACCTATACTATAAAAGTAAATAACACGGCTTATGACGTCGATATTTATGATGCGTTAGATCAACAAATTGAAGCTCTAGGTTTTGAAATAGGCGCTTCAAAACAAGTTAATGATGTAAAAGCACCAATGCCTGGATTAATTTTAGAAATCAATGTTAATGTTGGAGATGAAGTTAAAGAAAATGATGATCTTCTAATTTTAGAAGCTATGAAAATGGAAAATGTATTAACCTCACCAAGAGAAGGCGTTATAAAAGCTATTGAGGTTAAACAAGGTGAAACTGTCGATAAAAATGCACTCTTAATAGAATTTGAATAATATGAAAAAACTACTAGTAGCAAACAGAGGAGAAATAGCCATAAGAGTAATGCAAACAGCAAAAAAAATGGGCATCAAAACAGTGGCCGTTTTTTCAGAAGCTGATAGAAACGCTCTTCATGTAAAATATGCAGATCAAGCTGTTTGTATTGGCCCAGCACCTTCTAACGAATCGTACTTAAGAGGAGATAAAATTATAGAAGTTTCTAAATCGCTTAACGTAGATGCCATACATCCTGGTTATGGCTTTTTAAGTGAAAATGCCGATTTTGCAGAATTATGTGAAGCAAATAACATTATATTTATTGGTCCACGTTCTAAAGCCATAAAAGTAATGGGAAGCAAATTAGCGGCAAAAGAAACCGTTAAAGCTTATGATATTCCTATGGTTCCTGGTACAGATGAAGCCATTACCGATATTCCTGAAGCTAAAAAAATAGCCGAAGACATCGGTTTTCCTATTCTTATTAAAGCCTCTGCTGGCGGAGGTGGAAAAGGCATGCGTATTGTTGAAAAAGAAGCTGAATTTGAATCACAAATGGACAGAGCAATTAGTGAAGCTACGAATGCTTTTGGAGATGGCTCTGTGTTTATTGAAAAGTATGTTGCATCGCCAAGACATATCGAAATCCAAATCATGGCAGACACACATGGTAATGTCATCCATTTATTTGAACGCGAATGTTCTATTCAACGTCGTCATCAAAAAGTAGTTGAAGAAGCACCATCAGCGGTTTTAACACCAGAATTGAGAGAAAAAATGGGGCAAGCAGCTATTAATGTTGCGCGTTCTTGTGATTATATAGGAGCTGGAACTGTAGAATTCCTTCTAGATGAAAATTTGAATTTCTATTTCCTAGAGATGAATACAAGGTTACAAGTTGAGCACCCTGTTTCTGAATGGATTGCTGGAGTAGATTTGGTAGAACTTCAAATACGCGTTGCTAGAGGCGAAAAATTAAATCTAAAGCAAGAGAATCTAAAAATTAATGGTCATGCTTTAGAACTCAGAGTTTATGCCGAAGATCCTATGAACGATTTTCTTCCAAGCGTAGGAAATTTAGAAATTTACCAACTACCTGAAGGTAATAATATTAGAGTAGATAATGGTTTTGAAGAAGGTATGGACATCCCAATTTACTACGACCCAATGCTATCAAAGCTAATTACTTACGGCAAAACACGTGAAGAAGCAATTGAAGTAATGGTAAATGCCATTGACAATTACCATATAAAAGGAGTACAAACTACTTTAGCCTTTGGTCGTTTTGTTTTTGAACATGATGCTTTTAAAAGCGGAAACTTTGATACACATTTTGTAAAAAAGTACTACTCACCTAGCCTTTTAGAAGAACAGCAAAAGTTAGAAGCAGAGATTGCTGCAAAAATTGCCTTAAAACATTACTTAAAGGCACAAAAATTATTACGAGTACCGAATTAACACTGTCATTCTAAACCGTATATATAAATTTAAAGATTCAGCACAAACTAATCTACATTACCAATTAGATTCTGAATCAAATACTGAATGACAAAACAAAAAAATTATGGATTCTAAAATAAAAACACTTAATGAAAAACTAGCCTTAGCCAAATTAGGAGGTGGACAAGCTAGAATAGACAAACAACACCAAAATAAAAAATTAACAGCAAGAGAACGTGTGCTTTACCTTTTAGATGAAGGTTCCTTTGAAGAGATTGGCGCTTTAGTTACCCATAGAACTAAAGATTTTGGCATGGCTGACCAACAATTTTATGGCGATGGTGTAGTTACAGGTTACGGAACGGTTAACGGTAAACTAATTTACGTTTTCGCTCAAGATTTTACTGTTTTTGGTGGTTCATTATCAGAAACTCATGCCGAAAAAATCTGTAAAATTATGGACATGGCCGTTAACGTTGGTGCTCCTATAATTGGATTAAACGACTCTGGTGGAGCACGAATTCAAGAAGGTGTCCGTTCTTTAGCGGGTTATGCAGATATATTTTATAGAAATGTTCAGGCCTCTGGTGTAATCCCTCAGATTTCTGCAATTATGGGTCCTTGTGCAGGTGGAGCCGTTTATTCGCCTGCTATGACAGATTTTACACTTATGGTTCAAGATACAAGCTACATGTTTGTTACGGGCCCTAACGTTGTTAAAACAGTAACTAATGAAGAAGTAACAAGTGAAGAACTTGGAGGCGCAAGTGTACATTCTTCTAAATCTGGTGTAGCCCACAAGACAGCAACTAATGATGTAGAATGCTTAGAAGACATCAAAAAACTACTAAGCTATTTACCACAAAGCAATAAAGAAAAAGCAGATGATCTTCCTTTTGAACTTAAAGAAGAAGTTAGAGAATCGTTAGCAACTATTGTTCCTGACAATCCTAATAAGCCGTACGATATGCATCAAGTTATTGAAGGCATTATAGATAACGACTCTTTTTATGAAATTCATAAAGACTACGCCGAAAATATTATTGTAGGTTTTGCGCGTTTAGGTGGAAAATCTATAGGTATTGTTGCCAATCAACCCATGTTTTTGGCTGGTGTTTTAGATGTAGATAGTTCTAAAAAAGCAGCACGTTTTGTACGTTTCTGTGATTGTTTTAATATTCCGCTACTGGTCTTAGAAGATGTCCCAGGATTTTTACCAGGAACAGATCAGGAATGGAATGGAATTATAGTAAACGGAGCAAAATTATTATATGCATTTAGTGAAGCTACAGTGCCTAGAATAACCGTTATTACGCGTAAAGCTTATGGAGGAGCTTACGATGTAATGAATTCTAAACACATTGGAGCTGACATGAATTTTGCATGGCCAAATGCAGAGATTGCAGTTATGGGCGCAAAAGGTGCTGCCGAAATTATCTTTAAACGCGAGATTTCAAAAGCTGAAGACAAAGAAGCCAAATGGAAAGAAAAAGAAGCTGAATATGCTGAGTTATTCGCCAACCCTTATAGCGCAGCCGAACGTGGTTTTGTAGACGATGTCATTTTACCACAAAACACAAGACGTAAATTAATTAAAGCCTTTAGCATGCTTGAAAATAAAGATGTTGTAAGGCCTAATCGTAAGCACGGGAACATCCCTTTGTAAGCAATAAGGCAAACTTATTCTATAGACTTCACAGGTTATAAAATCTGTGAAGTTTTTTTTTATCTGCTATTTTTCAATTAACCGTCTATGATAATTCACCTGTCCTAAATGATATGCAAGATGCGTACTTAAATGAACTAGAAAATACGCTGTAGTCATAGGTGCATTAAGAACCTGAAGTTTATATTCCCTTTGTAAATCTTCAACAGTTAAATTTTGTAAAGTATTCTCCACAATACTAATAGTATCTTCAAGTTGTTTTATCAATTCAGATTTAGAAACGTCTGTTAATGAGAATTCTAAATTGCGTTGTCTTATATATCCTGAATGCCCTAAAACAGAACCTATAAAGTGATTTAAGTTTCCTATAAGATGCACACATAAACTTCCAGCAGAATTGCTCACCAAACCATCTATTTTCCATAGATTAGATGCATCCTTATATTGATTAATCTCTTCGATTAATTTACTAAGATCTCTTTTAAATAACGTTATTAGTGTATCTGTAAGCATCTATACAATTATTAAATATTAGTATTATTTCTAATCAAAAATAGATAATAATTCACTTACTTTTGCCCAATGCAAAATCAAAAAAGGTCTCAATTAGAGTTTGTGGTATTAATGGCCGCGTTAATGTCTATTGTCGCACTTTCAATAGATGCAGTTTTACCTGCTTTACCTAAAATTGGTGAATATTTAAGCAGTGTAAATGAAACAGAAAATCAGAAGCTTATTACAGCTATTTTTTTAGGCTTAGGTTTTGGTCAGCTTATTTTTGGTCCACTGTCTGATAGTTTTGGACGTAAACCCATGGTTTATTTTGGCTTTGGTGTATTTGTTATTGCCTCTATTATATGTATCACAACAAGAAACTTTGAAATGATGCTTTTTGGACGAGTTTTACAAGGTGTAGGTTTATCATCACCAAGAACCATGAGTACTGCTATAGTTAGAGATTCTTATAGTGGTGACCATATGGCAAAAATTTTGTCTATCGTTACCATGACCTTTATTTTAGTACCCGTAATTGCTCCCATGTTAGGTCAGTTTTTATTGAACCATTTTGGATGGCACTCAATTTTTACAGTAAACTTAGCTTTTGGATTGTTAGTAATGCTATGGTTTTGGAGGCGACAACCAGAAACACTTCATGAAAAATATCAAAAGACATTTAAATTATCAAATTTTAAATCTGGTGTAACCACCTTTTTTAGAATAAAGTCTGCCATTGTTTACACATTGCTTTCTGGTTTAATTACGGGCTCTTTTATGGTGTATTTAAGTACATCGCAACACATCTTTCAAGTGCAGTACAATCTAGGAGATTTGTTTCCTTATATTTTTGCTAGTTTGGCTATTACTATTGGTCTTGCTACGTTTTTAAATAGCGCAATAGTAATCCGGTTTGGTATGTGGAATTTGGTTAACATTGCTTTAATCGTATTTGTTGTTAACGCTCTTATATATGTGATATTATTCTGGTCTGGTGTAAACCCTCCTATAGAAATTTTAATGGTGTTCTTAATGCTTCAATTTGCAAGTGTTGCATTCTTATTTGGAAATTATAGAGCTTTAGCTATGGAACCTATGGGACATATTGCAGGAGTTGGAGCTGCCCTAAACGGGTTTATTTCTACCGTTATGGCTGTACCAATAGCGAACTTTATTGGTAGTTTTATAAAAACTTCTGTATTACCTCTATTTATAGGTTTTTTAGTAACAGGTGTTATAGGTCTAATTTTATTTTACAGTGTAAAGAAACCTGTAAGAGAAAACCTGAACAAGATTTAAAAAATTTCTAAACCACCTTTACCCTCTCTAACAACTTCTGGAGGATCTACAGATAAGTCTACAATGGTTGATGCTTCATTGTCTCCATAACCGCCATCGATAACAATATCTACTAAATTATCCCATTTTTCAAGGATTAATTCAGGATCTGTTGTGTACTCTAAGACATCATCATCATCTCTTATAGATGTTGAAACAATAGGATTACCTAAAGCAGCTACTATGGCTAAAGCTATAGAGTTATCTGGAACTCTAATACCAACCGTTTTTCGTTTTTTGAAAGGATTTGGTAAGTTTTTAGAACCTGGTAAAATAAAGGTATAAGGCCCTGGCAATGCGCGCTTCAGAATCTTAAATGTTGTTGTATCAATCTGTTTTACGTAATCACTTAGATTACTTAAATCCTCACAAACAAATGAAAAATTAGATTTTTCTAACTTTACACCCTTAATTTGAGCAATACGTTCTAAGGCCTTTATATTAGTAATATCACAGCCTAATCCGTAAACAGTATCTGTTGGATAAATGACTAAACCACCACTTTTAAGTACTTTAACAACTTTCTGAATCGCTTTAGGATTCGGATTCTCAGGATATATTTTAATAAATTCTGCCATAATGAGTGTCCATAAATTATCGCATTATTTGGAGCTTAGCAAAACGCAATAATAGCTTTTTTGTATCTCCTTTTTGAAATTTAATTTCGGCTTTGGCGTCTGCGCCTTTACCTTCAATTTTAATTACTTCTCCTCTACCAAAACGTTGGTGGTTTACTTTATTACCAACTTCTAATTTTTTATCAAAAGAATCAGTGTCGCTTTCAGCTTCACTTACTGGAACCATTTTTTTAGGTGCACTGATTTCAAAATTTTCTGGTTTCGTTTTTGTCTTCTTTTTTGGCATTTTTGCAGTTTTTGGTTTTGCAAATCTAACACGATTCGGCTCTATATCTCCAAATATGGAGGCATCTAACATTGGATTACGTCGTTCTTTTAAAGGTGTTGTTATATTTATAAACTCATCATCAATTTCTTCGATAAATCGACTTGGTTCTGCATCTATCAATTTTCCCCAACGATATCTAGATAATGTATAAGTTAAATACGCTTGTTTTTCGGCTCTTGTCAAAGCTACATAAAATAATCGACGTTCTTCTTCAAGCTCGCTTCTTGTATTCATACTCATGCCACTTGGAAACAAATCTTCCTCCATGCCAACTATAAATACATGTCCAAATTCTAGACCTTTTGCCAAGTGAATCGTCATTAAAGCCACATGGTCTGGATCTCCTTTGTCGCCATCTAAGTCTGTTGCCAATGCCACATCCTCTAAAAATTCGGCTAGAGAATCACCTGCATCAGCTAATTCCATTTGTCCTTCAACAAAATCTTTAATACCGTTTAATAATTCTTGAACGTTATCTGTTTTTGTTACACCTTCTGGTGTTCCATCTTTGCCAAGCTCTCTAATTAGTCCACTGGTTTTAGAGACATGCTCGGCTAAATCGAATGCATTTGCGGTCTGATTCATCACCTTGTAACTCTCTATAAGTGTTACAAAATCGCGTAATTTATTTTTTGTACCATTATTAATGTTGATATTAACCGAATCAATATCCTTCATTACATCATACATGGTTTTTCCTGTAGCATTGGCCGCAACAACCAAACGATCTACTGTCGTCTGACCAATTCCTCTTGCCGGATAATTGATAACACGCTTTAGAGCTTCTTCATCTGCAGAATTTAAAATTAAACGCAAATAAGCCGTAACGTCTTTAATCTCTTTACGTTGGTAAAACGATAAACCTCCGTATATTCGATATGGAATATCACGTTTTCTCAAAGCATCTTCAATGGCTCTAGATTGTGCATTGGTACGATACAACACAGCAAAATCGCTATTGTGTAATTGTTCGTTCATTTTAGTTTCCCAAATAGTACTAGCGACATATCTCCCTTCATCACCATCAGTTAATGCTCGGTGAACTATTACTTTCTCACCTTCGTCATTTGCTGTCCAAACAATTTTATCTAATTTGGTTTTATTGTGCTCTATAACCGAATTGGCGGCACCAACAATATTTTTAGTAGAACGGTAATTTTGTTCTAATCGGAACATTTTTACACCATCGTAATCCTTTTGGAAATTTAAAATATTATTAATATTCGCACCACGGAAGGCATAGATACTCTGAGCATCATCTCCTACCACACAAATATTTTGAAAACGGTCTGCTAAGGCTCTAACAATTAAATATTGCGAATGATTGGTATCTTGGTACTCATCCACTAAAATATATCTAAACTTATCTTGGTATTGTGCCAATACATTAGGAAAACGCGTTAATAACTCATTTGTTCTCAATAACAAATCGTCAAAATCCATGGCACCTGCTTTAAAACAGCGGTCTACATATTCTTTGTAAATTTCACCCATTCTAGGTCGCCTTGCCATGGCATCGGCTTCCATAAGTTCAGGGTTTTTAAAATAAGCCTTAACAGTAACTAAACTGTTTTTATACGATGAAATTCTACTAAACACTTGCTTCGTTTTGTAGATATCTTTGTCGAGTCCCATTTCTTTTATAATGGCACCGATTAACTTTTGGCAATCTTGAGTATCGTATATTGTAAAATTACTTGGATAACCAAGATGGTGTCCTTCGAAACGTAAAATCTTAGCGAAAACAGAGTGAAATGTTCCCATCCACAAGTTTTTTGCTTCACTTTCGCCAACGATATCAGCAATTCTACTTTTCATTTCTTTAGCCGCTTTATTAGTAAAGGTTAAGGCTAAAATATTGAAAGAATCAATACCCTTACTCATTAAATAAGCGATACGATACGTAAGCACACGTGTTTTACCAGAACCTGCACCAGCAATGATAATCATTGGTCCATCGACCTGAATTGTAGGTTCTAATTGTGCGTCATTAAGTTGACTGAGATACTTTTCCAAACTAAAAATTTTTGAAGGAGTAAAATTACGGATACTCTTATAGTTTTCCGCATCTAAATCCGATAAATTACAAACAATATTTTAATGGCTATATATTAATCAGTTTTCCTTCTTTCCGTCTCCTGTCATTACAGAAAGTAAACCGCTTCTTATATTTAACCAAACATAATTAAATACAGATTTGGTAACATCGCGCTCTACACCTTCTGCTTGCCCATAACGAAATACTTTTTTTTCGTCGTCACTGTCTTTTGATATAAACAAATTAACAATAGTTGATAGAAATTTATTTTTCTCTTTTCCATCTTTTTTTAAGATCAAAACTTCAAAATCATCATATTTCATTTTCATATCTATTCGAGATGTACTTGGGTTGCCGCTAATTGTGAAATAAGTTTGTTGTAACTCTCCATTGAGATCTACATTAAGGTTAGGTTTTGTAAACTGATCCATAGTTACAGCTTTAAACAATCCTAAATCGGCTTTAAATACAAATTGATCTGTAGTATCTGCAACTTTAAAATTCCAATTGACTTCGATTGATGAATTTTCCATAAAAGTTGAATTCACTTTTATCATTGTTACGTCCTTAAGATATGTATTACCTAAGTTTGTTATAGTGGCATTCATATTTGTAAAGTCTAATCGCCCTGCTTTTTCATCGTCTTTTACTTTTTCTAAATATGAAATTTCTCCATTTCGTATTTCAACTGAATTCAACCCCAAATCAAACTCCAAATTTCTAAGAGAAGTACCATACAGTTTTTTATAAGTCTCATCATCTGCAACTAATTTATCTCTATAAATTTCTGCTTTAAGTGAATTTAAAAGTACTTTTTCCGATTTAAAATAAAACGTTTTATCATCATTAAACCCAAAATTCATGTCTAAAAATTTCACTTCGTTTATATGAAGGTCGAAATGATCGCGTTCCGTTTTAAGAATTTCTGAATATTCCGCTTTATCATATTTTGTTTTGAGCTTAAAATCACTAAAAGTCGCATTATCATTAGTAATCTGAATTGAATTCACCCATAAATCATCAAACTCATTTATTGTCCATTTTAGATTTTTAGCTACCAAGGTAAAATCGCCATACCTAATTTTCTTATCCTTTTTTGAAGCTTTAGGATTAATTTGAACATCGTTTAATTCAAAATTAAATTTAGGCATACTCAAAAGTGTACTATCTGTATCATATTCGGTTATTAACACATCTGCATTAGTGATGGCTATTTTTTCAACAGCAATAATTTGTTTTATTTGATTTAGAAACCCATTTTCATAGTCGTCGTTATTCACCTTTGGATTGTGTTTATATGTTGCCACTAGCCGATTAATAATTAACGTTTCTACCGAAATCTTATCATTAAAAAGATAATCCCAATATCCCAAATTATTAATTTCAATAGTTTTAAGCGTTGCGTCTAAAATGGTCTTATTAGTAGTTTTTCCTGAAACAACTACTTTTGGTGATGCTAATTCTAAATTTCCTGTCCAAACATTAACATCTATTGATTTGTACGCTACCTTTACAGATTTAGGCAAGTCATCAATAACTGTTGCTATTTTGTTTTCAATAATTAAATTCAAAGCAAAGGTTGATGCTACAATTACCAATAAAACAATGGCACTAATAATTCCTATTTTTTTTTGTTTACGACTCATAGTTTTAGTGATAAATTTTCAAAATCTTTAAAATAAATTAACTTTACAGATTGGATATTGAATTTACATATAAGACTATGTCATTCTTAACCAATAACAAATTAATCTTAACTCAAAAAAATCAATTTTAATGGATATTGATAATATTATAGAACTTCTTTTTAGTATTGCTCCTGCAGTAATTGTTGGTACTATTGCCTATTACTTTTTTAAGCAACATATTGAAAATGAAAACCGTATGAGGCGTTTCTTATTACAAAAAGATTTACAAAAAGAAAGCTTTCCTTTACGCTTACAAGCTTATGAACGTATGACTCTTTTTTTAGAACGCACATCACCTTCTAAACTGCTTACTAGAGTACTCCCAACCTCTTCTAATAAAGAAGATTACGAAAGTTTACTTATTGCCACAATTGAACAAGAGTTTGAACACAATTTATCACAACAAATTTATGTTAGTGACCAATGTTGGTCTATTACTCAAGCCGCAAAAAATGCAACGATACAGTTGATTAGAAAGGCTACTATACAAGAGCAAACAGATACGGCAAACAAGCTTCGCGAAATCATTTTAACAGATCTTATGGATAAACCTGCGCCTAGTAATGCAGCACTGGCTTTTATTAAAGAAGAAGTTAGTGAAATGTGGTAGGTTACAAAAAGATGTCAATTTGTGAAGTTGAAAGACGACTACTTAATGAACCATAAATTGCTTTAACGTTTTTTCATATACACTTTCGTACATAGGTACAATATTACGCAAGTCGAATTTTTGAGACTGTGCTTTTGCGTTGGCTTTAAACTGCTTTAAGGTTTCTACGTCTGATAAGATTTTTATGGCATTTGCCGACATATCTTTTACAGCTCCAACATCGCTTAAATAGCCAGAAAAACCATCTTCGTTAACTTCTGACAAACCACCAGTATTAGTTGAAATTACAGGAACTCCACTTGCCATAGCCTCTAAAGCTGCTAAGCCAAAGCTTTCGGTTTTAGATGGCAACAAGAACAAATCACTAAAACATAGAATTCTATCAATTTCATGGCTATTTCCAAAGAAAATCACACGATCAGAAATTCCTAATTCTTCAACCAAGCGTTCTGCACCTTCTTTTTCTGGTCCTTCACCAACCAACATTAACTTAGCTGGTAATTTCTTTTGAAGGTTGTAAAAAATCTTAATTACATCTGGAATACGCTTAACTTCTCTAAAATTACTGATGTGTGTTATTATGCGTTCATCATCTTCTGCCATCATACCCCGTTGACAGTCGGTAAAATTATGCTGCTGTTTTTCTAAATCTATAAAATTTGGTACAACATAAATGTCTTTTTTAATATCAAACAACCGCATCGTATCTTTCTTTAAGCTTTCAGACACTGAGGTTACAGCATTAGATTTATTTATGCTAAAGGTTACTGCTGGTTTATAAAACGGATGACTTCCTACCAAAGTAATATCAGTACCATGTAAAGTAGTTACAATAGGAATATAAATCCCTTCATCTTTAAGCATTTGCTGCGCCATATATGCTGCATAAGCATGAGGAATAGCGTAATGCACATGCAACAACTCAATACCATACAACTTTACCATATCTACCAATTTACTAGACAAAGCTAACTCATAAGGCTGATAATGAAATAATGGATATTCTGGCACATGAACTTCGTGAAAATGAACATTGCTACTCAGCAATTCTAAACGAACAGGCTGACTGTAAGTAATAAAGTGAATCTCGTGACCACGTTTTGAAAGCTCTAAACCTAATTCCGTAGCAACAACTCCACTTCCGCCAAATGTTGGGTAACAAACTATTCCTATTTTCATGTGTATAAAAACTATTATTAATGATGTTTTCTTGAGTACAGTCGGAAAACTTTTAAAAT
The DNA here is from genome assembly GCF_018860565.1 of Winogradskyella psychrotolerans. Taxonomy (GTDB): domain Bacteria; phylum Bacteroidota; class Bacteroidia; order Flavobacteriales; family Flavobacteriaceae; genus Winogradskyella; species Winogradskyella damuponensis. The sequence continues at coordinate 379,925 of NZ_JAHKPS010000018.1, forward strand.
TTAAAACGAAGTTAATTCCGATTATGTATAATCTATGATTCTAATTAAAATAAAGTCTCATACATTCAAAAATCCTTACATTTTTTAAACGATTAAATTATTCAATAATCGCCTCATAAATTAAACGCTGAATTTCAGTTCTAATATTCTCTCTGAGCAACAAATTCTTACCTGCCTGAGGATACGTTCTATTTGCCAAAAAGACATATATAATTTCTTCTTCTGGATCTGCCCAAGCATAAGTCCCTGTAAATCCAGAATGACCAAAACTGGTCATAGATAAACAACCGCAAGTTGGGCCTTCTTCTCCCAATTGTGGTTTATCAAACCCAATACCACGACGATTATTATTACCACAGTAATAACAGTAATTAAATTTGTCTATGGTTTCACTTTTTAGATAACGCTTGCCACCATAAAAACCTTTCTGTAAATACATCTGCATTATTTTAGCAACATCATTAGCATTACTAAAAACACCTGCATGACCACCTACTCCATCTTGCATTGCTGCTCCCATATCATGTACATAACCATGTACTTTTTTATAGCGATAATAATTATCTATTTCTGTGGGTACAATATCTTTTAGGCTAAACTTTTTTCGTGGATTATAAGTTGTGTAATTCGCACCAAGAGATTTATAAAATCTATCTTCTGTAATTTCATTTAAAGGTTTATCATAAAACCCTTCGAGGTAATTTTTAAGAATATAATAAGGTAAATCACTGTAGCGATAACGTAAACTAGACAACAAATCACTTTCTCTAATAATTTTTTGAATAGAATCTTTGTAATCATTTCGCATAAAAAGCGTATTGGTTACCTCTACTTCAAATCCTGCGGTTTTAGTTTTTCTATAATACTTAGGGTCTGGTTTTTTTGTAACCGTATCTAAAGTGGCATAATAAAAAGGAATCCAAGGTTTAAGTTGCGCATAATGTGACAACATCTTCTTTAAGGTTACATTCTTCTTATTTGTGTTTTTATATTCTGCCATTAAATCGCCTAACTTATCATCTAAAGACAAAGAACCTTGTTCTTCTAATTCCATTAAAACAGGAAGTGTGGCTAGTATTTTGGTTAATGACGCTACATCATAGATATCATCAAAATCTACTTTATTTTTTTTGTCATAGGTGTGATACCCAAAATTCTTATTGTAAATCACCTTACCTTTTCGTGCTACTAAAAGTTGAATTCCGGGTGTCATTTTCCCGTTTACAGCGTGATTTGCTACAGAATCTATTCGACTTAATAATTTAGAATCCATCCCAACACGTTCTGGCAGCCCATAACTTAAGCTCAGTAAACTATTATAAGTTATACCTGTACCAACTGGGAAAAACTGACCTGTACTTACTGGTAATTTTCCTTTTGCTGGAATCGCTCCAAAAATAAGTTGTGCTGATTTTTCTTGAGCGATTTTACTGTTTTGATAGCTCATTACAATGCCTTCAATATTTTCTATTGATAGTAAATCATTTAAGGCATAAGGTCTTGCAAAGACATCTAAGATTACAGTGTTGGTCCTCGCAATTTCATAGAGCCATGCCATTTCTTTTTGCGAAAATTTAAAGTTTTTCCAAGGATTGGCATTAGACTTATGAAAACCAATAACAACCGTATTATAATTATGAAGCTTCGTTATAACTCCATCTAATTTATCTGCTGTTATCTCGTGAACTTTTGTGTATTTTTTTAATTCATCTAAAAAAGCCGAACCATCATCATCACCAAGTGATACATAGGCAATTTTCTTAGTTTCTAGATCTCTTAATGGTAATATATCATTGGTATTTTTAACCACTGTAATGGCATTTTCCATGAGTTCTTCATAAAGGGCGTCGTCTTTAAGTCTGTTTAAGTCTTTTTCTAAATCGTAGATTCCAATAGGCGAATAATTATTGAGTCCTACTTTGTATTTAGCCATTAAAATTTTCTTAACAGAATGTGCTAATCGTTCTTCTGTTATAGTGCCATTATTATAAGCTTCAACAAATTTAGCAATTCCTTTAGCTGGATCTTCAGACATAAGCATCACATCATTACCTGCTAAAAATGCCATTAAATCAATTTCTCCTCCTTTGATTAAACTTTTTGTTCTGTTCCCATCTACAGCTTTAGCAACATAATCGGCGGCACCTTTCATGGTTAAGGCATCTGTAAAAATTAAGCCATTAAAGCCTAATTGTTCTTTTAAAATATCTGTGACAATATGCTTAGATAATGATGAAGGAAAATCTCTTCGCGATTCTAAACTTGGTACATTTAAGTGTGCTACCATAACACTTGCCAAACCTTGTTTTATTAATTTCTTATAAGGATACAACTCTATAGAATCGATTCGTTTTGCACTAAAATTTATAGTTGGCAACTTTAAATGCGAATCGTCCTCTGTATCTCCGTGACCTGGAAAATGTTTGGCATTGGCTAAAGTTCCTGCACTTTGCATACCTTTCATAAATGCTAAGCCTTTTTCTGTAACATTGTCTCTATCTTCCCCAAAAGAACGATTTCCAATAATTGGATTTTTAGGATTGGTGTTAATGTCTACAGCAGGAGCAAAATTAAAATGCACTCCTAATCGTTTACAATGTTCACCTATTTGTCTTCCTGTTTGCTCTACTAATTTATTATCAGTAATTGCTCCAAGTGTCATATTCCATGGGAACGCATAAGTAGAATCTAAACGCATACTTAAACCCCATTCTGCATCCATCCCTACTAATAAAGGGATTTTAGAAGCGGCTTGTAATTCGTTGTTTAATTTGGCTTGGCGTATTGGTCCGCCATTAGAGTAAATTAAACCTCCTATATGATGACCTGTAATTAATTTTGCTATACTATTTTCGTGTGCTTTTCCCTTGTCTGAAAACACTTGTACCATAAATAATTGTCCTATTTTTTCTTCTATAGACATAGAACTGTAAAGACTATCAACCCATTTCTGTTGCTGAACAACATCTTGAGACTGAAGTGGATTAGCAGAAAGGTCTTGTGCAAAGTTTATTTGAAAACAAGCACATATAAGAATAAGGGCAAAATAACGCATTAGCAATCTTTTATCGTTTTAGATTAAGTACACAAAGTGATAACGAATATTATGCCAAAATAGCATATTTAGCAGTAAGTAAAAAGACTTTAAGATAGTTTTATAAACTAGGCGATAAACATTTTAATTTTTGAAAATTAAGAAAGCAAATCAATTTGACGGTCATGATAGCCTAACAAATACAACACACCATCTAACCCTATGCTAGAAATAGAACTTTGTGCACTGTCTTTTACTTTTGGTTTGGCATGAAACGCAATTCCTAAACCTGCAAGGTTAAGCATTTGCAAATCATTTGCTCCATCACCAACAGCTATAGTTTGACTGATATCAATTCCCATTTCATCTGCTAATTGTTGTAAATATTCCGCTTTTTTGCTTCCATCAACAATGTCACCTAAATACCCTCCTGTTAAAACGCCATCTTTAATTTCTAACTGGTTAGCAAACACATAATCGATATCTAATTTTTTCTGAAGATAATGTCCAAAATAAGTAAAACCACCAGATAAAATAGCAGTTTTAAAACCGTAATAATGTAATGTGCCTATTAGACGTTTAGCTCCTTTTGTAATTGGCAAACGTTCGGCAACTTCTTGTAAAACAGTTTCACTTAGGCCTTCTAAGAGTTTCATTCGTCTTTTAAAGCTTTCATTAAAATCTATTTCACCTTGCATGGCAGATTCTGTGATTGCTTTTACCTCGTCACCTACTCCTGCTAACTCTGCTAGTTCATCAATAACTTCGGTTTGAATTAAAGTTGAATCCATATCAAAACAAACCAAACGTCTGTTTCTTCTAAAAATATTATCTTCTTGGAAAGCTATATCAGCATCTAATTCTCTTGAAATTTCCATGAATTTCTGAGTAAAATCGGTCTTATCTCCTATTTTTCCTCTAATAGATAGTTGAATGGATGCTCTTGGGTATTCTTCTTTTTTAACGAGAGATAAACGCCCTGTTAATCGTTTTATCGAATCGATATTTAAATTCTTTTCAGAAATTATTTTAGTGACTTCAGAGATTTGTTCTGCGGCCAATTTTTCGCCTAAAATAGTTATGATGTAACGATCTTTACCTTGTTGATTTACCCAGTTCTCATAATCTTCAAGCGATATTGGTTTGAATTTCGCTTTGATGCCTAGTTCGTAGGCCTTAAACAATAAATCTTTAAGAACTGCTGACGATTTTTTACCTGATTTTATTTCAAACATGATTCCTAAGGATAAGGTATCATGAATATTAGCTTGACCAATATCTAAAATTTTAGCATCATATTCTGCTAAAACACTAGTAAGAGATGATGTTAAACCCGGTTTATCTTGTCCTGAAATATTTAATAAAAAAATGTCTGTAGCCACAATTTAAAGTTTGTCGTTTTTGTAGAACGTAAAAGTGACTATTCTATCTGAAATATAAAAGTTTTTTAGACAAAGTGTTATTTAATAAATCTATTATGCCAACTTTCACTTGCTGGAACTTCCCAATTTTCATTGAACTCAGCAATATTAGTTACTAGATTATTAAAAACAATGGTATTCTTAGACACGGCTTTTTGCTGTGCCATTTTTTTGAAGTCCGTTAATGGTTTATACGCAATGAATTCTCCTTGTTTATAAGATACATTCATTTTATCCATTAAATCTACATTGTATTGCTGCTCTAATTGTTGAATAAAATTGACAGACGCATCAATTGAACAACCTGTTGCACTATTTAAACTTTGATCCATAGCAATAACGATAAATCGTTTATACACTAATTTATAACCCGCTTTTAGATCTTTTCCATGTGCTGTCCAAGCTTCAATAAATGTATCTAATTGGCTTTTTAATTGCTCTAGTTCTTCTTCTGAAAATGAACGATTAGCTTGGTAAATCCAAACTCTAGATTCTTCTGGTAAGGTATTAAAATCGACTAGCATAAATTTCTCTTATTTCTGAATGCAAAAATACGATTTTACATCCAATCTCTATCCTGAGATTCGACCTTATATAACAAGAAATTATAAATAGATAAAGCCTCTAGTTTTGAAATATAAGGAATAGTAACCGATTTTGATGCTGTTGAAACAACCAGAGAAGCAATGTCGCTTCGCTGCTGAAACAGTGTTTGTTTTAATTCAACTTCTTGTATTTTATGAATTTCGAGAATATTTGTGGTCGTATCAATTACACCACTTCCTATAGTTAAAAAATTGTCTGAAATTTTATAATAGGCTTTCTTGTACGCAAAATAAACATATAACACTGCAAAAGGCACAAAGACAACATTAATCCACAACATCTCTATACCAAATAAAAATAGAGACAAAGCATTAATTACAATTCCAAAAGCTAACATTTCTAGTACAGAAATTCGCATAAAGTAAGGTCTTGGTTTGGCAACTTTTCCTTCGTTATTATAATTTAATAATAGTTTATTAATAAGGTGATTAAGCTGTTCTTTTTCTAAAGCAACAATTTTAAAATTCTTTTGTTGCTTAGCATTTACCATCGCTTGCTTTACAGATAAGCTATGCAAGTTAAAATATTGCTTTACGCGATTGGTTTTAATAACCAAATTCTGAATACGGCTTGGTGTTAAACTCAGGGATACTTTATTAAAAAGTCCTTTGTTAATTTCTATCGTTTTTTGATGCTCAACAACTTCGAGATTAAAATTGATGATAAACGTTGTAACTATTGAAAATACAAATGAAAACAATACAACCACAAGAATAATTACCACATTAGTGATTATTAGGTTTAAAATGGTGTCCTCATCTAACTTCACTAAACCCTCAATCTGTTTTTCTAATTCTAAATCTTTTAAAAAGTCTTTGAATTCACTATATATCCCATAAGCAAAAGTTAGTATCAGTAAAAAGCTCTTAAAGTGATTTTGAGATATACCTTCTAATAACAAACGTTTAGGTGTAACTTTAAAGAATACTTCTGATGCTTCAATAGTGTCTATTTGCTCTGCATGTTCATTTTCAACATTGGCTTTATTGAATAACTTTTTCTTTAACAATAATGCTGTTGACTTATCTAGGGCGCTAATTTCAATTTCAGACTTTTTATCGCCTGCTGTCTCAATTTTAACAGAGACCACATTTATAATTTGCTGTAGAAAATTTTGTTTTATGTATACATTCTGGATTTTAGACTTTGGAATAATAGTATTGTCTTTATTTATAATTCCAGTTGCCAAATGAAAATCATCTTTACTCAAATGAAACTTGAAATTAAGATATTTTAAAATGGCAATAATTAATATAATAATTAGAACTCCCAACAATGCTAATAACATCATTGTTGGTGTTATACCACCAAAAGATTTTTGACTCATTATAGAAACACCAAATGCGATAAAAAGCACAAAAAACTTTTTAAAAAATGAAAAAGCATTAAATGCAAAAATGATAATAATACCTTTAGAAGACTGCCTTATAGGTTGCGAAAAATCAGTTGTTTCCATTAACCTTGTCGCTAATTATTTCTTTTATCTGCTTGGCTTCAATATACGGTAACCCTTTAATGCTTAAGTCGCTACCAGCTTCTCCTGCTGTAAATATTTTAAGTGTAGCTAAACCAAAATGTCTTGCTAACCAACTTCGAGATTCTTCTACGTGTTGGATTCTAGATATAGGAACTGTAGTTATAGAATGCACCAGCAATCCTTTAGCATATACAACATCGTGTTCTCGCATAGCGTATTTTCGCTTTTTAAAAGCTAATAAACTAACAATGAAATTAAAAACACAGAACACCACTACAGCAGATAGCATGTACCATAAATTAAGTTGAAGCTCTTCTTTTTTCTCAATAATGTATTTTAAACCAAATACTAATCCTATTACCCCTATATAAAGAGCTAATTTATTTAGCAGAATAATCTTTAGGTATGATTTTGAAATGGGTTTTAAAACGACATCCTCAACTTTAGGTAATTGCTCTGTTTGAATTTGAAGATTTGTGAAGTTCATTGTTTAAACATATTATTAATCTTTCTTTTTTGTGATTTTATACCTAAAGGCATAACTCATTACAAGTCCAAAAAAGAAAGCATTAAATAGAAACTTTAGCAAAGAAAATGGTTGGTCTGTAAAATAATCTAAACCTGCCATTAATGAAGCATATAACAAACCAGTGCCAATACCTGAAATAACTCTCTTTTTTAACGGTAGTTTTTCAATATTGTTTCCCACAACTTTATTGTTTTATGCATTAGCAATTAACTCAGCAATATCCATCACCTTTATGTCAGCTTCTTTTTCTTTAAACTTTACACCATCTGTCATCATAGTATTACAATAGGGACAGCCAGTGGCAATAATTTCTGGTTGGGTTTCTAAAGCATCTTCTGTTCTAAGAATATTAATTTCCTTATTTCCTGGTTCTGCATCTTTAAACATTTGCGCCCCTCCCGCTCCACAACATAAAGCAGTTCCTTTATGTCGCTTCATTTCTATTAAAGTTGCATTGGTTTTTTTTAGTACATCTCTTGGTGCGTCATAAACACTATTAGCTCTTCCTAAATAACAAGGGTCGTGAAAAGTAATACGCTTGCCTTTATAGGTATTGCCATCTAATGTTAAGCGACCAGATTTAATAAGTTCTTCTATATATTGTGTATGATGAATAACCTCATAGTTACCACCAAGACCTGGATATTCGTTTTTGATACAATTAAAGGAATGAGGATCACATGTCACAATACGTTTTACGTCGTAAGCGTTTAAAACTTCAATATTCATAACCGCTTGCATCTGAAATAAAAATTCATTGCCCGCACGTTTAGCGACATCACCAGTATTACTTTCTTCAGTTCCTAATACAGCAAAATTTACGTTTGCTTTATTTAGAATTTTCACGAAAGCTCTTGTTATTTTCTTTGCTCTATCATCGTAACTTCCAGCAGAACCAACCCAAAATAAAATTTCTGGTTGCTTGCCTTCTGCCATCATTTCTGCCATAGTTGGCACATTAAGTTGCTCGCTCATTCTATTAAATTTAATCGTTTTTGGGTTTTACTTAAAAAAAGTGTTAGCAATCATAAATTGTATTAAACCTTTCTATTTTAACCTTTAAACTATTTTTAATTTTCGTCTTTCCAATTTAAACGATCCATTTGGTTGTAAGGCCAAGGTGCACCGTTATTTTCTATATTAGTCATCATGGTATTCAATTCCATTGGTGCAGCACTTTGCTCCATAACTAAATAGCGACGCATTTCTACAATAATTGATAACGGATCTATACTAACTGGACAAGCTTCTACACAAGCATTACAAGTTGTACAAGCCCAAAGCTCTTCATTTGTAATATAATCTCCTAAAAGTTGTTTACCATCGTCTTTAAATTCGCCGTTATTCGCATCTATATTTTTACCAACTTCTTCTAATCGATCTCGCGTATCCATCATAATCTTACGAGGAGATAATTTTTTTCCTGTAAGGTTTGCAGGACATTCACTTGTACAACGCCCACACTCTGTACATGTATACGCATTAAGCAGCTGCACCTGACTCAAATCCATAACATCACTTGCACCAAATTTAGCAGGTACTTCATCCTCAGAAGTTTCAGGAGGTGCGGCGTAAGGATCGGCATCTGGATCCATCATTAATTTTACTTCTGCTGTAACAGCTTCAAGATTATTAAACTTTCCTTTTGGTACAACTTTTCCAAAGTACACATTAGGAAATGCTAAAAGAATATGTAAATGTTTTGAAAAGTATAAATAGTTTAAGAATATTAGAATACCAACAACATGTAACCACCAAGCAGATCTTTCTATAACAGAAAGTGTACCTTCTGAAAGACCGTTGAACCATGGTGCAATGAATTGTGAAATTACATTTCCTGCTTCCATATTCTGAAATGTAGTATCTGTAGCGTTCATTATTAAGAATAAACACATTAAAACCACTTCAAAATAAAGAATAATATTACCATCACTCTTTGGCCAACCTTTCATTTCTGAACTTAGGAATCGTTTTATTTTAATAACGTTTCTTCGTATCCAAAACACTATTACAGACACTAAAACTAAAACCGCTAAAACTTCAAACGATCCAATTAAAAATCCATATACAGATTCTGGTAAAACAGATAAACCTATTCTATGTGTTCCAAAAAGCCCATCGATAATGATTTCTAAAACTTCAATATTGATAATAATAAAACCAACATAAACAATGGCATGAAGAAACCCAGAAACAGGTCTTTTTACCAATTTACTTTGGCCTAAAGCGATATTAATAACGTTTTTCCAGCGCTCAGATTTATTATCATTAGCATCTACTTTATGTCCTAATTTAATATTACGAATTAGCTTTTTTACGTTGCTTGCAAAATAGCCGATACCTGAAATTAAAATTATGGCAAAAATGATATTTGGTAAGTATTCCATATCTTAGAAAGGTCTAATTATTATTTAATTGCTCTTGCGTTGGCGCCTCATAAGGAATTTCCTTTTTGGATAAAATACGTCTGTATCTCGCAGGATGTAATTTAATATCTAAAAGTAATAATTCTAATTCTTTAGATGCATTTTCTAGATTATCATAAAGAGCATCGTCTTTTAACAATTTACCCATAGAACCTTTCCCTGCTTCCAAGCCAGCTGCTAACTGATTAAACTTTAAAAGCATTTCATCTGCATTCTTAATGGTATTAGAAAGTTTTGCTTCATTAAGATCTTTGATTAAAATAGCTAATTCTGCACTGGTTTTATCAAAATTATCTAATACTGACGTTAATTTTTCGTCATTTGCTTTTATAAGGTTGTTCGCAGAAAATGCGACACTCTTAAACGACTTTAATGTTGCGTTGAGTTCTGCAATAGTTTGTTTTAAACCCTCTTCAGACTCATCAGTCACCAAGGTATTTAAGTTCCCAACTAAAGTATCTGTAGAACGTAGTGTTGTTCCTAAATCTTTACTAATATCCGAAAAATCATCACCTAAAGAAGTGATTAAGCCTTCTTTTACCTCTGACTGAATAAAATCACCTGCTTGTGCCATTTCTCCATCAGCAGCATCAATTATAGCTAAGGCATTGCCGCCCATTAAACCTGTTGGATATAATCTAATTTTACTGTTTTTAGAAAATTTTAATTTAGGATTAACCGAAAAAGACACACGGGTTTTACCAGAATCAAAATCATAAGAAATATCTTCAATTTTGCCTATCTTATTTCCTTTAACAGTAACAGGGGAGGATGCACTTAAGGCATTATAATTAAACTCTGTATAATAGGTTTGGGTATTAGAAAATAAATCTTCACCTTTTAAATATGAAAATAAATATATAAAAAGAGCGATACCAGATAAGACTAATATGGCAGTTTTAACTTCTCTTGAGACTTTCAATGGGCTTTACTTTGGTTTAAAACAAAATTAGGAATAAATATATTAATAATGTTTCTAATTAGAAGCAGATTTTAAGGCTTCCGTCATACTAATTCTTTTACCTCCTTTGAATGCTACAATAAATGCGCCTGAATAACTCTTTTTAGCGTCTTCTTGTAGTTGAATAATCTTATTATAATCGGAAGTATTTCCGCTGTAATATTTATAAATATCACCTATTTTTTCTCTCGAAATTTCATCAAGCCCCTTAAAATTATACGATTTTGCCTCTAATTCTCTAGAACTTGCAGCTATTTGTACTTTAAATGTTACACCCTCTATAACTCTAGGAGTAATAACTTCATCGACCTTTGTTTCGGTTTGCTCTCCAACAAAGATATGGCTACCAACATTTTGGTCAAGTTCTTTTTTATATTCTAGAATAGCTGTTTTAATTGCAGTTGCCATTTTAGTTTGCCCAGCCTTAGTATTAAGATAGCTCCCTTCACTTTTATTGGTTAAAAAACCAACTTCTACCAATACACTTGGCATATATGTATTACGAATAACCAATAAACTTGCTTGCTTTAACCCTCTACTCTTACGTTTAGCTTTATGAATAAAATTATCTTCAATTTTTCGAGCTAAAACAATACTCTGCTCTACATATACTTCTTGTTCAATACCAATAGCTATAGTAGATTCTGGAGAGCTAGGATCAAAACCCGCATAATTTTCTTCGTAGTTATCTTCTAGAAAAATTACTTCGTTCTCACGTTTTGCTACATCAAAATTACGTCCTGTATTCTTTTCTCCTAATACAAATGTTTCTGTTCCACTGGCTTGTGAGCTATGCGCATTACAATGTATAGACACAAATAAGTCTGCATCTGCTTTGTTGGCGATGTTAGCACGTTCGTGTAACTCAACAAAAACATCAGTTTTACGTGTATAAATGACTTTTATATCTGGATTTTTCTCTAACTCTTTTCCTACTTCTAAAGTTACTTTTAGTGCAATATTTTTTTCACTATGTCCATTTCCAACATTACCAGAGTCATGCCCTCCATGACCTGCATCTAATACCACTACAAACTTATTATCTTGCGCATTTAAAGCCGTGAAAGATGTTAAAGTAGTTATAAATAAAAGGCCTAAAAATACTATTAGGGGATTTTGCTTCGTTTGCATATTTAATTTTAACGTTTTATTTTCTCGGTTTATTATACATTACTATTTGTTACCGAGTATTTTTCAACTTTATGATTTTAATAATTTAATCACAAAAAAATAACTGTACTTTTGGCGTTTCAAAAACCGAGCCATACTTTTACAAAAATACATTTAAAAGGATTGCGTACAAATAGCTTTTACATACTTTTTACCTTGAGTTTTACAGTGTTTATCAACACTTTTAGCTTCGCCCAGGAATTACCTAAAAAGAACGGCTCAATTCCAGCTGAGCAACGCAAGGACTCCACAACAATAGTCATAGATTCTATTGTTAAGCCACTTATAAATATAAGAGAGATTGACTCTACTCAAAAAGATTCTACAAAAAAGGAAAGCTTTTTAACTGATGCGGTAAAGTATAAAGCTAAGGACTATGTCTCTTTAAATCAAAAGCAAAAAAAAATATATCTATATAATGAAGCCGAAGTGATGTACCAAGACATGGAAATTAAGTCTGGCGTTATAGTAATTGATTATAGTAAAAATTTGGTGTATGCTGGTCGTATAAAGGACTCAACCGGCTATTCACAACGTCCTGTATTTAAGCAAGGAGAAAATATTATTGAACCAGACTCCATTGTTTTTAATACCGAATCTAAAAAAGCTCTAGTTTTTAACTCTAGAACTGAACAACAAGGCTTTAAAGTCTATTCCCCAAAAACAAAAAAGGAAAATGACTCTACTTATTTTATGGCTAATGCACGCTTTACAACAGCCGAAGATGAGGAGGATCCTGAATACCAGTTTGTAACTTCTAAAATGAAAATGGTACCTAACAAAAAAGTAATTGTTGGTCCTACTTACATGGAAATTTACGGTGTACCAACACCTATAGCCTTACCTTTTGCCTTTTTTCCGATGACAAAAAAACAGACCTCTGGTATTATATTTCCTTCTTTTGGTGAAGACAATAATAGAGGTTACAACCTACAAAATGGTGGTTATTATTTTGCTATTAGCGATTATTTAGATTTAGCTGTTCTTGGAGATTACTACACTAATGGTAGTTATGGTTTGCGTGTAGAAAACAATTATGCAATGCGTTACAAATATAGAGGTAATGTAAGTTTTAGATACGAAAACTTATTAAGTAGCGAACGTGGATTCCCAGACTTTAGTAAAAGTACGGTTTACAATATTAGATGGTCGCATAGTCAAGACACAAAAGCAAACCCGAATTCGCGTTTTTCTGCATCTGTTAACTTAGGAAGTAGCTCTTATTTCCAAGAATCTATAAATCAATTAAACCAATCTAGTTTTTTAAATAACACACTTGCTTCTTCTGTATCTTATTCTAAAACACTACAAGGTGACCCTCAAGTAAACGTTAGTCTAACAGCTACGCATAGACAAAACACAAATACAGGAGACATTGATTTAACATTGCCAACCATGCAAGTTTCTATGGGTAGAATTTATCCTTTTGCACCCAAAACTGGAACAAAAAAAGGAGCTATTCACAACATTAACTTTCAATTAAACACCAGAGGAGAATACAGTATTAAAACCAACGATACTATATTTGGTAAAAGCGAAATGTTTGATGATGCAATAACAGGAATAAAACATAGCATACCTGTCACTACAAATTTTAAAGTATTTAATCATTTTAGTGTTAGTGCTAATGCTAATTTTGAAGAAAATTGGACACTTAAAACCGTAAAAAAAATCTACGATCAATCTTTAGAAAAGGCTGTATCTATAGACCAAAATGGTTTTGACCGTTTTTTAACATATAATGTTGGTGCTAGTGTTGGAACTACGATTTATGGTATGTATAATTTTGAAGAAGAGGGTGAGGATAAAAAGCTAAAAGCAATCCGTCATGTCATGCGACCTTCTATAAGCTACTCTATTAGTCCAGCTTTTAACCAATATTACGAGACTTACGACGTCATAGATGCAGACGGAACAACAACAGACCAAGTAGAATATACAAGATTTGAAAACTCCTTATATGGGAGGCCAGGAAACACTTACTCTAGTCGTGTTGGTCTTTCTTTAGGCAATAATCTTGAAGCTAAGATACGTGCTAAGGATTCTACAAAAACAGAACCTGAAAAAATATTTATATTAAATAATCTTAACTTTTCAACAGATTATGACATTGCCGCAGACTCACTAAAATGGAGTCCGGTTCGTGTAAGTGGTGGTACTCAAATTTTAAACAAAAAAATGAGTATTAACTTTGGGATGACACTTAATCCCTATGCTTTAGACAGCAACAACAATGTTATTAACACATTTAATATTGACAATGGCGGAAGTTTATTTAGACTAACCTCTGCTAATGTAAACATGAGCTATACCTTATCTAATGATAGTTTTTCTGGTCCTGAGTCTGACAGTGACAAAGCCTCTGCCCAAGAGTCTGCTCGTTCTGGTGGACGAACAGATGATTTATTTGGAAAATCCCAAGATTTTGCAGACCAACGACTTTCAGATAGAGATAAAAACAAAGACGATAAGGAAGAAGATAATGAATTCTACAATTATAAGATGCCATGGAGTCTTAGATTAGCCTACTCTGCTAACTATACTAATACAAGACGTGAAGACAAAATATCTTCACATTCGTTAATGTTTTCTGGCGATGTAGATTTATCACCACGCTGGAGTGTTGGAGCCTCTTCTGGTTATGATTTCTTAAACAAAGGATTTACATACACTCAATTGCGTTTTGAACGCGACTTATTAAGTTGGCGTATGAATTTTTCTTGGATCCCTTTTAGTGATCGTAGCTCATGGAATTTCTTTATAGGTATTAAATCTAGTTTACTTAAAGATTTAAAATACGACCAACGTAAAAGACCTGACCAACAACTTTAAACGCTTAAACAACTCATTTTAAGCTAAAAAAAAGGTATAATCCCCATTATTAATTAAAATGCTTCTTACATTTTTTTAACCATTACATCGCTCATTTTTTTTATAACCGCAGCAATTTTATTATTATAAAAAACATTAAATTTGAATTATTGTTCAACCTTTAATAAGATTTCAGTTTCTAAAAAAAAGATACTGAAATAAGTTTAGTATAAAATGAAAAAAATAATAAACACTACCAAAGCACCTGCACCAATAGGACCATATAATCAAGCCGTATTAACAGGGAACACATTATATACCTCTGGTCAAATAGCCTTAGATCCTAATACTATGGAATTGGTTTTAGATGATATTAAAACCGAAACCAGACAAGTTATGGAAAACATGAAAGCCGTTTTAGAAGCTGCAGACATGACGTTTGAAAACGTAATTAAGTCATCAATATTTATTAGTAACATGAATAACTTTAAACAAATAAATGAGGTTTATGGTGAATATTTTGAAGAAGCAACTGCTCCTGCAAGAGAAACTGTTGAAGTCGCCAATTTGCCTAAGTTTGTAAATGTTGAAATTAGTATGATTGCTGTTAAACAAGAACAAAAGACTTTATATAAAAAATCACATAGGATGTACAATTAATTAGAATATATTCGTCATATTTTAATTAATAGCATCTGTTTAGGCACTTATTGTCTTAGTTTTTTTCTAAAAAACTCTCTCCAATTTATAGCTTCTAAATTTGGAAAAAATGGTCCTTCTTGTCTTGGTCTTCCAAATAATTGCGGTACATACTTATTTAACGAATTTATTATTGGATAGCACACCAATAAAGATAGTATTGAAATAACTAATGCATAACCTGTAATTTGCCACCATATGTCATTATCTGGATATAAACTACCTAAGTATTTATTAAGAAACGCATAAAAAACACCATTTAGACCGATTAAAATAAGTGTGTTTTTTCCAATAAAATCAAATACTTTATTAGATTTCAATAGTATAGATAAACTAATAATACCAAGTATCCCTAAAAACGATGAAATTAAAAACCATAATAAACTACCATACTGAGCATAAATCATATTAACATTAAACCCTTCAAAAGGACTATTAATATTATAAGTAAAAAACAAGCCCACAAAACCCACGAATACTAATGGCATAAATGCCCATTTAGCCGTATTCACAAGCTTATTTATATATGGGTATATAACATATCCTAATAGATAAAAACCAATTGCAATTATTGCAGTATGAATAAACCACACATTTTTATCAACACCTGTTAAAGCCGAAAATTGTTCTATTCTATTACTAATTATAACACCACTTACAAGAAATACAAACCCAATAATAAACAGTATAAATGGTTTTTTAAATATCGTCGTAATTGCAGCGATTATAACCTCTGCAACAAACAAGCACACTAAAAACCAAGTAATAATATTTAATTGTGGGTTACCTCTACCGTAACTCAATATTTGTTTTACAATAGTTCCTAACTTTAGACTATCATAACTAATAAAATTATAAATCAACCATAATGGCAATGACAATAATGCAAAAGAAAATACAGGCAGTAATCGTCTAAGAAAAAGCTTTTTAAATTTTAAACTAAAACTCGTAACTGGTTTAAAATAAAATCCCGAGATAAAGAAGAATAAAGGCATATGAAATGCATAAATATACTTATGTTGCAGAAAAGCAATATCATTAGTTTCAGAATATAGGTTTTTAACAAAATGTCCGTAAAAAACCAAAAACATTCCAATGGCTTTAGCTGTATCTACCCACTCTATTCGAGACTTCGATTTTTTATTTAACATAATAACAAGAGAATCACATAATTACCATTTAGACTAAAAAGCACGAGAACATTAAGTCTTAAAATGTCATCAAAAGTAATTAAGCAAACATAAAAAAAATAATACATAGTTTTATGTATATAAAAATAATTACTTTATTTTTAATCTTAAAATTGTTTACCTCCTTGAAGCTTAAAAAATCTGAACTAAAAGAATTCCTTGACCCAAAGGTAGTTCTCTACAATAATCCTAAATTTATTGATAGTGATCCTATTCAAATTCCGCATCAATTTTCTAAAAAAGAAGATATTGAAATTGCAGCATTTTTAACAGCAACTATTGCTTGGGGAAATAGAAAAAGCATCATTAAAAATGCAAATAAGATGATGGATTTGCTAGACCACTCCCCTTTTGAGTTCATCACTCAACACCAAGACACCGATTTAGAGCGTTTAAAGCCTTTTGTGCATCGTACATTTAATGGAAATGATTTTATGCAGTTTGTTGAAAGCTTACAACACATATACAAAAACCATAATGGCTTAGAAGCCCTGTTTTTGAAGTATGCTGAAAAAGATTCCCTTCAAAACAGTATTCATCAGTTCAAAAAAGTATTCTTCGAAATTCCGCATTTAGAACGCACACGAAAACATGTTAGTGACCCTCTTAAAAACTCAGCTGCAAAACGTATTAATATGTTTTTACGCTGGATGATAAGAAACGATAATGCTGGAGTAGATTTTGGAATTTGGAAATCCTTATCTCCTTCACAGTTAAGCTGTCCTTTAGACGTACATTCTGGTAACGTGGCTCGTAAATTAAAACTTCTTAATCGTAAACAAAATGATAGTAAAGCTTTAACCCAATTGGATAAAGCCTTACGAAAATTAGACCCTAAAGATCCTGTAAAATATGATTTTGCCTTATTTGGTCTAGGAGTTTTTGAAGGCTTTTAAATTTAGATACTATTCAAAAAAAAATAACTATAGAATACAACATTACGTCTGTAAAATCATTTGACAGGCGCCCTAAATCAAGACCTTACTATAAACAATTGTTAATAAAACATTGTAAGACAAACACAATTCTAAACTTCCTTTTTCAAAGAACTTGTATTTTTGGATATAACCAAATATTCCTCAAAGATGCATATAGAACACGATATAAAATTAGGCTTTAAAGATGTCATGATTCGTCCAAAACGTTCTACATTAAAAAGTAGATCTCAAGTCACGTTAGAGCGCAATTTCACTTTTTTAAATAGCAAAGCAACTTGGGCTGGTATACCTATAATGGCTGCAAATATGGATACTGTGCGCACTTTTGAAATGGCTCTAGTTTTATCTCAACAAAAACTATTCACAGCAATACACAAACACTACTCTTCCCAACAATGGCAAACTTTTTTAAATACAGCTCCCAAAGATATTGTCAACTATATCGCTATAAGTACAGGAACGGGAAAAGCCGATTCTAAAAAACTGAAAACAGTATTTGAAAATCACCCAGAATTAAAATTTATATGTATAGATGTTGCTAATGGTTACTCTGAGCATTTTGTGGAATTTTTACAACAAACACGAGAACAATATCCTGATAAAGTAATTATAGCAGGTAATGTTGTTACTGGCGAAATGGTAGAACAATTACTGCTCTCTGGTGCAGATATTGTCAAAGTTGGGATTGGTCCTGGTAGCGTGTGTACTACACGTGTTAAAACAGGAGTTGGTTATCCTCAGTTATCTGCAATTATTGAATGTGCCGACGCAGCTCATGGCTTAGGCGGACAAATTATTAGCGATGGTGGCTGTGCCACACCTGGTGATGTTGCTAAAGCATTTGGAGCTGGAGCCGATTTTGTAATGCTTGGAGGTATGTTTGCTGGCCATACCGAAAGTGGAGGTGAACTTATATCACGAAACGGTGAGCAATTCAAACAATTTTACGGCATGAGTTCTTCTACTGCTATGGATAAATATGTTGGAGGTGTTGCAGAATACAGAGCTAGTGAAGGCAAAACCGTAGAAGTTCCTTACAAAGGTGACGTTAAAGCTACTTTACAAGATATTTTAGGAGGCTTACGTAGTACTTGCACCTATGTTGGCGCAGAACGTTTAAAAGAGTTAACCAAACGTACAACGTTTATTCGTGTTGCTGAGCAAGAAAACCAGGTTTACAATGGTTAAACTGTTTTTACATATACCATAGATACACTTTTAGTTTAGGCATAGTAAAAGCATTCCAAATTCAAGGTTCATTTTAGTATCTTTAAACTTTTCAACTAAATTCCAATCCATATGAAAAACCGTCTTATTATCCTTATGTGTCTTAGTTTTACCATTAGCTTTTCTCAAGACTTAAAAATCCCAACAGATACTGCATACGTTACCAACCATTCTGTTACGATTAAAGGAAAACAAATCAATTACAAAGCTGAAACAGGGTTTCAACCTGTTTGGGATAACAATGGTAAAATAATTGCATCACTTTACTATACATATTACAAACGTACCAATGATCCAAAAGGAAATGACAGACCTATCATTTATTCGTTTAATGGAGGTCCAGGATCTGCTTCACTTTGGATGCACATTGCTTATACGGGACCAAAAGTTCTTAATATTGATGATGAGGGCTACCCAATACAACCTTATGGAGTTAAAGACAACCCTAATTCTATTTTAGACGTTGCAGATATTGTATTTATAAACCCTGTAAATACAGGCTATTCTAGAAAAGTAGCAGATAAAGGTGGTAAAATGCCTGATAACAAATTGTTTTTTGGTATTAATGCAGATATAAAATATTTAGCAAGTTGGATGAATACTTTTACAACAAGGCAAAACAGATGGCAATCCCCTAAATATATCATCGGTGAAAGTTATGGTGGCACGCGTGTTATGGGGTTATCCTTAGAGTTACAGAATAGACAATGGATGTATTTAAATGGTGTCATCATGGTATCTCCTGCAGACTATAAAGTTTTAAGAGTTGGAGGACCATTATCCTCTAGTTTAAATTTACCGTATTACACAGCAGCTGCTTGGTACCATAAAATGCTTAGCCCTGAGCTTCAGCGTAAAGATTTGTTAGAAATATTACCAGAAGTAGAACATTTTGCAATTAATGATTTAATGCCTGCTATTGCAAAAGGTGGCTTTATTTTAGATGCAGAAAAACAAGCCATCGCTAAACAAATGAGCAAGTATTCTGGTTTATCTGAAAAAGTAATCTTACAACAAAATTTAGATGTCCCAACACGTTTTTTCTGGAAAGAACTACTTCGTGATAAAACCGGAGAAACTATAGGACGACTAGATTCTAGATATATTGGAATAGATAAGGTAGAAACAGGCACCAGTCCTGATTACAATGCTGAACTCACTTCTTGGTTACATTCTTTTACTCCTGCTATAAATTATTATATTCAGAATGAATTAGGTTTTAAAACGGATGTAAAATATAATGTTTTTGGCAATACAGGGCGTTGGGATAATTCTAATGATAATACTAGAGATGATTTACGTCAAGCTATGGCACAAAACCCGTATTTAAAAGTGTTGACTCAATCTGGATATTACGACGGAGCTACAACCTATTTTGCCGCTAAATATTCGCAATGGCAAGTAGATCCTAGTGGAAAAATGAAGAATCGTTTTTCATTTAAAGGCTACAGAAGTGGCCATATGATGTATTTGAGAAATGAGGATTTAATTAAAGCTAATGACGATTTAAGGAATTTCATAGAAGGATCTCTTTCAAAAGGTCAATCGGCAAAATATTAATGTATTTTTGCACGTTATAAAGAATATCCTACTTTCTTTATTTTAGTACACATGACCTCAAATTAATTTTACATTTATGAAGACCCCAAATTTTCCTAATAATGAAGAAGAGCGTTTACTGGCAGTCAGCGCTTATAATATTATTGACACCGCATCAGAAAGGGACTATGATAATTTAACAGAATTAGCTGCTACCTTATGCGATATGCCTATTTCATTAATAACGGTATTAGATAAAAATCGTAATTTTTTTAAATCGCATTACGGTATTGCTTTAACAGAAACACCAAGAGATGTTTCGTTTTGCGGTCATACCATATTAGAAGATGACATATTTATTGTTGAGAATGTGAGTAAAGATAATCGCTTTTACGATAATCCCTTAGCGTTGTTACATAATATTGGCTTCTACGCAGGTGTTCCACTTATCAATGCTTCCGGCTATAAGTTAGGTACAATCTGTATATATGATTTTAAGCCAAGAAAATTAAGCCCTTCACAAATAAAGGCCTTAAAAACCCTTGGTCAACAAGTTGTAAACTTGTTCGAATTAAAAAAGAAAAATGACAATTTAAATGCGTTAACATCAGAACTCCAAAAACGCAACGATCAATTAAAATCATTTGCTAGCTTAGTCTCACACGATTTAAAATCTCCGTTATCCAATATTATTTCGTTAACCGATTTATTAAAAGAAGAAAATCAAAATAATTTATCTGACGATTCACTTCAATACTTAGAATATATAGAAGACTCTACAATTATTCTCAAAGATTATATTGATGGTATTCTAAAATACTACAGCGCAAACGAACTTTTAACATCAGCAAAAGAAGATATTAGATTACATATAATTGCAAAAGATATTAAACAAATTCTTTTCTCAGAGAATGAGCAACTCCTTTTTGAGGATGTTGAAATTAAAAGCGTTAACAAAGCTGCATTATCTCAAATTCTTATAAACTTAGTGGACAATGCCCTCAAATATAATAACAAGGATAAACGTATCGTAGAAATAACATACGAATTACAACCTACGCATCACAAATTTAGTGTTATCGATAATGGCATCGGAATTGCTTCTAATCAACACGAGCAAATTTTTGAAATTTTCAAAACTCTAAATAATGATCTTTCCAAATCTAATACAGGAATTGGGTTAAGTACAGTAAAAAACTTAGTTGAAAAACTTGATGGTACAATTACTGTAAATTCTGAACTTGGAAAAGGCAGTACGTTTAGCTTTACAGTAAAAAAATAATTATTATAAAAAAAGCTGGTAATCTAAACAAGATTATCAGCTTTTAAAATATCTAAACATTTAACGGTCTCTATCCTTTTAACCAAGCTGCTCTTAATGCTTTTTGAGCCGCTGTTGCATTTTCATCTTCAACAATAGATTCGTCTGCAGCATATGCTTTAGTCAAGGTTGTTTTAATTTCAACAGGCTTACCATCACGTTCTAAATTCATTGTAATTTCCTGACCTTCTTTCCATCCAAACATACCACCAATAATTTGTTGCGCATTAACTAAAGTTAAATCTGTTCCATTAACTTTTTTAATCACGTCGCCTGCCTGAACTCCTTGTGATTTCCAAAACGAGTTCTTTAATGCCATCGGTGAAAAGAAAATAGTGCCTTTCTCCTGGTCTCCATCAAAAATAATATTCTGTCCACCAGCAAAAATATAATTAGTTTCAACTTGAGTTTCACCTTTTGTTAAACCAACCATCTCAAAAAATTCATTGTAGTTAATTGGCACATCACCTTCGACATGTGTTTTTAAGAATTCACCAACGCTTGGATAAGTCATTGCAGTAATTTCAGCAATAAGGTTATCATCTACAAAAGGTTTTTCTTTACCATATTTTGCAGATAATTCTTTCATTAAAGATAACATACTTCTATTTCCATCACTTTCCTTTCGCATTAAAATATCAATACACATTCCTATTAACGCACCTTTCATATACACATTATAATATTGAGACGCATAAGGTTCGTCTAAAACATTTTCACTCATAATGGTAAAACTCATGGCATCATCTAAATGCTGTGTAGATGTCGCTATTTTTGACATCATAGTATTGTAAAAAGTGGCTTCATCTGACAAACCTTCATACACTTGAAAATGTTGTGCAAAATATTCTGTTACACCTTCGTACATCCACAAATGCTTTGAGAATGTTGGTTTATTATAATCAAAATAATGTATATCTTCAGAATGTACAGATAATGGTGTTACAATATGAAAGAACTCGTGAGCAACAACATCAATAATTGAGGCTTTAAGTCCTTCTAAAGAACTATTTTCACTAAAAACAGCAACTGTAGAGGTGTGATGTTCTAAGGCACCAAAACCTTTTGGAGACGTTTCGTCCCCTTTAGATAAATACACATAAATATCATAACGCGGTGTCGTATTTACATCTCCTAAATAGTTTTTTTGAGCTTCCATCATTTTATAAACCGTCTCTTTTAAACTAGCCGCAGTGTGTTTACCTGTAGGAGAATAAAGACTTAAAACAATTTTAATATCTCCAACCATAAATTCTTCAACATCCAAATTACCATACATCATTGGGTTATCTGTAATATCAAAATAACGTTGTGCAAAATAACTACTCGTTATAGCTGTACCATCTGCACTAGATTTCATCCCTTTATTTTCTAAAGCAGATGTTCTTTTAAAAGTTGCAGGTGCTGTAACATCCAAAGCATATTGACTGTTCTTTAAAGAATCGAAATAACCTATAAATCCATGAAGATTTAAAACATAATTATCTTCTTCTATATTTGTTCCTGCAGGAGAAAACGGCTGCTCTCCACCTATTCCACCATTGGTTTCAATATCAAATGTATCGTTAACATAGTATTGAAGTTTATCTAATTTAGTTGCCTCTGCAATTGTCCAAGTGTTATCATCAACTTTAGTTACTGTTAACTCATTTCCGTCGTAATCTAAAGCTTTAAAATCGTCTATATATTTACCAAAATCACTTACAGAATAGGTTCCTTGCACTACTCTTGGCAATCTGTATGTTACAGTTTCAGTGGTAAAACGACCGGGATTAATGGTCACAGGGACTCTATCATTATTTACAGCTGTTAAATCTAGAACAGTTTCGATAGGATTGCTTATTGCCAAATCATCTACTGTTGGTTTTGCAGATCCACAGCCTACTAAAACGACACTCAAGCCAAGAATGGCTAAATAATTCTTCATGTTTATACTTTTATTTTTTTAGACGCACAAATCTACTATCTGTTACTGTTAAAAACCTAAAGGTTTTGTTAAATTCGCAATATGTTGAAACCATTAGTTAGCATTTTAGTTCCTTTTAAAAACACAGAAGTATTTATCTCTGAATGTTTAGACACAATTCTGAAGCAATCTTATTCCAACTGGGAAGCTATTTTTATTGATGACAACTCTAATGATAACTCTTATAACATTGTTAAAAATTATACCAAAAAAAATACGAGAATACAACTTTATAAAAGTGAGGGTAACGGCATTATAGAAGCTTTAAGAACAGCTTACAAACACAGCTCTGGAAATTATATTACAAGAATGGATAGCGACGATATAATGACGCCAAACCGACTTGAAGTTATGGTTAGTAATCTTGAAAAGCATGGCAAAAAACATTTAGCTGTTGGACAAGTAAAATACTTTAGAGCAGATGGATTAAGCGATGGGTTTTCACGTTACGAGCAATGGCTGAATAAATTGACCGTTACAGGCAATAACTATTCTGAAATTTATAAAGAATGTGTTATTCCGTCTCCTTGTTGGATGCTTCATCGTAATGATTTAGATGCTTGTGGAGGATTTAATTTGAATATTTATCCAGAAGATTACGACTTGGCATTCCGGTTTTATAAAGCGGGTTATACTTGTATTCCTTGTAATAACGTCCTACTCCATTGGCGAGATTACAGTACGCGTACGTCTAGAACTCACGAGCATTATGCCGAAAATTCGTTTCTAGACCTTAAAGTACACTATTTTTTAGAGTTAAATTATGATACTTCTCGTCCTTTAACAATTTGGGGAGCAGGACACAAGGGGAAGACACTTGCCAAAATTCTTTTAAAGGAAAATATTCCATTTTTTTGGATTTGCGATAACCCTAAAAAAATAGGCAAACATATTTACGACCAAGAACTTTATAATTTTGATTATTTATCAAAACTTAAGCAACCTCAAAGTATTGTGACCGTTGCTAATACTAAAGCTCAAGAAGAGATAACTCGTTATTTTAAAAAACAAAACATGCAATCTATGATTGATTATTTCTTTTTCTGTTAAAATTCTCAAAATCAAAATCTCTTTATCGTTTTGCATTTTCTATATTTGAAGCATAAAGACCTGTCAGGTTTTAAAAACCTGACAGGTCTGTAAAAAATAAAGAATGCAGTTTAAAAATCCCGAATTACTTTACGCCTTATTTTTGCTGGTTATTCCTGTCCTTATACATTTATTTCAACTTCGTCGTTTTCAAAAAGTTGAGTTTACCAATGTTAAGTTTTTAAAATCTGTTAAACTTCAAACTCGTAAAAGCTCGCAACTTAAAAAGTGGATAACCTTACTAACGAGGATGCTCTTGTTGGCTTGCGTCATTTTTGCATTCGCACAACCTTTTATCCCTAATACAGAAGATTTTAACGAAACCCAAGAAACCGTTATCTATTTAGACAACTCTTTTAGCATGGAAGCTAAAGGCAGTAACGGAACTTTACTAAATGAAGCAGTTCAAGACGTTATAAATACGTTACCAGAAGATGAAAGAATAAGTTTATTTACAAATAATAAAACCTATAGAAACACTACGGTTAAAGCCTTAAAAAATGATTTAATTCAGCTAACACATTCTCCTACACAGCTTAATTATGATGCTGCTTATTTAAAAGGAAAGCAATTATTTTCAAATCAAGGTGGTGCCACTAAAAATTTGGTTTTGGTTTCCGATTTTCAACAAAAAGAAAATCTTTTAAATTTTGAAACAGATTCTACCATTCAACTTAAATTGGTGCAACCAAAATCTACTTTAGTGTCTAATATTAGCATTGATAGTATTTTTGTTTCTAATACAACAGCCGAAACTTTAGATCTTATTGTAAAACTATCTAACGAATCAAAACCCATTGATAATGTTACTATTTCTTTATTTAATGATGATGTTTTACTAACCAAAAGTGCTATTGATATAGACAAAGAAGCTGAAGCTACATTTACCATTCCTAATAATAAAGTGCTTAATGGAAAATTAATGATTGATGATGCTGGTTTACAATATGACAACACATTCTATTTTAACATTAATTCTAAACCAAAAATTAAAGTTTTAGCCATTAATGAATCTGCCGATGATTCGTTCTTAAATCGGATTTATACAGATGATGAATTTGACTATAAAAGCTTTAAACTAAATGCACTCAATTTTAATTTAATTCCTAATCAAAACCTTATTATACTTAATGAGTTAAACACCATTTCAAATGCCTTAAAAACAGCTTTAGTCGCTTTTAAAAACGATGGTGGAAAACTAGTAATTATTCCTTCAAACGAAATCGACATAAACACTTATAATCAAGCACTTAAAGATTTAAACATTAATTCTTTTTCTAATCAAAATACAAATGAAAAGCGTATTACAAGCATTAACTATAACCATCCCCTTTTAGCAAATGCATTTTACTCTAAAGTTACAAATTTTCAATATCCTAAAGTTGAAACATCGTATCGCTTTTCTTCAAATTCAAATCATGTTTTATCCTATGAAGATGGCAGTCCTTTTTTAGTTGGCAACACCAATACTTATGCCTTTTCTTCTTCCTTAAATTCGGATAATTCAAACTTTAATAATTCACAATTAATAATTCCCGTATTGTATAATATGGGATTGCAGAGTTTGAAATTTTCAAAATTATACTACACTATTGGTCAGTCTAATTCAATTGCTATTCAAACGATCATTGGGCAAGACGATATTTTAACCTTAGATTCTGAAGATACTTCTGTAATCCCTCTTCAAAAAACTTACAGTAAGTCTGTGGTTCTAGAAACGGAAGACTTCCCGAATACGGCTGGAATTTTAAGTGTAAAAAATAAAGAAAATACACTTCAAAATTTAAGTTTCAATTATAACAGATCAGAAAGCAATCTCAGTTATTACGATTTAAATACTTTAGCTAACGCAAATATTGAATCCAGTTTAGCAAACACAATTAACAATATAAAAAGTAGCACAAATGTTAATGCGCTATGGAAATGGTTTGTTATTTTTGCACTAGCATTTTTAATATTTGAAATGTTACTTCTAAAATATCTTAAATGAACGCACTCATAAAATCTGCAACCATCGTTGATTCTAAAAGTGATTTTCACAATGAAATGGTTGATATTTTAATTGAAAAAGGTCGTATTTCTAAGATCTCTAAACACATCGCCAACCCCAACAATTACAAAGAAATAAAACGAGACAACTTACATATATCGCAAGGTTGGTTTGACAGTAGTGTTTCTTTTGGCGAACCTGGTTACGAAGAACGCGAAACCATTGCCAACGGTTTAAAGACGGCTGCAAATTCTGGCTTTACTTCTGTGGCTTTAAATGCCAATTCTAATCCTGTAATTGATAGTTATGCTGATATTACATTAGTAAAATCAAAAGCCAATGACCATGCCGTTAGCCTCTATCCTATTGGCGCATTAACACAAATGAGTAAAGGTGAAGATTTAGCGGAGTTGTTTGATATGACGAATGCTGGAGCTGTTGGATTTTATGATTATCAAAAGCCAATTTCTAATCCAAATTTGATGAAAATTGCATTGCAATACGCAAGTAATTTTGATGGTTTAGTCTGTTCATTTCCTCAAGAATCCAAAATTTCTGGACTTGGTGTCGTAAACGAACATATTAATAGCACTAAGTTAGGCTTAAAAGGAAATCCGGCTTTAGCGGAAGAATTGCAAGTGGCTAGAGATTTATTCTTATTAGAATATACAGAAGGTAAGCTACATATTCCGACAATTTCAACCGCTAAATCTGTAGAATTGATTAGAGCAGCTAAAGCAAAGAAACTAAATGTAACTTGTAGTGTTGCTATTCATAATTTAGTATTTACAGACGATGTTTTACAAGAGTTTGACACCAATCATAAAGTGCTCCCTCCACTAAGAACACAAACCGATTGCAATGCTTTAATTGAAGGTCTAAAAGACGGCACGATTGATATGGTGACTACAGACCACAATCCTATTGACATTGAGCATAAAAAAATTGAATTCGATTACGCTAAATACGGAACTATTGGCTTAGAATCTGCATTTGGAGCTTTACAAAACATCTTTACCACAAAAAAAGCCGTTAGTCTTTTAACACAAGGAAAATCTAGATTTAGCGTTTCTGAAACATCTATAAACGAAGGAGAATTGGCAGATTTAACATTGTTCAATCCAGATACAACTTACAAATTTAACACTACTCATATTTTGTCACGATCTAAAAATAGTATGTTTTTAGGCTTAAAACTTAAAGGCGAAACCTATGGGATTATTGCCAATAATAAAATTGTTTTAAAATAATGGATCAGAATACTATAAACGAAGGAAAAACGTTAGGTTTAGTAGCCTATTTAACATTGTTTGGTACTTTAATTGCCTTTTTCATGAACCAAGACAAGCGAAATCCATTTACGGCTTTCCATATTAGACAAGGTTTAGGATTAGGGTTTACTTATATTCTAATTGCATTTGTTATCAGTAGTTTAGACAGTATGATGATTAGCATGTCCTTTTGGATTTTCTTTTCTGTGTTATACCTCTATGCCATATATGGTGCAATAACAGGCAAGCTAAATAAGATACCTCTACTAGGTGATTTTTTTCAAAAAATTTTTAATACCATCGGACAATAATTATGTCGAAATTACACTACATCACAAGACCTTCTTCTCTTAAAGAAAACGCACCACTTTTAATAATGTGCCATGGCTATGGAAGTGACGAAAATGATTTATTTTCCTTTGCTTCAGAATTACCAGAAGAATTAATGATTATCTCATTGAGAGCACCTTATACAATGCAGCCATACGGCAATGCGTGGTATGCTATAAATTTTGATGCAGACAAAGGTAAATGGAGTGATAATGAACAGGCAAAACAATCGGTAAATTTAATAGCAGAATTTATTGATTATGCTTGTAACACATACGCTGTTGATTCTAAAAATGTAACCTTATTAGGTTTTAGTCAAGGTACTATATTAAGCTATGCTGTGGCATTAACTTATCCTGAGAAAGTTAAAAATATTATAGCTTTAAGTGGTTATATCAATGAAGATATTTTACCAGAATCTATAGACGAAAGTGATGTTTCACATCTAAACTTTTTCTGTTCTCACGGTACTGTTGACCAAGTGATTCCTGTAGATTGGGCTCAAAAAGCACCAGTGTTTTTAAAAGCTTTAAATATTAATTGTGTGTATTCAGAATATCCTGTAGGACATGGTGTTGCGCCACAAAACTTCTATGATCTAAAAGACTGGTTGTCTAAACACATTAATTAATTGAAGGGTACATTAAATACTCGACCAATTCATATTTAAGATTGTGCTTCTCATCAATAGTGTAAGACACAATAATTTCACCCCAAAATTCGCCATCTGTAAAGTTGGCTATAATCCATTTGTGATTTAAAATTCTAGCTTTATTAATTAATAATTTAGAATCTGTCATAGACACATAAGGTACAATAGGGTGTTCTTCGCCTTCATATATGTTCATATCATAAAGACCATCCAAAATTGCAGGTATTAACTGTTCTGTATCGTAACCTTGAGCTTCAAAATAAGTTAAAGCATCTTCATTTTTATCAATATTGAAATAATTGAGTTCAAAATTTTGTTCTTCTAAAGCTTCTATCTTTTTTTCACTTTTTGAGAGCTTAGACTTCATTGTAACAATATCTTTTTCGTATTTGTCAATGATGTTTTTAGAATTTACATACTGAAAAATAAGTAACAATACTGAAAAAATAAATAAGTACATTAAAATTTTGTTCTTCATATCTAAATGGTAATTTGTAAGTTATCGTAAGCTAAAAAAACGTTTTCTGGTAATTTTTGTTGCACGTCATCATGAAAACCTAACAGATGACTAATATGTGTTAGATAAGTACGCTTTGGTTTTACTTTTTTAATAAATTCGAGTGCTTCTTCTAAATTAAAATGCGACATATGTGGCTTTATTCGTAATGCATTCACCACTAAGACATCTAAATTTTGGAGTTTTTCAATTTCAGAATCTTCAACCGTTTTCATATCTGTTAAATATGCGAAATTATGAAATCGATATCCAAAAACCTGAAGCTTATAATGTAAGCCCTCAATAGGAGTAACATTAAGGTTTCCTGCTAAAAAAGGTTCATTCTTAACTTCAATTTTAGTTACACTTGGAACTCCTGGATATTTATTTTCGGTTGTAAAAATATAATCAAAACGTTTTTCTAAAGCTTTAAAAACGCGTTGATGTGCATATAATGGAATATCACCTTGTCTAAAAAAAAACGGTCGAATATCATCTAAGCCCATGGTATGATCTGCATGCTCATGTGTAAAAATTATACCATCTATTCTAGAAACTTTAGCATTGAGCATTTGTTGCCTAAAATCTGGACCACAATCTATAACAAAAGTATACTTCTCCCATTCTACTAAAACTGAAACACGAAGTCTTTTGTCCTTTGGGTTATTGCTCAAACATACAGGGTGATTACTTCCTATTATAGGAATTCCTTGTGATGTACCTGTACCTAAAAATGTGATTTTCAAAACTATTATATTAGTAATATGAATTGAAATTATTATAATCGTAAAAAACCGTTTTTTTCACTTTCTAGAAATAGAATAATGAAAAAAAATACCCAATATAATTACTGTATTTTCAATTCGAATATCGTCCAACAAAAATAAACTTATTTTTTTGTTTACAATAGTAAAACTGTACCTTTGCTTTAACGATATAAACCCAATTCTATGAAGGACATAACGTATACAGGCGACTCGGATTTTGAAAATATTCCGTCTCTAAAAGACAAAGCCTTGCGGATTAACCTTAATGCAGATATTTATGGTACCTTTTCTGAAATTGGAGCAGGACAAGAAACTGTGCGTCAGTTTTTTAGAGCTGGAGGTGCTTCTGGTACCATTGCCAAAGCCATGTCTGCTTACGATAAAGATTTTAGTGATGCTATTTATGGTATTGAAGATGACAAACGCTATGTTACAGAAGCTAGGCTTCGTAAAATGTTAAATCACGAAGTTGGTTTAATGGAAAAGCGTATCACAAGAGATAAACATCCAAATAAAATATTTTTCTCTTACGCTAATACTGTTGCAACCATAGATTTTGCTAAAAAATACAAAGGCCATGGTTGGGTTGGTATAAAATATCAAGTTGGCCCAGGAGAAGATTACAATGAGATTGTACTTCATATCCGTTTTAAAGAAACAGATGCACGTTTACAACAAGAAACTTTAGGTAAATTAGGTACAAATTTAATTTATGGTGCTTTCTACAAATACAATCAACCCCGAAAATTATTACGTTATTTATATGACCATTTAGATAAAGATCAATTAGAAATTGATACTATTAATTTCTCTGGCCCTGTATTTGAAGATGTAGATAACCGTTTAATGAGTTTACAACTAGTTAAAAACGGAATGACAGATGCCGTAATGTTTGCACCAGATGGTAATAATGTATTACCTGCTCGTGTGTTATACAAAAAAAATATACTAGCCCTTAGAGGAAGCTTTAGACCTGTTACTAAAGTAAATATGGATATGTTTGAGAAATCTTACGAAATGTTCATTAAAGAAAATAAAGTAGATAAAGAAAAAACACAAGTTATTTTTGAAATTACATTATCTAACTTAAGAGCTGAAGGTAAAATTGATGAGCAAGATTTTATGGATCGTGCTAAATTACTATGTTCTTTAGGACAAACGGTATTAATTTCTAACTTCCAAGAATATTACAAGTTAGTTGAATATTTCTCTCAATATTCTAGAGCAAGAATGGGCTTAGCCATGGGAGTAAATAACCTTGTAGACATTTTTGACGAGAAATATTACCGCCATTTAAGTGGTGGTATTTTAGAGGCCTTTGGAAAACTATTTTACAAGGATTTACGTGTTTATCTATATCCTATGGAAAACAAAGATGGTAGCATAACCAACAGCGAAAACCTTAAAGTACATCCACGTATGAAAGAACTCTATAAATTCTTTAAATACAATGGCAAAGTTGTAGATATATCAGATTACGACAGCTCTAACTTGTCTGTTTTCTCTAGAACTGTTCTTAAAATGATTTCAAATAATGAAAACGGTTGGGAAACAATGTTACCTGAAGGGGTTTCTAAATTGATAAAAGAAAAGAGCTTATTTGGATGCGAATCTGAAGAAGTACTGCATAAAAATTGATATTATATATAAAGTAAAAAAGCGACCATTTACCTACTAAACATAGTGTAATGGTCGCTTTTTTTTATTCTAATTCTGTATTATTCTCCTAATATCTGCTCAGAATGAGCCTTTGTTTTTACTTTTGAAATAACATCTTCAATAATACCGTTTTCGTCTATAACAAATGTCGTACGGTGAATACCATCATACACTTTCCCCATAAATTTCTTTGGTCCCCAAACTCCAAAAGCTTCAATAACAGCTTTATCTTCATCTGCTAATAATGGATACTGAAATGTATATTTATTTTTAAAATTAGACTGCCTTTTGGCACTATCTGCACTAACTCCTAAAATCTCATAACCGTTTGCTATAAAACGCTCGTAATTATCATTTAAGTTACAAGCTTCTGCTGTACAACCTGGAGTACTTGCCTTTGGGTAAAAAAACAAAACTAACTTCTTTCCTTTATAATCATTGAGTGTGATTGTATTTCTATCTTGATCTAAAGCTGTAAAATCTGGAGCTTTATCTCCTGCCTTTAAGTGTGTCATATTATGTAAATTTGTATTTCTGTAAAAATACAATGAATGACTAAGCAAGAAAAGGTAGAGTTTGTTATAAATACGTTAAATCAGCTCTATCCAGAAATTCCAATTCCATTAGATCATAAAGATCCATACACATTACTAATTGCCGTTTTAATGTCTGCACAAAGCACAGATGTTCGTGTCAATAAAATCACTCCTTTACTCTTTGAAAAAGCAGACAATCCTTATGATATGATTAAACTTAGTGTTGAAGAAATACGAGATATCATAAAACCTGTTGGTCTATCTCCAATGAAAAGCAAAGGTATTCACGGCCTATCGCATATATTAATTGATAAACATAACGGAAAAGTGCCTCAAACTTACGAGGAACTTGAAGCATTACCAGCTGTTGGACATAAAACGGCAGCTGTAGTTTTATCACAAGCTTTTGGTATTCCGGCCTTCCCTGTAGACACACATATTCATCGTTTAATGTACCGTTGGAACTTAACTAATGGCAAAAACGTTGTCCAAACTGAGAAAGACGCTAAACGTATATTTCCAGAAAAACTTTGGAACGATTTACATCTTCAAATTATTTGGTATGGTAGAGAATATTCGCCTGCTCGTGGTTGGGATTTAGATAAAGATATTATCACCAAGACTATTGGTAGAAAATCGGTGCTAGATGACTATTATAAAAAGAAAAAATAGAATGCTATGGAATAGTTATTGATGTATAAATTTAAATTCATCAATCCATGAAAAAACTCACCATGTTACTTTTGGCTTTTGCTACATTATCTTGTATTCCGGTAAAAATTGCACCTAGATTCAAAAATGAAGATTATAAAATAATGCAAGCAAAGAAGTTTCAGCGCAAAATGCCCAGAGAAACATCTTTTATATTTAAAGACCCTAAAGACGCAGGTGAATTCTATAACTATATTAATAAAAAGTACAAGCTAAATGATATTGATGTTGGTATTAATGTACCTTTTCAACTCAATAATCAAAGCCTTTATTTGTCGTATTATGAAGCAGAACGCACAGACGAAAGTGTAAACCTTCCTCTCGCTTTAATCGATGCTAAAAGAGAAAGTAACGGAAATTCTCGTTTGTTTGAAGGGCATTATTCCAGTAGAACCGGTCATTGGTATGTTATCATAACTATTTACGATGAAAACATAACAAACTGCTTAAGAGATAAGCATCCTTTAAAGGAAAAGACCATTCAATATTTAAAAGATTTAAAACACGAATATCTAACCACACAAAACTATGAAGAGTTACTTTTTACAAAAAAATCCTGACGTTTTAACATCAAGATTTTCTTTCCAATTTAATTAAGAAGTGCTTCAAACTTCAATTTATTATAATTTATAACACTTAAAGCCTTAGAATAATTCAAAAGGAAACCTATAGTTTCATCTTTTGGATTTAGGTTATGTTGTTTTGGGGAAGCGTTAGAGTAAATTTTTGCCATTTTTTTATTTTATGAGTTTATATATAGCAAAAACGCAACTTTATACACTATATTGTATCAATTAGTTAAAACAATATTATTTTGCTCAATTACTTTACGCATATTAATAAGTGCATAACGCATTCTTCCTAAAGCTGTATTAATACTCACACCTGTTCGTTCTGAAATTTCCTTAAAGCTCATATCTTGATACATACGCATCAAAAGCACCTGTTTTTGATCTTCTGGTAATTCTTCAATAATACGTCTTACATCAGTTTCTACCTGATCTTTTATAAGCACTTTTTCTGCATTTAAAGTAGAATCGCTTAACACAGAAAAAATACTAAATTCGCCAGTGTTATGAAACTTAGGCATACGCTTATTCTTTCTAAAATGATCTATAACCAAATTATGAGCAATACGCATTACCCAAGGTAAAAATTTACCTTCTTCGTTATATTTTCCACGCTTTAGCGTTTTTATTACTTTAATAAATGTGTCTTGAAAAACATCTTCAGTAACGTCTCTATCATACACCTTAGAATAAATAAAGCTGTAAATTTTCTGCTTATGCCTTTCTATTAATACTGAAAGTGCACTTTCGTTACCATTAATGTAGTTGGTTACTAATTCCGCGTCTTGGATAAGTTCTGTTTTCATAATAATTACTTTTAAACTTAGCAGTTGCCTACTAAAGTTTGGGGTTAAAAGCTGTTCTTTTTTAAAGTAATATTATACTATACGCAGTTATTTTTTAAATGAATAAGTTTCAAATATAACAACAATCATTCCGAATAAACAAAAAATAGTACTAAAATTTAACATTTTATCGAATAAAAAGTTACTTTAATAGATAAAATAACTATTAAATTAGTGTTAATTGAATATCATTATTTCTAATTACAGTATCCTAAGCGAATTATATCACATATTTTAATCTTTCCTCGCTATTATAGTATCTTTGCAAACTTATACATCGAAAGGAACCTATGAATACTACTGTTTTAGACGTTAGCCCAAAGGAAAACATTATTATAAAAGGAGCAAAACTGCACAATCTAAAAAATATTGATGTGGTTATTCCTAGAAATAAATTAGTGGTTATTACTGGTTTATCTGGTTCAGGAAAATCTAGTTTAGCATTCGATACACTTTATGCAGAAGGTCAAAGACGTTATGTAGAAAGTTTAAGTAGTTATGCACGTCAGTTCTTAGGTCGACTTAACAAACCCAAAGTAGATTACATAAAAGGTATTGCTCCTGCTATTGCTATTGAGCAAAAAGTAAATTCTACAAATCCACGATCAACAGTTGGTACCACAACTGAAATCTACGATTATCTTAAATTATTATTTGCTAGAATAGGAAAGACCTACTCTCCTCTTTCTGGTGAGGAAGTAAAAAAACATACGGTTTCTGATGTTATAAACTTTATTTCTCAGTTTGAAGAGCGCACCAAATTATTACTCTTAGCTCCTATTATCTTAGAAGAAGGCCGAACTTTAGAAAACAAACTTCAAACCTTACAACAACAAGGTTATGCACGTATAAAAGTAAAAGATGATGTTGTTAGAATTGATGATGCCTTAAAACAAAATATTTCTTCAGCTGATGATTTATTCTTAGTTGTAGATAGAATTATCTTTAAAAACGATGAAGACTTTTTAAACCGATTAGCAGATGCTGTAGGAACGGCTTTCTACGAAGGTGTTGGCACCTGTATAATAGAATCTCTTTCAGACAAGAAACAAACCATATTCAACAATAAGTTTGAACTTGATGGGATGTCTTTTTTGGAACCAAATGCACATTTATTCAGCTTTAATAATCCTTATGGAGCCTGCCCTAAATGTGAAGGTTATGGCGATGTTATTGGTATTGATGATGATTTAGTGATTCCCAACACGGCTTTATCTGTTTTTGAAAACGCTATTTTTCCATGGAGAGGGGAAAGTATGAGTTGGTACAGAGATCAGTTGGTAAACAACTCTCACCATTTCGATTTCCCTATTCACAAGCCTTATTTTCAATTAAGTGATGCTCACAAAGCACTTATATGGAAAGGGAATAAATATTTTGAAGGTTTAGATGATTTCTTTGCTGAATTAGAATCGAAAGCCTATAAAATTCAAAATCGTGTGATGTTATCGCGCTATCGTGGTAAAACAAAATGTAATGTTTGTAAAGGTAAGCGCCTACGCGTAGAAGCGAGTTATGTAAAAATCAATAATGCAACTATCACTGATTTAGTAGATTTACCTATAGACGAACTCACAGTCTTTTTTGAAAACTTAAAGCTAAGCGAAAGTGATACTAAAATCGCAAAACGCCTTCTAACAGAAATCAATACACGATTAGAGTTTTTATCTAATGTAGGTTTAAGTTATTTAACCCTGAATCGAAAATCGAATACCTTATCTGGCGGTGAAAGTCAACGTATAAATCTAGCCACTTCCTTAGGAAGTAGCTTAGTAGGTTCTATGTATATTTTAGATGAACCAAGTATAGGCTTGCATCCAAAAGATACCGAGCGTTTAATAGACGTTTTAAAATCCTTACGAGATCTAGGTAATACAGTTATCGTTGTAGAACATGATGAAGACATTATGAAAGCAGCAGATGCCATTATTGATATTGGTCCAGAAGCCGGAACTTTAGGTGGTGAAGTCGTTGCTGTTGGTAATTTTGAAGACATTCTATCTGCAGATACACTCACCGCAAAATACTTAAATGGTGACTTAGAAATAGAAGTACCTAAAAAACGAAGAATTTCAAAATATAATATTGAAATTGTTGGTGCACGTGAAAATAACTTAAAAAATGTAACTGTTAATTTTCCTTTAGAAATGCTAACGGTTATTACGGGAGTTTCAGGAAGTGGAAAAAGCACCTTAGTAAAAAAGATTCTATTTCCTGCCATTCAAAAGAAACTCACAGGATTTAGTGATAAAATTGGTCAGGTTTCAGAAATAAAAGGCAATCATAGCAATATTCAGCATGTAGAATTTGTAGATCAGAATCCCATTGGGCGTTCATCACGGTCCAACCCAGTGACTTACATTAAGGCTTATGATGATATCCGAGCATTATTTGCCTCTCAAAAATTAAGTAAAATTAGAAACTACGCAGCCAAGCATTTTAGTTTTAACGTCGATGGTGGGCGTTGTGAAACCTGTAAAGGTGAAGGAGAAGTTACCATTGAAATGCAGTTTATGGCCGATGTGCATTTAACATGTGATACCTGTGGTGGTAAACGCTTTAAAAAAGAAGTTTTAGAAGTTAAGTTTGAAGGCAAATCTATCGATGATATTTTAAATCTTACAATAGATGATGCTATCGATTTCTTTGAGACTCATAAAGAAACTAAGATTAAAGGCAAGTTACAACCGCTTCAAGATGTTGGTTTAGGCTATGTTACTTTAGGGCAATCCTCTTCTACCCTTTCTGGTGGAGAAGCGCAACGTATAAAACTGGCGACGTTTTTAGGCAAAGGAAGTAAAAGCGATAATGCGCTTTTCATCTTTGATGAACCTACAACTGGGCTTCATTTTCATGATATAAAAAAGTTACTCAAATCATTTCAAGCTTTAATTGCTAAAGGCCATTCTATTATAGTGATTGAGCATAATATTGATTTAATAAAGTGTGCCGATTATATTATAGATCTAGGTCCTGAAGGAGGAAAACATGGTGGACAACTCGTTGCGGCAGGCACTCCTGAAGACATTGTGAAAAATAAGAATTCGGTTACAGGAAAATATCTAAAAGAAAAATTATAAGATGGATTTACCCGAAGGTTTTCATAACGAAGTTATTGAAGCTAGAGAAAATGCGCTTAGTAATACTAATAGTACAGAATCTAAAGTTTCAACGTCTCCTTTGAAACCTGGTGGAGCCAGTTTTAAAACGCATGTTTTAATTCAAGCATCTCCTTCAAAATTAATTTACAAACCTTCCATTGGAGCTGCCATCTTCAGCTTTATATTTTTAGCTGTTGGTTTGGGTGTTTTATTTTTTAATCTCGTTCCATTATTTAAAGGAAATTCAGAATCTATTTCCATCAATTGGTTTCTCATCCTTTTTGGGTTAATTTTTGCTGGAGCTGGTGGTTTTATGTTTTATATATTTTACAAACCAAGAGTATTCGACAAGCAACAAGGGTTATATTACACTACTTACCAATTCAAACTACATAAATCGAGAAGGCAACAATCTAAAGACTATTTATCTTTGAAATCAATTGTGGCCATTCAAATTATTGGAGAGTACGTTCAAAGTGATGACGGTTCCTACAAAAGTTTTGAACTCAACTTAATTTTAGATGATGCTTCTAGAAGAAACGTCGTTGATCATGGTAATTTAAAATCTATTATTAAAGATGCTGAGATGTTGAGTGCATTTTTAAATGTTCCAATTTGGCATGCTGGTTCTATTAACGGCTAATAAAACAAAAAGGCAAATACCATTATTGTTATTGTAGAAATTAAAACCACCGGAAAAAAGAGCATTGTAACTAAAGACGTTTTAATAAAACTCAAAAACCAACCTTGACGGTAAAAGCGTTTTATAGCGATAAAAAAGTATATAAAACAAGATAAGGTAATTAAGAAATCTATCCAATCTGGTATTTCATAAATTAAGTTGATGCCAAATATGATACTCAAAACGGTAAAAATAAACGAGAAATAATAAAAACTAAAGACCAAATGATGTGCATACCTCCCTCTAATAAAATAGAATAGTTTAAGTATTAATGAAAAAATTGGTAGTACAAAAAATAAGGCAATCGGTATAGTATCGTAAAATCTACTTAAAATATTACCTGCGTCTTTGGTTTTATAGAATTTAAGAATCTGCGTATATATTTTTCGCGTTAACCAACCATCATCTTCTTCTAATCCCATGGCTATATAGATATCTTTATCAGAAGCATCTACACCTATTAAAGAATCTATTTGTGACTCATCAATACCAAAGAAATCATCTTTCCGCTTGTAAAGGTTTTCTTGATTTGTGATAGAATCTATTTCTTTATCACTCATACCAGTAATAAATTTATTCTTCTTAAGTGCAAGACCAACTTCCTTTCTAGCTATGGAATCATTTATATGCTTTAACGAATCTCTTTTTCTTGTTTGCACAGAATCTAAAACAACAGTTCCATCTTTATCAAAAATCTCTAGAAAATTATTGTTGAGATCAGAAACTTGTTCTCTAACTGTAAACGAAAAAATAAAAAAGAATACTACAGAAATAAACAAATACATCTGGGCAGGATGTAAATACAACAAACGCTTTCCTTTTATAAATTCTTTTGGCAAATACCCAGGTTTAAAC
The DNA here is from genome assembly GCF_018860565.1 of Winogradskyella psychrotolerans. Taxonomy (GTDB): domain Bacteria; phylum Bacteroidota; class Bacteroidia; order Flavobacteriales; family Flavobacteriaceae; genus Winogradskyella; species Winogradskyella damuponensis. The sequence goes on from NZ_JAHKPS010000018.1 coordinate 418,793, forward strand.
ATTAAAGGCACAAAGCTTTTAAAGAAACGCGCATCAAATGAAAAGTAATTACTAATGGTATTATAAAATAATACACCTATGGTAAGTTCATCATTTGCTTTTTGACCACAATGCGGACAAAACTGAAAATTGTCATCAAAAGGTTGTTCACAATTCTGGCAATGTATTTGATTCGGTTTCATGGTCGATTGTTGGTCTTGGTTTAAAAGTAATAAAATTTACAACATCTCTAGTATTAATAATAAAACACATACCACTAATTATAGTTATTTCGGTTACATTCAATATTAACAAACTAACAATCAAAGATTTATATTTTTGGCACGTTGTTTGTTTTATACTAACCGAGTTTAATTTAAAACCCAATTATTATGAAACGAATTATATATTTATTTGCAGCTTTAGTCGCTATAAGCACAACTGCATTCGCAACCAACACAACATCGTCTGAAGCAGAGTCTTCAATTAATAACTACGTGAGAGGTTATGGTAATTCTTTCATATTTAATGAAGCGGGAATTGAATTTTCTGTGTTCGCTGATGGTCAGTTCGATTTTTACTTACCTAATTATGGTCCAGATGTAAGCGTTGGAATTAATACTCCTGGTTTTAGTTTGAGTTTTAATACAGGGTATGACTATAATCCTTACGTACAATATGATGAATTTGGTGCTATTATTCAAATTGAAAACACACCTATTTATTACGACTATTACGGACGCGTAAACCAAATTGGAAACATCTTTATTAACTATAACAATTTTGGTAGAATTAGTCGTATTGGCGGTCTAAATGTGTACTACAGAAACAATGTATTTTACAGATATGATGGTTTTATTAATATATACAACAGATCTTATGTTTACAGACCTTGGCACCGATTTTATGCGACACCACATGTTAACTTCTCTATTGTTCATATTAATCCATACAGACAGTTTTATACACCTGTAAGACATATTTATTATAGACCATATACAAACAATGTCAGATATTATAATATTGGAAGACGTGATAATGGACATGCCGTAAGAAGATCTACTACAACAAGAAATAGAGTTAGTTATGCTCAAACACCAAGAAATAGTAGAGAAAGAGCTATTAGAACTAATGCAACACGAAACAATGCTACAATTACAAGTACAAGAACAGCACGTTTAAGAGCAGCTAATACAGCTACAACAAGAACAACACGTAATGCAAATACAGCTACCAGAACGAGTGCAAATCGGGTTTCTAATGGAATAACAACGACACGTTCTAATACAAGAGCTACAACTCCAACAAGAACCACTCGTAGTAATACAGTATCTACAAGAAACACCAATAATAATGTGACCAGAAGTAATTCAAGTGTGTCTAATAATCGCACAAGAACAACTTCGGCAAGAAAACCAATTGCGACTTCTTCTCGTACATACAACAAGACGAGCTCGCAAAATACAAGACAACGAAGTACCGTTCAGAATAAAAGTAAATCATCGTCTGTAAACAGTAGATCTACAGCAAGAACAAGCAACCAAAGTTCTACAAGATCTAGTTCAAGACGAACAAGAGGATAAACGTTTTTTTTTGGTTGGTTAGGAATTCCCGTATGAAGTGTGCCTCAAAGCAACTTACGGGAATTTCTTTTTTTTAAACGTTTTTAAAATTTTAAATACTTTTTTATTTGTTCTGAAATATCCTTAGATACATTTAATTTATAAATTAACACAAAGTAAATGAGACCTATTAATCCAGATTTCAAAATAATATTCATTACAGGATGAAATGGAAAATCCCAAAAATAAAATGCTAATGATAATACTATTAATGCCAATATAACCTTAGCAGAACCTATAGTAAAAGGCAACATATTAAATTTTCGTTTTACAAATATAATTTTGATTGTATTATAAATAAAAACAGCCAAGAATGTTGCAAAAGCAGAACCTTCAATACCATATACAGGAATAAATACGGCATTTAATACAATTGCCATCAACGCGAGTAACACTCCAAAAAACAAAACCATTCTATAATAATCACTATTAAATAATATGGCATTATTATTTCCTAAACTGTTATCATATAGTTTAGCAAGACTCACGATGAGTACCACAAAAAGACCTCCCGTAAATTTTTCTGGAAGAATTTGATACAATTGATTAATGTTTAAAATTATAAGCAAAAAAATAAAACCACTTACCACCAACAATGTTATAGAGCTCCGTTTGTACAAATCTTCTAAAGCGATTTTATCGCTTTCATTAAGATATTTAGCGGTTAATGGCAACATAATTTGATGCATTGCACGTTGCGGAACGGCAATAACAGTAGCTATAAAAATAGCAACACTGTAATAAGCCACTTGCTCAATATCTGGTAGCATTACACCAATCATAAACTTGTCAATATCTAGAATAAGCATCGCAACAGAACCTGCAATAATCATAAGTCCTGAATATTTTAGTATTGAAAATCTATTTTCAACTTTCTGAAATTTCAACTTCGGAAATCTTACCGAGTAGGCATACAGTTTCATTATAACCATTCGTAAAACATAAACGCCAACCAACGCAACTATAAAATTACCTACCGTTAACCAATCGAAGAAAACTGCAATAAGTAATAGCATAATACAAACGCGGTGAAAAATTTCTTTCATTAAATTCCCAAAAACGGTTTGCATCTGCACTTTAGTCCACGCAAAAAATATTTCGAAATAAGCCATAGCAACAGCCAAAATAAAAATATGCCAGACATAGTTTTCTACAATGGGATTTTCTCTCGAAAGCCAATCTACTAAAGTATCATAAGCAAAATAACCTATAAACGCTGTTGGAATTATAAACAATAATGGCAAAAATAACATCAAGGTTAAAAAACTATTGATACTGTTTTTTGATTTGAATGTCGAATAAAATTTCACAATCGCATTGTGTACACCAAACGCCATAAATGGCATCATAATATTGGCTGCAGAAAGCAAAAACGCAACCAAACCATAGTACTCGTCCGATAAAAAGTTAGTATAAAGAAATAGTGTGTTAATAGCACCAATGCCAAAACCCAAATACGTAGTGATTGTGTTTTTAAACGATTGATTTAATACAATTCCCATAGTCTAACAAATTACAATTATAAGGTTTTAAATTCTTAAACGAATTTTAGAAATTACCCCTTCAAAATTATTGCACTTAATTTTTGAGTTAGGGCTTTGCGACTGTAAGGCTGCAAACCTATAGCATTTACTTTTAAAGTATTATTCTGATAAGCATCAAAATAGTTTAAAAGCTGAACCTTTAATTCGGCTTTCTGTTGGTAATTAAAATACGATCCTGTATTTGTAGATGTTATTATTTGTGCTACATCGGCATCTTTTGGTCCCATAGCTAATATTGGTGTTTCCGAAATTAAATATTCAAAAACTTTACCTGCTATAATAGCTTTGGTATCTTCTGAATCGATTTCTATGAGTAGTAATAATTGTGATTTCATTTGAAATCTTAAGGCTTCATCATGGCTCACATAACCCACAATATTAACATGATTCTTTAATCCCTTTTGGTGAATAGACTCAATAACATCATCACTAACCACACCTATTAATTGCAAGCTAAATGCTTCAGAAAAAGCACTATTTTCTTTAATTAATTCCGAAAGGGTTTCCCATAAAACCAAAGGGTTACGTTCAGACAACAACGAACCAATATGAGATAAAGTAAATTTTTCATCCTTCCCTTCTACCCTGACTGAATGCGAATCGTAGCCATTTGTAATTACCGAAATTGGTTGTTTGGTTTTGGTTTGAAATTCGTTTTTGGTATGATTACTAGTCACTATAATTTCATCGGCAGCATTTAAAACCTTTTGTTCTAAATCAATATGTTTTGCTTTTGAAGCCGCTGTTAGTTTTAAATCTTTATGATAACCAATCGTGGTCCATGGGTCTCTAAAATCGGCTAACCACTTTACTCCTATTCTTGCTTTTAATTGCAAGCCTATTAAGTGTAAACTATGAGGTGGTCCTGTAGTAATTATCGTTTCAATTTGATGCTCTTTTATATAGTTTGAAAGAAACTCAACCGAAGGTTTTATCCAATTTTTCCGAGCATCAGGAATAAAGAAATTCCCTCTTACATAAAGCATGGCTTTTTCAGTTAACGACTGCTTTTTGGCTTTAGGAATAACACCTGAACTAATTTTTTTAGATTTTCCTTTTGAAAACACACTTGCCAACCCATAAGGTTCATTGATAGGTTGTTTTATAATGGTAATGTTCTTTGGAATCTCATTTACCAAACTCTGATCCAATATCGGATAATTTGGATTTTCAGGACAATACACAATAGGCTCAATACCAAATTCTGGTAAATACTTCACAAATTTTAACCAACGTTGTACACCTGGCCCTCCTGCTGGTGGCCAATAATAGGTAATTATGAGTGCTTTTTGTTTGCTCATGTCTGTCATTCCTGCAAAAGCAGGAATCTATTTATTTATTACTAATTATGGATTCCTGATTTCTCAGGAATGACAATTCAAGCTTTTTGTTTTTTCACCTCAAGAAATAAACCAGCTAATAACAAGAGTCCTAAGACAATAGAACTTGCCAAGGCTACTTTACTTCCTGTTTCTACTACCTGCGGCTCAAACTTAAATTCTATGGTGTGTTTACCTTTAGGTAATTCTAATGCTCTTAATACGTAGTTTACTCTAAAGTGTGGTGTTAAAGCACCATCAATATAAGCATTCCAACCTTGAACGTAATAGATTTCAGAGAATACAGCTAAACCTTCGTTAGAGTTGTTAGATTCGTATTTTAAATAATTGGGCTTAAACTCTTTTAATTGAATTGAAGCTGTAGAATCAACTTGATACGTGGTTTTTAAATTATGCGCTGCTTGAAACTCATGATCTAAAACAGCCGTTGTTTTTGTATTTAAACTATCTAAAGCTACGATTTCTTCATTAGCATTTGCAACAAACTTAAGTGCTGAAACAAACCAAGCATTGCCATTAGCTTCTGTGTTTGTATATGGGAAAATTTGCCCTTGATCTTCTGCAATAATATATTTTGTATTAAGCATGTTTAGGACATTCATATTGTTTTTATACACATGAAACTCTAATAACTCTTCTACACGTCCTAATTTGGCAGCACTATAGCCCATTAATGAATTGTGATAATAAGCCGCTTTTGCTGGCATACGCTGACCTTCAGAAGACATATCCATTACTCTAAAATGTTCTTTGTCTTTTAAGATTTCTTTATCAGCTTGATTAGGTTGGTAGGGTTTATCTACTTTAATAGCTGAGATAAAATCATCGTTGTTTACATATTGTTTATCAACAGTAACCAAATCAAAAAGGATTAAAACAGCAAATACAACAACCACTAAATTTTCTGATAATTTCTTCTTTAAGAATAAGTAAATCGTTCCTGCCGAAAGTAGAACCAAGATTAAGGTTCTTAAGGTGTCTGTGGTCATTAAGGATTTTCGGTCTTCAATAACAGCATCCATAAATGCTTGCCCATAAGCACCTATATATTGATCGTCTCGTAAACCTTCAAAATCAAATAATGTGGATTTAAATAGTAAAAAGATGATAGCTAAACCTGCTGTGATGCCAACAGAACATAACAAGGCTTTTAGTTTTTCTTCATCTTTCTGAAAGCTATTAAACAAACGTGATAAAGCAAAAATGCCTAAAACTGGAATACACAATTCTAAAATTACTTGAATTGAACTTACCGCTCTAAATTTGTTATAAAAAGGCACATGATCGATAAAGAAATCAGTTAAAAATCCAAGGTTTTTTCCATAAGACAATAAAAGTGATATCAAGGTTCCTCCAACGAGCCACCATTTTAATCGTCCTTTCACTAAAAATAAACCTAAAACAAACAAAAAGATAATTACCGCTCCAACATAAGCCGGCGCTTCTACAATAGGTTGATCGCCCCAATACATTGGTGCATTTCTAGCAGCATCTAATGCTTCCATTGGAGAAGCTCCTAAATTAATATAGGCTTCGTAAGTTTCTGAATCTTTACCAACATCTTCGTAGTTACCGCCTCCCATAAATTTTGGGATATATAGATTGAAAGTTTCTAGAATACCATAACTATATTCTGTAATATAATCTTTGTCTAAACCCGTTGTCACTTCCTTTGGTGAACCATCTGGGTTTATGGTTAAATCACTTTGACCACGCGCACTTTCTTTAACGTATTCTTGCGTTGCCATTATATTGGTCGCATTTAAACCAACAGCTAAAATGGCAGCAATAGATAGTAAACCCACAGATTTAAAGAAGTGCGGTAATACCTTTTTCCGATAAGAATCAATCAAATAAGCTAAGCCCAGAACTAATACCAATAATAAAAGGTAATAAGTCATTTGGAAATGATTAGCAACAAGCTCTAAACCTAAAGCTATAGCTGTCAATATAAATCCGAGTATATATTTCTTTCTAAACGTGAGTACAATACCTGCCAATACTAAAGGCATATAAGCAATAGCATGAGCTTTAGAATTATGACCAACACCAAGTATAATAATGAGATACGTTGAAAACCCAAAGGCTATTGCTCCTAAAGCGGCAAGTTTAAAATCAACTTTTAAAGACAAGAGTAGAATATAAAACCCTATAAAATATAGGAAGAGATAATCTGCTGGCCTTGGTAAAAATCGTAAGGTTAAATCGAGTTTTTTAATATAATTGTGCGGATATTTTGCCCCTAATTGATAAGTTGGCATTCCACCAAAGGCACTATTGGTCCAATACGTTTCTTCTCCTGTGGTTTTGGCAAACTCTTTTTGTTGTTCTGCCATACCAATGTAGTGCATAATATCACTTTGATTGATTTTTTTACCTTGTAAAACAGGACTAAAATAAGCTAATGACAACGCTACAAATCCTACTAAAATTAAGATATGTGGCAAGAAACGTTTTATAGAAAATGACATGAGAATGCTTTAAATTGAATGATTCTGAAAAGTAGTTATTTTTTTTGAAACATCATTAGAGTTTCCTCTATGTGCAAAAAAATAGATTAATCAATTTCTTCGTAATCGATATACTCTCCTACTTTTGGGTTAGAAGAACCATTTTTATTAGGCATTTTATCAATTACTGTTTCACCTTCTTTTTGCTTTTGCGCCTGTCTTTGTTGATTCGGGTTTTGGAATCCGCCAAATTGTTCGCCAAATTTTTGTTCTGCTTTTTTTGCTACAAATTTCACCAATAAAGGAGCAAAAAGTCTGGCTAAAATCTTAAAGCCGAAGTAAACCAGTAAAATAATTAAAATAGTTTTCAGTAATCCCATGATAAACATAATATAATTATCAAAAATACAATTATACTCATTTATAATCCGATATAATTCCTTAAAAAAACTATAAAATATCTATATTTGACTTAAGTCTTCAATAGACCGAATGGTTTTAAATCCTTAAATAATGCGAATACTCAAATCAATACTTATATTAATTCTTATTATCAGTTTTAATTCTGCCTATGCTCAATATACAGAAGTAATTAACTCTAATCGTCCTGGCGTATCTAAGAGTGCTTTCTCTGTTGGCACTGGAGTCGTTCAACTCGAAACTGGCGCCTTTACCGTTAAAGAAGAACATGCACTTGCCAATTACAAAGTTTCGGGATTTGGCCTTGATTTTGCTTTGAGATATGGCTTATTATTTGAAGAGCTAGAATTATCACTAGATGGTGTTTATCAAAACGATACACAAACTCTTAATTTAAATGGTGCTATTCCTGCAGAAAACAACCGCTCTAATTTCAAAAACTTTACATTAGGTGCTAAATATTTGGTTTATGACCCTTATAAAAATGCAGAAGAAGCTAAACCTAATATTTACAGTTACCACGCCAATAGAAAATTTAATTGGAAATCATTAATACCTGCCGTGTCAGTTTATGCTGGTGCTAATTTAGACACTAAAGAGAATCCGTACACCGCAGAAGGCATTGAAGGTTTTAGTCCAAAGGTGATGGTAGCAACTCAAAACAATTTCAATAATGGATGGGTTTTTGTAATGAATTTAATAATGGACAGAATTGGCACTGATCAATCCGATTTTCAATATATACTTACTTTAACACACTCTTTTACTCCGCAATGGGTTGTATTTGGAGAAACACAAGGTATTCAAAGTGATTTTTATGCCGATAACATTTTTAGATTTGGAGGAGCTTATCTTTGGACTAAAGATTTTCAATTAGATGCCAATATTGCATTTAATACTAAAGATACACCTTCGGTTTTTAATATTGCATTTGGAGCTTCCTACCGACTAGATTTTCATGAGGATAAAAAAATAGATAATGGTACTTCTGCAAAAGATGAAGGCAAGCGTAAACAACGAAAAAAGAAGAACAAGAAGAAAAAAGAAAATGACTTTGACTCTTAATATAGCTTTCCCTACTACATGATTACAATAAAAGAAGCCATATCCAAAAAGGATTTGAAAACATTTGTAAAGTTTCCTTTTAAACTTTATAAAGACTCAAAATATTGGGTACCACCAATTATAAAACAAGAACTAGAAACTTTTAATAAGGACAAAAATCCTATTTTTAATGATGCTGAAGCACGTTTTTTCTTAGCTTATAAATCAGGTGAAGTTGTTGGTAGGATTGCCGCTATTGTAAATTGGTTAGAAGTTGATAAACAAAACATAAAAAAAATGCGTTTTGGTTGGTTTGACTTTATTGACGATTTAGAAGTTAGTAAAGCATTAATTGAAACTGTTGAACACATTGGTAAAACGCACCAACTGAGTTATAGCGAAGGTCCTGTTGGATTTTCTAATTTAGACAAAGTTGGCGTGATGACTGAAGGTTTTGATCATTTAGCAACGATGATTACTTGGTATAACCATCCTTATTACGTTAATCATTATAAGGCTCATGGTTATACTATTGAAAAAGAATATGCAGAAAGTAGCTTTCCTTTTGAAAATGTAAAACCAATATTTTTTAAGAAAGCTCAAGAACTCATTAAGCGTCGTTATAAACTTAGAGCATTAAAATTTACTAAGACAGAAGAAGTCATGCCTTATGTAGATCGTATGTTCGATTTGTTTAACGAAAGCTATGCCTCCCTTTCTTCTTTTGTAGAAATTACAGACATTCAAAAAGAGTATTTTAAAAAGAAATTTATCAGTTTTATCAACCCTGAATATATCAAATTTGTAGTAGATGAAAATGATAGACTTATAGGGTTTGCCATTGTTATGCCTAGGTTTGCAACAGCCTTACAAAAAGCAAATGGTAAGTTATTTCCTTTTGGTTTTACGCATATTCTCAAAGCAAAACGAAATAGCAAAGAAGTTATTTTCTATTTAATAGGAATTCTTCCTGAGTATCAAAATAAAGGTGTACATGCTGTTATCTTTAATGAATACTATGAGACTTTTAAGAAAAAAAACATAAAAACCTGTTATAGAACTCCAGAACTTGAAGATAATTACGCCATAAAACAAATATGGAAACATTTTGATCCTAAAGTTTATGCAAGGCGTAAAACATTTAAAAAGGACTTAAATTAGACCCCATATAAAAATGCTTCATTTTTAGAATAAATGAGCTACACAAACAAAAAAAATGGTTATCACTATTTCTAGCGATAACCACCGTTTTTGATATACTTAATAGTTTCTAATTATTCTCCCATTGCTGCAATTAAAGCTGCAGACATTCTTTTGTAAGTTCCGTTTTCTAAACGACTTCTAATAGCGTCAAAAGCATCTAAAGTTTCTCTTACATCTTCTAAGGTATGTGTTGCTGTAGGAATCATTCTAAGCAAAATTAATCCTTTAGGTATAACTGGATAAACAACTATAGAACAGAATATTCCGTAGTTTTCACGTAAGTCTCTTACTAAAGCCATAGCTTCAGGAATACTTCCTTTTAAATATACAGGAGTTACACAACTTTGAGTTGTTCCAATATCGAAACCTCTATCTTTTAAACCTGACTGTAATGCGTTAACAATAGTCCAAAGATTTTGTTTTAATTCTGGCATTGTGCGCAACATATTCAAACGCTTTAATGCTCCCACTACGAGCTGCATTTGTAAAGACTTAGCGAACATTTGCGAACGCAAGTTATATTTTAAATAATCTATAATTTCTTGATCGGCTGCAATAAAAGCACCTGTACTTGCCATAGATTTGGCAAATGTTGCAAAATAAACATCAATTTCATCTTGTACACCTTGCTCCTCACCTGTTCCTGCACCAGTTGCTCCTAGTGTTCCAAATCCGTGTGCATCATCTACAAAAAACCTAAAATTGAATTTTTTCTTAAGGGCAACAATTTCTTTTAAACGTCCTTGCTCTCCTCGCATTCCAAAGACTCCTTCAGAAATAACTAGGATCCCTCCACCTGTTTGCTCTGCCATTTTAGTAGCACGCTCAAGGTTTTTTTCAAGGCTGTCCATATCATTATGCTTATAAGTAAAACGTTTACCCATATGTAAACGCACACCATCAATAATACAAGCATGAGAATCTACATCATAAACAATAATATCATCTTTGGCCACCAAAGCATCAATGGTTGAAACCATACCTTGATATCCAAAATTTAATAGGTATGCTGCTTGCTTATTAACAAACGCAGCTAATTCGTTTTGTAATTGCTCGTGTAACTCTGTATGACCTGACATCATACGTGCTCCCATCGGATAGGCAGAACCGTATTTAACACCTGCTTCACCATCTACTTTTCTAACTTCTGGGTGATTTGCTAAACCTAAGTAATCATTGATACTCCAAGTAATAACATCTTTACCTTGAAACTTCATTCTATTAGAAATCTCACCTTCAAGCTTTGGAAATACAAAATATCCTTCTGCTTGAGCGGCCCATTTACCAAGCGGTCCTTTGTCTCTATAAATCTTTTCAAATAAATCCTTCATGCGCTAAGTTTGCTGTTAATCAATTGTTTTATGCAATACACACTGCATAATCAATCAATAATTATTTAGTTAATTTAATCTTGTTAGTGCTCGCAAAATTAATTAATAATATTATGACTGCATAATTTATTTAATTTAAGTATTAACTAAGTTTTAAACAAAAAAAGTATAGACAACATTAGAAGAAAATAAAAACACCTATATAAAATTCACCACTAAGCGCTTATGGTCTCAAACACATCACTTAAGGGTTTAAACGCTACAAATCTAAATTGACTGTATTCTATCGTTAAAATGCAATTTATTTAATTTTTTTTGTCGTTTATATAAAACAATTAGAGGCTTATCCTATTCAGTAATAGAGTATCTAACACTTAAAAACACAACAAACAAACTATACATCTTAGCATTAATCCCATTTGAATCTTAAAACGCATTCCTGATTCTATCTGGTTTTTAATTACTAAATTATGTACCTAAATAAGATTGTCTAAATTGTAATAAGGATGATAAACGATCAAGCAGCACATAATTTATATCCACATAAACATTAAAGACGTACTTATAAAATCAATCCTATAGTATGCAACATATAAAAGTTTGTTTTTTACTGAAGTACCTCTACGATTTAAAATGATAAATTTAAGAAAAGCGACACCATACAAAATTTACCTATGAAGGTTTTAAAACGGATTTTAAATTATACTATAACAACACTAATATCCTTCTTGTGTGCATTTGCTTATATGCGAATTATACTCGGTTCTAAATCAAAAAACACAGATTGGATGGCAAAATTATTTAATACAATTTATGATTTAGCATTTGTTTATGCGAGTCTCACCTTAGGCAGTATTATCGCATTACTATACATTTTAAGCGATCTGTTTTATTTCAATACCAAACTAAAAAACAATACAAAAGCTATAGGTATTCGTTTACTAATAATTATAGTTATAGCCATTTTTGTCACAGCAACGCATTACATATTAGAAAAGGTAATAGATGTTATTTAATGAGCTAATACCTATTTGAAAAAAATAAAAACCACAACCAAAATGAAGAATCTACTTACAATACTAATGTTCATCGTTTTACCAAGTCAGAATAAACCTGTTACTTAAAAAATGATTGTTAAACTCCTACGAAACACTTAATATGACTACATATTTGCTTAATACCTTGTATTTCTATAACAAAAGAAGTTAAAAAAATAGAATTAATACTAACCTTAGAACACAACAAAACCATGATTATACTCCCACTGTTTTTAATTATAGTAATTCCATTTTGCTTAGTCCTTTTCAATGGTCTCTTTTAGAAACAGCAAAAAAAAACCTATCATAATTTAATATGATAGGTCCTATTTTTTAGATGCTAAGTATAATTTATTTTACGTACTCTATAGTTGCTTGAACAGCACTTTTAGTATCAAAAAAGCCTTGATCTTCCATCCATTTATCATTATAGACTTTACTCATATAACGTGATCCATGATCTGGAAAAATAACTACAATTTTATCTGTAGGTTTAAACTCACCTTCTTCTTGTAATTGTTTAATCGCTTGCATTGCAGCACCACTTGTATAACCTACAAAAAGACCTTCGGTATTTGAAATTTCTCTTGCAGTATGAGCACTTTCTTCATCTGTAACTTTTACGAATCTATCAATCGCATCAAAATCTGTTGCAGAAGGAATTAAATTTTTACCTAAACCTTCAATTCTGTATGGATAAATTTCTTTATCATCAAACTCACGTGTTTCATGATATTTTTGTAGTACAGAACCATAAGCATCAACTCCTATAACTTTTACATTAGGGTTTTGCTCTTTTAAATACTTAGAGATTCCAGAAATTGTTCCTCCTGTTCCACTACAAGCAATTAGGTGAGTAATTTCACCTCCAGTCTGATCCCAAATTTCTGGACCAGTAGAGTTGTAATGTGCATCAATATTTAATTGATTAAAATATTGATTGATATAAATAGAACCTTTATTCTCTTCGTGTAAGCGCTTTGCGACTTGGTAATAAGAACGAGGATCATCTGCTTTTACATGTGCAGGGCAAACATAAACCTTTGCTCCCATAGACTTTAACATGTCTATTTTATCTGCAGAAGATTTAGAACTTACAGCCAAAATACACTCGTATCCCTTAATAATACTTACCATAGCAATACTAAAACCTGTGTTACCAGATGTCGTTTCTATAATAGTATCACCAGGAGTCAAGATACCTTGGCGCTCTGCTTCTTCTATAATATGTAATGCAATCCTATCTTTTGAAGAATGACCAGGATTAAATGCTTCGACTTTCGCGTAAAAGTCACCATCAAAGTCAGCTGTCATTCTATTTAATTTGATTAAGGGCGTGTTACCTATCAATTGTAACACGTTATCAAATACATTTTTATTATTGTTCATAAATGAAAATTTTCAGTAGTCATTATTTATTAGACACCTAAAACCTCACAAAAGTAACATTTTTTTTTGAATTAACTTGAAATTCCTTCTAAATCAAGTAGAAATGCAAACTCTTCAGCATCCTCTTTTAAACTTTCAAAACGCCCAGAAGCACCACCATGACCAGCATCCATGTTTGTTTTTAAATATAATTTATTAGAATCTGTTTTCATCTCTCTAAGTTTAGCAACCCATTTTGCAGGTTCCCAATATTGCACTTGTGAATCGTGAAGTCCTGTTGTAATTAACATATTTGGGTAAGCTTTTGCCTCAACATTGTCATATGGCGAATACGATTTTATATAATCATAATAAAGTTTATCGTTTGGATTTCCCCATTCATCATACTCTCCTGTCGTTAATGGTATAGAATCGTCTAACATTGTAGTAATAACATCTACAAAAGGGACTGCTGCAATAATACCGTTGTACAATTCTGGTGCTTCATTAATTATAGCACCCATTAGCAAACCGCCGGCACTACCTCCCATAGCATATAAGTGTTCAGAAGATGTATAACGTTCTTTTATTAAATGGATAGAGCAGGCAATAAAATCTGAAAATGTATTTTTCTTATTCAGTAACTTTCCATCTTCGTACCAATCACGTCCTAAATATTCACCACCTCTAATATGTGTAATTACATAGATAAATCCGCGGTCTAACAAACTTAATCGTACTGTTGAAAAATAAGGATCTACTGTAGAACCATAACTTCCGTATGCGTATTGTAACAATGGGTTTGAGCCATCTTTTTTAATCCCTTTTTTATACACAACAGACATTGGAATTTTAGTACCATCCTCTGCTGTGGCCCAAATACGTTCAGAAATATAATTGTCCTTGTTAAAATTCTTATCTAGAACCTCTTGCTCCTTTAATACTGTTTTAATTTTAGTACGCATATTAAACTCAATAACCGAAGATGGAGTCGTCATGGCATTATAACCATAGCGTAACACTTCGGTATCAAAATCTACATTGGTACCTGTATAAGCTGTATACGTTTCATTATCAAATGGCAGGTAATAATCTTCACTTCCATCCCAACGCTTTATTCGTATTTCATTTAAGCCATTTTTGCGCTCACTAATAACTAAATAGTCTTTAAAAATATCGATACCTTCTAGTAACACATCTTCTCTATGAGCTATAACTTCTGTCCAGTTTTCAACTTTAGTATCTGTTTCTAACGTTTTCATTAGCTTAAAGTTGGTCGCCTTATCCTTATTCGTCAGCATATAAAAATGGTTATCATAATGTGATATGCTATACTCCAACCCTCTTATTCGTGGTTGAAAAACCTTAAATTTCCCTTCTGGATTATTAGCATCAAGAATATGATATTCATTTGTCAATGTACTATAACATGCTATAATGATATATTTTCTAGATTTTGACTTATAAACAGCAACTCCAAACGTATCATCTCCTTCTTCAAAAACAAGTTCATCTTCAGAATTATCCCCTAAACGATGTTTATATATTTGAAACGCTCTAAGCGTAACCTCGTCTTTTTTAGTGTAAAATAGAGTTTCATTATCATTGGCCCAACTTGAAGATCCTGTCGTGTTTTTAACTCTATCTGAAGCTACTTCATGCGTTTCTAAATTCTTAATATGAATCGTATAATTTCGTCTTCCTGTGGTATCAATACCATAGGAAACTAATTTATTATCTGGACTAATACTTATACCTGCTAATTTAAAATAGCTTTCCCCTTCTGCCATTTTATTACAGTCGAACAATAGCTCTTCAGGATTATCTAAACGCTCTTTTTTACGTGTATATATAGGATAATCTTTTCCTTTTTCAAATTTCGTGATATACCAATAGCCATTATATTTATAAGGTACAGAAGAATCATCTTCTTTAATTCTGGCTTTCATTTCCTCAAACAAATCGGTCTGAAAATCTTTTGTATGAGCCATTTCAGAATTACAATATTCGTTTTCGGCATTGAGATAATCTATAACTTCAGGATGTTCTCTGTCTTTCATCCAAAAATAATTATCAATACGAATATCACCATGTTTTTCTAACTGATGTGGAATCTTCTTGGCTATTGGAGGTGTTATATCTGGATTTTTTATCATTTGATGTGAATATTTAGTCTAAAAAAAGGCGCAATTTAGTAATTTTGCATCGTAAAAATTTAAAACACAAGATTATGTTTGGAGATATGATGGGTATGATGGGCAAATTAAAAGAAGCTCAAAAAAAAGTTGAAGCAACTAAAGAACGTCTACATACCGTTTTAATTGATGAAACAAGTAACGACAACAAACTTAAAGTAACCATCACAGCTAACAGAACAATAAAGTCTATTGACATTGCTGATGAGTTGCTTGAAGACAAAGACATGTTAGAAGATTATTTAATCTTAACATTAAACAAAGCAATAGAAAAAGCAACCAACGTACATGAAACAGAAGTTGCTGCTGTTGCTAAAGAAGGCATGCCAAGTATTCCTGGCATGGATATGTTTAAATAGAATTTAATTCTGTTAAAAGCTTGTCATGCATTTGGTCTGTATAATCCAAATGCGTGACCATGCGTAATTTATGGCTTCCCATTCCTATAATATGAATATGCTTTTCTTTTAAGTTATTTAAGAATTGTGCTTCATTCACACTGTCATTTAATTCAAAAATGACAATATTGGTTTCAATAGGTTCTACTTTTTTAATTATTGATAAGGTTGAAAGCAACGCTCCTATTTCTTTTGCTTTTTTATGGTCGTCCGCAAGGCGATTTATATTATGATCTAAAGCAAACAAACCTGCTGCTGCCAAATAACCAACTTGACGCATATTTCCACCAAAGAGTTTTCTTAAACTCAGTGATTGCTTCATTATTTCCTCATCACCTATTAGAACAGACCCCACAGGACACCCTAAACCTTTACTTAAACACACTGAAATTGTATCGAATGTATTGCCGTATTGAAGTGCCGATTCATTTTTAGCCACCATCGCATTCCACAGACGTGCTCCATCTAAATGAAAACCTAAATTATTGGTTTTACAGACTTGTTTTATGGCTTCAATCTCTTTAAAATCCCAACAAGCTCCACCTCCTTTATTTGTCGTGTTTTCAACCTCAACTAAACTCGATTGGCTATAATAATATTCTGATGGATTAATAGCCTCTTCAACCTGCGCAGCAGTAAACATACCGCGATCTCCATCTATCAATTTACAAGTTGCGCCACTGTGAAAAGCGACACCACCCACTTCATAATTATAGATATGTGCATATTTATCGCAAATAACTTCCTTGCCAGGATTGGTATGTAATTTTATAGCGATTTGATTTGCCATGCTTCCAGACGGAAAAAATAAAGCCTTTTGTTTCCCAAACATTCTAGCCAATCGTTCTTCCAATTCATTCACTGTTGGATCTTCTCTAAAAACATCATCTCCAACCTGAGCTGACATCATAGCGTCTAACATTTCTTTTGACGGTTTAGTAACAGTATCACTTCGTAAATCTATAATCATTTGTATTGCATATTTCAGACGATAAAATTACGGAATTTCCAAAAAACCGATTCAAAATTATGGCACTTTAACAACGCACCTTATATTTGTATAAAAATCTACTATTTATGATTACATCAGATCAAATAAAAGATCTTAATTCCCGTCTAGACGTACTTAGACAATATCTTTGACTTAGATGCTAAGCTCATAGAAATCGCTAACGAAGAAGAACAAACTTTTGATCCAAATTTCTGGAATGATTCTAAAGCCGCCGAATTGGTTATGAAATCTATTCGAGAGAAAAAAAGTTGGGTTAACGATTATAACAACGCCAAATCGCTTTTTGAAGATTTAGAAGTCATATACGAATTCTATAAAGAAGATGAAGCGCCTATGGAAAATGTGGAAGCACGTTATGCTACTGCAATCAATGCCATTGAAAAGCTAGAGTTTAAAAATATGCTTTCGGAAGAAGGTGACAGTTTAAGTGCTGTTTTACAAATTACAGCTGGCGCAGGAGGAACTGAATCTTGTGATTGGGCAAGTATGCTAATGCGTATGTATTTAATGTATGCCGAAAAAAATGGTTATAAAGTAAAAGAACTTAACCTTCAAGATGGTGATGTTGCTGGTATAAAAACGGTAACCTTAGAAATTGAAGGTGATTTTGCTTTTGGTTGGCTTAAAGGAGAAAACGGCGTGCATCGTTTAGTACGTATTTCTCCATTTGACAGCAACGCAAAACGCCATACGAGTTTTGCTTCCGTTTACGTCTATCCCTTAGTTGATGATACAATTGAGATTGACATTAATCCGGCAGATATTGAAATCACAACAGCACGTTCGAGTGGAGCTGGCGGACAAAATGTAAACAAAGTAGAAACAAAAGTTCAATTATTACATAAACCATCAGGCATACAAATTCAATGTTCAGAAACACGTTCTCAACACGATAACAGAACAAGAGCCATGCAAATGTTAAAGTCGCAATTATATGAAATTGAGCTACAAAAACAAATGGCACAGCGTGACGATATTGAGGCTGGAAAAATGAAAATTGAATGGGGAAGTCAAATTAGAAACTACGTAATGCATCCTTATAAGTTAGTAAAAGACGTCCGTTCTGCTTACGAAACAGGAAATGTTGATGCTGTTATGGATGGAGATATAGAACCCTTCTTAAAAGCGTATTTAATGATGATGGGACAAAAAGAAGATTCGGCATTATAATTGCAATACATCTAAATAGATACTGAACTAAATTCAGCATAAAATGATTAAAATATACCACAATCCACGATGTTCAAAATCTAGACAAGGTCTTTCTATATTAGAAGCATCCGGAAAAGAATTTGAAATTATAAAATATTTAGAAGAGGAATTAACATCTAAAGAACTTCTGTCAATTATTTCTAAATTGGGTATAAAACCAATGGACTTAATCAGAAAAAATGAAGCCATTTGGAAATCTGATTACAAAGGTAAAACACTGTCTGATCAGGAAATTATTGAGGCTATGCTTAAACATCCTAAATTAATAGAGCGACCAATTGTAATTAACGAAGACAAAGCAACTATTGGCAGACCTACAGACAACATTATAAAAATCCTATAATATGAAAAACACATTTTTAATTATTTTCTTATTGTTTATTAGCTTAAATGCTTTTAGTCAAAGAAATAGAGACATAGGTAGAATACCACAAGCAACCAACGAACCCACAGAGCAAGAAATTGCTACACGAGAGCGTGAAGTGGAGGAACGCAAGGATGAATATATTAATAACTTCTTATCTACTTTAGAAGGAGACGAATTTCAAAAACACATTACAAAACAAACAATAGTTAGTTTTTTTGATGCTAAACTTGCTATACTTAAAATAAAATATGAGCATTATCTTGATCGTAAAGCAGCAATAGAGCACTTAGAAAAAACGCATTTCACTGAACTAAAAGAACTTATATCAGAAAGTGACATGACCAAGATCACAGAAATGATTAAAGGCGAATTTGATGAAAAGGAAGTTGTAAAAAAGAAGAAAGAAAAACGTAAAAAAAAGAAGCGAAGAAAGAACAAAGACTAATTTTTTTTTAGGAAAAAATTCACACATTTTTAACAGATGTCTTTAACAAAAGATTAACCAATTTCGGTTAAACTAAAGGTATTTTTGCACGTCTAACAAGCACTAACCTTATAAACTTTTGTAATGAAATCACATCTTTTTACGGCTCTTTTATTAATATTCTCCCTCTCTTTTTCTTTTGCTCAAAAAGATGTTAAAATAGAAGGTACTGTTCTTGAAGAAGACACCAATATTCCTTTAGAATACGCAACAGTTGTTGTTAAGACAAAAGCAGATAATAAAATTATAACAGGAGGTATTACAGACACTAAAGGGAAATTTAAAGTTGAAGTTCCTGCTGGCACATACATTATATCTGTAGAATACATTTCATATAAAACAAAGACTTTTCCAGAACAGACCATTTTAGAAAACACTAATTTAGGTACGATTAATCTTGCCTTAGATGTTGCTACTCTAAATGAAGTTATGGTTGTAGCAGAACGAACTACCGTAGAGATTAAACTAGATAAAAAAGTTTATAACATTGGTAAAGATTTAACCACAGCTGGTGGAACTGTCAGTGACGCTCTTAACAACGTCCCTTCTGTAACAGTAGATGTAGAAGGAGCCATTAGTCTTCGAGGAAATGAAAATGTACGTATTTTAATTAATGGTAAGCCATCTGCAATGGCTGGTTTTGGAGATAGCAATGTATTAAGTCAATTACCTGCAGAAGCTATTGAACGTGTCGAAGTGATTACCTCTCCTTCTGCTAGATACGATGCCGAAGGTACAGCAGGAATATTAAACATTATTTTAAGACAAAAAGAAACCCTTGGCTTTAATGGCTCTGTAACCTTAACCGCTGGTAATCCAGATAACCTTGGAGTTTCAGCTGCATTAAATTACCGTAAAGAAAAATACAATCTGTTTTCTAATTTTGGATGGCGTTACAATGATGCACCACGTAATACATACACCGATGTTAACTACTTTGATAACACAGATGAAAATGGTCAACTTTTAGAGCCTACATACAGAAGAATTATTGAAACAAAAAAAGTTGAACGCTTAAATAGAAACTACAACGCCAACATAGGCATGGAGTATTTTTTAAATGAATCCTCTTCGCTAACAGGTAGTTTATTTTATAATTTTGGAAATGATGCAGATACATCTATAAATTATAGTGAGCGTTTTAATGCTGGTAGTATTGTTGAAGAAACACTTAGAAGAGAAAAAGAAACAGAAAAAGATCACAGATATCAAATTGCACTTAATTATGAAAAACGTTTTGGTGACGATCGCGACCATAAATTAACTGCCGACTTTCAATTTGAAAAGGACAGTGAAGATGGACTTACCTATTTAAATGAAGATTATATTTTCACTAATCAAACTGAGCCAGACCCTTTCCAAATAGAACAAGAATTCACTTACGAAAAACAAAAAGAATACTTGTTTCAAGCTGATTATGTGTTGCCCTTAGGTGAAGATTCTCGTTTTGAAGCTGGATACCGAGGAAATTTTAAAAACAGCAATACAGATTACCAACTCGACCAAGAAGACACAGACACAGGAATTATTACAATCAATGAAGAAATTTCGAATATTTTCGATTACACTGAAAACATAAATGCTCTATACACGCAATACGGTTCAAAACTTGGTAAGTTCTCATTTCTATTAGGGCTAAGATTAGAAAACACCCAATTAAAAGGAAAAATTGACTCACGCTTAACCGAGCAAGAATTAAATGAAACTTTTGGATTCCCTATAGACACAGATTTTGACAAGAACTATTTAGGCTTATTCCCTACGGTAAACCTTATCTATAATCTTTCATCTGCTGATTCTGATATTGAAGAAAGCATAACGTTAGGTTACAATAGAAGAATTAACCGCCCACGTGGTTGGTATATAAACCCATTCCCTTCACGATCTAGTAGAACCAATGTCTTTCAAGGAAATCCAAATTTAGATCCTGCATTCTCTAGCACATTTGATTTAGGCTATCTAAAACGTTGGGAAAAGTTTACGCTAACGTCTTCTATTTATTACCAACACGAAACAGATTCATTTGAACGGGTACAAGAAAACACTGGACAGCCAACTACAGATGGTATTAATATTATTAGAACCATACCAATTAACCTTTCAACAAACAAACGTACAGGTGCCGAACTTGGTTTAATGTACAACCCTGAAAAATGGTTGAGATTGAACTCTAGTATTAATTTCTTTCAATTCGAAACCGAAGGAAAATTTAATGATAAAGATTACGGTGCAAAAAACACAAGTTGGTTCGCTCGCTTTAGTTCTAAAGTCACTTTACCTCTAGCTATAGATTGGCAAACAAGTGCATTTTACAGAGGTGCTAGACAAAACGCCCAATCTGACACCGAAGGCATTTTCTCTTTAGATCTTGCGTTTAGTAAAGAAATATTAAACAAACAGGCAACAATATCTGTTAATGTTAGAGATTTACTCAACTCTAGAAAATACAAATCATTAACTACCACTGATTTCTATGATCGTTACAGCGAATTTCAATGGAGACAACGTCAAATTAATGTCTCTTTTATCTATAGATTTAACCAAAGATTAAACAATAAAGACCGTTCTAGACAACGCGGAAATGGTGGAGACGATATGGAATTTGAAGGCTAAAACTTAGTCATTAAACTGATATTACAAATAACAAAAGGCACATTTAAAAAACTGAATGTGCCTTTTTTAATTAAAATCAAAATAGTTATATGATAGTATTACCTACTTACGCTACCTCGCTTAATTTTTGATTGGTTTTATCATTCTTAGATTTTACTTCAAATTGGTTTGAGGTATTATTTACTCCACTCGCTTTTAAAGCTTTTTCACCTGCAAAAAATGTTTTATGATCATCACCAAGATCAGAACCTGCCATTCTTTGATGTTTTACACAAGACACGCTTTTACGAATCTCTTGTCGCTGTACACCTTTAACATAAGCTAACATACCTTCTTCTCCAAAATACCCTTCAGTTAAATCGTTCATATGAAGTGCTGTAGTATGATACGTTGGTAAGGTAATTAAGTGATGAAAAATACCAGCTTCTCTAGCGCCATCTATTTGAAACGTTTTAATTTTCTCATCTGCTCTATGGCATAATTCTGAATGATCGTATTCTGCATCCATTAAATTATTTCTATCGTAAGCCGTCATATTTTCACCTTCTGCAAGCATTTCATCAAAGACCTGATTACGGAAGTTTAAAGTCCAGTTAAACGATGGTGAATTATTATAAACCAATTTAGCATTTGGCACCACTTCTCTAATTCGGTTTACCATGTGTGCAATCTGTTTTACATTTGGTGTTGGAGTTTCAATCCACAATAAATCTGCACCATTTTGAAGACTTGTTACACAATCTAAAACAACACGATCAATATTAGAGCCCTCTTTAAACTTATACAAACCATTTGCTAGTCTAATTGGACGTACTAATTTACCATCACGCTTCAATAAAACATCGTCTTCTTTAGCGTTTTCTATCTCCACTTCTTCTGCATCAACAAACGCTAAATATTGCGAAGCTAGATCTCCTGGTTCTTGGCTTACTGGTAGTTTTTGAGTTAATCCTGCTCCTTCAGAATCTGTTCTTGCCACTATAATACCATCTTCTACACCTAACTCTAAAAAAGCATATCTCACCGCATTTAATTTTGCAATAAAATCTTCATGAGGCACAGTAACTTTCCCATCTTGATGCCCACATTGCTTCGCATCAGATACTTGGTTTTCAATTTGAATAGCACAAGCTCCAGCCTGAATCATCTTTTTTGCTAGCAAATACGTCGCTTCTTCATTTCCAAAACCTGCATCTATGTCTGCAATAATTGGAACGATATGTGTTTCAAAATTATCTATTTGATCTTGCACATCTTCTCCGTTCTCTTTCCTTCTAAACAAATCATTTAATTCAATAGCATCTGCTTGGCGTAAGAAATCATAAATCTCTTCAATAAGTCCTGAAACAGCAGTTTTCTCATGCATAGACTGATCTGGTAAGGGGCCAAATTCTGAACGCAATGCAGCCACCATCCAACCTGAAAGGTATAAATATTTTTTATTGGTTGTCTTATGATGCTTTTTTACAGCAATCATTTTTTGCTGCGCCACAAATCCATGCCAGCACCCTAAAGATTGTGTGTATTGTGATGTATCTGCATCGTACTCAGCCATATCTTTTCGCATAATTGCTGCTGTGTATTTTGCAATACCTAACCCTGTTCTAAATTGATTTTGAGCAACCATTCTAGCTGCACTTTCCGGATTAATGGCAGCCCAAGTTTGCCCGTACTTTTCTTTAAGATCTCTTACCGTTTGTAATGCTGAACGATAGTTAGTTTGTGCTAAATTTTTCATAATTTTGTTTTGATTATTAATGTTTATTCCAAATTTTGATAATTAGGTCTCGTTAACTATTCCAGTAGTTGCGAGACATTTTTTTAAATATATTGATAAGCTGAAAGTGTTAAAAACTCTTCAAATTCTTCTTGAGTCACTAAACGTTTAAAAAGTGCAATAGCTTCTGAAAACTTGGTACTTTTAATATGGTCCTCACCTACTTCTGTGATTAATTTTTCAACTTCATCATCAAACAAAGTGTCAAACAGCTCTTTATTAAAAGTTCTACCGTCTTCCAAAAAGGCTTCATTTTTTAACCATTGCCAAACTTGTGTTCTAGAAATTTCTGCTGTTGCCGCATCTTCCATTAAATTGTAAAGCGCCACAGCACCATAACCTCTTAACCAAGCTTCGAGATATAGAATACCGACATTAATGTTTTTTCTAATACCTGTTTCCGTAATCGTACCTAGTGGTAGTTCTACTAAATCCGCTTCAGTAACCACAACATCTTCGCGTTTATTAAAAATTTGATTTGGCGTTGGCATATATGTATCAAATTCTTTCATAGCAACTTCTACTAATGCAGGATGCGCCACCCAAGTACCATCGTGTCCGTTTTTTGCTTCACGTTCTTTATCAATTCGTACTTTTTCTAGTGCTGCTTTATTGGCTTCTGGATTATTTTTAATTGGAATTTGTGCCGCCATACCTCCCATAGCATGAATACCTCGCTTATGACAACGTTGAATCACTAAGTTAGAATAAGCTGCCATAAACGGTGTTACCATTGTAACCTGATCACGGTTTGGCACTATAAATCCATCGTGATTTCTGAATTTCTTAATGTATGAAAAAATATAATCCCATCGTCCGCAGTTTAAACCTACAATGTGCTCTTTCAACTCAAAAATAAATTCATCTAATTGAAAACTTGCTGTTATCGTTTCTACAAGCAAAGTAGCTTTAAATGTTCCGTTTGGAACGCCTAAATAATCTTGAGCGAACTCAAAAACAGCATTCCACCAACGGGCTTCCAAATAGTGTTCTAATTTTGGTAAATAGAAATATGGAGCAGAACTATTAGTTATTAATGCTTTGGTATTGTGAAATACATACAATCCAAAATCAAATAAACTCCCAGACATTTCCTGGCCATTAACTAATAGATGACGTTCGTTTAAATGCAATCCTCTAGGTCTTACTATTAGCACCGCCGTTTTATCATTAAGTTTATAGTGTTTTCCTCGCGCTTCGTCAATTAACTCAATAGTTCGATCGTTAGCATCTTTTAAGTTTTGCTGTCCCTCTAAAGTATTTTTCCAACTTGGAGCATTGCTATCTTCAAAATCTGCCATAAAGGTTTTTGCACCGGAATTTAATGCGTTAATAACCATTTTTCGATCCACAGGTCCTGTAATCTCTACTCTACGATCTAATAAATCTTTCGGAATGTCTGACGCTAACCAATCGCCTTCTCTAATCGCTTTTGTTTCTACAGGAAAAGAGGGAAACCCACCTTTATCAAACAGAGTTTGCTCTTTTTCTCTCCGCTTTAACAATTCTAAACGCGGTGTGTTAAATTTTTCTTGTAATGCTGAAAGAAAACTCAAAGCTTCCTCAGTTAAAAGTTCTGGATAGAAATGAGTTACCTCTGGTACAAATTTCATTGTTTGTTGTGTTGTTATTTCCATACTGATATATTTTGATGAAACAATGTTACAATCTATTTTTCAAAAAAACAAGCGAACGTTCGCTAAATATTTTTATTCGCTAAAAAATTATATTCGCAAATAGTAGTATATTTGTCACTATGGAACAAGAGTACATTAAATTAATTTTTGGCTTAAAACTGAAGCAAATCCGTACAGACAAAGAGCTATCACTATTTGGATTATCTAAATTATCGGGACTTTCAAAATCGTATTTAAACGAGATTGAAAAAGGAAAAAAATATCCTAAGCCAGATAAAATTGCCGCTTTATCTGAACATTTAGATGTACCATATGATGAAATGGTATCTTTAAAGCTTGATAAAAACTTAGCTCCTATTGGTGAGATTTTACAATCTAAATTACTAAAAGAAATTCCCTTAGAGCTATTCGGAATTCAAGAAAGTACTATGATTGATATTATTTCTAATGCACCTTCAAAGGTTACAGCATTTATAAGTACTATCATTGAAATTGCAAAAAATTACAGCTTTAGTAAAGAAAGTTTCTATTTAGCTTCTGTTAGATCTTTTCAGGAAGCCAACAATAACTATTTTGACCATTTAGAGCAGGCCGTTATTTCATTCTCAAAAACATATCAAGTTGATTTAACACAACCTCTTAATTCTAAAGAACTCGAAGAAATTTTAATCGAAGAATACGGTTATACAATTAACAAATCTGAATTAGAGTCGCATACAGCACTAGACAATTTACGTTCTATATTTATTCCTAAAACCAAAACATTATTATTAGCTAAACACATAGATGATGCTCAAAAAACATTTATTTACGCTAAAGAAATCGCCTATAACTATTTAAAAATTAGCGAGCGACTTTATACGTTTTCTTGGATTAAATTTGAAAATTTTGACCAGGTTCTTAATAATTTCTACGCCTCATATTTTGCTGGTGCTTTAATTATTCCAAGAACACGATTAGTTGCCGATTTAAAATTATTATTTTCTAAAAAATCCTTTAAGAACAGAGATTTTGAGCGCATTTTAAACAACTACAATGCCTCTCCAGAATCAATATACCAAAGATTAACCAATATTTTACCTAAAGATTTTAACCTTAAAAGCTTATTCTTTTTAAGATTTTCTCACAAAAAAAATAGCGATAATTACATATTAAATAAAGAGCTACACCTCTCTAAACAGCAATCTCCTCATGCCAATGAGACCAACGAACATTATTGCAGACGATGGGTTTCTCTAAAAGTATTAAAAGACATAAGCAAAACCAATAACACTCACGAATTTGACATCCAAATTTCTAATTATCCGAATGAAGGAAAAAGTTATTTAGTCCTATCTTCTGCTACAGCAGACCCTTTTATTTCAGACAGCTACAGAAGTGTTACAATTGGCATTCAAATTAACAATCAGTACAAAAAAAGAATTGCTTTTTCCAAAAGCAAATCTATACCTTCAGCAGAAGTTGGTGTTACTTGCGAACGTTGCACTATAAGTAACTGTGAAGTAAGACAAGTAGAACCAATAGTTGTTTTATCAAAACTGAAAGATGAGAAAATTGCACATGTTGTAAATGAATTACAAGAAAAGTTTAGCAAATTATAGAAGCCTATTAAATAAAAAAGCACAAACTGCATGATTAATTGCAATTTGTGCTTTTCCCCACAAGCCAAAGACGCGTTAACTATTTTATCTCTTTAAGTGCATTATCAATTAATGTACGTAAATGCTGCTTATGAGCTTTACTAGATATATTACCACTTGGTGCAGCCATAGTTCTAATTTGCTTTAAGTTGTATAACGCCATTGACTTAGCATTATTTGTAAAACGACTACTTTGCTTACCTGTAAGCATATCTATAAGCCTATTAGTATAAGATATTTGTAAGTTTTGTCTAAACGAATTTACGTTACCGTAAATATCTGCTTTAAAAATCGCACTATTTAGATCTGACATATATTTAGACAAGGTGTACTTATTACCATACAATTCACTATCTGTAATTCTCTGCAAGGTATTAGG
This sequence comes from Winogradskyella psychrotolerans, assembly GCF_018860565.1. Lineage (GTDB taxonomy): Bacteria > Bacteroidota > Bacteroidia > Flavobacteriales > Flavobacteriaceae > Winogradskyella > Winogradskyella damuponensis. The sequence continues at coordinate 445,845 of NZ_JAHKPS010000018.1, forward strand.
ATGTAAAATATGACTTAATACATTCTGTTGGTATGTTAATACTTGCTGGTGAATTTTTGGATCTTCTGGTCCTCTAAAAAAATTATAACCTCGACGCTGCATTGCTAAATAACTATACAAATCATTTGGCGCACTAAAGGCATCTGGTGAAAACGCATATTTAGATAAAGCTGTCATTGCTCTTTTTTGATCTTCTAAACTAACGGGCGTATAAGGCTGCGCAGCTCCTTTTTGTCCCACCATTGCTCTATCGACATATACACCACCTATAAACCTAGAAATTACATTTGCCGCTACTGCACGTTGACCACTTAATAAATAATAAGCACGTCTTAATTCTTGATAAGACTCACCCGTTTTAGAAAATTTAGTTTTAACATGATTCATCATACTATCCACCAACTTAATTCTATCTATAGAATACCCAATTTGATCGTTAGACAAATCTCCAATCATTACTCTAGGATCGATTGCTTTTCCTGGTGCGCGCATATCATCAGCATCATTACCAAATATTAATTCTGGCTCTGTAGATCTATTAAGTAAAGCTATTTTTTCTGCTTCAGACTGAAAAGGTGTGTATCCAAATTGAATTGCCCAAACATCATAAGGACCAACAGATGTATCGTAATACTGACCTTGTTTAGCTCTATTATTTGTAAGATTAATACCTGCATAATCCATTACAGAACCTGTTAAACATTTACCTTCAATAAATTCCTTATCAGCTAATTCTTCAGGTGAAAACAACTGACTTGCTTTCATGTTGTGGTTAAGCCCTAAGGTATGCCCAACCTCATGCATAATTAAAGCTAACATAGCTTCCTTTTTCATACGAGCCATTTCTAAATCTGAACCTCCTGAAGCCTCAACTACAGCTTGTCCAAACATGGTGTTTTCGTGCATTACATGACCAAAAGAACATAATACTTTATTCTTTTTTAAATAATCTGATGCATTAAATTCTGCGTCAGCTTTTGCCAAATCAAATAACTGATCATAAAATACTCTATTTGTAAAATGCACATATTCTAACATAATATCTGCACCAATTATTTCTCCAGTTTTTGGGTTTACAAAACTTGGTCCATAACCTCCAAATGGTGGATTTGGTGAAGATGTCCAACGCAATACATTATAATTAATATCTCCAGCATCCCAATCTGCATCATCTGGCTGTAATTTCACAACCATAGCATTTTTAAATCCCGCTTTTTCAAACGCTTTATTCCATTCTAAAACACCTTGTTTAATTGTCTCTCTCCACTCTATAGGTGTAGAGTTTTCCATCCACCAAGTAATTGGTTTTACCGGTTCTGAAATCGCAGCATTTGGATCTTTTTTAACCAAATTCCATCGGTGTACCAAATCTTTATATGGGGCAGAGTTAGTCGCTGTTTGGTCATTAACCTCAGTGGTAAAATAACCAACTCTAGGATCATCAAAACGAGGAGTATAATCATTATCTGGCATAGCAATTAAACTATGAAACACCTTAATGCTTACATTTCTACCATCAGTAACCGCTTGAGATCCTCCATTTAATACTGAAGGGTTTGAATAAACATATTCTACTTCAAGATTTGTATTATCATCATAGTTTTTAATACTATTAATTTTTGTTTTTGTCTTATCAAGATTACCAAGTGTAAAAGCCATAGGACTTGAACCTGGGAAACGAGGCGGCTTTATTTGAGCAAAAGTTTCTCTTAAAAACAAACCATCTGCTTTTATTAAGTATAACCCTTCTTTTTTATCATAGGCTTCTATCTTTACAGTTGCCATAATGCCTTCACTTGTGTTAGCATCTTTAGATTTAGAAATAGCATTTTCTGGATCGAAATAGAAGGACGTATTTTGAGATACAAATTCAATTTTATCATAAAACTTTTTTACTTTAAAAACTTTTGAACCTCCATAAGCTCCTCTAAACCTTCCTGCATCAACAACACCATTTGAAACTTGATTAAAATGAATATAATCTTTATCCAGATGCTCGTCACTAATTACCATTTGCAAAGCACCCGTAATAGTATCCCTATACATTGTAAAAAGGCCTTCTATTTTTTTACTTGACTTAGTAAGGTCTTTTATTGACTTTTCTTTTGATTTAGGCTTTGCAGCAGGAACTTCGGTTTTACTTTTTTTGTTTTTCTTTTTACGCTGGGCTTCTAGATTTTGAGGTGCCATAAAAGCAAACACAACAAATGCTAGAGACAAGAGTCTTAAAACATTTCGTTTTTTGATATTCATAATGATTAATTATTTATTAGTATAAATTTGATGACACACAAGATAAGGAATATCTTTCTAATAGTTTTAAAAACCTCAGAACTCTAATTTATAGAGGGTTTACTTCGTTTTTATAGCTAATAAAACAAAAAAATACGCGCTTTAACTACACAAAGATTAGAGCGTGGACTAAAATATAAGTTCCAAATTATGTTAGCTCAGAAAAAAAGGAGTGTTGTTTTGAAAATGCTAATGCATCAAAACTAGAAACAACAACATTTGCTAAGGTATAGTCTTGACCAGAAGAGTGTTTACTTTTAAAGCCTGCACAAAAAATACCTGCAGCATAAGCCGCTTTTATGCCATTTGTTGAATCTTCAATAACCATACATTCTGACTTATCAAAACCTGTATGCGCTGCTGCTTTTATAAAAATTTCGGGATGTGGTTTTGATTTTTCTAAATCGGCTCCACTGAATTTCCCTATAAAAAACGGATTCAAATTAAAACGATTAAAAATACGTTCTATATTTGGCATAGAAGCAGACGATGCAACAACTAGCTTTATACCATTGGCATGATAATCTTTTATGCATTCTAAAACCCCTTCTATTAAGGTTAAATCTGAATCATTTTCGAATAAATACTTAAAATGTTTTCGTTTGATATTTACTAAATGTTCTGGCTCTTCATTTAAATTAAAATAATCGACTAAACGGTTACATATATTAATGGTAGATTGCCCTGTAAAAGACTCGTAAAGCGTATCATCGACTTCAACATTTACATCTTTAAACATTTGATAGTAAGCTTTGCGATGTAAAGGCTCTGTGTCTACAATAACACCATCCATATCGAATAAAACAGCTTTAAGCATAGGTTTTCTTGTTTTCCGCTAAATTAGAAAAGTATTTTTTAAAACCAACTCTTAAACACCAATAAGCAATACCATTTTTTTAAATAAAACCGACAAAACCTAAAGCTTTATAATGAACTAAAATTCCTGTTTGATTATTTCAATTTAAAAAATGCTTAGTTTTACAATCTTATATTATTTCAATTATGGCGAAAAAAGGAAAAGAAAAAAACACCAATAACAAAGCCAAGCACAGCAAACTTATTGCTCAAAAAAAGAACAAAATCAAATCTAAATCAGAGGAACGAAAAGCGCGATTAAAAGCGATAGTTGCACTTGCAAAAACAACTAAGAGTACCGAGTGATTTTTTTTTATATTCTAAAAAAACTTCAACACGCTAAATAGCTTTAGCTCAACCATTCCACATATTAGATTTGATTTTGAAATTTAATTCTATTTATTTCACATTATCAATAATATGTTGAACAACCTCTGGATTTAAAAGTGTACTTGTATCTCCCAACTGATCAATTTCATTTGCTGCAATTTTTCTTAAAATTCTACGCATAATTTTACCAGACCTTGTTTTAGGTAAGCCTTCTGTAAACTGAACTTTATCGAGTTTAGCAATTGGTCCAATTCGATCTGTAATCAGCTGATTAATTTCCATTCTTAAGTTATCATGGTTTCTGCTTTCTCCAACATCTTTCAACGTAACATAACCATATAAAGCATTACCTTTAATATCATGTGGGAATCCTACAATTGCAGATTCGGAAACTGCTGGGTGCTCATTAATGGCATCTTCTATTGGAGCTGTTCCTAAATTATGTCCAGAAACGATAATTACATCATCTACACGACCAGTAATTCTGTAATAACCAACCTCATCTCTTAGCGCACCATCACCTGTAAAATATTTATTATCGTAGGCAGAAAAATACGTATCCTTATAGCGTTGATGATTTCCCCATATTGTTCTTGCCATTGCAGGCCATGGAAATTTAATACACAAACGACCTTCAACTTGGTTGCCTTTTATTTCTTCACCATTTTCGTCCATTAACGCTGGTTGAATACCTATAAATGGTAAGGTTGCATAAGTTGGTTTTGTTGGTGTAGAAAACGGAATTGGTGTAATCATAATACCTCCTGTTTCAGTTTGCCACCACGTATCTACAATTGGGCTTTTCTTTTTTCCAACGTTTTCATTATACCAATGCCAAGCTTCTTCATTTATTGGCTCTCCAACAGATCCTAATACTTTTAATGATGATAAATCATATTTATCTACAAAATCTGAACCTTGCTTCGCTAAAGCTCTAATAGCCGTTGGTGCTGTATAAAATTGTGAGACTTTATGCTTTTCAACAATCTCCCAAAAGCGTCCGTAATCTGGGTAACTTGGCACGCCTTCAAACATTACAGAAGTGGCTCCATTTGCTAATGGTCCATAAACAATATAGCTATGCCCTGTAATCCAACCAATATCTGCAGTACACCAATACACATCATTATCTCTATATTGAAACACATTTTTAAAGGTATAAGCCGTATAAACCATATAACCACCAATAGTATGAACCATACCTTTTGGCTTTCCTGTTGAACCAGATGTATATAGAATAAATAAAGGGTCTTCAGCATCCATAACTTCTGCCGCACAATCAGCATAAGCTTCTTCTAAAAGTGGTTTTAACCAAAAATCACGACCTTCTTCCATATTAATTTCTGAATGAATACGTTTAGCAACTAAAACAGACTCTATACCTGGAGTATCCTTTAAGGCTTCGTCTACAATACCTTTTAAGTCAATAGTTTTAGAACCACGATAAGAACCATCTGAAGTTATAACCATTTTAGCATTACAATCATTAATTCGCGACGAAACAGCTGTAGATGAGAAACCTGCAAAAATAACAGAATGTATAGCACCTATTCTTGCACAGGCTAAAACTGAAATTGCTAATTCCGGAATCATTGGTAAATAAATACAAACAACATCGCCTTTTTTAATTCCTTTATCTTTTAATACGTTGGCAAACTTACAAACCCGCTCATGTAATTGCCTATATGTAATATGCTCTGTCTCTTCTTCTGGATTATTAGGTTCAAATAAAAGCGCTGTTTTATCTCCTCTGGTATGTAAATGTCTATCTAAACAGTTTTCTGTAATGTTAAGTTTTGCATCTTCAAACCACTTAAATTCAGCTTTACTAAAATCATAGCTTAAAACGTTAGACCATTTCTTTTTCCATATAAAATGCTCTTCAGCTATTTCTTCCCAGAATTGTTCTGGATTTCTTACTGATTTTCTATAAACCTGAAAATATTCTTCAAATTGTTTGATGTGATAATTACTCATGTTTTATTAATTTAGTAGTATTAATTAGATTTCAAACCCCTAATAGATTCGCATGAAAATCTAATTTTTATTAGTTTATGTTATTTATTATGAATTCCAATATTATGTTTTTGATATACTGATTTTATCTCTTCTACTATAGCAACATCATCAATTGTTGATGGTATATTGAATTGTTGTTCATCTGCAATATTTCGCAATAATTTCCGAAGCGTCTTACCACTTCTTGTTTTTGGCAAACGTTCTACAACAAGCACATCTCTAAAAGATGCCACAGCACCTATTTCGCGCCTTACGTCTTGTATAATTTCTTTTTGAACTAAATCTTCAACATAAGCCTTATCAGACTTTAAAACGACCAAACCTAAAGGTTTTTGCCCCTTAATTTCACAATGTACACCAAACACAGCACATTCTGCAACCGATTGGTGGGAAGCTACTATTTCTTCCATTTCTGCTGTTGATAGACGATGACCAGCTACATTAATAATATCATCTACACGACCTGTGATAAATACGTAACCGTCTTCATCGATATAACCACCATCTCCTGAAAAATAACACCCAGGAAAACGATGTAAATAACCAAACTTGAAACGCTCTGGATTTTCCCAAAGATTACTTAAAGTACCTGGAGGTAATGGCAGTTTCACTGCTACATAACCTTCGACAGTAGGTTCAACTTCTTCTCCGTCTTCGTTTAAAATTTTAATATCATATCCACAAACAGGTAGGCCTGCCGATCCTGGTTTTATAGGCTGCAAACCTACTCCTACCATATTCGCCAACATTGGCCAGCCACTTTCGGTTTGCCACCAATGATCTATTACAGGAATGTTTAATTGTTTTTCTGCCCAAGTTAACGTCGATACATCACATCGCTCACCTGCCAAAAATTGGTATTTTAGGCATGATAAGTCATATTGTTTAAGCATATCTCCCTCAGGATCTTCTTTTTTAATGGCTCTAATTGCTGTTGGCGCTGTAAACATAGCTTTTACATTATGTTCACTAATAACACGCCAAAACGTTGAAGCGTCAGGTGTTTTTATAGGCTTCCCCTCAAAAACGATACTTGTATTTCGATTTAATAAAGGTCCATAAACAATAAAACTGTGACCAACAACCCAACCGACATCACTAGCAGCCCAAAACGTTTCTCCTTCATCTACTCCATAAATATATTTCATTGAAAATTTTAACGCCGTAGCATAACCTCCCGTATCTCTAATAATTCCTTTTGGTGTACCTGTTGTTCCTGAAGTATACAACACATAAGAAGGGTGTATGGACGCTACTGAAACAGCTTCAACAGACGGCGAATCTTCTACTAAAGTTTTATAATCTACATCATAAGCTTTCTTAGGTATTTCGACACCTAATTGTCTATCAAAAACAATAACATGTTCTGGCTTATTTTTAGATTTGTCTATAGCTTCGTCTACAAATGGCTTATAAGGAATAATACGTTTAATTTCTACTCCATTTGATGCTGTAATAATTGCTTTAGGTTTACAATCATCAATACGAATAGCTAACTCATGCGGTGCAAAACCACCAAATACTACAGAGTGAATAACACCAAGTCTTGCACAAGCTAACATTGCATAAGCAGCTTGCGGAATCATAGGCATATAAATAATACAGGTATCTCCTTTTTTAAGGCCTAAATTCTGTAAGCCTCCAGCTAACTTAGAAACTTCGTGGTGCAACTGATTAAAGGTAATGTGCTGTTTTGTATTGGTAACTGGAGAATCATAAATTAATGCGTTTTGCTCTCCAAAACCATCGTTGATATGCTTATCAATACACAAATAACTTAAATTAAGTTCGCCATCTTCAAACCATTGATTATAGTCGTATTCATCTTTAGACAAAATCGTCTGAGGAGATGTAAACCAATCAATTTCATTGGCTTGATTCTTCCAAAATTGTTCTGGATTATTAATGCTTTCGTTGTAAAAATTTTGGTATTTCATGACTTTACTTTTTTAGAATTAAGCAAGCCAAACCAATTAGGATTAAGCACCTTCAGCTTGATAAGGGCCCAAATAATAACCACAAAGCAAATGCCCACAACTATAGAAAGCACAGGAGTTACATTCGTAATGTTTTCGTATTTAAACCTAATAAAAAGCGTAGCTATAACATAGATGCTTATAATTATATCTGACGCTAGTGGATTAATGTGAAATTTCATGTCTTTAAATTTTAATTAAACTTAGTTTGTTTGCACACAGAACTAATTTAAAAAAGACCTAAAAGACTGTTTCTTAAGTCACAAGTTCCAATATTTCTGAAACTATTTTTTTTACTGAAAAAGGTTTGGTTAAATATTTATCTGCTCCAAGTTTTAAACCCTTTTCAATATCTGAAGCTTTATTTTTTGCTGTTAAAAACACCACTTTAATGTGCTTTAAACTTTCAGATTCTTTTATATACGATAATGTCTGATAACCATCTACATTAGGCATCATAATATCTAACAAAATGACATCAGGAATATGATGTTTTAATATTTCTAAAGCCTCACTTCCGTCTCTTGCAATAAACACTTCAAATCCTTGTTTTTTAAAAGTGTATTCTAACGACATGACAATATTTGGCTCATCGTCTACAATTAAAATTTTCTTCGTCATACTTTAGGGTTTCAATTTACTTAAAAGGGATTGTAAAAACAAGTGTTGCGCCGTTTTTTATATCTTTTTTTGCCCAAATTTTTCCGTTGTGCTTTTCTACAATTTGCTTTGTTATCGCCAAACCCAAACCACTCCCTTCTGGTTTTCTTGTGTTTTGGTCTTGTGATTGATAAAATTTATCGAAAATATAAAGAAAATCTTCTTCTAAAATTCCTTTACCATTATCTGAAACTGAAATTTCTATAAGTTGATTTCCTAATTTATAATCGACTATAATTTTGCCCGTTTTAGCCTCACAAAACTTGATGGCATTAGACAATAAATTGGTTAACACTTGAAGAATACGATCTTCATCATAACTAAGCATAAAAGAGTGCACATTATTATTTACAATTTGAACTTCTTTTTTTGCTGCAATTTGAGAAATACTAGAAATTGCTTTTGCAATTGTTCTCTGAATATCTTGTTCTTTTAGGTCTAACAATAAGCCTCCTGTTTCTAACTTTTCAAAATCTAAAATATTATTAATTAAGCGTCCTAAACGGTCAGAATCCTGTAGAATATTCTTTAAAAACTGCGCTTTTATCTCTTTGGGCATATCTTCATCATCCATAATAACTTCGGTTGCTGCTCGTATGCCTGTTATTGGAGTCTTAAGCTCATGTGCCACAGTATCCAAAAACTCATCTTTCTGTCTGTCTTTACTAATTAACTCCTCGTTAGCTTCTTTTAATCGGGATGTTAACTGAGATAACTCGTTTGATTTTTCTAGAAGTACTTTATTACTCACAATATTTTCTTTGGATTCTTCCAAAATCTTTAAAACCTCAACCAAACTAATCTGCTCCTCCTTTACCACACTTGCAATTAATATTTTTGCTGAAGCCGAACCAATGCTTCCCGTTAAGAGTTTTTCAGAAAAGTTAATTAAACGTGCATCTGCCAACTGTGTATCTTGTGATAGTTCATACTTTGTAAAAAAGATTCTCAGCGCACGTGCCGCTCTTTGCTCTCCCAAAAATCGGGCTAAAACATTTTTAATATCTGTTACATAAGCTTCACCTTTCCACACCAAGGCACTATCTTGAAGATTTGTAAAATTCTTACTATCCACAAACATCTCTGCGTAATTACGCTCTCTATAATTTCCTTTAGATAGTAACGAAAACGTTAAATAACAGAATAAATTTAGAGTCATACTCCAGAAGAAAGCATGTGATGGCGGACTTAAAAAATCGATTCCAAATAAAGCATAAGGCTTTAATGCCTCTATACCCAACAATCCATATTGTCGAAAATCATCCGTACCAGAATACACTTCTAATGTAAACGGTAACACCAAGGTATATATAGCAATACAAAACCCGACAATCATACCAATAATTGCTCCTTTTGAAGATCCACGATTCCAATACAAACCAATAAAAAACGATGGTGCCAATTGAGAAATAATCACAAATGAGATTAAACCAATAGAATATAACGATAAGGCTTTTGAAAACAAGACATAAAAGAAATACGCTGTAATAATGATGGTAAAAATAGAAATACGACGAATGGTCTTAATGTATTTGGAATTACGCTCAGGTTGATTTTTAATAAATTTATCTAGAAAACCATATGGAATCACCAAATTATTACTCACCATGGTAGACAAGGCTAATGTTGACACCACTACCATAGAAATCACCGCTGAAAAACCACCTAAAAACACAAGTGTTGCCAAAAAGGTATTGCCGTGTTCTAAAGGCAATAACAAGGTATAATATTCGGCATTTTCTGTAGAACCAAAAGTAAGCTTTCCTGCCCAAGCAATAAAAATCACGAAGCTATTAAATAACAATAAATACAATGGAAACAACCAAATCGCTTTCTTAAGATGCTTCTCCCTGTTATTTTCCAAAACAGTAACCTGAAATTGTCTTGGCAATAAAAAAACAACCATAAACGACAAGGCAATCATAAAAAACCAATTAAAGCCATCTTCTACCTTACCCAGGGTTGTTAAGTCTTTAAAGTTATCTGATACAGAAATTTTTTCATAAATATCAGAAGTACCATCAAACAAATAGAATGTAATATAAGTCCCGATGATTAGAAAGAAAATCAATTTCAATATAGATTCTAATGCCACAGTAGCGACAATCCCTTTATGTTTTTCAGAGGCATCTGTATTTTGAGTCCCAAAAAATGCAGCAAATATCGCCAGTAATAACGCCACATAAAAAGTAGAGTCATCAATAACAACCGTTGAGATATAACTATTATCTCCAGATATAATCTCAAAGGTTTCTGAAACAGCCTTTAACTGTAAAGATATATACGGCAAGGTTCCAAACAAGCAAATTACTGTAACCAAAGCACCTAAAAACCTATTATTTCCGTAGCGTAAAGAAATAAAATCGGCAATTGATGAAATTTTATGATGTTTTGAAATTCTTATAATTTTCCGAAGCAACACAATCCACAAAGGTGCTGCAATTACAGGACCTATATAAATGGGTAAAAAATGAATTCCCGAATTTGCAGCAATACCAACACTTCCGTAGTATGTCCAAGCAGAACAGTAAACGGCCAAAGACAATGTATAAACATAAGGGTTATTTACCCACTTACTTTGTCGTTTTTTTTCAGCAAGAAAAGCAATGTAAAATAACACCGCTAAATAAATGATAATAATAAAAACTAAGGAGTAACTATTCATAGTGACGTTTTAAAACGATATACGAAACCACAATAGATATTACCCAAAACGTAAATAAGGAAAAGTATAATATTGGAATCCCAAATATGGCGCCTTCAATATTAAAAATGAGGACAAAAGGAATATTAAACACAAAAAACAAAGCAATAGATAAAACTACTAATTTTTGTTCGTGACGTTTTTTCATGAATTCGTAATTATAAGCAGAAACAACTAAATATCTACTAATATAAGAAATCAGTATTACAAAAATTGCAATACTGATTCTCTAACTAAATAAAATTAAAATAATGATCTATAAAAATTTTACAAACACTATTGTTTTAATGGTCTTGAGCTTCACCAGCTCCAGAAGGTATTCTAATACTTTCAACCATATCTTGAACCTCTTGAGGTGGTGCTACTGATACTCTGGAAATCACAACAGAAACTACAAAATTAACGCACATCGCAATAGTTCCGAAACCTTCTGGCGATGTACCAAACCACCAATCTTCACTGGTTCCACCACCAAACATATCGAGTTTAAAGCGCATCATGTAATACATCATCAATGTAATACCAACAACCATACCTGCAATAGCTCCTTCTTTATTCATTCGTTTATCAAAAATGCCTAAAATAATGGCGGGAAAAAAGGAAGCGGCTGCGAGCCCAAAGGCGAGCGCGACGACGGCGGCGACAAACCCTGGCGGATTAATCCCAAAGTAACCTGCAATTAAAATCGCTACAAAAATTGAAATTCTTGCTGCCATTAATTCGCCTTTATCAGAAATATCTGGTCGTAATTGCTTTTTAATTAAATCGTGTGAAACTGATGTTGATATAACTAATAACAATCCTGCTGCGGTTGATAATGCTGCCGCTAATCCACCTGCTGCCACCAAGCCAATAACCCAGTTTGGTAAGTTAGCTATTTCAGGATTTGCCAATACCATAATATCTCTATCAACATATAACTCATTTACTTCATCACTATTATTGGTAACGAGACGCTCACCATGCTCACCTCTTGCCTCTGCATATTCTGGTTTACTACTCGACAATGAATTTCCGGCAACATATTGAATTTTACCATCTCCGTTTTTATCAGACCAAGCAATTAAACCTGTATTTTCCCAGTTTTTAAACCATACAGGAATATCTGCATAACGCTTATCACTTACCGTTTCAATTAAATTGGTTCTTGAAAAAACCGCTACAGCAGGAGCTGTGGTGTAAAGAATTGCAATTAAGAATAAAGCATATCCAGCAGATTTACGAGCATCTTTTACTTTAGGCACTGTGAAAAAGCGAACAATAACGTGTGGTAAACCTGCAGTACCAGCCATTAATGCTAAGGTAATTGCAAAAACATCCCATGTACTTTTAGTGCCACTTGTATATTCATGAAACCCTAATTCGGTATGTAATGTATCTAGCTTATCTAATAAAAAGGCACCACCTTCTACTTTACCTCCCATTCCTATTTGAGGAATAATATTTCCTGTCATTTGAAATGAAATGAAGAATGCTGGTACCATAAAAGCAAAAATCAATACGCAATATTGAGCCACTTGTGTATATGTAATACCTTTCATACCTCCCAATAAAGCGAATATCAAAACGACTGTCATCCCAATAAGAACACCTAAAGTAATATCTACTTGTAAAAATTGAGAAAAGACAATTCCAACTCCACGCATTTGACCTGCTACATAAGTAAATGATACAATTAAAGCACAAATTACAGCAACAGTCCTTGCCGTGTTAGAATAATACCTATCTCCAATGAAATCAGGCACAGTAAACTTTCCAAACTTTCGAAGGTAAGGCGCCAAAAGCAATGCTAACAACACATAACCTCCTGTCCATCCCATAAGATAAACAGACCCATCATAACCTGCGAATGAAATAATACCCGCCATACTTATAAAAGAGGCCGCACTCATCCAATCTGCAGCAGTTGCCATACCATTTGCCAATGGAGATACTCCTCCACCTGCAACATAAAATTCTTTTGTTGAGCCTGCTCTTGCCCATATTGCGATTCCGAAATACAGCGCAAAAGTAATGCCGACCAATAACCATGTCCATGTTTGTACACTCATAATATTTTTATTTAATGTTGTTAGTTATGGCTTACTCGTCGAAACCGTATTTTTTATCTAGTTTGTTCATTAGTCTTACGTATACGAATATTAATACCACGAATACATATATAGAGCCTTGTTGAGCAAACCAAAACCCAAGTTTGAAACCTCCAAGTTTAAACTGGTTTAACTCTTCTCTTAAAAGAATGCCACATCCAAAGGACACCACAAACCATATGGTTAGAAGTATAAATAAATACTTCACATTTTCTTTCCAGTACGCTGTTGCGTGTTTCTGCTTATCACTCATAGTTTTTTTCGTTTTATAGATAAATCATAGCTTGAAGTGAAATCGTATTTGCATCCATTTCACCATAACTCTGATTCATGTATTCTAATGTTAATTTTGAATTGTGTCCACTCATATACGCATTGATTCCTACACCTAAGGTAGACCTGTTATCATCAATAGCATCATAACTATGAGTTCCGTAACTGAGGTAAGGTTGAAATCTTGTCTTTAATTTGTCTCCATTTAAAACATAACCAACATGACCATAGAGCATACTTCCTGTTCCGTAAACTTTGTATAAATAATTTTTTCCGTAGTTGTTATTCTGATAAACCGCATAAGCTGTAATAGCACTTCCGTTTTCACCAATTGGTGCATCGTAAAAAGCATCTACTGCAAATATGGATACATCTTCTCCAACAATAGCTGTACCTGTATCTATCACGGCACCTTTAGGATGTAGAAAGAAGCCAGCACCAATATTGAATACTTTTTTCTCACCTAAATAAGTTCCAACTTTGTAAGGTAAAAAGTTAGACTCTTGATCTAAAAAATGGTAATCAAAATAACCAGCGTAAGTTTTCCCTGCTGCTTTAGATCCAAGACTAGAACGTCCATTATAAACCGCAGCACCATCAACAACAGCAGTTTGAGTATCTAATGAAGCCACAGAAGCATCATTAATAGCTACTCGATATTGCAGCTTATTGAAACTTCCTTTCATAAAGACGCCTAAATGTCTCGCAAATTGGTCTGATAAACCAAGAGTTGCCCATGACTGACGATTGTTGTCTAGCGTCATGATATTTAGCGTACTCTGATTGTTTAGTCTTGAAATTCCATTAAAATAATGTAAACCACCACCTACAGTATGATTTTCACCTAAACTGTATTGTGCCCAAACATCGTGAAAAAAAAGCTGAGAGCCGTCACCTTCACCGGTTAGACTTAAGGTAGTGCTCGTTAAACTGTTTAATCCAAAATGTGTAAGAATTAAAAAGTCTTTATTTATTTGAGCAAACATTAAAACCCTAGCGCGACGTAAATTAAAGTTTAACTTACTGTTTTCATTACCATTACTATCAAAAGTTTTATCGGTATTGTAATTGGCTTGAACTTGCGCCCAAGAAATTAATCGGAGATATTTTGAGCCATCTTCGTTAAATTTAAATTTAAGGCCACCCGAATAATCAGGAGAACCTTGGGCAATCATAAATTGAAAGAACATTATAAACAGTCCTATCAACAAAAAAGTTGATTTCTTCATGGTTTAAAAAAGATTAGTTAGTACTTAAATTAATTCTGTGTGCCCTACTAAGCTCTTAAAAACATCTGTTTAATTAATAAATTATATACTTATTTGTTAATTTGATATATTAATCCTTAAAACGCTCCCATTTAATGAGCATAAATTTATCTCCTAACTCAGTCACAACAACACCTGCGCCTTTTATATTTTCAGTTTCTAAAAAATACTTACCAAGTTCACTAGCATTTAAAATCTTATATGTTGGATGATAGTTTGTATTATATGGGCGCTTAATATTGTATTTTTTCACCCAATTCATCACACTTACATGCGAAACCCCAAGAATCCTTTCAATTTCTCTATAAGTAAGACCTTCTAAGTAAAGCTGCAATGATTTATTAACATAATAGTCATCTATCTTCTTACCTATTTTATTAACCGTAAAATAATAGTTGCATTTTTTACATCTATACCGCTGTCTTTTATTGACAATTCCGCTTTTAACGTACTGATCGCTACTACAATTTGGACATAAATCTATAGTCATATATATTTATTTAGCATAAATATACCAAATTAGCAATAAAAATAATCAGGAATAGTTAAAATATTTCATTTTTACTAAAAATAAGCCCTAAAACATATCATATTAGCTGTAATTTGAAATAAAATTATGAAAACACAAAAAGCCCACATACATCGTATATGGACTCTTTAGATATATATTCTTGAAGTTATTCGTCTTTCATATTAAAGTAAGCGTTCTCTTCTTCGGTTAGTAATCGCGAATGAATTAAAAACCTGAGTCCCAAAGGAATCTCTAACGAAAAACTCGCTCCTCTACCTTCCGTAACGTCTACAGTTAAGTGGGTATGTTTCCAATATTCAAACTGATCTTGATTCATATAAAAACTAACCCCTTCAACTTCACCTAAAAGTATATCACTTTCATCTAGATACATGTCTCCTTTTTCAAAAATCATTGGTGCAGAGCCATCACAACACCCCCCACTTTGATGAAAAATTAATTCACCATGTTTCGCTTTTAATTGTCTTACAACCTCTGCAGCTTTATCTGTTATTTCTACTCGTTTCATAATTTATGGTATAAAAAAAGGCTGAATTACATCTATTAATCCAGCCTTAATCAGCTATTAATTAACTTCTAAAAGAAGCCTAATTTGTTCTTATCGTAAGAAATTAACATGTTCTTGGTTTGTCTATAATGACTCATCATCATTAAATGATTCTCTCTACCAAACCCAGATTTCTTATAGCCTCCAAACGGTGCATGAGCAGGATAAGCATGATAACAGTTTACCCAAACACGACCTGCTTTTATAGCTCTTGGTATTTGGTATAATTGGTGAGCATCACGTGTCCAAACTCCAGCTCCTAAGCCATAAAGCGTATCATTTGCAATTTCTATAGCTTCAGCTTCATCTTTAAACTTTGTCACACACACCACTGGACCAAAAATTTCTTCTTGAAATACACGCATTTTATTGTGACCTTCTAAAATTGTAGGCTTAATATAATAACCGTTAGCCAAATCACCTTCTAATTTATTAGCTTCTCCACCTGTTAAAACTTTAGCTCCTTCTTCTCTTCCAATTTCAAAATAAGATTGTATTTTTTCATATTGATCATTAGACGCTTGTGCTCCAACCATAGAATTCACATCATAAGGACTTGTTTGCACAATAGCCTCTGTTCTTGCTACAACACGCTCCATAAACGCATCATAAATATCTTCTTGCACTAAAATTCTAGAAGGACACGTACAAACTTCACCCTGATTAAAGGCAAACAAAACAGCTCCTTCAATAGCTTTATCTAAAAAGGCATCATCTTCATCCATTACACTATTAAAGAATACATTTGGGGACTTTCCACCTAATTCCATGGTCACTGGATTTAAGTTTTTAGAAGCATATTGCATAATTAACTGTCCAGTTGTAGTTTCTCCTGTAAAAGCCACTTTATCCACTTTAGAACTCGACGCTAAAGGCTTTCCGGCTTCTGGACCAAAACCATGAACAATATTTAATACACCTGGAGGAAACACATCTGCAATTTTCTCCATTAACAATGTTGCAGATGATGGAGTTTGTTCTGCAGGTTTTAAAACCACACAGTTACCAGTTGCTAAAGCAGGAGGTAATTTCCACGATAACATTAATAAAGGAAAGTTCCATGGAATAATTTGCCCCACCACACCTAAGGGCTCTTTAATATTCATAGACAAGGTGTTCTGATCTAATTCTGTAGCACTACCTTCTTCTGACCTAATACATGCTGCAAAATAACGCCAATGATCTACAGATAAAGGGATATCGGCATTTAAGGTTTCACGAATTGGCTTACCATTATCACAAGTTTCAACAACGGCGAATTCTTCTAAATTAGCTTCAATAATATCTGCTACTTTATTTAAAAGCGTAGCACGTTCTGTTGCCGAGGTATTTCCCCAAGCCTCTTTAGCTGCATTTGCTGCATCAACAGCATTTTCGATATCTTCTTTTTGCGATCTAGGATATTTTGAAATTAATGTCCCATCTACAGGAGAGGTGTTTTCAAAATATTCTCCACCTACGGGTGGCACAAATTTTCCATTAATAAAATTGAAATACTTTTCTTTAAATTGTGGTTTAGAATAACTCATACCTTAATGTGTTTATTTATTAGTTTATAATTTTAATAGCCAAAAAACTGACTATTTAATAATTTTGATAAAGTTATTTTATCATATTCCAAATAACTTGAACATATTTATTATATTTTTGAACATATCTATTATTAACAATTTTTAAGACTATTTTTTTGTAATATTGAATATGAGCAACTTATTATCTCAACATAAAAGCCACAGAAAACTAACTACTTTAGTAGAGAATAGAACGACTTATAATGCTGAATATGCAGAGCTTAATATTTATGAAACACATGCTATAGCAGAAAAAGTATCATTAAAATTTGACTTCCCTATTATTGCAAGTATGCTCACCGGAAAAAAAGTAATGCACCTAGAAGGTTTTGATGCTTTTGATTTTTTCCCTGGAGAATCTGTTGTAATGCCAACTAATAAGGAAATGATAATTGATTTCCCTATCGCAACTAAAAACAAACCAACCCAATGCTTAGCTCTAGGAATTGATGCCTTTAAAATAGAAGAAGTTGTAGGGAAATTTAATCACAATGTGGCTATTGAAAATGAAAACAATAATTGGGATTTAGACGAATCTGCATCACACCTTATAAATAATGTTGATGTCAACCATTTAATAGAACGACTAACTTACACATTTACAAACACTAATAAATCTAAAGATGTCTTATTAGATTTAATGATTCAAGAATTAATTATAAGATTACTTCAAACCAAAGCCAAATCTCTAATTACTAATGACACTCATATTTTTACAGATACTAGAATCGGGACTGTCATTAAATTCATTAAAGAAAATTTAACCAATAAGGATATCTCAGTAGACCAATTAGCAGAGAAAGCTTATATGAGCACCTCTCATTTTCACAAACAGTTTAAAAATACTTTAGGCATCTCGCCCATTGATTATATCAATTCAGAAAAAATTAAATTTTCTAAAAAACTCATCAAAACATCTCAGAATTTAAGAATGTCTGAAATTGCATTTAAATCGGGGTTTAACAACACCAGTTACTTTAACCGACAATTTAAAAAAATGGAAATGATGACACCTCATCAATTTAAAGCATCTATAAGTAAATAGACCATCTATTTTAGTTTTAGCAAACATTATCACATATTAAGGCAATTATCTTTTTATTTCTAGCATGGTTAATTATATTAGCATTCTAGACATCCCTTTTACATGATCAAAAAACTACTTGCCTGCGCTACTATCCTCTTGTTTATTTCCATATCCTATAGCCAACGAAAAATAGCACCAGACGCTTCCGATATTGCTAAAGCCAAAGCTCTGAAAGAAAAATTTGACCACAAAGACGACGAGATAGCACTCGAAGAAAGTACTGATTATGTCACCTTTGATTTTGATAGCAGAAACAAAAAAGTAACGGTTAATCATGATTTAAAAGAAAAAATGATAAACATGATTTCTCGTGCTGATATTCAGAAGTATTCTTTTTACAATGACCAATCTACAATAGAAGAATTCGAAATCTTATATAAAAATAACAAAAGTGCTGGTTTTTATATTAAAGATGAAGCCTCGATAAGTAGCGATTTATTTCATGTAGATTCTAGAGTAAAATTTACAAATGTAGATTTTCCGTTGCAAGGATACCGTTACGGCACTCATATTTTAAAAACTTACAAAGACATTAAATATTTTACCAAACTCTATTTTAATGATTCTTATCCGATTGAAAAAAAGGTGATTTCTGTTGAAATTCCCGATTGGTTAAACCTTGAGTTAAAGGAATTAAACTTTGAAGGTTATACTATTGAAAAAACCATAACACCCAACTCAAAAAACAAATCTAAAATTTACACTTACACATTTAAAGATGTACCTGCAATGCATAAAGTTTCAAATGCTCCAGGACCAACTTATGTATATCCTCATTTATTAATCTTAGCAAAATCGTACACCAAAAAAGGTGAAACTCAACCAATATTTAACTCTACTCAAGACCTTTATAATTGGTATAAATCTCTAGTAAACAGTTTAGAAAACGACAATACAGATCTAAAATCTAAAGTTACAGAGCTAACCAAAGATGCTAAAACCGACGAAGAAAAAATAAAAAATATTTATTATTGGGTACAAGACAACATTAGATATATCGCCTTTGAAGATGGTATCGCTGGGTTTAAACCAGACGAAGCAGCTAATGTGTTTAACAAAAGATATGGTGACTGTAAAGGCATGGCAAATTTAACCAAGCAAATGCTAATTGAAGCAGGCTTTGATGCTCGACTAACTTGGATTGGCACCAAACATATTGCTTATGATTATTCTACCCCAAATTTATCAGTAGATAATCACATGATTTGTACGTTGTTTAAAGATGATGACATCCTATTTTTAGATGGAACAGAAAAATTTAATGCTCTTGGCGAATACGCCGACCGTATACAAGGCAAGCAAGTTTTAATTGAAGACAACGATGCCTTTATTTTGAAACACGTACCAACAAGCGATGTTGCTTTTAATAAAGAATTCTACAATTATCAACTCACTTTAGATAACGAAACACTAACTGGTAAAGTAAAAAAGGAATTTAATGGGGAAAGCAGATCTAGTCTCTTATACTATTTTGATCAGTTAAAAACGGATAAAAAAGATGAATTCTTAGAAGCTTATTTAAGTAGCGCTGACAGCAACAGAAAAGTGAGTAACATTACCACATCAGATTTAACTAACAGAGAACTTAACGTTACTATTTCCCATGATCTTACGGTAAAAAATGCCGTTTCAACCTTTGACAACTCTATATACATAGATCTCGATTTGGATAAGGAATTTAGTAATTACGAATTAAAGGAACGTGATGTGGACTTTATATTCAGTTCAAAAAAATATTTGGAATCTACAACAGAATTAAAAATTCCAAATGGCTATAGCGTTACTCACCTTCCAAATGACATTGAGGTGTCAAGTAATAATTACGACTTATCCGTAAGCTTTAAAAACGAAAACAATACGTTGACATACAAAAAGCTATTCCAAATTAAGAATGCAAAAATCGAAACTAAGGATTTTGAAGAGTGGAATACATTTATAAAAGATCTCAACACCCTTTACCAAGAACAAATAATCCTTACTAAAAATTAAGGACACCAAAAGCACATGTTTACACCAACAGCATGTAATATTAAAAATTAAATAAATTAAAACACATGAAAATTAAAGGACTAACCGCTTTCCTATTATTTTTTTCTATTTCTATTTTTTCACAAACTAAAGAAGAATTAGCAGCAAAAGACTTTTTTTGGGGAACAAACGACACATATAAAAATGTTACTGAGGTACCAAAAAAATGGACTAACGAATCTGCTGTAATACTATACAAAAACGAAAATTACGATTTTCATAAATTTGGAAAAAACGTAACCTACACAAGCTCTATAAGACAACGTATAAAATTATTAGACAAAGCTGCCGTAGAAGAGTTTTCAGAATTTGCATTTAAAAAACGTTTTAGATCAGATAAAGGTCGTTTTTCATGGAAAGAAAAAGGGAACAATTATATTGGTGTAAAAATTGTAAAACCAAATGGTACTGAAATAGAGATTGATGTTGAAGAAGAATCTGTTGAAGTTGATGGTGAAACCAAAGTTGCTATTGCTAATTTAGAAATAGGAGATATTATTGATTACTATTTTTACCGATTAGAACCCTTTAAAACAACTTATGCTTTTGGATTTAATCCCGTTGAAACTTATTTAGGTGAAGAATATCCTGTCGTAGATTTTAAGCTGTTTTTTGAAACTGAAAATGATTTTTTCATCAATTTCAACTCTTTTAATGAAGCGCCAAAGTTAACTGAAATTCCAACAGAAAAACGCAGTATAAGACGTTATGAACTTGTCGCTTCAGATATTGAAAAAATTCAATCTACGCGTTGGTCTTATCCACTTTTAGAATTACCCTCTTATAAATTTCAGGTCTATTTTGCAAGATCTGGGAAGTTTGAAGATAGAGCCTTAGCCTTTTTACCAGAAAAAGAAGATATTATTAAAACATCTGTTTCAAAAGACGAAGTTTTAGAACTTTATGACAACCGCTTTAAACCAGACGGAGATGTTGGAGATGTTAAGCGCTTCTTTAAAAAGAAAACCTTTGCTAATGATGCCGAAAAAGTAACTGAAGCTTATTATTTTATGCGTCATTATTACTTAACACGTTTTGTGGAAGCTATGATTGTAAAGGATGCAGAAATCATGAGCTATCCGTTTATGAACTATGGTAATCCTGTGTTTATTCAAAATCAGAAACAATTTGTACGCCATTTCACAGAGTTCTTAAAACGTGAAAAAATTAAATATGAAATTGTCGTTGCTAAAAAACGCTATGATGGTAGTATTGACGATTTATTAATTGAAAAAAATGTCAACGTACTTATTAAAGTAAAAACCGCTACTCCTCTTTATGCTGAGCTATTTAGTATACACACTAATATTAATGAGTTTTCACCTTTAATAGAAGGCACTGATGTTTACCTACTTTCTCCAACTAGAAATAGAATTGATGTCATTAAAAAAGGAAAGCTTCCTGTATCAAGACATTTAGATAATGAAACAAAAAAAGATATCACCGTTAGTTTAAATGATGATTTCTCAGGAATGAATCTTACATCTGTAAACAGTTACAAAGGGCATTCTAAAAAAGACGAACAATATGAGCGTTTAATGTTTACAGATTACGTTACCGAAGATTACGCGAAATACGAAACCGCATCATTTATAGAGCTTATAAAACGTAAAAAAGATAAAATTAGATATAAAAAAGAGTTAGACGCTGTAGCCGAAAAAATTAAGGCAAAACAAGTGGAACGCTTTGAAAAAAGCGCCAAGGCAGAGTTTCAAGTTGAAGACATTGAAGATTACACATACGAGATTAATGAGACAGGACGTTACGCTTTAGATTCATACCTAAAGTTTACCGAAAGTTTTAAAATCAAAAATGCATTAATCAAAAAAGCAGGTCCAAACTATATTCTTGAAATAGGAAAACTTATCGGAGGTCAAATAGATCTTGAAGAAAAAGAACGCCAACGTACTTCAAACATATATACGACTAATGCAAGAAGTTTTAATTATAACATTACTTTAAACATTCCAGAAGGCTATACTGTTAATGGTTTAGATAAATTAAATAAAACTATTGATAATGAAACTGGAGCTTTTATAAGTAGCGCTAAAGTTGAAGGAGATCAACTTATCATTAACACTTCTAAACAATACAAGCACAATTTTGAACCTAACATTAATTGGAGCAAAATGATAGCATTTTTAGACGAAGCAAATCAGTTTACTAATGAAAAAATATTACTGAAGAAAAAGTAATTTTTTAGAAACAATTTAAACGACCTCTTATAATTTATCTCCAATTATAAGAGGTTGTTTTTTAACTCAATTTTTATCTTGTTTTAGTTGACTGATATAACGTTTCAATTCTTTAATTACTCTTGGCGCTAAAAGAATTGTTGCAACCATTGTTGGAATTGCCATTAAAGCAAACACACCATCAATGAGATTAATCATCATACTTAAACTTGTAGTCGCTCCAATAAGAATACTTAAAATATAAAAGTAATTATAATAGTGTTTTTTATCGGCTCCAAAAAGAAAGGACATACATTTAGTTCCATAATAAGAATATGAGAATAATGAACTCATACTAAAAACGGCAATACAAATTAGTAATAAGTATTTACCATAGTTTGGCATTACATCTGCAAAAGCAGAAGCCGTAAGACTAACTCCATTATCAGAAGTAGTTTCCCAAACTCCAGTCACCAAAATAGCCAAAGCCGTTAGTGTACATACAATTATTGTATCTATGGCAGGTCCTAGCATGGCCACCAAACCTTCTCGTATAGGCTCGTCCGTTTTTGCTGCTCCATGTGCCATTGGCGCTGTACCAATTCCGGCTTCATTAGAGAACGCCCCACGTTTAATACCATGAAGAATTAAAGCGCCTAAAACACCTCCTAAAAAAGTATCATCTTTTGGATAATAATTAGCAGCAAAAGCATCTGTAAATATCAGTTTTAAATAATACAATAGCACATCGCTATGTGCCACAAGAATAACAATAACCAACACAAAATACAAAGCCACCATACTAGGCACTAAACGAGACGCTACGTTTCCAATGCGCTTAATACCACCTAAAATAACTAAAGATGTAATACTTATTAAAACAGCACCTATAATTAGGTTAGATTTCAACCCTACTTCTACTCCATTTGGAATTAATAAAATATCATTTAAGGCTTGCGTCAATTGATTCACATTAAAAACAGGCAAAGCACCTATAAGACCACAAAAACTAAAAAATACAGCTAAAGGTTTCCAAGATTTACCTAAACCTTCCATAATAAAATACATTGGACCACCTTGAATTTCACCAGCACTATCCTTACCTCTATACATAATTGCTAAGGTTGATGTAAAAAATTTGGTAGACATACCAACCACTGCGCTAATCCACATCCAAAACACAGCACCAGGTCCGCCTACAGATATAGCTACAGCAACACCTGCAATATTTCCCATACCAACAGTTGCCGACAATGCTGTTGTTAAGGCCTGAAAATGTGAAATTTCACCAGGATCATTTGGATCATCGTATTTTCCGCGAAGCACATTCAAAGCGTGACCTAAATACCGAAAAGGTAAAAAGTGAGACCGTATTAATAAATATAAACCTCCACCAATTAATAAAATAAGCAAAGGCAAACCCCAAGCTAATGATGAAAAGTCACTGAGTAGTTGATTTAAAAATTCCATAGATGATAAATGTAGTAAACGGTTTGAATTTATGGTATAATGTTTACAATTAATTTAACAACAGGAATGTAAGTTGCTGATTTTAAAATAGTAAAATACCAACTTTACCTGTTAGTGGCTATAAACCTTTAAAATGAAACGATATCTTAATGCTAGGCACAAGTCCAAAAAAGTATCACAGTATTTTATTCCAACTCTAAAATAGTACATTTGCATACCAACCAATTTTAACTTGAGCGCAAACCGTTTATATTTTATAGATGCTGTAAGAGCATTCGCTATCTTAATGATGCTACAAGGGCACTTTATAGATACACTGCTAGAAACTTCATACAGAAGTCATAGTTATACTGCTTTTAAAGTTTGGGAATACTTTAGAGGAATTACCGCACCTACCTTTTTTACGATTTCGGGACTTATTTTTTCATATTTATTGATACGAGCTAAACAAAACGGAACAATAAAAAAACGTATGCACAAAGGCATAATACGAGGCTTAATGCTAATTAGTATTGGTTATTTGTTGCGTGCACCTATTTTTGAATGGCTAATGGGTAAATTCTCTAATTATTTTTTAGTTATTGACGTGCTGCAATGCATTGGCCTATCACTTATACTCATTGTATGCATCTACAAACTCACCTTAAAAAAAACGTTACTATTTTCAATCGTAATGTTACTTTTAGGTTTGGCCATTTTTATAACAGAACCTTTGTATCGTTATTTAGAATTACCAGAAGTTCCTATATTAATATCAAACTACTTATCCAAGGCTAACGGTTCTATTTTTACCATAATACCTTGGTTTGGTTATGTAGCCTTTGGTGCTTTTATAGCCACATTATTTTATCGTTACGTCGATCGCCCAAAATTTAAAACAGCTATTGTCTCAGGTTTTTTCGTCTTTGGAATTGCACTCATTTTTGGGTCTTCTGAAGCATTAATGAGACTATATTACGCTTTAGACATTTCAATTTTAAAAGAGGTTGCTTATTATAATTATTTGTTTACTCGCCTAGGCAATGTACTAATTCTGTTCTCTTTATTTTATTTAGCAGAAAACTACATCAAACAACCATTAATTCTAAAAATTGGTCAAAAAACGCTATCTATTTATGTTATTCATTTTATCATCATTTATGGTAGTTTTACAGGTCTTGGACTGCACCAACTTATTGGCAAAACTTTAGAACCTTGGCAAGCTGTTATTGGTGCCGTACTATTTCTTTCTGTAGTTTGTTTTATCTCGTTTTATTACGCTAAGACCAATGAATTTGTCTATTCTAATTTGCAGAAAATTATTGATAAGATTAAGAAATATTCACGTTAGATTCCTTTAGTTTATTTATTTTTATAATTATAAAAATGGTTAGCAAAATGAAAATTCACCAATTAACAACTCTAATCCTTCTGTTAAGCTTTTTCTCTTGTGACAGAATAGCCAACAAAACAAAAGAAGGAATAAACAGAGGTGGTGAAGTTGTTGGAGAAAGTGCCACGGAGTTTTTTGAAGGTGTTTCTGAAGGAGTTGACAAAACATTGGAATGTAAAATTATACTTTCAAATAACTTATAAAAAAACGGTATAAAAACTGGCGCTTACGTTATTGATAGTCAATCTAGCAGCAATAAAAATAAACTCACCTTATATATCATGTTTGATACAGATTTTAATAAGGAAGTTATCGCTAAAGCTTATAACAAATCTGAATTGGAAATCGGTAGAGCAAAAACGACAATACAAGGACAAGAAGGTGATGCTGGTTATTACGCGTTTTTGTTTAACAAACAGACTGACATCGGTTTTAAAAATACAATTATCATCGAATAAAGAAGCTCATCTCATTATGGCTTTTCTCTTTTATGGCAATTAAATCTCATTCAAATAAAAGAATATAAGCTAAAAGCACTCCGTTTTATTTCATTTGTTTGTAGCCTAAATTTCAATTAGCTTAGCTTTTCTTAAATTACAAGCAAATACTATTTATGGGTTTTACCGACGCTATTACCGCTTTAGTACCATTTTCAGAAGATGAATTAAATGATATCCTAAATCATTTTAAAACGAAAGCTGTCTCTAAAAATGAAATTCTAGTTCATGAAGGTGAGGTATGCAAATACTTATACTTTATAGAACAAGGTATGTGCCGGAGTTATTACCTTAACGAAAATCAAAAAGACATTACGCAATGGTTTTTTTCAAATGGTAAATTTATGTCTAGTGCTGATAGTTTTTTTCAAAAAAAACCTAGCTTATATTACTTAGAAGTTCTTGAAGATTCTGTTTTATATTTCATCTCTAAAGACAACTTAGAAATCTTATTTGCAAAATATCCCAAAATGGAAAAATTGGGCCGACTCGTCATTACCGAAATGTTAAGCAATGTTGTTCATAAACTCAATGCCATTCAATTTCAAACCGCAAGAGAACGCTACGATTATATGCTAGCCGAATTTCCCGATATTGCCTACCAAGTTTCACTAGGTCATATAGCATCTTATTTAGGCATGGCACAAGAAACCTTAAGTCGTATTAGAAACCACGATGCTAGCCATTAAAACCTCATATACACTCACTTTTTGATATAAGTCAAAAATAAATTCCGAATACATTAATATCTTTGTATAGTAATTAAAAGCTATGCAAAATGAACCTAAAAAAAGTCATACTAAATAGTATCATCATTACACTTATTGGCATATTTCCAACGGTCATTTCGGCACAAGAGTTAGACCCAATTTTAAATGATTTAATCCACAAAGGACTTCAAAAAAATCACACTATAAAAAGTAATCGTATTGAATCAGAACAAGCCAAAGTAGATCAACAAATGGCAAAATCTGTTTTCTTACCTAGAATCACCTTTAGCGGAAGCTATACGCGTTTAAATGACGACATTACTTTTGACAATGACACCAAAGCGTTATTAATAGAAACTCAAAAACTTATTATTAAAGATGCTATAGGTCTACCTTTTAATTCGCCTTTTCCTGAAGATATTCCATTACAGGAAGCCGCCAACTTGCAGGACAAGAATATCCTAAAATCCTCTGTGGATTTAGATTGGGTATTATTCAGTGGTTTTGAAGCTAGCCATGCACTTAAGGCTAGTAAACATAAAGAATCTTCTTTACATTATGTAGGTCTAGCCGAAGCCGATAAAATCGCTTTACAAATTATTGAAACTTACGATAAATTAGCACTTGTAAAAGCCTCAAAAAAAGTTTTAACCACCACAGAAAACTATTTAAATGAGCAAACTTTTTATGTCAAAAAAGCCATTAAAAATGGTTTAGCGACACCAATTAGCAGAAAAAAAATTGAACTCGCCCAACAACAATTAAAAGCTAAACAAATCGATTATGAACATAAAACCACTCTATTAATAGAAGTGCTTCATCAATTAACAGGAGAACCCAAAGCCAACTTGCGATTACTTAATCCAGAATTACAATTGTTTGAATTTAACGCTGCTTCAAACACAAAAAAACGAAATGAAATTAAGGCCTTAGAAGAAGCTAAAAAAGCCACCAACTATAAGGCAAAAATGGAAAAAAGTAATTTTATACCTAAGGTTGCACTTAAAGGCCATTATGAGTTTATTGAAGATAATCTGTCCTTATTAGATCCCAAATGGTTTATAGGCGCAGGTATTAAATGGCATGTTTTTGATGGTAACTCATCACGATTAAAAAGTAAAAAAACACGACTAGAAAGTGAAAAACTAAAAGAACAGATTGATGATGCCAACGAAAAAATTGCCTTAAGTATTACCAAAGCGCAATTAACTTACAAAGCTGCCATTGAAAACACTAAGGTGGTTGAAAAAGAAATTGAATTAGCTCAAGAAACTTATAATTTAGTTAATCAACAATACAAAAATAATTTGGCTTCAATAAATGAGGTTCTCGATGCTTTAAACGATGTAGAAAAAGCCAATTTTAAACTACAAGAATCATTCTATAATGAGCGAAGAGCTGTTACAGAACTGCTTCATGCTAAAGGTATACTTACATATTAATTCAATAACGCTATACAATGAACACTTATAAAACTCTCATCTTCAGTTTTTTTACACTGTTACTCCTTCAATCGTGCAAGCACGACCAAATTACACCTTTAAGGGGAAAAGTAAAATTTGAAACCATTGCTGTTAGTAGTAAAATACCTGGACGTATTAATGCCATATATGTTGAAGAAGGACAAACGGTAAAAAAAGGTGATACTTTAGCTTTGCTTAATATTCCTG
This sequence comes from Winogradskyella psychrotolerans, assembly GCF_018860565.1. Lineage (GTDB taxonomy): Bacteria > Bacteroidota > Bacteroidia > Flavobacteriales > Flavobacteriaceae > Winogradskyella > Winogradskyella damuponensis. The sequence continues at coordinate 473,970 of NZ_JAHKPS010000018.1, forward strand.
AAGTGAATGCTAAACTACTACAAGCTAATGGTGCAATTACAGCAGCACAAGGCCAATTAAGCATGGCTCATAATGGTGCCACATCTGAACAATTAAATCAGATTGAAGGTCAATTAGAAGCCGGAAAAGCCCAATTAGAGTTTGCACAAGAATCTTACCAAAGGCTACAAAACATGTATCAAGACTCTTTAGTTAGCCAACAGCAATTTGACGAAGTAAAAATGAAATTAAAAATGGCAAAAGCTCAAGTTGCTAGTTTAGAAGCCAAACGCGATGAAGTAAAAAAAGGAACACGAACTGAACAAATAGAACAAGCTAAAGGACAATTAGAGCGAGCACTTGGTGCAAAAGAAGAGGTACTTTCGGCTTCAAATGAACAATATGTCATTGCGCCTGCAGCGATGTCTATAGAAACTATTAGCTTAGAAGAAGGCGAATTATTAACTGCTGGATTTACCTTATTCAACGGTTATAAAACCGAAAGTGTTTACTTTAGGTTTACAGTTCCTGAATCAAAAATTTATGATTTTGAAGTTGGAAAAAACCTCACCATAATTAACCCATACACAAAAATAGAAACCACAGCTAAAATCGTTGCTATAAAACAATTGGCCCAGTATGCAGACATAACAAGTACAGCACCTCTGTACCAATTATCGGAGTCTATATACGAATTAAAAGTAGTACCAACAGTCGATGTTTCTGAACAAAAGTTTTTCAGTAATGCGACCATGCTTATAAAAAATTAAGTAATGAAAACATTTATAAGCTTACTTAAAATTGAGTTTAAACGCATTTTTTCAAATGGTGTTTTACTTGCTATTTTTTTTGGTGCACCTATTGGCTACGGTATTTTATTTGGCTATGTATACCAACAAGCAAAAGTTGTAGATTTACCTATTGTTATTGTAGATCAAGACCAAAGTCCAACAACAGATAAAATTATTGATGCTTTTGAAGATAATGAAGTGTTACTTGTTGTAGATGTGCGGTCTTCTGACGTCAATATTATAAACGAAATGCCTGTAGAACAATATGCTGCGGTTATTACCTTACCTTCAGATTTTGAAAAAAATATTCTACAGAAAAATCATCCTGAAATACGTATTGATCTTAATATGGCTAATATTTTAAATGCCAACACGGCAAGCAAAAATATAAGTTCGGTTTTAATGACATTAAATGCAGGCATAGAAATCGAAGGACTTAAAAAGCAAGGTCTGCATCCTACACAAGCAAAAGCAGCTTATGAAAGCTTTAAAATAAATTTTAACAAGCTCTACAATTCTACGGGGAACTATATTACGTTTATGCTACCAGGTTTACTAGCTGCAATTATGCAACAGGTTATTTTCTTAGCAATGGCATTGGTGTTTTCTAGAGATTTTGAAGATGGTTACTTTATTACCTTAACCCAAAAAAGCAAGTCGTCATTTTATCATGTTATGTTAAAAGCCACTCCATTTCTTATAATGCTTCCTATAATGTGGTTATTTGTTAGTCTGCTCTTTCCGTATTTTAATATTACAGCAGCTATTTTTAATATCCCAATGCTAATTTTAACTCTATTATTAACACTAGCTTCTATGGGAATTGGCATGCTCTTTTCTATTGCCATACCAAGTCAACTAAAAGCTACAGAGTTATTAATGGTTATTTCTACACCAGCATTTATACTAAGCGGATTTACATGGCCAACGATAGCTATACCAGATTTTATTACTAGCATAGCACAATTTATTCCTGTGACACAGTTCTTAAGTGGTTTTAGAACAATTGCTTTTTACGATGGAGATGTTTTGGCTATAGCTTCGGAAATTAAAATGTTAATATTAATAATTATTGTCACTTTTGTTGCGATGATTGCACTCCTTCAATTTAAAATTAATACCTCTGTAAAAAAACAAAACATGGCTTAAAAACTACTCAGAATCAAAACCTTAAAGTAGAACCGTATTAAATTTATAGCAAATTATAGTTTTTGAAGTATTATGAGATAATCTACAGACTATAACAAGTTACTTAACCATAAAAAAAGCCAATTCATTATAGATAATCTTTCTTTAGCATAACAATTAAATTCACTCTGATGAAAGAATATGAGTTAATAGCATTCTACTTACGTACTTTTGTAAGGAATGGTTTTACACCTCTTTAAACTAATTGTAATCCTATGGAACACATCGTTGAAAAATTTTATACAGCTCTAAGTAATTGTGATGGCCCAACCATGATATCTTGTTATCATAAAGACATCGTTTTTGAAGATCCTGCCTTTGGAACATTAAAAGGAGAACGTGCTAAAGCCATGTGGTTAATGTTATGCGAATCGCAAAACGGAAAAGGGTTTAACGTTGAGTTTTCAGCTATAAAAGCTAATGACAAATCAGGTTCTGCACACTGGGAAGCTATTTATAACTTTAGCAAAACAGGAAGAAAAGTACATAATAAGATTGATGCTAAGTTTGAATTTAAAGATGGTTTAATAATTAAACATACAGACAAATTCAATTTACATAAATGGGCCAAACAAGCTATGGGAATTAAAGGTTTTTTCTTTGGAGGGATGACCTTCTTTAAAAACAAGCTTCAAAGCCAGACCAATTATACTTTAGATAAATACATAAAAAGTAAAAAAGCCATCTAACGAATTAGATAGCTTTTGGGACAATGTTTCTTTTTAGGGACTTGGAGTTTACTTTATGTTTCATTGCTATTTTTAACACTTCAAAATTAATGCCAAAACGTTAAAGTACGGTCCATTAGCTGTATTCTTTTACCTTTCCTACAACTCCTTTAAAAAAGGATTTCATATATTTAAAATCTGCCTCAATATTGTCAGTAGGATAAAATGGTTCTGACACCTTATTCTGTTTATTCTCAAAATCAAAAGTGTACATTATAATTGGAACATTGGCTTTTTTTGCGATATAGTAAAATCCTGTTTTCCATTTTTCTACTTTTTTTCTGGTCCCTTCTGGTGATAATGCCAACCTAAACTCGTCTTCTCCTTCAAACAACTTAGCTATAGTTTCTACTTTATTTTGACCAGAAGTTCTATCTAAAGCTTTTCCGCCTACTGCTCTAAAGTAATAACCAAATGGCCATACAAAAAGCTCTTTTTTTCCAACAAAATTAGTTTTCACTTGTGTTACACTCCTTAATAGCAGAGACAAATAAAAATCGACCCAACTGGTATGTGGTGCAGCAATGATAACAGCTTTCTTAATGGTATCTTTAGAAAAGTTGGTATTACCAACCACTTTCCAACCCATGATTTTAAAATATATAATTTTAGCTAACCAACGCATCTAGCACTATTATTTTATTAATATTTAATAATTTTTTAAAGTGTAATGCCGATACAATTGACTTTAAATAAAAACTAAAATGATTTTAATGAATACAATTAAAGCCGTATCGGTATTACATTTTTTTGTAGAGCTCTAATAGCTTTTCTCTAGTAATAACCGTTCTCCAGTTCTTACCAATGGCATTTTCCCATAGTGGCTCTAAACTCAAAGCAACATCTATCATAATATCAAACTGATCTTGTTCTAAATCGGCACAAATACCTTGTGGTAATTTAATATTATGTTTGGCTTTCATCTGTTTAAAAATGGCAACACCTTCTGGATAATATTCTTCTAAATGATCAAATACAATACAATTTCCAATACCATGTTTTACTCCTAAAAGGTAACCTAAACCATAACTCATAGCATGTGCAACACCAACTTGCGAATAGGCAATACTCATACCTCCATGCCAAGATGCCATCATTAATTTGTCTTGTGATTCTTCAGGACTTAATGAATCTCCTAAAAATATTTCCTTACAAAGTTCATATGCTTTTTCGCCATAACTTTGGCTAAATGCATTTAAATATGTTCCTGTAAGCGACTCTACACAATGTACAAAACAATCCATACCAGTGTAAAACCACTGATCTTTTGGAACATCTTTAGTTAATTCTGGATCTAATATCACTTGGTAAAAAGGGGTATGGTCACTGTTAATACCAAGTTTACGAACAGGACCAGTTAAAATTGTAGTCCTAGACACTTCTGCGCCTGTTCCTGAAATTGTTGGAATTCCTACATGATAAATTGCAGGATGTTTGATTAAATCCCAACCTTGATAGTCTTTAGATTCACCTTTATTGGTAAGCATTAAAGACACTGCTTTTGCAATATCTAAAACCGTACCTCCTCCAATACCTATGATACCTGACGGCAGCTCACTATATTCTAATATAATATCTTCTACCAACTGATCTATTTGATCTGTTCTCGGTTCCTCTTTGGTAGGTATATATATTATTTTATCCTTGTAGGACAATGTTATACGAGAGGTTAACCAATGATTGCCTTTAAAGACATCATCAACATAAAATATAAATGGTGCGTTTCTTCCTTTGCGCTTTGGGGCGAGAATCTCATCGAGTTGATTAAAACTTCCTCGTCCAAAAACAACTCTGGACACCATTGGATAATTTTTGAATATCATTTACTTTATATCTTTAACAAAAATAATAACTTAGTTTATATTTAATAACTATTTAAATGAAATTGTAATTTTTCATTAAATAGTCCAATATGATAGCCATCTACCAAGGCGTGGTTAACACTGATAGCGACTTGCATTTCTTTTTTTGACTCTACACATTCCATTCTGCTAAACGCTAATTTTGGTATAGAGTCTTTATCTCCTTTAAACGGTTCTTTATGACCTGTAAAATTGACCCATGGCAAAGATGAACAATGCACACAATCCATTGAATTCACAGGTGGAAATAAATCATTAGAACCAAATATTCTTTCTTTTTCTTTTAAAAAATTATTCTGAAATTTAAAAATATCTTTATCATAGTTTACAAACGAGAACCCAAATGTTTTATTAGGTCTTAAAATTGTTGGTGATGCATGAATGGTATCAAACATAACAACCTCGTTAAATTCATTTATTCTGTATTTTAGATTTTCAACCTCATTTATAGCCTGCATTGTGGCATGTAAATAGGTTACAAAAAAAGATGTTGCATTATCATGTGAAAACTCATAAGCATTTGTGACATCTACTTTAAATGTAACCGCAAAATAAGGGTCCACAAACGTATTAAAGAACTCAAAATGAGCTTGCCTATTCCATGTATGCTTATCTAGTATTTTCAATTTTTTAATTAAAATATTTTAAAATTTCGGTTAAACTATGCTCCGTTTCATATTCTACCCCATTAGATTCGTGATTAGATACTTTTTCATGTTGCCATGTGGTATGAAAAGGCACATGAATCGCTTTTGAACCTATCTTTACAAGAGGTAAAATGTCTGATTTTAATGAATTACCAACCATTACAAACGCTTCTGGTTCAATATCCAATCGTTTTAATAACTGCTTATAATTAACTTCTTGTTTTTCACTTAACACTTCAATATGATGGAAATACTTTAACAGTCCTGATTTCTCTAATTTTCGTTCTTGGTCTAATAAATCACCTTTTGTAGCAACAATTAACTTGTAATCTTTAGATAAGGTTTTAAGAACATCTTCTACTCCATCTAACAGCTCAATAGGCTTATTAATCATATCCTTACCTATCTCTAATATTTCGGCTATTATAGTATTTGACACCTTACCATTAGACAACTCTACTGCCAATTCAATCATTGATAATATAAAGCCCTTAACTCCATAACCATAGATAGATAGATTTTTCATTTCCATCTTAAAAAGCTCTTGGTCTATTTTGTTTGGTGTTTCATAATGCGACAATAAGAGTCCAACTCTCTCTTCTGCTTCTCTAAAATAGGTTTCATTGACCCAAAGCGTATCATCGGCATCAAAACCAATTACCTTTATGTTACTGTAATTTACTTCCACAAACGTTTCGCTTTTTCTAAATCTTCAGGTGTATCAATTTCTACTCCTTGTATTTTAGTTTCTACCATTTTTATACGCTTACCATATTCTAGGTACCTGATACATTCAATCTTTTCAGAAGCCTCTAAAAATTGCATTGGTAAAACCGTAAAATCTAATAACGCTTGTTTTCTAAAGGCATAAACACCTTTGTGCTTAAAGTAACGCGCACCTACATTTTTATCTCTTGGAAATGGTATTGGACTTCGTGAAAAATACAAAGCGAAATTTTGCTGATCTACAATAACTTTAACGGTATTGGGATTATTAATTTCTTCTAAATCCTCAATTTCTACCATTAAAGAGGCTAAGTCGATTTCTTTATCCTTATCATCCTTAAATACATCAATAACTTTCGCTAAACTTTCGCCCTCTGTAAACGGTTCATCACCTTGTACATTTATAACAATATCACAATCTATATTAGCAACAGCTTCGGCAATTCTATCACTTCCCGATTCGTGTTCTTTTAAACTCATAATGGCTTTTCCGCCATTATTAACAATCTCATTAAAAATAATATCACTATCAGTTACCACATAAACTTCACTAAAGAGTTGCGTGGCAACCGTGGCTTCATAAGTTCTTAGAATTACAGATTTCCCTGCTAAATTTTGCATCAATTTACCTGGAAATCGTGACGCACTATAACGTGCAGGAATCATGGATATAATTTTCATTTAATAAGATATATGTAATGAAGGTATTTAATTTCAAAAATAAGATTTAAAAGCTGATTTCGGTCAATTTGATCGTAACTTTTTATAGAGTTTAAATATCAAATAAAATATGAATACTACTAAAATTATAGCTAAAATGGGTAAAAAGATAGAGATTATAGACATTACAACCGAAGTCCCTGTTTCTATAGTTGATACAATTGGATTTCCAAAACCAGCAGTAGATACAGTAGCCCCCAAACGTGTTGCACTTGCAGAACTTTTAACAGCTGCTGCAGTACCTCCTCCTGCTATAATTGCTAATGCCCAAGTAATTACCGGACTTAAATCTGCAACGGTAGATACCATAACTGCTGTTCCGGCAATAGTCGCTAACGGAATGGCAATACTATCTAATAAGTTATCTACAACAGGAATGTAGTACGCTACAATTTCGACCAAAGTAGCGATACCCAATGTAATTACAGCTGCTGTGCTTCCAATCCATTGCCAAGATTCATTAAGCTCCCAAACATTAAAATAGGCTGCTAAACTCAAAGCAAACAATGGTAAAAAAACTCTAAAGCCTACGGAAGCCGAAAGACCAATCCCTAAAAAAATACTTAAAATTGTTTCTGTCATTATAGTTTAGTTTGACTCTTTTTCTACAAACATCTCATCTTTAAAACCTATTAAATACAGTTTTTCTTTCGCCCTTGTTATGGCCGTATACAACCATCTAATATAATCTCTGTCCATACCATTAGGTAAGTAAGGTTGCTCTACAAAAATGGTATTCCATTGGCCACCTTGCGATTTATGACAGGTAATCGCATAAGAAAACTTTACTTGCAAGGCATTAAAATACTTATTGTTCTTAACCCCTAAAAAACGTTTGTATTTTGTTTCTCCTTCATAATCTTTGGATACTTCTTGGTATAATCGGTTGGACTCTTCATAACTTAAAGATGCGCTTTCTACATCAATAGTATCTAAAAGTAATACGGTTTCAAACGGTTTCATATTAGGGTAATCTACCATTCGTAACTTAACTTCTGCAAATCTAAAACCGTATAATTCTTTGATGCTAAAAATTTCTAGCACTTCAATAATATCACCATTAGCAATAAAACCAGCTTCGGTATTAGGTTTTAACCAAAAATAATTATTCTTTACCACCATTAAATAATCGCCTGCCGAAAGTTCTGTTTCATTAAATAGAATACGTTGCCGAATTTGTTGATTGTAAGCATTTGCACGCTTATTACTTCTAACAATAATGGCTGTTTCCTCGTAACCATCGGCACTATAAGCATCATTAATAGCGTCCATAATTTCGTAGCCATCTATTAAACGCACACTATCTGTAAAGCCATTAAGGTCGAATTTAAAACTCTCATAAAAATTAGATTCTAAAACCGCTCTAAGTTCGGTGGCATTACTTAAAATCCCAGAACCTTGTTCTTGTCGCACCACTTCATCTAACTCAATTCCTACAACATCTTTATTATAGTTTAAACTGAGTCGGTTTTCATCTAAAGCAGGACTTAAATCGGACTTCACCGGAGGCAACTGTGCTTTATCTCCTATTAATAGTAATTTACAGTCGTGACCAGAATACACATATTGCATTAGGTCATCGAGTAACGAACTACTATCAAACGATTTTGTGTCCGAAGGAGTATCTGGTATCATGGAAGCTTCATCAACAATAAAAATAGTATTGCGATGTTTATTAGGTTGCATTACAAAATTGACACCTCCTCCTTTATCTTTTTTAGGAAAATAAATCTTTTTATGAATGGTAAATGCCTCCTTTTTAGAGTAATTTGAAATAACCTTAGCAGCTCGACCTGTAGGAGCTAATAAAACCGCACTTTTTTTTGCTTGCCACAAATTGGAAACAATGGTTCCAATTATGCTAGTTTTACCTGTACCTGCGTACCCTTTTAATAAGTAAATTGAATTTTTATTAGTGTCAAAAATAAATTGAGACAATTGCATTAACACCATGTCTTGCTTAGAAGTTGGTGCAAATGGAAATTTAGATTTTAATAACGAATAGAATGCAGAAGCATTAGAAACCATAACAGAAATAAATATATAGCAAGATACTATTATTCTCTATTTTAAAAGCTCATATTGCATTTAGTTCGCTTTTTTAATATTTTTTATTTTAGATAGTTTTAACGAACAAAAAAAAATTGTAGATTTGCGATAGACCTAATTAATAAAAACATTTATGAAAGTAATTATAGCAATTGTATTAATTATAGCATTGACCATAGGGATTGTGTGGGCAATTGATAAATTTGTTCCAAAAAAGATAAAGCCATTTATCAACTTAATACTTTGGGCTTTAATTTTTGTTTTAGGTTATATGACTTTTAATTCGGTTTACGATGAGATTAAATTTAATCAACTTAAAGTAGAACGTTATAAAGTGGTTATCGATCGTTTAATTGACGTAAGAGACTCACAATTAGCATACAAAGATGTAAATGGCGAATTTGCTGGAGATTTTGACAAATTAATCAAATTTGTAGAAAACGGAAAAGTTCCAATTACACAAAGACGTGACACATTAGTATTAGATGAAGAAAGAACAAAACTTTTTGGTGGTGTAGAAACCATGAAAACAATTACTTTAATTGATACACTAAGCTTTTACTCTGTAAAAGATTCTATATTCAAAGGAAGTGACAGATACAAAACAATGATGAATGTAGGTGTTGGTAAAGAAGGTGCTAAATTCACACTTAAAGCTGGTAAACTAGATGAGTTTCCTGTATTTGAAGTAAGTGTAGATAAAGCGGTTGTTTTGAATGACCAAGAACCTTACTTAATTGAAAAAGAAAATCAAGTTGTTTCTGTAGACGGTGTTAATGGTCCTACTTTAAAAGTAGGTTCTATGGAGGAAGTATTCACTAAAGGAAACTGGCCAAAAAGCTACACAAATAAAGAATAGTTTGAAAATAAACGATATTAAAGAACTGTCCATTCAAATTAATTTGAATGGGCTTTCTTTTTGTATTCTAAACAGAACAACAAATACTGTAGAGTATCTTAAAATTATTGATTTTGAGCAAAAATTAACACCAGATGCTGTTCTTAATCAACTAAAAACAGAATTAGGTAGCAATGCCGTGTTTTCAGAAGACTTTAATGATGTTTTAGTCATTCATCAAAATGAATTGGCAACACTTGTGCCTGAAGAATTTTACAATTCGGCTAATAAAACCGATTATTTAAAATTCAATTCAAAAATACTTAAAAACGATTTTATTACAGAGGATAACATCGCTATAAACAAAAGCGTAAATGTTTATGTGCCGTATGTAAATATTAATAATTACATTTTTGAAACCTTTGGAGAGTTTGTCTATAAACACTCTTCTAGTATACTTATTGATGCGTTTTTACAAAATTCTGAAACAGCAGAAGGTTCAAACGTCTATATCAATGTTAATAAAACTACAATTGAAATATTAGTTGTTGAAAACAGCACTCTACAACTATTTAATGTTTTTGAATACCATAGTAAAGAAGATTTTCTCTACTATATATTATTTGTTTTTGAACAACTAAAACTAGATGTAGAAACCACAGCAGTTCAATTATGTGGCAATATTGTCATTGGAGACGAACTCTTTGTTATGCTCTACATTTATATAAGACACGTTAGTTTTATAGAAGAAGCTTACGACTTTAAAATCGCAGCAGAAACAGACAGACGCTACCTACACCAACATTTTTTAATCTTAAATTCCTTTTAATGCGTATTATTTCAGGTTTGTATAAAGGCAGACGAATTACAGCTCCTAAAAAATTACCTGTAAGACCAACCACAGATATGGCAAAGGAAGCGCTTTTTAACATCATAAATAACCAGTATTATTTTGATGCTATTTCTGTTTTAGATTTATTTTCTGGAACAGGCAATATTAGTTACGAGTTTGCCTCAAGAGGCACTGAAGATATCACAGCTGTAGATGAAAATTACGGCTGCATTAAATTTATAAATGACACTTCTGAAGCTTTTGAAATGACTATTAGCACTGTTAAAAGTGATGTTTTTAAATTTCTTGAAAAATCAAAACAAAAGCATAGTATTATTTTTGCCGATCCGCCTTACAATTTTGAATTGGCTGCTTTTTCTAAAATTCCGGAATTAGTTTTTAAGAACGAATTACTTGAAGAGGAAGGTGTACTCATTGTAGAACATTCTAAACACACCGATTTAAGTCAATTAGAACATTACTCACATTCTAAAAGTTATGGTGGAAATATGTTTAGCTTTTTCACAAAGCAACTCTCTATCAGACCTATAGGTTAATTCCCAATCAATTAAATTCACTAAATTAGTAATCCTAAGTAACTTTCTTTTAATTATTATCACCCTACTGATTTTAATAGCCTCACGCATTAAGTGTTTTTGCTCCAAAATTGATTTGTAACTATTAATCAATTATATAATTTAAAAACAGCTATTATGAAAATCTCAAAAAAGGTTATTATTCTGTCATTTCTATGCCTAGGTATCAGTTTTATTAGCAGCGCACAAGAAAGTAAAGTGACTATTGAATTTAAAAATGCAGAAACAGCAGTAAAACTCATTAGAACTTACACTGAAGCATTACAAACACTATGAGCTCACAACTTCATAAAAAAGCCATCATATATGGCTTAGGCGGCGGCATAGACTCTTTAAACGTACAACAACACAAAGAATACTACACTAACAGTACAAACCAATTTAAACACTCTATTAGCAGAGATTTATATTTACCCGTAAAAGTTGAAAACAACTGGAATGAAGGAGAATGGATCTTATCTTGGGGAACAAACACAATTACGAATAAAAAAACAGGAAAAGAAGTTATAATCCCCTACCATACAGCTTCTTTGATACAAGATGATAAAATTATATATATACGCTACTACTACGATGTGCTCAACATATTAACAACTCAAGGTTATACTATTACACCACCAAAAAAATAACTATCATCTTTAAATAAACACAAAAACCATCTATTTCTAGATGGTTTTTTATGCTTAAGTAAATCTATAAGCCGAATTCTGTACTCTAATAAAAGAGCCCTTATCATTTATCTACGTTTACTGTTACCAGCAAACTTTAGCTGCCCACCCTCTAACAATCGCGCGTGCACGCTCAAACGTTAGTTTACATGACATTGCACCACATAGAGTTTACCTGGTTTCACTACAGCATTACCTGTACATACTTTCTGTTGCACTTTTCCTAGCCTTACGACTGGTGGCTGTTAACCACTATGATTACACTATGGTGTTCGGACTTTCCTACCCTAAATAAATTTAGAATCGATAAGGCGATTTACTTGTTGACAAAGTTAAAATATTAGAGCGAAGTGTGGGAATAAATATTATAAAAGAATTAATCCATTTTCTTTAATTCAGTTCTTGGGACTCTAAATAAAAGCACAATTCCTGCTATAAAAAAGATGACGAGAAACAAAATAGCATTTCTCATACTACCAGTAATTTGGTCTATGGTTGCAAAAATGACCATTCCAATAACAATACCTATTTTTTCTGCCACATCATAAAAACTAAAATAAGATGTAGTGTCTTCAGTTTGTGGTAAGAATTTTGAATAAGTAGACCTTGCTAATGATTGTACTCCTCCCATAACTAAACCTACAAAACCAGCAGCAATATAAAACTGCAATGCGGTTTCCATAAAATAGGCATAAAAGCAAAGTGCCATCCAAAAGAAATTAATAACGATAAGTGTCTTTATATTTCCAAATTTTGAAGATGCTCTAGAGGTTAAAAACGCACCAAGTATCGCTACTAATTGAATTACTAAAATACTAGTAATTAATCCTTGGGTTTTCGCATCAGAACTTCCCCAAGCAATCTCTTCTTCTCCAAAATAAACAGCCACCAACATGATGGTTTGAACAGCCATACTAAACACAAAAAACGCAACTAAATATCGTTTTAAGCGCAGGTTTTGTTTTAATTGAATCCAAACTTGTCTCAATTCTTGCAAACCATTAAAAACAACATCTCTTGTCACTTTTCCGCCATTTGAAACACCTTTTGGAAGTATATAAAAGGTGTATTGACTAAATAAAATCCACCATAAACCTACGGTTATAAATGAAACTCTCATTGCTTCAAATGATGCTTTATTCTTAGCCGTTTGCAGTGCTTCGGCAATTTCTTGCTCTGTACCACTTTCTGTTATAGTTTTAGCAATACTCATATCAAAACCAAACCAATCTGGTTTCATTACCATAGCTAAGTTTACGAGTAATAAAACAACACTTCCTAAATAGCCCATGCTAAAACCTTTAGCACTAATACTATCTTGTTGTTCAGGATAAGCGATATCTGGCAAATATGAATTATAAAACACCAAACTTCCCCAATAGCCTATTAATCCCATAAAATAAAATAACAGACTTATATGAATACTATCTAAACTAAACCAATACAAACCTATACAGCCTATACCACCAACATAGCAGAAAAACTTCATAAAGCTCTTTTTATTACCAACGTAATCTGCAATACCAGAGAGAATAGGTGACATAAAAGCAACCACTAAAAACGTAAATGCTGTAACATAAGTAATTAAAGCAGTGCTTTTAAATACCATTCCAAAAGCAGGAACCGTTTTTTCAACTTGAGATACAAATAGTGCAGAATAAAATATTGGAAATATTGATGATGCAATCGTTAAGGTATAAACAGAATTTGCCCAATCGTAAAATGCCCAGGCATTGAGAAGTTTTTTACTTCCTTTTTTAAGTTCACTCATAAATACTAAATAAAAAAAAAACTGCTCAAATTGAGCAGCTTCTAAAGTAATCAAATATTTATTAATTCAATATTAATTTATAGGTCTAAAACTCGTTATTCCAAATTTCTTAGCTTCTGCTTTTGCCTTTGGCGCTAATTCTCTTAAGTTTTTAATTCTAGAATCATTACTTGGGTGTGTACTCATAAATTCTGGTGGTGCTTCACCTCCACTATTTGCTTTCATACGCTCCCAAAGTACAGAGGCTTCATCTGGATTATAACCTGCAATTGCCATTAAATATAATCCTATTTCATCTGCTTCTGTTTCATGAGCTCTACTAAAAGGTAACATTCCTGCAACGTTAGAAACAACTCCATAAGACTGATTAAATATCCCTAAAGCTTGTTCATCATTTGATAAGGCTACATTTCCTGCTACAGCTAAACCTTGTTGAATGTACGATGCACTCATTCGTTGTTGACCATGATTAGCCAACGCATGTGCTACCTCATGTGCCATAATTGCTGCAATACCAGTCTCATTTGCTGCAATTGGCAAAATCCCTGTATAAAATGCAATTTTTCCTCCTGGCATACACCATGCATTTACTTGTTCTGATTCGATAAGTTTATATTCCCATTTATAATCGTCTAAATAACCATGATTCCCATTTGCGGTTAACCAACGTTCTGATGCAATTGCAATACGTTGACCTACACGTGTTATCATATCGGCATCTTCTGTTCCAGTTATGACTTTACTATCTGAAAGTACCTGATTATATTGTGCAAATGAAGATGGAAACAATTGATCATTACCAACAAATGCTAAGGTTTTTTTACCTGTAAATGGGTTTGTTGCACATGAAGCCACAAAAGCAACAATTGCAATACCCAATACTAATTTATTAAATTTCATAGCTAATAGTTTTATTAAGAGTTACACTAAAATACAAAAAACATTTTGTACTCTTTGGACACCAAAATAATTAATTAGTCACTAGAAAATCACTAGAATTAAGACTTATTTCCAATGATATGTAACTGAGAAAAATTCTTATCAACAACAATAGATGTTATACCATTTGCTTTCATGCTTTTAAGCGCTATTTTTTCATTATCTAATTGCACTTCTACAATATCAAATGGCAAGCCATGAAATTGAATATTAAAGGTGTCATATTTAGTTACAAATTTCCCTTCTTTATACTGATTAATTATTAGCTCTTCAGACTTCCCTCTAAGTGTAAAATTTCTGAGACTGTAACGTCCTTTAGTATAATCAAAACCATCATTGGCATCGCTATAAAGTTCGCTTTCTTCTTTTCCATTTTTATAATAAACATCTAAAGTAATTTCCTTTATTTCTTTTTCTCCAACATATTGTTGAATTGGAAATTTAGGAATTATCGCTCCTTCTTTTACAAAAATTGGCATACTATCAATGTCAGCATCAACCCACATTTCTTTGCCTCCTTTTATTATTTCATTGGTCCAGAAATTATACCAATTACCTTTAGGAATATACATACGTCTTCCTTTAGCATTAGGCTCTAATACAGGGCAAGCTAAAATTTGCTCACCAAAAATAAACTCATCCGTTCTATAATGAGTTTGTACATCTTCTTGATCAAAAAGCACTAAAGATTTTAATAATGGAGTACCATGGTCTACGTAATTCCAGAATGCTGTATATAAATATGGTAATATCTGGTAACGAATTTCAATAAACTTTCTTACAATATCTGTAACATCTTCATCAAAAGTCCATGGTTCTTGATCGCCATGATCACCAGAAGAATGCACTCTAAAAAATGGATGAAAAATCCCTAATTGAATCCAACGTGTAAACAACTCGCCTTGAGGTTGCTCTGCAAAGCCTCCAATATCACTACCAGCAAACGAAAACCCAGACATTGCCATACGTTGTGCTTGTATATTTGCAATCCATAAATGCTCCCAAGTAGCGACATTATCACCTGTCCAAGTTGACGTGTAACGTTGCGTCCCCGAATAAGCTGCACGTGTAATAACAAATGGACGTTTAGGGTATGAATATTTTTTTAAGCCTTGGTATGTTGCTCGCGCCATTTGCATACCATAAACATTATGAGCTTTTCTATGGCTACAAGGGTTACCATCATAATCATGACGCACATCGTCTGGGAAAGTTTTATTAGGCACTTCCATAACAGCTGGCTCATTCATATCGTTCCAAACACCTTTAATCCCGATATCTTCAATCAATTCTTGAAATAGTCCAGACCACCATTCTCTTACTTCAGGGTTTGTAAAATCTGGAAAATAACATTCTCCTGGCCATACTTTCCCTTTCATGTAATCTCCATCGGCTCGTTTACAGAAGTAATCATTTTCTAAAGCCTCCTTAAAAACAGAATAGTCCTTATCTATCTTAATTCCTGGATCAATAATAGCAACGGTTTTAAATCCATCGTCCAATAATTCTTTTACCATTCGTTTTGGATCTGGAAAATACTCTTTATTCCAAGTAAAACAACGGAAGCCTTCCATATAATCGATATCTAAATAAATAGCATCACATGGAATTTTTAATTTTCTAAACGTAGATGTAATTTCTTTTACTTTACTTTCTGGATAATAACTCCATTTGCATTGATGAAATCCTAATGCCCAAAGTGGAGGCAAATGGTGTGGTTTTCCTGTTAAATCTGTATAACTTTCTACAACATCACTCATTTTTGGACCGTAGAAAAAATAATAATTCATCTCACCACCTTGTGCCCAAAAACTAGTTACATTTCTACGCTCTTGTGCAAAATCGAAAGACGACTTAAACGTATTATCAAAGAAAATACCATAAGCCTTACCATGATGTAAACCTGTGTAAAACGGAATCGTTTTGTAAATAGGATCTGTATCTTTTCCGTAAGCATATGAGTCTGTTACCCAATTGCTATAGCGTTTCCCTTTTAAGTTAAGATGATTAGGTTTATCTCCAAGTCCATAATAACTTTCGCCATCATTAGACACTTTACTCATCTTTACAATGTTTCCTCCATGCTCATAGCTTTCTTCCCAATGAAATCCACCTTCATCTTGGTTAATAAGCGTACCATCATTAACATCGTAAATGGATTTTCTCATATCTTCTTTAGAAATTACGCAAAGTAATTTAGACGTTGAGATTTCATAAACATCTTCTTTTTCCTCTATTTCTAGCTTGTTGTAACCTGTACTTGCATATTTGGTAATGGCATAAGAAAAATCGTTATTAAAATTACCAACTGTAGTATACCTAAAGCGAAGTAAACTATCTCTAACAACCGTTAATTCTAAAATAACATCGTTTGCTGCTGTAAAATATAGTTTATCAACGTCTTTTTTAAAATCTATTATTTGCGAAGGAAATAAATCTCCTTTATTTTCTAATTCTGTATTTACAATCATGGGTTAACTTTTAGGCAAAAATTACTTGCAAAAAAACGGAAAAAATTAAACACTAAAAAGGGTTTATCCTAGTAATTACATGATTTAGCAACTATTACGTTTTCGGTCATAAATTTTACAATTATGATAATTTTTATACGATTTATTGACATAAACGCATATCTTAATTAACAAAATAAATAAAAAAGACCTGTTAGATTATAAAACCTAACAAGCCTGAATCATCTTGATCTTTTTTTCATTTATTTTGAGTACTTAAAAACAACCATACCTATAGGTGGAATATTAATTTCTAAAGAATTATCTCTATAATTCCAAGGTTCTGATTGCGTCGCTTTTTTTCTGTTTTTATAGTCTCCTGTTCCGAAATATTTTTTTAAATCACTATTAAAAATTTCTTTTAACTGGCCTTTTCTTGGCACTCCTATTCTATATTTTTCTTGTGGAACAGGTGTCATATTACAAGCTATAATAACATCATCTTCTTGATTATTTCCTTTTCTTATATATGTAAAAACTGAATTTTTAGAATCTCCATAATCAATCCATTCAAAGCCATCTGCTTCAAATTGTTTTTCATATAAAGCTGGCTCATTTTTATATAATGTGTTTAAATCTTTAATTAAGGCTTGCACACCTTTGTGTAAATCGTATTGTAACAAATGCCAATCGAGACTGTTTTTAAAATTCCATTCGCTACTTTGCCCAAATTCTGCTCCTTGAAACAATAGATTCGTTCCAGGATGTGTAAACATATACCCATAAAGCAGTCTTAAATTTGCAAAACGCTGCCATTCATCTCCTGGCATTTTCTCTAAAATAGATTTTTTACCATATACAACTTCATCATGACTTAAAGGCAACATAAAATTCTCGGTGAACACATAAGTCATTGAAAAGGTTAAATCATCTTGATGGAATTGTCTATATATTGGTTCTTTTGCAAAATATTGAAGTGTATCATGCATCCAACCCATCATCCATTTCATTCCAAAACCAAGTCCACCTATAAAAGTAGGTTTTGATACCATTGGAAACGCCGTAGATTCTTCAGCTATAGTTTGTACATCTGGAAATGAAGCATACACCGCTTCGTTCATTTCTCTTAAGAATGATATGGCTTCTAAATTTTCATTTCCACCATACATATTAGGCTCCCATTGTCCATCCTCTCTACTATAATCTAAAAATAACATGGAAGCTACTGCGTCTACCCTAAAACCATCTGCATGGTATTGGTCTAACCAAAAAATAGCATTACTAATTAAAAATGATTTGACTTCGTTACGTCCGTAATTAAAAATTAAACTCTTCCAGTCTTGATGGTACCCTTTCCGTTTATCTGGGTGTTCATAAAGTGCTGAGCCATCAAAGAAACCTAATCCGTGTGCATCTTCTGGAAAATGTGAAGGCACCCAATCGAGAATAATACCTATATCGTTTTGATGAAACTTATCTACTAACAATTTAAATTCTTCAGGATAACCAAATCGTGATGTTGGCGCAAAATACCCCGTTACTTGATAGCCCCAAGATGGATCATAAGGATATTCCATTATTGGCATTAATTCTACGTGCGTAAAGTTCATATCTTTTACGTACTTGACCAATTCATCTGCCAACTCTACATAAGACATAAAGCGATTTTCTTCAACATTCTTTTTCCAAGACCCTAAATGAACTTCATAAACAGAATATGGCGCATTTAAAGCGTTATTCTTTTTACGCTTTTTCATCCATTTTATGTCCTTCCACTTATAGTTATCTTCCCAAACGATTGAGGCTGTATTAGGATTATGCTCTGCTCGTCTAGCATAAGGATCTGCCTTTTCTGTTACAATATCGTTATTACTACTAAGAATCTTATATTTATACTTACTCCCCTTTCCAGCACCAGGAATAAAACCTTCCCAAATTCCGCTAGAATCCCAGCGTACATTTAATTTGTGTTCGCCTTCTGTCCAAAAATTAAAGTCTCCAACTACAGATACCATTTTAGCACTAGGTGCCCAAACAGCAAAATACACACCTTCTACTCCATCTACGGTTGTAATGTGAGACCCAAATTTCTCGTATAAACGATAGTGCTTTCCAGATTTAAAAAGATTGATATCAAAATCTGTAAAACGACTGTGTGTTATTACTTTTGCCATATTTATAGTACAAATCCCTTAGGAATTATAGCGTCTTTCCTTATAACAACTATACCATCTTTAATTACATATTCGTCTTTTTCTGTATCTGCTAAGTGAGCTCCACCGTTAATTCTTACATCGTCACCAATGCGTACATTTTTATCTATAATAGTATTCTTGATATAACACCTTTCTCCAATACCTAAAAGTATTTCTGTTTTATTGTTTTTTATATCATCTAACGATTCATAATCATCATTACCCATCATATAAGTATTTATGATTGTAGAATCTTTACCTATTCTAGATCGAATACCAATAACAGATTTTTCAATCTTAGCGGCATTTATTAAACAACCTTCAGCAATGACCGCTCTATCTAAAGCAGTACCTGTAATTTTTGAAGTTGGAAGGATCCTCGCATTGGTATAAGTACGTTGCTTAGAATCGTATAAGTTAAATTGCGGTAAATCATCTGTGAAACCAAGATTTGCCTCAAAAAATGAGTCTATATTTCCAATATCTGTCCAATACCCTTCATATTGGTAACTTAACGTTTTATGTTTGTCTATAGATTGAGGAATAATCTCTTTACCAAAATCATTAGTTTCGGGATTATTCATTAAATCAATTAACAATTTTCTATTAAAAATATAAATCCCCATAGAAGCAAGATGGTTACGACCTTGAGCTTTCATCTCTTCACTTGTTTCGGACGTCCAATCTGGTAATAAATCTGAACTTGGTTTTTCAACAAATGAGGTAACAACATTATTTTCATCTGTCTTAAGAATACCAAAAGAAGTAGCATCTTTCTCATTTACTGGTATTGTTGCAATAGAAATCTCTGCATTAGATTCTCTATGCGCTTTAATCATTTCATTAAAATCCATTTGATATAACTGATCACCTGATAAAATTAAAGCATACTCAAAATCGTGAGCTTTAATATGATGCATACTTTGTCTCACGGCATCTGCTGTTCCTTGAAACCAAGATTTACTTTCTGGTGTTTGTTCTGCCGCTAATACATCTACAAACGCAGAACTAAAAAAACTAAAATGATAAGTGTTTTTTATATGTCTATTTAATGAAGCTGAATTAAACTGCGTTAACACATACATGCGTTTAATATCAGAATTAATACAATTAGAAATAGGTATGTCTACTAATCTATATTTACCAGCTATTGGCACTGCAGGTTTAGATCGTTTTTCTGTTAATGGATATAGTCGAGATCCTTGGCCGCCACCAAGTATAATGGACAATACTTTATCGTTTATCATAGCTTTAGTTTAGTTTATTGAATTGTATAAGTTTATATATGCTTTAGCTGAAACCTCCCAAGAATGATCTATGCTCATTATATATTTTCGGTTCGCTTTAAATTCTTTTTGCTGAGTATAAAACTCTTTCCCTCTATTAATTGCAACCACAATATCCTGTTCGGAAACTTCATTATGACATATACCAAAACCATGGTCTCCAATATCTACAACAGTGTCTTTTAATCCTCCAATGCGTCTTACAATTGGCACAGTTCCGTACCTTAAGGAATACATTTGGTTTAATCCGCATGGTTCTACACGAGATGGCATTAATAAAAAATCTGCTCCAGCATAAATAATATGAGACAGTTTTTCGTCATAACCAATAAACGCATTATAATTTCCTTTATGCTTTAGTATTAAATCAAACAATTCTTTCTCTGTTTCTTTAGCTCCAGATCCTAAAACAATGACAGCTATATCTTTAGAACGCAACGCATAGTCTAGCGCATGTGGCAGAAGCTCTGCTCCTTTTTCACCAACTAAACGTCCTATAAAAGCAAATAAGGGTTTACTTTTATCCAAATTAAACTGAGAACACAACCATTCTTTATTCGCCTTCTTCCCTGATTCTACAGTCGTTTTTTTATAATTTTTTATAATGAATTTATCCGTTTCCGGATTCCAAACAGCCGAATCTATGCCATTTAAAATTCCAACTGCTTTAGAACTTTCGTGAGACAATAAAGACTCGAGTCCGTTGGCACTATATTTTAATTCTTCCATATAACTCGGCGACACAGTAGTCACGCGCCAAGCACATTTTATTGCTGCAGCTAGTGGATTTATCATGCCATCCCACATTAATAATCCTACATTTTCAATATTAAATTCAGGTATCTTATATAAGTTATCGTAAGACATCCATCCTTGATATTGTGCATTATGGATTGTAGTAATAATAGGTATTTTATTTAGCGACTCATATTTATAACTTTCTTGTGCCATAAATGGAATTAGACCTGTATGATGGTCATGACAATGGATATAGTCTGGTTTTTTCTTTAAAGTTAATATCCAATCTAAAGCCGCTATTTGAAATGCTAAAAAACGATTGGTATCATTATCTGTATAAACACTTTCTGTATATAACAAATCTTCAACATGAACGAAGAAAACATCAAATTCTAAAACAGCGTCTTCAATTTTTAAAATATCGAAATTTAATTCTTGGTTTCCCAAAATTAAATTAGCCTGATAAACCAAAGTAAACTTATGCGATTGCGTAAATTTAGTGTTATAAAATGGCATTATAACAGCACTATTAGCACCTATTTCATTTTGGTACTTGGGCAAAGCGCCAACAACATCAGCTAAACCACCTACTTTAGCAATTGGGTAACATTCTGCACTTATATGTATTATTTTCATTAATATGGACTCGTTTATTGTTGACGTTGTTAAATTTAACAATAATAAAAATAAAGTCAAGAGTATTTTGAATGTAATTTCAAATAAAAACATATACTATTTCGTAATGAACAAAACATGATAACGACCAAGCCAACAACCCTAATTTTTTTAAAAAAAATTAATTTTGAAAAAGATAATATTACTTACCCTTATTAGTTTGTTTTTTAGCTGTAACAGCTCAGCCCAAAAAAATGAAACTAAAGAAACATTTCCTGTTACTAAAACAGACGCAGAATGGAAAGCACAACTTACCAAAGAACAATACTACATTTTAAGAGAAGCTGGAACTGAAAGACCATTTTCTAGCTCCTTAAATAAAAATTACGAAAAAGGTGTTTATCATTGTGCTGCTTGTAATACTCCTTTATTTAAAAGTGAACATAAATTCGATTCAGGAACAGGATGGCCAAGTTTTGACCGTGTAATTGAAGGTAATGTTGCCTTTGGTACAGATACAAAAATTGGTTATACAAGAGACGAAGAACATTGCGCAACTTGCGGTGGTCATTTAGGACACGTGTTTAATGACGGCCCAAAAGAAACCACAGGTAAAAGACACTGCATTAATGGAGATGCTTTAAAATTTGTTGCTTCTAAAGAGTAAAATCTGTAATAATACATAAGCTAAATAGCGTTATTACATCTATCTATTTTTTATAATAGTTTATCAGATGTTATATCGCTATTTTTATAGGTATTAAATTTAAGCTTTATGGATTCTTCTTATTTACCTAGTACAATTAAACAATTTGAATACTACAAATCCCTTGGCGATAAAACCATTGCACAATTGACTTTTGACGAATTAAAAAAAGAATTTGCTCAAGATTCTAATTCCGTTTCTATCATTGTAAAACATCTTGTTGGTAATATGCTCAGCCGTTGGACCAATTTTTTAACCGAAGATGGCGAAAAAAAATGGCGTAAACGTGATGAAGAATTTATAGATGATTTTAAATCAAAAGATGAATTACTAGATGCTTGGAACAAAGGTTGGAATTGTTTGTTTACTGCCATCAAACCACTATCAAATCATAACTTAGAGCAAGTTATCTATATTAGAAACCAAGGCCATTCTGTTACCGAAGCCATCAACAGACAAATGATGCATTATGCTTATCATATTGGGCAAATCGTATATATTGGCAAATTAATTAAAGGCGAACATTGGAAATCACTATCTATTCCCAAAGAACAATCAAAAGCCTATAATAAAGACAAGTTTATACAGGACAAAAGCCGCAAACATTTTACAGAAGATCTCTAATTAAAATGACAATACTATAAGGCTTCAAACCTCAAAGATCTACTTAGAAAAGACATCAGATGATTTAAAGCTTTGGTGATTTAGAATTTCATTTTGCTATTTGGAGTTTTCTTTTTGGAATTTGTTACTTTTGTAACTTCAAAATTTCAACTAAAATAACTTACCCATGAGTAAATACGATATTATAGTATTAGGAAGTGGTCCTGGTGGCTACGTAACCGCAATAAGAGCATCGCAATTAGGATTTAAAACTGCCGTTGTAGAAAAAGAAAGCCTTGGTGGTGTATGCTTAAATTGGGGCTGTATCCCTACGAAAGCACTTTTAAAATCTGCTCAAGTATTTGAATATCTTAAACATGCTGAAGATTACGGACTTAAAGTTTCTGGTGCTGAACACGATTTTGATGCCGTTGTAAAACGTAGTCGTGGTGTTGCTGAAGGCATGAGTAATGGTGTAAAATTCTTAATGAAAAAGAATAAAATAGACGTTATTGAAGGTTTTGGAACACTAAAAACTGGAAAGAAAATAGATGTTGATGGTACAGAATATTCTGCAGACCACATCATCATTGCTACCGGAGCACGCTCACGCGAATTACCAAGCTTACCACAAGATGGTAAAAAAGTAATTGGATACAGACAAGCCATGACTTTAGAAAAGCAACCAAAAAAGATGATTGTTGTAGGTTCTGGAGCCATTGGAGTTGAGTTTGCTTATTTCTACAACTCAATGGGAACAGAAGTGACTATTGTAGAATATTTAGATAAAATCGTTCCTGTTGAAGATGATGAAGTCTCAAAACAATTAGAACGTAGCTTTAAGAAATCTGGAATTAAAATTATGACTTCTGCAGAAGTAACTTCTGTAGATACCTCTGGAGTTGGTGTAAAAGCCACAGTAAAAACCAAAAAAGGAGAAGAAGTACTAGAAGCTGATATTGTATTATCTGCGGTTGGTATAAAGTCTAATATTGAAAATATAGGTCTAGAAAATGTTGGCATCGCAGTTGACAGAGATAAAATTTTAGTTAATGATTATTATCAAACTAATATTCCTGGCTATTATGCGATTGGAGATGTTACTCCAGGCCAAGCATTAGCACACGTTGCATCTGCAGAAGGTATTCTTTGTGTAGAAAAAATTGCTGGTCAGCATGTAGAAGCTTTAGATTATGGCAATATTCCTGGTTGTACCTATTGTTCTCCAGAAATTGCTAGTGTTGGTTTAACTGAAGCTCAAGCCAAAGCACAAGGCTTAGATGTTAAGATTGGTAAATTTCCTTTCTCTGCCTCAGGAAAAGCAAGTGCTAGTGGCGCAAAAGATGGTTTTGTAAAAGTAATTTTTGATGCTAAATATGGCGAATGGTTAGGATGCCATATGATTGGTGCTGGAGTAACAGATATGATTGCTGAGGCTGTTTTAGGTCGTAAATTAGAAACTACAGGACATGAAGTGCTAAAAGCGGTACATCCTCACCCTACAATGAGTGAAGCGGTTATGGAAGCTGTTGCAGCGGCTTATGATGAAGTGATTCACCTATAACAAATTATAGTTAAAAATTTAGAGTTATACGTTTTTACAACTGAAACACTAAACATTTTATATTTAAAATGCGATTCTAACGAATCGCATTTTTTTGTTTCTACATTTTTCTTATTACTACCCTTTTACTAAAGCTAGACATAAAAAAAGGGCAACAAATTGCCGCCCTATAGTATATAAATAACTAAAGTTTAATCTACATAATGTGGATCTCCAAGTTGTTCGTAAGACGTTAAAGAACATCCACCTCCAATACTTTGATTAGAACCGTAAACAACATTGTCTTCGTTTAAATACGTTACAGTAAATGGCACACTTGTTTCACCTCTTACATAAATTGCAGATAAGCTAGAATCTGTCCACTCCCATTCTTGAAGATAAGTAGGAGTACCATTTATTCCGCTCTTAGAATACATAGACCCATCAGGATAAAAAGCATAATACCCTAAACCATCATAAGAATAATCTTCTCCTTCTTCACCACAACCAGAAAAATCAAAATCACTAGTTGTATGAGACCACCATTTTTGAGATCCTTCATTTCTGCTTAAACCACTAAACCCAGTTAAAGTCTCATTTCTTAATTCTAAGGCAACAATTTCGCCAGATGGTACACCATCTAAATTACTACTATCTCCACTATCATCGCTAGAACATGACATAAAGATAGCTCCAACCATAAAAAAGGCCATTAAAATTTTTGTTTTAGGTAAGTACATTCTCATAATTATATTTGTATTAAATTGGTTACACTTTATAGATTCTAGTATTAACTAACGCATTATAAAACGATTAGAAGTAACTCCAATGTTTATATGTTAAAACTATGTTAATGATTACTAAGTAAAAAAAACCTCCGTTAAACAACCAATAAAAAAGTTTAACCTCTTTTTTTGCTTAAAAAACATACATTAAACTACCTAAATAGCGTAATTACAATTTACAGGCTAAACCTAAAAAAACGTCATTAGGTGCTATTTCCTCAAAACCAATAGTGTATTTCATATGTAAATCTAATCTTGAAGTAAAAGTGTAAGCAAATCCTAAATCTGCTCTCACCTTTAATTTAGCATTATTAAAATCGAAGAAATAATTTAAACTCGGACCTACAAGAATATCAAAGCGATCCTTTATTTTATATTTTAAATATATAGGAGCATTTAAAAAATCAAAATCTCCTAGATTTATATAAAGTAATTCTGGTTGTAAAAGAAAACCGTTTTCTATTTCAAAATCTACAAAGCAACCTATATAATACCCTAATTCTACATCTGGAGTCTCTCCAAAACTCCCCTCTTCTACTTTAAAAAAGGTAAAATTCAATCCGCCTTTTACACCAAAACCTGTTTGGGCTTGTACATTAGATGTACTAATTATAACAATAAAAATAAAGAACGTTTTAATAAGATTCTTCATATAAACAATTTTAAGCATTCATAACATTAGAAACCTTTACCTTCTACATCTTTGTTACGAACTTCGTTTAAATAAAACTCTCAATTGCTAATTCATAACTTTGCAAACCAAAACCTAAAATAACCCCTTTAGCATTAGGCGAAATATACGACTGATGTCTAAATTCCTCTCTAGAAAATGTATTAGAGATATGTACCTCTACAACAGGAGTTGTAATGGCTTTAACTGCATCACCAATACCAACAGAAGTATGCGTATAAGCTGCAGCATTTAAAACAATCCCATCATAAGAAAAACCTACATCTTGTAGTTTATCTATAAGTTCACCTTCTATATTAGATTGAAAGTGCTCCAATTCTACATCAGGATATTTTTTCACTACTGTATCAAGAAACTCCATAAAAGTTAAACTACCGTAGATATTAGTCTCGCGTTTACCTAGTAAATTAAGATTAGGGCCGTTGATAATCATTATTTTCTTCATGTAGTAAATATATTAAAATATGCGCATAAAAAAACCGAAGCGTTTGCTTCGGTTTTAATATATAATTAAATGTTTTGTATGTCTTATAACTTGAATAAGATACCAAAAGCAGCATTACCACCAAATGGGTTAGCAACATCACCAAAACCTAAGTTAAATTCTGATACAGCTTCTGCACCATCAGCATCAAATTTACTAGTTGAGAAAGATAATACGTTCTTTAAACCAAATGTTAAAGCGATTTTTTCAGTAACGAAATAGTTAATACCTAAATCTAAACCTGCTCCGATAGTATTTTCTTTTACATCTGCAAGATCATAATTAGTACTAGCATATCCTACACCAAATTCAGTATAAGTCTTAAAACGCTCACCTAAATCTAAAAAGTAATAACGAGCAAAAGCACCAACACCAAAAGTAGATTGATCTGCTGTATCTGTACCAGCAACTTCTTCTTTAGCTGACCCAAAAGATAACTCACCACCAATAGCTAAATCTTCGCTAATGAAATAACCTAATTTTGGGCTAATTTCAAATCCAGAAGTTTTTTCTTCAGTGTTTTTGTCATTTGTACTGTTAAATCCAACCATTCCTTCAATGAATAGATCACCTTCAGCAAAACCAAAAGTTTTAGCTTCTTCTTGTGCACTTACACTTGTAAATCCTAATACTGCAACTGCAGCTGTAAATAATAATTTTTTCATAATTAAAGTTTAATTTTTATAATTAAATTGGTCGGCAAATGTAGACTTTAGTTTTATACTAAAAATCTAAATTATGTTAAAAATAAGTGTATTTCAACGATATTTTTTAACACTTCGTCATGCATTTTGAGTGAATTACTTCTTTTTCAAACAATTATACAAATACAAATGTTAAAGCATATAGCCTACATACACATGTAAGACACGACTCTTTATTGTCCAATCACTAAAGCACTCAGTACCGTTAATATTAGTAGACCTAAATATAACACGCAAAAAGTTTAAACACTCCTTAATATGTAGCTAATACTACTATTAAAACCAAAGTCAGCTCCTTCTAAATTACCTTTTACATCGTTTTCTGTAGATTAAGAAAACAATACCTCTTATAAAGCCTTAGAAAATTACTTAACCACTCGCCAAAACAGATTCCTAACGTTAGTTACTATATAATGCTTATTTATAAACAAAAAAAAAGAGGCGAATCGCCTCTTTTTTAAATATGTAATTTTCTAGATTTAGAACTTGTATCCTACACTTGCAGCAAAACCAGAAATTTTAACTGAACCATCCCCTTCGCCAGTATAATGATCATTTAACTGAAAACCATAACGTGCTTGTACAAATAATTCTTCACTAATATCATAACCAGCACCTATTGCTAATTGTAAGTTTAATTTTGTTCCATCATCAAAAGAATCTATATAGTCACCAACATCTCCACCTACAAATCCAATTTGTGGTCCAGCTTGAATATTAAATTCATCTGAAATATTGTACTTAGCTATCGCATTAAGTCCAAACATAGAAAGGTCACCTGCAATTGTGTAAGTCAATTCAGGTTGTACTGCAAATTGATCAGATACTTCAAATTCAGCAAAAGCACCAAGATGAAAACCTGTTTCTGATTCTGTGGCATCTCCAAATCCACCACTATCAACTTTAAGAGACATCATTGATAATCCACCTAAAGCACCGAAAGTTTGTGCATTGATGCTTGTGAAAGCAAATACTGCAAAAGCAGCCAAAAATAATTTTTTCATAATATTCTAATTTTTAGATTAATAGATACAAACTAAAGTCTTTTTTCTTAGATATAAAAATTTCTTTTAACAGTTATTAACAATTTTATACACAAACACCTGCAGAAATCTAATTATCAACCACATACAAACACACTTATTAACAATTAAAATTAAAATTACGATAAATTGCGTACTAATTTTAGGAGTAATTCAGTATTTAAATCATTATTTTTAACCATGAAATGGCAACAAGCAATCACAGATTACAGACATTATCTTCAAATAGAACGCGGTTTATCTAATAACTCAATAGAAAACTATAGCTATGACATAAAAAAAATGATGTCATATTTAGAGGATCATTCGATAAACGTTTCCCCTATTACTATAGATAATACTATTATTAAAACGTTTATTTATTCAGTTTCAAAATCTTTAAACCCAAGATCGCAAGCACGTTTAATCTCCGGACTTCGTAATTTTTTTGATTATTTAATTTTTGAAAATTACAGAAGTACTAATCCTGTAGATTTAATTGAATCGCCAAGAATTGGAAGAAAATTACCAGACACCTTATCTATTGAAGATATTGACAACCTAATTAACGCCATTGATTTAAGTTACCAATATAATGGTGTTAATCTAGGAGAGCGTAATAGAGCAATTATTGAAACGTTATACAGTTGTGGTTTACGTGTTAGCGAGCTTATAGGTCTTAAAGTTTCAGATTTATTCTTTGAAGAAGGCTTTATAAAAGTTACAGGTAAAGGCAATAAGCAACGTTTTGTTCCTATTAGCCCTTCCACACAGAGTTATATAACTATTTGGATAACCATAAGAAATCATATTGAAGTACAGCCTGACTCTAAAGATGTTCTCTTTTTAAATTATAAAGGGAAACAACTCACACGAGCCATGATTTTTACCATTATAAAAAAACTTGTAGAAACTACAGGATTAAAAAAAACAGTCTCTCCTCATACGTTTAGACATTCTTTTGCTACACATTTATTAGAAAACGGAGCCGATTTAAGAGCTATACAAATGATGCTAGGTCATGAAAGCATTACAACAACTGAAATCTATATGCATGTAGATCGGTCGCATTTAAGTGAAGTTCTAAACAAGTTTCATCCTAGAAAATAAGCAAAAAAACACCCTATTTAATGTGACATTTTCTTACAAATAGTGTCCAAAAATAAAGCAAAGATTAATGAAATTCCCTAAATTAAACTTAAGAAACTACAAATCAAACACTTCTAAAACTACGTTTGAAGATCAAAAACACAAAACGGCATTAGAAATTTCTAATGTTGGGCTTTGGGACTTAGATATTACCTCTAATAAAGTATTTTATTCAAAAGAATCTAAACAAATTATAGGCTATGCAGATGACGATTTAAAAAACACTTCTGAAGTTTGGGATAGCAAAGTACATCCCGATGATAGCGATGTTTACTATAAAAATTTCAATTCTCATTTAAAGGGTGAAATAGATTTGTACGAAAACGAATATCGTATAAAATGTAAAGACGGCAGTTACAAATGGATTTTAGATAAAGGAAAAATTGTAGAGCGAGATAACAATGGTAAACCTTCTCGTATTATTGGCACACATACAGACATTACAAAACTAAAAAATAACGAAACACAGCTCAATAAAAGTCTTCAGCTTATTACAAGCCAGAATAAAAGATTATATAGTTTTACTCATATCGTTTCTCATAATTTAAAAACTCATATTGGGAATCTAAAAAACATTTTAGAATTTTATGACGAAGCTTCTTCGGAAACAGAAAAAAAAGAACTGGTTGGTCACTTACAATCTATTTCAGAATCCTTAACCACAACCATTGAAGATTTAGATGATATTGTCAGTATCAAGTCTAAAGTTCACACTAACCAACTTAACGAACGTGTAAATCTTTATGACTTAAGCAATAAAGTTATAGAGAGTTTAAAAATAGAAAGCGATAAAAGAAGCGTTACCATACATAATGCTTTAAGAAAAGACGAAGTATTATTAACTAATGCAGCGTATTTAGAAAGTGTGTTTTATAATTTAATTTCTAACGGCATAAAATATTCGGATCCAAATAAAAAGGCCCAAATAGTTATTCAATCTATTCAATCTAAAGAAGCTGTAAAAATTCTAATTTCAGATAATGGCATAGGAATAGATATGACCAAATTTAAAGATCAGGTATTTGAAATGTATCAAACATTCCATGGTACAGATAGAAAAGATTCTAGAGGTATTGGACTATACATAACGAAAACACAAGTTGAAGCTTTAAATGGTGTAATTTTAATGGAAAGCAAGCTCAACGAAGGAACTGCTTTTTCTATTACATTTAAAAAGCAAAAAGGACTCTAAGTTTATGCCTTTGTTTTTTTAGCGACTTAAAGTAATGACAGTTATATTTCTTATTTACTTATAATTATTTTACAATAATCCAATACTTGATTATTTAGAAAATATTAGTTTTTCTAAAGGAATATCTATTTCTGGTGTCTGTAATAGAAAGTAACTGTCATTAATACTCAAAGTTGATGAAACTTCCGTTTTATTAAATCTAACGTTTCCTAAAAAACGGCAACTATTAAAACGCGTTGTTTTGTTTTTAGTGCTTATAAAATCAAAATCCTGAAGAAATATAGAGTGGCTCAAATCGGCTTTATCCATAAACTCTGTATAATTAAAAAGTGACTGCCCTTTACAATCTATTAAAGTAACCATAAAAATACTTTAATACTTAAAAAAAAATTACTTTGTGAGCTTACAGCTACTATTTGGAGTATAAAAAAAGTGCCCTTATTTCTAAAGGCACTTTTTTCATTATAATTTTACTTAATTATTTTGCAATATTCACTGCTCTTGTTTCTCTAATCACAGTAACCTTAACCTGACCCGGATAAGTCATATCTGTTTGGATTTTTTGAGAAATCTCAAACGATAAACTTGCTGCTTTTTCGTCCGTTACCTTTTCACTCTCTACAATAACACGTAGTTCTCTACCTGCTTGTATTGCATAAGCTTTCTTTACTCCCGTAAACCCGAAAGCTACATCTTCTAAATCTTTAAGACGTTGTATATAAGAATCTAATACTTGGCGTCTTGCACCTGGTCTTGCACCAGAAATAGCATCACATACCTGTATTATTGGCGACAATAAAGTTGTCATTTCTATTTCGTCGTGGTGAGCACCAATAGCGTTACAAACTTCTGGTTTTTCACCATGTTTTTCTGCCCATTGCATTCCTAAAATAGCATGCGGAGTTTCTACATCTGTTTCAGAAGATGGCACTTTTCCTATATCGTGTAATAATCCTGCTCGTTTAGCTAACTTAGGGTTTAAACCTAATTCTGCAGCCATTACACCACAGAGTTTAGCAACTTCTCGAGAGTGCTGTAATAAGTTTTGTCCGTAAGACGAACGGTACTTCATACGACCTACCATCTTTATTAATTCTGGGTGTAGACCATGAATTCCTAAATCGATAACCGTACGTTTTCCAACTTCTATAATTTCTTGTTCTATTTGTTTTTCGGTCTTTTTTACAATTTCTTCAATTCTTGCAGGATGTATTCTTCCATCAGTCACCAACTTGTGTAACGATAAACGTGCTATTTCACGTCGTACAGAATCAAAACACGATAAGATAATGGCTTCTGGAGTATCATCTACAATAATTTCAACTCCTGTTGCAGCCTCAATTGCTCTAATATTTCTTCCTTCTCTACCAATAATTCTACCTTTAACATCATCAGACTCTATATTAAAGACAGAGACACAGTTATCTACAGCCTCCTCTGTTCCAATACGCTGAATTGTATTGATAATTATTTTCTTAGCCTCTTGCTGAGCTGTTAACTTAGCCTCTTCTACATGATCTTGTATAAAAGCCATGGCATCAGTTTTAGCCTCTTCTTTAAGCGATTCTATTAATTGCTCCTTAGCTTCTTCCGCAGATAATGAAGAAATAACTTCTAGTTGTTTTATTTGGTTTTTGTGAGCCTTTTCAACTTCTTCTTGTTTCTTTTCTAAAAATTCTAATCTAAAATCGTAATCCTTGATTTTAGACTCTAAAGATTGATTTGTTTTTTTAGACTTAGAAAGTTCGTTAGATATTTGAGACTCTTTATCTCTAATTCTTTTTTCAGATTCAGCCATTTTCTTATCACGAGATAGTATTACTTTTTCGTGCTCAGATTTAAGCTCAATAAATTTTTCTTTTGCCTGAAGCATTTTATCTTTTTTAATAGATTCTCCATCAGACTTTGCTTGCTTTAAAATAGATTTAGCTTCCATTTCTGCATTTGCAATTAGTTTAGAAGCTTTTCCTTTTTCTAAAGATTTTGCTATAATATATCCTAGTATTACTCCTAATACTACTCCGCCAACTATATATATAATTGTGTTAGTGTCCATTTTTCTTATTTAGTTTATTTAGATTGGTGGTTCTTTTTTAAATTTCTACCTAAAGTTGAAATATAAAAAAAGCCTATATCAGTTATCGGTTTTGTATAAACTCCTTAAAAACAAGTTTAGGGCTAACAAGCTGATCAAAAATCTGTCTAAGATACTGAAACGAGTTCAGCACTAACAGCACGATTTTACAACTTAAACTCACCCTTTTTAAAGAATTGATCGTTGAGTTTATCAAAAAATGTAACTAATATAGGCAGTAACCTTATTTTATTTTAAAGAACGTACGAGTTAAATATGTGCTTGTAAAAGTTCATTCAAAGCTTCTAACTTTTCTTGAACCTCTTCATTTACATACTCTTTATCTATTGATTTTTGCTCTACTTGAGCCGCAAATTGCAAGGCACACATGGCCAAAACATCTTGCTTATCTCTTACAGAGTAATTCTGCTCAAATTGTCCAATCATAGCCTCAATTTTCTTTGTGGCTTTTCGTAAACCTTCCTCTTGACTCGGGTTTATCGTTAACGGATAAACTCTATTTGCTATAGAAAGTTTAATTTTTAATTGTTCTGACATATCACGTCTAAATTTACAACTTTATTCTGAGAGTTGCCCAATACAATGGTCAATATCTCTTATAAGTGCATTTATTTTGAGCTTCGTTTCTCGTTTATTTTCGTCACTACCAAGCATTGAATTTGCCATTTTGAGTGTATCATGTTTTTCTATCCAACCAGCAATTTCTTCCTGCTGATCTAAAACCTTTTGTTGCTGCTGTTGTAATTGTTCTGAGAGCTTAGCGTTGGTCTGTTTTAAAACCTCTTGCTTATGTAAAATCTTACTGATTTTATTCTCTAACGCGTCAACAATGTCTTCTATTTTACTCATTAAAGCAATTCAATACTATTGAAACAAAGTTAACATACCAAATGAAGAAATACAATTCTTTTACAATTATTTTTTATTTATATAACTTTAAAGGGTTTAAAGCATTAAGAAAAATAATGCACTTTTAACGTTTGATTATCGTTATCAAATTAATATTTTAGCAGTAATAGTACAACATATGAAACAATTTTTGATATTTTTTTTACTAACCTGCTCTGCTTATGGACAATCAGAATATCCTCAAGATTATTTTAGAAATCCACTAGATATTTCTTTGGTTCTTGCCGGAACATTTGCAGAATTAAGGTCAACTCATTTTCATGGTGGTTTAGATATTAAAACACAACAAAAAGAAGGCTTAAAAGTTTATACCGCTGCAGAAGGTTACGTAAGCAGGATTAAAGTTTCGCATTTTGGCTACGGAAAAGCCTTATACATTACACATCCTAATGGGTATACAACCGTTTATGGGCATCTTAAAAAATTCTCAAAGCGTTTAGAAGACTATATTAAAGAATGCCAGTATGAAAAAGAGAGTTATGAGGTAGAAATGTTTCCAGGAGTCGAAGAAATCTTAGTAGAACCTAACGAAGTTATTGCCTATTCTGGTAATACAGGTAGTTCTGGCGGACCACATTTACATTTCGAAATTAGAGATAATCAAGAACGCCCTATGAACCCTTTGCTTTTTGGATTGGAAGTAAAAGACTCAAAAGCACCTTATGTCACTGCTATTTTTGCATACCCTAAAGATGAAAACGCAACTATTAATGGTAAAAACGAAAGAACTGAACTACGATTAATCCCAAGAAAAACAGGAGATTATATGGTTGAAGAAATTAAAGCCCATGGAGCTATTGGTTTTGGTGTTACTTCTAATGACAAACAAGATTTAGCTCCAAATAAAAATGGCGTTAGTAATATCCAGTCATTCTTTAACGGTAATAAAAGTTTAGAAGTCGATTTTAAACGTTTTAGTTTTGATGAAACTAAACATATAAAAAGGTATGTAGATTACGAATACTACAAAAGTAAAAAATCTAAAATTCAGAAGTTATTCATTGAAAAAAATAACCCTTTAAGTCTTTTTAAAGACCCTTATGACAATGGTTATGTTATGGTTAAAGACAGTACATCTTCTGTTTACAAAATAAGAATAAGAGATTATCATGATAATGAAACATGGGTAACAATACCGATAAAAGGAAAACTTGAAACCATAAAAAAGGACAGTATTGATAATGTCACTACAAAATCCTTAGTTTATAGCAATAAACCTACAACTCTAACCTCTGGATTAGTGACTGTTAATTTCTATGAAAACACATTATACGATGATACCTATATAGATTTTAAAGTAAGTTCTGACACCCTTTTCTTAGGTGAAGACCGCATTGCTATGCAAAAGAACTTTTATATCAATTACGATTTAAGCAACTATAAAAGTGAACATCAAGAAAAATTATTTATTGCTAGGTTTTATGGCAATTATTGGAAACCTTATTACGTTACTAGCTCACGTAAAGGCAATGTGTTAACGGCTAAAACTAAAGCATTAGGAACTTTTGCTTTAGCAACTGATCTTACACCACCAACCATAAAACCCATTAATTTTCAGGATAAAAAATGGATAAGTAAATACCGTTATCTTAAAGTTAAGATTGAAGACGACCTTTCTGGCATCAGTAAATACAGAGCTACAGTTAATGGAAAGTGGATTTTAATGGAGTATGATTATAAAACCAATACCTTAACACACGATTTTAATGATAATATCGTTAAGGATACTAAGAATGAATTAAAAATAATTGTGACGGATAATGTTGGAAATAGTTCTACATTTGAAGCAACATTTTTTAGAAAATAGAAAAAGACCATAGACCGCTTCGCTTTTAGAACCTAAAACAAAGATTATTAAAGTTCAAGATCTAAAACTTGGCATATAAAACTAAATTATTTGAAACGCTTATATTTCTCAGTCCTACTCAGCTTACTCTTTAGTTTGCTATCCTTTTCTCAATCTGCCATTATTAGAGGTGTTATTTTAGATGAAGCTCAAAACCCAATAGAAGGGGTTAATATAAAAATAAATACAGGTGAAGGAACTGCCACAAACAGTAACGGATTTTACGAACTTAAAATTCCTTATGGAGTTGAAATAACTGTTGAGTTTACCCATGTTTCACACAAACGTATAGAACAAAAGTTTAATTTAAAAAACGGTCAGGAAATAGAATACAATCCTGTAATGTTAATTGAATTTGAACAAATTGCCACTGTTGTTATTAATACAAATACCAGACAATCTGTTGATGGAGTCACCTCTATTTCTCCACAAATGATAAGAACTATAAAAGGTGCACAACCAGGTGTTGAAAATATTTTAAAAACCTTACCTGGCGTTAATATCTCTAATGAATTAAGTACACAATACTCTGTAAGAGGTGGGAACTTTGATGAAAACCTTGTTTACGTCAATGAGATTGAAGTGTATAGACCTTTTTTAATTCGCTCTGGAAATCAAGAAGGTTTAAGTTTTGTAAATACCGATTTGGTTCAGAATGTCGATTTTTCAGCTGGAGGTTTTCAAGCCAAATACGGTGATAAATTATCCTCTGCTTTAGATATTACATACCGAAATCCGGTAGATTTTGGAATAAGAGCAGATTTAAGTTTACTAGGCGGAAGTATCGCTGCAGAAACCGTTTCCAAAGACGGAAAATTTTCTGGTATTGCAGGAGTTAGATATAGAGACAACAGTTTATTATTAAATAGTTTAGAAACTGAAGGCAATGTTGAACCTGTTTTTGCTGACGCACAAACCTACTTAACATATCGTTTTTCAAGTAAATTTCATCTAAATTTTTTAGGAAACATATCTTTAAACAAATACAATTTTCAACCAGAAAATAGACAAACCAATTTTGGTACCTTAGAAGATCCTGTGGCACTTTTAGTGGTTTATGAGGGACAAGAAAAAGACAAATACCAAACTTATTTTGGAGCCTTTAAAGCCAATTATTTTGTTAATGATGATTTAACTCTTAAACTCATTGCTTCAGCCTACCATACTACAGAACAAGAATACTTTGACATATTAGCCCAATACCGTTTAGGTGAAGTAAATACAAATATAGGAGATGAGAATTTAGGTGAAGTAGAATTTAGTGAAGGTATTGGCTCGCAATTAACACATGCACGTAATGATTTAGATGCTTTAATCTTTAATGCAGAACACAGAGGAGATTACAAAATTGATGACGAAAGTACTGTAGAATGGTCTGTAAAATACACTCACGAAGATATTAGAGACCGCTTAGTCGAATATGAAGTTATTGATTCTGCAGGTTTTTCAATTAGACCTCCTCGTTTTAGCCAACCTAACCCACAACCTTACACCCCGTTTACTGGACCATTAACGGCTTTTGAAAACATAAAATCTTTAAATTTTGTAAAAATAAACAGACTACAGTCTTTTGTACAATACAGCAAACAAACCGATTGGAATGGACACGAGATATTTTACAACGCAGGTGTAAGAACACACAGCTGGTCTGTTAGTGGTGATGGTATTTCTGATAATAAAACTCAAACTGTTATTAGTCCAAGAGCTCAGTTTGCCATTAAACCAAATTGGGAAAAAGACATGCTTTTTAGAGTTGCAGGTGGCCTGTATTATCAACCTCCGTTTTACAGAGAGTTAAGAGATTCTTCGGGCACAGTACAACCTAACGTTAAAGCACAACAATCGTTTCATGTTGTTTTAGGTAATGAATACAGCTTTCAACTATGGGAAAGACCATTTAAACTGGTTAGCGAAGCTTATTTTAAAGGGATGACAGATGTTAATCCTTATACCTTAGAAAACGTTAGAATACGATACAGTGCGGACAATAATGCTAAGGCCTATGCTTATGGACTAGATTTACGACTTAATGGTGAGTTTGTACCTGGAACGGAATCTTGGTTTAGTTTTGGTTATTTAAAAACAGAAGAGAACATTGACAATCGAGGGTATATTGCAAGACCAACCGATCAACGTTTAAAATTTGGAGCTTTATTTCAAGACTATGTGCCTAATATGCCTGATTTAAAAATGTACTTAAATCTTGTTTATAATACAGGTGTTCCTGGTGGTTCGCCTAGTTATGCAGATCCATATATTTATCAAATACGCTTAAAAGATTATAGACGTGCAGATTTAGGCATCTCATTTGAAGTTGTAAATCCAGAAAAAACATATAATGCTAAATGGAAGAAATCGTTTAGAGAGTTAGCTATTGGATTTGAAATCTACAATATGTTTAATAATCAAAACTCTATTACCAATACATGGGTTAGAGACGTTTATTCTAAGGCACAATATGCTATTCCAAATTATTTAACACCTCGCGTTTTTAATTTGAGATTATCCGCTCGCTTTTAGATTAAATCTAATTTTCACAATCTAGCTATACCTTTTTTTAGTGGAATAACCTATATTTCCGATATTCAGCACTTATATCATGTTTTAATTTATTAAATTTGTAACTATCTAATTCGCTTTAGATTACCCTACTAAACTTCAGCATTAAAATTTAAGAACATGAAATTTTCTTTCTTTACATGCCTTTTGCTATGCTCTAGTATTGCTTTTGCTCAATTAACAGTAACAAACAATTCTTATGTTTTTGTTGACGGAGATGGGTTTACAGCCGCTCCAGATATAGCTCCTTTATACGTTACAAATGCCGTAAACTTAACAGGAACTAATAGTCATATCTATTTAAGAAACGAAGCACAATTAATTCAAGATTTTGGAGCTGCTACAAGTACAAATTCTGGAACAGGACAATTAAGCGTTTATCAAACAGGCACTGTAAATCAATGGGCTTATAACTATTGGTGCTCTCCTGTTGGTAATAATTCTGCAGCAACTGGAAATGAAAATGCACGTGTCAATTTAATTGATGATGCTACAGGATTAACATCTAGTACAGATGCTGCATTTACTACGGCTTTTAATGGGAGTTCAAGTCCTTTAACAATTTCTGATCGTTGGCTATGGACCTACCAAACATCCGATCAATATCTTGATTGGGTTTATGTAGGTGCTACCGGAAATATTAGACCAGGACTTGGCTTTACAATGAAAGGAAACGGAACTGGTTTAACTGGTAGCCAAGTTTATGATTTTAGAGGTAAACCTAATAACGGCACCATTACTAATGATGTGGCTAACGGCTTAAATACTTTAATTGGTAATCCATATCCAAGTGCTATGGATTCTGCTCTATTTATTCATGATACAGATAACCAAGCATCAATTACTGGGACACTACTTTTCTGGGAACAAGATGGAACAGTAGCCTCGCATACTTTACAAGATTATAGAGGAGGTTATTATTCGTTTACTATTAATGCCTCAGGAACAGTAATTACGGATACTCCTGCACAATTTATGACTTATGACGAACAAGACAACACCTTTCCTTTAGCTATACCAACTAATGGTTCTAAATCTGCTGGTAGATATATTCCAATCGGACAAGGCTTTATGGTTGAAGGCATTGCAGGTACACCAGGAACTCCTGCTACTGTTTACACTAAAAACTCACATCGTGTATTTGCCAAAGAATCTGATGGTGACAGTTATTTCTTTAGAAGCAGTACTGACAATGGAGATAACAATGCTGAAACTACAGGCATTCAATATCAAGAGAATGGACTTTCTATTGTGCCTGATGATTTTAAACGTTTTAGAATCAATGTAGATTTCACTGTTGAAGAAGCACAATATACTAGACAATTGGTTTTAAATTTTCATGAATCTGCCACTGCTGGTTTTGATTATGGTTTAGAATTAATTCATTCTGAACCTACGCCTTCAGATGCTTATTTCTTATTGGATGACAAAATATACAATGGACAAGCTTTTCCTTTTGAAGAAACACTCATCATCCCTTTAACTATAGATATTGAACAACAACAACAACAACA
>NZ_JAHKPS010000018.1:513521-524373 GCF_018860565.1 Winogradskyella psychrotolerans
CAACAACAACAACAACAACCTTTACGTTTTAGAATTTTTGATATTCAGAATTTTGATGACTCTCAAGGTATCTATATTCACGATTTAGAGAATGACACTTATGTTAATTTGAGAAATTTAGATTACGAACTCAATATTGAACCAGGAAACTATACAAATCGTTTTGAAATTGTATTTACTCCTGAAGATGGCTCTCTAGGTGTTGATGAGCTTGACTTAGCTTCTTTAAAAATACAGCAAAATAATAAAGTTCATGAACTTTCCGTGCATAACCCAAATGGTTTAGACATTAAAACTATTGAAATTTTTGACGTTGCTGGTAAACGTATTTTACAAGCTAATTTTGATGCTGTAAAAAACAAATACGATTTATCTACATTACGTTTGAGTGATGGATTTTACGTGGTAAATGTTGCTACTAATTCAAATACAAAAGCCAAGTCTCAAAAAATTATTGTTAAGAACTAACAAATTCCTTTAAAACAGTAACCACATAATCCAATTCTTCTTTAGTGTTATATATACTGAAGGAGAAACGGACTGATGGTTGTTTCAATTTCTCATCATTTAATATTTCTGTTAACACATGTGATTGTTGGTTACTTCCACTTTGGCAAGCGCTACCTTTAGAACAAGCAATTCCTTTTAAATCGAGTTGAAATTGTAACATTGGTGCTTTTTGTGGTGCAATTGGCAAACAAACATTCACTAATGTATAAGTACTCTTCGTTTCTTCTTCTTCACAACTTCCATTAAAACTAGCGTTTGGTAAATGTGCTTTTATTTGCTGAATGAAATAACGCTTTAATGCAGAAACGTATTTTTTATCTTCTTCTAAATTGGCATAAGCAATTTTAAGTGCCTCATCCATACCAACTATATTATGTATCGATTCAGTACCTGCTCTATAACCTCTCTCCTGTTCTCCTCCAAAAATCAAAGGTTTTAATCCCGATTCTTTTCTTACAAAACAAAACCCCACTCCTTTTGGTCCGTGAAATTTATGTGCACTTGCTGCTAAAAAATCTATTGGTGTCGTTTTTAAATCAATTTTATAATGCCCAACAGACTGCACAGTATCTGTGTGAAATAAGGCGTCATAGGTTTTACAAAGATTTGCAACACGCTCAATATCTAAAATATTACCAATTTCGTTATTTATATGCATTAAGCTAACTACAGTCTTGTTTCCAGACTGTAACAATGTTTCTAAATGAGCATAATTTATAACACCACAATCATCTAAATCTACAAAGCTTAATGTTACATCATATTCTTTCTGTAACTGTTCTGCTGTATGCAAAACGGCATGATGCTCAATTTTAGAAAGAATAATTTCTGTAACTCCTA
This sequence comes from Winogradskyella psychrotolerans, assembly GCF_018860565.1. Classification (GTDB taxonomy): domain Bacteria; phylum Bacteroidota; class Bacteroidia; order Flavobacteriales; family Flavobacteriaceae; genus Winogradskyella; species Winogradskyella damuponensis. Next base: position 514,872 of record NZ_JAHKPS010000018.1, read on the forward strand.
AATCTCTCACAGCACTTCGCAGTGCTAAATTATCGGCTTCAGTACCTCCAGAAGTAAAAATAATTTCTGAAGCTGACACATTAAAATAAGAGGCTATATTTTTTCGACACTGTTCCAAAAGTGCTTTAGACGAGCGACCAAAACTATGCGTGGACGATGCATTTCCGTAACTTTCTCGCATTACTTGCGTCATTCGCTCTATAACTTTTGGTCGTATAGCTGTTGTCGCTGCGTTGTCTAAATATACTTGCTTCATATTGCAAAAATATTGTAAATAAAATTATTTAGTTAATGGAGCGTTATAATTTTACAAATCGTTTATTTTTGTTCAAAATTGAGTCTATGATACGTCGTTTTTTTATCTGTTTTATTTTAGTGTTTATAGTCGCTTGTGATGATGGCGATATTTTAACTGTTGATTTAGATTTTGAAGGAAACTTAGAACGTTGTGATAATTTTGAAGAGTATCATTTAATATATGATACACGAGAAGACCCAAGTGAATCTCTCATCTTAATTTTACCTAAAAACAACGCCAACAACGCTCTTTTTACAACTCCTACACCTGTAGGCGAACCCGTAACTATAGATATTAGTTCTACTAATGCTAGATTTTTATTTAGAACTTACAATAGAAACTTGAGTGATAATGAATTATGCGATATTGTACCGCCTTATGATTTATCAATTGCAGATAATTATGAAGCATTTGATGGCCAAATTCAAATTACAGTAACTGTTGTAGATGATGATAATGATGGAGTACCCGCCGAATTTGAAGGTTTAGCCGGAGAGCCATACGAAGATGGTATTTATTGGGATTCTTTAGACACTGACCAAGATGGGCTCCCAGATTATATAGATAAAGACGATGACAATGACAACGTACTAACTATAGATGAAATTGATAATACAGATGGTGATGATGACCCAACCACTAACCCTCTAAATACAGATGCAGATTTAGTAGTAGGTGGAGATGAGCTACCTGACTATTTAGATTTCGACGATGATGGTGATAATATCCCCACTTATTTAGAAGATGTAGATGGAGATCAAAACCCAAGAGATCTCTCTAACTACGTTGTAGATGAGTTTGGATCAGACATTTTTCGTTATTTGTATAATCACGAAGATTATTTAGACACCTATCCAGATCCAGGAAAAAGAGTTACAACATATACTAGAACGGTAACAACAAGTATTACAATAGTAGGTATTGATTTAGAAATTCTAAGAACAACAATTATTGATTTTGGTACTTTAACAACGACCTTAGAAGTAACACCAAGTATCTTTTTAGATTAAGGTGCTACATTCTGAAAAATTCTAACTTCTGTAGCTCCTAACCCGTAGGTTTTATAATCTGCATCATAATATTTAACATTATTATAGCGACCAAAAAGCGTTTCTAACTCTTGTCGTAACACGCCTTCTCCTACTCCATGTATAAATACAATTTTAGGAATACGCTTTCGCATGGCAAATTCTAATTGTCCTCTAGCTGTATCTAATTGAAGATTTAGCATGTCATAATTAGACATACCTTTTGATGATTTTGTTAAATGGTGAATATGCAAGTCTACTTCAAATTTTGGAGCATGCCGTTCTTTAGGTTTTACCGTTGGTGCAGACTTTCGTTTTCTAGATGCTTTTTCTTTTTTTACAGCTTCAATATCCGTGTTGTAAACGGCATTTTCTAGACTATTACCAGAAGCCATTAACATGAGTTCTTGAGCTTCAAACTGAAAGTCGAAACCATGAGCGTCTTCAACAAAAATCATGTCTCCTGAAATTTTTGTAATAACTCCAGAAATAGCATCATCAATAGTTTCTACGGTATCACCTATTTTAAATTTCATCTTCCTTTTCGCTTTTAATAAAAGATTCCTCAGGCTTATCGTGCTTACTTGGAATATTTCTAGAAGTTCTATAAATACCAAATACTAATAACACAATGCCTCCTATTAAGATATAACTATTTTGTTCCTGTTGTGCTTGTGCATAAAAAGCGATTAAGCCACCAACAACGATACAAATAAAATTTATGGTCCTAGAAATATTCATAACTGATAAATTATTAAACGCAAAAGTAAGGTTTAGAAAAATATTTACGGCAATAGCAAATGAATTTTAAAATGAGGTATAAATTATTTATCAAATTCTTAATTTAGCAGCATGCTAATACTTGCAAAAGGACTTGAGGATTATATGTTACCATGCCTAAACAAACAACTTTTAGGCTTTGACTGTATGGGTTGTGGGCTTCAACGCTCTGTAGCCTTAATACTTAATGGTCAATTAATAGATGCCTTTTTTATGTATCCTGCAATCTATACTTTAATTGCCTTCTTTGGATTTTTAATTGTAAACAGTTTTAAAAATTTTAAGCATAGCAATAAAATTATTATTATATTGGCTTTAGCTAATGTATTAATCATAGTTATTAGTTACCTAATCAAACTTTACTTAAAATAAATCAAACAAAAATTATGGAACAACAAAAACTAAACCCAGCTATTGTTTATGTATTAGCTATTATTGGATTACTATGCTGCTGCTTTGGCGGTCTTGGTGTATTACTTTCAGCACCTGCTTTTTTTATTGCACAAAGTGGCTTAAAGAAGGCCAGTCTTAATCCTGAAAACTACGATCAAGGAAGTGTAAAAGCAATGAATACAGCTAAAATTGTAGCATTAATAATTTTAATTATAAATGTGGTTTACTTGCTAATGACTATTTACAGAATATACACTGTTGGTTGGGACGAAATAATGTTACAGTCACAAGAAATGATGGAACAAATCCAACAAAATCAATAGTACTTTAATAAAAAATAAAAAGCGATTTTCTTAATTGAAAATCGCTTTTTTTATATCTATGCTGAAATTATTACTAAGATTCAAACTCTTTTAAAGTCTTAATGATAATAGACACACAATCTAGTAATTGTTCTTTTGTCATTACTAAAGGTGGAGCAAAACGAATAATATTACCATGTGTTGGTTTTGCTAACAAGCCATTGTCTCTTAATTTTAAACAAATATTCCAAGCAGTATCACTGTCTTCTGTATCGTTTATTAAAATAGCATTCAATAAACCTTTACCTCTTACAGAATTAACAATAGAACTTGTTTCAATAAATTTAGATAATTCACTTCTAAATAAGTCTCCTAATTCTTGAGCATTGTTTGCTAAATTTTCATCCTTAACAACTTCTAAAGCTGCAATAGCCACTGCCGCAGCAATTGGATTTCCTCCAAACGTACTTCCGTGATTTCCTGGCTTTATAACATTCATAATGTTATCATTTGCTAAAACAGCAGACACAGGATATGCACCACCTGATAAGGCTTTGCCTAAGATTAGAATATCTGGCTTAACGTTTTCATGGTCTACAGCCAACATCTTTCCAGTTCTAGCAATACCTGTTTGTACTTCGTCTGCAATAAATAAAACATTATGAGCTTCACATATCGCTTTTGCTTTTGCTAAATACCCTTCACTTGGCACATAAACTCCTGCTTCACCTTGAATTGGTTCTACTAAAAAGCCAGCAACATTAGGATTGTTTTTTAACGTATCTTCTAAAGCTTCTAAATTGTTGTACTCAATTTTTATAAAACCATTCGTATAAGGTCCAAAGTTTTTACGTGCTATAGGATCGTTACTAAACGAAATGATTGTTGTTGTTCTTCCGTGGAAGTTGTTTTCACATACAACAATCTCAGCTTCATTTTCATCAATTCCTTTAACTTCATAAGCCCATTTTCTACAAAGTTTTAAAGCTGTTTCTACAGCTTCGGCACCTGTATTCATAGGTAAAAGCTTATCGAAATTAAATGTTTCGGAAGCGTATTTTTCATATTTCCCTAACATATCATTATAAAATGCTCTTGATGTTAAGGTTAGTGTTTGTGCTTGCTTAGTCATAGCAGCAACAATTTTAGGATGACAATGCCCTTGATTTACGGCAGAGTAAGCAGACAAAAAATCGTAATATTGTTTACCTTCTACATCCCATACATGTACACCTTCTCCTCTACTCAATACTACAGGTAGTGGATGGTAATTGTGCGCACCATATTTGTTTTCTAAATCTATCGCTTCTTGCGATGTTAATTGGTCTATAACAGCCATTTTAAAAATAATTTAATAAATGAATAAAATATCCATTCCTTCATCACCTTTATTCTTTCAAACGTATTGAAAAAGCAGCGTGGGAGAGAAATCATCCCTAAGAACGTGCAAATTAATAAATATTCTTTTCGATTTAAAACTTACTCAGCTATTTTTCCTGACAATGCATAAAACTTGAAGCTCGGGCGTCCCAATAAACCCTTCTGGTTTAGAGAACTGGAATTTAATATCATCAAAATCATTCATCTCAATAATAGTATATCTAATATGACTATGACCACCTTTACTTCCAACTTGCAATCTATTCTTGAATTTTATGGCTAGCCAGTTTTCAGAAGGCCAAACTAAATCTTCAGAAAACGCTAATGTTTTAAATAATTGAGACACCTTTTATTTAGGCTGATGGATTATTCTGGTATGCCTATTTTTCACTCTTATACTTTTAAAGACGACAGAATTATAAAAAGGTTCATTTTATTTTGAAATTCTTTTTGAAGTTAATCTAAATTATACAGACCTAATTCAGTCCAACTATTTATAAAATAAGAATATCTTTGCAGTCAAATTATTATAAAAATGCCAAAGAGAGAACGGAATAAATTTGTAAAGCGCGGACAAATCATTGAGATTTTAATTGAAGATTACGCTTTTGGTGGCAAAGGTATTGGTCGTATTAGAAATGAACATGGAGAATTTGTTGTTTTTGTTCCTAATACATTACCTGGTCAACTGGTAAAAGGACAGGTAAAAAAGACAAGTAAAAAGTATGCCGAATGCAAACTTTTTGAAGTCTTGAAACCATCGGAAGATGAAATAGACATGCCTTACCAAAGCATTCCTGGTGCTCCTTATATTAATTTGCCTATTGAAAAGCAGCACGACTATAAAAAGCAAAGCACCTTAGAGTTATTTAAGCGCATTGGTAAAGTTGCTGATATTGAAGCTAAGTTTGACGAATTTGTAAGCTCTCCAAACACATTTCATTATAGAAATAAAATGGAATATGGTTTTTCTGCTATTGGTTATAATCACGAATTAAAAACCGATGTCGATGAATTTACATTAGGATTTAAAAAACGTGGTACATGGTGGTGTGGTGATGATCTTAAAAAAGATTCTGGTTTATTTGATGCTGAATTTGAAAACCGCATAAAAGACATCAAAGCCTATTGTGTAGACACCGGATTAGCCCCTTGGCATCCTCCAAAAAGAGAAGGCTTTTTTAGGTATTTTGTCGTTAGAAAATCTTTTAAAACCAATCAATTACTTTTTAATTTAGTTACAACGTCTTACGATTTACCAGAGTTTGATTTAGATAAATTCGCGAATTATTTAGTCGAATTATTTGGCGATCGTGTTGCTGGTTTATTACATACCATTAACGACGAAACTGGAGATCGAACGATTGCTACAACCGGAAGTATTTCTCTAGTGTATGGCGACGATAAAATTGTTGAAGAATTATTAGGTTTAAATTTTGAAATCAGCATGAAAAGCTTTTTTCAAACCAACCCTAAATGTGCTGAGAAGTTATATTCTAAAGTGGTCGATTATGCTTTAGAAAATAAAGATGCTATTGATAATACGGTGGTCTTAGATTTATTCTGTGGCACAGGAACTATTGGTCAAATTATAGCCAACAAATCTGATAACACTAAAATTGTTGGAGTGGATATTGTAGCAGCTGCTATTGAAGATGCTAAAGAAAATGCCAAACGAAATAATATTGAAGGTTTAAAATTCTTTGCTGCAGACGTTGGTAAATTTTTAACAGAACACCCTGAATACGCCAATAAAATTAGAACGATTATTCTAGATCCTGCGAGAGCCGGAATTGCACCAAAAACTCTTAAAAAAATAATAAACCTAAATGCAGAACGTTTGGTTTATGTATCTTGTAATCCAGCAACACAAGCCAGAGATACAGAACAATTAATGGAGTCTGGTTACACCATTAAAAAATTAAGTTTGGTAGATCAGTTTCCGCATACAGCACATATAGAAACGGTTGTTTTGTTTGAAAAAGGTTAACTTTTTGACTTGTTTCTGATAGTGATTACACCTTCGTAAGAAGCCAAATTGAAAAAATAACTCATATGCTATATGCATTTCGCAATTATTAAATAAACGAATCAACACGATTCTATGAAAAGATTATTTCAAAAAAAATATATCATCCCATTTGTACTTAGTTTAATAGTTATAACGACTTTACAAAACTGTGAACGCGATGATATTTGTGCTGCCACAACTTCCACGACTCCGCGATTAGTTATAGAATTTTATGATATAGATAATCCTGAGAGTTTAAAAAATGTCCCTAGACTTACAGTTTATGGAGAAGGTCAAATATTAAATGAGGATGGCCAAATTATAGAACCCATAGAAGCCTCTGATAAAATTATAGAAGATTACGTTAATGAGAGTTCTTATGTCTTTAATGTAAATACAAATAAAATTGGGCTACCTTTAAAAATAGATGACGGTCTAAATAACGAAACTATTACCACACGATATATACTAGAAAAAGACACTAACCAACGTATAGATGCTACTGGAGAATCTAACACAGACATTTTAGAAGTCTCCTATAAAACTGAATTTGTATATGTTTCTAGAGCTTGTGGTTACAAAAGTATCTTTACAGAATTAAGCGTTACTAGAGACACTGATAGTGAGCCATGGATTGCCAATATAGAAATAGAAGAAACCATAGAATTAACTGTAGAAAATGAAAATACAACACATGTTCGCATCTATCATTAGAAGCGTTATTATCTTGCTGTTGTTATCTACAATAGCAATTGCGCAAGAGAAGAAAAAAACAATTAACGATACTTTAATTTACAAGCAAAAGTATGGCCTTAGACTTGGCGCAGATGTAAGCAAGCTAGCGCATTCTTTCATTGATGACAATTATACCGGTTTTGAAATTACAGGAGATTATCGTCTCACCAAACGCATTTACATTGCTGGGGAAATTGGTAACGAAGAACGTACACTTGAAAATGATTTTATGAACACCACTACAAAAGGGAGTTATTTTAAAGGTGGAGTTGATATTAATTTCTACAAAAATTGGCTTGACATGGAAAACATGATTTATTCTGGTTTCCGCATTGGTGCGAGTACTTTTAGCAGTACTTTAAACAATTACACAATTTACGATCCTAACAACCAGTATTGGGAACAACAATATTATGTAGAAGAAGGAGAAGAATTTAAAAGCTTAACCGCACTGTGGGCAGAACTTCAAATTGGATTAAAGGCGGAATTATTTAATAACTTTTTTGCAGGTGTTAACATTCAACTTAAGTTCTTAATTTCTGAAACTGAACCTGATAATTACGAAAATCTTTATATTCCTGGTTACAACAGAACTTTTGACAGCAGCAAATTTGGAGGTGGCTTTGGGTTTAACTTATCTTATTTAGTTCCTATTTTTAAGAAGGATAAAATTGTGATTCAAGAAAAAGAAATTGAAGAGTAGCTGTTAGAAAAATAAAAGAATTTTACCCTATCTACAATTCGGTAAAAATCCCTATCTTTTCTTTATCAAATTCTTTCATATGGATAAAGAAGCTATTGCAGATTTAATTGAAGCTAAATATTCCGAATTAATCACTTGGCTCGAAAACCAACCAAATGACTCTTGGACTCAAGGGCCTGAAGGGAAATGGACCACAGGGCAGCATGCCCTTCACTTATTACAAAGCATAATCCCATTAAACAATGCTCTAAGTATGCCTAAATACTTACTGCGTTTTAAATATGGAAAAGCCAATAGACCTGTAAGACCATATGCCGCTATAGTAAAACGTTACCAAGAACGCTTATCAGAGGCTAAAGGCAAAACAAATAAAGGTTCTAAGAACCTAAAAACACCTACTTTGGCAGATAAGCAATATCTTTTAAACCGCATACAAACTGAAGAAAAGAAATTACAATATAAAACAAGACGCATAAGCGACAAAAACTTAGATACCGTTGTTTTACCACATCCTTTAATGGGAAAAATGCCTGTTCGAGAAATTATAATGTGGACTGCTCATCATGTTGAGCATCACACCAACACACTAAAGGCAGATTATAGCAATATCATACGCTGCTCATAATAATTTTTATCTCAAAATATAAATCTTTGTAACGTGTCGTATGTATAACAACCAATCATTCAAATTCAGTTCTAAATTTATAACACAACGCAATCAAATTGGTTTTAATTGAGAGAACACCATCCTTAGGATTAACTTTAAGGTTATTAAAATTAAAAAAATAGATTATACATTTTTTTAATTGATAATTTAAACTACATTTGAACTGTTTTAATCGACATTTCGTCGAAAAAAAACAAGCATAGTAACCAAATTTTTAAACCTACTTTATGAAACCAACCAAATTGGCTAACGTATATCCTTTGCGTTTAAGTCCTAGATCCCTTTTACTTTTAGGAGCCCTTATTTCAAGCTTCAATTATATGGAAGCTCAAGAAACCGTAGTTGCTGCAGGTGGCGATATCACAGACACAGGTGGCAGTGTTAACTACTCTGTCGGACAAGTTGTTCAAAATACCTTAACAGATGGAGATACCTCTGCTTTACAAGGTATTCAGTTCTATTTTGAAGACCAAACTCTCACAGTAGTTGATATAAAAACCAATTTAGAAATCACAACCTTCCCTAATCCGACATCATCAAAACTGAACATTACTATAGATGATTTTAAACCCAATACACTTACTTATAAATTGTATAATGGATTAGGCCAATTGGTAATCAATGGAAAAGTTACTACTAAAACTACCACAATTAATGTAGATCAATTAGAAATAGCAACCTATTTACTTCAAATTGAAAACACTACAAATCGAACATCCCAAATCTTTAAAATAATTAAAAACTAACCGAAATGAAAAAAATTACTTTAATTCTTATTTTGATAGCCACATCATTAACCGCTATGGCACAAGCGCCAGATAAAATTAGTTATCAAGCGATAGTAAGAAACAGTAGTGACCAAATATTAGCCAATCAGAATATAGGCATTCAAATTAGCCTTTTAGAAGGATCTACTAATGGTAATGCGATCTATGTTGAAACACAAAACCCTACTACAAATAATAACGGTTTATTGTCTATTGAGATAGGTACCGGAACTAATACCACTGGTATTTTTAGTGACATTGATTGGGGAAACAATTTATATTTTATTAAAACTGAAATCGACCCTACAGGAGGAACGAACTATACCATAACAGGAATTAGTCAATTAATGAGTGTACCCTATGCCTTATATGCAAAAACGTCTGGTAGTTCTATTCCTGGTCCTATAGGTGAAACAGGCGCTACAGGACCTCAAGGAC
>NZ_JAHKPS010000028.1 GCF_018860565.1 Winogradskyella psychrotolerans
TGATGGTAGGTTGGCCGGCAGCAGATAATGAGAATGACACTGTATCAATACATGTTTGGGTACTATCTGCTAAACGTGCCCAAATAATTTGAGGGCTAGAAATATTTGTGTATGGACTTGGTAATGCTCCTACATTATCGATAGCATCTTGTTCTGTAAGATGATAACTTACAGAAAAATTTGTAGAATCCTGTGTTCCTAAAATATCATCATCGTTTTCTAATAAATTAAATTGTTCGATACCTGTAGCACTACATATTGATAAATTTTGAGGTGTACCAGCAACAGGGCTATCTTTAAATTCGACTAGTATTGGATCAGCTGTACCAGTACACACTCCTTCAAAGTCAAAATTAGTATAATAAATTCCTGGCTCAGTAACTGTTAATGTTGAAGAGGTTTCACCTGATATTTCAACATCATCTTTATACCACACATGAGTTGCTAATTCAAGACCTGTATCTAAAACAATTTCTGTACCATCACACTCCGCAGTACCTGCAACAATGGTAATATCATCACCTAAATTTCCACCTAAATTAAAACTACCTGCTTTAATAAAGACTCCTGAATCATAGGTATTATCTCTATCATCTGCAACAACCAATTTTATTGTATAAGTTTCTCCAGGTATAACATCGGCTTGTGCTGTAAAAACGGCAGTTCTACCATCAAAAGAAATTGGTGATCCACCACTAGGGGTATAAGCACCAAAGTACTCTTCATTAATACCACCACATGAAGCACCATTATCGGGATGTATATTTGTTACTAAAATAGGGGTTGTTGTTCCTGGCAAGACCGCCAAATTAGTAGTATTACTCTCAGAATCCGTCAACAAAAACGCAAACGCATCAGAGAAAGTACATTCAAACCCGCCCATATCATACTCTTCTGAAGCCATTAAGAAATCAAAACTGATACTATCTGCAAGAGGCACAAAATCGAATTGAATAAAAGAGGCATTGTTTGACTCAATACCAACAACATCATCTAAATCATCATCTCCAGGCCATGCTCCAGATCCGTCACCCAAAAATGTATTTGGTCCACCAGCTTCACTAGCATCACCACTTGTAAGTAATAATCCATCTTCAAAGGGGAAATCAATTCCATTACTAAAAAAGTAACCAATACCATTTGGTTCTGTTGGGCTAAAATTAATTCCAGTTGATGCTATAATATTTGATACTGACGCACATGGACTGTCAATTAAAACATCTTCTATTAATTCTTCTGGAGTAAAAATATCTTGATCGACAACTACATTAGGGCCTAAAACAAAAACGGTAATTGTAGTTGAATCCGAACAGACTTGCGGATTATTATCAGTAACTGTTAACGTTACAGTATAAGTCCCTGGGGTAGTAAAAACATGAGAAACATCAGCACCTGACCCTGTGTTCGAATCCCCGAAATTCCAACTATACTGAGCATCGGTACCATCAACAGAAAATGTCGCACTACCAGAAAAATCGACAGAATCACCAGGTAATATGCCTATAACTCCTGTGGCATTGGGAGCTGGAGTACTGCTATCTATTGAAGCTACAATATCTTGACATGGGGTGGCACATAAAATCTCGGCCTCCCATCCATTAATATTACCCGATCCATTACTAGAAAAAGCAAACGTTAAACATCCAGACGTATTAGAGTCTGAAGCAGAAACAATTCCGGGTGACACAGCACTAGAATATGTACCAATAACATCTGCAGTTATATCGTCCCCATCATAAATAGTTAACACATCTTGATTAAGTTGTGTTGTAAACTCGGTAAAATTAATTATAATAAATTCATCTTCATTTTGTGGACATATAGTTGTAACTAGATCTTCATCATCATCATAATTACCAAACTCACCACCTGAGTCAAAAAATTTATCAGGAGCACATCGCATAAATGTACCATTTTGCATCAAAATATCTTGGGAAAAGCCAATAGTTGAAAATAGAAAGACGATTAGATATAGGGTATTTTTCATAGCTGGTTTGGTCAATTAATTAACAATAAATCTACACCTTTAAAAGCTTAAGTTATTGTCTTATTATCATTGAATCTCGAAATTTAATAAAATTATATTAATTGACTTCAAAATACAGACATAAAACATCATCTAAAGGATGAACGTTTCATGCTGATATTTCATACTTTTGCAAATAAAAAGATGGCACATACAAAAATATCCATAGTCCCAACCTCTAATGACACTATTTTAAAATTTGAAGCTGATCGATTTTTAACCAATCACAACAGCTTTGAATTCAATAACATAGACGACGCTAAGCACTCACCATTAGCACAACAATTATTCTATCTTCCCTTTGTAAAAAAGGTTTATATCGCTTCAAATTTTATTGCTATTGAACGCTATAATATTGTTGAGTGGAAAGATGTACAAGATGAAGTTGCAGCACAAATTGAAGACTATTTATCTAAAGATGGACTTGTAGTTTCTGAAGAAGCTATAAAACCTAAAGCTGCTGTTACCATTTATGCAGAAAGCACACCAAACCCTGGAGTTTTAAAATTTGTATGTAACAAAGTTTTGGTTCCAAACATATACGAGTTTACATCAATTGAAGAGGCTAAACCATCACCTTTGGCCACAGCATTATTTCAATTTCCATTTGTAAAAAATGTGTTTATGGAAAAAAACTTTATTTCCATTACGAAGTTTGATATTATTGAATGGGAAGACATTACACTTCAACTTAGAGAATTCTTAAAATCTTATGTTGAAGACGGTAAAACAATTCTAAACGATGATGCTCCAAAACAGTTAAAAAAAACAGAAGAAGCCATTGAGCAAAAATTTGAAGCTTTAGACGACACCTCCAAAAACATCGTCAATATTCTTGAAGAATATATAAAACCTGCCGTAGAAAGTGATGGTGGTAATATAGAATTCAAATCTTATGATGCTACGACAAAAAAGGTAGAAGTATTACTACAAGGTGCATGTAGCGGCTGTCCTTCATCTACATTTACTTTAAAAAATGGTATTGAAACGATGTTAAAAGACATGTTAAATGACAATTCTATTACAGTAGATGCTATAAATGGTTAAAATTTTTGATTGCATTTATCTGTTTAGGGTCATCTAATATGGTTGTTTTTCAAAATCAAGGTTTAAATTTAGCCGAAATAGATTTAAACATTAAAAACCGAAGTAAAACCTTTGAAACAGAAGGCTCACCTTATATCACAGAAGAGTTTCTAGCCTTAAGATTAGAAAATTTTAAAAACAAAATATATAGCGGAAGATACAATGCGTATAATGGAGAAATGGAAATAAAACTGGGTGAAGATAAAATCATTGCTTTAGACAATAATACGGATTATACCATAACATTTATTGCAAGTCTTAAAAAATATAAAACGTACACATATAAAGATGAAAACTTGGATCTTCAACGCGGTTTTTAGTTGTCCTAAAAGAAGATTCAAGTCTTACTCTATTAAAAAAAGAACAGATAAAGTGAAGCCAAGATCGTCTTATGAAAAAGAAAAAGCTGCTAAATTCATAAAAGAAAGTGACACCTATTATCTAAATTTTACCTCAAAATAAAAAACAATTTCTAAACTCCTTTCCAGAGTATGAGGTTAAGCTAAAATCTTACATTAAAAAAATAAGTTAAGTCTTAAAAATGAAAATGACTTAATAAGGATTGCCTCCTACTTATCTTCTATTTCTAAAGAATAAAGCTTTTTTTATAAAGATATACTTCTTTACACAAATTCAAATTAACATTCATGTTTTCAATTCTATTTACAACCGTAAATAGCATAAAAGCATTGTGAATGTTAAATCCATTACTGAAATTTTATAAATGGTTAAATTTTATTAGTTTCGCTAACTCGTTATTTTTTCTAAAATTTTAAGCCTATTATTTTTAGTAATAAAAGTTAATTAAAACACAAAAAACAGAGAACATTATAATAAAAGAGTCGATATAACGATAATAATATTATATTGGCCTAAGTGTAAGAAAAACACTATAATCTATATTAAAAATAATATTGAATTTGGTCTAAATAATAAAAATAAAATCTTAAAATAAATCATGATACGTATTAAACATCTACTCCCTATAATTTTAATTAGTCTAATTTCTTCTGAAATAAGTTATGCTCAGTATCAAACTACTAGAGAGAGAACCCCAACAAGTAATTTAGATCAGATGCGATCTGCCGCTCAACAAAATAGCAACAATTCATTTTATGCTATAGGTTCTCCTTTTATAAATGATTCATTTGAAGTTGTAAAACTCGATAAGTTTGGGGATATGCTTTTTTCAGCAAGATATAATGCAAATTTAGGTCAAATGCAGATTAAACGAAAAAATGATACAATTGCTTTGAGTAATTCTGAAGACCTAACAATAACTTTTGCTTTAGACAAGAAAGTTTATAAAACATATAGTTACACCAATAAAGAAGGAGTTTCAAAGCAAGGATTTCTTGTTGTATTAAAAGAGACTGATTCATTAGCTATTTTAAAAGAAGAAATCGTTAAATTCTATAAAAGAAAATCAGCAGTTACTAGTTACGATAAAGAGAAACCTGCTGAATATAAAAGATTGAAGGATGTCTATTATTATAAATTAGACAATAAAGTTTCTCCTTTACCTCAAAAACGAAAAGATTTTTTAAAATTATTCCCTCAACATTCTAGTGAATTAAAAGATTATATCAAGAAAAATAAAATTAGTCTCAAAAAGGATGAAGATTTAATTACTTTATTTGAGTATATCAACACATTATAATCTACATAATTAAAAACAGAATTAAATTCTGCTACAATTAAATAAATTCTAATAAAATAACCTGCTTAGACATCTAAAATATGTTTTTGCAGGTTATTTTTTAGTCGTAATAATACCATTAGAATATTATTTTTTACTGGTTGTTTTCTTCAATTTAAAACAACAGAAGTAAAACAGTTGTAGTAAGTACACATAAAATAGTATTTAGAGCAATTCTACCACTACACATGCTCTAAATGGTTAAAAATTCATTAACTTTAAGATTATTTTATTAAAAGTTGTAAAGAACAAAAGTCTCATATTGTTCTGACATTTGTTTGTTTTACACTCAATTCTACATTTTGAGTATCTAAAAATTCTAGATAATAGAATTTGCTTTATTTATCCTTGATCTACATGTACTATACATTAAAATGGACTAAAACGATGACACTATTAACCGCTAATGCTATTTATAACTAAATTTCATTGATTTTAAAGTGACTATTTAAAAAAAACAGTTTCTAAAAAATATAAACCTTATAAAACAAATATAAATTATGGCAGTATTAAAAGTTATAGAAGTATTATCTAATTCAGATAAAAGTTGGGAAGACGCAACTAAAAAAGCAGTAAAAGAAGCATCAAAAACAGTAAAAAACATTAAATCTGTTTATGTACAAGATCAAAGTGCAATTGTTAAAGACAATAATGTTACAGAATTTAGAGTGAACTTAAAGTTAACTTTTGAAGTAAAATAAACGTATTAATCGGTATAAAGTTAACCGACTTTTTTTTAACATAAATTAATTAAACCAACATGGAAACACAAAAATGGATTGACGCAGGCTACAATTTTATTATTGAGTTTGGCCCTAAAGTTATTGGAGCTATACTTATATGGATTATTGGTAACTGGGTAATTAAAATGCTCTTAAAAGGCGTTTCTAAAGCAATGAACAAAGGCGATTATGACGATAGCTTAAAAAAATTCTTATTAAATCTTACTAATTGGATTTTAAAAATTCTTCTCATTATTGTTGTATTAAGCACAGTGGGTGTTGAAACAACGTCATTTGCTGCTATTATTGCCGCTGCTGGTTTAGCTATTGGTTTAGCCTTACAAGGTTCTTTAGCAAACTTTGCTGGTGGAGTTTTAATTATGATTTTTAAGCCCATTAAAATTGGAGATTTAATAGAAGCTCAAGGAGAAATTGGAGTGGTTAAAGAAATTGAAATCTTTACGACCAAATTGATTGGTCTTTCTAATAAAGAAATCATTATTCCTAATGGATCGCTTTCTAACGGCAACATTGTAAACTACACAACACAAGGTACAAGAAGAGTCGATTTAGTATTTGGTGTAAGTTATGATGCAGACATCAAACAAACAAAAGACGTATTCAGCAAAGTATTAGCGGCACATCCTTTAATATTAAAAGATCCTGCACCAACAATTGCTTTATCTGAATTAGCAGATAGTTCAATTAACTTTGTGGTAAGACCTTGGTGTAAGACTGAAGATTACTGGACAGTTTACTTTGAAGTAACGGAAAATGTAAAAGAAGCATTAGATGCGGCTGGTATTGAAATACCTTATCCACATCAAGTAGAAATACATAAAGAAGCTTAAGCTTTCTTTTTTAAAGCTACAAAATCCTTTAAATAATAAGGTTCAAAATAAGCGACATCTTCGGTGTCGCTTTTTTTGTATTTAATTTCAGCTAAAGATGACATCTCATTAGCAGAAGGCAATTTTCCATCAATAAAAACAGCATTGGGATGCTGAATTAAAGCTTTTGCTTTTGTTACACCACTACCTATAAAATAAACTTTATTCGTCTCAAGAATTGACATATAGCTTTCTTCTGTAAGAATTTCAGCCTTAATTTCTCTCTCTAGTTCTAAATTTGAATTATATATAGCAGCATACACTTCCATACGCCTAGCATCTAACATAGGAACTATAAACCCGTCATCTGTTTTCACTTGACAGGCTAAACTTTCTAATGTTGAAATGGCAATCAAAGGTTTATTAAGCGCAAAACACAAACCTTTTGCCGAGGATACACCTATTCGCAAACCTGTATAAGAACCAGGTCCTTTACTCACAGCCACAGCATCAATTTCTGAAGGTTTAATTTTTGCAGTTTTAAAAACCTCATCAATAAATAGGTGTAATGTTTCTGCATGAGAATAGCCTAAACTATTATCTTCTTTTAAAACTAGAGTCTCTCCATCTTTAGACAGAGAGACCGAACAATTTGTTGTTGCTGTTTCTATATTTAGCACTAATGCCATTATCAAATATCTATTAAACTATTCTTCTGTACTGTCTGAAGACGCTGAGTTTTTATTCTTTTCCTCTATTAAATCACCTGCATTAAGCATTTTAGAAACCATATTATAGGGTCCTGTAATGATTTTGTCATCTTTGTTTAAGCCTGAAATAATTTCGATATTAGTATCATCTTGAATTCCTGTCTTAACAACTCTTAATTTTGCCTTACCATTTTCATTAACAAAGACACACTCAAACTTCTTTTCTTCCTCTTCTGTATTTTCATCTTCAACAACACGCTTACTATAAGGCTTCTTAGTAGAACTGGTATCTGTTTTAATTACAATGGCACTAATAGGCACAGAAATAGCATCTTTACGCATTTTTGTAATTATATCTACTGTTGCTGTCATTCCTGGTCTAAAAGGCGAATAGGACTCTGGTTTTCCTTCTGTTAAATCTCTATAAGACTCTTCAATTATTCTAACTTTTACTTTAAAATTTGTGACTTGGTCTGCCG
This sequence comes from Winogradskyella psychrotolerans, assembly GCF_018860565.1. Taxonomy (GTDB): domain Bacteria; phylum Bacteroidota; class Bacteroidia; order Flavobacteriales; family Flavobacteriaceae; genus Winogradskyella; species Winogradskyella damuponensis. Next base: position 7,553 of record NZ_JAHKPS010000028.1, read on the forward strand.
CTAGAGTTCCTGCTGCTGAGTTAGCGATCTCTGTAACAATACCTTTAAACTTTTTCTTTAAATAAGCATCTACTTCTACAATGGTAGAGTCTCCAATATTAACTTTTACAATATCATTTTCGTTAACATCTACCTCAACTTCCATATTGTTAAGGTTAGCTACACGTAAAATCTCAGTACCAGCCATTTGCTGTGTTCCCACAACACGTTCTCCCAATTCTACACTTAGAAGTGAAATTGTTCCACTCATTGGCGCATAAATTGTTGTTCTATTTAAATTATCCTTAGCTTCATTTACTGTAGCTGCTGCACTTTGCACATTGTAGTATGCCGAGTTTTTTCCAGCAACCGCATTTTCATACGTCGCAATAGATTTATCCCAATCTGCCTTAGAAATAACTCCCTTATCAAAAAGAATTTTACTTCTATCATAATCTGCTTTAGCTTGTTTTAAATTAGCTTCTGCTTGTTCTAAACCTGCTCTAACATTTTGATAAGATGCTTGCGAACGACTCACTGCAGACTGAATTAAATCTGGATTTACTCTAACTAACAAGTCCCCTTTTTTAACTTCTTCTCCTTCTTTAAAAGGTAATTCTAATATTTCTCCAGAAACTTCTGAAGATATTTTTACCTCTATTTCTGGTTGAATTTTTCCAGTAGCAGATACCGTTTCTACAATGTCTTTTAAAGTTACCTCCTTAACAATTACACTTTTGAAATTTCCTTTTTTACCAAACCATCCCATTTTAGATCCTGCTACTAAAAGAACAAGGGCAAGAATGACAATTCCAATGATAATTTTTAATGTTTTACTCATTTTATTCTAATTTAAATCTGTTATTGGTAAACCGAAATAAAATTCTAAAATTTTAAGTCTAAAAATATAATCATATTTTGTACGTACAACATCTGATTGAGAGTTCTCGTAGGTTGCTCTAGATTGATTAAAATCAAAAGCATTTGACAAACCAACATCATAACGTTCTTTTGCGTATTCAAAAGCTAAACGACGCGCTTCTTCGGTTTGTAATGCTGCTTCGTATGACTTTTTAGAGTTTTTCGCATCATTATAGGCTTGATAAACCGTAGATTCTAAATCTATTTCTGTTTGTTCTAATTGGTATTTTAAACGCTCTACATTTACTTTGCTTCGTTTTACATTATTACGCACGGTAAATCTATTAAAAATAGGAACATTTAACTGTAATCCTACAGACGTACCATCAAATATATATAACTGGTCTACAAAAGGAATATCTCCTCCTGTAAGAGGGTCTATTTGTGTACTTGCCCAACGTGTATTGTAACCTAAAAACCCTGAAAGAGTAGGATAATAACTGGTTCTTGCCAATTCTAAATCTTTTTGTGCTAATTCAAAACTGGTTTGAGCAATCTTAATATCATTAACCTCTTCTTTTGCTTTTGCAACAATTTCAGAAGCATCTTTATCTAAAATATCTGCTGGCACCAAACCATAATCATCATCTGCAATGTCAAAACTTTCATAATCTTTTAATTGCAATGTTTGCGCGAGTCCCAACTTAGATAAAAATAGTGCATTCTCAGCTGCTATAATTTGCTGAGCTTGTGTGGCATCTGTAGCTCTTATCTCTAACAAATCACCTTGTGGTAAAACACCTGCATTAACTAATTCTTGTGTGTTTTCAAGATTTTCTTTTGTCAATTTGTTTTGAGATTGTAATACTTTTAGCTGCTCTCTATTAGCTAAAATTTGTAAAAATGAATTCGCTACAATTAATGAAATATCATCTTTCATTTTCTCTAAACGATACTCTGAAGCAATTTTATTAATTTTTGCTCTTTGAAGTGTTTTCCAATTAGATAATCCAGAAAATATATTAATACTTGAATTTAGACCACTAGAAGCTGATTTAAATGTATTGTTTTCAAATTGATTGGTTGCAGGATTAATGTTTGCACCAGTATTTATATTGTAGGAAACATTAGAGTTAAGATTAGGCAAAAAATTGGAAGAAGCCTGTTTCTTGTCAATGTCTGCTAAATCAACATCTAAATCTGATTGCTTAATGGAAATGTTATTTTCTAAAGCATAATTAACACACTCAAGAAGTGTCCATTTCTTATTTTGTGCTTGTGCTATAACTCCTAAAAAGAGGAATATTATTATGATTTGTTTTTTCATGATGCCTATTTGTCTATGTAAATCTTAAAGTGTTACACTAAATGTTAAAAAATTATTATTGTGCATATTTAGGAATTCCTTGTACTTGGTTCCAAATTTTTATTTTGTCGGTTTTTGAAACACCACTTTTAACTTCAACAAAAATACCATCGCTAATCCCTAACTCTATATCTTTTCTTTCAAATTTCTGATCACCAACCTCTACCTCTACGTAAGGTTTTTTGGTTTCGTTATCATATTGCACTAAAGCTTCTTTGATTGCCAAAACTTTTTCTGCTTTTTCTAAAATAATAGAAGCATTGGCACTTAAACCTGCTCTAATAAATGTAGAATCCATTTTTTTAAGTGACCCTTTTATTTCAAATTGAATGGCACCATTTTCTGCCACTCCTTTTGGAGCAATATAATCTAACACTGCATCAAACTTTTTATCCTCAATAGCACCAACAGTAATTTCTAATGGTAAGCCTTCTTTAATTTTGCCAACTTCACTCTCGTCTACTTTGCCTTCAAAAATCATTTGCTTTACATCTGCTAATGATGCAATTGACGTTCCTTCATTAAAATTATTAGCTTCAATAACTTGATTTCCCGCTTTTACAGGAACGTCTAAAACCATACCTGAAACCGTTGCTCTTACTTGTGTTTGTGCAATATTTCCTAAACCAGATGTGGTACCCGTTTTAATAATATCATAGTTTTGAGATGCTGAATTTAAATTAATTTTTGCTTGCTCTACACTTTGCTTTGCTTGCAAATAAGCATTATTGATACCTTCAAAATCATTTGCAGAAATCACTCCTTTTTCGAATAATGCTTTTTGTCTATCGTAATTAGATTGCTGCGTTTGTAAGTTTATTTTTGCTGTTTGAAGTGCTGTTTGATTACTGGCAATACTGTTTTTAGCACTTGTTAAAGACGAAGCATTTGGTATTACCTTTATTTGCGCTATAAGATCACCTTGCTCTACATACTCACCTGCTTCAATAAACACTTCTTCTATAACACCTGATATATTGGGCTTAATTAAAATTTCTTCTTTTGGCACAATACTTCCAGTAGCTACAGTTTTAACAATAATAGTTTCTTCTGTTGGAGATTCTGAAGTATAAGTTATAGGATCTTCTTGATTCTTTTGCCACAAATAAAAGAGAGAGATTCCAAATACAGCTACAATGGCGATTAGTATAATTACGGTTTTAGTTCTTTTCATGATTATGATTGATATAATTTTATTCTTTTCTTAAAGCGTCTACAGGTTTCATTTTTGTGGCACTATTTGCTGGAATTAACCCCGCTAAAACACCTGAAACTATTAGTATGATTAAAGCTGTAAATACGACCTGCATACTTACACTTGGATTTGCAAAATTGTCTACTGGGCCAGCATTATCTAAAATAATATTCATCACCCAAATGACAAACGCTGCAAATGAAATTCCAACCATACCAGACAGTATTGTTAAGATGAGACTTTCTTGCAAAATCTGTGATTTTATACTCCATGGACTTGCCCCTAAAGCACGCCTTACTCCAATTTCTTTAGTACGTTCCTTTACTACAATGAGCATAATATTACTAATACCTATGATACCAGACATTAAGACTAAGGCTCCTACAAAATACCCAACTAAACTTAATATTGAAAACAACCCGTTAATACGCTCAAATTGTTCTGACAAATCAAAATGACCAATAGCTCGTTCGTCTGTTGGATCTACCTTGTGTCTAAATTTCATTAAATCGAAAACTTGTTGTTTTAGCGATGTAATACTTACACCATCAACTGCTGTTATTGCCATCCAACCTACATTTTCGCCTCTATTAAATGCTTGACCAAAAGTTGTAAATGGTATGTATATAGTGCTTGCGTCTTGCTCTCCATCTCCTTGACTATTACTCATTTTAAAAGTGCCAACGACTAAAAAATTAACACCATTGACTTTAATATAAGTTCCTAAAACCTCTTCTTCTTTATCATACAGTCCTTTAACAACACCAGTACCTATAACACATACTTTTCGTTTGGCCTCTATATCTGAATAACTAATAAAACGTCCTTGAAGAATGTCCATAGGCTGTTGTTTAATAAACTCTGGATAATCTCCATAAATTTCAAATGCACCTGTTTTTGTACCTCTAGTGACGTTATTAGCACCATTATATCCTCCTAATTGATTTCTAGGAGACACATATTTTAAATTAGGAATCTCAGATTTTATTGCGGCAACATCTCCTATTTTGTAACTAAAATAACGTCCTTTTGGCAATCCTTTATAAGGTTTAGATGTGCCTTGTGTCCACATAAACATAGAATTGGTTGCAAAATCACCAAAATCTGCAGTTACACCATTTTTAAGCCCATTGGTTAAAGCCAACAACAGCACTAAGATTGTGATGCCCCAGAACACGCCAAACGCCGTTAGAAACGTTCTAAATTTATTAGCGTTTAAAGCTTCAAGTATTTCATCCCAACGGTCTCTACTAAACATATTATTCGTCTCTAAGTGCTACAATGGGTTTAATTTTTGCCGCTCTATAGGCAGGAATAAATCCGGCTAAAGCACCAGCAAATACTAGCAAAAACACTGTGGTTATTGCAATATTAAAATCTACTTGTGGGTATTTAATAAAGTCACTTTCTATTAATGGTCCTACAAGTTCTAGCAATCCGAGTCCAAAAATTAACCCAAACAAACCAGCAAACATTGTTACAAAAACAGCCTCTTGTAATATCATTCCAACAATAGACATTGGCAAAGCCCCTAAAGCTTTTCGGATTCCGATTTCTTTAGTTCGTTCTTTTACGATAATAAGCATAATATTACCAACCCCAACAATACCAGCGATGATTGTACCAATACCTACAAACCAAAATACAGCTTGTATAGTTGCTACTAAAGAATAGATTTTTTCGGCCTGTTCTAAAGTGTTATTTACTCTAACAGCACTTACGTCATCTGGAGCAACTGTATGAATTTCTTTAATTTTTCTTTCTATACCCAAAGCAATAGCATTAGACATGGCTACAGCTTCATCAAAATCATCTGCCATCTTCACAGTAAAGGCCATATTTCTAATGTTATCTCCGGCATTAAAAACTTTTTGAGCCGTACTAACAGGAATGTAAACCTGACCTTCTTCTCGATCTCCACCTGGATCAAAAAAAACACCTACGACTTTAAAGTTCATTCCAAAAATTTGAACATTTTGATTTATTGGATCTTCACCTTTAAAAAGGTCTTGTTTTATTTTGTTCCCAATAACAGCCACTTTTTTGCTTTCATTGATGTCTGATTGATTAATAAATCTCCCCGATCCAATATCTGCATTTTCAATAAATTGATTGTCGGGTAAGGTACCTCGAACTCTGTAGTTGCCTGTTTCGTTATTATAAGATATGGTTCCTCCCCAAATCATATAATCTTTTGTTCGGTAATGTAAATAATCATCATATTCATTTACAACGGCATCAAAACTTGAGTTTTTAAGTTGAATATAGCGTCCAGGGTTTAAGCCCTTGTATCCTTTTGTTGTAACACCTGTCCAAACAGAAACTCTGTTGGTTGCATCTTGTTCAAACTGTGATTTTACACCGTTTGCAATGCCCTGACTAAAACCAAGAAGTATAACTAAAATAAAGATACCCGAAGCAACAGATAAACCTGTTAAAAACGTTCGCAATTTATTTTTGCTTAACGTTTCAAAGATTTCTTGCCAACGTTCTAAATCAAACATGTGCTGATGCTCTAATTTGTTCTACTGGGCTATCATCAATGATTAAACCATCCTTAAGATTAACGATGCGTTTAGTCATATGTGCAATATCGTCTTCATGAGTGACGACTAATATTGTTTTTCCTTCGTCATTAATTCCTTGAATAAGCTCCATAACCTCATAAGACGTTTTGGTATCTAAAGCTCCGGTTGGCTCATCTGCTAACAATACTTTAGGATCACTAGCCAATGCTCTCGCAATAGCAACACGTTGTTTCTGTCCACCAGAAAGTTCGCTTGGTAAATGGTGAGACCATTGTGCTAAACCTACCTTTTCAAGATAATGCATAGCTCTTTCGGTACGTTCTTTTCGCTTAACACCTTTGTAGTATAACGGCATAGATACATTATCTAATGCGCTTTTATAATTGATAAGATTAAATGACTGAAAGATAAAACCTAGAAATTCATTTCTATATTTGGCCGCTATTTTTTCATTAAGATTTTTAATAGGTACATTATCTAGAATATACTCACCTTCATCGGCCTCATCTAGCATCCCAAGAATATTCAACAATGTAGATTTACCTGAGCCTGACGACCCCATTATAGAAACGAGTTCTCCTTCTTTTACATCAAAATTAATACCTTTTAAAACGTGAAGCGAATTGCTTCCCATATGGTAAGATTTATGTAAATCCTTAATTTGAATCATAATTATGGTTAGTTAGCGAGTGTAATTTTAAGAAAATTCATTAGGCTTTTATGCCAATAAACTGTTAATACATATACATGTACTTACAGCTAAGACTCTTAAAAAGGTAATATGTTACAGAGTTTCCTCTGTATTTTTTGCTTTTTGTGGTTTATTAAATTTTCTGTAAATAATAAAACCAATTGTCCCAACCAAAATATAAGGCACAGCCATTAAAAAGACAATTCCATCGTTAATACCTTCTGCTGCAGATTGATCTTCACCACTTTCTAAAACAGCTCTACACATAGCACATTGCGCATTAGTTCTTAGAAAGAAAAATAAAGAAAATATGAGAAATATAATTTTACGTTGCATAATTATATATAATAAGGCGAAATCATTAAATATACTATAACGCCTGTTACAGCGACGTATAACCACAATGGAAATGTGATTTTTGCGATTTTTTTATGTCGCTCTATGTTATTAGTTATTGCTCTAACATAGGTAATTAACACAAAAGGAATCACAACGATTGAAAGTACAATGTGTGTAACTAATATAAAATAATAAATGTATTTAATAACACCTTCTCCTCCAAATTTTGTAGAATCGCTCGTCATATGATAAGCAACGTAAAGCACTAAGAAAATAACGGAACTCCAAATAGCGGTAGTCATTAAGTTTTTATGAAGTACTATATTTTTATTTTTTACAGCAAAAAAAGCTAAGATTAAAATTATTGCAGTTAAACCATTTATAGTAGCGTAAATTGGAGGTAAAATTGTTAACGGCTCTACATCAAAACCAAGTTTACGGAGATTAACACCAAATAAGGCTGCAACCACTAATGGAATAACGATGGATAATACAACAATCCATTTATTATACTTTTTTTCTTTTTCTATATCTACAGAATTCATAACTACTCTTTTAACAGTTTAGCAATATCTTCTTTTAAAATGCTTATTTCTTGCCCAATACCATCTTCATCAACGCCAACTGCTTCAGGAACTAATCCATTATAAAAGATTAAAGGGTTTCCAAAATTATCTTTTCTTGATCTTATAAAGCCTTCTTTATCTATTAAAGCAAAGTTTCCTGAATGTTCAAAGCCACCTTCTACACTCTCATCTTTTGCAGTGTATAAATTAAACCCTTCGTTGGCTAGTTTGTATATAGCAACTTCACTACCTGTTAGAAAGTTCCAGTTTGGATTTGAGATATCGTATTTTACTGCATAAGCCTTTAAAACTTCTGGTGTATCAATATCTGGTGTGATTGTAAAAGAGGCCACACCGAAATCTTTAAAGTCTTTAAATTCATTTTGAACTTCTACTAAATTTCTGTTCATTATAGGGCAAATGGTTGGACATGTGGTAAAAAAGAACTCTACGACATAAACTTTTCCTAAATAATCTTCATTGGTAATGATTTTACCATCTTGATTTATAAAACTAAATGCTGGCACTTTTTTGGGTTGCCCATTGATTTCTAAATAGCTTAAATCACTTTTATTTTGCTTTGTGTTTTTTTCTTCTGTAGTAGCGTTTGAAACATTTTTACTTCGACTTTCGTCTCTGGTAATATCACCTTCGCTAATACGGTCTATTATTTTTGGAACAAAAATAATTCCAAAAACTAAAATAATAAATGCAATACCTATGTATGAATAATTAGTTTTTTTACTCATTGTCTTTGTTTATTTCTTTACTTCTTCTTGTATTAGAATCATCGAATTTACCTTCACGTTTTTGACGGTATTCTGTAAAAAGAACTCTAACATCGTCACTCATCATATTCTTAATTTCGGAAACCTCAATGGTATTATAAGAATAAACACTAAATACTGGTTTCTTATCTTCTATTTCCCTTTCTGTTCTCCCATCAATTCTACCACGCTGATTTAAGTCTTTATCTATGATAAACACATTGTTTGTTGATAAATCTTCAGATAATCTTTCTTTTGATTTCAAGGTATTAAAGAGCATTTTTATTTGGCCTTCAGTGCCAAATGCGTAATGCCAAAACTTTAAATCTTCGTAAGTATTAATTTCTTTTTTTAATGCTTTTACATCCTCTTCTGTACCTTCTAGAACAACAATCACAATTTGAAAGTTCTTAAAGCCTTTAAATTTATCATACACTAATTCTTTTAGGTTTGATGCCGAAATCATTTTATCTAAAGGGCTTTTACCTAAAAAACCTAGAACAGTAATATGATTTTTTAATACAATAGAATCTGCTCTATCTGTGTAGAACCCTTTAGTATCAGAAACCTTTTCGTTTACAACATTTAAAGGTTCGTAATTGTGTTTAGCGGGATAGAGCATCAATAAAAATGCAACTGGTAAAAAGAATAATATACCAAGAACTATATTGCGTTTTACTTTGTCTGCTTTCATTTTTTGAAGAATAAAATCCTAGTTCTTAAGTGCTTTTATCAACTGCAGAATTAACCTTAGTTTAGCATAAACTATTAGATTGCAAAAATAAAAAAGGTGGTTTAGAAAAACCACCTTTTAATTGTATTTAACACTTTGATTTATCTTAGTGTATAAACTTTATTTTGTTTTAAAAATCTCTCTTAATTAAACTATCTGTACCATTGTATACCTCAAAGACATAACCTCCTTCTTGTAACAAGATAAAAATTAAATAACAGATAAGAAAAACACCTGTCCACACAACCATTTTTCTCATACTACCAGTTTCATCTCTCATGTGCATGAAATCCCAAGTAATGTAATATGCTTTTACAATGGTTAATAATATGAAGATAAGGTTTAACGGTTTCATGTAAACGATTGGTGAGAACAGTATATTACCTAATGTAGCAAAGAATCCACCTTCAAAAGGGCTCATCCAAGTATGCATCAAAACATCTGGTTTATAAATCCCTAATACAACTTCTATTAAGGTTACAAAAGTTAAGAATCCTAAAACTCCCCAAATTTTTTGTGTGTTAGATTTAAACTTCCAACGTCCTCTAAATATTTCTAATTTATGCTCGTGTGCCATAATTTAATCTTAATTTCTTTTTATACTAAATAGAAGAATGTGAATACAAATACCCATACTAAATCTACAAAGTGCCAATATAATCCAACTTTTTCAACCATCTCATAACTTCCTCGACGCTCATACGTTCCTAAAACAACGTTGAAGAAAATAATAATGTTGATTATCACTCCTGATAGTACGTGGAAACCGTGAAAACCAGTTATGAAGAAAAAGAAATCAGCAAATAACGTTGTACCATATTCATTGACTTGTAAGTTAGCCCCTTTTACAACAAGCTTACCATTCTCTTTTATTTGTTTCAATGATTCTGCTCTAGACAATACTGTTTTATGACCATTCTCATCAAGTAGTTGATTCCTAACTAAAACATTTTCGTTAGCCATTAAACCAGCATAAATTTCATTTACAGAATAAGGTGGTAATGTAGCTTCATCTACAAACCAAAGTCCGTTTTTACGCTCATGTGTAGCACGATCACTTTCTTGTGCTATGGCAATATCGTCGATTGAAACTCGTTTGAATTTCTGTTCGCCATCAACTGTTACATATTCACCAAACTGTAAGATATTCCCACCTTTTGTTTGTACAGCACCATAATCTCCTTGAATAAAAGTTGCCCATTCCCAAGCTTGAGAACCAACGAATATAGCTCCACCAATAATGGTAAGAAACATATATATGGTTACTTTGGCTTTGTTCATGTGGTGACCAGCATCAACGGCTAACACCATAGTTACTGAAGACATGATAAGTATAAAGGTCATAAATGCCACATAAATCATTGGCAATTCTTGACCATGTAAAAAAGGTACGTGAGTAAACACCTCATCTGCAATAGGCCATTCGTTAATGAACTTAAATCTCGAAAAACCATACGCTGCCAAGAAACCTGAAAATGTTAATGCATCAGATACAATGAAGAACCACATCATCATTTTTCCGTAACTTGCTTTAAGTGGCTCATTGCCTCCTCCCCAAGTTTTTTCTTCTGTACCAGTAGCTACTGTAGAATCCATAGAATTTATTTAAATTTTAAGATTGGACAAAAATAATCAAATTATATATCTAAAAAAATATAAAAACAAAAAGAGCACAAGCCAAAGCATATCTACGAAATGCCAAAAATTGGCTGCGAGTTCAAAACCCAACATATTGTTGGAGTTATACTTTTGTTTAAAATGATTATAAATTACAACAATGAGACATATTAAACCAGCAATGACGTGCGCTATGTGTAATACTGCAATAATATAAATGTAAGACATTGTAATATTACTTGTTGGTCCTGTAAAATTATATCCTGTTGCGATAATCTCACTAAAACCAGCAAATTGACTGTAAACAAATGCAATACCCAGACCTAATGTTACTAATAGCCAAAGTGTTACCATTTGCATATTATTTTGTTTAAGTGCTTTTTTGCCTAAGATAAATGTTAAACTACTTAGCAAAATAAGAATCAAACTGATTAAAAAAGCATTAGGCAACTCATAGTTAACCAACCAGTCTTCATTTAATCGTTGTTTGCTACTTACAATAAATGCACTTACTAATCCAGCAAAGGACATTATTAAAGAGCCAATACCAAACCATAGCATCATCTTTTTAGATCTTGCTCTTTTTTCTTGTTGTGTTCCTTGTGTTAAATCCATTATCTCAAAAATTTATCAGCAACATATATAATTTGCAGTAGTGTAATGTAAAACACGCTTGATAGCATGAGTTGTTTTGCTGTTTTTACAGAACGATCTTTAAACAACTTGAAGGCATATACCAACATTATTAAACCAATTAGAAATACCAAAACAGCTCCAACAACAGACAATTTTAAATCTCCTGTAAATCCAAATACAGGTATTATTGATGCAATAATTGTCCAAACGCTATACATTATAATTTGTACGGCTGTTCCTTTATCTGGTTTTCCTGTTGGCAACATATGAAAACCTCCTTTTTTATAATCTTCGTGTAAAAACCATCCTATAGCCCAAAAATGCGGGAATTGCCAAAAAAATTGAATCGCAAATAAAGTTCCTGGCTCTATTCCAAAACTATTTCTAGCAGCAACCCAACCTAACATAAAAGGAATAGCTCCTGGCAAAGCACCAACAAAAACAGCTAAAGACGTTTTTGTTTTTAAAGGCGTATATACACTTGTATATAAAAATATAGAAATAGCACCATACATTGCCGTTTTTGGGTTAATAATGTACAATGTAACTATACCTAAAATAGTAAAAGCTGTTGCTATTATAAATGCGGTATTTACTGTCATTCGGCCAGCAGGAATAGGCCTATTTTTGGTTCTATCCATAAGCGCATCTAAATCGCGCTCAATAATTTGATTATATGCATTAGAAGCACCAACCATAAAATAACCACCAAAAGCCAATAAAAGAAGTGTTGTAAAATTTATAGTTTCTGCACCCAAAAAATAACCCGCAATAGATGAAAAGACGACACTTAAGGACAAACCCATTTTGGTTATTTCCTTAAAATCTGTTACAACAGAAGCTGTTGCGATCGAAGATTTTGTACTGCTCAAACTCTATTTTTTTTGTTCTTTTAAAAGCGACTGCAAAGATAGTCTGAAAATTGATTCTAACCAACGCAAAAACCTAGTTTTATCTAGCTAATCTTCAAGCCTATGCTTTATTAAGAGGCTTAGCTTGTTCTAGTCTTAAAAAAAATTATTACTAAAAATCATTATACCAATTAAACAAGTCTGTTCTAAAACCTAGACTAAACCATACCGAACCAGAACGTACCGTAGAAGCATTGACTGCATCTGGATTAAAATCTCTATAGATAATATTAGCAAACATCTTAAGATTTGTTTCCGGATTTAACAAATAACCAGCCTGTAACTCTGCCATAAAACTATTGGTTTTATTGCCTTGTCCAATTTCTATTCCTGTATTGGCATTACGATCATTATAATCTCTATAAATATCACCTCCATAAGACACACTATCATCTGTAGTATTATAATCTAGCCCTCGCTGCCCTATTATCATTTTAGCATCGCCAAACCATCGTTTATAGTTATAACGCCCAATTAATACAAATTCTCTAAAGTTTGCTCCCCAAAGATGCGCCATTGGCTGATTAAAATGTCCATAATTTAAAACTTGAGTATTATGAGAATAAGTATAAGGTCTCACTTGGTTATACTCTGCTTGAATTAATAGATCATCTACATTAAAAGCATTAAAATATTTAGCACCTACCTGAAATCCGAATTTATTTTTCCAACTTTTTTCACCAGCTTTTACATCTGCTAAAGAGAATTCATCTAAGACAAACTGCCCATATAAATTTACTTTATTGTTCCATTTATATTTTGAACTTAGTCCTAAAATTGCATTTCCAGCACCTTGACCAGTTTGAAACTCTATGGCTCTAAAAAAGATAATTGGGTTTAAATAATTAACATCAAAACCTCTACCATTGGTATCTGCCCACATTACAGACTCAAACAGTCCAAGATTTAATCGTTCTGATACATTCCAACTCAAATAATGATTTGCCATGTATTTGGTTAGAAAAGCATCATCAACCACAACTTCATCTCTAACATCCTTTAACCACATCCATGTACTCGTATATTTTAATTTCCAAAAAGTAGCATTCAATTTTAAAAATGGATAAGGACTAGCAACATCACTTTGCAACAACGATCTGTAACCATCTCCTATAAAGTTTTTACCATGACCAAATTGAATATTCAGAAAATCAGCAGGAGAATAGGATAAATAAGCTTCTGCTATAGGGTAATCATACGAATTATCTTTAAACCGCTTGGCTATTCCACGTCCAGGAATAATAGCAGGATCTGGCCCATAAGCTTTCAAACTTTCAGCATATCTATTGTAATAATCTGCAAAACGACCTTGACTTTCATAAACTGAAGCCGTAAGATTAAAACGTTTACCTAAACCTGCTTGTATATAAATTCCTCGTGTATTATTATATGTAGAACTAAAATCGGCCTCACTATCTTTTCCCACTTGTAAATCTAAAATAGGATCAACTGTAAACCAATAATCCTCTCCTTGGACCTCTACTAAATGTTCATTAAACAGTTTTCTTCCTAACCACGAATCGGTATCTTTTGCTAAACTTTCCTTTTCAGCTTTAATATCGTAGTACCTAGCAACATCACTATACACAAATGGTTTTGCTGCGGTATGACTGTTGGTACCAATAGCATTCATTTCTGCATCAAAACGCGCATAATAAGAGTGCGTAAAAGGCACATTTAACTCACTGCTGTATTCTAATTTTTCATAAGGTTTTAATCCTTCTACAAGCACATCAAACTCATCAGACAATGTTGCATTAAGGCTATCTTTTTTTGTGAGTTGGTTTATTTCTTCTGGAGAATCAATTTTTCTAACTGGCTTTGTTAATGGTATTGCTATAGATATGCTATACTGTACAAATGTTGGATTGCCATTATAGGTTGCAGGTTTTATCTTTGGAAGAGAATCGAATACACGTTGACTTTCAGCTTTTAACTCTTCATAAATAGCATCAGAATAAATAACTTTAAATTCACCTTCACGGCTAACTTCAAACAAAATTTGTACCTCTCCTTTATAAGATTCATCTAAAACAATTTGTGGTGTTTTAAAATTCTCATAGATAAACGTATTTAGCGTAAAATTGAAGCATGATTTCAATTGATTTACATCTTCGGAATTACATTCACTAAAAACAGGAGGTTTTTCGTAAGTTACTATGGATTGAGCATAACCAAAAGTGGTCGTTAAAAGAACAGCAAATAGCACAATGCGCTTCATAAAGGACTAATTTTTAATGTGCGAAAGATACTTAATTTTTTTAGTAACCTAGAAACCAAATGCCGTATAAAAAAACCGTTATTCTAAGAATAACGGCTATAACATATTATTAACAACTTGTTTTACTAATTTCTAGCATCAAAAACTATAGGCAATGTATAGATAACACCTACAGGAACTTGGCGTTGTAAACCAGGTTGCATTTTTGGAATTTTATTGATTACACGTTTTGCTTCACTTTCTAAAGCGTGATGTGGCCCTCTTATTTTAACATCAGTAACGTTGCCATTTTTATCTATGGTAAATTGTGTTGTAATTTTTTGTCTTCCAGAAATACCATAATCAGATCCAATATCTGTATTGAATTTGCTACCGACTAACTTTGATATTTTATCCGACATACATTTTTTTCGCTCACTATTTGTTTTCTTTCTTTCGCACCCTGGATACACTGGTACTTTTTCAATTAAAGCAAATGGAACAAAAACCTCATCTACAGGGTCATCATCACTAGTATGAATATCTTCAATATTTACTATTGGTTGATCTGTTACCTTTGGTTCTTCTGGTGTTTTAATAATAGTTTCTACAACTGGAGTGTCATCTTCTACTTCCTTGTAAACATCAGTTAAATCTTCAGTTGGTGCAGGCTCAGGAGCTTTGGGCTCTACAACCTCTACAACAAAAGGCTCTACATAATCTATAGAAATAGGCTCTGCTTTGGCCGTATCTTCTACAAGATTAAATTTCTTTTCTTGAAACTGCATTTCAAAAAGTGCATAGGTTCCTAGCAAACAAAGTATCAGTCCTATTTGGAAATAAAGGGTTGAATTTTTTTGTAAATTTGCCTCATGCTTTTGTGACTTCTTTGCTTCAGTAGTGCTCTGACCAGCAGTACCGAAGTCTTTTTTAGAGTTTTTCATAATATCTATGATTTAAATGTTAATATTATGTAAAAGTCACAATAAGCATACCAAAACGAAAATCCCGTCCAATTAATTTTGAACGGGATTTTTATATTTGATAGTATTTTATCTAGTACTTAGTCTTGTACTTGGAATACAATTGGTATAGAGAATGGCATTACCACTGGCTTACCTCTTTGTTTCCCTGGTTGCATTTTAGGCAACAAACTAATAACACGCTTTGCTTCTTTCTCTAATCCTGGATGCGGACCACGAGCACCGATACTAGTTATATTACCTGATTTATCTACTTTAAACTGCACAAAGATTCTTTTTTTACCTGGAGGTAAACCTAAATCACCTGCTAAATCTGTATTAAACTTTTTACCGATAAATTTATTAACCTTTTCATTCATACAGGCTTTTTTAGCAGCATTCCCTTTTTTCTTTTCACAGCCAGGAAAAACAGCCACATTTTCAATAACTGAGAATGGTACCTCTAAATCTTCTTCAACCTCTACAACTTCTACCTCTTCAACTTCAACAATTTCTGTTTCCATTTCTGTTTCTGTAGATTCTATAACTGTTTCCTCTACTTCTACTTCATCTTCAACAACTTCAATAATTTCTGGCGCTGCTGGAGGTGGAGGAGGAGGTGGTGGTGGTGTAACTATTTGTTCTGTAATTGGTACTTCTTCTTCTAATTCATCATCTAAATTAAGTGAATCTGCAACAACACCAGATGGATCATACGTTTTATAATTGATTGCCATATAGGTAATACCTAGCATTAAGGCAAGACCAACAGCAAAGTATAATGAGCTATTACGACTTACATCTGATTTCGGATTCTTTTTAGGTTCCATAGTGTTTTGTTTATTATAACGTTGCTAATTTAACTAAATAATAGTAAAAAAAACAAGGCTTTGTGTTATTTTAACTTATATATATTTAATTGACTTGCAATTAATGTACCAAAAATAGCTCCTATACTATTGGCAACCATATCATAAGTCTCATAAGTTCTGTTTGGATTTAAGAGATATTGCAACAATTCTAATATAAACCCTAAAAAAGCTGCAGCTAAGACAATTATAAAAGGAATGTATTTTGCTTTAAAGGGTTTAAAATAAAATACCCATAAAAAAGCCAAACCTAAGTAGGCTAAAATATGATAAATTTTATCATCAAATGAAAACCCCAAACTAGGTACTCCATTTAAACTGATTAAACTCATAATAATTAATGTCAACGTATAAGCAATTGACACTAACAAAAGCATTTTTTTAACCACTTATAAGTGCTTTATAATCTTCTGCAGATAATAAGTTCTCTATTTGTGAAGCATCTGAGAATTTTAATTTAATCATCCAACCGTCTCCATAAGGATCTGTATTTACGTTTTCTGGTTGATCTTCTAAACCTTCGTTAAATTCTACAATTTCACCAGATAACGGTAAAAATAAATCTGAAACTGTTTTTACAGCTTCAACGGTACCAAAAACCTCTTCGGCATCTAAAGTTTCGTCTAAGGTATCTACTTCTACATAAACAATATCACCTAATTCGCTTTGTGCAAAGTCTGTAATACCGATAATAGCTGTATCGCCTTCGATTTTAATCCATTCGTGATCTTTAGTGTACTTTAATTCTGATGGTATATTCATTTTAATGTGTATAATATTATTGAAACAAATGTAATTTTTTAATTGCTTTCATTCAACATTAATTACCAAAATTATATCTTAAGGTAAATCCAGACCTTATAGATGTTTGTGGGAATGACGTTGAAATTGCAAAATCTGAGAACGAATAATCAAAATAGAAAATAGCCGTTAAGTTTTTGCTAAAGGCGTAATCTGCGGTATATTTTAACCCCCAAATGGTTTGTCCTGCAGTAATTTGATTATTCTCTAAATCTAAGTATCTAATAATAGTTTTATTATCTCTTACTGAGATATCTGCTCGCATGTTTAAATCGCTCTTAATAATTTGTTTTGGTCCTGCAAGTGCCGAACGAATTCTTAAATCCTTAAAACGATATCCCAAACCAAGTGTATATTCTTTACCTTGAATTTCGGTCATTAAGTTATTATCAAAACTTAGAGATAATGTTCTATCTGTTTTTACTTCTGCTAAGACTTTAATTGAATTTTTCATTTCAAAATCTAAACGAATTAAAGGACTAAACTGTTCTTCTAAGTTAATATTACTGAATAATATTTCATTTTTAAAATTCCCAGATTGATCAACAGCTTCAGTGTTTTCAACTTCATCTGCTCTAAAATTATAATTAGGTGAAACATAGTCTAAATTAGTTCTAAACTGGTTTATAGTATAATTAGATCTATAGCCATGCTGAACAGAGAAACGTCTAAACGTTTTCTTAAACCATGGAATTTTCATTAAGCCTGTATATTTTAATGTCCAGTTTGGAATTGGAATATCTCTAAACGCATCAGTACTCACCTTTTCTGGATTAGTTCCTTGATAAGCGGATAAAAATGCTGGTAATAAGACACGCTGACTATTTTTGCCAAATCCTAAAGGATAACCTTCTGCATCTAAATTTGCACTATCATTAATATTTATTCCTGCTTGTTTTGCTAGTCTGTTTGCTATAATTAGCCTATTAGCTCTAAAATCGTCAAAGGCAGCAGATTGGTTTTCGTCACTTTTACTGAACGCTGTTTTTATTATAGCTGTAGAAATGTTAAAGTTTCCAAAGGTGTTTGGTGTTAATGGTCTGTAATCTCTAATTCCATCTCCTAATTCACCGTTCTCCACATCCACAATATTTCCAGATGCATCTAAATAATCTTCAACTCTAAAGTTTTCAGTATAATTTTCAGCGTAAGTTCTATTTCCGGTTAAATCTATTTTTAAATCGCGCATAGGTTCAATATTAACCGCATAGTCTAAGCTTTTATTTTGCACCTCTGTATATTGCTGATTAAAATCTGGGAAGTTTGTTAACCAACCATTTCTAGCGGCCAAACTTCTAATATCGCTTTGACTTCCAAAAGTATATCCTACAGTAGGCTTAAGTGTACCAATAAAACCAGGTGTTGGCATATAACCAGGAAGAAAAGTACCATTATTTTCTGAATAGTTAAACTGAATACGTTTTACCATGGTAACGACATCAATCATAGTATTATATGCCTTTTTCCCCACACTTAACTTGTTAGGATCTTTACCATCTTCATTGTCTGAAGCAGCGTTACTTGGTGATACAGAACGCCTGTTTGCTGCTGTACTCCGACCTCTTCCTGCACTTTTTGATTTCCCTTTTCTTACCAAACCTAACGTTTTGTATAGGGTTTCCATATTTAAGGTAGAGTTAATGTTGTGTGTGTTAGAATTCTGAATTGAATTTCCTAGGTTGTATGTATTAAAAACCCCTGGATTATCTATATCTTCTACTTGTAAACCTTCATTAAGATCTGATCCTTTTTGCCATTGAAATGCTCCATTATAAGCATAGGTGGCTTTTAAAAAGCTTAAAGCTGGAATTTTATACAACGGCAATTCATAATTAACTTGAAGCTGTTGTGTTTGAAAGTTTGGATCTCCAAAATCGAAGAAACCATCCCAAACATTAAGATCTGGATCTTGAAGTCCATTAATACGGTCATCTACAAAGTAATTACGTACAATATTAGTATTAGCAGCTGTGAAATTTAAACTTAGCGCATCTGTTAAATTATAATTAATAGCGTATTGAAAATCGAACGTATAATTTCTTCTAAATAATTCTTCAATACCTATATTATTGCCTCCTAATTCTACTTCTCTAAACTTTTGCTTGCTAAACTGTCTATTAATATCTGTATTAACTGAAAAATTAGATGGTAATAAATTAAGATTAAAATCTTTTAATATCTTCCAATGTTTACCAGTAAATAGGGAATCGTTTTTCTTAAATGGTTCTACTTTTAAAGGCTCAAAAGAATAGTTATAATTAGCTCCAGCTCTCACAGTTTGATCTAAAGCGTTTTCGATTTCAAAATCGCGATGTTGCACCTTATTATAAGAGTAATTAAACGTTAGATTTTCTACATCATAAAACCGTTTTTTAGCATCTCCTGTTTTTTGTTTTCTTACACCAATAAAGTTGATACTTTGTCGTTTTGTATAATCTTCAGATTGCTCTCTTATACGGTCTTCTTCTGAACTAGAACCTGCTGCATCTAAGCGCGATTCTAAAGTTAAATCATTATAAAATTGATCAAACTTTGGTGTGACCAATTCTTCGCTTTGTGCGTAATTAAACGGAATTTGCACTCCCCATTTCTTAGGTAATAATTGACCTAGTTGTATGTTTGTCACAACATCGTATTGTTGAACGTCTTCTAAACTACGTTCACTTGGACCTTGCTCAACACCACCAAAACCAATAGTACTTCGTCTTCCTGTAGCACTAATACTTGCAAAATCTGCAATTTGAGTATCCATACTAGCTACAGCTGCCCAACCTCCTTCATTATCCATGTCAGACATACGTAATTCGTTAAACCAAACTTCGCCACAAGCATTATCCATTGAATCGCCAAGGTTGCCATTTTTAACACCAATCATTAATACTCTAATGTCTCCAAAATTTGGATTTCCTTTAATAGCAATACGTTGTTGACTTGTATTTATCTCTACATCATCATAAGGAATCTCTTCTGGATTGTTAAATCCGTTTTCATCTAACACTCCATCAACAACATTATAAAACACAGGGTCTGGGTCACTTAAAGTCCCTTGAGAAATACCAAGCGCTTTAATTTTTTGTAAAAACTCTAGAGGAATGTTTATTTCATTCTGGCTTGGCCAGATTTCTTCAGCAGTTGGATTTGCACTTAAATTAGCAGATTTTAATAAAGGAACTTCTATTTGATAATAATTTTGAGTAAAATCATTACCCATTCTTATAAAACCAACTAACTCTCCAGAATCTAGCTGAGATCCTTCTTGTGCTCTGGCATGTAAAAACATACGTAGTTTTTTATACTGACGCATATCTACATTAATATTTTTAAATACACCACGAGAATCTGCAGGCTCTAAGTCACAAGCTTGTATTACTAAAGACTGTTCATTTTGTCTAATAATACTGTTATTATTATTAAGTTCTTCTTGTGTTACACCAGGAGGAGTTTTATAACTTGGATTATCTTGTACACTAACAACTCCTACACTAAACTCAGTTGGTTCATTTTCATGATCTGCAACAGAGTCATCATCTAAAGGTAATTGATAACGTCTCCAATCACTACGTACTAAATCTAAAGAAGCAAAACGCATAACTGTTTTTTCTGTAAAATCTGACACATATAAACGTGCAAAACGAACAGAACGTATATCTGAAATACCACCAACACGCTTAGTTTCTTCGTTAATAGGAATTCTAAATTGATACCATTTTACATCACTTCTTACGTCTCCATTAGGTAGTGTAACTGAAAAATCTTGTTTTATATCATTAATATAAGGGTTACTTATATTTAAACTTGAAGGTGTAATATCCAATTCATACTCAAAATAACTATCAATAGTATTCATGGTATTATCTCTATTGATATCTTCTACATCTGGTTGGGTTGTAGACCCTCTATTAGTATCTGTAAAGACATCTGGTGTATTTCCTTCTAAACCATTGTATTTTTTGTAACGTTCAAAAATATCTCCATCAGTATTTAAATAGTATGTATAATTATCATTTGAAGGGTCATCACCAAACTGCCCTCCAAATTCAGCTATTTCTTCTGCATCATTAAATCCATCATAACCAACATCCTGATTTGCACGTTCTGTTCCTGTAGTTCCAAACGTATAAATTAGTGATTGATTTTGTGGTACAACACCTCCAAAGGACGTTCGTGTTAACGTAGAAACATCTCCATCTTCTGGTAAACCATTTTCATATTGTTTTTTACCATCTTTTAAAACATCTTCCGAAATATTACCAAGATTTATAAATAATTTACCTCCAGAATTAGTTGGGTTATCTAAAAAGGGATCTTGCACCCAAAATTCGATATATTCGACATTAGCCTGTTCAAAATCGGTTGATGTAATAGGTCTCATTATACCAGCCCAACTATCGGCAGGATTATCTATCACATTATCTGCTGCAGCTGGGTCGAAGTTATAAGGACCACGTTCTCTAGGATAATATGCTAAATCTAAAGTATTGATTACTGATGTTTGTCCTTGTACAATATCTTGATTAAAGATTTCGTCAATAAAAACACGACGTGTATATAAATCTGAAATATCATCATCTGTAATGCCACCTGGACGTTGATTACTATAAAAAATAGGATCAATGGTGTACCAATTTAAAAGTGCTCTTCCGAAACCATTTTCAATTCTCTTATCATTAATTGGATCATTTTCATCTACTCCATTAACCGTAAGTGGCCTACTAGATAAAGACCAAGATAAAGGGCTTAACAAATCTATAGCTCCTTGTGTACCCTCAAAATCATCTATATAAGCGGTGGCTTCTCCATTAAAATCTGCACCATTTGAAGCTCCTGGTAATAAGTAAGCAAATTCACCTCTTAAAGACAAATTAGAAGGGACATCTGTATCTATATTTGGCAATTTATTTACCATACGTGTTAGAAATGGAACTTCTGTTGAGTAATTTCCATTAAAACCAAAAATGGTATTATTAATAGGCTCTGAATTAAAATTGGCCTTTTGTGTTATTGGTCGTTCATTAAGATTTAATAAAGTCGCACCTAAAACAAAGTTTTCGTTGAATTGGTGCTCTACATTAATTCCTGTAAAACGTTTTGTTTGTTGTCCAAAAACGGCATTATTTTCAACCGAAACATTAATTGGTGTGTTTGATGCTTTTAAAGCTTCATCTAAAATCTCTACACGTCCTAATTGATAATTCACTGTGTAATCAACACCTTCAACAAGTTGACGTCCACCTGCAGTTACTCTAACCGAACCTCTTGGCACATTAAAAGCACCAATAGGAATACCACTATCTCCACCACTGCTTTTAAAACGTCCTTTTATTTGAAATTTATTCTTTTCAGCTTCATCTAAGGCTTGCGTCTTAGTAGTCTTATAAAGTAAATCGTAAACGTATTTTTCTTGATTTGGATTGGTATAGGTTGTTGCGTCATAATTTCCTGGGTTAGAAGGATCATCTAATACATCAAATAAATAACGACCAAAAGGTTCTGTTTTTGTAAAAATAATTTTTCCGTTCTGAGATAATACAGTAATTCCTTCTACATAATCAAAGAAACCATCTCCGCGTTCTTGTGGATCATTGTTAAAGTTTAATCGGTCTAAATGAAACAATCGAATTAATGGTGTTTCTTCAATTACAGTATCATCATCAGGAATATTAGACGTATTATTATCAAAGAGAGGAAACGTGGTCCCTTCTATTGGTTTTATATAATTTAATGCTGAAGATTCTGTATAAAAAATATTAAGTTTAAAATCTTCTTGACTGAGTTGAAATGCTCCAGTATCATAAATGTTTTTCATCATTAAATCCCAAATTGGCTCATTTACAGATGTAACTGCACTTTTCAACATTTTTAAGATTAAACTTTGATTATTTACAACTTGATTTCCTGAGGTATTTTCATCTACTACTGTAGCCTCTACACCATCATTTGCAAATTCACCTACCTGATATACTTGTCCTCCAATTGTATATTGAAATGCTACTGCTAGAACTTCATCATTTTGTAAACGTTGATTTAAAGAGATATACCCTAATTCGGTATTTAAAAAATACTCTTGTCCTTCTTGTAATTTTCTTGCAGATTCTAATTTACCGTAATCAAAACCTTCATTTACATTAACTGTATTTACACCACTTTCTACATTCGTAATATTTCTAACAGCTTCCGTTAAAAAAGAACCTGCGCCTCCTATATTTGTTGGATCAAACGCATTATTTTTATTGTTAGGTCTTGCTCCTGGATTGGTTACAAAATTCGCTGGATATGAGTCAAGTCCTATGTTTTCAATAGTAGATTCACCTAAATCTTGAAATGCAACAATATTTCTAACATTGTCGGTTTGGTTATTTCTATTGGTTACCCATACTTCTGCTCTTGTTATTTGAAGTCCTTGATTATCTATAAAAGGGTATTGTCTTAAGGCTTTATCGTAGTTTTCCCTAAAGTATTGTGCTAAGAAAAAGTGTCTGTTTTCGTCGTAATCTCTTGCAAAAAACTCAAACTCTTCAACCGTACCACCTCCTTCTGCTACTACAGATTTTGACTGTGATTGTTGCTCAGAAAACACTGCTGTAACTCTAGTTTTACCAAATTGCAATTCGGTTTTAACACCAAATAAACTTTGCGCTCCCGTAATTAAAGAACTATTTAATGGCATATTAACGTTACCAACTTCAATTTTTCTAATGATATCGTCTTCTGTTGGAGTGTATTCTAATTTTACAACTTGTTGAAAATCGAAAGTTGCTTCAGTATCATAGTTTGCTGTTACTTGAAGCCTCGTTCCTACTTTACCTAATAAACTTAAACTAATTCTCTGATCAAAATCGAATGTAAAGTTAGTTCTGTTTCTTGGCGAAAAGGATGGATTATCTTGTTTAGAAAACAGCACACCTAAATCAACTTCAACCGAACCTTGAGGTACTACATTTATTGTATTACCACCAAATATAGTTTCAAACAATCCTGAATTCACATAAAACTCTGGTAATAAATTCTTTTGATTTTCTTCTGAACCTTCTTTTTGTCCAGCTTTAGCATCAGCCATTTTCTTGTAATAGGCTTTTAATTTTTCTTGTAAAACCAGCTTTTGAAATTCATCTGGAGTTAGAATTAATGGATAATTGATGTTAAACGCGCCTATTTTTTCAGTGTAGATATAACGATCTAAAATGGGATCGTAAGTATATTTTGCAACAATACTATTTGGGTTAGGCATGTTAAGCTTACCTAAAGCGTATGTTGTTTTAGTTGAATCTTGTGCTGTTTCTGTTTCCGTTTCTTGTGCTAAAACTGAATTACCTATTAGCAACATAAAAGCTAATACGCAATAAAATTGGATGGAAAGTGGTTGCTTATGGATAGTAGTATTCAATTGCATTATAAGTTTTTAAGAGCTTCTTTAATAATTTGCTCTACAAGGGCTTCTGGTTGGGCTTGTAAAATTCTATCAACAACTTTTTCGGATTGTTTTTTATTAAATCCTAAAACGTCTAAAGCAGATAACGCTTCATCTTTGTGCGTATTGTTTGGCTTTAAAGAAAGTTCGTCTATACCATACACTTTTAACACTTTATCCTTTAAGTCTATGATAACACGCTGCGCCGTTTTTGCACCAATTCCTTTTACACTTTGAATTAATGCCACGTCTCCTCCTGCAATACCGTCTTTTACTTGGTCTGGAGTTAGTGATGACAACATTGTACGTGCTATATTAGCTCCAATTCCACTAACAGAAATTAATAGTTTGAAAATTTCACGTTCTATTTTAGACGAAAAACCATAAAGACTGTGTGAATCTTCGCGAACTTGAAGATACGTATAAAGTCTTAAATGTTCTTTATCTGGAATCTGAGAAAATGTATGAAGCGATATATTAATAAAATATCCTACTCCATTGCAATCTATAACAACATCTGTCGGATTCTTTTCAACAAGTTTGCCTTCTATCTGTGTAATCATTTATAACGAAAAGTTAAAAAACCAAATGTAATAAAATTATTTTCATTTAGAGGACAAGATTAGTTACTAAGAAAATGTCTATTTCTGCTGTCTTCGCTCTCGTTCTTGAGCATCTACAACTGCAATAGCGGTCATATTTACAATTTCGTCAACACTTGCTCCTAATTGTAAAATATGCACTGGTTTTCGCATTCCCATCATAATAGGACCAATAGACTCTGATTTATTAAGTTCTTTTAATAGTTTATAAGTAATATTTGCAGCATCCAAATTTGGAAAAATAAGTGTATTCACTTTGCGACCTGCTAATTTTGAAAACGGAAAAATATCTTGAAGCATTTTAGCATTTAAAGCAAAATCGGTTTGTAATTCTCCGTCTACCACCATTTCTGGGTAAGCTTTATGTAAATAAGCTACGGCTTCTTTTACTTTTTCTGCTCGTGGATTTTCTGAAGATCCAAAATTAGAATATGAAATCATAGCCGTTACAGGTTCTATACCAAACATTTTTGTAACTCTAGCGGTCATACGTGCAATCTTAGCCAAATCTTGAGCTGTTGGATCTATATTAATTGATGTATCACTTAAAAACATTGGACCACGTTGCGTCATCATTAGGTTTGTAGTGGCAACCCTTGTTACTCCATCTGCCATACCAATTAACTCTAGCATAGGCTTTACTACCGATGGATAATTACGTGAATACCCCGTAACTAATGCGTCTGCATCTCCTACATTAACCATCATGGCTGCAAAATAATTACGTTCTCGCATTTTCTTTTCGGCAGAATAGATAGTTACACCTTGACGTTTGCGTTTTTTCCAATAAGCTTTTGCATAGTGATTTTTGCGCTCTAACTCTTCATCTGACTTTGGATCGATTATAGGTACATCGGCATCAAATTCAATTTCCTCCATCAATGTGATGATAGTCTCTTTACGTCCTAATAAAATTGGATGAGCAACCCCTTCTTCATAAGCTATTTGAGCTGCTTTTAAAACATCAAGCTGGTCGGCTTCTGCAAAAACTACACGTTTTGGATTTGTTTTGGCTCTTCCTAATAGCAGACGTACCAATTTATTATCTGAACCTAGACGTTCTAATAATGAATTTTTATAGCGATCCCAATCTTCAATTGGTTCTTTAGCAACTCCACTCTCCATTGCTGCTTTAGCAACAGCTGGTGGAACTACTGCTATTAGTCTTGGATCAAAAGGTTTTGGAATGATGTACTCTTTACCAAAAGTTAATTTTGTTTCTGCATAAGCTATATTCACCTGTTCAGGAACAGATTCTTTGGCTAAATCTGATAAAGCTTTAACAGCTGCCATTTTCATTGCTTCGTTAATCTTTGTTGCTCTCACAT
The DNA here is from genome assembly GCF_018860565.1 of Winogradskyella psychrotolerans. Lineage (GTDB taxonomy): Bacteria > Bacteroidota > Bacteroidia > Flavobacteriales > Flavobacteriaceae > Winogradskyella > Winogradskyella damuponensis. Next base: position 33,912 of record NZ_JAHKPS010000028.1, read on the forward strand.
CTAGAGCTCCTCTAAAAATAAAAGGGAATCCTAGAACATTATTAACTTGGTTAGGATGATCACTACGACCTGTTGCCATAATAATATCATCTCTAGTATCAATTGCGAGTTGGTATTTTATTTCTGGATTAGGATTAGCCATAGCAAACACAATTGGGTTTGCTGCCATAGATTTTAACATCTCTGGCGTTACAATATCTGGCTGAGATAGACCGACAAACACATCTGCATTTTGCATAGCTTCATCTAAAGTATCTATTCTACGGTGAGTTGCAAACTCAGCTTTTTCTGGTGTTAAATTAGTTCTATCGTCTCTAATAACACCTTTGCTATCTAGCATTACAATATTTTCGCGCTTAGCACCAAAGGCTTGGTACAATCTTGTACAAGAAATAGCAGCTGCTCCTGCTCCACTAACTACAATTTTGACTTCTTCAATATTTTTATTTGCAATCTCTATGGCATTAATTAAAGCTGCTGCTGAAATAATAGCTGTTCCATGCTGATCATCATGCATTACAGGAATGTCTAATTCTTCCTTTAGTCGACGTTCAATTTCAAAGGCTTCAGGTGCTTTTATGTCTTCAAGATTAATACCACCAAAAGTTGGTGCTATATTTTTTACCGTAGCAATAAATTCTTCTATATTTTCAGTATCCACTTCAATATCAAACACATCGATATCCGCAAATATTTTGAAGAGTAAACCTTTACCTTCCATGACTGGTTTAGAAGCTTCTGGCCCTATATTTCCTAATCCTAAAACTGCTGTTCCGTTAGAGATCACAGCCACTAAGTTTCCTTTAGCTGTGTACTTGTAAACGTTTTCAACATTTTTTTCAATTTCTAAACAAGGCTCAGCCACACCAGGAGAATAGGCCAAGGACAAATCGCGTTGCGAGGCATATTTTTTAGTGGGAACTACTTTTATTTTACCAGGAGTTGGTTTTGCATGATATACTAGGGCTTCTATACGTTTACTTTGTTTGCTCATAATCTAAATGAAATAAGACACAAAGATAGGTAATGAAAGCGAAAATTATTCGATTGAAAAGTTTATCGTTTTAAAATTTCCCTAAACTGATAAAAGAAACGCTCTATTAACCTTAAATCTTCGGTTATAATTTCTGCTGCACCTCGCATTTCTTGTTTAAATTCTATTTCTTTGTTGTAAGACGATATCATCTTTTCTGGCAATGAAACATCAACAAAATACAAGCCTTCTTTATCTGGAATAAGCGATATGTTTTTAACAGTTCCGTTTAAAACACCAAATTCAGTATCTGGATAGTTTTCTAATTTAATATTTACGTTTTGCCCTATTTTAATTTTACCAGAATTATGTGCAGGTGTTTTTAGTTTAGCTATATAAGATGTATTCTCACTTGGAATTATGGTAAACACCAAATCACCTTGATTCACTGTTTGATTGGTGTCCCAAAAATTTAAAAAGAGACCTTACCATTAATGTTTGAGCTTAACACATATTGAAACTCCCAATCTTTAATCGCTTTTTTAAGTTGATTAAAAGATTGAATCACATTTTTCAGCAAAGTCATTTCTTCTTTTACACGATTTATTTCTGTGCCTTTTGAAGTCATGTTAACATTACTTATACCTTCTTTTATTTGCGATATTGAGGCTTCAAAATTTTTAAAATTACGTTCGGCTTGTGCATATTGCAATTGCTTATTTTCATAATCTTGTGCAGAAATCACACCTTTTTCGTATAATGTGGTTTGTCGGTTTAAATCTTTTAGATTGAATTCTAATTCTGTTTTATGTACAACCTTCTGCACCATTCAAAAGTCTTAATTGATTTTTGTTTAGCAATGTAGAATCATTGCTCTTTCTAAATTCACTTAACGTTTTCATATATTTAAATTAATACTCTTCTTTAATAAACAAACCAGCTTTATATCTATTCTCATCCACAATATTCTTTCCAATTTTAGAGCTGTATTCAATATTGGATGATTTTTTTTTAAAGAATAAATAAGTATCATAAACTGTTTTATAAACCATCACTGGACACGTACCCATTTTTATGAATTCTAGCAACTTTGGCAAAATATACTCCTCTTTAAATTTATTATCACAATGGGTTAAAACCGTAGTTAACTCAATAAAAACATTTTGATCAACAGAAGTGTTTCCAATTAGAGAATGGCTTGGATAACCATATTTCTCAAAAATCGTCATTATAGCTCTAGAGTTTATTACATCTGCAGATTTCATTTTTTCAACCCTATCAGATCCACTATAGCTTCGTCTATACTTTTGATCTCTTTTAGTCATTTCCTGAATCATTTTTCTTAAACCTATATTTAAACTAGATATATATCGCTGCCTTAATAATTTGTAAACATCTTCATCAATACCAGACTTCAAATACACTTTTTTTAATACTTCATGCTCATTTATCCATTCTATTGGATAACCTAATTTTTCTATTAAAACTTTCATTATCTTAAATTCACTATAACAAGAGTTAGAATTTTCAGCAGCAATTATATAATTAACAAAATCAAAAGGCACTATCTGGTCGATAGGTTGAAATTTATTATACAAATTTTTATAGATTTCATATGCCTCAAGATAATTTTCTTTTTCGATTAATCTGTTTGCAATATGTGCTTCCTGATAATAAGGCAAATAATCTACTACTTTATCTTTATTCCTGCTTTGAGCCTGTAAGAAAAATATACTAGTAGTTAAAAGTAGAAGTAATAATAAATAGGTCTTTTTTTTCATATAAAAATATTGTAGTGAAATGAAAGAATAAAATTAGCTTATTAAAAATAAGAAATAACAAGCAAAAGCATACTTTTAGGTGGTCGAAAACGGAAATCTAAATAAATCCTTTAACCTTAGCAGCCAAAACTAAGTCTCTATCACTATTGCCCTCAATACCAAATTTTCGTTTTAAAAGACGTTTTCTTTTATCTATTGCAGATTTAGATAAATGAACTAGACCTAATAAATCTTTCATTTTTGAGCCGTTGGCAAGTTCCTTTAAAATTAGAATATCATATTTATCTAAACGGATATTATTTACTGTTTTTTGGTTTAAGGCTTTAACAATAGTTTGGCTATAGTGTATTTTACCAGCTAGCACATTGTTTATTACAGTAACAAAACCCATAAAGCCCATATCTTGTTTATTTATAAAGCCTGAAGGATTAAAAGAATTTATAATATGCCTTATCCTAAAACTATCTGTAAAGCACGTGCACACTTATATTTTGGTGTTTGGTAATAACTCTCTGATTATTATTCCTAAATCTTCACCAGAGTTTAGTTTTAAAGTTGGATCTGGCGGTAAACTAATATCTAATATTACTAAATCTAAGTTTTATGTTTTTGCAAACTCTTCTATTTTAAGATAAGCACTTTCACAATCTGTAGCACCATTAGTTTTAAAACTTATAGCATCTGACTGATTAGCGATAAGGTTTAGTGAATTTTCAAAAGCTTCAATAATAGAAATGTGGTCGTCTATAGTTAAGACGTTAATGGATGTTTTGTTCATCATAATATTGCACAATAGCTTTACCTAATATATAGGCAATTTTAAAAAAATGTGTAATCGACAATGAATTAATTAATCCCTAAATTAATAATGTGGAATAAAATTAGTTCTTTTTTCCTACAAATAATAATAATAATAATAATAATAATAATAATAAAGGTGTAAAGGATTGGTTCTATTCTTAATACGCTTCTAGTTTATTATTAAAAACTTATTGATTTGAGATAAAAAAACAGTTTATTTTGAAGCTTAAAATTTCAAATTTTGTTTTGGTAAATACTTACTATTACGTCATGTAATATTTAAGGAAGAAGAAAGATAACGTTCTTTTTATTGTTAAAGACCTCTATTTTCTATATCCTAGAACAGAGATACCATTCATTATAGTGTCTAGCTTCGACTTCGCGATGCCACCAAAAAACGTTGCAGGATAAAGTTAAATTAATCCTTCAAAAACTCAATATTCCGTTCCAAACCAGCAAATTTAGTTCGTTTTACAGCCGATTTCTGAAACACTTTTTTAAACGTATCTTCTGTAATTTCTTCCCAATCCTTTTTGGTCATATCTAATAATTCTGGATGTGGATTAAATAAAGGTTCGTTATGTGGTTTACTAAAACGATTCCAAGGGCAAACGTCTTGGCAGATATCGCAACCAAACATCCAGTCATCAAATTGGCCTTTAAATTCTGTTGGAATGTTTTCTTTGAGTTCAATAGTAAAATACGAGATACACTTACTACCATCAACTACATAAGGTTCTGTAATGGCTTCTGTAGGGCAAGCATCAATACATTTGGTACAGGTGCCACAGTGGTCTGTTGTGGCGTAATCGTATTCTAATTCTAAATCGATGATTAATTCGGCTATAAAATAAAACGAGCCGACTTGTTGGGTTAATAAATTAGAGTGCTTTCCTATCCACCCCAAACCCGATTTTGCTGCCCAAGCTTTATCTAGCACTGGTGCAGAATCTACAAAAGCGCGTCCACCAACCTCGCCTATTTCATCTTGAATAAAATACAATAATGATTTTAGCTTATGTTTTATGACATGATGGTAGTCGTTACCATAAGCATATTTAGACAATTTATATGAATCATCTGTTTGAGTTTCTGATGGGTAATAATTCAACAATAAAGACACCACACTTTTTGAACCTTCAACAAGCAAGGTTGGATCTAAACGTTTATCGAAATGGTTTTCCATGTAACGCATTTCACCATTCATGTTCTTATTTAGCCAAGTTTCTAATCGTGGTGCTTCTGCTTCTAGAAATTCAGCCTTACTAATACCACAAGACAAAAAACCAAGGCGTTTTGCTTCAGCTTTAATAATTGTACTGTATTTAGAAGCATTGTTTATCACTAGTGTCGCTTTTCAAACGTTAAAAGTGCATTCTTTGGCTTTAAAGTAATCAAAGGAGTAATGTCTATGGCGTTAAACTCAGGATGCATTTTATAGTTTGAAACTAACTCTGAAACGGCAATGATCATTTCGAACATAGCAAAATTATTTCCAATACATTTTCGTGGGCCAGCTCCAAAAGGAAAATATTGTGATGAGAATTTACGACCACCTTCATTAAAACGTTCTGGTAAAAATTCATTAGGTTGGTTCCATAGTTTAGGGTGACGATGTATTTCGTATATCGAAAATAATAAGTTAGATCCGGCTTCAAAATCCATCCCATTAAAAGTATCTGGTGCTTTATTAACGCGGTCTATAAAATATGCTGGAGGATACAATCGCATAGCTTCTTCTAAAACTTGTTGGCAAACTTTAGATTGTGTTACCAAATCCATTAAATCATCGCTTTCGTTTTTTAATGCTAAACGTTCTTCATAAATTTTATCTTGCCATTCTGGATGCAATGCTAATAATTGCATCGTAAATGTAAGCGCATTTGATGTAGTTTCGTGGCCTGCTGTAAATAAAATCAGAATTTCATCAATGAGTTGTTCTTCTTCCATAGCAGTACCGTCATCATATCTCGCCTCTAAAAGCATGTCTAACAAATCGTCTACTTTTATGTTTGAAGTCCTTCGTTCGTTAACAATGCGTTTTAATATTTGACGTGCTTCGTTGGTGAGTTCGATATGTTTTTCTATTTCACCACTCAAATTAAACCACCAACCTAAATACGGTTGACGTAATTCTTTAACCAACATTTTTTGAGCCTGCTCTGTAATATATTGAAGGCGATTAATATCTTCTTGATTTGCAGCACTGCTAAACAAGGATTTCACCACCGTTTGAAATGCCAAATCGTTTAAAATAGGAAAGATATCTATCACTTCATTCGATGTGATTTTTTCGTATTCTAAGAGAATTGCACTTTTAATACTTTCTAAAAGATTTGCTAATTGCTTTTTATGAAAAGCGGGTTGAATGAGCTTACGTTGTTTTTTCCAATGTTCTCCTTCTGAGGTAAGCAAGCCTTTACCAACATACTTTACTAAATCTTCCGTTTGTATCTTAGACTTGGTATAATTCTTCTGATTCTTTTGAAGAACATATTCGGCAAATGCAGCATCACGAATAAAAACAACACTGTTTTTAAATCCAATTTTTAACTTGAAAACATCTCCTTGCTCCTCAAAATTTTTATGATGAAAAGGCAGTGGATTTTTTAAGATTTCTAATGAATGTTTAATAAATCGACTTAAAGGAACCTTGGGAATGTTTCGTTTTATACTCATACGCTTAAATTAGAATAAACCTCCTTGAGTTGGTCCTTTTATTTTACCTAAATGTTTATACGCTTGTTCTGTTACTTCCCGTCCGCGAGGAGTTCGCATGATAAAGCCTTGTTGAATTAAAAATGGCTCATACACCTCCTCTATGGTTTCTGTACTTTCACTAACGGCAGTTGCAATGGTACTAATGCCAACAGGTCCGCCTTTAAACTTATCGATGATAGTGTTTAGAATTTTGTTGTCCATTTCATCCAATCCATAAGCATCTACATTAAGTGCTTTTAAGGCAAATTTAGCGATACCAATATCAATTTTACCATTCCCTTTTATTTGCGCAAAATCTCTAACACGACGTAAAAGTGCATTAGCTATACGGGGTGTACCTCTACTTCTACCTGCAATCTCTATAGCCGCTTCCATAGAAATTGGCATATTTAAAATCGCTGCACTTCGCTGCACAATGGTAGTTAGTAATTCAGTTTTATAATACTGTAAACGACTTTGTATTCCAAATCGAGCCCGCATTGGCGCTGTAAGCAAACCTGAACGTGTCGTGGCTCCAATTAATGTAAATGGATTTAAGTTAAGTTGAACTGTTCTGGCATTTGGACCAGATTCAATCATGATATCAATTTTATAATCTTCCATTGCAGAATACAAGTATTCTTCTACAATTGGACTTAAACGATGGATTTCATCAATAAAAAGCACATCACGGTCATCAAGGTTAGTCAGCAAACCTGCTAAGTCTCCTGGCTTATCTAAAACAGGTCCTGAGGTCACTTTAATACCAACGTCTAACTCATTAGCTAAAATATGTGCTAAGGTCGTTTTTCCTAGTCCTGGAGGTCCATGAAACAAGGTGTGATCTAAAGCTTCTTCTCTAAGGTTTGCAGCTTGTACAAAAACTAATAGGTTTTCTAAGACTTGATCTTGACCTGTAAAATCTTCAAAGGTTAAAGGTCTTAATTTCTTTTCGACATCTAGTTCTTCCGGTGTGAAGTTATCGCTATTTGGATTTAGATTTTCGTTCATAGTACTTCCCGTGAAAACGGGAATCTTATTAAGTTACACTGAGCTTAGAAATATAGGTTCTTCATTTCACTCTGAATGAGAACAAAGTCAAAACAAATATAAAGAAAAAGACCTTTGGATAGCTATCCAGAGGTCTTTTCTAATCTATTATGAGTTTCCTGCCTTCGCAGAAATTTGTTTAATGCTGTAATTCCTCTTCACCTTCCATTAAAGGTACATTCTGAGGTACAAAATCTACATCATGTCCTGGTTTACTGTAGTCATAAGACCAACGGTAAACGTGAGGAATAGCTCCTGGCCAGTTACCATGTATATGTTTTACAGGAGTAGTCCATTCTAAAGTTGTAGATCTCCAAGGGTTTTGTTCTGCTTTTTTACCAAAGAACATACTTGCAAAGAAATTATACAAATAAATAATTTGTGCTAAACCTCCAATAATAGCAAATATAGTTATGATAACATTTGCATTTGCTAAATCATCAAATAACGGGAAGTTAGAGTTTGTGTAATAACGTCTTGGTAATCCTGCCATTCCAATAAAGTGCATTGGGAAGAAAACTCCGTAGGCACAAATTGCAGTGATCCAGAAATGTAAATATCCTAAGTTTTTATTTAGCATACGACCAAACATTTTTGGGTACCAATGATAAATACCTGCAAACATTCCGTAAAGTGCAGAAATACCCATTACTAAGTGGAAGTGTGCAATTACAAAATAAGTATCATGAACGTTAATATCTAATGCACTATCACCTAAAATGATTCCTGTTAATCCACCTGTAATAAAGGTAGAAACAAAACCAATAGAAAATAACATGGCTGGATTCATTTGGAGATTACCTTTCCATATGGTTGTTATCCAGTTAAAGGCTTTTACAGCAGATGGGATAGCAATCAATAATGTTGTAAATGTAAATACAGATCCTAAGAAAGGATTCATACCTGAAATAAACATATGGTGACCCCAAACAATTGTAGATAAGAAAGCAATTGCTAAGATTGAAGCAATCATCGCTCTATATCCAAAAATTGGCTTACGAGAGTTTGATGCCATAATTTCAGACACTAATCCCATAGCAGGTAAGATAACGATATATACTTCTGGGTGACCTAAGAACCAAAATAAATGTTCGAATAATACTGGTGATCCACCTTGGTAATGTAATACTTCACCTTGAATAAATATATCTGATAAGAAGAATGATGTTCCAAAACTTCTATCCATAATTAATAATAACGCTGCAGACAATAATACTGGGAAAGAAACCACACCAATAACCGCTGTTACAAAGAATGCCCAAATAGTCAATGGCAATCTTGTCATAGACATCCCTTTAGTACGTAAATTAATTACTGTTACTATATAATTTAAAGATCCTAATAAAGATGATGCAATAAATATAGCCATTGAGACTAGCCATAAAGTCATTCCTAAACCAGAACCTCCTGATGCCATAGGCAAAGCAGATAGTGGTGGATAGATTGTCCATCCTGCTGCTGCTGGTCCGGCTTCTACAAATAATGAGCTAATCATTATAACACAAGAAATAAAGAATAACCAATAAGACACCATATTAAGGAATCCTGAAGCCATATCTCTAGCACCAATTTGTAACGGAATTAAGAGGTTACTAAATGTACCACTTAACCCTGCAGTTAATACAAAGAATACCATAATAGTACCATGAATCGTCACTAAGGCCAAATAAATATCTGCATCCATAACTCCGTCTGGAGCCCATTTACCTAGTAATGCTTCAAACAATACGTTTGGCTGTTCTGGCCATGCAATTTGCATACGAAACATTATAGACATTAAAACACCTATAACTCCCATTATAGTACCTGTAATTAAATATTGTTTAGCAATCATTTTATGATCAATGCTAAAAATATATTTAGTTACAAATGTTTCTTTGTGATGATGTACGTCGTGATCGTCGTGACCGTGTGTATCTATAGTTGCTGACATAATCTCTATCTATTATCTTTTTCTTTAAAAAATTCTATTAATTTAATGAATTTGGAAAGGTTGTTTGTTCTTTCATCCAAGCATCAAACTCTTCTTGTGTTTCTACAATAATCTTCATCTGCATATTGTAATGTGATGTACCACAAATTTTGTTACATAATAATAAGTAATCAAACTCGTAAACCAACTCTTGTCCTGATTCTTCAATTTCGGCTTTACGTTCTAATCTAAGAGCGTTAATATCTTTAACTTTCTCAACCATATCTGGATTTTGACGCATATCTGCAGTGGTAATTGTTGGTGTAAAACCAAATTGAGTTACCATACCTGGCACACAGTTCATTTGCGCTCTAAAATGCGGCATATAAGCTGAGTGTAATACATCTTGAGATCTCATTTTAAATACAACCGGCTTTCCTACTGGTAAATGAAGCTCTGTTACAATAACATCATCTTGAGCATTAGGATCGTCTTCATCGACACCTAAAATATTAGCACGATCTAAGTCTATTAATCTAACATTAGCTTTACCAAGGACATTATCTGCACCACTATAACGTGCTTTCCAGTTAAACTGCTGTGCATATAATTCAATAACCATTGGGTCTTCATCCTCATCGATATTCATAATATCATTCCAAGTGAATAAACCGTAGATTATTAAACCTGCTAAAACAATTACAGGAATTACTGTCCAAATAAATTCTAAAGTGTTATTATCTGCATAAAATAATGCTTTTCTTCCTTTTTCACCTTTGTATTTATAAGCAAAATAATGTAGTAAAAATTGCGTAATAGTCTGTACTATAAAAATAACTACCATAGAGATAATCATAAGATTATCGACTTCTACACCATGTTCTGATGCAGCATTAGACATTAATGGTAAATCTCCTAAATACCAAAAACTAAGAATAGTTATAACATAGATAAAAATTAAAAAACCTATCATTAAATAACCATTGATTTTGTTATCATGGTCGTCCGCAATTTGGGAATTTGTTGTGCCTACTTGGGCCAAGTCAAAAATCTTTACCATTTGCCACAAGGCAACAGCTACAAAGAGTACAATTATAATCGTTAATAAAGCAGTCATTATCGTTTCTGTTCTTATTTAAAATTAATAATGGAAATTTTTACTTTCCTTAATAAATGGATTTCCTTTAGCTAGTAATGGATATTTACCTAATGCTGTAAAGACAACAAGCATAAATAAACCACCAAATAATAAAATTGCTCCTATTTCAGGAATTCCAATAAACCATCTATCACCAACTGTTGCAGGCATAATCATATTGAAAATATCTACGTAATGACCACAAAGAATTACAACTCCTGCCATTATTACAAACCAATTTACGCGTTTGAAGTCACTATTCATTAATAATAATAGTGGGAATACAAAGTTCATAGCTACCATACCAAAGAAAGGTAAGTTATAATCTTCAATACGTGTTACAAAATAAGTAACTTCTTCTGGAATATTTGAATACCAAATTAACATGAATTGAGAGAACCATAGGTAAGTCCAGAATACACTAAATCCAAACATAAATTTAGCTAAATCATGGATGTGACTATCGTTTACATGTTCTAATAAACCTTTAGATTTTAGGTAAATTGCTATCATGGCAATTGTAGTTACACCACAAACAAGCATACCTGCTAATAAATACCATCCAAACAAGGTACTAAACCAGTGTGGATCTACACTCATTATCCAATCCCAAGACATTATTGATTCTGTGTAAATAAAGAATACTAAAAATGCTGCTGAAATTCTGAAGTTCTTTTTAAAGTTTCTGTTATCATTTATATCAGCATTATCTTGAGCAACTGAGAACTTTCTAGAAAAATATTGGTAAGCAGACCAACCTGCTAAAAATACAGCACCTCTTATAAAAAATCCTGTTTTATTTAACCAACCTGATTTCCCTGCGACAAGCGCATCATAATTATCGTGACCTACTGTAGTCATACCATCAGTTAACCAGATAAACAAATGACTATCTGCAACAAATGCGATTATTAATAAGATAACACCACCTGGTAAAACATAAGATGTAATACCTTCCATGACTCTAAATAGTACAGGCGACCAACCTGCTTGAGAGGCATATTGTACAGCATAAAATGCTAATACACCTAATGCAATCATAAAGAAAAAGAATGCTGCTACATAAAGTGCGGCATAAGGTCTGTTATGAATTTGGTGTAAGACATGTTCTTCATGACTCATTTTGTGTCCTTCCTCAGCATGAGCTTCTTCACCATGTAATTCTGCTTCTCCGTGAGCATCACCATGTGCATCTGCTTCGTGAGCATCACCGTGGTGAGCTTCACTTGCCAACAATTCTTTTACATCTTCTACCGTTTCATAGCTTTTAGAAGATATGAAACCAGAAGTGACGCCAATTGCTCCTAAAATTATAAGAACAATAGCAAATATTCTTAATCGATTTGAAATTTTATATTCCATTTATATAATCTTTATCTAAATCTTACTTTTCTAAATCTGCTTTCAGTTTCTCAACGTAAGCTACTACTTGCCAGCGCTCAGTCTCGTTCAATTGGTTAGCATAAGAACCCATTGTGTTTTTACCGTAATAAATAACGTGGTAAATACTTCCTGTAGTAATTGCTCTTCCTACATCATCGTAAGAAGGAACCCCTAAAATCTTTTCGCGTTGAACCAATTTACCTTTACCATCTCCTTTATTACCATGACAAATTCCACAGTAAATGTCATATAGTATCTTACCTTCTGTATAATCTACTTGTAAAGAATCTAAAGGACTTTTTAAATTCGCTTTTGCATATGCAAAACCTTCATTTGTATTTTCAATTTCAAAAGGCATAAAATCACCTCTTGGTATTGATCCTTCTGCAGGTAACTGGGCTTCTACACCATTTTTAAATGCGTCAGATTCTTGATATGTTTCATAACCAACTGACTCATACATGTTTGGCATATATTGGTAATTGGGTCTAGAGTTATTTTGGCAAGACACAAAGCTTACCAATAATACTAATGCTACGATATATTTTGTGGCTATCTTCATATTAATGTGCATCTTCATCTTTATCAACAATATTTATCTCAACAGCTCCTGTTTCTTGTAACAATGCAGTTAATGAATCTTCATTATTATGCACAGCAATTTCCATTAAGAAATGGTCATCTGTAGTTCTTGGGTCAGGGTTTTCTGCTTTTTTAAACGGCCACATTCTACTTCTTAGGTAAAAAGTTATAACCATTAAGTGAGCTGCAAAAAACACTGTAAGCTCAAACATAATTGGTACAAATGATGGCATATTCTCAATATAACTAAAGCTTGGCTTACCTCCAATATCTTGAGGCCAATCTTCAATCATTATAAAATTCATCATTACAATAGCTACAGTTAAACCAACACAACCATATAAAAAAGCTGTTATTGCTAAGCGTGTAGGCGCTAATCCCATTGCCTTATCTAGTCCATGAACTGGAAAAGGTGTATATATCTCTTCAATGTGATGTTTTTCTGATCTAACCGTTTTGACGGCTGACATTAGTACATCATCATCTGTATAAATAGCATGAATTACTCTCGAAGCTTCCATAGACTATATTAGTTGTTTAATAAATTTTTAGCTTGTCCTGACCAATCATCACGTTCTGCTCTTCCTGGGAAAGAACCTGTAATTGCATCTAACAAGTCATATTCTTTTTTCGTCATCTTACTTACCTGAAGGAATGTGTAAATACCTATACTATTTAACACCTCTTCCATCTTTGGACCAATACCATTTATTTTCTTTAAATCGTCTGAAGTACCTGTTGTGGCATCAAACGCTCCAATAGTACCTAAAAGGTCATTTACTTTAGTAGAATTATCTTCCGATGAAACCACTGGTTTTGTTGGTGTAATAGTATTGGCAGCTAAATTTGATGTTCTAGCATCTGCTCCTGTTCCAACTAAACTATCACCGCGTTCTCTAATGTTTTTATAACGCTCTCCAGATGATTTTAAAATTGTTTTTACTTCTGCTTGTGCTATTACAGGGAATGTACGAGAATACAGTAAAAATAATACAAAGAAGAAACCAATTGTTCCAATAAAAATTCCAATATCTACAAACGTTGGTGAAAACATAGACCATGATGATGGTAAATAATCTCTATGTAATGATGTTACGATAATTACGAAACGCTCAAACCACATACCAATGTTTACAACAATAGAGATAAAGAAAGAGAACATGATACTTGTTCTTAATTTCTTAAACCACATAAACTGAGGTGAGAATACATTACAAGACATCATTGCCCAATATGCCCACCAATAAGGTCCTGTTGCTCTATTTAAGAATGCATATTGTTCGTACTCTACTCCAGAATACCATGCAATAAATAACTCAGTAATATAAGCCACACCAACTATAGAACCTGTAATCATTATTACAATGTTCATTAATTCTATGTGTTGTACTGTTATATAATCTTCAAGGTTACACACTTTTCTCATAATAATAAGAAGCGTGTTTACCATAGCAAATCCAGAGAATACTGCACCTGCAACAAAATAAGGTGGGAAAATCGTTGTATGCCAACCAGGAATAACAGATGTTGCGAAGTCAAAAGATACAATAGTGTGTACAGAAAGTACTAAAGGAGTTGCTAAACCTGCAAGTACTAAAGATACTTCTTCAAAACGTTGCCAATCTTTTGCTCTTCCAGACCAACCAAAACTTACTAAAGCGTAAATTTTCTTTTGGAAAGGCTTAACTGCTCTATCTCGTAACATAGCGAAATCTGGTAATAAACCTGTCCACCAAAATACAAGTGATACTGATAAGTATGTAGAAATCGCGAATACATCCCAAAGTAAAGGTGAGTTAAAGTTTACCCATAACGAACCAAATTGATTTGGTATAGGTAATACCCAATATGCCAACCATGGACGACCCATGTGAATAATTGGAAATAAACCCGCTTGAACTACAGAGAAAATAGTCATGGCTTCCGCAGAACGGTTAATTGCCATTCTCCATTTTTGACGGAAGAGTAAAAGTACTGCAGAAATTAATGTTCCTGCGTGACCAATACCAACCCACCAAACGAAGTTAGTAATATCCCAAGCCCAATTTACAGTCTTATTAAGACCCCAAACTCCAATACCGGTAGATACGGTATAAATAATACAACCTATTCCCCAAAGGAATGCGACCAACGCAATGCTGAAAACTATCCACCATGATCTGTTGGCTTTACCTTCAACTGGTCTTGCGACATCAACAGTAACATCGTGATACGATTTTTCTCCTGTTACTAATGGTCTTCTAATAGGTGCTTCGTAATGAGACGCCATTCTTTATTGTTTAAATGTTGATTTGTTTAAATGCTAAAAGCTGTTGTTTATTTCAACTTCTAACTATTTAACTTTTTATTTAGTTATTTATGCTTTTGATGTATTTCTCACCTTTGTCTGATAGATTACGTTTGGTTTTGTACCTACATATTCTAGCAAATGATACATACGATCATCTTCTTTTAATGCTGAGATTTTACTCTCCTTATCATTAATATCACCAAACACCATCGCTCCGTTTCCACATGCTGCAGAACAAGCTGTTTGGAATTCTCCATCTTTAACTTCTCGTCCGTCACGCTTAGCATCAAGAATTGTTTTTTGTGTCTTTTGAATACACATAGAACATTTTTCCATTACACCACGAGAACGCACTACTACATCTGGATTTAATACCATACGTCCTAAATCATCATTCATGTAGTAATCAAACTCATCATTCTTATTGTATAAGAACCAGTTAAAACGACGTACTTTATAAGGACAGTTGTTTGCACAATATCTTGTTCCTACACAACGGTTATAAGCCATGTGATTTTGACCTTGACGACCATGTGCTGTTGCAGCAACAGGACAAACAGTTTCACAAGGAGCATGATTACAATGCTGACACATTACTGGTTGAAATGCTACTTGAGGATTTTCTGCAGGATTTTCCATCTCTCCAAAGCCTCCTAAAGATCCATTATCTCCAAATAAACCAGAGAAACCATCTTTTTTAGCATCATCCGATTCAAATGTATCTTGATGAGAATAATATCTATCAATACGCAACCAATGCATATCTCTACTACGTCTCATTTCTGACTTACCAACAACAGGAACGTTATTTTCTGCATGACATGCAATTACACATGCTCCACAACCTGTACAAGCGTTTAAGTCTATTGATAAGTTAAAGTGATGACCTATAGAACGATCAAACTCATCCCATAAATCTACATCTGGAGATGTTACAGGTGTTTCTATATGATTAAGAGATACAACAGGAACTGCATTCCAGTGTTTCTTATCTTTTGTATTAAAGACTTCTAAAGTAGTTTCTTTAATAATATCTCCACGTCCCATTAAAGTATTATGCAACTGTACACAAGCAAATTCGTGCTCACCAGAAGCTTTTTCAATAGTAACGTTTTGAACTGAATTGAAATTTTGGTATAACGGATAAGCGTTAACACCAGTTTTCATTTCTTCTTTTAAACCTTTTGATGTTCTTCCAAAACCGAAAGATAAACCAACAGATCCTTTTGCTTGTCCTGGCTGAATGATTACTGGCACTGTAATTGCTTCTGCTCCATTAACTGAAACTTTTGCATAGCTACCATTTAACCCACCATTAGCTACATTCCAATTTTTCAACTCTAACCTATCAGCATCTGCCTGAGAAACTGTTAAGTAATTATCCCAAGTTGTTCTTGTAATAGGATCTGGAAATTCTTGTAACCATGGGTTGTTGGCTTGTTGACCATCACCCATTCCTGTCTTGGTATAAAGCAATAATTCCATTGCGCTGCCTTTAGCCGAACTTGCTAAAGCTCTTGCAGCTTCACCACCAGATAAAGCTGAAACCGAACCTCCCGCAACTGAACCACCATTATTAACAGTAGTTGCTGTTGTGTTTGTTACATATTCGTCCTTATCTTCATCTTTTATACCAACTCCTACAGCAACATCATGAATAACGCCACCTAGGAAGGTTCTATCTTTTTTATCTTTTAATGCTGTTGTGGTTTCAATACTTGTTGAAGAACTATTTCCACCATTCTTTGCAGAACTAGACACGAAAACACCATCTTGAACCGCCTTATTAAATGACGCACCACCTAATATATTTATTGTCCAATATGATTTTAAGAAATCTCTATATGAACCAGACTTATCAGTCCACCCCATTAATACCTCTTGAAATTGCTTAGTGTCAAATAACGGACGAATTGTTGGTTGCATCATTGAGTAATGACCAGCTTTCATCTCGATATCTCCCCATGATTCTAAATAATGAGGTGCTGCTGCGATATATTGACAATTAGTTGACGTCTCATCTTGTTTCATTGAGAACGCAATTGACAATTCTGTTTTTGCAAGACCTTCTGAAAAATCAGAAGCATTTGGCAATGTATATATTGGATTAACACCATTCATGATGATAGCTCCAACCTTTCCTGCTTTCATATCAGAAACCAATTGCATAACTGCTTTATCGCTTCCTTGTCTTGTTTTTATTGTTGTTTTAGGGTCAAATGCTTTACTCTTTAAGTAAGTATTTAACTCTAACACTACAGTTTGTGCATTTACATCTTGTATACCTGTAACCACAACGGCATTGCTACCTGCTTTGCTAATCTCTTTAGCTGCTGCTTTAACGGCTGCGTCTAATCCTTCAGGAAGCTTAGCACCACCAGCAGAATTCCCAGTGACTTCACTGTATAATTTAGCTAAAGCTATTTTTTGCTGACTTGGTGTTAATGGCACACGCTTATCTGCATTTGCACCAGATAATGACATATTAGATTCAAACTGAATATGTCTAGACATCTTACCATCTTCAGGAATACGTTTTTTAGCATAAGCAGACTCAAAGCCTCCACCTTGCCAATCTCCTAAGAAATCAGCTCCAATAGAAACAATAGTCTTAGCCTTAGAGAAATCGTAATTAGCCATTCCTCTTACTCCGTACTTCGCTTGGTAAGCATCTAAAGTAGCAGATTCTGAAACAGCATCATAAACAACGTGATTTACATTGCCATATTTAGCTTTAAAATCTGCAATCAATTTATTTGTTGATGGACTTGGCAATGTTTGCGTTAAAAACACAATTGCCTTACCATTAAGCCCATTTAATTTTGAAGTTGTTTCAGACATAAACGTCTCCCAAGAGATTTTAGAATCACCTTTCATTGGCGATTTCACTCTAAGGTTATCGTATAATCCTAAAACGGAAGCATTAACTCTCGCATTTGCAATACCACTAGCCCCAGCTTCAGTGTTATTCTCAATTTTAATAGGTCTTCCTTCTCTTGTTTTTACTAAAACACTTGTAAAATCAAAACCATCTGCAATCGTTGTTGCATAATAGTTAGCCACACCAGGAATAATCTCAGTTGGCTGAACTATGTAAGGAATTGACTTAATTACTGGCCCTTCACAAGCCGCCAAAGAAGCTGCTGCGGTACTAAAACCAACGTATTTTAAGAAATCACGACGCGATGTAGACGAAGATTCTAACGATTCTTTGTCTCCTAAAAATTCATCTGTAGGAATTGGTTCCACAAATTCATTTTGTTGTAGCGCCTCAACAATAGAACTATTTTCGTTTAGTTCTTCAACACTTTTCCAGTATTTCTTGTTTGATGACATATAATTTTGAATTACTTCTTATTTAATTTAATAATGACACTTTCCACATTCTAATCCACCCATTTGCGCCACAGTTAACTGCTCAACTCCATACTTTTTAGATAATTCTTCGTGTATCTTAGTATAATATTCGTTGTCTTTAACTTTTACATTTGTTTCTCTGTGACAGTTAATACACCAGCCCATAGTTAATGGTGCATTTTGGTACATTATTTCCATTTCCTCAACAGGACCATGACAAGTCTGACATTCAATACCACCAACCTCTACGTGTTGTGAGTGATTGAAATAAGCAAAATCAGGTAAGTTATGAATACGTATCCACTTAACAGGTTTAGAATCTCCAGTATAACCAGTCCCATCCCAACCTACAGCATCGTATAATTTTTGAATTTCCGCATTGTAATCTACCCCATACTCTGTGCCTTCTGCTAAAGTTTCTGGTGCTACTTCTGAAATTGATTTATGACAATTCATACAAACATTTAAAGAAGGAATACCTGAAGTCTTACTTACCCTAGCTGATGAGTGACAGTACTTACAATCGATACCATTATCACCTGCATGAATTCTATGCGAATAATGAATAGGCTGAACAGGTTCGTAACCCTGATCTACACCTACTTGCATAAAGTAACCATACACAAAGTAACCACTTGCTAACAAGAAGATAATTGCTGTAACCAATACTAAAAATTGATTTTGAACAAACGCCTTCCATAATGGTGTTCTTTTTTCTTGCGCTGTAAAGACTTCAATATCTTTAGCTTTAGCAAAACGATTTAACGTACGGTTTACTAACACTAGCGCCATTGCTAATAATCCAAACAATAAGGCTAAAGCACCTAAAATGATATCATTTGAAACACCACCTTGCTGACTAGCACCTTCATTAGTGTTGCTTTCTACAACTACAGGTTCTTTTTTCTCCTCAGCAGTATAAGCCAAAATATCTGAAATATCCTGATCACTTAACTGTGGAAACGGCGTCATAGGAGTTCCGTTATACTCATTAAAAATCTTATTCGCATACGCGTCTCCAGATTTAATAAGCGAAGAGCTATTTCTAATCCAAGCACTAAGCCACTCTCTATCTAAGCCTTGCTCATCTGCCAATCTTGCCTCTACATTACGTAATGCAGGACCTGTCATTGGCTTATCTAGCTTATGACACGCTGCACAATTAGAATTATAGAGCGATTTTCCATTAACTGGATCACCTTCTTGAGCTGTAAGTGAGGTCGAAAATGCAAGCAATAGTGCAAAACAAAGACTAACTATCCTTGAGGTTAAACTACGGTAAATCACTTGTTTCATATAATAAGTTGAATTATCTTCTAAACTTTGGTACGATTTTTTCATTAAAAACTTGAAAAAAGATGTTTATAAAAACTCTGGCAAAAGTAACATTTAAAGTCGATTTTGGAAATCTTAGAGAAGTGTTAATATATAATTTATACCAATTCTAAATAATGTATTTCGAAAATTTAATGATTGAATATTCGTTCCTTAATTACCGACAGCTTGAAGTATAATTGATTACAGCTAAAATGTAGATAAAAAAATCACACATGTTCTTCTGAAAATTATACCTTTGCCAATAAATAATTACTCTATGAAATTAAGAAATAAATCTTTTTGTCTTGTCTTTTTAGGTCTAGCATTATCTATTTCCCTTCATTCGCAAGAAGGAACAGTTAACGTTAGCCAAGACAGTGATATTGATAAATTATTGGAATACAAAAAAGACATCAAAACTTCTAAGGTCTATAAAATACAAGTATTTCAAAGCGTGGATCCTGATAAGGCTGATCGAGAAAAAGCTAACTTTTTAAACACTTACAGTGAATGGCCTGTAGAAATTGTATGGAACACTCCAAATTATAAAGTTTGGGTAGGCAACTTTGCTACAAAGTTAGAAGCTGAACGCGCTGGTGTAAAAATTAAAAAGAAGTATATGAATGCTATTATTTTTCAACCTAAAACAGACGACTAAATAGCTTCTAACACAACTGTAATGAGTCCCCTTAAATAACTCATATTTTCTAATTTTATCTCATAAAAAAACCGACAATTACTTGTCGGTTTTTTTATTTGTTATAAGTTATTACTTTAACTTTTTCTTTACTTCTACTTCTTGGAATGCTTCAATAACATCACCAATTACAATGTCGTTATAACCTTTAATTTGCATACCACAATCATAACCTTTAGCTACCTCTCTAACATCGTCTTTAAAGCGTTTTAAAGCTTCTAGTGTGCCTGTATGAACAACGACTCCGTCTCTAATAATTCTTATGTTAGAATTTCTAAAGATTTTGCCATTCATAACCATACAACCTGCAATATTTCCAATCTTAGAAACTTTAAATATTTCTCTAATTTCTGCAGTACCTGTAACCTCTTCTTTTAACTCTGGGGATAACATACCTTCCATAGCATCTTTAAGATCGTTAATTGCAGCATAAATAATAGAATACGTTCTGATATCAATTTCTTCCTTATCAGCAATCATTCTTGCATTTCCAACAGGACGTACATTAAATCCGACAATAATTGCATCTGAAGCCGTTGCTAATAACACATCACTTTCTGTAATAGCGCCAACACCTTTATGTATAATGTTTACTTGAATTTCTTCAGTAGATAATTTCTGGAATGAATCTGTTAATGCTTCTACAGAACCATCTACATCACCTTTAAGAATTATATTAAGTTCTTGGAAATCACCAAGAGCAATACGTCTTCCAATCTCATCAAGTGTAATATGACGTTGTGTTCTAACAGATTGCTCACGTTGTAACTGAGTACGTTTAGTTGCAATTTGTTTTGCTTCACGCTCATCTGCAAAGACATTAAACTTATCACCTGCTTGAGGCGCACCATCTAAACCAAGTATAGATACTGGAGTTGCAGGACCTGCTTCCTTAACATCGTGGCCTCGCTCATCTTGCATAGCTTTTACTTTACCGCTATTCTTTCCGGCTAAAACATAATCACCAACTTTTAAAGTACCTGCTTGTACTAAAATTGTTGACACATATCCTCTACCTTTATCTAAGTAAGCTTCCACTACTGTTCCGCTTGCCGCTTTATTAGGGTTTGCTTTTAATTCTAGTAATTCAGCTTCTAGCAATACTTTTTCTAATAATTCTTTAACACCAGTTCCCATTTTAGCAGAAATGTCATGTGATTGAATTTTTCCGCCCCAATCTTCTACTAAGAGATTCATTTGTGCTAATCCTTCTTTTACTTTTTCAGGATTGGCATCTGGTTTATCTATTTTATTAATTGCAAATACGATTGGTACTCCTGCCGCTTGTGCATGAGAAATCGCTTCTTTTGTTTGAGGCATTATAGCATCATCTGCAGCAACTACAATAATAGCAATATCTGTAACTTGAGCACCACGAGCACGCATCGCTGTAAAAGCTTCGTGACCTGGTGTATCTAAAAATGCTATTTTTTGTCCATTTTCTAGTTCTACACCATATGCACCAATGTGCTGTGTAATTCCACCGGATTCACCAGCAATTACATTTTCTTTACGTATATGGTCTAATAATGATGTTTTACCATGATCTACGTGACCCATTACTGTAACAATTGGTGCACGAGGTAATAAATCTTTAGGATCGTCAACAACATCTTCTATTGATTCTTCAATATCAGCTTTAATAAACTCTACATCGTAACCAAATTCTTCTGCAACTATAGTTAAAGTTTCTGCATCTAACCTTTGGTTCATGGTTACCATCATACCAAGAGACATACATGCTGAAATAACTTGTGTTACTCCAACTTCCATCATTGTAGCAATTTCACTAACGGTTACAAACTCAGTAACTTTTATTGTTTTGCTTTCTGCTGCAGCGATTTCTTGATCAATTTCACTTTGTTCTCTGTGTTGATCTCTCTTATCTCTTCTGTATTTAGCGCCTTTTCCTTTATTAGATTTACCTTGTAATTTCTCAAGTGTTTCTCTAATTTGTTTTTTTACATCTTCTTCTGTAGGCTCTTCCTTAACAATTTTTGGTCTGGCATTTCCTCCACGTCCTTTTGGCCCTCCTCTTCTATTATCAAACTTAGGTTTTCCACCTGAGTCATTTCCGCCTTTACTAATCCTACGTCTTTTACGCTTATTAGCATCGCCAGAAGCTCCTGGTTTATTGTCTTCTTTTTTCTTTTTAGGTTTGTTGAATTGAGAAAGGTCTATTTTTTTACCTGTGGTAACTGGACCAGTAAGTTTCTTATACTGTGTCTTAATAGTTTCTTCAACGGGTTCAGAAGGTACTTTAGGCTCTTCTTTTTTAGTTTCTTTTTTAGTAGAAACCTCTTTAGTTTCGGCCTTCTCTACTTTTTCAGTTTTCTCAACCTTTTCTACTTTCTTAACCTCTTCTTTCTTTTGAGGTTCTTCAGGCTTTTCTACTTTTTTGACCTCAACCTTAGGTTTTTCCTCTTTTTTGACTGGTTTTTCAACCTTAGGAGTTTCCTTAACTTCAAGTGCTTTAGGAGCCTCTTCTTTTTTAGATTTCGGCTTTTTATCTAAGTCAATTTTACCAACTTGTTTTGGGCCACTTAACTCAGCTTTAGCCTTAACTACAGATTCTCTTTCTGCCTTTTGCTTTTGCTTTTCTTCAATTTCGCGTTCTCGCTGTTCACGAAGCTCTTCTTTTTCTTTAAGTTTTGCTTCACTAACCTCTTGAGCTTTTTCACGTTTAGATGCATCTGTCTGAAATTCATCAGAAAGCGTGTTATAAACTTCTTGCGAAATTTTAGTATTAGGGCTTTTCTCAATCTCGATACCTTTGGATTCTAAAAAATCCACTGCACGATCTATTGAGATATTTAATTCCCTTAATACTTTATTTAATCTTGTTGTTTGAGCCATAAACTGCCTGTAAAATACTTAAATATATGTTATACCAATATAACTTCAAAATGAAATAATAAAAATCATTTTAAAATTAATCTGATATTATTCTTCAAATTCCTCTCTTAGAATCCTAATGACGTCTAAGATTGTTTCTTCTTCTAAATCTGTACGCTTCACTAAATCAACAACATCTTGCTCTAAAATACTTTTTGCAGTATCTAAGCCAGCTTTGCTAAATTCAGAAATTACCCAACCTTCAATTTCATCAGAGAATTCTTTTAATTCTACATCTTCTTCTGCACCTTCTCTAAATACGTCAATCTCATAACCCGTTAGTTGACCAGCCAAACGAATGTTGTGACCACCTCTACCAATAGCTTTTGAAACCTCTTCTGGTTTTAATAACACCTCAGCACGCATATTTTCTTCGTCTAATTTTAAAGACGTTACTCTTGCTGGGCTCAATGCTCTTGTTACAAAAAGCTGAACATTGTTTGTATAATTAATTACATCGATATTCTCGTTTCCTAACTCACGTACAATACCGTGAATTCTAGAACCTTTCATACCAACACAAGCTCCAACTGGATCGATTCTATCATCGTAAGAATCTACTGCAACTTTTGCTTTTTCTCCTGGAATACGTACTACTTTTTTAACTGTAATTAAACCATCAAAAACTTCTGGTATTTCCTGTTCAAATAATTTCTCAAGAAATACTGGTGATGTTCTAGACATCACAATTGCTGGCTTGCTTCCTTTTAATTCAACACTTTCAATAATTCCTCTTACATTTTCTCCTTTTCTGAAGAAATCTGAAGGAATTTGTTTGTCTTTTGGAAGTATAATCTCATTACCATCATCGTCTAACAAAATAATTGCTCTGTGACGAATGTGATGTACTTCTGCTGTATAAATCTCACCTTCAAGCTCTTTAAAGTGCTTGTAGATATTTGTATTATCATGTTCATGAATCTTAGAAATTAAGTTCTGTCTTAATGCTAAGATAGAACGTCTTCCAAGATCAATTAACTTTACTTCTTCTGCAACGTCTTCACCAACTTCAAAATCTGGCTCTATTTTTTGCGCTTCAGATAATTCAATTTCTTGATTTGGTTCTTCAACTTCACCATCTGCAACAACGATTCGGTTTCTCCAAATTTCTAAATCTCCTTTATCTGGGTTTATTATGATATCAAAGTTATCGTCATCACCATACTTCTTCTTCAATGCATTACGTAATACATCTTCAAGAATTGCCATTAGCGTAACTCTATCTATTAATTTGTCGTCCTTAAATTCTGAAAATGACTCAATTAACGCTACATTTTCCATAATTGATATGAATTAAAATTTTATTTTAACTTTTGCTTCTTTAATATTATCAAAAGCTACATTAGCTTGTTTAGCTACTGTTACTTTTCCTTTTCCAACAGGCTTTGGTTCTCTTGCTTTCCAGCTTAGAACCACTCCATCATCATTTACCTCTGTTAGTTCACCTTCTAAATTTTGATGATCTAAAGTCTTTACCTCCAAATTTCTACCAATATGCTTATTATACTGTCTAGGCAAAACTAAAGGAGTTGTCGCACCCGAAGATAAAACTTCTAAAGAAAAATCGTGTTCTTCTCTATCTACATTGTGTTCAATTGCTCGACTTATAAACATACAATCTTCTACTAAGACGCCATTATCACCATCTATTACAATTTTAATAACGTTATCTCCAGACAAAGAAAAATCTATTAAGAAGAGGTCTTGTCTCTCGTTTAACGCCTTTTGTAATAAGTCTTCTACTATTTTCTTAAACATTATTTGATATAAAAAGAGAGGACTTTTCGTCCTCTCGCTTATTTATTTTTAGTAAACAACGGTGCAAATATACGACATTTATATTAATTTATCCAAGCTATGCTATGTGGAATAATTTTCTTAGATTTAAGGAACTAAATAAATACAACAAATAATGAATAAAATATTAGTTCCTACAGATTTTTCTGAACAAGCTGAAAATGCATTAAAAGTAGCAGCAATGCTTGCTAAATCTCATAATGCCGAAATCTATTTACTGCACATGATGGAAATTCCAACGCAGCAAACCGATCAAGGAAATGCACAGAGTGACATTCCCGAAACCTTGTTTTTTATGAAATTGGCACAAAAAAGATTTGAAAATCTTATGGCTTCAGACTACTTACAAGGTCTTACAGTACATGAAACCGTAAAAGCTGACATTACATTTAATGAAATTAAAGATTCTTGTAAAGAATTTGATATCGATTTTATTGTCATGGGCTCTCATGGAGCTACAGGCCTTAAAGAAATGTTTGTTGGATCTAATGCCGAAAAAGTTGTAAGAACTTCTGATGTTCCTGTTTTAGTAATTAAAAATAAGCACGACTCTTTTGATGTATCTGATTTTGTTTTTGCTTCAGACTTTAAAAATGATAATAAAGAAACGTACAAACAGGCCGTAAAATTTGCTAAAGCTTTTGGCTCTAAAATTCATTTATTACTCGTTATTACCTCTGGTAATTTTATGACATCGTATGAAGCTAAATCTAGAATTGAAGATTTTATTTCAGGCGAGACTTTTGATAATTACACCATCACTATTCACAATGATAATTCTGTAGAACAAGGTATTTTAAATGTTTCTAAAGATATAAATGCAGATCTTATTGGCATTAGTACGCATGGCAGACAAGGTATTGCGCATTTCTTTAATGGCAGTATTAGCGAAGATTTAGTAAACCACGCAAAACGCCCTGTAATTACTTTTAAAATATAAAAAATTAGACTAAATCTAAAATTAACTAATATTCTAAAATTAAAAAATCCTAATCAATTACTGATTAGGATTTTTCTTTTGGTTGGCCTACTAGGTTTCGAACCTAGACTCTTCTGTACCAAAAACAGATGTGTTAGCCAGTTACACCATAGGCCAATCTCTCATTTTGAGGGTGCAAATTTAAAACAAAGTTTCACTTAGACAAAAAAAAACAATAAAAATTTTAAAAATACTTAACGTTAACTTAAAAATGTAGCCATTTAGGTAATAATTAGTAAATTCGCCAGCATTAATAATCAAGGTTTTCATGACAGATTTTAACTTTAAAAAGTGGAACAACATTTTAGGATGGTTTGTTTTTACAGTAGCAGTTGTAGTTTACGGGCTTACTATTGAACCAACAGTGAGTTTTTGGGATGCTGGCGAGTATATTTTAACTTCATCTAAGTTACAAGTAGGACATCCACCGGGAGCACCGTTATTTCAAATGTTTGGAGCTTTTTTCTCCATGTTTGCTTTAGAACCTTCACAGATTGGCGCTATAATGAACATGATGAGTGGTGTTGCAAGTGCATTTACCATTCTTTTTATGTTTTGGACCATTAGTCTTTTGCTTGTAAAACTTACAAAGTACAATGAAGACAAAAACTCAGGTAAAGCATATGCCATTTTAGGAAGTGCTTTAGTTGGAAGTTTAGCTTTTACTTTTACAGATTCGTTTTGGTTTAACGCTGTTGAAACCGAAGTTTATGCCATGGCAACGTTAATCATGGCCATTTTATTTTATTTAGGCTTACGTTGGGAACAAGATATGAACAAGCCACGAGGCAACCGTTGGTTAATCTTAATAGCCTTTGTCATTGGACTATCTTTTGGAGTTCACTTTATGGGACTCTTAACAATTCCTGCTATAGGTCTTCTGTATTACTTTAAGAATTATAAAACCATTACCATTAAAAACTTCATCATAGCAAACATTGCTTCCGCTGCAATTCTGCTTTTTATATTTAAGTTACTACTGCCTTCAACATTAAAACTTTTTGGATACTTAGAAGTCTTTTTTGTAAACTCTATCGGTTTACCATTTAATTCAGGAACTATTATTACTGGATTAATGGTTATCGCTTTATTTTATTTTGGGCTGAATTATACGCGTAAGAAAGAGTTGAAACACGCTAACACATTAGTACTATGCCTAATGTTCATCTTTATAGGATTCTCGTCTTGGATGATGCTTCCAATTCGTGCGAATGCGCAGGTTGTTATTAACGAAAACAACCCTTCAGATGCTAGAGAGCTTTTAGCTTATTACAACTTAGAACAATATCCTGAAACCCATTTATTTTATGGACCACAGTTTACAGAATCCTATTCTGGTGCAGATAAAGACGAACCTTTTGTAGACGACAAAAAGAATTATGAGCGTGATGATGAAGCTGGAAAATACGTCATTATTAACGATTGGGAAAAAAGCAAACAAAACTACAATCATGAGCATGCTTCAATTCTTCCAAGAATGTGGAGTGCTGAACATGCCGAAAATTATATGATGTTTACAGGTTTAATTGACTTTAGAGTTGATCCTAACCTACAAGTACGCGCCTACAACGAAGCAATGAATGCAGGTTTAACCGAAGACCAAGCGTCACAATATGCTTTAGGAGAAAAACAACAATTTGACCAGCTTGTTTATGATTTTAAGAGACGTGTTGCCGAAGGAGAAATTGATTATGAAGGTTATAATCAGTTTTTAAGAAACTACGGTCAGCAATATTTAATTGTTGAAAAACCATCATTTGTAGATAACATCATGTATATGTTTCAATACCAATTTGGCTACATGTACTGGCGTTATTTTATGTGGAATTTCACAGGACGACAAGACGACATTCAAGGACGGTACACACATAAAAACGGAAATTGGATTTCTGGTATAAACTTTATAGACTCGTGGCATTTAGGGCTATCTCAAGATAATTTACCAACAGACGTTCTAGAAAACAAAGCTAGAAACACCTATTACTTCTTACCACTACTATTAGGTTTAGTAGGCTTCTTTTTCTTAATGTATTCTGATTTGAAACGTTTTTGGGTATTAGTAGTCTTCTTTTTGCTAACAGGCTTAGCCATTCAGTTTTACACCAATATAAGACCATTTGAACCTAGAGAACGTGATTATTCTGTTGTAGGCTCTTTTTATGTTTTTGCTATCTGGATTGGTTTTGGAGTTTACGCCATCTACGATCTTTTACAATCAAGTATAAAAACAAAATTTTTAGCTCCTGTTATTACTTTAGCTTGTCTTATTATTGTGCCAGGTGTCTTAGCAGCGAATAATTGGGACGACCACGATCGTTCTGGTAAGTACACCACAAATTCTATGGCTCGTAAATATCTAGAGTCCTGTGCACCTAATGCAATTCTATTTACCATTGGAGACAACGATACATTCCCATTGTGGTATCTACAAGAAATTGAAGGAGTACGTAGAGATGTACGTGTAATAAACACCAGTTTATTTCAAACAGATTGGTACATTGACCAAATGAAACGCAAGGCTTACGAGAGTGACCCTATTCCTTCACAGCTTACTCACAATCAATATCGAGGAGCCACAAGAGATGTTATTATTAGAAGAGAAATTACCAAGGACACATTACCTATTAAGGACTTTATGGATTTTGTATCTAGTGAAAAGCCAAGTACCAAACTCAAATATGTAATTGAAAGACAAGGTGAAGACCCAGATCAATATCCAAAACACTTATTAAATTCTAATTATTACCCATCACGCTATATAAGCATTCCTGTAAATAAAGACATGGTTCTTAAAAAAGGAATTGTAAAACCGAAAGATGCTGACAAAATAGAAGACAATCTTTTTACTGAAATTAGCTCTAGCTACATTTATAAAAACAATCTATTAATGTTAGACATTATTGCCAACAATAATTGGGAACGTCCAATTTACTTTACTGGTGGTGCTTTTGGAGCCGAGGATTATATTTGGCTAAAAGATTATTTACAGCTCGATGGTATGTGTTATAAATTAGTACCTATTAAAACACCTGTAGACAGAGCTAATCCTTATGAAATGGGACGTGTAGATCCAGACCTTATGTACGACATGGTGAAAAACTGGAAATGGGGAGGCAGTGGAGAAGACCTCTATTACGATATTGAAACCAGAAGAAATGGAATTACCTATAGAGGCAATTTAGCTCGACTAATAGAACAGTTAATTAATGAAGATAAATTAGATAAAGCCGAAGAAATTGCAGACATCGCTATGGAAAAAATGCCTGTAGATAAATTTGGTTTCTATTCTTTATTAGAGCCTTATGTGAGTGCGTATTATGAAATAGGAAACGTAGAAAAAGGACGTGCCCTTTACAAAGATGTCGCAAAAAAATACCAAGAAAACTTGGTATACTATAGCAGCTTAGATATAGAAGACCAAGAATTTATGGTTGGCGAAGATATTTATATAGATATACAACGTTACAGAGCCTTAATTGATATTCTAGTTATATATAACGATAAAGATTTTGCATTACAGGAAACCAAAACGTTTAATAGCTATTTAAGCTTGTTTGACGAACTTATGAATCGTTATAGTGACGAAGAGCTACCTGAAGTACCAAACGATATTGATATACAAAGTACCATTAAAGACACTATTGAAAGAATAGCACCAGAGAATTAAACTCTAATGAAAATTATTCCAGCTAAAATACCAGGGTTTGTGAAAGCTTTATTTCCAAATTTTATTTGGAATATTGATACAACTAAAAAAGAACTCTTTTTAACCTTTGATGATGGCCCAACTCCTGAAATTACAGATTGGGTGCTTCAAACTTTAAAAGATTACAATGCAAAAGCAACATTTTTTTGCATTGGTAGTAATATTGAGGCAAATATTGAAATTTTTCAAAATATAATTAAAGAAGGACATTCAATTGGTAATCATACTTACAACCATTTAAAAGGTTGGAAAACGAAAACGAAAATGTATATTGGGAATGTTGAACTTACCGACTCCGTTATTCAGTTTCAAATTCAGAATTCAAAATTTTTAACGGATAACAATAGACCGTCATCAAAACTATTTAGACCACCTTATGGTAAGTTTAAAAATAAACAAAGTAAAAAATTGTTGAAATTAGGATACAAAATCGTGATGTGGGATATTTTATCTTACGATTGGGATAAATCTGTATCAAAAGAAACTTGCCTTAAAAATATAACATCAGCAGCCAAAGAGGGAAGTATTATTGTGCTTCATGATAGTATAAAAGCATCACGTAATTTAAAATATGTACTCCCTAAGGTTTTAGAATATTACAGCAAAAAGGGTTATAAATTTAAGAGTATAATATAATACTTGATAGGTTTTTGTAAACCTTTATCAAAATCACCTAAACATACTCTTGAACAATATTAATCAACGTATTAGCGTCTTGTTTGCCACTATGACGCCATTTCATTTCTCCATCTTTATAAATGATTAATGTTGGTAGACCTTTAACACGCAATGCTTCTGCAAGTTCTTTATTTTTACCGACATCAATTTTTATAACTTTAGCTTTATCACCTAATGAAGCTGCAACATCTCTAAGCACAGAATGCATAGCTACAGATTGATCATTCGCTTCAGTATAAAAATCCAGAAGTACTGGAATTTCAACATCTATTAATTCCCCAAATTTTGACATACGTTTTAGTTTTAGTCAAATATACAAGTACTTCAAACTCACAAAAACCTAGTAATTTATATCCGTGAGTTAGGTACTCATATCATAAAAATAAGCAATTCTTTACAATTATGCACTTTTCGTTCCTCTTTTGAGCTCAATTACAGTGATTTCTGGCCAAATTCCAACACGCCCAGGATATCCTAAATAACCAAAACCTCTATTTACATTGATGTGCTGGCCTAGTTCTGTGTAAATTCCAGCCCATTGCTTGTAACGCCATTTTGCAGGACTCCATTTTATCCAGCCAGGAATCTCAATTCCAAATTGCATACCATGTGTATGGCCACTTAAAGTTAAATGATAATGATACGAATCATTAACCACAACTTTATCCCAATGACTAGGATCATGACTCATTAGTATCTTAAAATCATCTTTATGAACTTGCTCAGAAGCTTTCTTTAAATCTCCAGCTTGCTTAAAACCTCCTATACCCCAATTTTCAACACCGATTAAAGCAATACGCTGACCTTCTTTTTCAAGAAATCGGTTTTCATTTAATAACAAATCGAAGCCTATTTCTTTCTGAAGGGTTTTTAAATCTTCTAAATTTTGCTTTTTAGCAGCAGCAGAACTCCAATCTACATAATCTCCATAATCATGATTTCCTAAAACAGAATACAATCCATCCTTAGCTCTTAATTTTCCAAAAGTATCCTTCCAAGGTAACATTTCAGACGCTTTATTATTTACCATATCCCCTGTAAATAACAAAATATCAGATTCTTGCTCATTAATTAAATCTACGGCATACTCAATTTTTTCTCTGTTATCAAAACTACCCGAATGTATGTCACTTATCTGAGTTATTCTATACCCATCAAAGGCCTCTGGTAAATCCTCAAAATGAAGCGTATAATTAAGAACTCTAAAATTATATTTGCCTTTATACATGCCGTAAAGCAAAGATGAAAACGGAATAGCAGCCAAGCCTATAGCAACCTGACTAATAAATTTTCTGCGTGATGGAAAATAGAACGCCTCTTTCTGAGTCATGGCCTTTTGGTACAGACCAATTGCTCCTCTTATAATATCTTCTCCAATTAAAATTGGGACTAACACCAAATTAAAAGCTAGAAATGTTAGTAAAAACCCAAATGCGTAACTTTTGGCAGGTGTCAGTACACGCCCTTCATTACCAGATGTAAATTGAAAAATAAAATTTCCCACAATAACGATAGCTATACCAAAGAATACATAGTATATCCAAGTTTGTTTAGTTACAGTTCTTATGGCTTGAAAACCATAAACCGTTAGAATTATAAATAAAATAGCAAATAGTATCCAGCGAATCATCTTGTTTTTTTGAGTTTACAAATTTAAAGCTTATAACAAGCGACCTATCTTATGAAAGTGTTAAAGATTTTTCAAGCTTAATACTCACAACGTCAAAATAGAAACCAGACAAAAAGGACTCCCCTTAAAAACAGTCTTAATTTCATTTTACTATATTAGATGCATTATAATTAATTGTCTTTTTGATGAATTTTAAACAAACCGCTATTGTAATTGCGCTAACACTTCTTATAAGTTGTAATACCTCAACTTCAATTACCGAAGCTCAAAAAGACCAATCATTAACCCACTACGTTAATACCTTTATTGGCACAGGTGGTCACGGACACACTTATCCTGGAGCCACACTGCCCTTTGGGATGATGCAGTTAAGTCCTGATACACGCTTAGACGGTTGGGATGGTTGTTCGGGCTATCATTATACAGACCGTTACATCTATGGATTTTCACACACACATTTAAGCGGCACAGGCATTAGCGACTATGGAGATGTGCTTTTAATGCCAACAAACGAAATCAATTTTAATAATGGAGCTGATGGCAAAAAAGGCTATCGTGCACATTTCAGTCATGATAATGAATTTGCAGAACCTGGCTATTATAAAGTCCATTTAGATGCTACAAATATTAATGTAGAACTTACCGTTGCACAACGAAGTGGTGTTCATAAATACGAATTTCCAAGTTCTAAAAATCAATATGTGATTTTAGATTTAGTACATCGTGATAAGGTTTTAGATGCTAAGATTGAAAAAGTTTCAGACACTGAAATTGTTGGTTATCGTCATTCTGAAGCTTGGGCAAAAGATCAACGTTTATACTTTATTATAAAAACATCGCACCCGTTTAATGATGTGTTACAATCACCACCAGAAACAGGAATACCAGGAGCCAGACGATCTGCTTTAAAATTTATAAACCCAAACAACGAGCCTGTTTATATGAAAGTTGGCATTTCAGCCGTTGATATAGATGGTGCACGTAAAAATCTAGAAGCCGAAGTTTTAAACAAAGATTTTGAAACCGTTAAACAAGAAGCCCAACAGATTTGGGAATCGCAACTTGAAAAAATAGTTATTGAAAGCAACGATTTAGATAAAAAGACCAATTTTTATACAGCATTATACCATACTATGCTAGCACCACAATTGTATCAAGATGTGGATGGCCGTTATAGAGGCATGGATTTAGAGATTCATAAGACAACCAATTTTAATTATTACTCGGTATTTTCACTTTGGGATACTTACCGAGCAGCACATCCGCTTTACACCATTATAGAACAAGACCGCACCAATGATTTTATCAAAACCTTTTTAGCAAAATATGACGAAGGTGGCATTATGCCTATGTGGGATTTAGCTGGTAATTATACAGATTGTATGATTGGTTATCATGCCGTACCAGTCATTTCAGATGCCTATTTAAAAGGCTTGCGCGATTACGATACCGAAAAAGCTTTTGAAGCCATGAAACATTCGGCAACAAGAGATAAATTTGGACTTGAAGCATATAAAAAATATGGATTTATTCCTGTGGATGAAGAAAGTGAATCTGTATCTAAAACACTAGAATACGCTTATGACGATTGGACCATTGCCCAAATGGCAAAAGCCATGGGTAAAATAGAGGATTACAAAACTTACATTCAGCGTGCGCAATACTACAAAAATGTATTTGATCCGGAAACCAACTTTATGCGAGGACGTTTTAAAAACACATGGTTTACTCCTTTTGATCCTTACGAAGTGAATTTTAATTACACCGAAGCCAACGCTTGGCAATACAGTTTTTATGTCCCTCAAGATATTTCAGGATTTATAGAATTACTTGGAGGAAAAGATCAACTGGAAGCACAACTTGATGAATTATTCAATGCCAAAACAGAAATATCTGGACGCCACCAATCGGATATCACAGGCTTAATTGGGCAATATGCACATGGCAATGAACCTAGTCATCATATGGCTTACCTCTATAATTTTGTTAATAAGCCACATAAAACCCAAGAGAAAGCCCATCAGATTTTAACGGAATTGTATCATAATGATCCCGATGGAGTTTCAGGAAATGAAGATTGCGGACAAATGAGCGCTTGGTATGTGTTGAGCTCCATGGGTTTTTATTCCGTAACTCCAGGAAGTAATGAGTACATCATTGGAACACCTCTTTTTGATAAAGCAACCCTAAATCTTGAAGACGGAAAACAATTCAATATCATCGCCAATAACCTCAGCGATTCAAATAAATATATTGAAAGCGTTAAACTCAATGGCAAAACATTAAATGAAACGTTTATAAGTCATACGGCAATTGTTTCTGGCGGTTCTCTAGAATTCAATATGACTAATCAACCTTCAACTTGGGGAACAATAGAAGGCACAGTACCTAAAACAGAAATAAAAGATCATATTATTCTGCCGTCACCATTTATTGCAAAAGGAGATATTACGTTTAGAGATTCAACTGAAGTTGTTTTGTCTACTTCTGAAAACGATGCTAAAATTTATTACGCTTTAGATGATAATGAATTCAATTTATATGCCACTGCATTTACCATTTCCAAAGACACGAATGTGAAATTATATTCAGAAAAAGGAGATTTAAAAAGTCCGGTATTAACCACTTCTTTTTTCAAAATTGATCCTAATTTGAGTATTACTCTTAAAAGTGATTATGCCAATCAATATAGCGCAGGAGGCAATGATGCACTTATTGATGGTATTAGAAGTACCAAAAATTATAGAACTGGAAGCTGGCAAGGTTATGAGGATAAAGATATGGTTGCAACTGTTAATTTAGGCACTGAGAAACCTATTAATTTAATAGCAGTTAACTTTTTACAAGACCAGGATGCTTGGATTTTTTACCCCACGGAAGTTCAGTGTTTTGTTTCAAAAGACAATAAAACATTTAAAGCTTTGCCTCCACAAACTATAAATTCGGCTGAAAAGAATAGTACAATAGCCATTAAAACAATTGAATTTAAAATTCCAAAAACTAAATATAAATATGTGAAAATCGTTGCGAAAAAACTTGGCAAAGTACCAAAATGGCATGTTGGCTATCCTATGGATGGACGAAGTTGGATTTTTGTGGATGAAATTTCAATAAAATAGCATAACATTCAATACTTTTAAATCCGATTAGAATTAACCATTTAAGATTGTATTAGCAACAAAACACAATTTAAGCAAGACCTTTAAACTAACTAACCATTTATAACAATGAACAATCAAAATAACAAATCAGCATTAGCAACTCTATGTACGGTTTTCTTTTTCTGGGGATTTATTGCAGCATCAAATAGTGTCTTTATTCCATTTTGCAAAACCTATTTTAATATTGACCAGTTTCAATCGCAATTAGTTGATTTTGCTTTTTATGGTGCCTATTATATTGGTGCGCTATCATTATTTGTAATGTCTAGTGCTGTAAAGCGTGATATATTAAATAATTGGGGTTACAAAAATGGTATTGTTTACGGCTTACTGTTATCTGCAATAGGAGCTTTTGTAATGTATCCTGCAACTGCTGGTGCAGAACAAGGCCAAACAGAGGTATTCTATTTTGTGCTTATCGCTTTTTTCATTGTAGCACTAGGATTTTCATTACAACAAACTGCAGCAAACCCGTTTGCTGTTGCACTGGGTGATCCAAAAACAGGCTCACATCGCTTAAATTTAACAGGAGGTATAAATTCCTTTGGTACAACTATTGGCCCAATTGTAGTAAGCCTTGCTATTTTTGGTTCTGCTTCTTGGTCTACTGAGCAATTAGCTGAAAAAATTAACACCAATGACATTACGTTGGTCACCGTACAAGTTTTATATATGTGCGTTGGTGCTTTATTTTTAATTGCAGCAGCACTATTTCATTTTTCAAAAAAACTACCAGCTCTTAAATCCGAAACCGCTTTTGAACCCGCTAATAAAGCTAGAAACTTATTAATTATTTTAACCTTAGTTATCGTCGGTTGTTTTGGTTATATTTTTAGCACGTACTCAGGAGACGCTGTTGCTACTGAAGACATAGAGCACACTAGATTAATCATTTTGTTTATTGCACTATTGGCAGTAATAGCAACTGTTTTTATAGCAAACTCTAGTGCTTCTAAAAATCCGGATGGTTGGGGAGCCATGAAATACCCTCAACTTGTTTTAGGCATGCTAGCTATATTTACTTATGTTGGTGTAGAAGTCACCATAGGAAGTAATCTTGGAGAACTTTTAAAGCAAGGTGTAGAAAACACTGGCTTAAATACTATAGGTTTACCTGTCTTAAATGATTCGGAATTAGGAAAATATATTTCCATGTATTGGGGCGGACTAATGATTGGACGATGGGTTGGTGCTGTTACTGTTTTTAATCCAAGTAAAGGGTTAAAAAAAGCACTTCTAATTATAGTACCTTATGTGGCATTTGCTGTAATCATTTTGGCTAATTTGGTTAAATACAGTTTTACAACAAATGAAATTCTATTTTTTGCCATCTGTATTGCGGTTCAAATTGGAGGTTTCTTTTTAGCAAAAGACAATCCTGTTCAAACTTTAAAAATATTCAGTCTTTTAGGAATGTTAGGAATGCTAATTGGTCTCTTTACCTCAGGTAATGTTGCTTTATTTGCCTTCTTGTCTGGTGGTTTATTTTGCTCAATTATGTGGCCTTGTATTTTTACACTAAGCATTGCTGGCTTAGGAAAATACACCTCTCAAGGTTCAGCTTTTTTAATTATGATGATTTTAGGTGGTGCTATTATTCCTCCTGTACAAGGAAAATTGGCCGACGTCTTTAATATTCAAACCTCATACTGGATTGCTGTAGCTTGTTTTGGGTATTTATTATTCTATGCCTTTAGAACAAAAACGGTTTTAGACAAACAAGGTGTTACATATTAACGAAAATAATTTTCGATGAAAAGACGCGATTTTATAAAAAACACATCGTTAACCGGAGTTGGTTTTGCTGTTGGTGGTACACTTGTAAATTGTGCAGAAAATTCTACTGAAACGAAAGCATCAACAGTTAATGTAGAAAAAGCCTCACTACCAATAGTCATTGCAACTTGGCATGTTGAAAACGCCACAGCCAAAGCTATGGAAATATTAAAAAAAGGAGGAAATGCTCTAGATGCCGTAGAACAAGGTTGCAGAATAGAAGAAGCTAACGAAAAAGGACAAACCGTTGGTATAGGTGGTTTGCCAGACAGAGATGGTAATGTTACTTTAGATGCCTCCATAATGGATAAACATGGAAATTGTGGATCTGTAGTATATCTTCAAAATATAACCCATGCTGTTTCTGTGGCAAGAAAAGTGATGGAAGACACACCACATGTAATGCTCGCTGGTGAAGGCGCCAAACAATTTGCCATTTCAAAAGGCTTTAAACCCGAAAACCTACTAACTGAAGCTTCAAAAAAAGCATGGGAAAAATGGAAAATTGAAGCCAAATACAAACCCATTATCAATATAGAAAATCATGATACCATTGGCATGTTAGCCATTGATAAAAATGGAGATATTTCTGGTGCTTGTACTACAAGTGGCTTAGCTTACAAGATGGGAGGACGTGTTGGTGACAGCCCAATAATAGGTTCTGGGTTGTTTGTAGATAATGAAATAGGAGCATGTGCAGCTACTGGTTTAGGCGAAGAGGTCGCAAAAACTGTCGGTAGTTTTTTAGTTGTAGAATTAATGCGGCAGGGCAAATCTCCTCAAGAAGCCTGTGAAGAAGCAATTAGCAGAATTGTAAATAAACCTAATAGCAATTACAAGAATTTTCAAGTAGGATATATTGCTATTAATAAAAAAGGAGAAACAGGAAGTTATTCAATTCATCAGTGGTTTAGTATGACTAAATTTCAAGATGGAAAAAACGAACAAATTCAATCGGATTATTATAATAAGACATAAATGCTTAAATTGTAGGAAATTAACCAACCTACATAATATTGAAATATACTTATTTTATATTCTTGCTCAGTTTTTTAAGTTTTCTGCCAGCACAGAACAATTTAGATAAGCAAAAAGTCATAGACTCATTAATTAGCACTGTAGATACTTACACTGATAATTATGAAAAAATAAGAGTCCTTACAAGTAATGCTGGCCAATTTCGATACTCAAAAGATTCGCGTGCTTTAATTGATAAAGCCATCAGCATTTCTAAAAGAAACAATGATGCTAAGCTATTTGCTAATTCATATTATTCCTTAGGAAACTTCTTCTATTACAACAGCCAATTAGATTCCGCTGAGATATATTTAGATAAATCTATTTCTTATGTCAATGATAAGACAATGCCCTTTTTAAGAGCTTCTAATTTAATGACAAAAAGTGGCATTTATAGCAAACAAGGCAATATTCCTTTAGCGCTTGCTACAATGTTAAATTCTAAACGTGCTTTAGACAAAATAGATAGTTTAAAATTAGATAAAAAACAACGTTCAAAATTCAAAGGTGAAAGTTTAGTGCTCAATAACGCATTAGCTAACTATTACAATCAAATGGAAGAATTTGATAAAGCCGTTGGTTATTATAATGATGCTTATGAAGCAGCACTGAATTTAGGTTCTTTTGCTAATGCTGGTATTATAATTTCTAACAAAGGAGAACTGCTTTTAAGTCAAGGAAAATATGAAGAAGCGCTTAAACTATTTAACGAAGGAAAAGTACTTAAAGAAAAAGGGAAAGCTCCTATGCGTTTTATTATGAGTTCTGTACTAAATATTGGAAATGCACACTCTAAGCTAAAAAATTATGATAAAGCACTTAAAAACTTAAATGAAGCTCATAATTACTATGAAGAAGCAGGTGTAACTGAAAATTTAACCATTGCAAAGAATTATAGAGGTAACCTTTATTTTGAAACAGGAAAACACAATTTAGCTATTGAGGATTGCGACAAAGCTAAATCTCTAGCAATAGAAACTGGAAATTTAGAACTAACAGCTGAAGCTTGCGATTGCTTATCTAAAACTTACAAAGCTACTCGTAATTATGATAAAGCTTTGGATAATTTTCAACTTTTGACTAAAACTAAGGATTCCATTTTCAATAAAAACAACATTAAAAAACAAACGCAACAAGAAATGGAATATGAGTTTAACAAAACTCAGGAACTTAATGCCATTGAACTAGAAGCTAAGGAAAAGCAGAGCAAGTTGTATTCTTACCTAGCAGTATTAGGTTTGCTATTAGTTTTAGTTTTAGGGTTTTTCTCTTATAGAAATAAAAAGCAAAGTATTACACTAGCCAAACAAAAGAAACTATTAGAAGCATCCGTAGATGAAAAAAATGTACTACTTAAAGAAACACATCATCGCGTAAAAAATAGTTTTCAAATTGTATCTAGTCTTTTGTATTTACAATCTGAAAGCGTTGAAGACAAAGAAGCTAAAATTGCCATTAAAGAAGCTGAAAACAGAGTACGTTCTATGGTATTAATTCATCAAAAATTATACAATAAGGATGAACTGGTAGGCATTAATACCCACGATTATTTTAATGATTTAGTACGTGACATTTTTGAAAGTCATCAATTTGAGTCAGAAGCCATCAAATACGAATTAAATGTAGAATCTTTGGTTTTAGATATTGAAACCATTACTCCAATAGGCTTAATTTTAAACGAGCTTATTGTAAATACCATAAAACACGCTTTTGATAAGGTGACACCAGAAAGCAAAATTAATATTCAATTTCATAAAGAAGCAGAACAATTAGTATTAAAAGTAATTGATAATGGCAAAGGGTTTGAAGGGGAAATAAAAAGCACTTCTTTTGGCATCACTTTAATGAAAGCATTGTCTAAAAAGCTCAAGGCTACTTTAAATTATAAATCAGAACTCAATAAAGGCACAGAAGCCACCTTAGTTATAAATAAATACAAGCTTCTTTAGGAATACTAAAAGTCTTATTCACTAAATAAAATGAGGCATTTACTAAAAAAAGAGACCATTAACAAAGCTTTTAAACTAGATTAAGACTCTAAATAAATAAAGTTTGAAATCCCTAAACATCTTTATCGTTGAAGACGAACCTTTAATAGTTTCTACTATTGAAGTCGCATTACGCAAACAAGGTTTTTTTGCTATTGGTGATGCTGAAGATTACACAACCGCTCTGCGAGATATAGAATTGCTAAAACCAGACTTAACGCTTCTTGATATTCAACTTTCTGGAGATAAAGATGGTGTAGATTTGGCCACAGAATTAGATAAAAAAAACATTCCTTATTTATTTCTTTCATCTCAAACAGATCCAAATACCATTGAGCGTGTTAAGCATACTAATCCACTTGGTTATATTGTAAAGCCCTTTACAGAAACCAGTTTAAGAACCAATATTGAATTGGCATGGCATAATTACAACGAATCAAAGCAACATTTTTTAAGTATAAAACACGAAGGCAGACTGCATCGTATTAATCAGAACTCAATACAATATTTAAAAGCATTCGATAACTATTGTTACATAGTTACCAAAACTGAAACTTATTTAGTACCACATACGCTCAAACACATTTACGAACAATTACAAGGCAATGATTTTATTAAAGCACATCGTTCTTATGTGGTCAACTTAAAACACATTCTTAGTGTTAACAAAAACACCATCTCTCTTATTGACGAAAGTATTCCTGTAAGTGCTTCACAGAAAAGTTTAGTCGTTAGTAGGCTAAAAAGCCTATAGTTAAGATTAACGGAACTCAGTAAAAAACACATTTCTTACGTTAATCTGTATTCACTATAAAAAAAAGTGCGTTCACTAAAAATAGTAGTCTAAAAGACTGATTTTAAACTAGATTTATTTTAGCTATTAATCAGTCTTTATAATTGAAAAAACAATTTCTCTACAAAAATCATCACTCAAATTGTTTTTAGAAGAAGACTACTCAAAAACGTGCTATTATGAAAACAAAATTACGACTTTCATGTTCATTTACCTTTCTATTTATTCTTTCCGTTGCGGCACAAGTAGGTGTTGGTAATACTAATCCACAAGCCCAATTAGACATCTCTGCAAGCAGCACTTCTAGTCCTGCAAACAGTGATGGTATTTTAATTCCACGTATGAGTAATTTCCCATCTACACCAGGTGCCACAAGAGATGGTATGCTTATTTTTTACACAGGAACAGGAGCTTCAGGAAAGGGGTTTTATTATTATAATCACGGTACTGGTTGGGTTATAATAAATAGTAAGGATGATCAAAACCTATTAACACCTAATTTAGTTGGAACAACTTTAAATTTAGGTATCGAAAACGGAACAGGAACCGCTATCAATTTAGCTCCATTACAAGATGGAACAGGAACCGATAACCAAACCATTGATAATTTGAGTTTAAGTGGAACAACATTAAGACTTTCTTTAGAAAATGACGGGCAGCCTTTACAAACAGTAAACTTAGCGTCATTGCAAGACGGAACGGGAACCGATAATCAAAATATTCAAAGCCTAGGGTTTAATTCATCAACAAATATGCTCACAGTTGGCATAGAAAATGGCACATCTCAATCTGTTAATTTATCTGCTTTAGATAGTGGAGGCGACATCATTCAAGTTAATGCAGGCACTGGTCTTACAGGAGGAGGAGCAACGGGTAATGTAACGCTTAATGCTGTTGGTACAAATGGACTTACAACAAATGCCAATGATATTAGGCTTGGTGGAAGTCTTATTCAGAATACAACAATAACCAACGGAGTTAATGATTTAAATATAAATATTAACAGTACTGGAACATTTAAAGTACAAGATGCTGGCGTTAACAAACTTGAAGTCAATGCCTTTGGTGACACCGTACTTGGAGGTGATCTATATTTAAGAGATGAAAATTCTAACGCAACATCTACAGTAATAGCAAGATTTATAGATGATGCAGATGATGGTAGGCTTCAAATAATGGAAAACGGAATTGTTTCAGTTGACTTAGATGCCAATTCACAATTTGTTTTTAACGAACAAGGACTAGACAGAAATTTTAGAATAGAATCAAATGCAAATAGTGGAATGTTTAACCTTGACGCAGGGCTCAACAGAGTATCTATAGGCGCTGTTAATAATGCAGGCACCTTTAATGTTACAGGTAATTCTTTCTTTTCTGATGATATTTACCTTAGAGACGGTTCTGTAAGCGGAGGAGATATATTAGCCAGACTTTATGATAGTGCCGACGATGGTGTTTTAGATATTTACCAAAATAATGCTGTAAGTCATAAGATACATGGTAATGGAGCTACTGTTTTTAATGAACTTGGAACAGCTGTAAATGATTTTAGAATGGAGTCAGATACAAGACCCTATTTATTTTGGTTAGATGCTAGTGCAAATGTTATAAGATTTGGAAATAATGATACCGCTGGATATGCAGAGAACGGCAATACAAGAATGGTAAATTCATTTAACACTACAATAAACTATGTTGCAGATTTTGAACTTGGCTCAAACAATAGAGATACAACAGTAGGAATTGGAAGTACAGAGTTCTTACATGATGCTGGTAATTTATACGTTATGCTTCATGGAAGATTATTACCGTATGATGATAATGCAAGATCTTTAGGCACTTCAAATTGGAGATGGCAATCACTTTGGGCAGTAGATGGTACAATTAATACCAGCGACCTAAGGCAAAAAAAGAATATAAAGCCCCTAAAATATGGTTTAGAAAAGCTAATGCAAATAGAGACTATTACGTACAAATGGAAAGATGCAACCAACCAAGCTACTAAGATTGGCTTTTCTGCACAAAACTTATTAGAAACAATTCCTGAGGTTGTTGTAACAGAA
This sequence comes from Winogradskyella psychrotolerans, assembly GCF_018860565.1. Classification (GTDB taxonomy): domain Bacteria; phylum Bacteroidota; class Bacteroidia; order Flavobacteriales; family Flavobacteriaceae; genus Winogradskyella; species Winogradskyella damuponensis. Next base: position 76,376 of record NZ_JAHKPS010000028.1, read on the forward strand.
GAATCTGTAACTATAGATGAAGAAACAGGTGCAGAAGAAATGCGTCCTGTAACAAATCTAGGTGTGTATTACTCGGATATTATTCCTGTAACTGTAAAAGCCATACAAGAACTAAACACCAAAGTAGAAACTTTAGAAGCTGAAAATAAAAACTTAAAACAACAATTAAGCAAGTTAGAACAGTTAGAAGCAAGACTTTTAGCTTTAGAAAGAAATACTAATACAACAGGAGATTAAAAAATTAATAATTGTTTAAAGGAACAATTATGTTTTTGAGGAAAAGGCCGCTGTAGGGAGCGGCTTTTTCGTTTTTAATAAATTTATCAAATCCTACGTAATGTTATTCACTAAAGAAAAGAAGCTATTCACTAAATAAAACTGATTTCTTCATGCATTTACGCTAATTTTATAAAGCTATTATTTTAGTAGAATTATATATTTAGGTAAAAGTCGCTGTAGGGAGCGACTTTTTCTTTTTAAAACCACTTTATGGTCCATCTTGCCAATTTCTCCTTAAAACTACTATAAGGCGGAAACAACAACTCTGTAACTCCAAATGTATGTTGCTTCATTACCGAACGTTCATTACTAAATGCCTTAAACCCAAAAAAACCATGACTCTTACCAATACCACTATTATTAACACCTCCAAAAGGTAAATTATGATTGGCGTAATGCAACACACTATTATTAATACACGTCCCTCCTGCCCTAGTATTATTCATGATTTTTCTAGTATTAACTTTACTTTTACTATAAATATAAAGTGCCAATGGCCTCGGTTTAGAATTAATGTATTTAATTGCTTCATCTAAATTTTCATAAGTGACTATAGGTAAAATAGGCCCAAATATTTCATCTTCTAATAATTTAGCTTCAGGTTTTAAATCGGAAATTAAAGTCGGTTCTATATATTTTGAAGCACTATCGGTTTCACCTCCTACTTCAAAAGTTGCCTTTAGAGCTCTTGCATTTTCGAGATAAGAATTTAAACGTTCAAAATGCTTATCTGTTACTATTTTTCCATAAGAATCTGATGTTTTTGGATAATCATTATAATAGCTTTTAAGCCATTTTTTACACGATGTAATAAATTGAGTTTTTATACTTTCATCTATTAAAATATAATCGGGAGCCACACAAATTTGCCCACAGTTCAGAAATTTTGCCCACATAATTTTCTTTGCTGCTTTATCTATATTAGCCGTTTTATCTACTATGGTTGGAGATTTCCCGCCAAGTTCTAAGGTTACAGAAGCCAAATGTTTAGATGCTGCTTCCATAACAATTTTCCCCACGTTTGGAGAACCGGTAAAAAAGATATGATTAAAAGGGAGTTTTAACAACTGCGTAGAGACCTCAACCTCACCTTGCACCAAAGCCACTTCATCTTCTAAAAACACATCTGCAATAATTTTAGACATTAATGCAGAAGAATGCGGTGTCATCTCAGAGGGCTTTATAATTGCCGTGTTTCCTGCAGCTATAGCTGATACTAAAGGACCAAAAGTAAGATTGAAAGGAAAATTCCAAGGAGAAATAATTAAACAAACCCCTTTGGGCTCATATGTAATATAAGAACTAGATCCCAACATAGACATTGGTGTTTCTACCCTTTGCTTTTGAGTCCATTGCTTTAAATGCTTTTTAGCATGTTTAATATCTCCTATGATGGCAAAAATTTCTGTAAGTTCTGTTTCTACCACAGGTTTCCCTAAATCTTTTTGCAGAGCCTCCTGAATTTGAGTTCTATAAGTAACCTCAATAGCACGCTGAAGTTGGGTTAAAATCTTACGCCTTTCCTTATAACTACGATTCCCTACTGCATATTGGTTTTCTCGTTGTTTTAAAAACAGTTTAAAATATGGATTACTATTAACATCATTCATAATAAAATGTCTATTTATATGTGTTTCAAGTCCGTTTAATGTATTTCGTCGATAAAAGATATTATAATATGCTTTTTATCTTAAAAACAAGATCGTTTAACATAAATACCAACGTATTTAAAGGGCTAGCGGCACAATTTATGCATTTCAACGATGTTTTTTGTCGCCATTTCCCATTTAACAGTTTATCGATATACTTCATCTAAAAATTTTAGCCACGCTCTCAATGTTATGTTTCTTTGACTCGAAGTTAAAACAAATATAACTTCTTACGATTATGAAAAACGCTTTAATCTTCTTATTATTCTTAACAGTATCTTTTACTGGATTTGCACAACAAGACGTAACAGCTAATACTGAAAATGAAATCGTAGAAACTGTTAAAGTTGAAAAAGTAGAATCTAAAACAATTGAAGCTTCTGCTAAAATTAAAGCTAAGGTTTTAAAAATGAATCGTAAAAAAAGTAACGAAATCATCAGTATTAAAGCGTATAGAAAAAGTCTTCAAATTAAAGTTAAGACTGTAAAGCTTTGTTAAGCCTAACAAAAAATGCTATTAACCATATATAATGCTATTAACCATATATTGTTAAAAAAAGCCGAAACTCACGTTTCGGCTTTTTTGTTTTTTATAAGGTTATAAAATCATTAATCTGCATAATTCAGTTCACCTCTAGCTTCTTGCTCTTTAAATTTCTTTACCAATTCTAAAGCATCTGGAATTACATCACTACACAATATAATAAGCGAACCTTTTACGGCATTCTTAACCGCATATTTAATCGCCTCTTTTTCTGATGGAATTATAGTCGTCTTCTTATTAGGATCTCGTTTCTTTATGCCATCATCTAGCATTTTAATTAACTCCTGCTCAGTTTTTCCTCTTAAGCGTTTATCTTGTCTAATAATAATTTCATCAAACATATCGGCAGCAATAGCTCCCATTTCGTTATTATCTTCAACACGTCGGTCTCCAATACCTGCAATAATACCAACTTTTACGGTCGCTTCAAGTTCATCTGTAAAATTCTGCAAGGCCCGCATTCCGGCTGGATTATGTGCATAATCTAATAAAATAGTAAAGTCTTTAAATTCAAATAGATTTAATCGTCCTGGTGTTTGTGCTGCGGAAGGTATAAAGGTTTCTAAACCGGCTTTCATATCCTCTATGCTAATACCTTGCACATGTGCTCCTAAAACCGCTGCCAATACATTCTGAATCATAAATGTTGCTTTTCCGCCGTAGGTTAACGGAATATTCTCAGCTTTCATTATTCGCATTTTCCATTCGCCTCTACAAATTGTCACATAACCATTCTCATAAACCGCTGTAATACCATTTAAGCGCTGTAAAGCTTTAATGTGTGGATTATTCTCATCCATAGAAAACAAGGCTACATTACAGTCTAAACTGCGTCGCATATCATACACCAAATCATCATCAGCATTCAAAATCGCATAGCCATCCGGTAGTACCGTTTCTGGCACCACCCCTTTTACTTTTGCCAACTGCTCTATGGTATGAATTCCTTTTAAGCCTAAATGATCAGCTGCCACATTGGTTACAATAGCCACATCACATTTTTTAAAGCCCAAACCGGCTCTTAATAAACCTCCACGTGCACATTCTAAAACCGCAAAATTCACCGTTGGATCTTTTAAGACAAACTCTGCACTTGCAGGACCTGTACAATCACCTGTCATTAACAAGCGATTCTGAATATAAACACCATCACTGGTTGTATAACCCACACGATAGCCATTCATTTTAGCGATATGAGCCATTAATCTAGAAGTCGTTGTTTTTCCATTAGTTCCTGTAATAGCTATAATTGGAATACGACCTGTATCTCCCTTTTGAGGAAATAATTTATCAATTACAGGAGCCGCCACATTACGAGGCAATCCGGATGTTGGTGCTAAGTGCATTCTAAATCCAGGACCTGCGTTAACTTCCAATACAGCTCCTCCTGTTTCTGAAAGTGGCTTAGAAATATCGGTGGTCATAATATCAATACCACAAATATCTAAATCAATAATTTTTGAAATACGTTCGGCCATACTCACATTGGAAGGGTGAATAATATCGGTAATATCTTCAGCGGTACCTCCTGTGCTTAAATTAGCCGTGTCTTTTAAAATTAAACGTTCACCTTCTGCAATAACAGAATCTAGAGTATAACCAGCATCTTTAATGATGGTTTTAGTTAGTTCGTTTACTGTAATCTGTGTTAATACATTTTCATGTCCAAAGCCACGACGCGGATCACTATTCACTTTATCAATCAATTCTTGTACTGTAGACGTACCATCTCCAATAACATGAGCAGGAGTTCTAATCGCTCCAGCCACTAACTTATTATTAATCACCAGCAATCTATAATCCTGACCTACGATAAATTTCTCAACGATAATCGCCCCACTTTTAGAACTTTCTTTAGCATGATGAAACGCCGCTAATGCATCCTCATAATTTTGAATATCTACAGTGATACCACGACCGTGATTACCATCAATAGGCTTAATAACTAAGGGGTAACCAACATAATCACAAGCCTCTTCTAAACTGCGTTCCCGTCTAATAATATCTCCACGAGGCACTTCAACCTCAGCTTGTTCTAATAAATACTTGGTATCTTCTTTATCACAAGCCAACTCTACTCCAATACTACTTGTTTCACTGGTCACTGTAGCCTGAATACGTTTCTGATTCGCACCATAACCCAACTGACAAAGCGAATATTTATTAAGACGAATCCAAGGAATACCACGCGCTTCGGCTTCTTCAACAATAGAACCTGTACTTGGCCCTAAACGATCGGCTTCACGCAATTCTCTCATCTCCTGAATATCATCAGTCAAGTCGTAATCCTCTCCAGCAATTAAGGCTTCACATATTCTAACGGCAGCTTTAGCAGCAAAGCGTCCAACGGATTCTTCCATATATGAAAACACCACACTATACACCCCTTTTTCTCCGTAACCACGTGTACGTCCAAAGCCCGTATCCATACCTGCAAGGGTTTGAATCTCTAAGGCAATATGCTCTATAATATGCCCCATCCATGTACCTTCATCAACACGCATAAAAAAACCACCTGCACAACCTTCGGAACAGCGATGCGAATACATACTCGGAAACATGGCTTTTAAGCGCTCCGGAAAGCCTTCAATCTTGTTAGAGGGTAATTCTTCCATCTCTTCAAGATCGAGAACCATTACAATTAATTTATGTCGCCTTACTGACCAGTAATTAGGTCCTCTCATCGCATTAATTTCGCGTATTTTCATGTTAGTTGGTTTGTTTTAGTTATTGAAAGATTCTAAATATAGTATTTTTCACTAAAAAAATTGGCTTATTTTTGCGCAATATTTTTAGATAAAAATTATGCAGAAGATTAAAGGAACCTTAATACCAATTGGCGGAAATGAAGATAAAGGCATTGAGGAAAGTGAAATTTACACTTTAGAATTTATTGATGATGGTATTTTATTCCACGTGGTAGAAGCCGCTGGTGGCATTGAGGCTAACATTGTAGTAATTCCCACAGCATCAAGTATTCCGGTTGAAGTTGGTGAAAATTACTTAACTGCATTTTCTACTTTAGGTTGTAAACATGTTGAAGTCTTAGACATTCGTTCTAAAGAAGATGCTGAAACCGAACATGCCATTGAATTGATTAAAAATGCAGATTGCGTGATGCTTTCTGGTGGTGACCAATCTAAAATTACAGACAAAATTGGAGGCACAACGATTCATTCCATTTTAATGGAACGTTATAAAAACGACGAAGGTTTTGTTATCGCTGGTACCAGTGCCGGCGCTATGGTAATGGCTAATGAAATGATTGCAGGCGGAAGCGCTTCGGAATCCTTTATTAAAGGTGCTGTAAATATGTATAAAGGTTTAGGATTAATTCCTGAATTGATTATAGACACCCATTTTGTTCGTCGTGGTCGTTTTGGAAGACAATCTGAAGCCGTTGCTAAATTCCCTAATTTAATTGGATTTGGACTCGCTGAAGATACAGGTATGATTATTAAAAACGGAAATGACTGTACCGTAATTGGATCAGGAATGGTCATTGTTTTTGACGGAAGTACATTAACGCATAACAACGAAACAATATTAGAAGAAGGCACACCAATGACTATTGCTAATCTTACGATTCATGTCCTTTCTAATGGTGATGAGTACAATATTAAAACTCGAAAAGTGAAGGTGTTACCTATTGAAGCTCCTTTTATCTAAATTCCTGCGAAGGCAGGAATCTCATTACTTTTTACTGGATTCTTCTGTTTTAGATAAATCTTGACACAGAGATGCCTAGAGTTTTCGCGGTAATGCTCAGAGAGAAAAATCTAAACAAGAAAAATTTACCGACTTCTCATTTCATTACCCATAAATAGATACTTCATCAATGCCAATAGAAGTTATGTTTTGGTGAATTTTATGAATGTTTTGTTTTCTTCATCAACCGACGACAGACCTAAAATATACACTCCTGAAGCTAGGTAAGATACTGATATTGTTTCATGATTTTCATTAGATAATTTAGAAAACACCTGTTGCCCTATGAGATTGTAAATAGTTATCGTCATATTGTTTTTTAAATTAACGATTTGAATAAAATCATCGGCAGGATTAGGATATACCCGAATTGCATTATCATAGACAGGATCTTGAACAGACATTGTATTGGTGTTATATTCAGAAGATATGTACATGCAATTACAATCATCCCGAAACTTTACGGAATATATTGCAGGTTCAGAATCATTTAGTTCCAAATATTCGTTGTTGGCTTCTGGGATGTCTGTGCCATTTTTTGTCCACTGATAATCAAAGAAATTGAAGGGAGCATACAGAACATTATCAACTTCCGTGATCAAAAATTCATCGCGTAGGCAATGGTTAAAATCTAGTTTTGCAATAAATCCTGAAAAGCTTCCCGGTTCCTTGGTTTCCTTATAAGCACTACTAGTGGCCAAACCATCAATATCTGTAACTCCTGTTGCGTAAAAACTGTCATGCCCTATTAAACTTATGCTATTGATGCCCTCATCAAATGGCTTACTCCAGTTAAGATTCCCAGTAGTGTCCAATGACGTAATAAACCCTTTATAATTACCTGTATGTGGCACATAACTGCATTCTGTGTCGAAATAAAAGTCTGTACTTTGGGTACCTCCCGCTATTTGTAGTTCTTCATTGCCATAAGTGCCTTCAACAACCATGGAGTTGGTATAGCCCAACAAGGTACCCACTCCGCTCAAATAAGTAGTCTCATTACTATTACCACCAATATATGTTCCCCACTGTTTTTGCCCTAACTCGTTGTACTTCAACAAAATCATATCCCACTGTCCTCCACCGTAATCAGCACCATAGGTACCTATAGTACCAAGGTCTGTACTACCTACCAAGCCGTAAACAAATATATTTTCCTGACCTGTTAATTCGTTGCTTGTAGTTTTTATATCAAAATACCTATCAACACTGCCGTCACCGCCTAAAAATGTACTCCATATTCTATTGCCCAAAGTATCAAATTTTGCTAAAAATCCTATAGAATTATTGGTATTAGCATCTCGGGTATCGATTTCTGCTCCTGGTGATGCAATGTTGGTTGCACTTATGGTGCCTCCAGACACATAAAGATAGCCTTCCTTACTCAGCGTAATGTTATAAATTTGGTCTGTGTCTTCTCCACCAAGGTACGTGCACCAAATTCTATTGCCAGCACTGCTAAACTTTGCAATAAACCCATCTGTATGTCCACCAAAATATTCAGGTTGAAATGTTCCAGAAGTACCCAACCCTTCATAGGTAGAGGTTCCAGTAATATAAATATCATTGGTAGCAGTATCTATGGCAAGTCCAGAGTATAAAGCATTACCTCCCAAACCAAAATAAGTACTCCATAGCAATGTACCGTTTTGCGAAAATTTTGCCAAAAAAATGTTCGGGTTGGTAGCTCCAGACTCCCAAACGGTAAACTCTTGAAAAGCACCAGGCGTTGTGATGTTGGTATGAGCCTCATTAGATCCTGTGAGGATAATATTGCCATCAGCATCAAGAGCCATGTTGCTCAATCTATCTGTGCCAGACCCTCCATAATAAGTGCTCCAAACCAGATTACCCGCAGTATCCCATTTGGAAAGGAACATATCTCGATGCTGAGCAAAATTTGGGTTATTATCATAGTCATAAAGTTGTTCTTGATGTGCTCCTGATGTCGCAATCCCTAATGTATCGCTAGTAACACCCGCTACGTATATATAATTGTTAATGCTGTCAAACACTACTTGAGATGGATGTGTACGACTGTAAGTGTAACTGTCGTTTTGTACTCCAAAATAGGTGAGCCAGTCCAAGGAAGCCTGCCCAAACAAAGCTGAAGAAAGAAAAAAAGAAAATAATACGGCAAAACATTTCATTGTTTTAACATTTTTTTTTTTTTAAATTTATAAAAATTATACAACAAACCTTATGAAAAAACTTATTTTAACATTAGTATTTGTAATGACTACGGTTATAGTTTATGCAAATAATTTAACGGTAATTAATACAACTGGATGCACATATACCATATATACGGATGGTGGATGGTTTACTATTGCCCCTTCTGGAACTGAATACTTTCCATCTCCTTATGATATAGGAAATGGAACACCTGCAGATGACGACTTTCACGTTGTAAAAGTAGTACTTGGTTCTGATGCGACTCATGTTACCGAGTATGGTCCTTTTACCAATACAAGCGCAAATAATCATGCCTGCAATGGTGGTTCGCCATTTAATATTATGTGGAGTGCGGCAGGACCTAATGTAGTGGTCACTATCTATTAAATTTTAAAAGATTGGTACTGTTAAATTTCACAAACCTTTTCTGGAATCTGAAAAGGTTTGTAAAAATAATGGGATTAAAATAGTAAAGTTTTTAAATGGTTGGCAATAGTATCTCATACTAACACTACTTAAAAATATTTATAAGCTTAGGTATAAATTATTGCGTATTCCAAAGTACATTTTATCTATTTAATACTATTACCCATAAATAGATACTTCATCAATGCCAATAGAAGATTTCTGACCACGATACATCCCTTCGGTATTAAAAGGCATCGCTATGTTTCCTTTTGCATCTACTGCTATTAATCCACCATCGCCTCCAATCTCTAAGATTCTTTTATTAATGACTTCTTCTGAAGCTTCTTTTACAGACATGCCTTTGTGCTCCATTAAACAGGCCACATCGTAAGCCACCACGCCTCTAATAAAAAACTCACCACTACCTGTACAACTAATCGCGCACGTTTTATTGTTGGCGTAATTTCCTGCTCCAATCATCGGACTATCTCCAACACGTCCCCATTTTTTATTGGTCATACCACCTGTTGAGGTTGCTGCCGCAATATTACCCTCTTGGTCGCAGGCCACGGCTCCAACGGTTCCAAATTTTGAATCTTTTTTTGTTGAATGATCTAACTGAAAACTATCGGTATCTTTAATTTCTAACCATTGGTTATGCCTAAATTCGTCATAGAAATAAGACGCATCCTCTAACTTATAGTTGAGTTCCTTAGCAAACTGCATTGCTCCTTCACCTGCTAAAAACACATGTTCGCTCTTTTCCATAACATCACGAGCCAAACACACCGGGTTTTTAATTCCTGTAATTAAACTCACTGCTCCTGCATTCAAGGTTTTACCATCCATAATACTCGCATCCATTTCATGAGATTCGGTGGCTGTAAATACCGAACCTTTACCTGCATTAAACAAAGGAGAATCTTCTAAAACTTTAACCGACGCTTCCACAGCATCTAAGGCTGTTCCTCCATTTTCAAGTAAATAATATCCAGCATCAAGCGCACCCTTTAATGCGGCTTTATATTGTGCTTCTAATTCTGGTGTCATCATGCCTTTGACTAAAGTTCCGGCACCTCCGTGAATGGCTATTGAGAATGTTTTCATGAGTATCATTTAAGTTTGGAAAATTACGAATTGCTTTTGAAATAAACGCTTTAGTTTTTGTAATTTGCAGGCTATTGGTTTACTTAAGCCAAACCATTATATTCCACTGTCATTTCGAGCGCAGTCGAGAACTTAAAACCTAGTGTTTTAATGAGCTTTCGACAACATTCAAAGTGACATTAATTTTCAAATTAACGCAATATCATTTTTTGTTTAGGTTAGCTTATATGGAAAATGATGATTTTTTTAGATAATGCGAGAAAGAAAAATTAAACATAGCCATAGCTACGTTTCATTTTTATTTTGAAGCAGAAATGAAAAAAGAGTATTTTGCAAAGCTCACTTAAATAAAATATGATATAAAATGTCAGATCAAAAACGCCTATTTCTCGTTGATGCCTACGCCCTAATTTTTCGTGGCTATTACGCTTTTATAAAAAACCCAAGAATCAATTCTAAAGGAGAAGATACCTCAGCCATTATGGGCTTTATGAATTCCCTTTTAGATGTCATTAAACGCGAACGTCCAGATCATTTAGCCGTTTGTTTTGATAAAGGAGGTAGTGCAGATCGTGTAGAACTATTTGAAGCTTACAAGGCCAACAGAGATGAAACACCTGAAGGCATCAAAACCGCTGTGCCTTATATCTACGAAATCTTAAAAGCCATGCACATTCCAATTATGGTCAAAGAAGGTTTTGAAGCAGATGACGTCATTGGTACCTTAGCTAAAAAAGCAGAAAAGGAAGGCTACAAAACCTTTATGGTGACTCCAGATAAAGATTTTGCACAGCTCGTTTCAGAGAACATATTTATGTACCGACCAGTTTTTGGTGGTGGTTACGAAACTTGGGGCATCCCAGAAGTACAAAAGAAATTTGAAGTTACCGATCCCCTACAAGTCATAGATTATTTAGGAATGATGGGAGATGCTTCTGATAACATCCCTGGCTTACCTGGTGTTGGAGAAAAAACAGCCAAGAAGTTTCTGAAAGCATACGGCAGCATGGAAAACCTTTTTGCAAATTCACATGAGCTAAAAGGCAAAATGAAAGAAAAAATTGAAGCCAATCAAGAACTCGGTCTATTATCTAAAAAATTAGCCACCATCATGCTCGATGTTCCTGTGGATTTTAATGCTGAAGATTTTGAAATGTCAGAACCTGATATTCCAAAAGTCACCGAAATTTTTCAAGAATTAGAATTTAGACGTCTCATTGATAATTTTAATAAAACCTTTTCTGCTGAAGCCATGCAGTCTGGCGGAACTTCAACTCCAACCTCAGCTACAAAGGAAGCTCCTAAAACTACTCCAACCGAAGAAAAATCAGCTGGCGCTGGTCAGTTCTCCTTATTTGGTGGTGCAGAACCATCAACAACCGAAGCCGTATCTGAGTTCACCCGAAAAACTGCCGAAACCACCTCACATTTTTACCAAAGTATCGCTTCTGGTATGGCCACCAAATTGTTCGTTAAGAATTTAATGAATCAAACTTCGGTGTGTTTTGATACCGAAACCACAGGTTTAAATCCCTTAACCGCAGAGCTTGTAGGTATTGCCTTTTCTTGGGAAACTGGCAAAGGGTTTTACGTCCCATTTCCAGAGGATAAAAATGAAGCTCAAGAACTCATAGAAACGTTTAGACCGTTTTTTGAAAGCGAGAATATCGAGAAAATAGGTCAGAATCTAAAATACGACATCAAAGTATTAGCTAAATATAACATTACCGTTAAAGGCAAACTCTTTGACACTATGTTAGCGCATTATTTAATTAATGCCGATATGCGTCACAATATGGACGTCTTAGCAGAAACCTATTTAAACTACACACCAATTTCTATCGTTGACCTCATTGGCAAAAAAGGTAAAAACCAATTGTCTATGCGCGATGTGCCGTTAGAAAAGCTCACCGAATACGCCGTAGAAGATGCTGATATCACCTTACAATTAAAAGAACATTTCACCACGGAATTAGGCGAAGCCAATACGCAGAAATTATTTGATGAAATTGAAATTCCACTGTTGCGCGTGTTAGCCGCCATGGAATTAGAAGGTATTAATCTCGATATTGATTTTCTAAACTCCTTAGCAGAAGCCTTAAATAACGACATCCAAAGCCTTGAAAAAAGTATCTATGAAGCTGCTGGAGAAGAATTCAATATTGCCTCTCCAAAGCAATTAGGTATTGTGTTGTTTGAAAAAATGAAATTAGTTGATAAACCTAAAAAAACCAAAACAGGGCAATACAAAACCGGAGAAGATATTTTATCGGCTTTAGCTAAAGACCATGACATCATTCAACAAATATTAGACTACAGAGGACTCACCAAGCTAAAAAGCACCTATGTAGATGCTTTACCGCTTCAGGTTGAAGACAGCACAGGACGTGTGCATACCGACTACATGCAAACCGTTGCCGCAACTGGCCGTTTAAGTAGTAACAATCCAAACTTACAGAATATCCCTATCCGTACCGAGCGTGGTCGCCAAGTGCGAAAAGCCTTTGTACCAAGAAACGAAGACTACATTTTACTGGCTGCCGATTATTCGCAAATAGAATTACGAATCATTGCTGCTTTAAGTGAAGAAGAAACCATGATTGAAGCCTTTAAAAATGGTGAAGATATTCATGCCTCAACGGCATCCAAAGTATTTGGTGTGCCATTGGCTGAAGTCACCAGAGAACAACGTAGCAATGCCAAAACCGTTAATTTCGGAATCATCTATGGTGTATCTGCCTTTGGCTTAAGTAACCAAACCGATTTATCGCGTGGTGAAGCCAAAGAGCTCATTGACACCTATTACGAAACCTATCCAAAATTAAAAGCCTACATGAGTAAGCAAGTCGATTTTGCAAGAGATCATGGCTATGTCTCTACCGTTTTGGGTCGTCGTCGGTATTTAAAAGACATCAACTCACGTAACGCTGTGGTGCGAGGTGCCGCAGAACGAAATGCCGTTAACGCACCCATACAAGGAAGCGCTGCCGACATCATTAAAATAGCGATGATTAATATTTTCAACAAGCTAGAAGCAGGCAATTATAAATCGAAGATGCTCTTACAAGTACATGATGAATTGGTCTTTGACATCTACAAACCAGAACTCGAAGAACTCACGACCTTAATTAAAACGGAAATGGAAAGTGCATTTACCCTAGAAGTGCCTTTGGATGTTGAAGTGGATACAGGGTTGAATTGGTTGGAGGCGCATTAAAGAAATTGAAATAAGAAACACAATTAAGGAAAACCGTAAAACACTGTAAACCATTTTTTATACATTTAACTTTTTTACGTTCAAGTGGTATTAATTTCACTAACCGTTTATCTTTTAAATATTTTGAATATTTAATCATTAAGAAATACTATAGCCTATAAAAACCCATTGTTGAAATTCATATTGAAGAAAGCAAATTTGACTATTATTCCTATCTTTAAACTAAAAAAAATATTATAACAAAACTTCTAAAAAAACATGAATTGGATTGTATTGTATGAAAAATCAGGAAAAATTGTCCTAACATCAAAAAAGAATTCTAATTCTGGACTATTACCAAAGGGAAGCTATCTAACAGTAGATATGACACTCAAGGGAGATTTAGATAATAACAACCTAGATACAGAAGACAAAAGAAAATTTGTCCTCAGAGTAGAAGAAAGTGAGCAAACGGCTATATATTCACCTAGCCCTCTTCTTGCAGATTTAAACTTAGGTCTACAAGAAGCTGATAGGGAATGTAAAAATCAAATTACTGCTCATCGAGTTTACGACATTACTCAAAGAGAAGATGGATTGGTTGACTATATAAAACCTCAAGCTCTTGCGAGACTTTCTACTGAAGAAGAAATATTAAAAGCAACAGATGCCGAAAACAATAATGGTCCATTCTTATTTCCTGCAACGGTTCATTCTTCAAGATGTCAAAAAATAAATGATGTTTATGGCCAACCTGTAAAATTGAGAATTCCTGAAGATGTTTATTGGCATCAAATTCAAATAACAGGAAAAACAGGATCAGGAAAAACTGTAGCCACTAAATATTTAGCCCAACATTTTATTGAGAACAAGATTACAGCTGATGAAATTAATCGATATGGTTGTGTTTTAGCTATCAACGTTAAAGATGTAGATTTCCTTAATATGGATAAACAAACCCAAACCAGCAACACGGAAGCGAAAAGAGAGTGGGATTCATTAAATTTTGAACCAAAGGGAATTCAAAATTATGAAATTTTATACAGTGCTCATGAAAATTTAAACAATGTAATTTCTCAAGGTGTTAGTGGAGATTTATGTACACCAATAACACTTAATGCAAGTAAAATAGACCCAGAGTCTTTACTCGGTATAGTAGAAAACTTAACAGAATTAGCAACCCAGGCTCTTCCTGATGTTTTTAGATATTGGCAGAGAAACCATCCTAATGGACGTTTTGCTCAATTTTTAGATTTTCTAGAAGATTGTCGAGAACAAGATTATAACTTCAATACAAGAGATGTCGCAGAAAGAGACGGAACTACTAGATTGAACCCAGCTACAGCAAATGCTATGATTTCTCGATTAAAAAATGCCAATAGATATTTTGAAAATGAAAAAGGAAATGAAATAGATGCTGATTCAATTTTACAAGAAGGCAAAATGACAGTAATTGATGTCGCAAGAAGCATAGAATTCGGATCAATAGTTTTAAGATATTTATTGAATAGAATAGTCGTTGAAAAGACGGAGAACAATAATGACATTCCTGTTTTAATAATAATAGATGAGGTTCATCAATTTTATAAATCTTCTGCCTCCAGAAATGCTTTAGGAGATTTAGATACTATCTGTAGGATTGGTAGGAGTAAAAAAATAGGAGTAGTTTTTTCTTCACAAAATATAAACGACATTCCAAATGGCCTAACCTCAGTAATTAACACAAAATTCATGTTTAAAACTGATGAGGTTAACAAAAAAACTAATGGAATTAACCCAGATGATATTCTATCAATGAAAGCAGGATACTGTGTTACTAATATACATGGATTACCCCAATTAAAATTAGCTAAATTCCCACTTTCCAAATCAGGTGTAATATGATTAATAAAGAACAAAAATACAGAAAAGAACTTTTTGAACTTCTTAAAAGTAATATAGAAATAGGTAATGAACATGAACGTACTTTAGAATTGATTCAAGAGGTATTTATAACAGATTCTAAAGATATTAATATAGAAGAAATCTTAGATAAGCTGACTAGAGATGAATAATATAGATTACACGTTGGACATAATAGGTGAAAAAAAAACCTATCATCCTCGAGAAGAGTTTATTTTACCAATTATAAATTCTAACAAGAAAATTTTTGAAATAACAGCAGATAATAGTTACGGCAAAACATTTGTTTTAAATCTCATAGCATATGCTCTCGAAGCTGACAAACTAAGTGACGAAAGAATTTTAAAATCTATTAAAGAATCTATTGCCAGATATGATGACGAAAAATCTTATGGATTAAATTATGAAATTGATTTAGAATTACCCGATAACAAAAAACTATCATTATCAAAATCCATTGGAAGAGGTAAAATAATACAAATTGATGATGGAGCACCTATTAACCACAAAATCCTGCATAGAGATTTAACTGTGATTTATGATGTACCAACAAATCCTAACGAAAGATTGAATGCAGTAATTAAAGACTTAAGTGTTTGGAATGACAATATAAAATCAAAAACTATTAATATCGCCAAATATTTTAGTAATCTTTCAAAAGAATTTGATAGCGTTAGAAACGAGGATAAGATTGAGAAGTTAGAAAAAAACAGCATAGCAATTAAAAATAATATTGCTGATATTGAAATAAGGATTAAGAAAAAAGAATCTTGGTTATATGAATTGGAAATATATAGTAATTTAAAAGACTTAAGTCTTTATTTAAAAAAACGTTTGGAGTTAGAAACTAAATTGTTGAAAAAACAAAAAGCTTTTAAGCTTTTAAAAAAACCTTCTAAAATTGAAAAAAAGGACGAATTAAAAATTAAAGGACTCAATAATGAATTAGCTATTTTGGAAAAGGATTTTAAAGAAGTAATATCCAAGTTAATTGCAGAAATAAATAAAGATACCGAAATAGAAGAATTAATTGTAGACGATGGACTTATTGTATCTTATTATGATTTTATAAGAAATACAGAAATTAATGATATAATTCAAAGCGATGATTATGTTGCTATGCAGAAAAAATTCATTGAAAGTATTGAATATATCAAGGACACTATTATTCGTTTTATTTCAGAAAAAAAGAATAACAAATCTTATATTATTCATAACTCTTATAAAGAATTAATCAATTTATTGGAAGAACTAGTAGAAAATGAAATTGACCATTTTCTAAAGAGTGCTACATCTGTTGATTCTAAAAAATTAAAAAGCAGTCTTGAAACTATTATAAATCAGCATAAAGTAAAAGATTATGACTCACTTAAATCATTTTTAACCACGGGCTTGAAACCTTTAGGAGGATATATTAGCCAATTTATGAGGGTTCAATCTCAACTCAATAAGGAAAACAAAAAAAAACTCGTCGATGATGATGGCAGCAAGTATTATAAAATCGAAGCTGAGTTAAAAGACTTGAAGCATACATTGAAATCAGTCAAAAATAATTTTGATTTGACTTGTGCCACTTGTGCTAATGATTTAAAAATTTTAGATTTAAGTAGATTTGATTCGCTTGATAAGGTATCAGCAATACAATATAATGTTAAGCAAAAGATATCGAATCCTCAGTTATTGGAAAATCTAAACGCCTCTAAAACTGAGATACAAAGAAAACTAAGAGATTTACGTGAAAAAATCAAAAATTTAGATTCAGATAAGAGATTGAACGAGCGAGCTCTTGAAATGGAGAGAGCAAAAAAAACATCAAGATATAATGATGCACAAAAAAATAAAATAAAATCTTTTTTACACACTATTTCCTTAATCAATGTTAATCTCAGGTCTTATGCTGATTTAATTTCTAAAATAGAAGGAGGCAATCTTTCAGAATTTACAGCACAAGAAGATGTAAAGTTCATGGAATTAGCAGGTAAAATAATAGCATATTCCATGGACAACAAATTATTAAGAGCTGATGGTGATTTCGTTAATTTAGAATTTTATGATATGATAAAACAAGAGTTTCATTGTGAAAACGATATTATCATAAAAAAAGATGATGTGTCAACCGGTTTAGCAAGTGCTAATTATTTGAAACAAAGAATAGAAAATGTTGAAGGTAAATATGTAGTTATATTGCTGGATGAAATTGGTAATATGGCACAAAATGCTCTAGACTCAGTAATTAAATCAATTAAAAAAATTGAAGATCAAAATAGATTAGTAATGGCTGTTTTTACAAGACCAAATTCAAAAGGAATTAAAATTATTGAGTATTAATGGAAGAATTATTAGTTAAATTGTACGACAGTCTTAGTACTGCATTTCAAGAGAAGTTAAAGACAAAAGAAGTCTATCATTTTGAAAATGAAGAGGGAATAGATGCTTTTAAAACACTTATGTTTCTAAAAAAAAATAATAATGATTTAAATAAACTCATGTTAAATGGCTCTATGTCTATCGACGAATTAAAATATCTTTTTGATAAAGAAGTTATAGATGAATGTTTTAAAGCTAATTACATCATAAGAGGTAATTTAATAAATAATGATAAGGTGTTCATTGGAGCAAATGGAATGTTTAAACTTTATTCAATTAAAAATTATAATACTCAGGAAATATTTAAAGCTTTTGATTCTAATAATTTCAAACTAGGAAAGGAACTTTCTTTAAAAACTCAAGAAAAAATTTGGTGTATTTTTCTGATGCTTTTTGGAGCAGATAGTGCAGATAAAAGTTTCAATACAGAAGGCTTGTCAACAAAAAAACTAAACGAATATCATAAGTTTTTTATTTCTATAGAAAAGGAAATGAAAGAAAACGAATTAAATTTAGGTAAACAAGTAGGATGGGAGACTGGTAAAGACTCCGTTTTCAGAAAGTTTATCACTAATAATGTTGATTTACCCAAAACGTCCTTGTATTTTAAAAAAGGGGCATACCAATACTATTTGGATTTAAGTAAAAGAAAAAATGCCATATATTTTTTAGATCTCATTTTAGATAATTATAAAGGGGAGCAAAGACTAATAGCAAATGAAATATTTTACAATGTAATTAAAGATCTTTCCTTAAAAATATCTTATGATTTAGGAGAAATGCCTGGGACAATTAATAAATATATAATTGAAGAGCTAAAGAATTAGTTAAAACTTCTTTCCTCATTCATACTTTTAGTCAATCCCATTCTTTCAATTTCTTTATATAAATTGGTAGATTTCAATATTTCTCTAGCATACATTTCTGATACTTGAATAATTCTTGGCTGGACGTTATTAGAGCTTCCATTCGCGAGGTATTGATAATAAATGAGATCAAACACCTCATCTCCATACCATCCTTCTTCAAAGGCTTTTAAAGGAAATTCTATTCGTACAGGACTTCTATTATCGAAAACCTTCATAAAGCACATTGCTTTACTCCTACCTTCTTTAGAGGTATATGCAAATACAGGTGAAACACTGCCTGGTTTAAGATTTACATATGCCCAATGTAAATCAGAATTATATCCGTTAGCAAAATCAAATCGTTTTGTTATAATTGTACTCTCACTATTCTTTACAAAAAAAACAGGTCTACAATCCTTGGAAAGCAAGTAATCTATTAATAAAAAGTTGCCACTAGTTGAAGCACCAGAAAACATTGAACCATCTATAAAAATTAAAGAATTAGACGGGGCCGCTTTAGACAGAAAGTATGCTCGTTCTTTAACATATTCCCTTGCTAAATCTGCTGCAATATCATCGGTTCTAATTATATCTGAAAACTCTGTTGCTTTTCCAGAAACCAGATTAGATTTAGTATAAAATTTTAAAGTAACATAAGCTGCAGGAATATATTCTTCTTTATTTTGTATGACTGAATTATGGACAGTACATCTAACTTTCCCCTCTAAAGAATTAAGTTCTAAAATAGATTCATCATAAGCGCATAAAATCTCTGCTTGTTTTAAATTTTCTGATAATATTTGAGTAACATTTTCATAACCTCTAATTATTCTAATATCAGAACTATCAGATAAATCAAGAGACTCCGCACTCGACTTAACTATAGCTGCTCGACTGGTAACAGATTTATTGATTAATTTTATTGAATCAATTGTAGTTTTGTAATTATCTGAAAAAATCACTCTTCCCTTAAATTCGTTTTCCATTTGTATTTGTCTAATAACAGATTAATAAATTTTTTATTCAGCCAAAATGATTGCTTAGTTATTTCTACTTTTCCATTAGTATATTCTCTGTAAGGAAGGTCATAGTCAAAACTATTCTTAGCATGTGGTCTTAAATGTATAAAGAAAGTTTCAGATTGTTTAGGTAAATTATTCCTTGTCCTGTAATTCTGCCCATGTTTCACTCTTTCTAATTTCACTCCTTCTTTAATAATGTCTTTCGCTTCATTCCATTCTTTTCCAATCAACTCTAATTCATTTATATCTGGACACCAATAACTTAAATCACCTATTTTCCAATCATAATAATTATTATAAACACCCTTAACTTTGTTTTTTATTATGGGTAAAAAAAGATAATTATAGTTGAGTTGATTTCTTAAAGCAGCTCTTTCCAAAATGTCTGAACTTTCCCACTCTTCAAACAATATATTATATAATGAAGTGTTTGAAAAGGACATAGCTTCGTAGCTCTTGTAAGTAGGATTAACCGGAATAAATTTAATAACAATATTGTAATCTTTTAAAACATCTAAATTATATAATGAATTATTGTTAATATACTTTTTTACTATTACAGAAATAGCAGACTTATTGTATATATTATCTGTTTCCAAATCAATTATGTCTTTAATAGTTTTTTGTCGTAATAGATTATAAATTTCGTTAATTAAAATATTAGTATTGTGATTCATACAATTAAGAGTATTCTTAGAGTTAAATGTTTATTCAAAAAACAAACTTATTAAAGTAAATATAAATTGTCAAAATAGCTTCTTTATTAACATAAACCATTAAACAAAGCTAGAATATCTTTTTAAACATTTCATTGAATAAATAATTTAGTATTAAACTTAGTAAATTAAAAAATATTTATATATTTGGACAAATATTGTCTAAAACTTATTTGTCCAATGAAAACTTTAGGTGAAACTCTAAAAGAAGCTAGAGAAAAAACAGATTTAATTCTACGAAAGGTCTCAGCTGAAGTAGATATCGATCAATCTCTTATAAGTAAGTTCGAAAAAAACGAGCGAAAACCAACCAAAGAACAATTAATAAGATTAGCTAATTTCTATAATCTTAGTGAGAAGGACTTAATAATAAATTGGTATTCAGAAAAAATTGCAGAAGAATTGAAATATACAGAACAAACTACTGAAATTTTAAAAGTAGCAGAAGAAAAAATTAATTACTATAAAACTCAAAACAATGGTAAATAAAAAAATAAAAGTAGTTGAGCTATTTGCTGGTGTTGGAGGGTTTCGTCTTGGTTTAGAAAAAAACAACTATGAAATTGTTTGGAGTAACCAATGGGAACCTTCAACTAAAATCCAACACGCTTCAAAAGTTTATGAAGCTCGTTTCGGAAAGGAAAACCACTCTAATGAAGATATAAACGAAGTTGTAACAAGAGATGTAGAAGAAATTCCTGACCACGATTTACTCGTTGGTGGGTTTCCTTGTCAAGATTATTCTGTTGCTACAACTTTACACAATTCAAAAGGCTTAAAAGGAAAAAAAGGAGTGCTTTGGTGGTCAATTCATAAAATATTAGAGAACAAAAAAAATAAGCCGAAGTATTTATTTTTAGAAAATGTAGACCGACTTCTGAAATCGCCCGCAAAACAAAGAGGTCGTGATTTTGCTGTGATGTTACAAAGTTTAAATGATTTAGGCTATGCAGTTGAATGGCGAGTAATCAATGCCGCTGAATATGGAATGCCACAAAGAAGAAGAAGAGTTTTCTTTATTGGTTATCATAAATCGACAGATGCCTATAAAAAACTACATAAAGCTAATAAAATAGATTGGCTGACGGAAGAAGGAACTATAGCTAAGGCTTTTCCTGTAGCAAAAACAAACGCAATTCAAGAAGTTGAGTTAAAAGGTGATTTAGTTGAAATAACTAATAATTTCAATAAAGATGGAAAATTGTCACCTTTTCTAAATACGGGAATACTCATTAAAGGTAAGGTTTTTACAACTAAAACAGTACCAAACTATGATGGACCAAAAACGGTACTTGGCAGTATTTTACAAAACGGAGAAGTTACATCAGAGTTTTTTATTGATGAAAAAGACAAACCTAAATGGGAGTATTTAAAAGGAGCTAAAAAAGAAAAGAGAACAACTAAGGAAGGATTTGAATATAACTACAGTGAAGGAGGAATGATCTACCCTGATGCTTTAGATAATGCTTCTAGAACTATAATTACAGGTGAAGGTGGTAAATCTGCTTCAAGGTTTAAACATGTAATTGTTTCTGATAGAGGCCTGCGAAGATTAACACCTATCGAATTAGAGAGACTAAATATGTTTCCTGATAATCACACAAAATTAGATGGAATTACAGACACTAAACGAGCATTTTTTATGGGAAATGCCTTAGTCGTTGGTGTAATTGAAAAAATTGGTAAAGAACTATATAAACTGATAAATTAAACTGAAACCAAACATGTTCGATTTAAATTCAGAAGATTCAATTATAAGCTATGCAAAGCAACTAAAAGGGCAAACCTTAAGAGAAGCGTGTGGCGTAGAAATTGAAAAACATGGCTACAAAGGAAAAGGGAATTTCGGTCAAATATTAGAAAAATTTTATTTTGGCTATGAGCCAAATTCTGACGCGGAACCTGATTTTAAAGAAGCAGGAATTGAACTAAAATCAAGTCCATTAAAAACTTTAAAAAATGGAGAATTTCGTTCAAAAGAAAGACTTGTTCTAAACATTATAAATTATTTAGAAGTTCATAAAGAAAATTTTGAAAACAGTACGTTTTGGAAGAAAAACGCACATTTACTTCTGGTGTTTTATCTTCACGATAGAGATTCAAATTTACTTGATTATATTATAAAATTAGTTGATGATTGGCAATATCCAAATGAAGATTTAAAAATCATTAAACAAGATTGGGAGTTTATCAATCAAAAAATCATGGATGGAAAAGCTCACGAATTATCAGAAGGAGACACCTTTTATCTCGGAGCTTGTACAAAAGGTTCAACAGCCTTAAAATCCTTTAGAGACCAACCATTTAACGAAAAACAAGCAAAACAAAGAGCTTATTCTCTTAAACAAGGTTATGTAAATCATATAATTGCAAATATCGCTCAAGAAGAAACTGCGGTTTATGGAAAAATAATCGAACGACCAGAAATTCTAGACAAAGTACGTTCAATTGAAGAAATAGTTATCTTAAAATTCCATCCATTTTATGGCAAATCTGCAGAACAGATTAAACAAGAATTAGGCTTGGAACTAAACCAAAAAGCTAAAAGTTATTTTGCGAACCTTACAAATGCAATTCTTGGAATTGAACTAGGTAAAAAAATAGTAGAATTTGAAAAAGCTGGAATTATTGTAAAAACTATTCGACTTAAAAAAAATAATTTACCAAAAGAGGATATTTCCTTTCCAACATTTGAATATCGAGAACTCATAGAAACAGATTGGGAAGATTCAGATTTTAAAAATATTTTAGAAAGCAAATTTTTCTTTGTGTTCTATCAATTTGAGGGAAAGAATTTGATTTTAAGAAAAGTTAAGTTTTGGAATATGCCTCATTCCGACATTCTTATTGCTAAAAATGTCTGGGATAAAATGGTACAGACGGTTTCAAAAGGTACAATTGTAAAAGAAGTTACTGAGAAAGGTATTAGAAAAACATATTTCCCAAAGAAAACTGAAAATCACGTCAGTCATGTTAGACCTCATGCTCAAACTCGAAATGACACATATAAATTACCTGTTCCAGATAAATTAACTGGCTTAACAGAATATACCAAACATTGTTTTTGGTTTAATGCAAGTTATGTTCGAGATGAGATATATCTAAAATAAATCATGATCTCCATGCTCAAGATAATAATCTAATTCAAAAGTTTGTCCTTCATCAACTTCTAAATCTTTAGCAAATCCCATACTTACTTGTCCCGTTTTTAAATCATGTAATCTAGCTTTTGACCTAATACCATTATCTATAAAGTCTAATATTACATAAAGTTGATTAAAATTTTCTTCAAGTCCTTGGTATTTTACAATTTGGCCTCTTCTATTTGGTTTCATACTATAACTATTTTTACCAAATATACTAGCTAAAATATTGGTGGTCAACATACAATTAGTAGCATTTTAAAAGTCTCTTTCACACCCCTAAAGTCCCCTCAAGGGGACATTTGATAAAGGAAAATAGAATATTCATCAGGTTTATCGATTGGGTAATGGTAAAATAAATTTAATTTTTTATCACTTATGCTCGTTGGTATGGAATGTCCCCTTGAGGGGACCTTAGGGGTGTTTTTTGTTAGAACTTATTCTGTCAATTCCTTTACCTTCTCCTCTATAACCAACAACACACTAAACATATTCTTTTTAACCTCCTCATTAGAAAACCTCAAAAAAGTAACACCATAAGCCTCTAATTCACTTTGTCGTTTAGCATCATATTGAAAATTATACTCATGACTATCGCCATCAATTTCAATCACCAACCGAATTTCATGACAATAAAAATCAGCGATATATTCTAGCATTGGAACCTGTCTATGAAACTGAACACCATATGCACGCTGTTTTATATGTTGCCAGAGTAATACTTCTGGTAAGGTGCTATTTTTTCTTAACTGTCTAGCACGTTCCTTTAGGTCTGGGTTGTATGGAATTATTTTGTTTTTCATTTTATTAATTTATCACTTATCTATTTACAACCCTAAAGTCCCCTCAAGGGGACATTTGATAAAGGAAAATAGAATATTCATAGGATTTATAGATTGAGTATTGGTAAAATAAATTTAATTTTTTACACTTTTCTTTGTTGGTTTGGAATGTCCCCTTGAGGATTATTGAGATGAAAATATATTTTCATTGAAGATACCGAGCGTAGCTCATGAGGGGTGTTTCCCTACCAATTCCCCAACCTTTTCCTCAACAACCAACAAAACACTAAACCACAGTAATTTACAAAATTATCAAACAAAAAAAAGCCTTGATTACATAATAATCAAGGCTACTAAATAAAGATATTGCTTTATTCTACTTCTTCAAAAGCTTTTCTGTATGCGTCTTACCATCATTGGTAACCACGTTTAACATATAAACTCCAGAAACAAGACGACTAACATCTAATGCATCTACAGAAGTACGTTCCATTAATTGCTGTCCATTTAAATTATAAACAGACACCTGTGCCACCTCTTCGCTCTGAATACCTGTAATTTGTAATTCATCTGCAACCGGATTTGGATAAATACGTAATGCTGAGGCATCAGCAACATCATCAACACTTAAAGTACCGCTTTCATAACTAAAATTATCGTAATAAGCATCACCACCATAATTGTTATGCAACATATTAAAACCTACAATATCAACAGACGTAAAATTGCTACGTGTATGCGCCAAGACATCATTTAAATAATACTTTAATTCTGTGGCAGTCACTTCAATTTTAACATGTAACCAAGTATTTGGAATCCATTCTGCTCCGTCAATATAGGCAGCCGTATAATTGATGTCATCTATGGTATAAATAAATCCTCTATATTCCATAGCAATGCCTGCTACAGGAACAAAATCATCATTGGCATCAATACCAAAAAGCGTCATTTCAAAATCCGCTCCATTAGTTTCTGTAACTAAAACATCATAAGAGAATGTAAAATCCTCAAATGATTTTGGAGTATCAAAACTCTTCACAGCACCAAAGATTGGTAACCATTGAAAATCAAAACTTGATTCGTAAGAATTTTTAAAGGCATAAGCACCATCTGAAGCTTCCTCATCAGATACGATTTGATTCTGAAGAAAAGCACCATCGCTATCCTCAGTAACTTCCCAACCATTTTGATTGTTTAGTGTTCCTAAAGTATAAGATTCACTGGTTTCAAAGGAAATTGTTTCCTGACTAAAAACGCCTCCGGTAAGCAATAACATGAGGCCAATTGCGTAATTTTTTATCATATTTTTTATTGTTTAGAGCCATAAAATTAATATTATCACAACAGAAACACGAAACAATTAACACTTCAAAACGCCCAATTTTAATAGTTAATTGAGTATCTGACAACTATCATTATTCACTATTTAAGATATTAATGCTTAAAAAACTATTTAAATCTCTTAAACAAGATACTCTTAACACTTTTCTAATATAAAAATACTCGTAAACGCTAAACATCCTATACCTAACCCTAGGTTCTCCCGTAGCTCCTTCGGGTTAACCTCGGGTATGCGTCGGGTGTGCGTCGGGTCAACCTCGGGTAGAACCAACTTAGTATAAACTAAAAGAATAAATAATATAACCCACAAATCAGACTGAAGTAAACAACTTAAGACTAACAAAGCTTCCTCTTTTTACATCTCTCCAAAACACTCATTAACACCCAATAAGAAACCGATATAAAATAAAAGCTTAAATTAGCAAACGCGTATATTTTGCAAGCAACTATCGTTCTGTTTCAACCGTTTTGTGGCTTTCTTAGGGATGAAGATCATAATTCTAGTAAAATTGTGGTTGACACTAGTCGTAATTGGTTAAAAGCTCATTAAATATTATCACATTATGAAGTACCGTTTTTTAATTTCCATTTTAATACTTAATGTTCTATTAACATCTTGTAATGGAAATAAAACCAACCAACCTGTTATTGGTGCAGATGAATTACAAAAAAACAACATCTTACCTAGTGATAACGCAAAAGAGTTCTCTTTAAAAGACTTTTACACCTATGATAGCAGACTAGCTTATAAAACGGATAGTATTTTTAATACCATGACGGACTCCGAACGCGTGGCACAGATGATAATAGCTTCTATTGGCGAATTAGGTCATGATTTAAACAAAGCCAAACTCCTTGTAGAAAACAAAAAAGTTGGTGGCTTTGTCATCTTAAAAGGCACCAAAGAAGATCACAAAAGCGCTATCGAAACACTTAATGCTACAGCTAAAAAGCATAATTCATTTGGCCTTTTATTTAGTGCTGATGCAGAACCAAGCCTTTTTAACAGCCGTATTGTAGGATCGCAACCCGTAAAAAACACAGTGGATTTAACATCTATTAGCGAAGTAGATGCAGTAGCTAAAACCATAAGTAACGAATTACATTATCTTGGAGTGCATCAAAACTATGCTCCGGTTTTGGATGTTAGTGAAAATAATTCAGCCATAACCAACAGAAGTTTTGGCGCTAATCCTAAAGATGTGATTAACAAGAGTAACGCATTTGTAGAACGCACCCAAAATGAAAATATAGTAGCCACCGTAAAACATTTCCCAGGACATGGTTTAGTCACAGGTGACTCGCATTTCAATACGGTTTTTATTGATGGTGATTTACTAGAACTCGATAATTATAAACCCATAATAGACAACGGAGTCATAAGTGTCATGGTCGCTCATATTTCGATAAAGAACAATCCAAAATACAACACCTTTAATGTTCCAGCATCGTGTTCTAAGAAAATAGTAACTGGACTTTTAAAAAACGAATTAAACTTTAAAGGTCTCATTGTTTCCGACGGCATGAAAATGAATGGTTTGCAAAACATTCCAAAAGCAACATTAGAAGCCTCAAAGGCAGGTTGTGATATTATTTTAATTCCTAAAAATGAAGATGATACAGCCCAATTAATTTTAAACGAAATGAAAACTAATGCAGCTTACAAAGCTCAAGTATACGAATCTGTAATGAAAATAATTCGCTTAAAAACGTGCTTAGGTATTGAATAAATAGAACACCATGACGACGAGTTTAATAAAGAAAACACTTTGGATAATTTATGGAACCGTGGCATTAATTGCAATCGATTCTATCATCACAGCTATTGTATATTACCTATTCCACCTCACTATAGAAAACAACTACCAATTTTCCTCAAAAATAAAAAGCTATCTATTTATCGCAACCTTGAGTTTATATGTATTGTCTGCATGTATAATCGCCTTTTGGGTTACAAAAAAATCACGATTAAAGCATTACAAGAGTAAAGAAAACATTCCTCTGACCTCCTTCTTAGCGCTTTTAATTAGCGCTATAGTAGTTAAGCCATTCACATTCTATCGTTCTGATAAAAAACTTGAAAGCGCGCTTAATGACATGTCTAATACGGATTATATAAGTTCTCTAAACTTATCGAGTATTAGTGAGTTTATTACAAATACAATTTACATTTGTAAGTGGTCAACCATCATCCTTTTAGTATTGTATCTTTTTATTTTGAATCGATACGTTAAGAAACATTAATAGACGATCTAACAGGCATCTTTAGTTAATTGCGATGCCATAAAATGAATATTCATCTACATTGCAGCCGCAGGTTAATTTAAAAGCTATAGTCAATACTACAAAAATGAGAAATACAACAAGTATCAGATGATTCGTTAGTTTTTTATATTTCCATTTTATTTTACCAAATAAATGAAGAATAATCACACACAGCAAGACCACACCAAAAATTACTATTGGTAATATCTTACTATTTGTAGTTACGACATTATAGATGTGGCCGTACTCTCCCATGCACACATAACCAAAAAACTTTATAATCATGCTCACTTCTGGTAGATACACGTAATAATGTTGTGCCCTAAATTTAACCAGTAAATCTTTTGTTTGCCTTGCATTTGAATCGAGATTATGATTAACAATCTCTGCATTAACCTGCTTTGCTAGCATCGACATCACAACGTTTCCTTTCATGACATTGGCAGCATTTAAACTATCGGTTTTCATTTGTAAAGCGCGATCAAATGCCTTAGAATAATCATCTATAGTGTAGCCACTAAAATCTATAGTCCCAACTTCTGTCAAATAGCTATAATCTATAGTTTTAGCACTCATTGCATCTGTTGTTTGCCCAAAAAGACTCCATTGAAACAAGGCAATTAATGTAACTAATCCTATTTTTAAATATTTCAAATTAGCGCTTTTATTTATCCGTGTAAAAAACAATGAGACTAGAGGCTCTTTCAATTCTAGCGAGTTTTGTGGATGGGTTCTGATTTAAATTCTCAAGATGTTGACCGTTATTAACATGGAGTATATTTTTACTTCCAGTATCTAAATTGAGTATAAAATTGACATCGTAGTTTTTAGCTCTAAGATGCGTTAAGACATCTTTAGCAGCCTTTAACATATAGTCCTTCGCTTTGGTGCCTATTATTAGATTTTTTAATTCCCCATTTTTTGAAGCAACAACAAGAAATCGTCTTTCTTTATCATCAGCACCTACCAAAATGTTTTTAAAATTTTCGTCGTCCTTTTTTAAGTGGGAATACACTAATTGTGTTTGAAAAACAGAAAGTTTATCGGTTTCAACCTTATTATAAAAAACATAAGAATCCAATGCATTTTCCCTAGGATTAAGATGCTGATGCGCATGATTAGATGTCATTAGGAGATCGCATTTTTTACTTGTAAAATCTAGATCTATAATATCTTGTGTCGTCATTAAACCTTCTGAATTAATAACGACCAAACCATCCATGGTTTGATTTGGCATTTTATTAAGAAATTGCCCTTCATAAGCACAAAGTCCAATCGGAGTGCCATCACTAAAAAAAGCTGAGGTAAAAGAGGCTGAGGTGACTAATAAAATGTCTTTGCTTTTCTGAAGATCTAAAAACTTATTATAAGTATCACCCACCAAATACTTGATTTTTACATTTTTACTATTCAAATGCTTATGACCAAATTCATATAATTCAAAATCATTATCAGAAGCACTGATAGCGTTGAATGTTTTGGGCCTTTCATTTTTTTCTAATCTTAACGTTTCATTTCCTATCGAAAAAAATAAAACTAAAAAAACGAAGCATGACAAGGCTATTACAAGGAATGATTTCATAATTAAGTCATTAACAATTATTCCAAATCTAATTTTACTAAACGATTTACAATAAAAAAACTGCTAAAAGGACTATTATGAAGATAAACATATCATTTTACAGGTTTCTAGCTATAAAATGAACATAATACATTCTTTTCCAATAGCTATAATAATAGTTTCAATTATAAAGTCACTAAAATGTTAAAAGCATATAAAACCGATATGCAGTAATTATGATTAAGATGTTATTAAATGAAGCTCTTAATTTGAGTCGACGCTGTTAAAGCGAATCTAATTGAGATAAATTATTAGCATATCTGTTTTGATTAAAACGTTTCCATGCTAATTAATTTCTAATGGTTTCCGATCGATTTAAAAAGGTTTTATCATCAATTAGGTTTTAACCAACGCGCTATATCAACCCTTTTATAGCTGTCTTAATATAATTGTTTACTAGCTAAGACGAAGCAACTCTATTAAGCGCTTTCCGTTGTATCGCGTTGCCAGAACTTATTAAACAACACATACAGCAACAGCACCATAAAAACAATCCCTAAAGCTATCCAAACCCAATTATAATTGGCATCAATTAATGGGGCATCAGAACCATACAAGATAAAACCAGCCCAATAATAAGGATGTCTTAATTTTGGGTTTTCAACGGTAGTTAAATACTCATTTTTTGCCATTTGTAACGCTACAGATTTTGTTTTACCGTCTTTTAAATGGTTGTAAAATGCAATCATGATTCGGCTCGTAGTGGCATCGGGTACTTCCCACAAACTGGCCACTGCTGCTTTTGTCCCAGAAAAACTAAAAGCACGATGTAAAGACACCATACTCAATGAGCCATCTTCTTTCCCAACGGCTGTGTTACAAGCACTCAAAACGGCTAAATCTACAGGGATATTTAAACCATACAGTTCTTCTAAAAATAGTTTTTCATCATTAGAGAAATTAAAATGACTAAACACAGGTTCATCGTCATCTAAAGAGGCATGCATAGCCAAGTGCAAGATGTTGCCTTTAGATTTATGTGTTATAAAATTCGCTTTTGTAGCATTACTGCCAATAAACGCTTCTGATGGAAAAAGCGTTTCAAGAACTTTAGCTTCCTTTTGAGCGCCTTCTAAAAACGTAGCACTGTTTCTATTCGCTCCAGCCCTATTACTTTTTGGATATGCTGGTGCAAAAATGGTGGCTTTCACCTCCTTATGTGAAGCTTGATCACCTTTAAAAAAAGCAAACCTTAAGTGCGACGAATAATGAATCGCCTTTTCCTGTATTAAATAATGAGACTTATAGCTTAAGGTTTCAAAAGGTAAACTGTAAATAGGAGTATCTGGTATAATGGTTAAAGACGTATGGGTTAAGGCTTTTTCCGGAAGCAATAACTTGGTAAGTTCTGGGTTTAATACAAACCTGCTATTCGGGTTTTTTAAATACTCTAAATGGGAATTCAGTAAGCTTTTTGTAGCCTTTGTCCAAGGTTTTAATTCCCATTCAATGGCATCTTTCGTAATTTGAAAAATGACAAACTGATCATAAAAAAACAAATATTTTAAAACGATGTCATCGTCACCTAACAAGTTTTGAAAAGCGGAGATGTCAAAATTATTCTGCGTAAAATCTGAAATAGTTGGAAATTTGGCATTAACATGGTCTTTATAAGTCTGAAGGATGCGCTCTAAAGAATCTTCTTGTTTTTGATTCCGCTCTTGCTTTGCCTGAACGATTTGTTTTCTAATTTGAAATTCTATGTGTTCTAAAGAATCAATAATCGGTAATTTCACCACATCTCTACTTTGGCTAAATTCCTGCCATGCCAGACGATTACTTATATTTTCAAGATTAGAAATAAATGCCTTTTTATGTTTAAAATTGTGTTTATTGAGTTCTAATCGGCATTCTATTATTCTATTATAGAGCAGTTTATTTCCAATACTTAAATTTAAATCTTTATGGTTTTCAACAAATACATTATAAGCGATATCATTTAAAATTCGGGCCTTCTTTATAGCTACAGAATCTTGATTAAAATGCTTAAATAACATGTAGCTCATACGATCTATTTGCTCACAATCGTTTGGAAATTGATGCCGTGACGCAAAGTTTTTAAAATCGGTTTGAAGCGTTTCTTCAGCATTATGAATATGCCTCATGGTTTTTGAATAATAGTGCAAAGCAGAATCTAACTGTTTTGTCCGCGCATAGATATCCCCTTTAAATTCATAGATATCATTAAGATTAAAACTATTGCTTTTAAAGTTATTTTCAATACTATCCACAAGCACAAGCGCCTTTTCGGTATCACCAATTTCATTTAAGATATTAGCCTTAAACCTTAAATATTCCGTAACATTCCTATCGGGTTCGTTGGCTACATGTGAAAGTAAAATAGCTTTATTAATAAGCTGGAGAGACAATTCTAACTCCTCG
Organism: Winogradskyella psychrotolerans; assembly: GCF_018860565.1. GTDB lineage: Bacteria > Bacteroidota > Bacteroidia > Flavobacteriales > Flavobacteriaceae > Winogradskyella > Winogradskyella damuponensis. The sequence goes on from NZ_JAHKPS010000028.1 coordinate 107,831, forward strand.
AATTCCTTATAAAAATCTGCCACATAATATAAGGCACCGATATAAAGGGATAGGTTAGAAAACTGACTTCGCATCTTAGGGTTTTGCAGAGAACTTGTATGTTCATACACCGAGTCTAACTTGTACAAATGGGTTTCAATAGTGTTCCGAAGAGGGCTAATTTTAGCCTGATACGCATTTGTTTTTTCCTTTAGATGTAGCGCTTCATTATAGCTTAGCAGTAAACGCGATCTGTAGTAGCGCATCCAACCATAGCGCATGGCTTCATCCGTTTCATTGGTTATAGGTTGTAATTTCTGCTTTATTTTTTCAACCTCTATCGCAGCTTTATCATAAAACCCTAAAGCCGAGTAGATTCTAAATTTTCGCTGGTACAACCACGTATGCCTACTGGCGCGAATATAATCGTAGTCGTTGAGTAGTCGTTCTGCCTTTGTTGCGACCGACAGTGCTTTTTTATACCGTCGTAAACTGTAATATCTAGTGAGTAAATCATAAAGAATATTATAATTGGTGTTAATAACACCTGCACTCTTTTCGCTTGGGATATATTTTAAGGCGGCTTCAAAACCTTTAATAGATTCTATGTAGTTCGCAAATTTATTATTAGCATAGCCAATGTAGGCTGTAATTCTGGCAAAAGTAATACTGTCTTGAGCACTTTTTAAGGCAATGGTCTTTGCGTGTTCGCTTAAAGTAATAATTCCAGCATAATCTTTGGCTTTATAAAGTAGGGCTTGCTGTGCATATATACTATCGAGTTCTTGAGATTTAGAAACCTCTTGAGCATAAACGCTTGAACATAACAATAGCAAAATTACTACAACAGACTTAAATATAATTTTGAAAACAAACAATTAATTCGTGTTTTTTAAGTTTAAAACCTCACACTTAAACCATTAAGAATAAGTAATAATACTATTTTTTTTGTTTTTATGCTATTACTTCTTGTGAAGTTAATCCTTCTATTTGGTTTTAAAGCTGATAATGTTGAGCAATTTCAATGGCAATAGCTTTTGTTTCTTTTCCAGTATTAGTTGTACGACCTCGATTTGGTGGTGTAATGTTATACATCACACCTTCTTTTAAAATCTGTAACTGAAACATATTACCAATAAAAACAGCTCTGTCTCCTAAACCTTCAACTTCTTGATATAATGTAGGATTGCGCTCTGGATTATATTGCCAAAATGGATCTTCCATATTATTGATATTAGCCGCAACTAAGCCTTCCCAAAACTCATACGCTTTTTCGCCATAAAACAATTTCACTTTACAATGTAAAATACCACCAGAACCATCATCAATTGGTTCTATTTCTATTTTTTTACCGTCAGGATTATACTTTAAAATTAAATCTTCAGGAAAATCATTGCATAGTTTTTTCTTTATTGACGCTATATCTATAGCCTTTGTTTTCGACTGAGACGTTAATGCTGGCTCATCTCCTAAATTAGTATCATTTTTAGCTTCCTTATTCTGGCCACATGAAGTAACCATTAAAACCGTGATTAATAACAGTTGTATATTCTTTATAATTTTCATTGAAGTCTAATTTTATTTTATGAATCCTGAAGCCTTAGCCATGGCAATCGCCACTTTTTTATAATCTCTATTTTTGGCGACCTCAACTTGATTCAATTTGTTTTTAATAGGGTAAATATTTAAAGTATAGCCTTTAAATTTAATTTTGAGTTCTACTTTTTTCAAATTCCAAACAGCTGCCATTCCCATATCCTTAATCCATTCCGATGATTTGGAAATTGATTTATTCAGCGCCCAAGCCTCTTCCCATTCTTCACCATTACCTACAGCCTTTGCTACGTCATATGCCATTTCATCTTTTCTAATTTCGCGTTGAACACTTATTGAACCTCGTAACCACTCAAAATCATTGTCTCCCATTTTAATGTAAAACATACATGAAGGTGGTGAGTTGGGTTGTCTTCGTTTAGTTTTTGTAATATCATTAATTATCACATCACTTTCTGAAACACTATAAATAGTTGCGATATCTGAAGCTAAAATAGACTCACAAGCACTCATATCTTCTGAGTAATTGATACGATTGCCTTTAAAGTTTTTATTGACAAAACCAGTATCATTCATTTGAGAAACATCGGCAACTTTTTTGTCTCCAAAACATGAAGTTAATACAAGCGCAGTTAAAAAAAGTAATGTCGTTATTTTTAATAATCTCATAGTATATAGCATTTAATGTTTAATAATTTTAATTTGTGCAGTGGCTTCAGAATTGATAACGTTTAGTATATAATTACCCTTAGTTAAATGACTTAAGTCTAATTGCACTGATTGCTTATTTTCAATTGTCACATTTCTCATAATTCTACCCATTAAATCATAAATCTGAACCGTATAATCACCTATTTCTGGTAGCACCAACTCCAAGCCATCTCTCACTGGATTTGGAAACGCTTTAATATGTATATTACCAATGGAAAAATCATGAGATGAGAGTAACAATTCTACAAATTGATGCTGTGTGGTATTGGTTATAATTGGTGGGTTTTGATCAAAATAAATAGCTGCCGTATTCTCTACAATTGTATTTAAGGCAATACCTTCAAGTGGTCTAACTGCAAACTTCACATAACCTTGACTAGCATTGGGATCATTTGTGGTATAATCTAAAAATATATCCTTGAAGAAAAAACGAAGTGTTGTATTTCCATCAATAGACAACTCATCAAAAATGACCTCGTGACTAGCATCTATAATCTGAATAGAATTAAGATCTAAATTAGGGTCTAACTCATCCAAAACGTAAATATCTTTAGCCGAAAAATTACCCTCATTTTCAAATCTTATCGTATACGTTAAATAAGGTGTATTAATATCAATTTCATTCAATATATCTGGTAAACCTGGTGAAACCATCTTATCATTAGGATCGTAGGAGCTCATTATTCTTGTATTCTTAGGTAATGGAGCGTATACAGGACCTTCTGGAACAAAAGGGTCTGTGGCAGGATTATTAGGGTCTGGAAATGGAGGCAAATCTTCCGGAAACCTTAAATTCGGATTATCCGAAGGTCTAGGAATAAGAGGGATTTGGATTGGTCCATCATTTTCATCTAAATTATCAGCACCAACAAGCGATAATCCAAATTCAATAGCAGCACCATTTTGTTCTGGCTCAAACAAATCAGTTTCTACCGCGATGATAATCATATCCTTTGCATCTAACTGATCTATTATAAAATCTATTGTAACGCTATCTGTATTGACGCTTATTTCTGGGGTAACAGCTAAGAGATTAATAGTATAATTATCGTTATGATCGTTAATGCTCCAATTGTTACTAAATGGCTCAATACTTGTGTTATGAATTACAGGAACGCCAGTTTCTGAAGTTACTCTATAAATTTTGACCTCTTCAATTTGAGGCACTATATTATCACTATTTTCATCTTTATTCTGATACAAAAATTGAAAATTGAGATTAGTGAAATTTTTAGTTGCTGAAACATTGCCAATAGCGGTTGTAAAGGTGTTTTCAAATCCATTTCTATCAAATCCCCATGCTCCTACTTTTTCTGCAGATTTAACTAATAAGGCGTCAATATATCTCGTTTGCAACTTAAATAATCCTAAGTCAGTATCTTGATTAACATCTGTAACCGTAAAATTCACAGATGAAGTTTCTGTAAATACATATGGATCACTACCAAGAATAGTTATTGTGTAATCGCCTTCACCTTGATATAAAAATTCAAATTCGCCATTGGACTTTGAAACTGTATATCTAATAAACGAACTATCGTCTTTGGTAATTGCCAATCTTTGATTTTTATAAAGCTCATCGGCATCTAATGCATCATTATTATTACTATCAAAATAAACTTGTCCTTTAATTCTAAATGATTCAAAGTTTGCTGGCGGAAGATTAGCATCTGCTAAGGTAACTTTTAACCATTCCCCATTCGCTTGCGTCCAAATACCACCATCATGGTCTACAGTTACAGTATTTGTTAACCCAAAATTAATTTCGGGTAGGATGCTTTGTTCAGCACTTGAACCACTTGTAACACCAAAGCGATAGGACTCAACATTCAGGCTTTCAAATGGGTCCAAAATTCGTGTAAGTTTCGGTGTGTTAAGCATTAATATTAAATTTCCAGCTTCATCTGCTGTTCCTGCTCTTATATTTTCATAAGATTCAAAGCCTAAATCTTCTATAACGATATCGGTAATAGTACCTCCTTCAAACAAAAAAATTGTAGTTTCTGAAAGAAATGCAATTTTTCCATCTGGTAAGGTAATTTGCTGTAATGCATTGCTAATACCACTTGGGAAAAGGCTTATTGAATATTCAAAAGAAAACGTCTCAGTGGTTTCGGTAGTTCTATTAAATCTGTTTACAATGACTTCATTCGTACTCGTGTTGACTTCAGAATAGATGGCATTACCAAAACTATCTGCTGTAACAGGGTTATGAGAATCATAATTATCTAAAGTATAAACAGCGGTCTCATTATCCTCTTTATAAATATGTAAAACACTAGTTTGCCTATCGAACAACCAAAGTTCATCTTGATAAGTGGCTAACCATTCCGGATCAAAACCTAAAACTATATCATCGTCAAATTTTTGTACTAATGGTGCATTGTACCTTAACAAACCACCACTAAGAGTATTGGGTCTATCACTTTCATCTAGTACTAAAATCGGGTCTGACCCGGAAAACTCTGTAATTCCAAAACTATCATCATCACTTAAAAAAGTAAGTATATCATCTGTTTGATTTAACCACCAGACACCACCATTTTTACCAGCTACGGATGCCTTCATATTCTCAGTATAACTACCATTGGTCAATGCCATTTTAGCAGAAATATTACCAGGTGCTTCATCATTATAGCCGCGCCAAACATCGCCAGTTAATTTTAAGAATTCAAAAGGTTTTTCAGTACTAGAACCAATTACTCCACCAGATGCAAAATAGAGGCTTCCATTAAAAGCATCTACCGATTTAGGGCTTTGAACTAGCGGAAAACCTAAACCCTCTATATCTTCTGTGGGAATAAAAGTCCATAAAGGTTCTGTAGCATTAGGATCTAAAGTAACAATACCATCGTAACTATTTGCCAATGCCCAAATTAAACCATCTGGAGCAACAGTGACATCTTGGAAACTATAGGTTCCATTTCCTGGGTTTTCTAACTCAAAAAAATCAAATGCTTCTGTAGACGTATTAAATCTTGACAAACCACCGCCAACAGCACTAAAAGCCATCCATAAATTCCCTGAATCATCAGCAGTTATTTTAGATATGTTATTCGCAGGAAGACTACTATTGTCATATATAACCGTAAGATTATTACCGTTGAGATCTATTTTATATAATACTTCTCCACCTACGTATAAAAACCCATTAACTATTGCCGCAGTATTCCAATATGCACTATTAGTAGATAAACCAGAAATAACTCCCAAGTTAAGAATATTGTTATTCTCTAGGCTATAGAGATTTACTTGATTGGATAATTCTGCTAAAATGTATGTGATACCTGTATTTGAATCGTAAGCGAATTTTCCTGCTTGAGGAAGGTCGTTAGATCCATAATCAATAGTATCAAACATCAACGTATTTAAATCCAAGTAAGTAAGACCACTTAAATTACCGTTTGACGTGGCAAATAATAATTTACCATCAGCTGTAACAATAGCGTCTTCCGAAATAATATGGAAAGATAAATTTTCACCAGGAATGGACAAAGCTGGTATATTTTGCCAAGTACCATCTGATTTGTGAATTGAATAACCATTAGACGTAATAAAGACCTCATCGTTATTAAAGTAATTCGGAACAATTTTTATAACAGTGTCTGAATTTAAGCCATAACTTTGCTCTACAACTCCTAAATTATTCGCCTCATCGCAGAATGAAATTTTACCTTGCGCTTCAGAGATTTCAATACCACAGGCATTAGGATAAAATGTAATTTTTGTCCCTGTACTATAATTTTCAATTTTTTCCACTTGAGCCGATATAGTCACACAAGTGAAGAAGTAAATACTTAATATTAAGTAGACTTTTTTCATGATTTACGTATTTGAGATTTTTGGTTAAAACATTTTTTTATAATCCTTAGGATTGATAGTCTTCTGGATGTTATCATTTATAGCAATGGTTTCACTTGTCATGTTGCCTTCTTTAGATGCAATAGTGTATTCCATAATATAACCTTCAAGAATCGCATCATTTTGAATAAACCAGTTTGGTAAATTAATTTCTGGTGCCACCCAAAGTGTCATTTTAACCTCACTGTCGGACATCACATATTCATAACAGGTTGCTCCAAGTATCGTTTTAGTCTTTCCTGTCTTTTTAATTTTAGAATAGTCGTAATTCGCCATTTGGTCGGTAGGATTTTGAATTTGCTGTCCTCCCATCATATTTTGGGACATTTGCATTTTCATACCAGCAGTATCCACAAAAATGTGCGTATTGCCATCATCCATAACGATTACAGACTCTCCTTGCATTTCTTCATCCGAATAGTCACTCATATCAACCATTAAGCCCATATAATTTTCATTAGGATTTAACAAATAAGACATCTTATAGGTTTCGTTAGCTTCATCAATATTGGTGACCTTAACTTTAGTTTCAAACGTAAATTGATACACGCCAGCAACTGCAATTGAATTGGTTTTATGTTGTTCCGAGCCACTCCATCCACTTTCATTAGGTTCTTCTGTTTTAACCACTGAGGTTTGGTTAAAAAATTCTGGACTTTCAGCTTCAATACCACCTGTTACGGTAGATTCAAAATAGGTTTCGGAATAGTCTTCAGAGTTAGCACTGTGCCTTAGTATTTTTTTTAAATTTACTTTTCCATCAAACGAAATTTGAATAGCGCCTTCCGTTAGTACATCAATAGTGACTTGTCCTTTTGAGACATTGTAACTTTGATAATTATCGGAAACTGCTTTTTTAAAATCGTCTCCAGAATCTTCGTAATGCAATAAATCGGGATCGTAAGATAATTTGAGCATGGCTTCTTCAGGAATTTTAAAACTGCGTTTTACATCCTTAGTATCTGCTTCTACATCATGTCTTAAATTAGCTTCAGTAGGGATGGTAAGTACAAAGCCATCATGGATATCGGCATCATGAGACCACCACGATCCTGTAATATGCCATTCTGAATTGGTTTGTGTCGCTTTTATTTTACCGACTTCAGGAATCTGAACCGCACCAAAAGTATTGGCATGGGTAATGATGACATCGCCGTAATCCGCATTAGAGCTTGGCATTTCTAATGGTTTATCAGCTTTTTCGGAAGATTTTGGGGTGTCCTTTTTCTTTTCAGACGTGACATCATCAATCGTTTTATCTATGGTTTTATCAATTTTCTCTTCGGCTTTTCGTTCTAATTTCTTTTCAACTTTATTTTTTAGCTTTTTTAATAATTGCGCTTCAACAGGCTGAACAGCAGAAAATAGCATTAATACTAAAACGTATTTTAAAAGTGTTTTCATTGTTTTTATGAATTGATTACACTTTTAGTTCCTCGAACTTTACAAACATTAACAAACCATCTAAAAAAAATTATATTTGTTTTATTGTTAATGTTTTAGTCTTCGAGATAACTAAATGAAAAACACGCTTAGCGACAACGATTTACAACGACAACTTAGAGCCGATGATAAAAAAGCTCTAGAAAGCGTGTATCTGAGTTATAAGCAAGCGTTTTTAAATTATGCCAAGCGCTACGACATAGCGACTTCTGATGTCTTAGACATATACCAAGACGCCATTATTGCTATGCACCAAAATTTTGTAACGTCGCAATTAGAGCTGCAGAACAGTACCATTAAAACGTACCTCTTTGGCATAGGAAAAAATAAAATATTTAAAACATTAAAAGCACAGCAACGTGTTATAAGAGTAGACGTTGAAAACGACAATTATACAGAAATTAAGATAGAAGAAGAATTACCTACAGCAAACCAACACGCTTTAGCGAAACGACTAAGCGAACTATCTGAAACCTGTAAAACAGTACTTCAACTATTTTATTACAGAAATTTAACGATTGAAGAAATTGTAGGCTTAACCCATTATAAAGATGCGAATACGGTGAGAAGTCATAAATCGCGATGCTTAAAGCATTTAAAAACGTTGTTTAAAGTAAACTAATGAATAACGAAACACTCATACAAGACTATATTGCAAATCGGCTTTCTACTAACGAAAGAGCTGAAGTTGAGCATTTGTTAGAAACAGATTCAGAATTTAAAGCTAAATTTGAGTCTCATAAAGATATGGCTGTGGCTTTTAAAATTTCAGAAGCTGAGTCTTTAAAGAGGCGCTTTCAGGAATTAGAAAACACCCTTCCTAAAGAAAAATCAACTTTTAAAACAGTTAAATATGCCGCTTTTGCTATTGCAAGTGTATTAGTTATTGGGCTATGCTATAACATCTTCAATACGACAACTGGTAACGATTTATTTGAAGACTATTTTGAAATTTCACCAAATACGTATCAACCCGTAACCCGATCAAATAATTCTGATAAGGACAATACTGCTTTTATAGCTTATGAAAACGGAAACTATGAATTGGCTGAAAATAAATTTGAAACACTATTAAAAACCTCAGAAAACCCTAATATTCGTTATTATTACGCATCGTCTTTACTTAACCAGTCAAAATATGATTTAGCATTAGAGCAATTTCAAATCTTAAATAAAATTGATTTTGACTACACGGACGAATCACTTTGGTACACTGCCTTAATCTATATTAGAACTGAAGATTATGATAATGCTAAAGCGCAATTAAAAAGACTGAACTCTAAGAATTCTGTATTTAAAACTAAAGAAAGAAAAGTGCTTTTAGAAAAATTGTAAAAGGCTGTTATAAATCCAATCCTTTTAAACTCTCTACCCTATTTCTTGCTAAGAAATCATCAATCGTTTCAAAATGTTCAACAACGCGTTTTTCTTTAAACTCAAAGACTTTATTTGATAGACCTTGAAGAAAATCTCTATCGTGAGACACGAGAATTAATGTCCCATCAAAATTCTTTAAGGCTTCTTTTAAAACATCCTTCGATTTTAAATCAAGGTGATTGGTAGGTTCATCGAGAATTAATAAGTTCACTGGTTCTAGTAAAAGTTTCACCATCGCTAATCTGGTTTTTTCACCACCTGATAAGACGCTCACTTTCTTTTCAACATCATCTCCCCTAAACATAAAACCACCCAAAATACTTTTAATCTGCGTGCGCACATCACCCTGAGCCACATCATCAACAGTTTGAAAAATGGTTAGACTCTCATCTAACAAAGCCGCTTGGTTTTGGGCAAAATACCCAACCTTTACATTATGACCTAAAGCGCAAGTCCCTTCCACATCTATTTCTCCTAAAATAGCTTTTATCATGGTGGATTTTCCTTCTCCATTTCTACCCACAAAACAGACCTTCTCTCCTCTAGCAATAGACATATTAGCATTTTTAAATACCACATGGTCGTCATAAGATTTAGACACCTCTTTTACCGTCACCGGATAATCACCAGAACGTTGTGTTGCTGGAAAACGCAATTTTAAAGCCGAGGTATCAATCTCATCAATTTCAATCCTTTCTAATTTTTCAAGCATACGCTCTCGTGACGACACTTGGTTGGTTTTAGAATATGTTCCTTTAAAACGCTCTATAAACGCCATATTATCAGCTATAAACTTTTGCTGCTCTTGATAGGCTTTTATTTGATGTGTACGTCTATCTTCACGCAACTGAAGGTAATGCGTATAATTAGCCTTATAATCGTAAATACGCCCCATCGTTACCTCGATAGTTCTATTGGTTATATTATCTACAAAGGCTCTATCGTGTGAAATAACAACCACAGCATTCGCTTTATTAAGTAAAAAATCCTCTAACCAAATAACCGATTCAATATCAATATGGTTGGTGGGCTCATCTAATAGAATTAAATCCGGTTTTTGCAATAAAATCTTAGCCAATTCTATTCGCATACGGTAACCACCAGAAAACTCATTGGTTTGCCTGGCAAAATCGTCTTGTTTAAATCCTAAACCTTTTAATGCTTTTTCAACTTCGGCATCGTAATTGACATCCTCTAAAGCATAATATTTCTCACCCAAATCAGACACACGTTCAATAATTTTCATGTAGTCGTCAGATTCATAATCGGTTCGCGTTTCCAATTGTTTATTGAGCGCTTCCATCTCATCACGCATTTCAAACACATGCTTAAATGCTTTTGATGCTTCATCAAAAACAGTCGTATTATCTTCGGTTAACAAATGTTGTGGTAAATACGCAATAACAGCATCCTTAGGACACCTTACGTTACCATGAGTTGCTTTTTGCACACCTGCAATAATCTTCATCATGGTCGATTTTCCTGCACCATTTTTACCCATTAAAGCAATTTTATCATTAGCATTAATCGTAAATGACACATCACTAAAAAGCGTATGCCCACTAAATTCTACGGCTAAATTATCGACTGAAATCATATTTTGAATTTTAAAGATGCAAAACTACTAAATGGGAAGTCATTATTTATAATTGTAGTCAAAATAATATCACAACTCTTATAAGCTAATCCTAGTCTCTATTCAGTTAAGATGTAAAGATCTAATCCATTAATTTTAGAACATAATTAATATGTAATAAAACAATTATGATACTAACAAAAGTTTTAGGGTTAACAAGCGCATTAACCAAAAGCAAAAAAGCCAAAATAGCCCTTTTAAGTCTCGAGATCGCTGTATTAGGTTATGCACTTTACCAACAGAAAAAGGAAAATAAGCGTATTAAATCTTAGTCGTATGAGATTTTGAAGTAATTTTGTAATCGCATTTTACGACTATGAGCATCATTTCAAAAGACATATCAAAAGCGATTCAACTATTAACGGCTGAAGACATTGTTGCTATTCCAACAGAGACTGTCTATGGCTTAGCAGGAAATATTTATAGCGAGAAAGCTATAAAAGCTATTTTTGAAACCAAGAAGCGCCCTTTTTTTAATCCGCTTATTGTTCATATTCCTTCTATAGATAAGCTTTCCAACATCGTTGAATATATTCCTAAAAAAGCGCAGTTATTAGCCGAAGCTTTTTGGCCAGGGCCAATTACTTTGGTTTTAAAAAAGAAAGCTATAATTCCAGATTTAATTACTGGTGGAAAAGATACAGTTGCAGTTCGTGTTCCTAATCATCCCACTACAATAGAATTATTAAAACAATTAAATTTCCCTTTAGCCGCACCAAGTGCCAATCCTTTTAGTAGCATTAGTCCAACGACAGCAGCACATGTAGAAACCTATTTTAAAAATACTATTAAAATGGTTTTAGATGGAGGGGCTTGCACAAGCGGAATAGAATCTACCATTATAGGTTTTGAAAATGACAACCCTATTATTTATAGATTAGGCTCAACAGCTTTAGAAGACATTGAAGCCATTGTTGGAAAAATTGAAATAAAAAACATGGCTACTGAGCGTAGTCAAAATAATAAAGAAATAAGTCCGGATGCTCCTGGTATGTTAGAGAGACACTATGCACCAAAGACGACGACGATCTTAACAGATAATATTCCTAACACATTAGATAAATATAAAGAGAAACGTGTTGGACTCATAACATTTCAATCTCAAATTGAAAATAACGCAATCGAAGTACAAATTGCGCTTTCAAAATCTGGCGACTTAGCCGAATCGGCTTCAAAACTTTACGATGTTCTACATCAGTTAGATAAAATGCATCTGGATGTTATTATTGCCGAAAAATTCCCAGATCATGGCTTAGGAAAATCCATAAATGACAGACTTACAAGAGCTACAAAAAACTAAATTTAGAATACACATTTCCAAACCATCTGATTTTCAGCACAAAAAATATATCCATCAAGGTTTGGTAAATCAATTGTTTATCGTAAATTTGCAAACTCTTTTTTAAAGAGGAATGTTTAATCTTTTTGCGCTGTGAAGCGTAAATATAAATCAAATTAGTGTGGATACATTAAGCTACAAAACAGTTTCAGCTAACAAAGCTACCGTTAATAAGGAGTGGGTTTTAGTTGACGCTGAAGGACAAACTTTAGGTCGCTTAGCTTCGAGAGTAGCAATACTTTTAAGAGGTAAGCACAAACCTAATTTTACGCCACACGTTGATTGCGGTGACAATGTAATTGTTGTTAATGCAGAAAAAATCAACTTAACTGGTAACAAATGGACGGAAAAAAGTTACATCCGTCACACAGGTTATCCAGGTGGACAAAGAAGTCTGACGGCTACTGAAATGTTTGAGAAAGACCCAACCAGATTAGTAGAAAAGTCAGTGAAAGGAATGTTGCCTAAAAACAAATTAGGATCAGCCCTTTTTAGAAATTTAACTGTTGTTTCAGGTACAGAGCACGCTCACGCAGCTCAAAAACCTAAAGCAATCAAATTAAACGAAATTAACTAAATGGAAGTAATTCACAAAATTGGCCGTAGAAAGACGGCTGTTGCTCGTGTGTACGTTGCCCAAGGTAGTGGCAAAATCACAGTGAACAAAAAAGACATGGCGGATTATTTTACTACTGCAACATTGCAGTATAAAATAAACCAACCTTTAGCCTTGACTAACAATGATGGCAACTTTGATATTACTGTTAACGTATATGGAGGTGGTATCACCGGCCAGGCAGAAGCAATACGTTTAGGATTAAGTCGTGCAATGTGCGAACTAGATCCTGAAAACAGACTAGTATTAAAGCCAGAAGGTCTATTAACGAGAGACCCAAGAATGGTAGAGCGTAAGAAATTCGGACAGAAGAAAGCGCGTAAGAAATTCCAATTCTCGAAACGTTAATATCCAAACAACACTTAATTCAGAGTTTGATTTTTCAGGCTCTGAATTATTTTATTTTATTGAAAAGATTCTGAAATACTTTAGAATCAATTAAAACAGATCCTGAAATAAATTCAGGACTAAAAGTTTAGCATCTAAATGAAGCCAACAGCTAATAACCATTAGCTTAATGGAACATTGCTAATTTAACAGAACGTAAACTATTACAAAATGGAAAAAGTAGAAGTAAAAGAATTACTTGAAGCAGGTGTACACTTCGGTCACCTTACACGTAAGTGGAACCCAAACATGGCTCCTTACATTTATATGGAACGTAACGGTATCCATATTATCAACCTTTACAAAACAGCAGCAAAAATTGAAGAAACATCTGAAGCTTTAGCTAAAATAGCAGCATCAGGAAAGAAAATCTTATTCGTTGCTACTAAAAAACAAGCTAAAGACATCGTTGCTGAAAAAGCAGGTGCAGTAAACCAACCTTACATTACTGAGCGTTGGCCTGGTGGAATGTTAACGAACTTTGTAACTATCAGAAAAGCGGTAAAGAAAATGGCTGCTATTGATAGAATGAAAAAAGATGGTACATTCAACTCTTTATCTAAAAAAGAACGTTTACAAGTAGATCGTTTACGTGCAAAATTAGAAAAGAATTTAGGTTCTATTTCTGACATGACTCGTTTACCAGGTGCTATATTCGTAGTTGATATTATGCGTGAGCATATTGCCATTAAAGAAGCACAAAAATTAAATATCCCAATCTTTGCTATGGTAGATACAAACTCTGACCCTCGTGAAGTTGATTATTTAATCCCTGCTAATGATGATGCTTCTAAATCTGTAGATAAAATTTTATCTATCGTAACATCTGCAATTGCTGATGGTTTAAACGAAAGAAAAAATGAGCGTGCAGAAAAAGATGCTAAATCTGCTAAAAAAGACGCAAAACCAGCTAAAAAAGCTGAAAAAGCGCCTGTAGCATCTCAAGAAGAAGAATAAATAACATTTATACAATATTAAAAGTCATTTGGTTCTTTTCATTTTGAAAATTAATTAAATGACTTTTTAAATTTAAAAACTATGGAAAATACTGTAAAAATTACAGCAGCAGAAGTCAACAAGCTAAGACAAGCAACTGGTGCTGGTATGATGGATTGTAAAAAAGCTTTAGTTGAAGCTGGTGGTGATTTTGATAAAGCCATCGAAGTTTTACGTAAAAAAGGACAAAAAGTTGCAGAAAAAAGAGCAGACAGAGATTCTTCTGAAGGTGCTGCAATCGCAAAAATAAATGCAGATAACACATCTGGTGTTGCTATTGTTTTAGGCTGTGAAACTGATTTCGTTGGTAAAAACGAAAACTTCGTAGCATTAGCTAACCAATTAGCTGATATCGCATTAAACTATGACACAAAAGAAGCATTTTTAGCTGCTGATTTTGGTGGAATGACTGTTGCTGATAAATTAATTGAGCAAACAGGAGTTATTGGTGAAAAATTAGACATTACTGCTTTTGAAAAATTAGAAGCACCTTACGTAGGTCAGTACGTTCACATTAACAAAATTGCTGCTTTAGTTGGTTTATCTGCTAAAGTTGATAACGTTGAAACTTTAGTAAAAGACGTTGCAATGCAAGTAGCTTCAATGGGAGCAACTACATTATCTTACAAAGATTTTGAGCCTGAATTTATCGCATCAGAAACTGAAGCTCGTATTGCTGTTATTGAAAAAGATAATATCGAATTAGGACGTTTAGGTAAAACATTAAAGAATGTACCTAGCTATATTTCTATGGCTCAATTAACTCCAGAAGTTATCGCTGAAGCTGAAGAAGCTGCAAAAGCAGAATTAAAAGCTGAAGGTAAGCCAGAACAAATTTGGGATAGAATTTTACCAGGTAAAATGGAGCGTTTCATTTCTGATAACACAACTTTAGACCAAGAAAAATGTTTATTAGACCAAAAGTTTATTAAAGATGAAAAGCAAACTGTTGCTGATTATGTTAAAACTTATGGTGATGTTTCAGTTACAGGTTTCAAACGTGCAACTGTTGGATAATTAACATTATTCAAATTACAATAATTAAAAAAGCTTCTCAAAATTGAGAAGCTTTTTTTTTGCTTTTTTTTCACTTTTACAGATGCTAATAATTACGTAGTTTTGCTAAACTTTCTAAACCCACATAAAATGAATCAGAATCATATAGTAAATTTTTACCAATATGATGCTTGACACATTCTATTAGACCATAAAATAGCAATAGAAACTATCTAAATGAAATATAAAAGAATACTACTCAAATTATCTGGCGAAGCCTTAATGGGAAACCGTCAATATGGTATTGATCCTGAAAGATTAACAGAATATGCTAAAGACATTAAAGAAATAACTGATTTAGGTGTAGAAGTTGCAATAGTAATTGGTGGCGGAAATATTTTTAGAGGTGTTGCTGGTGCCATGAACGGTATGGATCGGGTGCAAGGTGACCACATGGGAATGCTAGCTACTGTAATTAACGGATTGGCTTTACAAAACGCACTAGAAGATGCTGATGTAAAAACGCGTTTGCAAACAGCTATCAAAATCAATGAAGTTGCAGAACCTTTTATAAGACGTAAAGCAATGAGTCATCTAAGAAAAGGACGTGTTGTAATTTTTGGAGGTGGTACAGGTAACCCTTATTTTACAACAGATTCAGCAGCCGTTTTACGCGCTATCGAAATTGAAGCAGATGTCATTTTAAAAGGTACACGTGTAGATGGTATTTATACTGCAGATCCTGAAAAAGATATCAATGCCGTTAAATTTGATAATATTTCATTTAAAGATGTTCTAAGCAAAGGACTTAAAGTAATGGACACAACAGCGTTTACACTTAGTCAAGAAAATAACTTACCAATTATTGTTTTTGATATGAATAAAAAAGGAAACTTATTAAAAGTAGTTTCTGGAGAAAATATTGGTACTAAAGTCAACCAATAATTTTTGGCTTAAATTTTGATAAATCGTAATTAAAACTTCAACATTATGGACGAAGACATTAAATTTATAATAGACACAGCAAAGGAATCTATGAATGCTTCTATAAAGCATTTAGAAAAACAACTTACAAATATTAGAGCTGGCAAAGCTAGTCCTGCTATGCTAGGTAGCGTTATGGTAGATTATTATGGTTCTCAAACGCCTCTTAGCCAAGTTGCCAATGTAAATACTCCAGATGGAAGAACAATAACAGTTCAACCATGGGAAAAATCTATGCTTCAAGAAATTGAGCGTGGTATCATGCTTGCTAATCTTGGTTTTAACCCAATGAATAATGGCGACACTATTATTATCAATGTTCCACCATTAACAGAAGAACGACGAAAAGATTTAGCAAAACAAGCCAAATCAGAATCAGAAGATGCTAAAATTGCCGTTAGAAATGCGCGTAAAGATGCTAATAATGATATAAAAAATTCTGAAGTTTCTGAAGATTTACAAAAAAATGCAGTAATTGATATACAATCACTAACAGATTCTTTTATTAAAAAAATAGATAGTATTCTTGAGGTTAAAGAAAAGGAAATTATGACTGTTTAATTTATTAATTAAGTTACAAACCTAAAAACATTATCAGCACAAGTAAGCTAAGAGGTTAACCCCTTTTATATTTTTCTCTAGCTTTAATAACAATTTTAAATGTTACAGCGCCTGTTTGTTGTTTTTTTTATGACAATTGCAACGCATAGCTTTGCACAACAGCCTGTTAAAACAGATAAAGATTCTGTTAAAGCTGTTCAAGACTCTATCAAAAAAAAAGTATTTGTAAAAAATATAGGTAACGGCTATCTCCCTTTTAATTACTTTAATCTGGATTTACGTTACCTAATAAAATTTAATCAGTACGAAGGTTTCAGAACGGGATTAGGAGGTATAACAAATAATCGCTTTTCAGAACGCTATAGAGTTAATGGCTATTTGGTTTATGGTGTTAGAGATAAACGTCTAAAATATAAAATAGGTGGTGGTTTTAGAGTTAATGAAGCTTCAAACACATGGGTAAACTTAGACTATGTTGATGATTTACAAGAAACAGGAAGTTCAAAATTTTTAACTGATAAACGTTTTTTTACTTTTTTTGAACCACGATTATTAAATATAGATCTATTTCATAGACATATTACAAAATCAATTGCTTTACAGCATAAGGTTTCTAATCATCTGCTTTCAGAATCTCAAATAGCACTTTCTAAAATAAATCCAACATACAATTATACTTATGTTTTAGGCGAAGACTCATATAAAACATATGATTTAAGCACTGCCAAAGTTAGTTTGCAATGGAGTCCGTTTAGCCACTATACCATAATAAATGATAAAATAAAAGAAACTAAAGACGGTTATCCAAAATTTACACTTCAATTAACACAAGGATTCAAATCTGTCTTTGGAAGTGATTTTAATTTTTCAAAGCTCGATTTTAGAACCTTGCAAAAATTCTATCATAAAAACGATGCTATAACAAGTATTACATTTGTTGCAGGAATTGCTGGTGGAGATACTCCTTTAACCCATTTGTACCATGCGTACCCAAACAATATCACTAAAGAAACTATTTTACAACGTTTTTCTGTTGCAGGTTTAAACAGTTTTGAAACCATGTATTTTAATGAATTTTTTAGCGACAAATTTTCAACACTACAATTAAAACACACATTTAAACCTTTTAAAATAACAGAACGTTTTAAGCCTCAGCTTGTATTAATATCCAGATATGCAGTAGGAGAAATGAAGAGCATTAGAAGACATCAAGGTATAGAATTTAACACTCTTGAAAAACTCTATTCAGAATCTGGCTTAGAAATTAATAAATTGTTCTTTGGCTTTGGATTGAGTTTTGCCTATAGATATGGTAGTTATCACCTACCAAAATTAGAAGATAATATGGCTTTTAAGTTCACCTTCAACATCTCATTATAATCAAAATTATAATACTGTTAATTACCTTACTAATCCTTAGCTTTTTTCTACCTTTGCGGCTTATTTTAATTGGCGCATGTTTAAACTTTTAACAACAGGATTTTGGGAAGCTATTGCGAGACTTATTCTTCGTAATAAAATTTTTATACTTATTGCCATCATACTAACCACTGTGTTTTTCAGCTTGCAATGGAAACACATGCGTTTTACCTTTACTGAAGCCAATCTTTTACCAGACGACCACGAAGTTAATCTTATATACAATGATTTTTTGGACGTTTTTGGTGAAGAAGGAAATCTAATTGTTTTAGGTGTTAAGGATTCTAGTCTATTTTCAGTAAAACAACTCAATGCTTGGAACAAACTTTCAGATTCGTTTAAAGGTTATGACGAAGTGGAAACCGTTTTATCCATAAAAGACCTTCAGAAATTAGTTAAAAACACTAAAGAAGAGCAATTTGACTTAGTGCCATTTATAAAGGATTCTATTTCTAGTATCGAAGAAATAGAGCGCCTTCAAAACGAACTATTTAAACAATATCCCTTTTACGATAATTTCCTATTTAATGCAGAAACGAAAACTATTCGTACGGCTTTATACATGGAAAAAGACATCGTAAATACATCTGCTAGAAAAGATTTTATCCTCGATGATTTTTTACCAAAAGTTGAAAAATTTGAGACAGAAACAGGATTAGATGTTAGAATTTCGGGAATGCCTTACATCAGAACCTTAAATGCAACAAGTATTGTTGATGAAATCCCTATTTTTATTGGTGCGGCGCTTTTTGTAACCTCTCTAATATTTTTTCTTTTCTTTAGGTCATTTAGAGCCACTTTTATTTCGCTTATTGTGGTTTGTTTTGGAGTCATGTGGACCTTTGGAATTATAGGTTTACTCGGTTATGAAATTACAGTCCTAACGGCATTGATTCCGCCTCTAATAATTGTTATTGGTATTCCCAACTGTGTGTTCTTAATTAATAAATACCAACAAGAAGTAAAATCGCATGGTAACAAAGTAAAATCTTTACAGCGTGTTATTACTAAAGTAGGTAATGCTACTTTAATGACCAATATAACCACAGCTTCTGGTTTTGCTACATTTATACTTACAGAAAGTAAGCTCCTAAAAGAATTTGGAATTGTGGCATCATTGAGCATTTTAGCAATTTTCATGCTGTGTTTGCTCATTATCCCTATTCTATACACATTTCTACCTTATCCTAAAGAACGTCATTTAGAACATTTAAATAAACGCTGGATTGGTGCTTTTGTAGATTGGATGGAACGCATGGTAAAGCACAAAAAAATTACCATCTATATCACAGCACTTATTTTAATTGTTGGAAGCATTATTGGGATTCATCAGATTAAAATTTCTGGTAGTCTTATTGAAGATATGCCACAAGACACTGATTTCTTTAATGATATTCGGTTTTTTGAATCTGAATTTAATGGTATTATGCCATTAGAAATTATGATAGATACCAAACGTAAAAAAGGGGTGATGAAACTCGCCACTTTAAAACGAATGGAAGAGCTAGAAGAACTCATTAATGATATACCAGAACTATCGCGTCCAATTTCTGTAGTTAGCTTAGTGAAGTACAGCAAGCAAGCCTATTACAATGGCAATCCAAAATATTACCAATTACCTTCAAGCCAAGAGAACACATTTATCCTGTCTTATGCTAAAAACTCAACCTCTAATGTTGATATGTTGAGCAATTTTGTAGATAGTACAGGGCAATATGCACGTATTACTACCTTTATGAAAGACATTGGTACGGATAAGATGGAGCGTATTCAAGAAGACCTTCAAACAGAAATAAACAAGTTGTTTCCAGAAGAACGTTATGAGGTTATTATGACAGGGAAAGCTTTAGTTTTTCAAAAAGGAACTAAATATTTGGTTAAAAACTTAATCATTTCATTAACACTTGCCATTGTACTTATAGCCTTATTTATGGCCTACCTTTTCCGTTCTTTTAGAATGATTGTAGTTTCATTAATCCCCAACCTATTACCACTTTTAGTTACAGCAGGTTTAATGGGGTATGTTGGAGTTCCTATTAAACCATCAACAATATTAGTATTTAGTATTGCTTTTGGTATTTCTGTAGATGACACCATTCACTTTTTGGCAAAATACAGGCAAGAATTACAAGCCAACCATTGGAAAATTAGAAAATCGGTTTACGCAGCACTTAGAGAAACTGGTGTGAGTATGATTTACACCTCTATAGTATTATTCTTTGGGTTTTCGGTATTTACAATTTCTAGTTTTGGAGGTACGGTAGCATTAGGAGCTTTAGTATCTATAACACTATTATTTGCTATGCTTTCTAACTTACTATTATTACCTTCACTATTATTATCTTTAGAGCGTAATATTGCCAATAAGGAAGTTTTAAGAGAGCCTTCAATAAATATTATTCCTTCAGAAGATGAAACTGAAGACCATAAAGAAAATTAAGATTAACAATATATTAGCATTCAAAATTATTAAACAATGACTTCAAAAACTGTAGCACAATTATTATCGCAAGATGTCACCTTACAAGATGTTACCATAAAAGGTTGGGTAAGAACCTTTAGAGCTAACCGATTTATTGCCTTAAACGACGGTTCTACCATAAATAATATTCAATGTGTTGTCGATTTTGAAAATTTTGACGAAGCACTTTTAAAGCGTATTACTACAGGAGCTGCTATTCATGTTACAGGAGAACTTGTAGAAAGTCAAGGAAAAGGACAGTCCGTTGAAATTGTTGTAAAAACATTAGAAGTTTTAGGTGATTCTGATCCTGAAACCTACCCTATTCAACCTAAAAAGCATTCGTTTGAATTCTTAAGAGAAAATGCACATTTACGTACTAGAACAAACACCTTTAGTGCTGTAATGCGTTTACGTTCGTCATTATCATTTGCAGTTCACAAATATTTTAATGAGAATGGCTTTAATTACATGCATACACCAATTATAACAGGAAGTGATGCTGAAGGAGCTGGTGAAATGTTTAAAGTAACGAATTTAGATGTAAAAAATCTGCCATTAAACGAAGATGGTTCTGTAAATTACAAAGAAGATTTCTTTGGAAAAGAAACTAACCTAACTGTTTCTGGTCAACTTGAAGCTGAAACTTATGCCATGTCTTTAGGAAAAGTTTACACGTTTGGACCAACCTTTAGAGCTGAAAACTCTAACACCTCTCGCCATTTAGCAGAATTTTGGATGATTGAACCAGAAGTTGCTTTTATGGATTTAGCGGGCAACATGGATTTGGCTGAAGATTTTATGAAGTCTGTTTTAAGTTATGTACTTGAAAACAATAAAGAAGATTTAGAGTTTTTAGAAAAACGTTTACTAGACGAAGAAAAAACAAAACCACAGGCAGAAC
The DNA here is from genome assembly GCF_018860565.1 of Winogradskyella psychrotolerans. Taxonomy (GTDB): domain Bacteria; phylum Bacteroidota; class Bacteroidia; order Flavobacteriales; family Flavobacteriaceae; genus Winogradskyella; species Winogradskyella damuponensis. The sequence continues at coordinate 129,055 of NZ_JAHKPS010000028.1, forward strand.
GTAGCGATATGAGTTTAATTGAAAAAATTAAATTCGTAGTTGATAATAACTTTAAGCGTGTTAGCTATACTGAAGCTATTGATATTCTTAAAAATTGTAAACCTAACAAGAAGAAGAAATTCAAATATATTATTGAAGAATGGGGAGCAGATTTACAATCTGAGCACGAGCGTTTCTTAGTCGAAAAACACTTTAAATGTCCTGTAATATTATTTGATTATCCTGCCAATATTAAAGCCTTTTACATGCGTTTAAATGAAGATGGAAAAACAGTAAGAGCCATGGATATTCTGTTTCCAGGCATTGGAGAAATGGTTGGAGGCTCTCAAAGAGAAGAACGCTTAGATGTTTTAAAAGAAAAGATGAAAGCCTTAGACATTGATGAAAAAGAATTGTGGTGGTATTTAGATTTACGTAAATACGGAACTGCTGTGCATTCTGGATTTGGATTAGGTTTTGAGCGTTTGGTTATGTTTGCAACAGGAATGGGTAATATTAGAGATGTTATCCCTTACCCTAGAACACCGCAGAACGCTGAATTTTAATTGTTAAATGATAATCCTGATAGGTTTTAGAAACCTATCAGGTTTTTTTATTACATTTATAATCAACAGAAATTTTATGTCTCTAAAGCAATTTTTATCATTTAAGCTCTCACAAAAGCTCTCTCCGCAACAAATTCAACTTATGAAGTTGATTCAGTTGCCTACACAAGCTTTTGAACAACGTTTAAAGCAAGAATTAGAAGAAAATCCTGCCTTAGATACTGGAAAAGAATCGGAAACATCTGAAGATAATTTTGATGAGTTCGATAATTCTGAGGAAGATTTCAATGACAGTGAAACTATTGAAGCAGATGACATCAATATTGATGAATATTTAAGTGACGACGAAATTCCTGAATATCGTACCCAAGCCAATAACTATAGTGCAGATGACGAAGATAAATCAGTACCTTATGCTGCAGGAACTTCATTTACACAACATTTAATAAATCAATTAAACACCTTTCGTTTATCTGATCAAGAAGAAGAAATTGCCTATTTCTTAGTTGGTAGTGTTGATGAAAGTGGTTATATACGTCGTGCATTATCTGATATTACAGACGATTTAGCTTTTACACAAAATGTCTATACAACGGAAGAAGAAGTTGAAAAGGTTTTACAAATTGTGCATCAATTAGATCCCGCTGGTGTTGGTGCTCGTAACCTTCAAGAGTGTTTAAGTATCCAATTACATCGAAAAGAACAATCTCCAGATGTAGAGTTAGCTACTACTATTATTGATAAAGGCTTTGATCAATTCACAAAAAAGCATTATAAAAAATTAATGCAGAAATTCAACATTGATGAAGAACAACTCAAAGGTGCAATTGAAGAAATAGAACGACTTAACCCAAAACCAGGTGGTTCTTATGCTGGAAACAACAAAATTGTTGAGCATATTGTTCCAGATTTTGCGATAAGAATTGTAGATGGCGAATTAGAGCTTACACTTAATGGTAGAAACGCTCCTGAACTTCATGTGTCTAGGGAATATAACAACATGCTTAAAGGCTATAAAGAGACTAAAGATAAGTCTAAAGCCCAAAAAGATGCTGTAATGTTTATAAAACAGAAATTAGATGCTGCAAAATGGTTTATAGAGGCCGTAAGACAACGTCAGCAGACTTTATTTGTAACTATGAGTGCTATTATGCATTACCAAAAAGAATACTTCTTAACAGGTGATGAGCGCAATTTACGTCCTATGATCTTAAAGGATATTGCTGACGAAATTGAAATGGATGTTTCAACCATCTCTCGTGTTGCCAATAGTAAATATGTAGATACACCTTATGGTACTAAATTGATTAAGGAATTCTTCTCAGAATCTATGACCAATGATCAAGGTGAAGAAGTCTCTACAAGAGAAATTAAAAAAATCCTCGAGACGGTTATTGAAGAAGAAAGCAAAAAGAAACCAATGACAGATGAAGCGCTTTCTAAAATATTAAAAGAAAAAGGCTATCCAATTGCTAGACGTACTGTTGCTAAATACAGAGAACAATTAGACATACCTGTAGCGCGTTTAAGAAAGGAATTATAAGAAACATTGAATGAAAAACTTTATTTTAAAGAGCATATCGTTTGTGTTTCACCCATTGATTATGCCATTATTAGGTCTGCTGTTTTATTTTTCTAAAACACCTCGATTTATTCCAGAGCCTGTTATGAAGGCTAAGATTTTTTCAATCGTTATTCTTACTATTATTTTACCTATTCTACTTTTCTTTCTACTTAAAACGATTAATAAAGTTGATTCTATCTATTTAAAGAGTACAAAAGAACGCCTAATTCCGTTATTTATAAATTGTATTATTATTCTACTGATTCTAATACGCGTATTAACACCAAGCGAAATTATTGAATTATACTACTTCTTTTTAGGGATTCTTTGCTCTACACTAACCTGTTTAATACTGGCTATTTTTAAAATAAAAGCAAGTATTCATATGATTGCAGCTTCAGGTTTTTTAATGTTTGCCATTGCTATAGGCATACACTATCATATAAATATAAACGGCTCTATTGCACTTATGATGATTATTTTAGGGGCTATTGCTACATCGCGTTTGCATTTAAAAGCGCATACAAACCAAGAGTTAATTTTAGGAATTTTTACAGGAGTTACTCCTCAACTTTTTTTATGCAGTTATTGGCTATAGAATATAAAACATAAGTCCAATTTTTAAGGATTTCATGTCTATAGTTTTAGTGTTGAGTTTTGAGTTGGAATCAAAAATTGGATTTAATCCGTAATACACATGAAAGTTCCAAGTACTATATCCTGCACTTAAAGTTAAGCCATATTGAAACTTATTAAAACTGTCAATATTAGAGAGTTTTACATTTTCTACTTCACTCATAAACTTTGTAGAATTATACAGCAAATAGCCTACTTTAAAACCTGTGTATATACGCCAAAAGTTATAATCTGTTGCATTAGAAGTTCTCCATCTAATTTCTAAAGGAACTTCGAGCAAATAGGTTGTAAATTTATTTTTTGAAACATTATACTCACTTTCGTCAATACTGTTAAATTCAATTCCATTATTACCTTCTTCAATGAGTATATTTTTCTGATTATATGAATTTGAAGAGATCCCTAGACCTAATCCTATAGCAACATTACGGCGTTCGTTAATTGGCATATCTCTAATAAAACCTAAATGAAAGCCTGAAGAAAATCCATTTTGAGAAATTCCATCTGGTTTTTCATTAATCAAATTATAGGTTACTGAGGCGTAGAATTGATCTTCTCTATAATCTTTATATAGTTCTGACTTATATCTATTATCAATATCTTCATTTTGGGAAAACCCAATGAATACTGAACATATTAGTAAAAGAAAAATATACTTTTTCATGTTTATAAAACTACGAAATCTTTGATAATCTATTAAACAAAAAAACGTCCCGATTACTCAGGACGTTTTATCTATAAAATTAAGAATATATATTAATTCTCAGTTTTTGTATTTGCAATGTACATTACTTTTAATGCATTTGCTTTACGTAACTCTTGCTTAATATCTGACACTAAACCAGCATTGGTTTCTTTGTCAACCTTTAAACCAATAACGACTTTACTTTGTAAATCTTCATTTAATTCAGAAATGGCCTGAATAACCGAAGGTCTAACATCCTCTACACCAATAAAAGCATCATTGAATTGAATTCTTGGTTCTTCTCCAAATTGCTTATACTGACTGCTTGGTTTACCACCATATATAAATACGGTTCTGTCCTTTTTTAATTTTTCAACCTGATCTGCACTTGGCAATCTATTTTCAATCATTAAAGAACTATCTCTCATTACAGTTGCAACCATAAAAAAGAAAAGCAACATAAATACAATATCAGGAAGTGATGCCGTTGAAATCGCTGGTAATTCACCTTTATCCTTTTTTCTAAATTTAGACATATTTGTTTCTTTTAATTTTTATCAGGTTCTGCTTCAGACAATTTCATTGGGAATAATTTCTTAATGGTTTCAATACGTTCATTAAGCTTTTCATCCTTATTAAATTGATTCTTCTCTTTTTCTTCTAGCATTGCAGTAAAAACTTTATCTGCATCTGGATAGTACTTTTTATATAGTCGCGTTGCCTCACGTTCTCTAAGAATATTGTATGCAGCGACTAATTCATTTTGTACATCCATGTACTGCTCGTAAGAAGTTTCTCTGTCATGCTTCATAGAGATAATTGCTTTATCAGGATGATCAGAGGAATCCTCTAAACGTTTTCCTTTACAATAATCACAAGATTCTCCTGCGGCATTTGTACCTCCTCCGTTATCTAAAAAGTCTATTGCTGCTTGTCTTAAATCTTCTAATTCCATTTGCTCGTCTTCTACTAACAATTGGTTATTACGATTTATTAAAACAGTAAATAGATTTTTTTGTTTAATAATAGGCGGTTCAACTTCTGTGTCATCAATAGGTGGCAAACTTCTTAATAATCCTTTGTCTTTCTCTATCGTTGTTGTTACTAAGAAAAAGATAAGTAGTAAGAAAGCAATGTCAGCCATTGATCCTGCATTTACTTCGGGTGCTGCTCTTTTTGCCATACTATATTATTTACTAATTACTTTTTTAACTCCTGAGAAAATCATGGTTATTGCAGCAACTGCTAATAATATATAGAACGCAATTAAACCAGCTCCAACCATAGTAGATTCACCAGATGTAGCAACAGTATCTCCATTTTTATATTCTAACGGTAAATCACTACCTGATAGTGCATAAGAAACAACTAATACAGCAACAAATGCACCTACACCTATAAGTGTATTCTTTAAATCTGAAGTATTTGTAAACAAGTTTTTTAATACAAAAACTAAAACAAACAATACTGTTAGACCTAAGATAATATAACCTACCCAAGCCATAGGCTCAAAGAGACCGTCTTCTCCACCTGTTTTGATGGCTTCGTCACCAGCTGAGATAATTCTAATCAGAGATACAATTCCAATTAAACTTAAAACAGCGGCTACTATTTTTAATATTTTGTGCATAATTGTTTTTTATTTTTTGTGTCTTACTAATAAATCCATCAATGTAATTGATGCATCTTCCATATCATTTACAATGCTATCTATCTTAGCGATGATATAATTATAAAAAATTTGAAGTATAATTGCTACAATAAGACCAAATACTGTTGTTAAAAGTGCTACTTTAATACCACCTGCTACTAAAGAAGGTTGCATATCACCAGCTGCTTCAATTTTATCGAAGGCTTGAATCATACCAATTACCGTACCCATGAAACCAAGCATTGGTGCCAAAGCGATAAATAAAGAAATCCAAGATACATTCTTTTCTAATTGTCCCATTTGTACTCCACCGTAAGCTACAACAGCTTTTTCAGCAGCATCGATATCTTCATCTGCTCTGTCTAAACCTTGATAGAATATAGAGGCAACAGGTCCTTTTGTATTTCTACATACTTCCTTAGCAGCTTCAATACCACCTGAGTTTAGTGCATCTTCTACATTTTGAGTTAATTTCTTTGTGTTTGTTGTTGATAGATTTAAAAAGATAATTCTTTCAATAGCAATTGCTAATCCAAGAATTAAACATAGTAGTACAATACCCATAAAGCCTGGACCACCTTCTATAAAACGCTTTTTTAATTCTTGATGAAACGTCAAGTCTTCTGCCGCAGCGTCATCTTGAGTTACAGTTGTTACAGTTGCTGTTGCGCTTGCAAAGGCTGTTGTTGCATTTGCATTAACAGTTCCGATAGCCATTAAACATGTTATGGCAAGGATAGAAAATAATCTTTTCATTGTTCTGAATCTTAATTTTATTAGTTAAAGTGTTAAAGATAAAAAAAAATATGTAATTCTATCATAAAATATCAGCAGAGAGGAAGGGATTCGAACCCTCGATACCCTTTTGGAGTATACACACTTTCCAGGCGTGCGCCTTCGACCACTCGGCCACCTCTCTGTAATTTATATTTAAAATTACACGATGCCAAATAACGAAAAAAACTTCAAACCCTAAAATTTATAATGTTATTTTTAAGACATTTCTCCTCTTAGAGGTGTTTCAAAATAAAATTGAAATTTTTCAGCTTCTACTTTTTCTCCTAAAAGGTACATCATTTTAGCTATTGCAGCCTCTGTAGTGATATCTTTCCCAGAGATAACTCCAATAGATTTTAACTGTGAACTTGTTTCATACTGTCCCATGTTTACACTACCTCCAATACATTGCGTAACATTTACAATATGTAGTCCATTCTTAATCGCGTTTTCCAATGCTTGAATAAACCAAGATTCTGTTGTTGCATTCCCAGAACCGTAGCTCTCAATAATTAGTCCTTTTATTAGCTTACTTGTTAGAATAGCTTCGCAAATTGGTCTAGATATTCCTGGAAACAATTTTAAAACACCTATATCAGAATCCATAACAGTACGTACAATGAGTTCTGTATTAGGTATAGGCTTCCAAAGCTGTTTTGTATTTACATTTAAGTGTACTCCTGACTCAGCTAAATGTGGATAATTGAGCGACTCAAATGCTTCAAAATGTTCAGCATTTACTTTTGTGGTTCTATTACCTCTATATAATTTATATTCAAAATAAAGACCAACCTCTCTAATTACTGGCACTCCATTATCTTGAAGTGATGCCATCTGAATAGATGTAATTAAATTTTCCTTAGCATCTGTTCGCAAATCTCCTATAGGTAACTGAGAACCTGTAAATATCACTGGTTTTGCAAGATTCTCTAACATAAAACTAAGCGCAGAAGCAGAGTAACTCATTGTATCACTGCCATGTAACACTACAAAACCATCAAACTTCTCATAATTATCCCCAATAATACTAGCAATATCTGCCCAATATTTAGGATTCATATTAGATGAATCAATGGGTTCTTCAAAAGAAATTGTTTTAATCGTACAATCCAAAAGACGTAATTCTGGAATTTTAATAAGCAAACTATCAAAATCGAATGCTTTTAGCGCACCAGTAAATGCGTCTTTAATCATACCAATGGTTCCTCCGGTGTAAATTAGTAGAATGTGTGGTTGTGTTGTCATTTTAAATTCCGAATATAGCTTTTGAATTTTCTGTAGTAATATGTGCAACTTCACCTGCACTCATTTGATAAAGTTCGGCTAACTTTTCTAATACCTTGTATATGTATGAGCTTTCATTTCGTTTTCCACGATATGGTTTTGGTGCTAAATAAGGAGAGTCGGTTTCTAAAACAATATGCTTTAAGTCTATTTGATTGATAAACTGATCTATTTTACCATTCTTAAACGTGACAACTCCACCAATACCCAATTTCATATTATACGAAATGGCTTTTTGTGCTTGTTCTAAATTTCCTGTAAAGCAATGAAAAATCCCATACAAATCATCTGACTTTTCTTGTTCTAAAACTTCAAAAATTTCATCAAAAGCTGCTCTACAATGAATTACTATTGGCAATTGATATTGTTTGGCTAAATGTATTTGATGTCTAAAAGCTTCTATCTGAATATCTAAAGTAGATTTATCCCAATATAAATCTATACCTATTTCTCCTATGCCATAGAAAGACCTTGCCGCTAACTGTGCTTCTACATGAGCTAACTCATCTTTATAATTTTCTTTAACATGCGTTGGATGCAATCCCATCATTAAAAATACATGTTCAGGGAAATCTTTTTCTAATTGAAGCATAGATGCTGTATAAGTAGAATCTATCGCAGGAATAAAAAACCGTTTAACATTTGCATCAATGGCTCTATGAATCATTTCTGCTCTATCCTCATCAAAAGCTTCACTATATAAATGGGTATGTGTATCTGTAATAATCATATTGCAAAAGTAAGCGTTTACAGTATGATACCAATTCTTATATTTGTACAAATTGAAAAAATGGAAACACTAAAAGACTTCCTAATTGAAAAAGGGTATTCTAAAATTAAGCTAAAGCTCACAAAGACAAATCATTTTGAAATAAAGGCATCTATTAATGGTGTTAAAGGACGATTTATTTTAGATACAGGCGCCTCTAGCAGCTGTGTTGGTTTTGAAGCCATTGAGCGTTTCAATTTAAGAGTAAAAGATTCTGAAATTAAAGCGGTTGGTGCTGGCGCTACTAATATGATGACTAAGATTTCTAAATCAAACGATTTAAAAATTGGAAAATGGAAAAAGAAACGTGTGGCTTTAATACTATTTAATCTTACTCATGTTAATACCGGACTTATCAGCCATAATGCACAACCTGTAGATGGTATCATTGGAGCTGATATCTTAAAAAAAGGTAAAGCCATTATAGACTACGAAAAAAAATATCTATATTTAAAATTAAAAGAAATTTTATAAGCAAAGGATTCTTAGTATATTCACACAACACTATATTTTAGTTGAATTAATAGCCAAATGAACCCTACCATTATTATAGCTGATGACCATCCGCTTGTACTTAAAGGTCTTCAAGATTTTTTAATTGAAAAAAAATTCAATGTTTTAGCAAGTGCTAAAAATGGAAAAGAAGCGCTAGCTTTAATTAAAGCTCATACTCCCGATATTGCTGTTTTAGATATTAAAATGCCTTTTTTTACTGGCCTTGAAATTGCAGAAAAATGTAAAGCAGACAAACTACCAACTAAAATTATACTTATTACGTTTGAAAAAGATGAAAAAACCTACAATGATGCTAAAGCATTAGGCGCTTATGGTTATATCTTAAAAGAATTTGCCCTCGAGGAAATTGAAAATTGTATAGCGTCTGTTATTAAAAATAAAACCTATTTTAGTCCAGACTTACTAAAATTTATAGAACTACAAGAAGCGCCTAAACATTTTGAAGCATTAACTAAACACGAACAAAATATTGTCAAATTAATATCTAACAATAAAACAGGTGTTGAAATTGCAAACCTACTTAACATATCTACTAGAACCGTAGAAAAGCACAAAAGCAATATTATAAAGAAGTTAAAATTAGAAAGCAAACAAAACAGTCTGCTTATATGGGCTAAGGAAAATTCAGATTTTTTAAATACTCAAACCTAGATTAAACCTAAATTAATTTAAAAAATACGTAAAGTTACGTATAGTATGGTACCACATTTATTCAGACCTTTACATCAGTGATTTTATTATTATTTAATTGAATCGCTGTTATTAATTAAGGGTTAATAACGAGCTATTAGTTAGTTCTTAGGGGATTATTTAAGTCTCGGACAAATGTCCGAGACTTTTTTTTATAAAAAATACGTAAAGTTACGTATAGTATGGTATCACATTTATTCAGAAATTTACATCAGCTATTAATTAACACCTCAAATTAAATTCTTACTGCTCTGAATTAACTTATAATTCAGGACTTTTCTAAAACCATTCATATTATGGAAACAATGAAAAATGAATCATCTACAAAAAGGGACAAAATTTTTATCATCTTGCTAATAGTAAGTTCTATAATTATTATCTCAGCAAATATTGCCGTTAATTTTTTCAGTTAGTTAATCTCTTGTTAGTTAGGAGTAAAAAAAAAGCGCAATTCCAATGGAATTGCGCTTTTTAAATTTTATTAGCTTAAGATTTACATCTCTAAAGCCTTCTTTATGTTATTATCCATTAATAATTCTTCTGGATTTTCTAATGCTTCTTTTACAGCGACTAAGAAACCTACAGATTCTTTACCATCAATAATTCTGTGATCATAAGATAAGGCCACATACATCATTGGATGAATTTCAACATTACCATTTACAGCTATAGGACGTTCAATAATATTATGCATTCCTAAAATTCCACTTTGAGGTGGGTTAATAATAGGTGTCGATAACATACTACCAAATACTCCACCATTAGTAATAGTAAATGTACCGCCTGTCATTTCATCTACAGTGATTTGACCATCTCTAGCTCTTAATGCCAAACGTTTAACTTCAGATTCTATACCTCTAAATGATAAATTCTCAGCATTTCTAATTACTGGCACCATTAATCCTTTTGGACCTGAAACGGCAATACTTATATCTACAAAATCGTAAGTCAACATTTCCTTACCATCTATCATTGAGTTTACAGCAGGATACATTTTTAATGCTCTAACTACCGCTAAAGAAAAGAAGCTCATAAATCCAAGACTAACACCATGCTTAGCCTTAAAGTCTTCTTTATACTGCTTACGTAATTCAAATATTGGCGTCATATTAACCTCATTAAATGTGGTTAACATTGCTGTTGTGTTTTTAGCTTCTACTAATCGCTCAGCAACTTTACGACGTAACATTGACATTTTACTACGTGTAGTTCCTCTATTACCTCCTGTTGGAGTTCCCATAGAAGGCACTGCGTTTACAGCATCATCTTTGGTAATACGACCATCTTTTCCAGTTCCCGAAATAGAACTTGCATCAATTCCTTTTTCAGCTAACACTTTTTTAGCGGCAGGACTTGCAGTTCCTGTTGCATAAGTTTTAGACGCTGCTGTAGTTGGTTTTGACTCTTCTTTTTTAGGAGCTTGCTCTACCTTAGCTTCTTCAGCTGGTGCTTCACCACCTTCTGGTTTTGCTGCGCTAGTATCAATTAAACAAACTATAGCACCAACAGCAACGGCATCACCTTCCTCGGCTTTTAGTGTAATTGTTCCACTAGCTTCTGCTGGCAACTCTAAAGTTGCTTTGTCACTATCTACCTCAGCAATGGCTTGGTCTTTTTCTACATAGTCACCATCTTGCACTAACCATTCTGCAATTTCTACCTCAGTAATTGATTCGCCTGGTGAAGGCACTTTCATTTCTAAAATCATGCTTTATTGTTTTATTTAAGCTCTAATTTGCGTTGTATTAATTCTCTTTTTATCTCTGGTTGTTTTTGGTAGTATCAAAAACGTAATCTATAACTTCTTGATGTCTCTTTTTAGAACGCACAGAACTACCTGCAGCTGGAGCGCCATAAGGTCTTCTACTTGCCACTCTAAATTGCTTAGCTTCATCTAAATGCATTAACATATGACTATAAGCTCCCATGTTTCTTGGTTCTTCTTGAGCCCAAACAATATCTTCTGCGTTTTTATATTTTGCTAAAACAGCTCTAATGTCTTCTGCTGGTAATGGAAATAATTGCTCTATTCTTACTAATGCAACATCTTCTCTTCCTAGTTTTTCTTGCGCTTCTAATAAGTCATAATAAAACTTACCAGTCATAAAAACTAATGTTTTCACTTTATCAGCTTTAGCATTAGCATCATCAATTAGCATTTTAAAACTTCCGTTTGCAAATTCATCTACTGTAGACACTACTTTTGGGTGACGTAACAAACTCTTAGGTGTAAAAACAATTAACGGCTTTCTGTAATCGGCTATCATTTGTCTTCTTAATAAATGGAACATGTTAGCAGGTGTTGTACAATCTGCTACAAACATGTTATCTTTTGCACATAATTGTAAATAGCGCTCCATACGTGCCGAAGAATGTTCTGCTCCTTGACCTTCATAACCGTGAGGTAATAACATCACCAATCCGTTTTGGAGTTTCCATTTATCTTCTGCAGCAGAAATATATTGATCTAACATTATTTGTGCTCCGTTGCTAAAATCACCAAACTGAGCTTCCCATATAGTTAATGTTTTAGGACTTGCCATAGCATAACCATAATCAAAACCTACAACTCCGTATTCAGATAATAATGAGTTATAGATAAAAAACTTCCCTTGGGTATCACTTAAAGTATTGTGAAGAATAATTTCCTCCTCACTATCTTCAACTTTAACAACAGCATGACGATGCGAAAACGTACCACGTTCTACATCTTGGCCTGATATACGAACATCATTACCTTCTAACAAAATAGAGCCATAAGCTAAATGTTCTGCCATTGCCCAATCCAAACGATTTTCATCAAACATCGTTTGTCTCGATTCAATTAAGCGCTGAATCTTTCTAATAAATTTCTTATCCTTTGGTAAATTAGAAATTGATTTTGTAATATTCTCTAGTCTTTCCTTAGGATAACGCGTATCTACAGGAAGCATCATTTTATCTTCTTCTGCAGTTTTAAAATCTACCCATTCATTTTGCATAAATGGAGTAATCTCTGTTTTCTTTATCTTACGAGAATCTTCAAGTTTTTCTTCAAGCTTATCCTTGTATTCTTTTTCTATTTTAGTAACAAAGTTTTTATCAATAACGCCTTCATTCATTAATCGCTGCGCATAAATGTCTCTTGGATTATTGTGCTTTGCTATTGCTTTGTATAATAATGGCTGTGTAAATTTAGGCTCATCACCTTCATTATGTCCATATTTTCTATACCCTAGCATATCAATAAAGACATCACGCTTAAATTTCATTCTAAAATGTAATGCAAATAATGTAGCATGTACTACAGCTTCAACATCATCTGCGTTTACATGCAAAACAGGTGAAAGTGTAACCTTACCAACATCTGTACAATACGTACTAGAACGTGCATCTAAATAATTAGTAGTAAAACCAATTTGGTTATTAACTACAATATGTATCGTTCCGTTGGTTTTGTATCCATCAAGTTGCGCCATTTGGATCAACTCATATACTAAACCTTGACCTGCAATTGCAGCATCACCATGAACAATAATAGGTAATACTTGAGATGGGTTATCAGAATATTTGTCGTCTTGTTTAGCTCTAACAATTCCTTCTACAACAGCTCCAACCGTTTCTAAGTGTGAAGGATTTGGTGCTATATTTAGATTAATTTTTTTACCTGCATCACTAACACGATCACTAGTCCAACCTAAGTGGTACTTAACATCACCATCAAAAACTTCTTGCTCGTAATCTTTACCATCAAACTCGCTAAAAATATCTTTTGCAGATTTACCGAAGATATTTGTTAAGGTACTTAAACGACCACGATGGGCCATTCCCATTACAAATTCTTTTACATCATATCCAGAAGCATGCTCAATTAAAGCATCTAAAGCCGGTATTAATGCTTCACCTCCTTCTAAAGAGAATCGTTTTTGACCTACATATTTGGTATGTAAAAAGTTTTCAAACGAAACCGCTTCATTTAGTTTTCTTAAGATTGTTTTCTTCTGATCTGGAGAGAACTGCGGATGATTGTCATTGACATTAAGCTTCTGCTGAATCCATTTAATTTCTTCAGGTTTTCTGATGTACATATACTCTACACCAATAGATTCACAATACACTTTTTCTAAGTGATCAATAATAACTTGCAACGTTGTAGATCCTAAACCTAACACTTCTCCTGCTGAGAAAGTGCTTTGCAAATCATTTTTTGACAATCCGAAGTTTTCAATTTCTAAGGTTGGTGCATATTTACGTCTTGCACGTACAGGATTTGTTTTAGTAAACAAATGACCTCTACTTCTGTAGCCATCAATAAGCTTTAAAACTTGAAATTCTTTTTGAACCTGTTCTGGTATTTGTGTAGAAACACCTTCTACAATTTCACCATCTAATCCGTAATTTTCGGATCCAAAGTCGTAACCTTGAAAAAAGGCACGCCAACTTGGTTCTACAGAGTCTGGGTTTTTTAGGTATTGGTCGTATAGGTCAGCAAAATAAGCTGTGTGTGCCGCGTTGAGAAAGGAATATTTATCCATTATACTTTTTGAGACGTTTTCGTTTCAACATAATTTATTCAAAAATACAACTTTTACTAAATATAGATAAGGATTTATTATATTTATAACATATAGAAATTAACGCTCCCAATTATTATGAATAACAATTCCATTTCCTTAACAAAATCTTTACTTATTACTATCTCTATTTGCCTTTGTAGCACAAGTGCATTCTCACAAGACCAAAGACCTAATAATCAGAGCTTTTGGAGGAATGTAGAATTTGGTGGTGGCCTTGGCCTTAACTTTGGCGATGGTTTTTTTAGTGGTGCTATTTCTCCTAATGCAGTTTATAGGTTTAACCCTTATGTGGCAACAGGTGTTGGCCTTAATTTTTCATACAGCTCACAAAAAAATGTTTTTAAATCTACGGTTTTAGGAGGAAGTATTATTGGGCTTTTTAATCCAGTCAATGACATTCAGATTTCAACAGAATTTGAACAACTACATGTAAACCGAAAATTTGACGATAGGTTTATAACAAATCTTGAAGAAGACTATTGGTATCCTGCCTTATTTATAGGAGCAGGTTACACCAGTAGAAATGTAACTATTGGTATTAGATATGATGTACTCTATGATAAAGACAAGAGTATTTATTCCGAAGCATGGATGCCATTTGTTAGATTTAGATTTTAAACTAAACACTCTCTCTTTTCCTTTTTTAATACCTTATAAGGTAAAATACATTGATTCTTAATCTTACTAAAACACCTTAAATAGAGTTTTGTGACATCAGTTTAATATGAATGTTATAAAACTTTATTTAAGGGCTTTCTCTAATTTTATTCTCAATTTAAAATACACATAAACAACTCAAAATCAAATCTATTTGATGTGTTCTTGATTTATTTTTCTAAATAGGACAAATAAGTCTCAAATATGACATAAGTCATGTTTTTATTGTAGCATGCACTCTAAATTTGCTAAACTTAAATCTAGAACGATGAGAAAATATTTAAAACTATTATCAATGATTGCTATTGCAACTATGCTTAGTTGTGGTGGTAACGACAAGAAGAAAGAAGAAACAGGTTACGGTAAAAAAGCACCAGCCAAAGTAGAAAAGAAAGTTGCAGCTTCGCAACGTATAGAACTTACTAACAAAGGTGTTGGACCAATAACCTCTATAACCCTAGGTGCAGAAATAGATCAAGATATGGCTGAGCATGGTAAGGACGTTTACGCAAAAATGTGTACCGCTTGTCATAAGGCAGACAAAAAATTTATTGGTCCTGCACCAACAGGAATTTTAGAAAGAAGAACTCCTGAATGGGTTATGAACATGATTTTAAACCCAGAACAAATGGTTAAAGAAGATCCATTGGCCAAAGATTTACTAATGGAATTTAATGGAGCTCCTATGGCTAACCAACATCTTACTGAAGAAGAAGCTAGAGCTGTCTTAGAATATTTCAGAACCTTAAAATAATAAACCATGAAACCAATTAAACATGAGTTTCTTGTTTTTATAATCGCAATACTTTTCTGTTCTTGTAAAGACACGAGCAAAGACGCTTCAGCCTCGTCTTCAGACGTAACCATCGAAACACAATCCACTGAACGAACTGGTCAAGCCTTTATTGAGGACGACAGAAGCACAACCGTGCTAAGTATCGCTATGGGCTCTGAAGACCACACGACTTTAGTTGCTGCTGTACAAGCTGCTCAATTAGAAAATGCTTTAGTAAACGCAGGGCCATTAATGGTTTTTGCACCAACAAATGAAGCTTTTGCAGCTTTGCCAGAAGGTACTGTTGAAAATTTATTGAAACCTGAAAACAAAGATGCTTTGGCTAATATTTTAAAGTATCATGTAACTCCTGGAAACTATTCTAAAGACTTTTTAAAGAAATTTAAAAAACTAGGTCAGGCTAATAATGATTATGTAAAGGTAGAAGTTGTAGACGGAGAACCTATGATTGGAGGTGCAAAAATATTAGCAAGTATTAAAGCTGGCAACGGTATTGTACATGTTATAGACAAGGTTTTATTGCCTCCAACTGAATAATACAAACGCTAATTAAAACGATAAACAATGAAAAAAATACTAAAATCAACACTTGCAATTGTAGCGGTTTTTGCCGTTTTTACAAGCTGCAACAATGCCGATAAGTCTAGTAATTCTGGAGCCTTATCTAGCAACAATGCAGAAAAAGTTTATATAGCACCTGGAGAACACGATTCCCATTACGCCTTCATTTCTGGTGGCTATAGTGGTAACCTTACCGTTTATGGTTTACCATCAGGACGAATGTTTAAAGAAATTCCTGTATTCTCTCAATTTCCAACAAATGGTTATGGCTATTCTGAAGAAACGAAACCTATGCTAGAAACCTCTTATGGTTTTGTGCCTTGGGACGATTCGCATCACCCAGACATTTCTCAAACCAAAGGAAAACTTGATGGTCGCTGGGTCTTTATTAATGGTAACAACACACCTCGTATTGCTAGAATTAGTTTAACCACTTTTGAAACTGAAGAAATTATTGAAGTGCCTAACAGTGCTGGTAACCACAGTTCTTCTTTTATAACAGAAAACACTGAGTATGTTGTAGCAGGAACACGTTTTTCTGTGCCAGTTCCTCAAAAGGATATATCTATTAAAGACTATAAGGGTAACTTTAAAGGAGCTTTATCATTTATCTCTGTAGATCCAGAACATGGACACATGGATATTAAATTCCAAGTATTAATGCCAGGTTTCAACTACGATTTATCACATCCTGGACGTGGAAAATCTCATGGATGGTTCTTCTTCACCACATATAACACAGAAGAAGCCAACTCTCTATTAGAGGTGAATGCATCTCAAAATGATAAAGATTTTATCGCAGCCATCAACTGGAAAAAAATTGAAGAATATGTAAATAATGGTGGTGGCACAATGATGCCAACGGAATACGCACATAACGTATATGATGATGACACACATACAGCTACTTCTACAATGAAAAAAGAAGTACGTGTCGTTAACCCAACAGAAGTACCTGGAGCAGTCTATTTAATTCCAACACCAAAATCACCTCATGGATGTGACGTAGATCCTTCTGGAGAGTACATTGTGGGTAATGGTAAATTGTCTGCTAATTTAACTGTACACTCATTTACAAAAATGCTAGATGCAATTAAGAATGAAAAGTTTGCTGGTGAAGCTTATGACATCCCAATTTTAAATTTCGAAGATGTTTTAGCAGGCTCAGTGGAACAACCAGGATTAGGACCTTTACACACTGAATTTGATGGAAAAGGCAATGCTTACACCACGTTCTTTATTTCTTCTGAAGTTGTAAAATGGAAATTAGGAACCTGGGAAGTTATTGACAGAAAACCAACCTATTACTCTGTAGGTCACTTAACCATACCTGGCGGAAACTCAGCAGAACCTTTTGGAAAGTACATGTTTGCCATGAACAAAATAACAAAAGACCGTTATTTACCAACAGGTCCAGAAATGGAGCACTCTGCACAACTTTACGATATCTCTGGAGACAAAATGGAACTGCTTCTAGATTTCCCTACACATGGCGAACCGCATTATGCCGCAGCTATTCCAGCAGAGATTGTTAAAAACAACTCTCGTAAAATCTTTAAGTTATCTGAAAATGAACATCCTAAAAAAGCACTTAGCGATGCCGACACTAAAATTGTTAGAGATGGTAAAAACGTTCATGTATATATGACAATGATACGTAGTCACTTTTCACCAGATAATATTGAAGGTGTAAAAGTTGGAGACAAGGTCTTCTTTCATATTACGAACCTAGAACAAGATTTTGATGTACCACATGGTTTTGCCATGATAGGTGCTAGAAATGCCGAATTACTAATCGCACCAGGACAAACAAGAACCTTAACTTGGGAACCTCAAAAAGTAGGTGTTTGGCCATTCTATTGTACCGATTTCTGTTCTGCATTACACCAAGAAATGCAAGGCTATGTTCGTGTGTCTCCTGCTAATTCCGACATTGAATTGTCTTGGTCTCTAGGAGAATAGTCAATTACTTTTAAAAATTTAGGGAAATTTTGTTTTAGTGTTTATTTTCCTAATATAAGGCGAGAGTTGACATGTCGCTCTCGCCTTTCTTTTTTAAATCACTATGAACTGAATGATTAAATTAGATAATACTGAATATTATGAAAAAGGCTGGAATTATAATGATTATAGGTTCATTACTCTTATTAGGGCTTTTTAAATTTCCTCTTTGGAACATTATGCTAGGTGCACCTCAATATCCTGATCCATTAGGAATGAATATCTATATTCAAGGTATTAAAGGTGTTGAAGAATTTGATCTACAAAATATTGATGGTTTAAACCACTATATTGGCATGAAAACAATCCCAAAAGCAGAAGAAATGTGGGAGTTTTCAGTTTTTCCTAAAGTTATTCTAGGCATGGCCATTTTAGGGGTTGCTATTGGCCTGTTAGGCTTTTTTGAAAAGCTAAATTATAAATACTTTTTAGGTTGGTTTTTATTGATGTCCATACTTGGTATTTTGGGTATGTACGACTTTAACAATTGGTTAGTAGATTATGGTGGAAATTTAGATCCACACGCCATTATTAAAGTAACCAATCCAGATGGCACACCAATGTCCTACAAACCACCATTAATTGGTTATAAAAAGTTACTAAATTTTGATGTCGATTCATGGCCTCACATAGGAGGATATCTTATGTTTATTGGCATGGCACTAACCCTCATTGCTTTTTGGATAGGAAGAAAAGCAAGTTTGAGAACACCATAATAGTAATCTAAAAAAACACTACACTCATGCAAACACTAAAACACTATTCAAGCCTTGTATTACTACTTCTGTTTTTAAGTTGTAATGTTGGTCCAAAACCCATAAATTACGGAAGCGACAGTTGTCAATTTTGCACCATGACTATTGTAGATAAAGTTCATGCCGCAGAAATTGTAACTCAAAAAGGTAAAGTCTATAAGTTTGATGCTACCGAATGCATGATTAACTTTATAAAGGATTTTGACGCTACTGAAATTCAATTGTACTTATCTAATAACTACACAGAACCCGAAGTTTTAATTGATGCTACAAAAGCCACCTTTTTAATTAGCGAACAGATTCCTAGTCCCATGGGAGCCTTTCTTTCTGCCTTTAAAAACAAGTCAGATGCTGAAAAGTTCCAAGCAGATAAAGGAGGTCAATTATACACTTGGGAAACCTTACTAGCAAAATTTAAAGCCTAGTAACATGAAACATATTTTAGCTTTATTAGCCGTCATTATAATGACTCCATTTACTTATGCCCAAACTGTTGAAGTTTGCAAAACCTGCCCTATTTCAACATTAAGCGATGGTATTGCACAGGCAAAGGATTTTGATACCATTGTCGTTAAAAAAGGCACCTATAAGGAACATAATGTTATCGTTGATAAACCCTTGACCATCATTGGAGAAAATTATCCAATTATTGATGGTGAATTAAAAGGCGAAATCATTACAATTATTTCAGATAATGTTACTGTAGATGGTTTATTCATCATTAATGTTGGTAATAGTTATACTGCAGATTACGCAGCCATCCGTGTTAAAAACAGTAAAAATTTCTTGATTCAAAATTTGGTTTTAGAAAAGTTATTCTTCGGAATTTATATCGAAAAATCAAGAGATGGTAAAGTCTTTCACAATAAAATAATTGGGGAAGCTGTAGAGGAATATAATTCCGGAAATGGTATTCAACTTTGGTACAGTAAAAACGTACTGATTGAACATAATTTTGTGCAGCATGTTAGAGACGGTATTTATTTAGAGTTTTCTAATTTTTGCACCATAAAGAACAACGTCAGTGCATTAAACGTGCGTTATGGCTTACACTTTATGTTCTCTAATGACGATTTATACGAAGACAATACCTTTGAAAACAATGGGGCTGGTGTTGCTGTGATGTTTTCAAAACGTATAAAAATGTTTAATAATAGTTTTAAAGAAAATTGGGGAACCGCCTCTTATGGCTTATTGCTGAAGGAAATTAACGATGCCGAAATTAAAGGCAACACCTTTGAAGACAACACTATTGGTATTAATGTAGAAGGTTCTAACCGTATAAATTATATGCACAATACCTTTGAAAATAATGGCTGGGCGATTAAAGTGAAAGGCGCCTGCTACACCAATAGCTTTACAGAAAACAACTTTTTGTATAATTCCTTTGATATTGCCTACAATAGCAAAGTCAATGATAATGAATTCGATAAAAATTACTGGAGCAGCTACACAGGTTACGACTTAGATAAAAATGGCATTGGAGATATCCCTTACCGCCCCGTAAAACTATTTTCATACATCGTAAATCGTACGCCAGAAACCATCATTTTACTACGAAGTATGTTTATAGACATCATTGATTTTTCTGAAAAAGTTTCACCTGTTTTTACACCAGATGACTTATTAGACAACAACCCTCAAATAAAAAAACTAACATGGTAACGATTGAAAATCTACATAAAAAATTTGGAAAGAATCAAGTCCTTAGTGGTGTTGATTTATCAATAAGCGAAGGTGGAATTTTTGCCGTACTTGGTCCAAATGGCTCTGGCAAAACCACCTTAATAAAATCGGTTTTGGGTATGGTAATTCCTGACAAAGGCAATATCACTGTACTTGGCGAAAACATTAAAAAGAATTCCGAATACCGACATAAAATCGACTACTTACCCCAAATAGCTAACTTTCCAAGTAACCTTCGTGTTAAAGAATTAATCAAAATGATTAAGGATTTACGCAAACCCACCAATGAAGACGAACGCTTAATTGATCTTTTTAAATTAGAACCCTTTTTAGATAAAAAATTGGGAAACCTTTCTGGTGGAACTAAACAAAAAGTAAATCTCGTTTTAACCTTTATGTTCGATAGTCCTATTGTGATTTTAGACGAACCAACTTCCGGTTTAGATCCAATTTCACTCATTAGATTAAAAGATTTAATTAAAGCCGAAAAAGCTAAAGGAAAAACCATTCTCATCACCTCACACATTATGAGTTTTGTTGAAGAAATTTCAGACGAAATTGTATTTATCCTTGAAGGTAAAATTTACTTTAAAGGTAGTATTCAAAAATTAAAAACCAAGACCAATCAACCCGATTTTGAACATGCGATTGCGTCTATATTAACCGATAACCATGCTTAAGATATTAAAATATAGTTTTTACGACCTTATGCGTAGTCGTTGGAGTTACGTGTATTTTGCCTTCTATTTATTATTAGGTGTTGTCTTGTTGTTTTTGAATAATGACTTATCAAAAGCCGTTATTACCTTAATGAACGTCATCATCGTTTTAGTACCATTAATAGGTACCATTTTTGGTGTGATGTATTATTATAATTCACAGGAATTTACAGAGTTACTTTTAGCACAGCCTATTAAACGGTCGTCCATATTCTTAGGACAATATTTAGGTGTTGCCTTATCACTATCTATGAGTTTAACCTTAGGATTAGGCATTCCTTTTGTATTCTATGGCTTGTTTGAAAGCAGTGCCATTTGGGATTTTTCACTACTACTAATCACAGGTACATTTTTAACTTTAATTTTTACAGCATTAGCATTTAATATTGCCTTATCTAATGAGAATAAAATTAAAGGCTTTGGTTATGCCATCTTACTTTGGTTATTCTTGGCTGTTATTTATGATGGCCTCTTTTTAATGACATTAATTTTCTTTGAAGATTATCCATTAGATAAAGTATCGCTTATTGGCACTATGCTGAATCCTATAGATTTATCGCGAACGCTTATTCTTTTAAAATTAGACATTTCGGCCTTATTAGGATATACAGGTGCGGTTTTCAAACAATTTTTCGGAACAAGTTTTGGTTTAATCGTATCTTTTGTAATGCTAACCGTTTGGGTTGTAATGCCTGTGTTACGCATTGTATTCAAATCAAAGAAAAAAGATTTTTAATTATGAAACGATTACTATCAAATTCAGTCATTCTTATAATGATACTGTTAAGTTGTTATTCATGTAAAAACAACACAACAGAACCTCAAGCAGTTCAGCTAGAAGGTTTAACACTCAACAACAACGAAAAGTGGATTGCCAATGAAGAAACCCATATTGGTATGAAGCGTATTGATTCTATTTTAAAGAATAACACTTCAACACGTGGAAAAACTTTAGGTGATATACTTTCAAAACAAACCAGTTATATTATTAAAAGCTGTGATATGGAAAGCGAAGCACACGACCAGCTTCATGTAGTACTCGTTCCTATTCTAGAAGAAATTACAGATATAAAAGACCTAGAAAATGCGTCAGATATAGATAAAAAAGTAACAACTTTAAAACGCTTAACAGCCACCTATTTTCAATATTTCAAAATATAGCTTTAACTGACATAAATCATATAATTAAAGACAAAATAGTCCTAATTTTGAATTATGATATTAAAGGTTATACATAAAGTCACGGCCTTATTTTTAACGTTCGTTTTATTAGCGAACAATATTAACAACGCGGTTATTGTAACCGATTTTATAGTAAACCAAGATTTTATTGCTAAAACACTTTGTATTCAAAAAGACGATCAAAAAGGTTGTAACGGAAAATGTCATTTAGCAAAGCAATTAGTACAGAATAACACAAGTTCTAGTTCAGATACACCACTACCAGACACTGCCAGAATACGCTTAGACGTTTTTGTTATTTATGAAACTACAAACCATACCATTGATAATTTTAGTCAATTATCAAGATTCCAAAACAATACACATTACAGAATAAAGCAACCTGTTTCTGGGTATTATGCTATCCACACACCTCCACCAGATTTAAGTTAGTTTTTAAAGCGCTACAAAGCACAAATTTCCAGTTTTTGAAACCAAATCGGCTTCAAACAGAACAATTACATCAAAAAAACAACTTAAATACATTAAAAATGAAACTTAAATATATATTACCAATTGCATTTATTGCATTATTCTTTTCATGTTCAACAGACGACGATAACGATACATCAACCATAAATGAAGTTAAAGGCTTAGAACTTATTCAAACTATAAGTAATGGCAACGAAACTATAGAGCTTTACAACGAGAAAGGTATTTTTGAAACTGGCTATAATAGGATTAGCCTTAGACTTAAAGATAACACTACAGACAGCTATATTGAAGACGCTACTCTTTCTTGGATGCCAATGATGCAAATGCCAACGATGCAACATTCTTGTCCTAAATCTACAATTTCTAAAGCTTTAGGAAAAGATACCGTTTACGAAGGTTTTATTATTTACCAAATGACAAATGAAGATAGTTCTGGTTGGTCATTAACCATAAATTATAATATAGATGACACCGACTATTCCGTGACAGAAACCATTAGTGTATGGCAATATGAAAATCAAAATACAGCGAGTTTTATGGGCAGCGATGACAGCAGATATATCCTTGCGCTAGTTGAACCGAAAGCCCCAAGTATTGCCGTAAACGAAATGAAAGTTGGTTTGTTTAAAATGCAAGATATGATGACATTCCCTGTTGTTGAAGATTATACTATTGCTTTAGATCCACGTATGCCTGGCATGGGAAATCATTCGTCACCAAACAACACGGATTTAACCTTTAATAATGCAGACAATTTTTACTATGGCGATTTATCATTAACCATGACTGGATATTGGAAATTAAATCTAAAGTTAATAAACGCTAATGGAGAGGTTTTAAAAGGAGAAGACGTAACAGAAGAGAACGAAGCAAGTAGCTTGTATTTAGAATTAGAGTTCTAAACTGTCCTTTACTGTTATTTAGAACGAGGCACGACGTGAAGAATCTCAACTGTAATGCTGGTTGTGATTCTTCAGGTTCCCCTCTTCTTCTCTAACACATTTCACCCATTGATTTTAAACACTAAATTTTTTAGCTATGAAAACGCTAATAACAGTCATTCTATGTCTGCTATTGTCTTCTTTAGGATTTACTCAAGACAACAATAAAGAGATAAAAAAAGACACTACAAAACTCGAAGAAGTCCTCGTACTTTCAAGACGTAAGTTAAGCAATCACAGACAAGAAAAAACACTGTCTAGCATTGATGATTATCTTGAAAAATCTAACAAAATAACCATGATAAAACGTGGTAATTACGCTTGGGAACCAACCATTAACAACATGGCAAGCGAGCGTCTGGTAGTGACTATCGATGGAATGCAAATTTTTGGTGCCTGCACAGATAAAATGGATCCAATAACGTCTTACGTTGATGTTTCTAATCTCGAAAAAGTCACTATTGGTTCTGGCCAAGAAGGGACAGAAAACGGACATTCAATTGGTGGTGGCATTGATTTAAAGTTACCATCGTCTAAATTTAACGGTTCTGGTTTTAAATCTGGATTAGACCTAGGCTATGAAACCAATGGTAACTATAAAGCAACTGGATTAGATTTAGAATACACAGGCAATACATTTTATATGAGTGCAGATGCTATTTATAGAAAATCTGATAATTATGACGCAGGTGGCAATGAAGAAATCTTATATTCTCAGTTTGAAAAATATAATCTCTCAATACAATCAGGTTATAAGTTTTCTGAAACTCAAAGTGTCGATGCTAACCTTATTTACGATAAAGCTACCGATGTAGGTTATCCTGCTTTGCCAATGGATGTTTCTTTAGCTGAAGCTTTAATTGCATCATTAACGCACTATTACAAACCTGAAGACAAAGTCTTAAAATCCTTAGAAACCAAATTGTATTTTAATACTATAACGCATATTATGGACGATACAAAGCGACCTGTTGTTGCTATAAGAATGGACATGCCAGGTTGGAGCGATACGTATGGGTTTTACAGTAAAGCAGAACTGAGAAAAAAGAAACACCATTTCACGCTTAACCTTAATGGATTCTATAATAAATCACTTGCAGAAATGACCATGTTTTCTAATAACCCAAGTGAACCAGATATGTTTATGTACACTTGGCCAGACATTAGAACCCTATATTCTGGTATTTTTATTAAAGATGATTTTCATTTTAGTGAAGATGAAACACTCACATCTTCTATTAGATTAGGCTATCACAATAACAAAATAGCAAAAGAAGTTGGCATTCAGAGTCTTGAAATTTTCCATGATACTGTAGACGAACAAAGCAATAGATTTTTAGTGAGTTTAGCATCTACATATCAACTTAAAAAGGACAATTACAATCTCTCTGTTGGTTTAAGTTATGGTAAACGCGCACCTTCCGTTAGTGAAGGTTATGGTTTTTATTTATTCAACAGTTTTGATAATTACGATTATATAGGCAATCCAAATTTAAAAGACGAAAAAGCCTTAGAAGCGAACTTTAGTTTTAAACAAAAATTCAACGATTTTGAAATTGGTATAGAATCATCTTACTTCCATATTATGGATTATATTATCGGTGAGATTACGCCAAATGTAAGCTCCATGACTATTGGCGCTAATGGTGTGCGTGTTTATACCGCATTAGATCATGCTTCTATTTTTAATACCTATGTAAATAATAGTTATAAAGTATCGGAACGTTTTGCAATAAACGGAACGGTTGGTTACAATTATGGAAAAGGAAATGATGGCGAAAACTTACCACTTATAAAACCGTTTTCTTACTTTGCTGAATTCAATTACAACACACCTAAATTTACTGCCGCATTGCAACTAGATGGCAACGGAACCCAAAGTAATTACAGCCCTAAGTATGGAGAAAACAAAACTGCTGATTATGCAATAGTAAACCTTAATTTAGGGAATGTATTTTATAATAAACTCGGAAAAACAGTCTTAAAATATGGTATTGAAAACATATTAGACACCAAATATTCTACCTATGCAGATTGGAATGACTTTCCGAGACAAGGTCGTAATTTTTATATGAATTTGTCTTTTGTTTTTCAATAAAAAACACTCATAATTTTAATTAAGAATATTTAGCCTTATACCAAACTTTTTGCCATTCGCGTTGCAAAATCATAAAAGTAACCTCTTCAGATAATTTTAAAGTATCACTACCATCTAAAGATTTAATTTTTGCTTCGGAAACATCTACAATATATAGTAAATTGAGATAGTCTGAAAACTTAAAATTTATTAAGTTAAAAACCGTTTCTTGCAACACAAACCTTAAGCTCGTTGGCAAGGTTTCTTCGTCAAACTCTAGGTCAATATTAGCATACAACACATCTTTATTGAGCTGAACAATAAGTTTTTTGTATAGGTTTAAACCTTCGGCTTCAGATATTAAATCTTCAAAATTTGATGGTAAACTCATATATAAATTATACGCGTCTATTCATTAATTGTTCTCCAAACAACCTCAGTGATTGCTTTTTCTCTTCAGGAATCTCTAATGTTTCTAAAACTTCAAATGCTTTGCTAGTATAGTCTTTTACTGCATTTTGAGTTGCTTCTTTTGCACCAGAATTAGTAAATAATTGCTTTACTTCTTCAACCTTATTAGTGTTAGACAATTCTAAGTTTGACATAAAAGTCTTTAAATTCATTTTATCATCATCAGATCCTAACGCTATTGTTTTAAGGTATAAATAGGTCTTTTTATTTTCAATAATATCTCCACCTACCTGCTTACCAAAAGTTTCAGGATTACCAAAAGCATCCAAATAATCGTCTTGCAATTGAAATGCAATTCCCAAAAGTCGTCCAAATTCATAAATAGAATTTTGATTTTCAATAGAAGCATTAGCTACAATCGCTCCCATTTTCATGGCAGCACCAACCAATACAGCTGTTTTATATTCTATCATTTTAAGATATTCGGGAATCGTAACATCATCTCGTGTTTCAAAATCAATATCATATTGCTGTCCTTCACAAACCTCTAAAGCCGTTTTACTAAATAATTTAGCTAACGCCTGAAATGTTTGCGGATCATAATTTTCAAATAATTGATAAGCCATAATTAGCATGGCATCACCAGAAAGTATTCCTGTGTTTAAATTCCACTTTTCATGAACCGTTTGTTCTCCCCTTCGTAAAGGTGCATCATCCATAATATCATCATGTACTAATGAAAAATTATGAAAAACTTCAATAGATAAAGCTGCATCCATAGCTTTTGGCACATTTCCACCAAAAACATCAGCTGTCATTAAGGTTAAAATTGGTCGTAACCGCTTTCCTCCTAATTGAAGAATATAATTAATAGGACTGTATAAATTTTTAGGTTCTTTATTTACGATAAAACCTTCTAAATATTTTAGAAAAGGCTTTTGATAGTGTTCAATATGTTGCATAAGACAAAAATAATCTTTTAAACATATTTTAAGCTAATGTTGGCTATGTTAAAAAACCATTAAAACTTTGGAAACTTTTTTGGTTTTTAAAGTTTCCTATTGTAGCTTTGCGCAATAATAAAAAAGTTCCGTTAGCAAGGAAAATTAAAAATGAAAGAGAAAATAATATTTAAATCTACTGATTTGTTCTTAAACTTAGGGTTTAAGAGTGTTACTATGGATGATATTGCTAATGAAATGGGTATTTCTAAAAAAACCATTTACCAGCATTTTCAGAATAAAACAAAATTAGTTGAAGCCACTGCAATGTATGTTTTTGAAAATATTTCACACGGTATAGATTGTATTTGTGAGCTCAACAAAAACCCAATTGAAGAGATCTATGAGATTAAGCGTTTTGTTATGCTTCATTTAAAAGATGAAAAATCATCACCTCAGTATCAGCTTCAAAAGTATTACCCTAAAATTTATAACTCATTAAAAAAGAAGCAGTTCGAAAAAATGCTTGGCTGCGTTACTCGTAACTTAGAACGTGGCGTTACTCAGCATCTTTACAGAGATTCTATAGACATAGATTTTATAGCACGACTTTACTTTAACGGTATGATTTCTTTAAAAGATCAGGACCTTTTTCCACACGAAAACTTTTCAATGCCAATGTTAATGAACAATTATATAGAATACCATTTAAGAGGTATCTGCTCCGAAAAAGGATTAGAAACACTAACAAAATTAAACACCAATCTAAATAACCTATGAAAAAAACACTAACGCTAATAATAGGTTTTATTATTTTTCAAACAGGATTTACACAAGAGCAACCCAAAAGTCTATCATTACAAGAAGCAATTGACTATGCCTTAGAAAATAATAGATCTGCTATAAATGCTGCTCGAGATATTGAAGCAGCTAAAAAGCAAAAATGGGAAACCACAGCTACTGGCTTACCTCAAATTGATGCCAATGTTGCTTACACCAACAATATTAAGCAACAATTTGATGCTATTGATTTTGATCAAGATGGTATTGTAGATTTTGGTGCAAAGCAGTCTATGAATCCATCGATAACATTAAATCAACTTATTTTTGATGGCTCTTACCTTGTGGGCTTGCAATCGGCTAAAGTATTTTTAGAAATTTCCGAAAATGCAAAAACCAAAACAGATTTAGAAGTTAGAAAAGCCGTGATTAATGCTTACGGAAATGTATTACTAGCCAACGAAAGCGTTGAAATTTTAAAACGAAACGTAATTGTATTGGAAAAAAACCTTTACGAAACTCAAAAAATTTATGAAAATGGATTAGAAGAAGAGGAAAGCGTTGAGCAATTACAAATTACACTTTCGGGTTTAAAAAGTAATTTAAATAAAACCGAACGCCTTCAGAATATTGCCATTCAAATGCTAAATATTAATTTAGGTATTGACGTATCTAGCAATACAATTTTAACCGATACCTTAGAGTCTTTAACCGATAATAATATAAATCTCGATATTCTAAACATTGAAAACAATGTAGAAAATACTATAGATTATAAAATTGCGAATAATGACAAAATCTCTAAAGAATTACTCGTAAAACTCGAGATGAGTAAAGCACTCCCAACATTAAGTGCATATATTAATGGCGCCTATATAGCCAACAGTAACGACTTTAGTTATTTTGACAAAGAACAACGTTGGATAGGAACCTCTGCATTTGGTGTTAACCTTAACATTCCAATTTTTAGTTCGGGTAAAAGAAGCGCTTCAACACAACGGGCAAAAATAAACTTAGAAAAAGCAGAAACCGACTTAACAGAAACCGAACAACGCATTAAACTTCAAATTGCATCAGCACAAAGCGATTATCAATTTGCTATTGAAGATTATGAAAACAAAAAAGAGAATTTAGCACTAGCCGAACGTATTGAAACCAAAAACCAAACCAAATTTTTTGAAGGTATTGGTTCTAGTTTTGAACTCAGACAAGCACAAACACAGCTATATGCTGCGCAACAAGAACTCCTACAAGCTATGCTAGATGTTATAAACACAAAAGCAGCTTTAGAAACCGTTTTAAATACACCAACTCAAAATTAATCAATCATCACATTTAACATGAAAAATATATATTCAATAATAGCCATTACTTTTCTTTTTCTCTCTTGTGGAGGCGAAAAGAAAAACTCTGTAGAAACCGTCATTGAAAGTGGTAATTTAGAAACCATTAGAGCAAAAAGAGGAGAACTTGTTGGCGAACAACAAGCCATTAATGATAAAATAAAACGCTTAGATGAGAAAATTAAAGCTTTAGACACTGTAAAACATGTACCATTAATCACAACTTTTAAGGCTCAAGCCGAAGTTTTTAATCATGTTTTAGAACTTCAAGGAAACGTAACCACAAAAAATCTTTTAACCATCACACCAGAATACAATGGTATTTTAACACATGTTTACGTAAAGGAAGGTCAAAATGTAACTAAAGGGCAAATTTTAGCCAAAATAGACGATGGTGGATTAAGCCAACAATTAGCACAATTAAAAATTCAATCCGATTTAGCAAAAACGACTTACGAACGTCAAAAACGTCTTTGGGAACAAAATATAGGTAGTGAAATTCAGTTTTTACAATCAAAATCTACTTACGAATCGCAACAAGAAGCCGTAAATCAATTAAAACAACAAATTGCTAAAACAAATGTTAAAGCACCTTTTTCTGGTACCATTGATGATATCATTACAGAACAAGGAAGCGTAGTTGGAGCAGGGCAAACCCCATTAATGCGAATTGTTAATTTAGACAATATGTACATTGAAACCGAAGTCCCAGAACGTTATGTTTCTGATGTTACAAAAGGCAAAAGTGTTTCTGTAAACATTCCGGTTTTAGGCAAAACAATAGAAACCAAAATTCGTCAAGCCGGAGACTTCATAAATCCTGCAAACCGAACCTTTAAGATTGAAGTTGAAATACCAAATAATGACAAATCTATAAAGCCTAATTTATCTGCACGATTAAAAATTAACGATTATACAAACGAAAATGCCTTATTAATTCCACAAAGTGTTGTTTCTGAAAATTCAGAAGGAGAACAATACGTTTATATCGTATCTAACAAAGATTCTAAAGGAATTGGTACTGCACAACGAATAATTATTGAGACAGGAAAAACACAAGATGACGTTATTGAAGTTTTAAAAGGTCTAGAACCTGGAGCTGAAATTATTAAAGAAGGAGCAAGAAGTGTTAGAGATACGCAATCTGTAAAAGTCCTTGAAATAGACGAAAAATAATGGAAGGCTTCTATTCTTATAAAGTAATTAAACACTAATTCTATAGTCTAAAAAACAAACTTAAATGACTAATAATAAAAAAAACACAGAAAAAGAATTTGCGTGGTCGTCGTGGGCAATTAATAATAAAACCACGATGTACGTGCTTATTGCTGTCTTTTTCTATTTGGGAATTTCGGCTTTCTTCGATATGCCAAGAGAATCGTTTCCAGAGGTAAACGAGACTAAAATTTATGTCAGCACAATTTACCCAGGAAACACCGCTGAAGACATTGAAAAGTTAATAACCGACCCTGTAGAAGACCGACTAAAAACCGTGAGTAATCTTGTAGAAATCACGTCGACATCTCAAGAAGATTATTCTATGGTTATCATAGAGTTTGATGAAAATATCACAGTAGAACAGGCCAAACAGAAGGTTAAAGACGAAATTGATTCTGAAACCGCTAGTGAAGATTGGCCAACATTTAACGGAGCAAAAGTAGAACCAGATGTTTTTGAATTGAGTCTTTCTGAAGAAATGCCAATTCTAAATATTAATATTTCTGGTGATTATCCAATTGAAAAATTAAAGGATTATGCCGAATATCTTCAAGATGAAATTGAAGATTTACAAGAAATTAAAAAAGCAGATATTCGTGGAGCTCAGGATAAAGAAGTAGAAGTTGCCGTTGACATTTATAAAATGATGGCAGCCAAAGTTACTTTTAATGATATCCTTGGCGCTATTGGAAATGGAAACATAACACAATCTGCCGGAAATTTAAAAGCAAGTGGACAAAGACGTACCATAAGAATTATAGGTGAAATTGAATCTCCTTCAGAGCTGAATGATTTTGTAGTTAAATCTGAAAATGGAAATTCTATTTATTTAAAAGATGTAGCAACCGTTTCTTTTCACGAAGAAGACAAAACCACTTATGCTAGAAAATCTGGAAAACCTGTTGTAATGCTAGACGTTAAAAAGCGTGCTGGTAAAAACATGGTTGCTGCAGCAGAACAAATTCAAGTTATTGTACAAGATGCTATTGATAACGAATTCCCTCAAGACGTAGAAGTCACCATTACCAATGATCAATCTTCTGTAACAATTGGTCAAGTAGATGATTTAGTAAACAACATCATCTTTGGTGTTATCTTGGTCGTTACTGTATTAATGTTCTTTTTAGGGTTTAAAAATGCCTTATTTGTTGGTTTTGCTATACCAATGTCTATGTTTATGTCATTAATGATATTAGGCATGATTGGCTATAGTTTAAACACAATGGTGCTTTTTGGACTTATTATGGGATTAGGAATGTTAGTAGACAACGGAATTGTAGTTGTAGAAAACGTTTACCGTTTAATGGAAGACGAAGGCATGAGTCGTATTGAGGCTGCAAAAAAAGGTATTGGTGAAATTGCATTTCCTATTATTATTTCAACAGCAACAACCGTAGCCGCTTTTGTTCCCTTAGGTCTATGGCCTGGTATTATGGGAGAATTTATGAAAATTCTACCAATAACCCTTTCTATTGTTTTAGGCTCATCTTTATTTGTGGCTATCTTCTTTAATTCGGTATTAGTATCGCGTTACATGACCACTGAAGACAAGGACATGCCTTTAAATCAAATCATTAAAACCACAATTATAGTTGCCGTTATTGGAATTATAATTTTAGTTTTCGGTGGTACATATCGTGGTTTAGGAACTATTATGGTATTCACAGCGATTATGCTTTGGGCATACCGTTTTTTCATCAGAAGATGGGCAAATAGCTTTCAAACTAAAGCATTAGTAAGACTTGAAAATTGGTACGAGCGTCGTTTACGAAGTGCATTATCTAAAAAACAACCTTATATTTTAAGTATTGGAACCTTCCTATTATTGATTGCGGCATTTATAGCCTTTGGAATTTCATTGTCTACACAACGTACTAAAGTTGAATTTTTTCCAGATAACAAACCCAATCAGATTATTGTCTACATAGAATATCCACAAGGAACAGCCATTGAAAAAACCAATGCTATAACGGCACAGATTGAACAACGTGTTTATGAGGTTATTAATGCTGACCGGTTTATGGAAAACGGAAGAAACTTCTTAGTAGAAAGCGCTGTTTCTCAAGTAGGTGAAGGTGCAGGAAATCCTCAAACCGATATGGGTTCTGGTGCAGAAATGCCACATAAAGCTAAGATAACAGCTTCTATGCGTGAGTACAAATTCCGTCGTGGAGAAGACAGTGAGCTCTTACGTCAAAAAGTACAAGAAGCCTTAGTTGGTATTTATCCAGGGGTTTTAATTTCTGTAGAGAAAAATGCAGATGGACCACCTGCTGGTTCGCCTATTAACATTGAAATCATAGGTAATGATTATAATGAATTAATTGCAACAGCAGAACAAATGCGTGCTTTTGTTAATTCTAAAAACATTGCTGGAATTGACGAACTCAAAATCGATGTTAACAAGGACAAACCAACGATGCAAGTTGAAATTGACCGTAAAAAAGCCGGAGAATTAGGTGTTTCTGCCAAACAAATTGGAGACCAATTGCGTAATTCTATATTTGGTTCTAAAGCAGGAATATATAAAGAAGATGGTGATGATTTTGACATTTATGTGCGCTTTAATGAAAATACACGTTATGATAAAAGTGCGCTTTTTAATCAGAATATAACCTTTAGAGATAACACAGGTCAGATTAAAGAAATTCCTTTATCAACAGTTGCGAAACAAAAAAACAACTCTGGATTTAGTGCTATAAAACATAAAGCAACTAAGCGAGTCGTTACCGTTTATTCTGCTTTATCACCTGGCTATACAGATGCACAGGCCATTGTAACCCAAATTCAAAATGAAATGAAAAGTTACAAGGGGTTATCAGAAGATATTCATATTGATTATACAGGTCAAATTGAAGAGCAGAACAAACAAATGGCGTTTTTAATGGGAGCATTTTTTACTGGACTTGGATTAATTTTCTTCATCTTAATATTTCAATTCAACTCTATCTCTAAACCAACCATTATTATGATTGCCATTTTCTTGAGTTTTATTGGTGTATTTGGTGGTATTGTACTTTCAGGAAGTGCTTTTGTGATTATGATGACGATGGTTGGGATAATTTCTTTAGCCGGAATTGTAGTAAATAACGGGGTGGTACTCTTAGATTATGCACAACTTTTAATAGATCGAAAGAAAAATCAACTCAATTTAAATGAAGATCAATACCTAACTAACGAAGACCTTTTTGAAAGTATCGTTACCGCAGGAAAAGCACGTTTAAGACCTGTTTTATTAACTGCAATCACAACTATTCTAGGGTTAATTCCGTTAGCAATTGGGCTAAACATTAACTTCTTTACACTGTTTGCAGATTTTAATCCAAACATTTATATGGGAGGAGACAACGTCGTATTTTGGGGACCATTAGCTTGGACCGTTATCTACGGCCTGTTAATAGCAACATTCTTAACATTAATTGTAGTTCCAATTCTGTTTTATTTAAGTGTTAAACTAAAAATGTGGATGAACAAATCTAAAGTGGCTTCAACAAACGAAGTTATACCTCAGGAAACATTTAATATGAATAAGAGATTAGATAAAAATAACATTTAAAACACAATGTTAATAAATGAACCAAAAGAGAGCCTTAACAATTGTTGAGGCTTTTTTATTTGTTTATACCTTAAGTTGATTAAATTTGCAACCGCATTCATCAAAGCATTAGCAACGATGAATAAAATTAAAATTTCAATATGTACAGAAGTCACAATTGTGGTGAATTAAGAGCATCACACAGCAATACAGAAGTAACACTTTCTGGTTGGGTTCAAGGAATTAGAGACAAAGGATTTATGATTTACCTAGATCTTAGAGATCGCTATGGTATAACGCAACTTTACTTTGATGAAGAGCGTACTTCTAAAGACTTAATGGAAAAAGCGTCTAAGCTAGGTCGCGAATACGTTATTCAAGTTAAAGGTACAGTAGTTGAACGTGCGTCTAAAAACCCAAACATTCCAACTGGGGATATTGAATTATTAGTTTCAGAATTAACTATTTTAAATACGTCTTTAGTACCACCTTTTACCATTGAAGATAAAACCGACGGTGGAGATGATGTACGTATGAAATATCGCTATATAGATATTCGTCGTAATCCCGTAAAAAACAGTTTAATCCTAAGACATAAAGTTGCGCAAGCGGTTAGAAATTATTTATCTAATGAAGATTTTATTGAAGTAGAAACCCCTTATTTAATAAAATCAACACCAGAAGGTGCACGTGATTTTGTGGTACCATCTCGTATGAATGAAGGCCAATTTTACGCATTACCACAATCTCCTCAAACCTTCAAACAATTATTGATGGTTGGTGGCATGGATAAATACTTTCAGATTGTAAAATGTTTTAGAGACGAAGATTTACGTGCAGACAGACAGCCAGAATTTACACAAATAGATTGTGAAATGGCATTTGTAGAACAAGAAGATATTTTAAATACGTTTGAAGGTTTAACACGTCATTTATTAAAAGAAATTAATGGTGTTGAAGTAGAAAAATTCCCAAGAATACTTTATGATGATGCCATGCGATTGTAC
The DNA here is from genome assembly GCF_018860565.1 of Winogradskyella psychrotolerans. Taxonomy (GTDB): domain Bacteria; phylum Bacteroidota; class Bacteroidia; order Flavobacteriales; family Flavobacteriaceae; genus Winogradskyella; species Winogradskyella damuponensis. Next base: position 163,812 of record NZ_JAHKPS010000028.1, read on the forward strand.
GGAAACGACAAACCAGACATTAGATTTGGAATGGAGTTTGGCGAATTAAACGATGTTACACAACATAAAGACTTTGGTGTATTTAATTCTGCAGAGCTAGTGGTTGGTATTGCTGTTCCTGGTGGTAATAAATTCACGAGAAAAGAAATTGATAACTTAATTAAATGGGTAAAGCGCCCACAAGTTGGTGCTTTAGGCATGATTTATTCGCGTTGTAATGATGACGGTTCATTTAAATCTTCAGTAGACAAATTTTACGACCAAGAAGATTTAGCTAAATGGGCAGAAATTACAGGCGCAAAAGCAGGTGATTTAGTATGTGTATTGTCTGGCGATAAAAATAAAGTAAGAGCACAATTAAGTGCTTTACGTATGGAGTTAGCAACACAATTAGGTCTTAGAAAACCTAATGAATTTGCTCCTCTTTGGGTTATGGATTTTCCATTGCTAGAATGGGACGAAGACACCGAACGATACCACGCTATGCACCACCCTTTTACATCTCCAAAACCAGGTCAATTAGAATTACTAGACACTAATCCAGGCGAAGTAAAAGCCAATGCTTATGATTTAGTCTTAAACGGAAATGAAATTGGCGGAGGCTCTATAAGAATCCATGACAAAGCAACACAAGCCATAATGCTAAAACATTTAGGTTTTTCTGAAGAAGAAGCAAGAGCTCAATTTGGTTTCCTTATGGATGCTTTTGAATATGGTGCACCACCACACGGAGGTATTGCTTTTGGATTGGATAGATTAGTAGCTATTTTAGGAGGCCAAGAAACAATTAGAGACTTTATTGCTTTTCCTAAAAATAATTCAGGACGCGATGTTATGATTGATGCTCCAGCATCAATTGATGATGAACAACTAAAGGAACTGAGTTTAAAATTGAATTTGAAACAATAAATACTCCCTTTAGGAATTGCTTCCTCAAAATTGTATATTTGGTATAAGAGTGTAGTAAGCTCAATAAAATAAATAGGTTAAACCTGTAGGTTGATTACTGAGCTTTGTCGAAGTACAACCTACAGTTTTTTTTTGAAATAAGATGCCAACGAAATCTTTCATAAAACAATTTCTATTATTACGATACAAATATATATCGCAAAAGAACTTTGTTTACCTGTTAAGTGTTCTTGTTGGATTGCTTACAGGTGTTGCAGCTGTAACTTTAAAAAACATCACTTTCACCATTCAAAAAGGATTAGAGAAAGGTATTATTTTTTCTCAAAATCAGCTCTATTTTATACTCCCTGTTATTGGTTTATTCTTGGTATACCTCATAGCTAAATATCTATTTAAAAAAGGAATGACACCATCAATTCCACCTTTTATAAAGCGAGCTATTCCATCATTACTTTATTCTTTATTGAGACAAAAAGGACTACTATCTTATAAACTTATTTACCATCCCTTAATAATGGCACCTTTAACAGTAGGTTTTGGTGGTTCTGTTGGGTTATTAGGACCTGCTATAACCTCTGGTTCTGCTTTAAGCTCTAATTTAAGTCGGATTTTACACGTTGATAAAAAAACAAGAACATTACTCATTGCTTGTGCAACCGCTGCTGCTGTAGCATCTATGTTTAAATCTCCAATTGCAGCAATTGTATTAGCTGTTGAAATTTTTAGTTTAGATCTTACATTTGCGGCACTACTACCCTTGTTAATTGCTTCTATATCTTCTGTTTTAACCTCTTATTTCTTTTTAGGAGATGAGTTACTTTTTAACTTTAATGTTACGGAAAAATTCAACCCAAAAGACACTCCACTCTATATGTTACTGGGTTTAGGAACAGGGATAGCATCCATATATTTCACCAAAATATATTTTGCTGTTTATGCCTTTTTCGACCGCTTTAAATCACGCTTTACAAAACTTTTAGTTGGTGGTGTTGCTATTGGTATTATGCTTTATTTTATCCCTCCACTTTATGGGGAAGGCTTAAGTTTTACTAAAGACTTATTTGAAGGTAATTATCTACACGCCTTAGGCGATAATCCTTTTGACAAATACGTTGACAATATTTGGGTTGTTATTGTATTACTCATTGGTTTTACCATATTTAAAGCGATAGCCATGACTACCACATTTGCCGCAGGAGGTGTTGGAGGAGTTATTGTACCAACGATGGTTATGGGAAGTGCTTTAGGTAATGTTGTTGCCAAAATCATTAATAATATTGGACTTGGACATCAGGTATCTGAAGCTAATTTTACACTCATTGGAATGGCCGGACTAATTGCCGGAGTGATTCATGCTCCATTAACCGCTATATTTTTAATAGCCGAAATTACTGGTGGTTATATTTTATTTTTACCGCTAATGATCACAGTCGCAATTTCATATATGATTACAAAAAATTATATGGAACATACAATTTACACGCGCGAATTGGCAGAACGTGGAGATTTATTAACACATGATAAAGACCAAAGTGTTCTTACAATGATGCAGTTAGATAGTGTTATAGAAAAAGATTTTATTGCATTAAACCCAGAAATGACCTTAGGAGAAATGCTTCATAAAGGCGTCTCTAAATCCAGTCGGAATTTATTTCCTGTAGTCGATAGTTATAAGCGTTTAGTAGGAATAATTCTATTAGATGATATTAGAACTGTAATGTTTGATCAGTCGTTATACGATTCTACTTCGGTAGAAACTTTTATGCACAACCCGCCAAATTATATCGATTACGAAAAAGATACAATGAAAGCTGTGATGAAAAAATTTCAAGATAGCGGAGCTTGGAATTTACCTGTAATAAAAGAAGGCTGTTATTACGGTTTTGTATCAAAATCAAAATTACTAACCGCTTATCGTAACGAATTAATTAACTTTACATCTTAAGTCTATATAGACAATTGAATAAAAATTTTTGAATGAAACCTATAAAAATCATCACCTTTATTGCACTTGTTTCCTCAATAACTAGTATTGCTTGTGGTTTTTTATTAGATGTGCCTTACCATCAAAAACTAATTGGCTTTGGAGTTGTAGGTTTATTCTTCGTTGTTTTTCCATTGTTCTCCTATTATAGGTGGAAAGATAAAGATGTTAAAGACTATATGCTTTCTAAGGAAAATCTTGACAAGATGCGAGAAAATCAGCGTGATTCTAGAACGTGATTTATTAAATTCTGTTTCTATTATCGTGATATAAAACAAAATAAAACGATTTATTAACAGTGGACTTTATTTTTATATTATCTTTGTACTTTAATTTTTATTTATATTATAATGACTGGAACAGTTAAATTTTTTAATGATTCAAAAGGATTTGGATTCATTACCAACGAAGAAACAGGAAAAGACATCTTCGTACATGTATCAAACCTTAATGGCGTAGAATTACGCGAAGGTGACACAGTAGAGTACGACGAAGAAGAAGGAAGAAAAGGATTAGTAGCTGCAAATGTGCAAGTACTATAAGTAATATATCTTACAAGTTTCAACGCTCAACCAATGGTTGAGCGTTTTTTTTTGCTCTATTACGAACTCAAAGACGTCATACAACTATTTAAAAACTATAGGCAAATCTGTTTTAGCAATCTTAGTAATATAAAAAGGTTGCGTCATTACACTCGTTGCATTTCCCGTAGGACTATTGTACATCACTTTAACAATAATCTTTTCAGACGTATTTGTCACAGCCAATTCTATACTATTACCACCACTTCCTTTTACAGTATTGAACACTGCAATAACTGTATATTTTGAAAAATCAACTTTAGTTTCAGAAAAACCATCAGAGACATTATTAACCTTATTCATCTGATGCATCAGATCCTCCCAATCACTTTGGTTTTCTATAATCATATTCTGCTTTGTTAACCCCTCTTTACCAGCACCATAAAGATTGCCCTTTGCAATTAAAACAGATTCTACAGTGGTCATTTTTGCATTATTTACAGCTGTTTTATGGCATTTACAACTTACAACACATATTAAAGCTAGTATTATTAGTAATGGATGTTTTTTCATGATAACTATACTGTTTTGTTTAAAATTAATTTAAGTTACGCTTTTCAATAAAAAAACGTTTCATTAAAGCAGAAGCTTCTTCTGCTAAAATTCCGCTCACAACTTCTGTTTTAGGATGTAATGTCGTTCCCAATGTTTTAAAGCCTCTTTGTACATCTGAAGCTCCATAAACGATCTTAGAAATTTGACTCCAATACAGCGCACCCGCACACATTTGACAAGGCTCTAAAGTCACATATAAGGTACATTTATTTAAATATTTTCCACCTAAAAAATTAGCAGCAGATGTTATAGCCTGCATTTCGGCATGTGCTGTTACATCGTTTAATAATTCTGTAAGGTTATGTGTTCTTGCAATAATTCTATTTTCTACTACAATAACCGCTCCAACCGGAATTTCGCCTTTTTCAAAAGCAGCCTCAGCTTCCTGAAGGGCACGTCTCATAAAATAAGTGTCGTCAAATGGGTCTGTCATAGTTGTAAAAATACGATTCTAATTGCATAAAAAAATACATTTGCTTATAGTACATTTGTAATTGAATGAAAAACCTCTTAAAACATATTAATCTTCCTAAAGATTTACGCCAACTTGCGCCCGAAGACTTACCTCAACTTGCTAAAGAGTTACGACGCTTTATTATTAACATCGTCGCTACAAAAGAAGGTCATTTAGGAGCTAGTCTTGGCGTGGTGGAATTGACTATTGCGTTGCATTACGTCTTTAATACTCCAAAAGATGAATTAATTTGGGATGTTGGCCACCAAGCTTATGGTCACAAAATCTTAACCGGAAGAAAAGACATTTTTGATACCAACAGGCAACTCAATGGTATAAGCGGTTTTCCAAAGCGTAGTGAAAGTGAATATGATGCTTTTGGTGTTGGACATTCATCAACCTCAATTTCGGCAGCTTTAGGAATGGCAATTGCTTCACAACTAAAAGGCGAAAACAAACACCATATTGCTGTCATTGGCGATGCTTCTATTGCTAGTGGAATGGCTTTTGAAGGTTTAAACCACGCCGGAGTTACAGATGCTAATTTACTCGTTATCTTAAATGATAATGCCATTGGTATAGACCCAAGCGTTGGTGCCCTAAAACAATATTTGACTAACGTAAAAAAAGGAACTGAAAAGCAAGACAATATTTTTGAAGCCTTAAACTTTAATTACTCCGGACCTATTGATGGTCATGATTTACCCTTACTCCTTTCAGAATTAAAACGACTAAAAACCGTAAAAGGACCTAAGTTTTTGCATATTATTACCACAAAAGGAAAAGGCTTAAAACAAGCAGAATTAGACCAAGTAAAATACCACGCACCAGGAAAATTTGATGCAAAAACAGGTGAACTGCCAGTAAAATCAGACTTAAAGCAACCTCCAAAATACCAAGATGTTTTTGGTGAAACTATTGTAGAGTTGGCTTTAAAAAATGATAAAATAGTAGGTATTACTCCTGCTATGCCAACAGGAAGCTCCTTAAAATATATGATGGAAACCATTCCTAATAGAGCTTTCGATGTAGGTATTGCAGAGCAACATGCTGTTACACTTGCTGCAGGAATGGCAACACAAGGCCTTATTCCATTTTGTAATATTTATTCTACATTTTTACAACGCGCCTACGATCAAATCATTCACGATGTGGCATTACAAAACTTACCTGTAATCTTCTGTTTAGACAGAGCTGGTTTGGTTGGTGAAGATGGAGCTACACATCACGGTGTTTTTGATTTGGCGTATTTAAGTTGCATTCCTAATTTGGTGATTTTTGCACCAAAAGATGCTATTGCACTCAGAAATATAATGTACACCGTTCAATTAGGTATTGATTTTCCTATTGCGATTCGTTATCCACGCGGAAGAGGTCATCTTTTAGATTGGAAAAAACCTTTTGAAATCGTAGACATAGGAAAAGGCAAATGCCTTAAAGAAGGCCTTAAAATTGCCATACTTACTATTGGTACAACAGCAAAAACTATTGACGATGTAATTCTGTCTATCAATCAGAAAGATGCTATTGGACATTATGATATGCAATTTGTAAAACCTTTGGATGAAAATTTACTGCACCGTATATTTAAAAAATACGATGCCATTATTACCATAGAAGATGGTACTGTTGTTGGTGGTTTTGGCAGTATGATTTTAAATTTTGCTAATACTAATAATTATAAACAAACCATTACTATTCTAGGTATTGAAGATCAGTTTATAGAACATGGCACTACAGACCAATTAAAAGCAATGCAAAAATTGGATGCCTCATCACTACAAAAGAGAATTGAAGACTTACTCTTCGCTCTCAACAATTGCTAAATCTGTATTATTTTCAACTTGTTCTACCTCAACAGTATCTTGTATTGATAACTGTTCTTGTGGATTTGAAATGTCGTCCAGCATTAATAAGCATGTTACTACAACCATGAAGATAACTAAGCCACCGAGTATATTATTTTTCATAAGTAGATGTTTTTTTGAGGGCTGATTATAAGGTAAATAAAAAACAAATACCGTTAAAAAACAAATTTATTCGATGAAATGCACGTTATAAAATATTACCTTTCAACTTCTGATGTAGCAACATAGCATTTGTATCTGATAATTTTGAAATGTATAAGCATACAGAAAGTAGGTTTTGATAAAGTGCATCACTCTTCAATTTAACCGTTTCTGGCAATATATTATACAATAAATTATCGTAGTTGGACATATGACCTTTATAATAATTAAAAGCCATTTCACCATAAGCATTGAGTAATTGATTTAGAATTTCGTAACCCGCAATTTCCTTATTTAATACATCTTTAGAGCGGTAAACATTCTTAACACTTATATCAATAATATCTTTTATCTGCGCTTTATACTGACTTACCTCCAACAAAGCCGTTTCAAATTTACCAGCTAAAATAGCTTCTTCATGCTCCATAAATAGAGACGCGGCTTCATTTATTAATCGTCCTATCGCTAAGGCTCGTAAATAACTCACACGATCTTCAGTGGTTTTTAAGGCGTGATAATTTTCGGTTTTAATACTGCCTCTTACCAAATTAATTAAATATTCTAAAGCATATTCTTCTTCAATCAATCCAAGGTTAATACCATCTTCAAAATCAATTATAGTATAACAAATATCATCTGCTGCCTCCACTAAAAATGCTAATGGATGTCTTTGAAAACTCAAATAATCATTACCTCTTTTGGATAAACCTAACTCTGATGCTACATCTATAAACATCTCTTTTTCACTCTGAAAAAAACCATATTTTTTATCTACTATATGATTGGTTGGTTTTTTAGGTAAAGATTCTTTAGGGTATTTCATAAATGCTCCTAAGGTTGCATAACTTAATCTTAATCCTCCTGCTCTACCTTCTCTACTTTCGGTTAAGATTTTAAAACCATTGGCATTACCTTCAAAATCACATAAATCTTGATATTCTTTTTCTGTTAAGAGTTCTTTAAATTTGGAACCCTTACCATTTTTAAAATAAGCTCCAATAGCTTTTTCTCCAGAATGACCAAATGGTGGGTTACCAATATCGTGAGCTAAAGCGGCTGCAGCTACTATGGCACCAAAATCATTTATTGTATAACCATGTACACTCTCTAAATGTGGATGTTTTTTTAATAGTAATTGACCAACTTTTCGCCCTAAAGATCTACCAACAACACTCACTTCTAAACTATGTGTTAAGCGCGTGTGTACAAAGTCGGTTTTAGACAAAGGTATAACCTGTGTTTTATCTTGAAGACCTCTAAACTCGGATGAAAATATAATACGGTCATAATCAACCTCAAAACCCAAACGCGTTTCATCTTGCTCTTTTCTCAATCTTTTATTAGTGTCTCCAAAACGCTTTAAGGAGAGTAGTTGTTCCCAATTCATAGTAATAGTGTTATAAGATGCAAGATATATAAAATGAGAAACAATTGATTAAATAAAACTTAGTTAGACACTAGAAATTTCAATGTTACCTAATTGTTTCCTAAATATAAATTCACATAATACTAAGCTAACAGTAAACTAACCTTTTCATTACAAACCTTTAATTTTCACATAACTTCTAAATAAGCATATGATAGTTTCTTTGCAGCACAATATTAAATCAAGAAAAAAAACAAAAATGAAAACAATTAAAAACTTATTCTTTTTACTTACATTTTCACTTATCGCATTTAACTGTAGTAGTGATGATGACAATGGTGGTGGTAGTGACGATGGTGTAACACCAACTGCTAGTTTCTCTGACGATGCAGATGCTTGGTCTTCTGCAGTTGCACAAGGTGCACAAACTACAGGTGCTGATTTAAATGTATTTGGATGGACGTACACAGCGAGCCAAATGGCAGCTGCTATTGATGGTTTATCTTACGACAACCCAACTTGGACTGTTGATAGCCCACAAGCAGACGAAACACATTCTGGTTTTATTACAGCTGATGAAACTTGGACAAATGACAGATTTCATATTTTAGATGGTAAAGTTTATGTTCAAGAAGGTGTAACATTAACTATTGAGCCTGGTACAATTATTAAAGGTGCTGAATCTACAGGATCTAACGCATCTGCTTTAATTGTTGCTCAAGGTGGTATGATTAATGCTAACGGAACAGCTAGTGCGCCAATTATCTTTACTGCAGCAAGTGATAATATTGCTTTAGGAACTAACGCAGGAACAAACCTTTCTATCGATGATAGAGCTTTATGGGGTGGTGTTTTAGTTTTAGGTAAAGCACAAGGTTCTTTTTCTGGTGATGCAGTATCAATACAAATAGAAGGTTTACCTGCAACTGAGCCAGGTTCTTACGGTGGAACAAATGATGCTGATAACTCTGGTGTATTAAACTACATCTCTATTAGACATGGTGGTGCTGTAATCGGATCAGATAACGAAATCAACGGTTTAACACTTGGTGGTGTTGGTAGTGGTACTACAATTTCTAACATTGAAGTTGTTGCTAACTTAGATGATGGTATCGAATGGTTTGCAGGTGCTGTTAACGTATCTAACCCAATCGTTTGGGGTTGTGCTGATGATTTATTAGACATAGATGAAGCGTTCTCTGGAACTATTAGTAATGCCCTTACAATTTCTACAAACGTAACAGATCACGCTATGGAAATTGATGGACCTGCTGGTTCTTTCCAAGCTGGATTTACAATTGACGGTTTAACAATGATTGGTGATACTTCTGCTACAATTGATGGTGTAAGTGGAAACAGAGAATATTCTGATTTAAGAGATGGTGCTTTAGCTACAATCAACAATGTATATGCATACGGATTCAGAGCTGGTTCTGATGTAGAATTAGATGACGCTACTTCTGCTACAAATTATGCTGCTGATAACATCAGTTTTTCTAACTGGCAAGTTGTTTACCCTTCTGGAGATGACAACTCAGTAATGTGGAATGATACAACAGTTGAGTAATCTATTAAGAAATATAATTTTATTTGAATACACACTAGGTGTACTATTAAAATAATTTCAAACTCATCTCTGGCAAAGAGATGAGTTTTTTCTATACTTTAAAATATTAAGATGAAACATTTATTTACGTTATTAGTTTTTAGTCTATTTTCTTTAGTTGGATTCTCTCAAACTGGTGTGGTAACCGGAAAGATCTATGACGCAGAATTTAATGACCTTCTACCCTTTGCCAATATTGTGGTAAAAAACACTACTATTGGTACCACTTCTGATTTTGACGGAAATTATGAATTAGAGCTAGACCCTGGAACTTATGTTTTGGTATATTCATTTGTGGGTTATCAGCCTAAGGAAATAACCGATGTCGTTATTGAAGAGAATACAGAAGTTACCATAAACGTCACCTTAAATCCGTCTTCAGAAAGTTTAGATGAGGTTATAGTCTCTACATCTATAAGAAGAAACTCTGAGGCAGCTGTTTTAAACTTACAGCGTAAATCTGTTAATCTTTTCGATGGTCTCTCTATTGAAACCATGAAAAAATCTGGTGCGTCTAACGTCGCTAGTGCTGTTAAATCAGTACCTGGAGTGTCATTACAAGATGGAAAATTTGTATACGTAAGAGGTTTAGGAGATCGTTATACAAAATCAATTCTAAACGGTATGGATATTCCTGGTTTAGATCCAGATAGAAATACAGTACAATTAGATATTTTTCCATCTAATCTTATTGAAAATATAATAGTATATAAAACTTTAACTGCCGATTTACCTGCTGATTTTACAGGTGGTGTTGTAGATATTGTTACCAAAGATTTTTCTAGTCGTGAAGAATACAATTTAAGTGTTGGTGTTGGCTATAATCCAAGCATGCATTTTAATTCAGATTTTATTACACAAAGCAAAAGTGGTACTGATTTCTTAGGTTTTGACAATGGTTTACGAGACGACCCTATTGCTTTAGGAGCATCTATTCCTGCCTTAGCAGATAATAGCCCAAGATTAACAGAATTGACAAGACGTTTTGAGCCTGAAATGGCTGCACAGAATGACACAAGTTTTATGAACTACAATTTTGGATTCAGCACTTCTAATCAAATTGAAATTGGAGACCATAAATTAGGATACATTGCAGCTATTAGTTACAACGCAGAAACTACCTTATATGATGATTACACCCAAAACTTTTTATTTAAGCCACAAAGTTTAAGTGAAACAGAATTGGTACCTAATAGATTACAGAAAGGGTATTTATCTGAAGAAAATGTACTTATCAGTGGTTTAGCGGGTGTAACTTACAAACGTGATTTTTCTAAGTACAAGGTTGTGTTTACAAAAGTTCAAAACGGAACTGCTAAGACGGGTAAATTTGAACAAGAAAGTTTTATTACCAATGCAGCCCTTTTCTACAGTGACAACTTAGAATACACTGAAAAAACTGTAAACAACTTATTGTTATCAGGTACACATGTCTTTAGTGCTGAAAGCTCAAATGAGCTCGATTGGAGTGTTTCTGGAACCAATGTTAAAGTTAATGATAAAGATGTTCGTTCTACATTATTTGAATATGATGATGGCCAATATATTATTAGACCAAGTATTGGAGAACCAAGAAGAATATGGAGAAACTTAGAAGAAAACAATTTATCATCTAAACTGAACTTTACTAAGAAACATCAATTATTTAATAAAGATGCTAAATTCAAAGCCGGTTTAGCTCAAGTTTACAAGGAACGTGATTTTGACATTAATCAATACAGCTTAAGAATTGATGGTACACCAGCCGCAGCTTTTAGTGGTAACCCAGATAATTTATTAATTTCTGAGAATATCTGGACCACAGATAATTCAGGTGGTACATACGTTGTAAGTAATTTTGAACCTGCTAACACATTCAACGCTTATGCGACTACTTACGCTGCTTATGTTTCAGAAGAATTTAAAATTACAGATAAGTTAAAAAGTGTTTTAGGTTTAAGATTCGAAAAATACGATAGTTATTATACAGGTAGTAACACTATTGGAGATATTAACTTTAACGATGAACGTATCATAGATGAAGCAGATTTATTCCCTTCTTTAAACTTAATCTTTAGCCTTAATGACAATACAAATTTAAGATTATCTTATGCAAAATCTACGGCTAGACCTTCATTTAAAGAAGCTTCTGTCGCTCAAATTTTTGATCCTATTTCAAATATTACATTTAATGGTAATATTGACCTAAAAACAACCTACGTAGACAATTTTGATATACGATATGAAATTTTTAGTGAAGATGCTGGTCTACTTGCTTTAAGTGGATTCTATAAGTCATTTGATAACCCTATTGAGTTAACCATTTTTGGACTCGAAGCCATTAACGATGTCATTCCTAGAAACATTGGAGATGCTAAAGTGTACGGAGTAGAATTAGAATTTAGAAGAAATCTAGGTTTTATCTATGAAAACCTTAATAGCCTATCATTCAACACTAACATCTCTGTTATTGAGTCTGAGCAAACTATGAACGAAGCTGAATATGAAGGCCGACTTTCTGCGGCACGTGACGGCGAAGAAATTGATGATAAGAGACAGCTCCAAGGTCAATCTCCTTATTTAATTAATGCAGGATTAAGCTACTCAAAAAACGGTATTCAGTCTGGTATTTATTATAATGTTCAAGGAGAAACACTACAAATTGTTGGTATTGGTCAGGTATCAGACGTATATACAGATCCTTTCCATAGTTTAAACTTTAACTTTTCAAAATCATTTGGAGAAAAGGAAAACAGAACGATCACTTTGAAGGTTGATAACATTTTGAATGATGAAATAAGATCTAACTATCAATCTTATAATGCCGAAGATCAAATTTTCAGCAATTATAGCCCAGGAGTAGAATTCTCTTTAAGCTATGCTATAAAATTCTAATTTAGATCAAAACGATTCTAAACATAATACAAACGTTCATTAAAATAAAAAACCGTCTCATAAGCTTATGAGACGGTTTTTTTGTTTTGAACTTTATTTTATAATAATTAATCTAAAGACACCAGTGTTCTATCATTAGACCATTCCACAACACTTACAATAGCATTGTTTCTATAATCTACTTCTTTTAGCGAATCACCTTCCCAAAAGAACCATTTTCCAACTTTTTTACCAGCATCGTATGTGGCAACAGCTAATTTATTGCCTTCTACATCAAAACTAGTCCATTTGCCTTGCAGTTTACCATTGGCATCAAAGGCACCTGTTTGTTGTATTGCACCATTATCGTGAAAATAAGTAGCGATTAACAAATCACCTTTCTTTTCTAATTGTGGCTTATTTTTATTTTGAGCATACGTAAATCCTACACTCAACATTACTAATATTATGACTATCTTTTTCATATCTATTTGGGTATTTAATTAATATTTACGTTACGAATATAACATTAATTTTACATTTAAGCAATATTTACATAACATTAAGTTAACATTAGGGTTTTATTCAATTAAAAACCAGGTACTTAGAACAGAGCACAGAGTTTACATTATAAAAATATAAGGTTCAACTTGTTTTAACCTCAGAAGTTTAACATCCTACACGTCATAATACCCACAAAGCCAAAACATCAGTTTTAATACGCTAACCGTTTTGACGTCCGCATTTTTTATGAATATCAAATAGGTGTTTTACCGTCTATTGCCATGGTTTTCTGAAGGCCCTATAACGCCAATAACACTAACTATATATTGCATTTACAAGGACTAATAATAACATTTAGATAACATTCTCTTGGAAATAAAAAAGGTACTTTGCATTCAATTTTATTAATACATTTTAATGGAAAATTTTTATGTCTATATGCTGGCTGCATTGGCTTTTTTAGCTGTAGCAGACTTAGTAGTTGGTGTAAGTAATGACGCTGTTAACTTTTTAAATTCCGCCATAGGATCTAAAGCTGTATCATTTAAAACCATAATGATAGTTGCCAGTATTGGTGTAGCCGTTGGAGCCTTAACTTCTAGCGGGATGATGGAAGTTGCTCGAAAAGGTATTTTTAATCCTGGCGAATTTATGTTTAATGAAATTATGGTCATTTTCATGGCCGTAATGCTTACCGATATTTTACTACTCGATTTCTTTAATACCTTAGGAATGCCTACTTCAACAACGGTTTCAATTGTTTTTGAACTCTTAGGTGCTTCTGTTGCTGTTGCTCTCATTAAAATTTATAGTGATAGCGAACAATCTATTACAGACTTATCTGTATATATTAATAATTCTAAAGCAATTGAAATTATACTAGGCATACTACTGTCTGTCGTCGTCGCCTTTACCATTGGTGCCATTATTCAATATTTGTCAAGATTACTTTTATCATTTAAATTTCAAGAAAAACCATCTTGGTATGGTGCTGTTTTTAGTGGTATAGCGACATCTTCAATTTTATACTTTATTCTTATTAAAGGAGTTAAAAATGCTAGTTTTATGAATGATGATGTTAAATCATTAATATCCACTAGTCCAATAGCTATAATTGGTATTAGCTTTTTAGTTCTTACGCTACTGTCATATCTTCTCATTAAATATACAAAAACAAATATCTACACGGTAATCATAGTGATTGGTACATTTGCATTAGCTGTCGCTTTTGCTGGTAACGATTTAGTGAACTTTATTGGAGTTCCGATAGCTGCTTTTAATTCTTACGAAGCATGGTCTATTAGTGGCGCACTACCAACAGAGTACGCTATGACCGCACTGAGCCAACCTGTTAAAACACAACCGTATTTACTTCTAATAGCAGGACTAATAATGGTCTTAACACTTTGGTTTTCTAGTAAAGCAAAAGCTGTTGTAAAAACTTCTGTTGATTTATCTAGACAAGATGATATTAAAGAACGATTTGAACCTAATTTCTTATCTAGAAGTATTGTAAGATACTCTATTGGGATCTCTGACAGTCTTAACCTTGTGCTTCCTGATTCTTATAAAAAATGGGCAGACAAGCAATTTATAAAACCAAAAGTTGTTCTAAAAGAACAAGACTTACCTGCGTTTGATTTAGTAAGAGCTGCAGTAAATTTAATGGTAGCTAGTGTTCTAATTTCTATTGCAACTTCAATGAAATTACCTTTATCTACAACCTACGTAACATTCATGGTTGCTATGGGTACATCTTTAGCCGATAGAGCTTGGGGAAGTGAAAGTGCTGTTTATAGAGTTGCTGGTGTATTAAACGTCATTGGTGGATGGTTCTTTACTGCCTTTAGCGCCTTTGTAGCGGCTGCAATTATGGCTTATATCTTATACTATGGCGAAGGTTATGCTTTAGTTGGCTTACTTGTATTGGCCGTACTTTTACTAATACGCAGCTATATGTCGCATGTTAAGAAGTCTAAGGTAATGAAGGAAGTAGATCAGTTAGAAAAAGCTGAAAGTAGCTCTACACAAGGAGTTATTCAAGAAAGTGCTTCTAATATTGCTAGTGTTGTTAGACGTGGTAATAAAATTTATACATCTGCAATTAATGGTTTAGCTGTTCAAGATTTAAAATTATTAAAGAAAAATAGAAAACAAATAGACAAATTATCTAATGAAATAGATGAGCTAAGAGATCATATTTTCTATTTTATTAGAAACCTTGAAGAACCGAGTTTATCGGCGAGTAATTTCTATATTAATATATTAGGCTATTTACAAGACATGACGCAATCCTTAGATTATATTTCTAAAGTAAGTCATAAGCACGTAAACAATAATCATAAAAAATTAAAGTTTAGCCAAATCAAAGAATTAAAAGATTTAGATGCACGTATGGAAGATTTATTTTCCAAAACCCAAATTGCTTTTGAATCCCATTCTTTTGAACAAATAGGTGCTGTATTAACAGAAAAGTCGGAAGTATACAACTTAGTTAAAGAAAAAATTCAAAAACAAGTTGAGCGTACGCGTAACGAAGAATCTAGCCCAAAAAATACAACCCTTTATTTTAGCTTGTTATTAGAAACTAAAGATCTATTAACAGCGACGATGAATCTTCTAGAAGAATATTTTGGTGCTCACGATAGTTCTGTAGAACCTGCAAAACTGAATACCGACCAGGAAGAATAAAAAAATAGTACCAATAACAAATGCCTAATACTAGTATAGTATTGGGCATTTTTTTTGATAAATATGTAATCTTTTACAACTTTTAACATCCAAAAGGCACCTTTAATCGTATATATCACTTTAAAACGTTAACAACTAAAAATTATAAAATGAAGAAAGTTTCAATTCTACTAGTAACAACAATTTTATTGACCGCTTGTGTTTCAAAAAAGAAATACTTAGCCTTAGAACAAGAAAATGGGGAGATTAAAAGCGAACTCACAAAAACTAAAGTTGCAAAAGAAGATTTAGAAAATAAGTTTGCCGTTATTGAAGCACGTGTTAACCAATACAATTCTAAAATACAATCTTTAAATGAAGATGTTGAAGGACTAACTATTGAGAACAAAGCCAAGTTTCAAGTCGCTGAAGACGGTACAGTAGCTTCTGGTGCAAGCAAAGAAAAAATGCGTGAAACGCTTAAAAACGTAGATCCAGAAAAATTAGCAGGTGCAAAAACGTTAAAAGATTCTATGAACTTAGCGATACAGCACAACCTTAGCAAAGCTATGGACACTAGTGATCTAGATGAAGACGATGATATTGTTGTAGACATCAACGAAACTGTAGTGATGATTTCTATTGATGATGATATGTTATTTAACACAGCGAGTTACAGAGTTGGAAACAAAGCT
Organism: Winogradskyella psychrotolerans; assembly: GCF_018860565.1. Taxonomy (GTDB): domain Bacteria; phylum Bacteroidota; class Bacteroidia; order Flavobacteriales; family Flavobacteriaceae; genus Winogradskyella; species Winogradskyella damuponensis. The sequence goes on from NZ_JAHKPS010000028.1 coordinate 179,998, forward strand.
GATAAAATCTTAAAGAAATTAGCTGATGTTATTAACTCAGAGCCAAGCTTAGATGTTATGGTAGAAGGTCATACAGATTCTAGAAGTATTAACACAGATAAAATTGCAGACAACTGGGACTTAAGTGTATTACGTGCAACATCTGTTGTTAGAAAATTACAAAATCAATTTAAGGTTGCACCAGAACAATTAATTGCATCTGGACGTAGTAGCTACCAACCTTTAGTTGAAAACAACTCTAGCGCTAATCGTGCTAAAAACAGAAGAACACGTATTATTTTAATGCCAAATATTGACAAGTTTTTTGCTATGATGGAGGCAAAATAAATCACAAATCTATCTAAATTTACAAAAAGCATCCTCCCGTAAAATTCGGCATTGGGTGCTTTTTTTTGTTTGATATATTGTAATTTGTAGAAAAAAAATAATTACTATGAAATCTTTTCTTGCATTTACATTCTTCTTATGCGCTTTATCTGGTTTTAGCCAAAATCTATCGTCTCAAGAACTATTAAACAAAGCCATTAATTACCACGACCCAAATGGGAACTGGGAACGCTTTAACGCTACGTTTACTGTGGTAATGACCATGCCAGAAGCCGCAAAACGTACTAGTAGTATTTCAATTAATTTGCCTGCTGAATATTTTAGCGTTACCGCCACAAAAGATAGGGTTACCACCACATATACATTAGATAAAGGCAAGTGCCAAATGCAATACAATGGCAAAGTTTTAGATAGCATAGCCGCAAAAGAAAAGAACATGACTTGCGATAGAGCTACCCTTTATAAAAACTACTATTCGTATTTATATGGTTTACCTATGAAATTGAAAGATCCAGGCACTAATCTTAGTGATACGGTTGAAACAAAGACCTTTAAAGGCAAAACGTATTTGGTTTTAAAAGTCACTTATGATGAAGCTGTAGGCAGTGATATTTGGTACTTCTATTTTAACCCAAAGACCTATGCCATGGAAATCTACCAGTTCTTTAAAACCGATGAGCATGGCAAAGCGAAACCTGATAGTGGTGAATTTATACTGCTTTCTGAAGAAACCCTCTTAAACGGTATTAAAATCCCTAAAGTGAGAGCCTGGTATTACAATAAAGCCGATAAATATTTGGGGACGGATACTTTGGTTGAAGATTAGAGTTTATCATTTGTATTACATAAAAAAAGCATCTCATTTCTGAGATGCTTTTTTTTCTTAACACTTAAATTATTCAAATTTTGAACTTTTTGGGTTTTACCCTTCACAGCTAGTACATTCTTTCTTTTGCTTGAATTTTTGTGCTGCATTCATACTGTGTTGGTAGTACAATGATTTTACACCTAATTGCCAAGCCGTCACATAGATTTTATTAATATCTTTTACTGGCATATCTGGGTGTACCATAATATTTATAGACTGCCCTTGATCGATATGGTTTTGTCTATTTGCCGCCTGGTAAATGATGGTCATTTGATCGATTTCAGAATAGGTTTTAAACACATCTTTTTCATGATCTGTAAGTCCTTCTAAATGTTGTACAGAACCATCATAATCTCTAATGCTTCTCCACACCTCACTAGTATTCATACCTTTTTCTTCTAAAAGCGCTACTAAATAAGGGTTTTTAATTGTGGTTTTTATTTTTGCAATATCCTTTACGTAGCTATTAGACCAAATTGGCTCAATACCTTGAGATACTTGTCCTAAAATAAACGCAGAAGATGTTGTTGGCGCTACAGCGTTTAATGTTGTATTACGTCTTCCGTAACCTTTTAATACTTCTGGCTCACCAAATAATGTTGCTAATTCTTCAGATGCCTTAACAGACTTATCTTTTATTGTTTTAAATATTTCACTATTTAAATCAAACGCTTCTTTACTATCAAAAGCTACCATTTTAGATTGTAATAACGAATGCCATCCTAAAGCTCCTAATCCTAAAGCTCTATTTTCTTTAGCAAAGTTATAGGCCTTCTCCATAAACATGAAGGTTTGTCTGTCATCTCTATCTGCAGAATCTCTATACACTTCTAATTTCGTAATGAATTCTTCTAAAACAGCATCTAAGAAATATACCATTGTTTCAACAGCATCCGTATCTTTCCACTTATCGTAATGCAATAAGTTTATAGACGATAATACACATACAAACGACCATTTTTCGTTTGTTGGTAACATAATCTCTGAGCACAAATTACTTGCGTAGATTTCATGATTCTTATCTTGATATACATCTGGAGCTGTATTGTTAGCATTATCTCTGAAGAAGATATAAGGATATCCTATTTCTCCTCTACGTTGTAATACTTTTGCCCAAATGGCTCTTTTATCTGTATCTCCATCAATCATTTCTTGCATCCAATCATTTCCAACAGTTACACCATGCGTTAACTCTTGTATTGGATTACCTTCTGTTCCTATTTCTAAAAACTCATGAATATCTTTATGCTCTATTGGTAAATATGGAGAAAAACGACCTCTTCTAACAGAACCTTGACTTACGACATCAACCATTTTTTCAAACAGTTGCATAATGTGTACAGCACCAGAAGATTCTCCGTTATTTTTTACAGGAGCTCCTCTATGACGAAGTTTTCCAAAATAACCTGAAGTACCTCCACCTAATTTAGACATCATACCAACTTCTGATTGCGTATAAAGGATATCTCCCATATCATCAGAAATATGTGAACCAAAACAACTAATTGGTAAGCCACGTCTTTTTCCAAAGTTAGACCAAACTGGAGATGCTAATGAATAGTAGCCTTCTGCCATATAGCCATAAAACTTATCGGCAAAACCATCAATACCTAATATTTTTTCAGCATTATTGGCAATTTCTCTGATTCTTTCTTCAGGAGTTGTATCTTCTGTAAGGTAACCAGATGCTAAAAACTGACGACTATGATCTGTTAGCCATTTTATTTCTGGTTCTGCTTTTGCCTCTTTTATAGCTTCTTTTCTGGCTTTAATTAGTTCTTCATGATTTGAAGTTGTTGTAGTTTGAGGGTTCTCTACTTTGTTGTCTAGGTCTAAATTAGTGTTGTCGTTCATGGTTTAAAATAAGTCGTCGCTGGTTATACTTTTTGTTCTTTTGCTATAGTTGATAGATCGTTTCACGAAAAAATCTCCGTGTTTTGTTCCTATAATTTCGTCGTCAAACCATTCGGTTTGCTCTAATAATTTTTCGTCGACATCGAATACTTTTTCAATGCCAATACTTTCTAATGAATTGTTAAATCTCTGTTTTATAAATTCGTTAATCACATCTTTTGGCAAGAAATCTAATTCACCTGCTTCAAAAATCCAATCCACTAATTTGCTTTCTGATATAAAAGCCTCTTCGCATAATTCTTTAACTAAAATGCTATGCTCTTCATCAAACCATGTTGGGTTTTCATGCTTTATAATTTTGATAATATCAATACCAAAATCACCGTGTATTTGTTCTTCCTTAGAAGTTGCTTCAACCACATTAGATACACCTTTTAGCATATTCTTATGTTTGTTAAAAGCCATAATTATTAAAAACTGTGAGAATAAAGAGACATGCTCTATAAATAATGAAAATAATAAAATAGATTCTGCATACTCTTTATTGTCTTCACTTTTAGCATTCTTTAAGGCCGTTTCTAAATAATGAACACGTCTCATTATTACAGGCTTTTTCTTTAGGTTTTTAAACTCGTTGTTAAGACCTAATATCTCTAATAAATGTGAGTAAGCATCGTGATGACGTACTTCACTTTCTGCAAATGTTGCTCCTACAGATCCGATTTCTGGTTTTGGCATTTTATGATAAATGTCTCCCCAAAATGATTTTACAGCGACTTCAATCTGCGAAATAGCAAGCATTGTATTTTTAATGGCATTTTGCTCTACAACTGTCAATCTTGTTTTAAAATCTTGAATATCACTTGTAAAGTTAAATTCTGAATGAATCCAGTACGAATGTCTTATAGCATCTACATATTCGTTAAGTTCTGGATATTCGTAAGGCTTTAAGTTAATACGCTTTTCAAAAATATTTGTCTTTCTGCTTCGCGCTTGTTCATCTCTATATAATATGTAAGCTTTTGCAACACCATGAAAAGAACTCTCCATTAATTTCTCTTCTACAAGATCTTGCACTTCTTCTACTGTAGGCAAATACTTGTGATCTCTTGCTTTTCTTTCTAATAAGGTTTGTAATACTTTTACAGAAATCGTATTAGCGTCTTCTTTAGTACCATTTCCAACAGAAAGCATTGCTTTTTCAATAGCGTTAGAAATCTTATTTAAAACAAACGGACTCGTTTCGTAATCTCTTTTTATAATCTGTGTAATCTCCATGCTCATTTAATTTTAAAGACTAGATAGTCCTTAGAATGATGCGTAATCATTCAGGTTTTTAGTTGTTAAATCCGTAAAAGGTGTTATTGTTTTTCCTAAACTAGGAATATAAGGGCGTATTTTTAAATTGATTTTCTCAACACTTTTCTAAATCAAAAAAAACCAGAAAAATCTATTTTATTTGCCTTGAACAAAGATTGACAATTGTTGTTAAAAAAGAAAGGATATTTCATAAACGTTGTCAACAAGTTTTTAACAAACCCATGTAGCACCCGTAAAACTTGAAGATTTAAAAAAAACACCACAACACTTTGATTGTCAATAAGTTAAATGCTTTTTCTGCAATTATATTTTGTAGGTTTTATCATGTTAAAAACAGGCTTAGTAAGCGTTTTTACTGATGGTATTGCAATGCTATTTTAACTGTTAAAACCAAAATAAAAAAGAGCGTTTAGATAACGCCCTTTTTTCCCTAATAACTAACTAAAATTAATAATAAACAATAAAAAAATTACGTTATTATAAATTAACACTGAAATGAAAAAGTCAGAATTTTAAAAACTCTGATTATTTCCTAATTAATAGCTTTTAACCAAAAAAGCAACCCCTCAATTTGCTGTATTTTTGGTTAATTTCAATACCCAAAGATGCCTATAAATTGAGAGCTATCACAATTGTAATGTATGACTGGTTAAAAAAAGTGTATAAATGGGCACTGTATTTTAAGTGTATTTTTTTTTAGCATTCTACACATAAAACCATGCATTACATACATATTTAGATACAAAACATTCATTATGTATATACCTTTATATATATATCTTTATATCAAATAATTCAGAAGCATGTTAAAAGCAGTAATCGTAGATGATGAGCCAAAAGCAATTCAAAGCCTCATATGGGAACTTAGCAACTTTAACCAAGAAATAGAAGTTATGGCTTCTTTTTCTAAACCCGATGATGCTTTAAAGTTTTTAAACACAAACACACCAGATTGTTTATTTCTAGATGTACAAATGCCTACTATTGGTGGTTTTCAGTTTTTAGAACAATTAAAAAATATAAATTTTGCTGTTGTAATCACTACCGCTTACGACGAGTATGCTATAAAAGCTTTAAAACACGAAGCAATAGATTATCTTTTAAAACCTATAGATTCTGATGATCTAAGCGCGTGCATCTCTAAAATAAAAAGACATAGCGAACGCACCGTTAATTCTCAAAAATTAGAACGCATGCTTTCTAATTTTAATTCACAATTCGATAAAAAAAAGATCACCATTAACACTGATGGGAAATTACTTTTTTTAGATGTAGATGATATTATCTATATAGAATCTGACGGTAATTATAGCACGCTATTTTTACAGAATAGAAAAAAAATAGTGCTCACCAAGAAATTAAAAGAAGTTGATGCCATCTTACCAGAACATTATTTTTTCAGAATTCACAATTCTTATATTATTAATCTCAATAAAATAAAAGCATTTATTAAAAATGAAGGTTATGTGATTATGGATAGTGAACACAAGATCCCTGTAGCGAGACAGCGTAAATCAGATTTTCTTGAAAAACTATAAACCAACACTATGAACTATTTGTTTAAGTATCAACTATTAAACCTATGTCTGTTTTTTTTCTTTTTTGTTTCATATGGCTCTACGCAACAGACAAGTTTTGAAAACTCATTAATCTACATAAAAAACAATTCACCCTCTGAACACACCAAAATTGATTCTCTATTTAAACCGTTTGAACACGATAGTGTAAAAATGAAACGTTTGCTTAGCGTTTCTAAAAACATTTCCGCCCATGAAACCTGTAGCTATGCACTTAATGCTCTAGGGGTTATCCAAAGAAATATTTCTAAATATGATGAGGCTATTGCCTTACACGAAGAAGCAAAAACTTATGCAGATAAAGCAAAAAGCACCGAATTTAAAATTATTAGCCTAAATATGATTGGCGTTGTATACAGGCGAATGGACATGGTTAAACTAGCACTTGACCATCATACAGAAGCTTTAAAAACAGCCTATTCAGTCATAAACCCGTCACTAACAGTAACCAAAAGCATTGCAGTTTCACAAAATAGTATTGGTAATATTTATTTGGCTTTAAAACAATATGATTTAGCCATCAATCAATTTAATAAATCTCTTAAAATTGAAAAAAGCGTAGACAATAAACTAGGCTTAGCTATTAATTATCATAATATAGGCTATGCAGAAGAAGCTAAAGGCAATTTAAGTTCTGCCTTATCCAATTTTCAGAAATCATTAGGCTATAATAACATGATTGATTCTGAAACCGGACGCCTTATTTGCTATAATAGTATTGGAGAAGTTTATCTTAGACAAGAAAATTACGAAGAAGCAGAACCTATTATTAAAGAGGCTTTAAATAAAGCTCTAAATATTGACGACCAATACTATATTTCGGCTTCATACCTTAATCTTGGTCAATTAGAAATAGAAACCAACCAACTCACTTCTGCAGAAAAGCATTTAAAGAAAGCGCTCAATATTGCAACTTCTTATAATTTAAAATCTACTGTAGCAGAATCTAGCAAACTACTATCTGAACTTAACCGTACCAAAAAAGATTTTGAAACAGCATTAAAATATTACCAACAAGCTGTTGAAATAGAGAACACCATATTAACTGAGCAAAATTTACAATATGTAAATGACATTGCAGTTGAATATGAAAATGAAAATAAAAATAATCAAATTAAAGCCTTAGCTTTAGAGAATGAATCTGTTCGTTTACGACTAGAGCGAAACAAACAGATCTTACTATACACATCCTTACTTATAGGAATAATAGGTGTCTCCCTTTTTATTATCCACAGAACAAAAGCTTTAAAACGAGACAAACATATTTTAACCTTAGAACAAGATATGTTGCGAAGTCAGATGAACCCTCATTTTATATTTAACTCGTTAAACTCCATTAAACTTTACATTATTAATAATGATAAAACTAATGCAGTTTATTACCTCAACAAGTTTTCAAAACTAATTCGAAAAATCTTAATGGCGTCAAAAGAGAAAGAAACATCCCTAAAAGACGAGCTCGAAACCATGAAGTTGTATATGAATATTGAAAACATTCGTTTTGATAATGAAATAAATTTTAACATCACTGTAGATCCAGCAATAAATACTGAAGCAACCAAAATACCCTCTTTAGTGCTTCAACCTTTTTTAGAAAATTCGTTATGGCATGGTTTATCTTCAAAAGATAGCAACAAAAAAATAGATCTTATTGTAAGTAAAAAATTACCCAATTTTATAACCGTTGAAATTATAGATAATGGTATTGGCAGAATTGCATCGCACAAAATTAATGAGAAGAAAAAACTAGAACGAAATTCTGTAGGTATAGATATCACAAAAGCAAGATTGGCTAATTTTTCAGAATCATTTCAAAATTCATACACTTTAGAAATTGAAGATTTGTACGAAAACGAAACCCCTTCAGGTACTAAAATAATCTTACACATACCTATAAAATTAAAGTCTCAATTTATACCCTAGATCATTTTATATAAGCTCCTGACCTGCTTATGCAAATAAAGTCATTATAAACTACAACGTATTTTTAATTACAATTAGCAATCAAAAATACGCTGTAACATATCAGTATTTTTAATGTATTAATTAATAATTAGTTTCTTGCTTAACGTGCCACGTTCAGAACTTACTTTTAAGATATAAGTGCCACCTGACAAATGAGAAACATCAATTTGCTTGCTTTTAGTTTCCAATACTTTATGACCTAAAATAGAATAAACCTCAACGTTTTCAATTTGTAATTTTGTCTCTATATTAACTATTGAGTTTGAAGGATTAGGATACATTTTAAACTGAGACTCTAAATTCTCATCTACAATACCTAAGGTTTCTATGGTTAAGAAACGTACTTCAATGACATTGGTAATAATTGCAGGATTTTGATCAAAATAGATATTAGCACTATTATTTACGATGGTATCTTCTGCAATGCCTTCTTCGGCCTTAATCTTAAACTTTATATAACCGTCATTGTTGGCATCATCAAAAGGTAAAAAGATATCATTAAAGCTAAATTTTAAGACACTTTCGTCTGTCCCATTTTTAAGAATATCTACAGTATAATTATGGCTTGCTTCTATTACTTTTACAGAATTAGGATCTAAATTAGCATCTAACACATCCGTAACAACCACATCTTTTGCTGAGAAATTCCCTGAGTTTTCAAAACGAATGGTATAAGTTAACCACTTGCGCTCAATATGTCTATCATTAACCACCCCAGGAACTCCTTCATCTACTAATTTATCATTAGGATCGTATGAACTATAAATTTTAGTTGCGTAAGGACCTGGTCCATAAACTTGTTTAGGATCTAAGTATGGTGGATCTATATAAACATCGTTTGGATTTAAATATGGCGTGTCGTCTGCATCAAAACCACTATTATTTTCATCACGATCTTCAAGAGGAAATAAAATTATAGGATCTGTAAGCGGGTTACTATTAGTATCTTCAAAATTATCCGAACCCATCTTTGAAACACCATGATTTATAACTACACCTGATTCAGAAGGATCAAAAAGGCCAGTTTCAATTTCAATTATATAAGTGTTTAGCGGACTTACAGTAGGTATTGTTACTGTTATATCAGTTTGCGCTCCAGTTTCTGTGATATTTGGTGTAATGGCTAATTCATTTTGTGTGTAAGTACCTAATGGTAGATCTACGTTCCACTTATTATTTCTTTGATCAATAGTCACTTTTTCTATAAGCTGAAAGCCTCCATTAGGATCTAACTCATACACTTTTACATCATCTATTGAAGGTAAAACATTTGTACTATTTTCATCCTGATTTTTAAAGGTATAGGTAACTTCTAAATTGTTAAACGTTTTTGTTGTTGACAAATTACCGATTGCAGTAGTGTAGGTATTTTCAAAATTAGCTCTTATAAATCCCCAAGCTCCTAATTTAGAACTACTTTTTACAAGTAAAGAATTTACAAACTTAGGTTTCAATTGAAAATCGTTACCATCGTAATTTTGATTGTTAGCACCAACAACGACTTCTAATTGCCTATTTGAAGCCGTAACAAATTGTCCTATAGTTGGTAAAGTGATTTCATATGTTGCATTTTCATCATATATATAAAAGGCATAGACACCATTGGTATTAGTAAATGTAGAATACACATTCCCATTCAGTTTTAAAGCCACTAATTGACCTGCATATTCTTCACCTGCATCAAAAGCATCATTCTCATTAAGGTCGTTATAAATTAAACCAGAAACATTATAAGTTTCACCTTCAGTTCTGTATTCCTTAGCCATATCTGCATCTGTTAACTTAAATGTGTTTAGAGAGGCATGTGTCCACATGGCACCTTGACTATCAATAGATAAATCATCCGGTCTATAGTGTCCTAAAGCTGGCAAAATAGAATTGTTACCCTCCAAAAAAGTGGTACTAAATGATACGTTGGATGTTCCGGCGTTTTCAATTTTTACAATGGCAGCATTATCATTTAATAATACATGTGCAGTATTATTGGTATCTACTATTAGAGACACAATATTAAAAAGTTCAGAATAATTAGCTGCCGGATATGTTGTGAACGCACTACCATCATAGTAAATAAGCCCATTAGATCTCACAAACCACATCGCACCATTTGGTGCTGCAACAGTTGGTTTTATTAGTCCTAAATTTTCAGTAAATGTATAATCTGTTGTTGTTGCCGTACTGGTTTCAAATTTTTTAATGATAGAACCATTACTCACATTTTTAGAAAACCAGGCATCACCATTAGAATCTACCTGAAAATCATAAATATTCTCATAGCTATCATCTAAATCGAACGTCGCAATTACTTGGTTGTATTTTAGAACTTTAATCTGTAAGGTACTTTCGTTATACCACCAAACCTCATCTTTATGACGCACTAACCCATTTGTGTTTTGATTTGTATCGTTTAATAAACCGTAAAAAAGAGGTGTATCTATTTTAGTAATTTTAGTGCCATTTACGCTTAACGGTATAATAGGCTTATCATCTGTATCGATTGCTGCATAACTACCAAGATTAGGCACGTTAGAAAACACAAATTGTTCGTCATTAGCTTTACGATGTACAATGACATCATCATACCAATTAAACCACCACATACCACCATCATCATCTGGTAAATTATAATTAAACCGTTGGCTAGACAAGTAAGAAATATTACCTGTCTCAGTATCTGTTATCGAAGACCAATTTCCATTATCATTTACCAAGATCTGATCAACACTACTAGAACCCGAAGAAGCTGAAAACGTTGTGAAATAAAACTTACCGTTTTTATAAAAGATATTATCTGGCACATATGGAGACTCCACACCTAATTGTGGTAAATCTGTTAATGGTATTTGCTCCCATTGTGGCATACCTTGATCAAACTCTAATTTAATCAAACCTGAAAAATCAAGCGCTGTACACCAAATTGTACCAGCATTATCTAGAGCTATATTACTAAACTTATACGTATAAGCAGGATTAGTAGCTCTTGGTAATTCATATTGCTCAAAAGTTTCATTTGCAATATTAAATTTAAGAATACTACCATCGTTAGTTTCATTTAAAGCTAACCATAAGTCACCATTATCATCAAATTTAAGATCATTTACATAGTCACTTGGAATACTTGGTGTTGAAGTGGTATTGTAACTCGTAGTTGTATAATCTAAAACACTTACTTTAAATAAACCAGATTGAATACCAAAATACAGATGATTATCTCGATAGGTGAATGTTGGAGAATTAAGTGCACCACTCGATAACTGCGCAGCACTGATAGAAGAAGATAATGCGCTTACATAAACTAGACCAAGTGTCTCATTATAGCTATATAAATAAGTATTGGCACCTTGACGCGCAATAATCCAAGCAACATCACGATCCTCATCATAAGTGAAGGTAACAGGACTATGAAAATTAGGAAATCCTATGGTTGCTATCGTTTTTTGAGTACGATTGTAGGTATATAAAAAGCTATCACCACCAGAAAAAATAACATTGTTATTGGGCATAATTAAAGCACTTCTAAAAATATTATCATTCTGCCAATCTCCAGCAGTGGTAAAATCTGGAATAGCAATATTTGGTACATTTTCATAAGTGCCATCTGTTAGCTTAATAGATAAGCCCTCATTAGTTACAAATGCTTCATCTGCATTGGCTCTATTTTCTACCATAAACCTTATGTTTCTGTTATTAAGCCCATAACTTTCTTCTACAACTCCTAAATTTCCGTAGCCATCGCAAAAGGTTAATTTACCAGCCGCTTCTGGTATGGTGTTACCGCATTCATTAGCATAAAACACTAATTTAGTTCCTGGAATATAAGCTTCAGATTTAGTAATTTGAGCACTAATTGCTATTGAAAATAACAAGGTTAAAGTGAGTAATTTTGTTTTCATGATTGGTTGTTTACGTCTATAATTAATTTTTGCTACCTAATTCACTTAAAGAACCATACTGACTTACGTCTAAGGTATAATCTACTTTTTTAAGCTCGGTACATGTGGTTTTAAAATTGTTATTGCTGTTTTTATCACTAGTAAATTCGGCTTCTAACATAAGACCATTTTTTAAATCTTTTAGAAGCGCTTTATTAAAGCCTTTAGGCATGTTTTGATTTTTACCAAAGGCAGAATACAAACTAATTGGCGCATTATTTGCCATGTAAAAATGCATGGTTCCGTCGTTTATTTGGGTTTTACACCCTTGACAATTGTACCCTAAAATCTCTTTGGTGTCTGTTTTTTCTAATGTGAAACTATTGGTGTTTTCTTCTAAAGGATCTGCTTCAGGAAGTTCCATAGCTCTATATATTTTCTGACCATTTACATCCATAAAGGTGATAAATGCACCTCGTTCACTATCCATTATTGTTTTGCTGTTTTTTGAAGTATCAAACTCATCTAAAATCACAATTATACCAATGTACGCTGCTTCTTTTTTTAGCATATAATACATGTCAATCTCTTTATCTTGAGTTTGCGTTTTCATGCTATATTTCCATTCAAAATGATAGCTATCGGGAAGCTTAACATCTACTTTTTCCGTTTTTAGATCTATATTATCTATGCCATTTTCAGCCTCATCAAATACTTTGTCTATATTTTTATTGACGCGTCGTTCTGCTCGGTTTTCTGCTTCTCTTTCAATTTTCTTCTCTGCTTTTTTAGCTAATTTCTTCCAAAACTGCGCTTGAACAGCATTACTCATTAACAGAAAAACAAGTGTAAAAAATAGTGGTTTTAGTGCTTTCATATGTATTGCATTAACGTGTTAACAACTCGGCATTTTCTATTTAGTGTTTGTATAAAAAAAAGGTAAACACAATTCTTTATTTTTTTTATTGTTAATTTGAAATCTTACTTTTTGATACGTTTAAATACTAAAGCAGAAAAAAAAGCCTTTGACAAGTTTAAAAATTGTGTTTTCATAAAAAAAGTTTTTAATTGGTTGGCATTCCTAACCTGAAGCATCAATAATGTAAACTTCTTTATTTAGAACACTAACACATAATATTTATAATTCATTTCTCTTTTAGTATTCTTATTATCAAAAAGGTAAATATGTCTTGGTTCTTTTTAATACGTTTAATTTATGTTGTTTACTTTTGAACACTTAATGACACTAATATGGCAGATAAGGTTCTTGTTGAAGCTTTAAAAAAACGAAATTCAGAGGCACTGAAGTCCGTTTATTTAGACTACAAGACAGTTTTTATTGGATTTGCAAAAAAATATCCTTTAGATGAAGCAACGGTTATTGATATTTATCAAGATGCTATTATCGCGTTACATGATAATGCCGTTAATGGAAAATTAGACCTTTTAAAAAGTGAATTAAAAACCTATTTGTTTAGTATTGGAAAATACATGATTTACAAAAGGTTGAAGCAACAAAAGAGTATGTATTCCATTGATAAGGATACCACTTTAGACCGCTTAAAAATAAATACTGATTACGCAGTAGATTTAATAGAAGACCTATCAGAAGATCAGCAAAAATTACAAATCGCCTTTAAAAGTTTAGGTAAAAAATGCAAAACCATATTAACACTGTTCTATTACAGAGGCTTTACTATTGATGAAATTACAAATGAATTAAACTATTCGAATAAAAATGTAGCAAAAAGCCAAAAATCGCGTTGCATAAAATCCCTTAAAGACCTGATTTTCAAATACTAATTATGACTAAAGACCAACTCATAGCACACTATTTTTCTAAAACGCTTTCCCCTGAAACGCAAAAGGAATTTGACCATTTATTGGCCACAGACACCAAATTTAAAAAAACGTTTAAATTCCAAAAAAACCTTAAAACCGTCATCAAAAAAGAAACGCAAACACAATTAAAGGAAGAACTACAGTCCATTGAAAACTCTACAAAGACATCATCAAAAACATACATAAAATGGCTTGTTGCCGCTTCTATTATTTTATTATTAGCGCTACCCAGTTTTTGGTATTTTGGACCATCAAACTTAGATAACGACGCGCTGTTCGCAACTAATTTTAAACCCTTTGAAAACGTAGTGCATCCAATTGTACGCGGAGAAGATTCTAACGATTTAAAAACAAAGGCTTTTATTTCTTATGAAGCTAAAGAGTATGAAGAGGCACTTAATTATTTTAATGCTATTTTAAAGGAAAGTGACAATGCTACAATGTCTTTTTACAAAGCCAATGTTTTATTACAATTGAATAAGAATGACGAAGCTATAAAAATATTGGAACAAAATAATGAGTTACCAAAAAAGCTAAAAACCCAACAACAGTGGTACTTAGCACTAGCTTATATTAAAATTAACAACACTAAGAAAGCTAAAGCGAGTTTAAATACAGTGATAAACAATGGTACTTATAAGACAAAGGCAGCCGAGCAGTTATTAGAGCAATTGGACTAGAAGCTATGCCGCTTTCTTCGCCTTTCTTTTGAAGAACCCAAAAACTAATAACACTAAACCAAAGCCTCCTAAAAAATACCAAATATCATCAGAGTCTTTAGTTGCAATAGATGAAATATCACCAGAAATAACAAAACCAGCCCAATAATAAGGATGCTTTAATAATTCATTTTCCGTACTATTTAGATAGTCTTGTTTCGCTAATTGTAACGCTTCAGATTTATCAGAACCCTCTTTAAGATGCTTATAAAATGCAATCATAATTTCCTGAGTAGCAGCATCTGGTGCACTCCACAAACTTGATAATACGGAAGGCACTCCTGCTGCTGTAAAAGCAGTATTCATAGACACAATACCTTTTCCTGTTTTTAACTCTCCAACACCTGTATTACAAGCACTTAAAACTACCATATCTGCATTGAGGTTTAAACCATATAATTCTGAAATATAAAGTTGATGATCCTTATTATTGTCCGAAAACACCAAACTACTTAGTTCAGAGTCGTCATCGTTTAAAAATGAATGCATTGATAAATGTAGAATGGAATAGTCAGGCGATAACGACTTAAATGTTTCTTTTGAAGCTCTGTCATTTGTATAAACATCACTATTTTCAAACAAATTAGAAATTGAGGAAACCTCCCTTAAAGCTCCTTCTAAATGATAAGGCTCACCTCTTACTGCTAATTGTTTATTTGACGGAGCAAATAATGTATAAGTAGGTGCAAATAAAGCAATTTTTCGGTTTTCTTGATTATTGTGTATTGGTGAATTTATAAAACTCAAAGCAGCTGCATAACTCACCTTTGTTTGATTAAGAACATAAGTATCATTAAAAACTAAAAGTTCAAAAGGTAAATAATGTAGAATGTCGTCTGGTATAATGTGAACGTTAGCTATAGTCGAAACGTCTATACCTCCAAGTAAATCATTATAAAGACTTTTAGAATGTTGTTTTATGGTTTTAACAGGAATATTGATATCCTTTAATTCAGAAACAAGACCCTCAACCTTAGCACTTAAACTCTTGTAATCTTCTAATTTTGTTACTGCTATTTTATGATCATAATAGCACACTCTAAACAGTTGGTCTTCAACAACTTTAAATTTAATAATGTAACTATCTTTAAAGGTTTCAAGATTTTGAAGCGGATTGGCTATATTAACAAGCTTTGAAACATTAAAACCATCTTTTTGCAACTGTTCGTTAATCGTTTTAAGTTTTATATTTTCCTCAAAAATAAGCTGACTTAAGCTATCTGATTTTGACCCTATATTTTTTTTCTTTAAATATGTTATGTTAGAACGTATTTGTTGTTCTTTTTTAACTATTAAATCGGCCTCTGTTTTACCTGATGTTGTTCTATTTGCTAGAAATGTGTTTAGTAAAAATTTAGCTTCAATAGCTTCAGTGAAATTTAAAAAACGTATTTTATCTTCTTCACTAATTAGACCTTCAGAAGCTTTGTTATAGAAATACAATCCTATTTGATCATAGCTCTTTTTAAGTTTATCGTTTAAAAATTCTTGGTTAAAATTAGATTCAAATTGTTTTAGAGCTAATAAAAAGAGATTATGCTTAACCGTGTCATCTTTTGATAAGGAATCATTGAGAGCATCCACAATTTCTAAGATAAGTTCAGTATCATTTAAATCTAAACTCGGTGTAAACTCATTATAAGTGATAGTTTTAATATCAAAAGCACTATTGGCATCAGAAAAACCATGAATTAATTTATTAATATAACTGTAAGCTACATCTTTACTATTATTTCTAAAATTCAATGAAACATTAAGGATTAGCATATCCTTTTTAATAAATTGAGGTAAACCTTTTACAGTTTCTAGTTTTTTCAGTAATTCTTCTGCTTCAAGAAACCGCTGTTGATCTATATAAATATTTATTTTTGCTACAGTAAACTCTTCTTCAAATTTTTCGAAACTTAAGTTTTTATGAATTTTTAAACCTTCATTCAGGAAAGCTAATGCCTTATCATTATCTTTTGAGTAATAAAATTTTGAAAGTATAATGTGTGCTGTTGCATAGAAGTCTGTTTCAATATCATCTAAAGCATTTTGAGAATTAATTTTCTTCATTTCTTCAAAATGATATAAAATAAGAGCTTCCTCACCAGTTTTTCTATAAATTTCCATTAGTGCTGAGTGAAATTGCAATTCTTTTTTTACACCAATTTTACCCATTCTATAACGTTGGGTTTCTTCTGCATTATTTTGATAAATTTTTAAACCTTTATTTAAATAACCTGCTGCAGTTTTGTAATTTCCTTGTCGCTTTTCATATTCTGAAAGATCATTATAAACACCTAATAAATAATCTAAATTAGGTCGTTCAACACTATTAAATAAGGCTTCTGCTTTTTTTACATATTTTAAACGCTCAGAAGGTATATTTAAAAAATTATCATGATAAACCATGGCTAAATCTTTATAAACACTAGCCATTACATTGGTGTCTTTTACTGTCATAAAACCATAAAATCGCTCAGCTTCTTTAAATACCTCTACAGATTTATTAAGCCTACCAACTTCACGAGATACTACACCAGAACCGTGTAAACTTTTAAGCAAAACTAATGAGTCTATTGTTTTACATTTATAATGATACGCTATAGATTTACCAACATAGACATCTGTATCTTCCATGTTGCGAATAAAATTATGCGCAATAATATACATACGCCTATAGGCTTGGTAAAGTCGTTCTGGTTTTGCGTTGCGTTCTTCAAGTTCTAAAATTTGAGATTGAAGTTCCTTATAAATCGGTTTATTAATTTCAGGATTGTCTACATTGAGTTCATTTTTACTCATTGCTAACAACAAATTTAAAAACGGAATGGTATCTTTTTGATTTACCGCAGCTAATTCAATTGCTTTCTCTCGTGGTTCTATAGCATTTTCAAATTGAAATAGTACTTGCAGGGAATCTGCGATTTTTGTGTACTCTTGCCAGGTTGTTTGGGCAGGTAAAGCGCTAAAACAAAAAAGTAAACTTAAAGTAAGATAAATGTGTTTCATAAATAGAGTCAGTTTTCAAATACTTAATTCAAAAACCTATCAAAAATAGACCTATAGGTTCAGATTATAGCTATAAAAAAGCCTAATATACTATTTATAAGAAACTTACCTATATTTCTCTATCACTTTTATAATTCGATATAACAATTTCACCGATTTCTAGAATCAGTGCTTCTGTTTTACATTTATAAAAAAGCTTGAGTGCACATGGGGTTTTAATGAGATTCTAATAACAAAACTTAAGTCTTATCCTTCTAGAACTTCATTATACTTATATATTTGTTTAAGCGACTTAATTGTTAGCTTTTCATTTTTTCTGCAACCTTCTCCAACTCAGCATACCAATCTTCTCCAAATTTTCTAATAAGGGCTTCCTTTACAAACTTGTATATTGGCACTTGTAATTCTTTGCCTAAAGCACAGGCATCGTCACAAATTTCCCATTTTTCATAATTAACACCAGAAAACTCAGTGTATTCCTTCACTCGTATTGGATATAAGTGACAAGACACTGGTTTTTTCCATTGAATTTCTCCCTGATTATAGGCTTCTTCAATGGCGCAAAGTGCTGTTTTTTTCTCATCAAAAATAACATAAGCACAATCTGCTCCATTAATTAAAGGAGTTTCAAAATCTCCAAAACTAGAGGTAATTGAAGTGCCTTGCGCTTCAATAGCATCAATTCCTTCTTGGCGAAGAAATGGCTTTACTTTTGGATAGATATCTTCTAAGATTTTTACCTCATCTTTATCTAAAGGCGCACCAGCATCTCCATCTATACAACAGGCTCCTTTGCAGGCTGAAAGATTACAAACAAAATCTTTTTCTATAATGTCTTCTGAGACTATGGTTTTTCCGAGTTGAAACATCCGGCAAAAATACTTAAACTTAACCGATATTTAATATTGCAAATATGTAATATTATCGCACCTTTGCAAAAAATTTCAAATCCACAGCGGATGTTTAGCCAATAAGATCATAAAAACCAAATACTTATAGCTATATTAAGAAACAATATAAAGATTAAAATCACAACGAAATGCAACTTAATTTTAAAGAAATATTTACAGCTTTTATGATCCTTTTTGCCGTAATCGATATTATTGGAAATATTCCAATTGTCATAGATTTACGTAAAAAAGTTGGACATATTCAAAGTGGAAAAGCCTCTATAATAGCTGGTGTAATCATGATTATTTTTCTCTTTGTTGGAAAAAGCCTGCTAAGTCTTATTGGTATAGATGTTAACTCGTTTGCTGTTGCAGGTGCTTTTGTCATCTTTTTTATTGCTTTAGAAATGGTTTTAGGTATTACACTTTATAAAGACGATGAACATAGTGCTGTTACAGCTTCTGTTTTCCCATTGGCTTTTCCGCTTATGGCAGGACCAGGAACATTAACCACTTTATTATCGCTACGTGCAGAATTTGCCATTGAAAATATAATTGTTGCTGTAATTAGTAATGTTGTTGTTATTTATATAGTATTAAAAACATCTTCAAAAATAGAACGTATCATAGGTACCAACGGAATTAATATTATAAGAAAAATATTTGGCGTAATTTTGTTAGCCATAGCAGTAAAGTTATTTGCCCACAACATTAAAGCTTTACTGGTTTAATTTTTTAAACATGAAAGTATTTACACTAATTTTATCCGCTATTGCATTAGCACTCATTATTTTTAATGCGACAAAGTTAAATTTTGAAGCGCTTTTTGAAGGAGAAAGTCAGACCGCACTAATTACAATTACGGCTGCGTTTTGTGCAATTATTTTATTACAGATTCTTAGAATTTCTAAGAAGATTGAAAAATTAAGCAAACAACGATAATGACTTTTGATGCTCTAATTATTGGCGGTGGAGCTGCAGGATTATCTTGCGCTTTAGTTTTAGGTTCTGCACAACACAAACCTTTTGCAGAAGGCAAGCACATTGGCATTATAATGCACCAAAAAACATCGCATTTACAAACCGCTTTGTTTAATAATGTTTTAGGATTACAAGCAGGTACGCTAGGTGCAGACATTCTAGAGGATGGTAAAAACCAATTAACAGATCTTTACCCGCACATCTCTCAGATTGAAAATGAAAAAGTAAATGCTATCGAAAAAGATCACGGTGATTTTATAGTTACTACAAATCAAAACAGTTACCGATCTAAAATTGTAGTTGTTGCTGTAGGCTACACTAACTTAATGACCATAAAAGGTCTTAAAAACTACACAGAACCACACCCAAGAGCTGCTATTGAAAAAGATAGAATTTGGTTAAAAAACACAGATCATCTCATTGAAAAAAACCTTTACGTAGCTGGCACTTTAGCCGGTTGGAGAAGTCAATTTGCCATGGCATGCGGAAGTGGCGCACACGTAGCGACAGATATTTTAACGCTTTGGAATAATGGGAAACACACCAAAATTCACGATAAAATATAAGCGTTTAATTTTGTTTAAAGTTTGGATATTCTTTGCTTAATAAAATCACTTCTTGCACCATAATATCCTCTTTATTTATAATTTCTTCAAACGCATTATCATCAAATAACTGACGTGCAAGTGTGGCTTTAATAAGGCGTCTTATTTCGTCATTATAGGCTACAAACGTAATATTAGTACGTTCTTTTTTATTAACATATTCTTGAAAACGCACAACGATATCATCACTAACTTCAAAATTATTAATGAAATCGTATTTTGAAATATCTTGATATATACTGCGATCTTTATCTAATTCTTCAAAGACAAAATAACCAAAATGACCGCGTCGTCTTAGATAATTTATAGTTTCATTATCAAACAAACGATCAACAGGAACAAATACATCTGGGATGATGCCTCCACCTCCATAAACCACTTTTCCTTTTGGTGTGGTAAACTTTAATGAATCATCAACTTCTATGCTTTTTTCATCAATCAGTTCTCCTGTCCTTAAACGCTTGTAATAATCTTTGTAATAGTTTTCACTATCTCCATTAGTATAAGGTCTTTGAATAGAACGCCCTGTAGGAGTATAATATCTAGAAACAGTTAGTCTTACAGCACTTCCATCTCCTAAAGCCATTTCTCGCTGTACCAATCCTTTTCCATAAGAACGTCTTCCTACTATTATACCTTTATCATTATCTTGAAGTGCTCCAGCAATAACTTCGCTTGCCGATGCAGAGTTTTCATTTATTAGAATATATATTTCGCCCTCTTCAAAATCTCCATGTTGTGTTGCATATATGCGTTCTTCTTTTCCTTTTTTGTCTTTAGTAAACAGAATCAGCTTATCGTCTTCTAAAAATTCATCAGCAATCTGCTCTGCAACACCCAAAAACCCTCCTGGATTATCCCTTAGATCTAAGGCTAGTTTTGTAGCGCCAAGTTCTTTTAATTCGCCTAGTGCCAACTTAAATTCCTTAAAAGTAGATTCTGCAAAACGATTCATTTTTATATAACCTAAATCGTCCGTTAGCATATAAGCTGCATCTACACTTTTAATTGGAATACTTTTGCGTTTTACTTCAAACTCTAAAAGCTCCTCTTCACCTTTTCTAAAAACCGTCAATTTGACCTTGGTGTTTTTATCACCTCTAAGCTTATTTCCTATAAAATCATTATCAAAATTAACTCCATACAGTGTATCTCCATCTGCTAAAAGAATTCGATCTCCACTCATAATTCCAGCACTTTCACTTGGCCCACCCTCTGTTGGTTTTACTACAGCTATAGAATCTCTATAAGGATAAAAATTAATACCAATACCTACAAAATCACCTTTCATATTTTCAGTGATGCGCTGTAAATCCTCTTTAGGAATATACATCGAATGTGGATCTAAATTGTTTAAAATCCCATTAACAGTAACATCTACAATGCTATCTGTGTTAACCTCTTCTACGTATTCGTAATCTATATAATCTATTAAACGGTTGAGCTTATTCTTTTTACTATTAGTTGAAAAAAGATTATCTGAAGTATCTGCAAAATTTAATTCGCCACCTATAATAACTCCTGCTGCAATTGCAACGCCTATAATTAGTGGTATGTATTTATTTTTAGTTGCCATACTATTTCCCATCAGAATGGGAATCTGCATTTAAGTCTTCTATTAACTCTAGTTCTATACCTGCTTTTCTTAAAAAATCAATTCCCGAACAATCCTTATAACCTTCATGATACACCACTCTTACAATACCAGCTTGATGAATTAGTTTACTACATTCCTTACAAGGCGACAACGTAATATAAAGCGTCGCTCCTCTACAAGATTGTGTAGATGATGCTACTTTTAATATAGCATTGGCTTCTGCATGTAACACATACCATTTGGTATATCCTTCATCATCTTCGCAATAATTCTCAAAACCTGTTGGAGTGCCATTATAACCGTCAGAAATTATCATTCTATCTTTTACAATAAGCGCACCAACTTGTTTGCGTTTACAATGCGATAATTTCCCCCATTCTTTAGCTATACGTAAATAGGCTTTGTCGTAACGTAATTGTTTTATATCTGACATTAATTCTTGTTCTTGTACAAAGTATACTAGTTAGTAACGAAGATATAAGCTTAGTATTTTATAACCAATTTACTATCAGTTAAAATTTTACCAAACTTTTAAAATTTTACTTTAAAAAATCACTTTGCGTAATCATTGGAATTACCAATCCAATAACTATAGCTGAAAGTACCATCATCCAGTCACGACGTGAAAATCTAAATACCGTTTGACATAAAAACCCTATGAATAAAACGACAAATACGATAATGACTTGCGCAAGTTCAATACCTAAAGCAAATTCTATTAGAAGTTCCAATTTATTTTCTGATTGCCCTGAAAACATTTTAAATTCTCTTGCAAAACCCAAGCCGTGTATCAGTCCAAAAAATAAAGTTGTAAAAAATAGTAGGCCAAATTTATTCGTTTTAGATTTTTTACCTGCAGTAAACACGTTGTAAATGGCCATGATTAAAATAGTAATTGGTATTAAAAATTCTACTAACTCACCATTAATACTCACCACTCCATAAGCTGCCAAAACCAATGATAATGTATGGCCTAAGGTAAATGTTGTAACTAAAACCAAGACACGTTTCCAATCATTAAAAACATAAGGTACAGCTAATACCATTAAAAAAAGGATATGGTCATACCCATTAATATCTAAAACGTGGTTCATGCCGTATTGTACATTAAACCAGAAATTTTCTAACATAATTATTGTGTTTGGGAAAACCAAAGTTACAATTAAAATGCAATATGTTTCCATTAAAATAAAGTGAATAAAATTTGTGTAATCCTATTTTCTTTCGGAATATTGTAACGCACAAAGTTCAAATGACTTACTGAAATGTTATCAAGAAAGGTGGAGGGATTAGACCCATTGAAGCCTTAGCAACCCTTAAATTTATTAAGAAGGTGCTAAATTCTACTTAATTAGCGATTCATTTATCGACTAATTTAGATAGATAACCCAACAAAATTACCGTTTCACGGTAAATAAATTCTTTATAACATTTTTCTATTAACTCCGCTTTAAGCGGTACCATTGAGCATTTGGTTTAATTTATTTTAACTCAAAAATTAGAAAAATGACAACTATTAACATTGCGGTTTTCGGCATCGGAAATGTGGGAGCTACATTGATCAATCAAATTCATGAGCTCAATCAAAAATTACGCAAAGAACAGCAACTCAATTTACGCATAAGGTCAATTGCTAATTCTACCTCCGCTCATTTCACGGATGCCATTAGTAAGAATTGGCAAACGGACTTTACCACCTCAGCTGTACCTTATAATATTACCGACATTATTGCATATTTTAAAGCAGAAAATTTAGAACATGTTGTAGCCATAGACGCTACCGCTAGCGCATCATTTGTTGCACAATATAAACAGTTAATTGAAAATGGTTGTCATATCATTTCCGCTAATAAAATAGCAAACACCTTAAATCATCAATTTTATCAAGACCTTAGACTCACCCTCAAGAAAAATAAAAAGAAATTTTTATACGAAACAAACGTAGGTGCTGGACTACCAGTTATAGATACCATTAAAAATTTATATCGCTCTGGCGATAATATTATTAAAATTAGAGGTGTTTTTTCTGGCTCTTTAAGTTACATTTTCAATACCTTTTCTAAAGAGACCTTAGCTTTTAATGAGGTTTTAAGTAGCGCTACCAAAAAAGGGTTCACAGAACCCGATCCAAGAGAAGATTTATCAGGTAAAGACGTTGCGAGAAAATTACTCATTTTAGCTCGTGAACTTGGCATTCAAACCGAATTAAATGACGTCGCTATAGAATCTTTAGTACCAGAACATCTCAATGGTAATACAACTTTAGATGAGTTTGAAGCGCGAAGTTCTGAACTGAATCCCATTTTCGAACAACATAAAAAATCTCAAAATCCAGAATCTGTATTACGTTATATAGGTGAATTAGACACCAAACATAATACCCTAGAAGTCAAATTAATTTCAACACCTAAATCTTCAGCTTTGGGGCAACTAAAAGGATCTGACACTTTATTTGAAATTTTTACAGAAGAATACAACGAACAGCCCTTAGTCATTCAAGGTGCTGGTGCTGGAAAAGCAGTTACCGCAAGAGGTGTCTTATCAGATATTTTAAAACTAGCAGTAAATCTAAATTAGTTTTATGAAGAAATTATATACAGAAACAAAAGCCATACGCACACAAATAGAGCGATCACAATATTTAGAACATTCTAGTCCAATGTATTTAACATCGAGCTACGTGTTTGAAGATGCTGAAGATATGCGCGCCTCATTTGCAGACGAAAAACAACGAAATATTTACAGTCGCTATTCCAATCCTAATACTTCTGAATTTGTAGAAAAAGTATGCCAAATGGAAGGTGCAGAACGCGGTTATGCCTTTGCTTCTGGTATGTCTGCTGTATTTTCAACATTTGCAGCCTTATTAAATTCGGAAGACCACATTGTATCTTGTCGTAGTATTTTTGGTTCTACACAAACCCTATTTAATAACATATTGCCAAAATGGAACATTGCAACGAGCTACTTTAAAATGGATGAATTAGATACCATCGAAAATCTAATTCAACCCAATACCAAAGTGATTTATGCTGAGAGTCCAACAAATCCGGCCGTAGATATTTTAGACTTACAACGCTTAGCCGATATTGCAAAAAAACAGCATCTCCTATTTATAATAGACAATTGTTTCGCTACGCCATATTTGCAACAACCCATAAAATTTGGTGCAGATTTAGTGATTCATTCCGCTACAAAATTAATGGATGGACAAGGCCGTGTTTTAGGTGGTGTAACCGTTGGCCGTGCAGAATTAATTCAAACTATCTATTTATTCTCAAGGAATACAGGCCCTTCACTATCCCCTTTCAATGCTTGGGTTTTATCTAAAAGTTTAGAAACCTTACCAGTTAGAATAGATAGACATTGTGATAATGCTCTAAAAGTTGCCACTTTTCTTGAGCACCACGAGCATGTAAATTTTGTAAAATACCCCTTTTTAAAATCACATCCACAATACGAATTAGCAAAAAAACAAATGAAATTAGGAGGAAGCATCGTTGCTTTTGAAATAAAAGGAGGTATTGAAGCGGGAAGACAATTTCTCAATTCAATTAAATTATTATCACTCACAGCAAATTTGGGAGATACCAGAACTATAGTAACGCATCCAGCATCAACAACCCATGCTAAAATACCAGAAGATATTCGTTTAGAAACAGGAATCACCGCTGGTTTAATTAGAATTTCTGTGGGTTTAGAACATCCTGAAGATATTATTAACGATTTAAAACAAGCCCTAGAAAACTAACGTCAGTTCGAGTGATTTTATAACATCGGAATAAAATTGTATCGAGAACACATACATATTATGAGCAAAATAAAAGAAGAATTACAAAAACGCATCTTAGTTCTTGATGGCGCCATGGGAACCATGCTTCAACAATATAATTTCTCAGAAGAAGATTTTAGAGGCGAACGTTTTAAAAATTATCCATCTCCATTAAAAGGCAATAACGATTTATTATCCATAACGCAACCAAAAGCCATAGCAGAAATTCACGCTAAATATTTTGAAGCTGGAGCAGATATTGTTGAAACCAACACATTCTCTGGTACTACAATCGCCATGGCAGATTATGACATGGAAGATTTAGTCTATGAGTTGAATTATGAATCGGCTAAAATAGCCAAAGAAGTGGCTGATAAATTCACTAAAGCAAATCCTGAAAAACCACGTTTTGTAGCCGGAAGTATTGGCCCAACAAATAAAACAGCAAGTTTATCACCAGACGTTAACCGACCAGAATACAGAGCCATTACTTTTAACGAATTACGTATTGCCTATAAACAACAAGTAGAAGCGTTAATTGATGGCGGTACCGATTTACTTTTAGTGGAAACTATTTTTGATACTTTAAATGCAAAAGCCGCTTTATTTGCCATTGAAGTAGTCAAAGAAGAACGACATATTAATATTCCAATTATGGTTTCTGGAACCATAACGGATGCTTCAGGAAGAACCCTATCCGGGCAAACCGTAGAAGCATTTTTAACCTCAATATCACATATTCCCTTATTAAGTGTTGGCTTTAATTGTGCCCTTGGTGCACAACAGTTAAAACCGTATTTACAGCGTTTATCTAATGAAACGGATTTCTATACCTCAGCACACCCAAATGCAGGATTACCAAATGCTTTTGGAGAATATGACGAAACACCAAAACAAATGCAAGGCTATATTGAAGACTACCTTAAAAATAACCTTATCAATATTATTGGCGGCTGTTGTGGCACAAGTCCCGCGCATATTAAAGCCATTGCAGATGTCGCAAAAAATTACAAACCAAGATTAATACAAGAATTAGCATAATGGCAGAATCTGATTGTAAGAAATACTTAACCTTATCTGGATTAGAACCTTTAGTGGTAACACCAGACAGTAACTTTATTAATATTGGAGAACGAACCAATGTAACTGGTTCTCGAAAATTTCTTCGTCTCATAAAAGAAGAAAAATACGATGAAGCTCTAGAGGTGGCGAGAGATCAAGTCGATGGAGGCGCACAAATTCTAGATGTTAATATGGATGAAGGGATGCTCGATGGGGTTTATGCCATGACGACCTTTTTAAACCTCATCGCTTCAGAGCCCGATATTTCTAGAATCCCCTTAATGATAGATAGTTCTAAATGGGAAATCATTGAAGCGGGCTTACAAGTGGCTCAAGGAAAATGTGTGGTTAATTCTATTAGTTTAAAAGAAGGTGAAACGCAATTTAAACACCACGCCAAACTCATCAAACGTTACGGAGCCGCAGTTGTGGTAATGGCTTTTGATGAAGACGGCCAAGCGGACACTTACAACAGACGAATCGAAATCTGTAAACGTTCCTATCATATTTTGGTGAACGAACTTAAATTTCCTGCGCAAGACATCATCTTTGACCCTAATATTTTTCCAGTAGCCACAGGCATGGAGGAACATCGCAGAAATGCGCTCGACTTTTTTGAAGCGACCAAATGGATTCGTGAAAATTTACCATATGCTAACGTTTCTGGAGGTGTAAGCAATGTGTCGTTTTCGTTTAGAGGAAACAATATCGTTCGTGAAGCCATGCACTCTGCCTTTTTATATCATGCCATTAAAAACGGTATGAACATGGGCATTGTAAATCCAACCATGTTAGAAGTTTACGATGAAATAGACAAAGATTTATTAGAGCGTGTTGAAGATGTTTTATTTGACAGACGCGATGATGCTACAGAACGTTTATTAGATTTTGCAGAATCGGTAAAAGGACAGAAAAAAGAACACGAGGATAAGGTTTTAGAATGGAGAAGTCATCCGTTGCAAGATCGAATTACACATGCTTTAGTAAAAGGTATTGATGCCTTTATCTTGGAAGATGTTGAAGAAGCACGAATGGCATCCGCCAAACCCATTGAAGTTATAGAAGGTCATTTAATGATTGGGATGAATGTGGTTGGCGATTTATTTGGAAGCGGTAAAATGTTTCTACCTCAGGTGGTAAAATCGGCTCGTGTAATGAAAAAAGCCGTCGCATATTTACAACCGTTTATTGAAGCTGAAAAAGACGGCAAACAAGAGTTCTCCGGTAAAATTTTAATGGCGACAGTAAAAGGTGATGTTCATGATATTGGAAAAAATATTGTAAGCGTTGTGTTAGGTTGTAATAATTACGAAATCATTGACCTTGGTGTTATGGTACCACCAGAAAAAATTATTGAAACCGCCATTAAAGAAAAAGTAGATATTATTGGTTTAAGTGGCTTAATTACGCCTTCGCTAGATGAAATGGTCTATGTTTCTAAAGAACTCGAAAAACAGAATGTAAAAATCCCACTTATTATTGGTGGTGCAACAACCTCTAGAGCGCATTCTGCTGTGAAAATTGCACCGCACTATAACAATACAGTGGTGCATATTAATGATGCCTCGAGAGCGGTAACGGTAGTTGGAAATTTACTTCAAAACGATAGTCGAATTTATAAAAATCAGATTCGAGAAGAGTATGATGCATTCCGTGAACAATTCTTAAAGCGTACCAAGAAAAAAGACTATTTAACGCTTTCGGATGCTCGAAAAAACAAGTTAAAAATCGATTGGAACACCTCTAACATCGTAAAACCTCAGCAATTAGGCATTCAAATTATAGATGATTTTGACATCACTAAATTGGAAGAATTTATAGATTGGTCACCCTTTTTTAGAAGTTGGGATTTACATGGCAAATATCCAGATATACTAACAGATACCGTTGTTGGAGAGCAAGCCACAGAGTTGTTTGCAGATGCTAAAATATTATTGAAACGTATTTTTGAAGAAAAGCTCTTAACAGCTAAAGCCATTTTTGGATTATTTGAAGCTAATACGGTTAATGATGATGATATTGAAGTGACAATCTCTGATGATTATACTGAACTTGATTTAGTGTCTCAGAAAGAAGGTCTCGACGGCACTCGACCAGACAAATTAAAATTCTTAACCCTTCGTCAGCAATCCAAAAAAGCCCAAGGTAAACCCAATATTGCACTAGCCGATTTTATTGCACCTAAAGCTTCAGGAAAACAAGATTATATGGGATGTTTTTGTGTATCCACGGGATTTGGAACAGCTGCATTAGCTGCTCAATTTGAAGCGGAACACGACGATTATAATTCCATTATGATTAAAGCCTTAGCTGATCGTTTGGCAGAAGCTTTTGCGGAATACCTACACAAAGAAGTCAGAACCAAACATTGGAGCTATGCAAAAAACGAAAACTTAACTAATGCCGATTTAATAAAGGAACAGTATAAAGGTATTCGTCCCGCACCTGGTTATCCTGCTTGCCCAGACCATTTAGAAAAGACCAGCATTTGGAAACTTTTAAATGTAGAAGAAACCATTGGAGTAAAACTCACGGAAAGTTTAGCCATGTGGCCAGCGGCAAGTGTTAGTGGTTATTATTTTGGAAATCCCGAAGCCAGATATTTTGGATTAGGAAAGATAAAAGAAGACCAAGTGGAAGATTATAGTAAAAGACGACACATAAGCATAGATGAGGCTACAAAATGGTTGAGCCCAAATATTGCAGATTAATAGAGTTACAATTATAGACCTAGCAGGTTTTAAAAACCTTGCAAGTCAAAAAATAATGTCTATAAAAAATTAAGATTAAACATTAAAGAGATACCTGCTTTCGCAGGCAATAGTATGAAAGTAACAGACCACATAAAAAACGCGAACGGAAAAACACAATTCTCTTTTGAGATATTACCTCCATTAAAAGGGCAGCATATTCAGTCTATTTTTGACAATATAGATCCATTAATGGAATTTAAACCACCATTTATTGATGTTACTTATCACAGGGAAGAATATGTTTTTAAAGAAGTTGAAAATGGATTACTAAAAAAACAAGTTGTTAAAAAACGACCTGGAACAGTTGGGATTTGTGCTGCGATTCAGAATAAATACGGAGTAGATGCTATTCCTCATATTTTGTGTGGAGGCTTTACCAAAGAAGACACAGAAAACTTCTTAATTGATTTGGATTTTTTGGGCATTGAAAATGTTATGGCATTACGTGGTGATGCCGTTAAAAGTGAAACCTACTTTAAACCTGAAAAAGAGGGTCATAATTATGCCTGTGAACTCGTAGCTCAAATTGATGATATGAATAACGCTAAGTATTTAGATGATGCCTTACAAAACAGCTCTGCTACAAATTTTTGTATTGGCGCAGCTGCATATCCAGAAAAACACATGGAAGCACCTAGCTTAGATAGTGATATTCATTTCTTAAAAAAGAAAATTAAAAATGGGGCGACCTATATTGTAACTCAAATGTTTTTTGATAATCAGAAATATTTTGATTTTGTTGCTAAATGCCGAAAAGAAGGCATAACAGTTCCTATTATCCCTGGACTAAAACCTATTGCGACTAAAAAACAACTGAATCTAATTCCACACCGTTTTCATGTAGATTTACCAGAAGAATTAATTATTGCAATCGTAAAATGCAAAGACAATAAAGCGGTACGACAAGTAGGAATTGAATGGTGTATTCAACAATCCAAAGCGCTTCAAGATGCAGGCATACCTGTGCTGCATTATTATTCTATGGGAAAAAGTGACAATATTCAGGCTATTGCTTCTGCGTTATTTTAGATAAAAAATATATGTGTTTCTCAAAAATTAAGGAACTACAATTGATGAATTAATCCAACATCCTATTTCTATGGTTTTACCAGACATATCTCTGAGAAATATGTCTTCTTTTGTTGGCGCTTTTGCTTCATAATTTGCCACATATTGATTCACTAATTTTTGTAATGTAGGATCTACCCTAGAACCTTTCTTTGCTTCTTTAGCGGCTAACCAATATACAGCTCTTTGATAAAAATTATCCTTACCACAATGCTTTGCACTTTCACCATACATTTCGGCAATTAACACATGCGGATTTCCGTTCGCAGGATTTAACTTTAAAGCTTTATTAAAATAGCCTCTTGCTTTACTATATTGTTTCTGTTTCTTAAGAATAACACCAATTCTTAGTGCTAATTTTGATTTTTTAAATGTATCTGTTTCTAACTCATAAGCCTCTTCTAAAAATTTAAAAGCTTCTGCTGTTTTATTCTTTTTAATTAAAATGGTTGCAACGTAAACTTTTGTATCGGCTGATGGTGAAACCTCATCATATTGTTTTACAAGTTTTTCATAGAGTGCCGCTTCTGTGCATTCCTTATGATACATTCTACTTACAGCGCGTTTTAACCAAACAGCATCATTTTTATTAATTTCAAACGCTTTAGTATAAAGTGGAATTAAATTATCGCAATTGGCTTTTTTACTCAGTATTGCATCAATATTCCCCTGAATAAGTGCATAATTTTTAAGGTAGCTTTCATAGACTTTTTTTCTGTTTTTTTCTTTTGAGGACAGTGCTTCTCCGCTTTCCATTTTTAAGACTAATTCATTTAATTTTTCTGAATAATTCTGAATTTCAACTTGAATTTTCTCGCTAACATCGTCATAAGTATTAAACAGTTCTGCATCTGTTTTCTTAGCTGCATCATACAAATCTACCATTACCGAGAAATAAGTATAAAGACTCTTAGGGTGTGTGAAGGTTTTTGAATCTGCTATAAATGTATTGTTAAAGCAATCATATAATTCATCATTGCTTTTCTTGAAGTTATCTTTATAATCATATTGCAGCTGACAAATTTTAGCATCATACTCTCCTTTAGATGTTCTATTGGTAAAATAGTGTTGTCGCTCTGTCCATAAATTGATTAAGTCTTGAAGAAACTCTAATTTTAAATCGTCTACAGAATTTTCAATTTTATATTTTAAAATCTTTTCACCATCTATATAAATAGCTATATTTAAATTCGGACATTCAGTCCTTACGTATAGCCAAGGCTCATAGGCAGCATCGTACTTTTTTGCCTTTACATTTTCATGAAAAATTGAAAGTTTAGTATTACATACTTCCTTTTGGGCATTAATAGTCCCTAAACTACATATAAAAATAATACAAAAGAGGATGGATTTCTTTGTCATAATGAGGTTGTTTATAGTTAGTTACAAGCTATAAAGCCACAAAAAACATACCAAAGACCTGAAAAACAACATTATACGCTCACATACATATAACTTCCACAACACGACACATGCAAACATTTAACAAACAAGCCGTTAAACCAAAAACACTATTTCTTTTTAGTAAAAATATTCAAAGTTAGTCCCGAAATAATAAGTAAAATACCTATCAAACTCCAAATGGTATAAATTTCCTTAAACCAGACCAAGCCAATAATAATTGTAAAAATGACTTCAAGATATTTAAGAGGTGCTATTTGGTTGGTTTCTCCAGCTTGCATTGCTTTTGTCATATATAACTGAGCAAAATACCCAAAAACACCTAGACTTAACAATATAAGCCATTCTTTACCTACTGGATTTACCCAAGCATTAATTGATAAAACCCCACCAATTACAGCCGAAATAATCATAAAATGATTGACCACCACCACTGGGTGATCTTCATTTCCTATTTTTCTAATAGTGATATAAACTAATCCTACAAAAACCGCAGAAACTAAGGCGAAGACCATCCCTTTAATTTCTAATTCGGTATCAAATCCTTTTAAAACTAACACTCCTAAAAAAGCCATTAAAAAAAAGAACCATTGTATAGATTTTATTTTTTCCTTTAGAAATAATAATGCAAAAAGAGCGGCAAAAATTGGACCTATATATCGTATTGAAACAGCTGTACCCATTGCAATATACTTTATAGATAAAAAGAATAAAGTCATAGATATGAGCCCGAATATACTTCGCATTATCAATAGCCCTTTTTTATTTCCCAATAAAGAAATCTTATGTTTTAATAAAAATGGTATTGTAAAAAACAGAGAACCAATGGACCTAAAAAAGACAATTTGATAAACTCCAAAATTATTTAATGACTTTACAAATACATTTAAAAATGTAAACGCTAGTGCACTAATTATCATGTATTGAATGGCTTGTTTCAAAATATTGATTATTGTAATTAATGCAAGGTTATAACTATTTTAATGTTTTTCTTTAAATAAAAAACATTATCTAAAATAGCAAAGTAAAACCTTAGTTGCCTTTTAATAAATTTATTAGACTATTATACGAAAGTTGTTTTACCTCTTCAAGCGATTGATTACTGTCAATATTTAGTAATTCTATAGAAAGTGAATTCCCTTCAAATTGTGATTTTTGTTTACTTTCTGATGAAATAATAATGGCTCCTTCAATAGAACCATCGTTAAGATTTTTAATGTAGTTTAACTCCTTCTCATAAGAATTAAACGACTGATAAAACAGAATTCTATACCCAAATCTTTCTGCAGATTTCTGTAAATAGCATAGAGAATGGCTATAACATGCTTTGGTTACTTCAGGTAATATAACTGCAATAGACTCTGTTTTTTTTATTCTAAGAGAAACAGCATAATTATTAGGTACATAATTATGCTGTTTAGCTATTGTATTAATTGTTTTTCGTGTAGCTTCACTAATCTCAAGCTTATTATTTAAAGCTTTAGATACCGTAGATATAGAATATCCAGATAAAGACGAAAGTTCCTTTATAGTTACAGCAGACGATTTCAATACTTTTTATTTTAAATCTTTAATTATTGCTAATGCATTTCTCGTATCCGATTCTATTTTAGCCAAATCATAATTACCATCAGCATTTTTAGCAATAAGTTTAGAGCCCATACCAACACATGTGACACCTGCTTTAAACCAACCTTCTAAATTTTCTTTAGTTGGAGATACTCCACCTGTTGGCATTATGCTTGTCCAAGGTTGCGGACCACGAATAGCCTTAACAAAATCGGGACCATAAATACCACCTGGAAACAATTTTACAACTTCGCAGCCTAGTTCTTCTGCCCTACAGATTTCGGTTAAAGAACCACATCCTGGAGACCAAGCCACTTTACGTCTATTACAAACTATTGCAATGTCTTCTCTTAAAACAGGCGTTACTATAAAGTTTGCTCCTAAAGCCATAAAACGAGATGCTGATGCTGCATCAGTCACAGATCCCACACCCATAATCATTCCAGGTAATTCTTTAAGTACCCATTTATTAAGTTCACCAAAAACTTCGTGAGCAAAATCTCCTCTTGCTGTAAATTCTAATAATCGTGCACCACCATCGTAAGTAGCTTTGATTACTTTTTTACTAATTTCTATATCTGCGTTATAAAACAATGGAACCATTCCGGTTTGTTTCATAACATTTGCGACTTCTATTCTTGAAAAATTTGCCATAATTTTATCTTGCTACACGTCCTGAGGCGTCACCACCCATTAATTTTTCTACTTCTGCTACAGTTACTAAATTGGCATCACCTTTAATAGTGTGTTTTAAACATGAAGCTGCAACTGCAAAATCCAATGCATTTTGGTCATCTTCAGGATATTTTAATAATCCGTAGATTAATCCACCCATAAATGAATCACCTCCACCTACACGATCAACGATATCCGTAATTTGATACTGACGTGTTTCATACATTGTTTTACCATCGTATAACACACCTGCCCAAGTATTATGAGATGCTGAAATTGAACCTCTTAAAGTTGTAATTACTTTTTTAGCTCTTGGGAATTTTTCCATCATTTGTTTACAAACCGATAAGAACGCTTCCGCTTTTACATCGTGTCCATGTTTATGTACATCTAAACCTTCAGGATGAATATTAAAATGCTTTTCAGCATCTTCTTCGTTTCCTAACACAACATCACAATACGACGTTAATTCCGTCATTATTTTTTCTCTGTGTGCTGCATCACAATACGTCCAAAGTTTAGCTCTATAATTTAAATCTGTAGAAATAGTCACTCCCATTTCACTAGCAATTTTAACAGCTTCTAAACAAGCATCTGCTGCGCCTTGAGAAATTGCAGGAGTTATACCTGTCCAATGAAACCAAGCTACATCTTTAAACACTGCTTTCCAATCTACCATTCCTGGTTCTATTTCAGAAATAGCAGAATGTGCTCTATCGTAAACAACTTTAGACCCTCTACTTACGGCTCCAGTTTCTAAGAAATAAATCCCTAAACGGTCTCCTCCATAAATAATTTTATCTACACCAACACCTCTTTTACGCATTTCCATCATAGCACATTCACCAATATCATTTTTTGGTAAACGTGTTACAAAATCTACTGGTACACCATAATTAGCTAAAGACACTGCTACGTTAGATTCACCTCCACCATACACCACATCAAAACTTGATGCTTGTGAAAATCTTAAAAATTGTTGAGGAGCTAATCGTAACATGATTTCTCCGAAAGTAACTACTTTTTTCATCCTATATTTTAATTAAATATTGTTTTGCTTAAACGTTTAAGCAAACTTTTTAAAAATAAATCAAAACAATGTTGTTTTGATTTTTAAAGTTAAAACGATACTTTTGCTTAAACGTTTAAGCAAATATATATAAACTTGGGTGAAAAAAAAAGAATAACTATAAAAGACATTGCAAATGTGTTAAAAATTTCACCTGCAGCGGTTTCTAAAGCTCTACATGATGATTCTAGAATTAGTGCTAAAACTAAAGCTGCTGTAAAACGTGTTGCAAAAGAGCTTAACTACCAACCTAATCACTTGGCTAGTGCTTTAAGAAAAGGAAAAAGTAATCTAGTTGGAGTTATTGTACCAAAAACAAATAGCAATTTCTTTTCTTCGGTTGTAGAAAACATGGAAAGTGTTTTAAATAAAGCCGGTTATAATATTATTATTACGCAGTCTAACGAGTCATTTGAAAAAGAATGCCGAAATATAGACACGCTATTATATACACAAGTGGATGGCATTATTGCATCTATGGCTAATGAAACTGTAGATTTATCTCATTACGAAAAAATTAAATCTAAGGGAATTCCATTAATTTTATTTGATAGAGGGGAAAACGATTTAAATGTAGATTATATTGGCATAGACGATTACCAAAGCAGCCATATGATAGTAGAGCATTTAATCTCTAAAGGTTGCAAACGTATTGCACATATTGGAGGTTTTAGACGCACTAGAATTTATAATAATAGAATTCGAGGTTATATTGATGCGATACATGAACACCATTTACCTCAAGACGATGTTTTATTAATAGAAAGCAATCTAGATCTTGAAGATGGCAGAATAAAAATGAAAGAATTACTTGCATTAGATCATCCGCCAGATGCCGTTTATGTTGCTAGTGATTACGCAGCCTTAGGAGCGCTTCAAGTTTTAAACGAACAACATATAAAAGTTCCTGAAGACATATGTTTAGTTGGATTTGGTAATGAACCTTTTACGTCGTTAGTTAGCCCAACTATTACTACTGTTAGCCAACATAGTAAGCAAATAGGTAAAATTGCAGCAGAAACGTTTTTGAAACGAATTAACACCAAAAATTGGAAGCCTAAATTGGACAAAAATATTTTAAAATCTGAATTGATAGTAAGAGACTCTTCTAATAGAGACTTATCTATTAAATCGTCCTGATGTATTGCCTTCTAAAACATTCATGACCTCATCTACATTTGAAAAATTCACATCACCTTCATAAGTATGCTTTAAGGCACTTGCTGCTGCAGCAAACTCCATAGCTTTATAATCATCAAAATGCTGCAAGCCATATATTAGTCCACCAGCAAAAGCATCACCTGTACCAATTCTATCTACAATATGTGTAATGTCTAAATCTTTAGTTTCTCTAAATTCATTACCATTCCACATTCTAGATCGTATTTTATGCCAAGAGGCATTAATTGGTGTTCTAATTTTATCGAATGTTTTTTTTATGCTCGGGAATTCTTTTAGTAATTGTTTACTTGCCGCAATAAAATCTTCGTTTGAATAATTGTAATTAGCACCTAAAACTTCATTCATTTCATTAATACCACCTATAAAAATCGTACAGTAGTTTAATAAGTCTGATAGTGTTTCTTTTGGATTGGCACCATATGTCCACAAACCACTTCTATATGTAGGATCAACAGAAATTTCGACCCCTTTTTCTCTAGCTAATTTTAATCCTTCTTTTAAAGTAAGATAACCACCTTCGCAAAGTGCTGGTGTAATCCCTGTCCAGTGAAACCATGTACAACCTTTAAGAGCTTTTTTCCAATTTACCATATTGGGAGTTATCTCAGAAAACGCAGAATGTGAGCGATTATAAGAAATTGAACTCGGCCGCATTACTGCTCCTACTTCGAGAAAATAGACGCCTAAAGGTCTATTAGAACGTACTAATGCTGATGTGCTAACACCATATTTTCTTAAATAAGATTTTGCTGTATCTCCTATAAAATCATTTGATATGGACGAAATATGTCTTACTCTGCCACCAAAATTTGCTATTGAAATAGCCACATTAACTTCTGTTCCACCAAAATAAAACTCTAAACGATTAGACTGCATAAATTTTTTATTCCCTAGAGGGGAAAGGCGCATTAAGACCTCTCCAAATGTTACCGTTTGATTCATAATTCGTTTTGTTTTCTATTAAATTTACAAAAAAATAGCCTTTCCGTGATTGAAAGGCTATTCTAAGTATTTATAAAAAATTTGCTTGTTATATCCCTAAAGCTTGTCCACCACCAATTTGAATAGTTTCTGCGGTAATAAACGATGCATCTTTACTTGCTAAGAACGAAACAACTCCTGCCACATCTTCTGGCTGACCTAATCTCCCTAACATAATATTATTTGCCCATGAAGCAAAAACTTCAGGTTTAGTTGCCTTAATTTGTGCATGGAAAGGAGTATCAATGGTACCTGGTGATACTGCATTTGCTCTAATTCCATATTCAGCTAAATCTTTTGCTAATGCTCTTGTAATAGCATGAACTCCTGCTTTAGACGTACCGTAGATACCTGCTCCAGGTCCACCAGCAGTCCATCCTGCATTTGATGTATAGTTAATTATAGAAGGGTGTTCTCCTTTTTTCAAGAAAGGAATTGCTGCTCTTGATGCAAAAAACACAGAGTCTAAGTTTAATGCCATTACATTTCTGTAAAACTCAGTTGTCATTTCTTCAAAACGAGATCTACCACCTAAACCACCTGCATTGTTTACAAGTACATCTATTCTACCATATTTCTCACCAATCTTAGTGATATTTGAAGTGACTTGTTCTTCATTTGTAACATCAAAACCAAGATATTCAGCTGTAATTCCAGCATCTGTAAGCTGTTTTACTTTTTCTGCTCCTGCATCGTCATCAATACCATTTAAAACTACAGTATATCCATCTGTACCTAATCTTTTTGCTACTTCAAAACCTATTCCTCCTGTTGCTCCTGTTACTATAGCTACTTTTCCTTTATTACTCATTTTTATTAATTTAATATATAATTATGTTATACTTTTTTTGTCACTGGTTTCACTTTTGGAATAAATATCCAAACACTTGCAACTGTTAATAATGCTAAAGTTGCTCCTATTATAAAAGCTGGTGTATAATTTCCACCGCTTGTTAACCATGGCACTAAATAAGTTAATCCCGCAGCTGTAAGTTTAGCTGCCATACCAGAAAAACCTGCTAAAGAACCTACTGTTTTCCCACTAAAAAGATCACTAGGTAGCGTCTGAACATTTCCTATTGCTGTTTGAAAACCAAATAAAATAACCGCCATTAATATTACGGCCGTTGTAGCACCTGGATTTTGCATATCTGTAACAGTCATATTTGTAGCACCAAGACCATTTAAAAAGTCAATGACAGCTGTTTCAATACCTAGTGGATTTGACATTGCTAATAATGCTGGTAACATAACAAAACAACCAAGGGTAATTACCATTTTACGTGTTTTATCAACATTCCATCCTTTTTTAAGTTTATTACGTGCTAAAATACCACCATAATAAGCGCCTACCATAGCACCTGCATAAGGCACCCAGCCATATAATGCCATTGACTTAACGTCCATAGCAAAAACTTCATTTAAATAAATTGGAATCCAGAAAACAAATAACCACCATATAGGATCGATTGCCGCTGACGCTAGTATGACACCCCAACTTTGTTTATGTCCAAGTAACTCACCTGTATTAGGGTTATACTCCTGGTCTTCTACTCCATCACCATCAAAGTCTTCATTTTTTTGCCCTGTTAAAATATATTCACGTTCTTCTTCTGTAATCCAAGGGTGATCTTTAGGTGCTGCTTTTACTAATATCCACCAAGGTATCAACCAAAGTAAACCTGCTAAACCAATAAGAATAAATATAGCTTTCCAGCTAAAATATATTGATAAGGTTGCAATTAATGGAATGGATATAATTCCGCCAATAGCTGCTCCAGAATTAAAAATTCCTTGTGCAAGCGCACGCTCTTTAGTAGGGAACCATTCTGCGTTTCCTTTAGTTGCACCAGGCCAGTTTCCTGCTTCTGAAACTCCTAATATGGCACGGAATATCCCAAAACTTAAAATACCACTAGCAAAAGCATGTAACGCTGTAGCAATAGACCAAACACCTATTGAGAGTACAAATCCCATTCGTGTACCAACCCAATCGAAAATCTTACCAAATATGGCTTGTCCAAAAGCATAGGAAAAAACGAAAATAATAGAAATTAGTGCATATATGGCTTTTGTTTCATCTGCTGTGTGTCCTGGATACAAGTCACTAGCAATTTCTGGCCAAAGAACACTGAGTGAAGTACGATCAATATAATTAATAATCGTAGCGATAGCAATTAAAGTAACTACCCACCATCTTAAACCTTTTATTTTATTTCCTGCTTTTTTCATTTATTAGAATTACGATGATTTTTTAATGTTATAGCAATATTGGTATAACACATTAAAGTGATCTTTCATTTTTTGTTTTGCTAATTTAGGATCCTGACTCTTAATTGCCTCGTATATAGCGATGTGCTCTTCTATACCTTGATTAGCTAAATTTTTATCACACACATGATATTTTTCGAAATTTGTTATAATTTTTGGTGTTATTAACAACATAAAATTATTCATAGTACTATTTCTACTCGCTTTAGCTATAGCTAAGTGAAATAATAAATCCTCTTGTACTGCATCTTCACCTGCAATAACTTTTTGGTTATAAGCCTCTAAAGCTTCTTTCATTGTTTTAAGATCTTCATCAGTTCTTCTCAATGCTGCTAAGCGAACTGTTTTTAGTTCTAATAAAATCCTAGTCTCAACTAAAGATTTAAAACCTGGTTCTTCTAATCTTAAAATATCATCTATCATTCCATTCATCGCAATGACACCAATATTAGCAACAAAAGTTCCACTTTGAGGTTTAGACTCTAAAAGTCCGTAGAACTCTAGTTTTTGAATAGCATCTCTAACATTACTCCTTGTCACTCCAAATTTTTCTGACAACATCCTTTCTGAGGGCAATTTGTCGCCAGGTTCAAGATTTTTAAGATTTATATGATCTCTAATTTTGGAAATGATTGTTTTTTGTAAATTTCTACCATCTGTTTTTGCTAATATTTCTAATTTCATATCTTACCTTTTAAATTGGTTAGCCAGTTTTAACAGGCTAAATTTATGCAAATAATATGCAAATACAACATCTTAGAGGCTATTTAATAGTCCTTAAAGAATTCCACTTACATGACATTAAAAAGTAGAATTCAATAAGACACTAACTCAACTATTTTTTTTTCTAATGACTAACTTCTAATTCGTAAAATTTTACTTTAGCAAAGGCTCCTTCATCTCTAGATTGAAAGTAATTACCTGCTTTAAAATAATTTTCAAATACTCCCCATTTTTTTATGTGAATACTTTCATAAGATTTATACTCTGTATTGTTTAAAACAATAAGCATTTTACCATCTAAAACCCGAACCTCTAAAGTAAATTTCTTAAACCCAACTTCTTGTTTAAAATTAAAACCTTCATCATCATCCCATGCGTCTTCATGTAATATTTCGGTATCTGAAGCATTTAAGTTTTTTAAGATTTTAGTTTTTACTCGTATTTTTCCTTTATCCCAATATATTTTCAATATCGGAGGTGCATTATTATCATCTTCACCAATTAAATCGCGTTGTTCATTGGTTAACCTTCCATGAATTTGCATTATGATAACGCGATGGTATTTACCATCTGAATCTCTAGTGACTTCTTCCATGGCAAGTTTACCTTTCATAGTTCCGCCTTGCTTAAACGTCCAATTGGTATTATTATCACCAGGCACCATTTGCTCTCTTAATTCTGACCTCGTGTACTTTGTATTTCTGGTCTTAGAATCTGTTGGCATAGCATGAAATACAATTGCTCCTTTTGTAGAATCTATATACATATAAGGTTTTGCAATATCCATTTTGGCAAAATTCAAAATCTCTGGCGGCTCTATTTCGTATGGCCTACCTTTTTCATTTGCCACTGGCAATGTTACTTTCCAATGACTAAGGTCTATTTTTGGTAGCTTTGCTTTTTTCTTTCTCCCTTTCTTCTTTTTCTTTTTCTTTTCAATTTTTTTATCCGATTCTGTAACGTTACTTTCCGTGTTTTGGGAAGTGACATTAGCAGATACAAATGCTATCAGTAAAAAAACTAATATTTTTTTTCGGAAATTTTTCATATTACAATAATGATTAGTCTGCTGGATATACTTTCACATTGTCAACATAAGCATCAACATCTGTAACACCATAAATAAGTATTGCAACTTCACCTGTTGCATTTGAAGTAAAAGGAATTTGAACTGTTGTAAAAACCGTTTTTCCTAAATCTTCATCTCCAACAAACATAGCTAAAGGAGCAGCATCAAAACTAGCAATGGCATCTGCACCATCATTAAAATGACCATCTATAATTCCTCCAATGATTCTATTATCGCCTGGAGCCTGTGTACCATCATTTTTTATAGCATATTCATATTCTAGAATATAGTCTACATTAGGTGAAACGACTATTGCTTGGTATGCGTATCTGGTATTAGGGCTTAGATAAGCACCTGCAGAAGTACTCATTGTCCATTTAGCACCTTTGGTTTTAGATCCATTATCTGAACCATCATAATTTAACCACGATCCATCAGAACTAGCATTAAAAGGATTTGTTGTACCTCCCGAGAATGTATCAAATTTCCAATCGCTAGTACCATCTGTAAAATCTCCATTTATAATTTCAGGAGTAATAGGTACAAACACATCTAAAAGTTCAACATCTATAGTTACCGTATCCGATGCTCCATTAGCATCACTGGCTGTTAATGTCACAGGATATATACCTTCTACTGCTGGGAATGTATAAACTGGATCTTGTTCTGTTGAAGTATCTCCTCCACCAAAATCCCACAAGTATGTTGTAGATTGAAAAGAAAGATCTGTAAACTGAATAATATTAAAATTAACAGGGTCTGGAGTGTATGAAAAGTCTGCTGTTGGTAAAACAGTATCAACTTGAGAACCAGCTTCTGGTAATTCAAATTCGTATGCGCTTTCACAGCTGTTATAAGTCACAGCTGTTATTAAACACAGGAACAGTACTGTTACTCTGTGGAAAATATTTGTTTTATTTTTCATGTCTTTAACAATTTAGTTTTTTAATTAATATCCAGGGTTTTGGCTTAAAAGACCACCACTTAAATTTATTTCTCTTGATGGAATTGGTAATAATAACTGTCTAACATTATAGTCTGGATAGTCCATTTCAGAAGCATGAGCACTTAAAACAGCATCAGCTACGCCAAACCTAACCAAATCAAAGAAACGTTGATTTTCGAAAGCCAACTCTACACGTCTTTCTGCAAGTAAAGCCGTTTTAGTAAGTACTGAAGGACGATCTGCTTCTGCATCAAAACCTGCTCTTACTCTAACTTCCATATAAGAGTCTATTGCAGCAGCATCTGTTGTTTCAGAACCACCAGCTAAAATAGCTTCTGCATGCATTAATAATACATCTGCATAACGTAAAATAATCCAATCGTTACCTGCTTGTTGAGGACTTCCTCCGTAAGTAGGTGGATTAGCTGTAATATCTGAGCCTTCAGGTAAAAACTTGATGACCTCACTGTATTGAACAAATGTTTTAAAAGAAGCTTCTGTTCTATTACCACCGTATAAAGCAAAATCTGCAATAAGATTATCGTTAACTACATTTAAGCCATCTTCTCTTCCTTGGCTATTTGTCGTTGTAAATTCTGCAGAAAAAGCTTGACTTTCATTGGCATCTCCAGTCATATATTGAATAGCAAAAATAATTTCATCATTTAATTCGTCATAAAACACATCACTAAAATTATTCTCTAAAGCAAAACCACTACCCATAATATCTAAACACAATTGCGCAGCTTCTCCATAATTAATTCCTTGAGTTAAGTACACTTTAGCTAAAAGGCCTTGTGCTGCCGCTTTTGATGCTCTAGATTTATAAGTATTATCTAAAACGTCTTTTGCTTCTACTAAATCTAAAACTATTTGCTCATAAACCTGAGCTTTAGCTACTCTAGTAAACAATATTTGATCTTCTTCTGGTCCTACTACAGAAGTTACTAAAGGCACATCACCAAACAGCCTTACTAAATTGAAATAAGCATAAGCTCTTAAAAATTTAGCTTCAGCAGCATATTTAGCTCTGTTAGCTTCGTCTGCAACGTTAATATGAGTCAATACATCATTTGCTCTAAAAATAATTTGATACATGGATTGGTAATAATCTTCTGACTGTGCATTTGTAGCATCGATTAAATATCTATGAAAATCTGCTTTAGAACCTTCAAATGTTTTACCTCTAGTGTTATCTGTACGATGTTCCGTTAAAAGGTATTCTACTTGAACACCTCTGTTTGATCTCTCATAACTCGTATCTGTATTTTCATTAACACCTTGTATAGCGTCGTAAATCCCAATAATACCAGTTAATACATCTTGATCTGAACTGTAATATGCTTCTACAACAATTGCAGTATCTGGTAATGGATTTAAAAATTCTTCAGTATCACAGGAAATGAAAACAAATCCTGTTACAGCAAAAATTAAATATTTTATATGTTTCATAATTTGGTGTGTTTTACTTTTAATTAAAAATTAACGTTCAAACCAAGTGACATGGTTTTAAATATTGGCGTACCTCCTCTTTGAGCTCCATAAGCCCTAGGGTTATCATCATCTACAAACTCTGGGTTGAAACCTTTATAGTCATCAGAAGTAATATAAAGTAAATTCTGAGCAGTAGCATATACTCTTAATTTTTCTATACCTAATCTAGATGTTACAGTCTCTGGTAACGTATAGCCAATATTTATATTTCTCAAAGAAAAATAGCCTGCACTTGAAATGACATCGTCTGTATGAACCCTTTGCTGTAAGAAAGAAGTGTGAGGTATGATACCTGCGTCAACAACTGCTTGTGGACTTGTAGTAGCACCTTGCCAAAATGTCCCAAAGTATTGATCACCTATGTTTTTTACTTCAGCACCTTGACTTCCTTGAATCATAAAAGAAAAATCAAAATCAAATATTCTAAATTCATTAGATACACTCCATACAATCTCTGGATATGGATCTCCTAATATTGTCTTATCTTCATCTGTAATTAAACCATCACCATTTAAATCCTTAACAATAACATCTTCTGATGCACCATTAATAGGAATCCAAGGAGAATCATAATACTCATAAGCTAATTCTTCATCTACAACATAACCATAAAATGAAGATATTGGGTTTCCTACAGAATTGATCCATTGTGAATTTCTACTAAAAGTATCTTCTAATAATGCCCCATCTGAATCCCCCAAACTTAGTAATTCGTTTTTGTTAGTAGATGCTATGATAGTAGTACCCCAAGAAAAATTCTCTTTAGAGATGTTTTTAGTTCTTAATTCAAACTCCCAACCACTATTTTGTACTTCACCTAAGTTTACAATTCCAGAATTAAA
Organism: Winogradskyella psychrotolerans; assembly: GCF_018860565.1. Lineage (GTDB taxonomy): Bacteria > Bacteroidota > Bacteroidia > Flavobacteriales > Flavobacteriaceae > Winogradskyella > Winogradskyella damuponensis. The sequence goes on from NZ_JAHKPS010000028.1 coordinate 224,289, forward strand.
TCCTGTTGCATAAGAAACAGGGTTTTCTAATAATAATTTATCACTTGTTCTTTTGTAATAATCTACTGATCCAGATATTCTATTATTTAAAAAGGCAAAATCTACTCCTGGATTAAGTTCTTCTGAAGCTTCCCATTGTAATAAAGCATTTGCTATATTTAGCGCAGATACACCTGCAGTAACTCCACCTTCTGTAATAGCATTATTATTATCTAACAATGCCAAGTAAGGCCATACATCTGTAATGTCATTACCTGTATCAAAGTTTTCACTTCCGGTAAGACCGTAACTAAATCTAAGTTTTAAGTTGCTTAAAAAATCACTATCTCTTAAGAAATTCTCTTTAGATATATTCCAACCAACAGATACTGCTGGGAAATTTCCCCATTTTGAATCTACTCCAAAAACAGAACTTCCATCTCGTCTAAACGAAGCTGATAGTAAATATTTATCAGCGAAAGCATAGTTAACTCTTGCGAAATAACCGATCTTTCTTCTTACAAGGCTTATTTCTTCAATTTCAGAATATAAAGTTGCTCCTTCTAAGTTTTTAAGTAAATCATTAGAATACCCACTACCTTCTATTTGACTTAGGTCTGTTGTTCTAGATTGAATAGAAAAACCTGCCAAAACATCGAATTCATGATTTCCTATTGCTTTGCGGTAATTTAATGTATTGTCTGAAATAACTCTAGTTCTATCTCTATTTTGTAAACTATAACCAGCTCTACTTGCGCCATCTCCGTGGTGTTTTGTACCATCCCATCTTGTTCTTTTACGAAAATCTAATGTAACACCTAATGATGTCTTTGCCTTAAGACCATCTAAAATTTCATATTGTAAATATGTAGAACCTAACAATTTGGTATTGTACTCGTAATGCTCTCTTTCTACATATTGAGCGTATGCATTTGCATCTCCTGTAGTACGTGGTCTAGAACGACTACCGTCTCCATTGACATCAAGATTTCTTAAGTGATCTTCCTCAAAATAATCTCCTACTTTAACATCTGGGAAGTAATAGTTATCATTTGGATCGTCTTGATTTACAAACTGAAGTGACTCTTCTGTATGATATATTGGCAACCAAGGAGATTGTCTTAAAGGGTTGTGAATAGAAGTTGGTAAAGCTCTTCGTTTTGAATACGAAGGTGTGGCATTAATTCCAAATTTAAGATTTTTGGTCAATTTGGTATCCATTTTTAACCTTCCTGTAAATAACTTATAGTTATCTGTTATAACAACACCTTCGTCTTCAAGAAAACTAAGAGATGCACTAAATTTTGTATCCTTAGTACCTCCTCTTGCAGAAAAAGCATGACTTGTAATAACACCTCCATCAAAAAATACTTCTTGCCAATCTCTATCAACACCAAGTGTTGACACTAATAATTGTGCATATTGTGTGGTATTAGAAAGTTCTCCTGTTGCAGCCAATTCTTGAGCTGCCCAACCTGAAACACTCTTCTTATAATCGTCACTTTCAAATGCTTCTTTCCATCCTGTGTAGGTATCGTAACTAAATTTTGTTTTTCCTTCCTTACCACTCTTTGTAGTAATTAAAATTACACCGTTAGCTCCTTCACTACCATATATAGCTGCAGATGCTGCATCTTTTAATACTTCAAAAGATTCTACATCATTCATATTTAAAGACCCAAGAAAATCAGAACTCACAACGATTCCATCTACTACTACAGCAGGTCCTGAATCAGCAGCAATAGATCCAAAACCTCTAATCGTGATTGTTGGTGCCGCACCAGCTTCTGCTGAAGTCGCTTGAATATTAACACCAGACACTTGGCCTATTAAAGCATCATCAACTCTAGCTACTGCTATTTGATCTAAATTTTCGTTCTTTACTTTTGATACAGAACCTGTTAAATGACTTTTCTTTTGTGTACCATATCCAACAACAACAACCTCATCTAACGTATTTGTGTCTTCTGCTAATTTTACATTAAGTGTTTTTTGGGCATCAATAATTACGGTTTGAGTTACATATCCTATGTATGAAAATTGTATAACATCTCCACTTTTAACTTCTAATTGATAATTCCCATCAAAATCGGTCGATGCTCCTTTCGTAGTACCGACAACAATAATATTAGCTCCAGGAATAGGCATATTATCTGCCCCAGATGTCACTGTACCCTTGAGGATATAGCTATCCTGAGCAAAAATCATTACACTAAAAAACAGTGCAACAATTGTAATGAGTTTAACTTTTAAATTCATAATTCATTGTTTAAAATTAGATTGTTTATTTATTAGCTTGTTTTATAACTTCAGTTACTTGCTTAACACATTAAAAATGGCAACAAATTCTATGTTATTTACTGGAAAACCAAATTGGTTAACCAGATTGGAAAACCAAATATATACAAAATTTTGTTAAATACAACGTTTTCGTGAAATTTATATGTTAATTAAGCAAATGTTTAGGTTAAAATAGTGAACATTCAATTTAAAAGCTATAACCCATTACCACTCTATAAAGCTCATAGAACACGTCTGGCCGTTTTATTGTAGTTATTTGTCGCCAAAATAAGACACCTCACCACCGCTTAAAAAATCTTCTCTTACTGGACTAAAAGTATCAATTAGTTCTCCTTCTTCTAGGCAAACTGCGCTATGTAGTAAGTTAGGCTCAATATATACACCATCTCCTGCTTCTACAATTTGTTTTTCACCATCAATTTCAAATTCAAATTTACCAGAAACACAGTATGTTGCTTGCGTATGAAAATGTTGGTGTGGCGCACCTAATGCTCCTTTGTCAAATTTTACTCTTACCATCATAATTTGGTTATCATATCCTAAGAACTTTCTAGATACTCCTCCTCCAAGTTTTTCCCATTCCATGTCTTTTGTAACAATGTACTTTTCGCTAAATCTTTTCATAATTTTTATTGTTTTGTATGTTTTATTTAAAATAATAAGAACCTGACCACTCATAGTTCTTACCGTTAATTTTTAATGTGTGTTTGGCATCTTTAGCGGCATTATCATTTGATAGTATAAAAACTCTAGAAACGCCTGATTTAAATTCCAACTCTAAAGCCGTATACGCTTTATTATCTACTACAACTTTTATAGCTTTAAATTGACTATATGCCATGTTGGCTTTTTCGGCTACAGGATCGTAATCGCCATGCGATTCTATAATGGAAGCAAACACCGTAGATTTCGTATTTTTCTTGCTAATGATTATTGCGGGATCTCTTCGTAAATTAAACTTAGCGTCGTTAGCACCAATTCTGGCTAAAATAATGTCATCATTATTTGAAGTTGCAGATGTTATACTGTAAAAGGTTCTATTATTTAGCCATGTAAACTGAATATGACCTGCTTCGGCTTTCCCTTGAGCTTCTTTCCATAAGTGCTGATAGCCATTTTTATCACTTAATTGCTCCAAGTTTTTTTTAGCCTTATAGTCAAAACTTGTTGAAATTATTTGCCCAAAATAATAATACGGAAAGTCATATTGGTTTTCTTTTTCTGAACTTACTTTAAAAAGATCTAGGACATATGGTTTTTTGTGTCCTGCATCTTTAATTAACAACATCGTACGATGAAAATTAGTACCTGGATAAGCATTGGTTTCTTTAGCACTCATAATTTGAACATTCGGATTTGAAGCATCGAATAAATATTTTTCAGAATGATTATTACTTCCTACTGCAAAATCATAATTAAAGTGTGAGGTTTCATTTTGAGTGACAGTATTATGAGCAATAGTGTGCTTTGCAAAGGTTTTATTTTCCTTTAAATATCCACCACCGTTTTTTTGCTCTATGTTCACAAAACGAGACAAACCGTAATCTTGTATAACTTCCTCTCCGTCCTCATATAGTGAAAACGATAATTTATCGTAATGTCCATGACTTAAGCCTTGCCCTGTATATTTCATTACTAATCCTACGGTATTATTATCATCGTTATACCTTAATATTCCTACAGCTCCTTCATCTCCTTTGGCTCCATCTTTTAATTCCATAGATTTTTTAATGAATGGTTTTTCCTTACCATCCCGTAAACCTATAGCAACATCTAAGCCAGCCGCATTTAACTGCACTGCATTTTGAGCTTTTGCTACAGAGAGTAATTCTGGTTTTTGATTTCCGTAGTGATAGGCAATATCTACAACTGACACCAACGAAGAGGTGAAGTAAGACATTCCTTTTTGACCATCATTTAAAGGGAAAAATTCACCATTTGCATCTGTTAAATTTAGAAGGGCATCAACAGCTTTTAAAAGCACACCATCTTTATATTCAAAAATCTTTAATTCTGGCTTTTTATTTTGGAGTGCTTCGGCAAATATCATAAATGGATACATAGCATAACGTTGATAATAAGGACCTTCTGTATAAAACCCATCAGGAGAAAAAGGGCCATCTAAGTTTGATAAAAAACCTGCTTTTCCGTCTTTATCATAAATATAACCACCATCATTATCTAAAGCATTATTGTCTATATCTATGTTTTTAAGTCCATATAATGCACGATTTAATAATTCGTCATCATCCATAACTAAACCAATCATACCAACTGAAACATTTCCCCAAGTACTATGGTTGTGAATACGGTTAAAGTATTTTGGCGTTTCTATAGATAAGAAATCTGCATATGGTCTAAAAAAGCTTTTATTTAAATAGTCGCTCTGTTCTTTTGGCAACCAATCGTAAATACAATCGTAGGCTTGACTTGTATATGTTAACCAATTTGAATCGTTGAGACATTGCCAGAAAAATTTGCCTCTCGCATAAGAACGTTCTTGAGGGTGCCGATTTAAAGTTGGATATAATTTTGCATATTCTAACAACATATCTCTTACATAAATAGCATATTTTTCATCTTCTAAAAGCTGAAATAAAACACCAGCTTTTTGCATATTTTTATAGTTTAAAGTATGCTGAGTATGCGTATAACCTCCTGCCATATCTTTAGGAATTGGCACATCTATACCTGCTTTTATAGCCAAATCCACGTCTTGTTTTACAGCAGCTAAAGTAGCGTCAAAAACAGGAACATTTCGTAATTGCGATTTTATGTTAGAAACACTATTTTGGGTAAGTATTAAGTTTGGGTGACTTCCGTTTTGGTTAGCGGTATTGCTTTCAGAAACAGAACTACGTTCTTCTTTACAAGAGAAATTAGAAAACAAAAAAACGATTGCAAGAAAAGAGAAAATAAGTTGATTTTTCATACAAAATTGGTTTACCAAATTGGTTTACCAATATACGTGTTTTTTGAAGTTAACCAAAAAAATGTATTAACAATTAACACAAAACTATATTAATTTGCTCTCTTATTCTTAATTTGATTTTAGAACATGTAATTAGAAAGGCTCAAAAAACCTATAATTACACCAAATAAAAACGACAATCTTAGTGCTTAAAGTCAACGACTATTTATTAGGCGAAGTTCCTTCTCCTACTGTTGCTTCTTTAAACCAAACTTCAGCATAGCATCCATTTTCGTATTGCTTTGCTATATCTCCATTATAAATTTGGGCTCCTGTACTCCAAACCATATTATCCTCAGGCTTTTTACCGTTGGTTTGATTATATGCTCCTTGTTTAAAATAATTTATTTCTCCTGCATAAGCATTTTCACGTTCTACTCCATCACGACCTATAGAGGCATATAAAGTCCAAATTTGTTGAGGAATAGCTTCTTTTGTTGTAAAATCTGATTTTAATAAATTTTTAGTAAACGTTTTGGTGTCGTGGTTTTCACTTGTAAAGGTTAAATACATTATACCTTTATAAACATTTACTTCATAACTAAATTCTTCACCTAAGGCAATCCCATCTATTGGTTCTACAGGATAGGTCTCTGGACTTGTACCAACAACCGACATATCATAACCCCAAACCGCTGTAGAATAATCCCATCTTTTAGAATTATCACCTGCCGTATTGATTTCATAATTCCAAAAAACAGAACCTTTTGTGTGTCCCGGAAATTTTTTATAATAGATTTTTAAAGGTTCATTTTCATGACCTTCATCACTATGTATTTGACCAACAACTACAGAATATGATGCTCCAACTCTAGCATCTCCTGAAACCGAAACATGTTGCACTTTTAATGTTCCTGTTAATTTACCTCCGGTTTCGGGCACCCAATGTTTTTTTTGCCCTAATTCTGTTCTGGTGTTACTTGAAGTACGAGAAGTAATACCTGAATTAGGTGTTTTATACACTACCCAATCCCTATTGTTTTCGTTTTCTACATAGAAAAAATCCTTTTTATCATAGCCAACTAAATCTTTAACACTAGTACCATCACCTAAAAGAATCTTCCATTGATCCATAAACGGAATAACATCACTTGGGTATTTTTTTACTATTTCAGTTGTTTCTTCAGCTTTTATTTCTGATGATGCTGTTTCGTTCTTACACGATACAATTGTTAAAAGTATAGCGAAGGTGAATAGTGTTTTTTTCATGTATAGAATAATTTAGCAGTTAGATTAATACATCAGCGTCATAACTAAGTTTTCTTCTGTCTTAATTTGCCCTGAATTGATAAGGGTGTTGTTTGACTCAACATTGTTTTTTGCTCCCCAAAGAATGGAAACAAATTTCACCTTATTGTTTTTAAAGGTATTATTATTAATATTCACATTTACAATTCCGTTATGGTTTAACAATCTTTGGTTTTTCTCTTCTGATCCACTATTTGTAAAGGTACTGTTAGTAATTAAAAGATTTCCTCCAATAGTAGACTCGTCGTAACCACCTCTATAATAATCAACAACATTTTGTTTTACATTATTAAAAGTACAGTTATCAATGGTTAGATACTCTGTGTTATAATCTCCTCTGTCGTTTGTTTCTTCAGATAATTCGATACCATTTTCACAATCAGCAATTGTAGTGTTTTTGAAAGTGATCTCTTCTGAAAACGCTTGTTTGTATACTCTTAACGCGTAATTAAAATTGCTGATTTCAGAATCTATAACTTCTAAACCAAAATGATTAGACATATTTTCTTTTAAACTGGCAAATGCATAATTTGAAGTGTTACCTATTAGCTTAATGTTCTTAACTGTTAATTTCCCATAAGGGGTTAAAGAAAAAGCAGGTGTATTTGCAGCTCCCTCGTGTACTATTTCGGTATTACCTTTAGATTGAATAGTGATGGTTTTATCAATAATTAAAGATTCTGAAATCTTAAAAACTTCAGCATTTAATTCTAAAATATCTCCATTTCCTGCGTCTTTAAGTTTAGCCACTAATTCTGAAGCATTTGATACACTATGCGTTTTAGGGTCTCTAACTTCTACTTCATTTGAATACCAATCTGCACCGTAATTGGCTTTATTCAAAATATCTAACTTGATATTTTCTACATCTAAAATCGCCCCCACCTGATTTGACTTACCTCTTGAATTTCCTAATACATCTTCAGTGATTGTTTCAAAATCAAAACCGTTATAAACCTCAACATCACTAAAACCAGAAACTGGAGCAGAAATACCTGAACCTATAGGCGTTAGTGTTAATTTTTTTGAAGTTAATCCGTCTCTTTTAGAAAAATCTACTCCATTATTATCTATAATATTGCTTGCAAAAGTTACACCATCAGCTTTATCGTGCTCAATAATTGGATTAGCATCACCAACAGAATTATAGATAACATTATTTACAACTTCTGTTCTTAATGGTCTAGCGGAACGAATTTCTGATTTAGGTAATACATCAGCTTGCGAAATATTAGTACCAACCCCAAACTGCCAAGGCGAATCTGAATCTATAAACGTATTATAAGCAACAACCACATCTGTTACCTGATTATACCTATTTAATGGCGATTTTGGTATTCCGTTCATAATTGCTATTGGACTTCTAAAATTCTTTCCTTTTATTTTATAAAAAAGGTTATTTGTAATCCAATGCCCTGTATTAATAATTCTTATTCCACCATATTGGTCGTTTACACCATCACCAATAAAATAATTACCATCAACAGTAACATAGTTTCCATGACGTGTTACTACAGAGCCTTCACTTTTATAAAATACATTATTTTTAATGATGTTGAAGTTAGTTTTGCTTGATATAATTTCAACTTCACCATTGCATTCTTCAAATAAATTATTGGCAATTGTTGTATTACTTGGACTCATAGATGTAAAACTGCTTCCTAATTGAATGGTTTCACCTCTTGCACCACCTTTTCTAGGTCTTGGCCCAAAATGATTGTTTATAATGTTATGATAGTTTCTTATACTTTGATTCCCTTTAAGATCTACCCTAACTGTTGGTCCGCCATTAGTTTTACCAGCAATATAACAGTTACTTAATTCATTTTGCTTTCCGTAAAACTGCACCCAAATATTATCTTGGTCTCGTTCTAAATTATTAAAATCCAGAATAACACAATTTGTAACTTTAGAATGATTTGCAACCTCTTTTGCACTAGTTCTGAATGCAATTACGTTAGTTTTAGGAGAATGACCGTTTCTAAAAAACAATCCACTAACCTCTAAGTGATTTCCGCTTAGTTCTAAACTGGAAACACCTTCAATAAAAACCTCTCCTGCTGTTTCTGCTTTTAAGATAATTGGGTTTTCTTCTGTACCATTTCCTAAAAATTTAATTTCAACATCTTTCCAAACTCCATTAGCTAAAACAATTTCATCTCCAGCTTTGCAGTCTTTAATAGCAGCGTTTAATTCTTCTAGATTAGACACCTTAATTAGCTTAGAGATTTTAGGCTTACTACAAGCTGTAAGTAATACTAATAGACAAATAATGGTTGTTATTTTTTTCATAAATGGCACTATTTTATTTCATATATTGTTAAAAAGACAAAAGCCTTTTGTTTTTAAAAGGCTTTTTTAATAGTTATTAAAGCTTAGACTACTCAATAATTATCTTTTTAATTGTCGTATTTCCGTTAGCATTAATTTGTAAAAAATAAACACCGTTATTTAACATAGAAACATCTAAACGGTTATTGTTTAATCCTTTTTGAGAAAGTACGTTCTTTCCTAAAATATCATAAACCGCTACAGAAGCCACTTCTAATGTATTTGAATCTATATTAATATAATCTTTTGCTGGATTAGGATACACTTTAACCCCTTGAGCAGAGAATTCTCCTACTGATAGTGACTCATTAGTTAAAGCTACATAATCTATTCTCGTTTCTTGATCACCTGCAGACCAAGTATAACATCTTGTAATATCTTCTGGAGCATCATCACAATCATTATCATCATTAGGAGTATTTGGTCTACCTATACCTCTCGCCAAAATTGCTATACTTGTTTCATCTCCTGTATTAAACGTAAATTCAGCAAGCGTATAATCATCATTACCTGGATAAGGTTCTACAATAGTAGCTATATTATTTGCTACATTTTCTACCACAGTAATATCAGAATACCCAAACCCATCAGATGGCACTTCTACAGGTGCAGCATAATAGGTAGGCACATAACCGTCTGTATAACCTGTTCCTTTTAAAACACGTATTTCTAATTCACTTGTTCCATCTTCACCACCACTAACTCTATAACGATACGTTAATTTATAATCTGTATTTGCTAAAACTGCAATTTCTTGATACATTAAATCGGCTTCAAAATTATCAAATTTAATGGCATCATTACCTGGTGTTTCATCAATATTTTCAGAAGATTCCGCTTGATCTCCTAATGATTTATTCATCCATCCCGAACAAGAACAATCACTACCAGAAATTTTAGGTATTTTATCAAAATCGGAATTCAAAACCACAGGGTCTTGAGCAAACATTGTACTACTAGCCAAAGCTAGAATAAAACTAAAAAGTAAATTTGTTTTCATAATAATGTAATTTAATTGTGGTTAATATTTAATGTGTAACTTATTAAGTTTCTTTTGTTGTATTCACCTACAGGTTAAGTTTAATTTCCTATTAGAAAAATTAATATCTAATTATTAACGCCCCATTATTCATCATCTACCACAACTACATTCTTATCTAAATACAAAAAAAAAGCACTTTAGAAACAACCTATATCGAAGCTAAGTTCCACCTCATTTAATACTTTTATATTTTGGTAAACCAATCTGGTAAACCAAAAGTAGAGATAATTTTTCACACTAAAAAAGGAATTGGGTTAATTTTGCATATAAAACGGATAATTTTCTTAAGAAAACTGATTAATCACGTTAAAAAAGCCTTTATTAAAACGTCATTAAATCTTATAATAGAAGTACAATTAGGCAGCATATTAAGAATTAAACTAACTAATTCTCAAAAAAAACAAAGTTTACAAACAAAAAAAGCCTCCAACCTGTAAAAGGTTGGAGGCTTTAGCGTACTCAAGGCGGGAATCGAACCCGCACGTCTCGCGACATTGGATTTTGAATCCAACGTGTCTACCAATTCCACCACTTGAGCAATTAAAAATAATTGGTAACTTCTAAACTGCTAATGCAATTTTGGACTGCAAAAATAGAAAATTATTTCTGTCAACCTATCAAAATTAGTAGGTTTTATCCTTTTTGTAGTAAAATAATTTTCTAAATTTGAAGCAAATAAAAAACACAACACAACACCAACCAAATAACTGATATCAAATGTCATACGAAACCAAAGAAGCCAAATTTTTTGCTTGTACACAAAGCACAGACCTTGCAGAACAAATTGCAAAATCCTACGGTGTTAAACTAGGAAATGTAATTACATCTACTTATAGTGATGGCGAATTTCAACCATCTTACGAGGAATCTATTAGAGGTACACGTGTTTTTATTATTGGATCTACGCATCCAGGACCAAAGAATTTAATGGAAATGCTTTTAATGATAGATGCAGCTAAGCGTGCTTCGGCAAGACACGTCACTGCTGTTATGCCATATTTTGGTTGGGCAAGACAAGATAGAAAAGACAAACCTAGAGTTCCTATTGCTGCAAAATTAGTAGCTAAAATGTTAGAAGCAGCTGGTGCAACACGAATTATCACTATGGATTTACATGCTGATCAAATTCAAGGATTCTTTGAAAAACCTGTAGATCATTTATTCGCTTCAACCATATTTTTACCATATTTAAAAAGCTTAAACTTAGACAACCTAACCATAGCTTCACCAGATATGGGAGGTTCAAAACGTGCCTATGCCTATTCTAAAGCATTAAAAAGCGATGTTGTTATCTGCTACAAACAACGTGCAAAAGCAAATGTTATTTCTCATATGGAACTCATTGGAGATGTTACTGGTAAAAATGTCGTTTTAGTAGATGATATGGTAGATACAGCTGGGACATTAACCAAAGCCGCAGATTTAATGATGGAACGTGGTGCTTTAAGTGTAAGAGCGATTTGTACACACCCTATTTTATCTGGTTCTGCTTATGAAAGACTTGAAGCTTCTAAACTTGAAGAATTAATTGTTACCAATTCTATTCCTTTAAAACAAGAAAGCAAAAAATTAAAAGTCTTGAGTTGTGCCGATTTATTTGCCGAAGTTATGCACCATGTACACCATAACGAATCTATTAGTAACAAATTTATAATGTAAATCTAGATTTTAAGCCCTTTTCAGACGAAACTTAAGGCTGAAAAAATGCTTATTTAATTTCAAAAAAAAGTGACCTTATAAAAAATAGTCCACTAACACTAGTATTTTCATATAATATACCTAAATTTGCAGCCCTCAAAATGAGGGAATTAAATTTTATATAAACAAACATTTTAAAAATGAAATCAATTACAATTAACGGATCTCAAAGAGAAAGCGTAGGCAAAAAGGCAACGAAGGCCTTACGTAATGCTGGTCAGGTTCCTTGCGTTATATACGGAGGAGACAAAGCTTTGCATTTCTCAGCACCAGAATTAGCTTTCTCAAAACTTGTATACACACCTAACGCACACACAGTTGTGATTGCTTTAGATAACGGTGAAGAATACAATGCAGTAATGCAAGATATTCAATTTCACCCTGTAACAGACAGAATTACACACGTAGATTTCTATCAAATTTTCGAAAACAAAGCGATTACAATGGAAATCCCTGTGAAAACAATAGGATCTTCTAAAGGTGTAATGAATGGTGGTAACTTAAGAATGCCTTACCGTAAACTTAGAGTAAAAGCTATCCCTTCTAAATTACCAGATTTTATTGAAATCGATATTACTCCATTAAAAATTGGAAGTAAATTTTATATCACTGAATTAGAAAACGAAGATTACAAATTCTTACACCCAGACAACACTGTTGTTTGTCAAGTAAGACGAAGCAGATTAGCTGTTGTTGATGCTGATGATGACGAAGATGAAGCAGGAGATGTACCAGCTACTGAAACTGACGATGTTGCTGCAGTAAAAGAATAGATATTACAATTTTCAAATATTTAAAAAGCATTCTATTTATAGGATGCTTTTTTTATTTTTACACAAAGATGAAATACTCTATGTATAAACTTTTAAAAAAATGGTTTGGTTTTAGCGATAAGGCTAAACTTACAGAAGACGATATAATGAAAAAATTCTTAATTGTTGGCTTAGGAAACATTGGAGAAAAATACACCCATACCAGACACAACATTGGCTTTAAAATTCTTGATCATTTAGCTGAAACTAATGCAGTGTCCTTTGAAACTGTAAAACTAGGTGATGTTGCGACTTTAAAAATTAAAGGAAGAACCTTAATTCTTTTAAAGCCTAGCACATTTATGAATCTCAGCGGAAAAGCCATAAAATATTGGTTAGAAAAAGAAAAAATACCTTTAGAAAATCTACTCGTTGTAACAGATGATTTGAACCTGCCTTTTGGATCACTACGCCTTAAAACAAAAGGTAGCGACGGAGGGCACAACGGTTTAAAAGACACACAAGACAAATTACAAACCGTAAAGTATAACCGTTTTAGATTTGGTATTAGTGACGAATTTAGCAAAGGAAGGCAGGTAGATTACGTTTTAGGCGAATGGAATGAAGAGGAAAATTCTAAACTCGATGAGCGCTTAAAAATTTCCGCAGAACTTATTAAATCTTTCGCCTTAGCTGGTGTAAATACAACAATGAATCAATTTAATGGAAAATAAAAAAGCTGTCTGAAAAATTATATTTTCAGACAGCTTATACTAATTTCTACTCTGTAAGTTAGTTCACTACAATTTTCTTAATAATTTGATGATTTCCATCTTTAACTTTTACCAAATATATACCAGACTGTATCTGACTTAAATTTATTTGTTCATCAACTATTTGAGTAGAGTTAAAACGTTTTTCAAAAATTCTTCTACCATTAATATCATAAACCTCAATATCAACTTTATTAGATATAGGATTACGCATTGTAATATTAAATGTTCCGTTATTAGGATTTGGATAGATATTTAAATCCGAATTAAATGTAACTTCATTTACAGATAACAAAGGAAGCACACACAATTCTAGTGTAAACTCTTCTATTGATCCTCCATCTCCATTAGCATCATCAACTACGGTTAACGTCCAATCTCCCGCTGCAGATTCTCCATATATGGCTGACAAATCACCTTCTGGTAAAAAGCTTCCCGTAAATGGAGCTGAAGCACTAGAGATTGATGCAGAAGCCTCTCCATCAAATAAAGTATCTGTATAATTATCACCACTACCACCATTATCTGTAGACAATTCTACAACTGTTCCACTCGGACTAGTTATTGATATATCTAAATCTGAAGCGTAAGAATGTGAAACATTTAGTAAGACATTAACATCAGACACCAAACCAGTATTAGCAATAGAAATTGTAGAGGTATATACAACATTACCTACATTAGATATAGTAATTGGAGTATCTGTTGCTGAAGTTATACTACATTCAAAATCACATACGTCACCTATTCCATTTTCATTTGTATCAGCTTGATCTGTATTAGCATATAAAGGACAGTTATCACTATCATTTAAAATTGTATCACCATCAATATCGTCATCACAAACATCTCCTATACCGTCTCCATCTAAATCTGCTTGATCTGAATTTGCTGTCATTGGACAATTGTCTGAATCATTAGGTATACCATCATTATCATCATCTGCTTGAATCACACCACATATTTCAATAGACCAACTTTCTAAATTACCTCCAATAAAAAATCCTGTATCAGACGCATTTAAAATCCAATCACCACCTGAAAGACTTCCATTTAATGCTGATAAATCTCCTTCTGGCTGAAAAGCACCTGTAAAAGGTGCCACTCCTGCAGTTATTAATGCACCTGCCTCATTGTCAAACACAGTTCCAACATAGTCACTACCATTACCTCCATTACTTGTTGACAATGGAATTTCTGTTCCGTTTGGAGCTATTAGCTTTAAAGTAACATCTCCTACCCAATCATGAGTTACATTTACAGTTACATTTATGTCACTGATTATTGATGGTGTTGGTACATTTATAATTGAACTAACACCTGAAGTATTAAAATCTGGAATACTTAACGGTGTATCTGCAGAATCATATAATGCACATGAAATATTTGCCGTCGTAAAGCTTGATTGCGAGTAATTCCCCAATCCACAATCATTACTACTTCTCACTCTCCAAAAATAAGAAGTAAGAACATTTAAAGTCGTAACTGTATATGTTGGGTTATCAACTGTTGATGTTGCAACAATATTAGTAAATCCTGCATCTGTAGCTACATCAATGTCATACATTGTAGCATTTGAATCTGCATCCCATGTAAAAACAGCAGCATCTGCAGGTACATCAGTAGCCCCATTAGAAGGAGTTAATAAATTTAAAGTAGATAAATTAGAGTCATATACATTAAATTCTACTTCAGAAGTTTTAGTTATTGCACCAGAGGTACCAACCAAATTAAATGGATAATTCCCTGATGATAAAGCTCCAATACCATTAATAGTAACTGTAACCTCTGTACCATCTGCAGTTGCTGAAAATGGAGAAAAAGAGGCAGTTACACCTCCAGGTAAATCCGAAGCACTAAAAGTAGTGGTGTCAGAAAACCCTAAAAACGTATTATAAGTAAAGGTAAACACAGCATTATCTGGCGTACAAACATCTACAGAACTTTCAGCAACATTAAGAACAAATTCTGATTCTTGAATGGTGAAGTTTGTAGGATTTATAGCGTAGAAAATATTGTTATTTCCTTCTACTTTAACTCTAACAGTTGTTGAGTCACCACCTGTAATTGGTATAGTAACATCGTGTGATCCATCATTTGGCACAGCAGTAGCCATTACAAATGGAAATGTATAACCACCATCTGTAGACAATAAGATATTTACCGTAGGTGTATTAACAGAGCCACTGTCTGTATTAGCCACATCCCAAGTTACAGTTTGACTAGATCCTGCATCCCAAATTTCATTAGTAGTTTGAGACGTTACCACAAAAGGCCCTGAAGCATCATCAACTGTAACAGTCATCGTATCAAAATCACTTTGAGGCGTTTGCCCAACTCCATCAGCCTCACTTCTATCCCTTATAGTGAGTGCAAAATTTAAAGTTCTCCCAACATTAGATACCGTTTCCCAAGAGGAATTATTTGCCGTTACTACTGGATTTGTTTCTGTTAATTGTCCAGAAATTACACGTTCAATAATTGGCATATAACGATCTGGTGATGTACTTGGAGGTCGCGATCTCCAAACTGCACCAGAGGTTTTATTTGGTCCAAAATTCCCAAAATTTGTTGTCCCATCGTCAATTTGCTCCCATGTATATGTTAAAACATCACTTCCATCAGCATCTGTAGCGGCTCCTTTTAAAACAAAAGCAGTTCCAACAGGTATGGTATAATCTAATCCTGCATTTGATACTGGAGGATTATTAGTAATAGGAGTACTTGTCCAACACGTTCTTACATTAAGATTATCTAATATTTGCGTAATAGAGGCATAATGAAAATATGGATCTGAATGATCTTGCACATCATTATTACCTGTAATACCTGCATAACCCATAATTGTTGTACCACTACCTGGCTCTACATTTACACCTGTGTTTTCAGAAAAATTTGAATACGTATGGTTTGCCCCTAGTTGGTGCCCCATTTCATGTGGTACGTAATCAATATCAAAGAAATCTGACATATATGGTCCTCCATCATTGTCTGTAAATTCATGAGCAGAGAAACCGCTTCCTTTTTCTCCATCTACACAAACACAACCTATACAACCTGCATTTCCGTTGTTATCATCATAAGTAAATAAATGACCTATATCGTAATTTGCTTCACCTATATTATTGGTCAATGTGGTTTGTAATTGCGAATTTAAACTACCTGTGTAAGGGTCTGAACCAGCATTTGCATATATAATTTCTTTTCCTGTAACTAAAACAAATGTTACAGCCATATCAACTTCATAGATTTCATTAACTCTATTTAAAGTTGAAACAACCTGAGCCAAAGCATCGTCTTGAGCATCACCATTACCAGCATTGCCATCGTCCCAAAAGTTAGTGTATTCACCCGTTGTTGAAATTGCAATTCTAAGAGTTCTCAATATTTGATCATTAGCATCTCTACCTGCATACTCAATAGTATCGTTTTCTATAAATACATCTTCTGTTAAACATTCAAATTCTTTTAAATTTTCAGTTCGCGCAGCTCTATTGTATAGAATATACGAAGTAGCATCTGTTTTACTCAATGGTACTAAAAAATGCATTGGCGCATCAGGATAGGTTACCATACTTTGTAAACCTTGAGGAGTAATACTAAAACGCGCTCTTGCACCTGGCACTCTAGTACTAAATCCTAAATATGTTTTAATATTAGGATGCTCTAGAGATAATTCTTCGGATAAAACAGGAGTTTCAACAACCATAAATTGTTCTAATTCACCTTCTAAATTAGGAAGGTAAACCTTAGTATTAGATGTCGTTGTTGTAACAGAACGCAATGGAGCATTAATTAATTGCGCTTTAAAGGTCTCTATATCTAATTGATATGTCTGATAAAATTTTTGATTAAGAGTTGAATTGCTTCCATTGGCATTCAGCTCATTTTTATTCATTTTTTTCCAATAATTCTGCTGAGCTGTTACTGAAAATATAGATAAAAATAAGGATAATGCCAAAACAAAATGTAGCTTTGTTTTCATAAATGTTTGTATAAAAATTAAGATTCTTCGAAATTAAGGTTTTTTTTTACAAATATTTGTTAAAAATGAACACTTATAAAAGACAACGCTTGACTTCAATTTTAGCAAAAGTAACAACCATTGGCACCTTTGACGGTGTACACATTGGACATCAAAAAATACTAAAACAAGTTGTAAAACTTGCTCAAGATAGTGGTCATATTCCTGTGGTATTAACCTTATTTCCACACCCTAGAATGGTGCTTCAAAAAGATGTTTCCATAAAATTACTAAACACTATTGATGAACGAATAGATTTATTAAAAGCACATGGAATAAAAGAGGTTATTGTCAAAAAATTCACTAAAGAATTTGCTAACCTTTCTGCTAAAAACTATGTAAAACAGATTTTGGTAGACGAACTCAACACCAAACAAATTGTTATTGGTTATGACCATCACTTTGGAAAAAACCGAAATGCAAATATTAAAGACTTAAAAGAATTTGCCCAACTCTACAGTTTTAAAGTCGAAGAAATTTCTGCACAAGATATCAAAGATGTAACCGTAAGTTCTACTAAAATTAGAAAAGCATTAAACAACGGAGAAGTTGCATTAGCAAATTCTTTTTTGGGTTACAATTATTTTATTACCGGAACTGTAATTAAAGGAAAAGGCTTAGGAAGAACTATTAATTTTCCTACTGCGAATATTCATATTAAAGAGGCTTACAAATTAATTCCTCGAGATGGTGTTTATATCGTACAATCTAAATTTGAAGGTAACACTATTTTTGGAATGATGAATATTGGCTCTAATCCAACAGTTGAAGGCAAAACACGCTCTATTGAGGTTCATTTTTTCAACTTTAAAGAGAACATCTACAATGCTAAGCTAAAAATTGAATTCCTAAAACGTCTAAGAAGTGAAGAAAAGTTTGAAAATCTTGAGGCTTTAAAAATTCAACTTAAAAAAGATATGATAGACGCTTCCGATTATATAAAAACATTAAATGAATAAGTTTTTATTTAAACATATTGATAATTCAGGACTCATTATTTTTAGAGTCATTTTTGGATTACTATGTTTTTTAGAAGCAGTTGGAGCTATTTTTACAGGTTGGATACAACGCACCTTAATAGAACCTGAATTTACATTTTCATTTATTGGTTTTGAGTGGTTACAACCATTACCTGGCAATTGGATGTACATTTATTACCTCGTCATGGGTGTTTTTGGGCTCTTTATAATGCTAGGCTTCAAATACCGATTTAGCATGGTAATGTTTGCTTTAATGTGGACAGCCACTTACCTCATGCAAAAATCATCATACAATAATCATTATTACCTACTTGTTTTATTGAGTTTTTTAATGGTGTTTTTACCCGCAAATCGTTATGCTTCATTAGATGTAAAATTAAAACCATCGCTCAAAAGTATTTCAATGCCTAGTTGGTGTAAATGGATTTTTGTCCTGCAACTATTTATCCTTTATTCTTATGCTTCTGCAGCAAAACTCTATCCAGATTGGCTAGATGCTTCTGTTATTGAAATCCTAATGAGAAATAAAGCCAATTACCCTATTATTGGTGAACTTTTACAGCAAAACACCGTACATTATATTCTGGCCTATGGAGGCATTCTATTTGATGGTTTAATTATTCCTCTGCTACTCTTTAAGCCTACTCGAAAATATGCATTTTTTGCATCTATTTTCTTTCATTTATTTAACTCTATTGTCTTTCAGATTGGTATTTTCCCATACATGTCGTTAGCCTTTAGCTTGTTCTTTTTTGATCCAAAAACCATAAAAAATATCTTCCTAAAGAAAAAGCCCTTTTATGACGCTAATGCTATCATTGTTCCAAAATATAAACCCATATTAGTTTCGTTTTTCTCAATTTACTTTATGGTTCAAATGGCTTTACCTCTTAGACATCATTTCTTTAAAGACGATGTGTTATGGACCGAAGAAGGTCATCGCCTCTCTTGGAGAATGATGCTCAGAGCAAAAAGTGGTAGAACAACCTATTCTGTAATTAACGCCAATACGAATAAAGCTATTCCTATAAAGCTAGATGATTATCTGACCAAAAAGCAGCAACGAGGTGCAAGTAGTAAACCCGATGTTATTTGGCAATTTGCACAGCACCTTAAACAAGATTTTGCTAAACAAGGAATCCCTGTTAAAGTGTTTGTAACATCTTATGTAAGCGTAAACGGTAAACCCTCAAAACAACTCATAGACCCTAAAGTTGATATTGCAAACGAAGAATGGCACCATTTTAAGCATCACGATTGGATATTACCTTCAGAATAGGATTTAGTTGAGAATGAAAAGGTTGAAATTCGTGTCTAAAAAACAGAAACTCGACCAAGACCCAAATCCTCAGTCAAAATTGACCACTTTATATTTTTTTCTGCTTATTTTATTTTTACTTTTGTTTCCTGTTTTTACTGAGCTCAATTGGTAAAAACCTAAATTAAAAGATATGTTACAAGTTGCTTTTATTAAAGAGAATAAAGAAGACATCATAGCACGTTTAGCAAAACGAAATATTGATGCTACCGAAATGATTAATGAAGCTATTGCTTTAGATGAAGACCGTAAAGCACTTCAGACCTCATTAGATAATACAAAAGCAGAATCAAACGCATTATCTAAAGAAATTGGTAATTTGTTCAAATCTGGAGAAACTCAAAAAGCAAATCTTTTAAAAGAGAAGACCACGCAATTAAAAGAATCTACTAAAAACTTTGAACAAGAGCTAAACGACAAAGCTAATGCCCTTGCAGAGTTATTGTATAAGATTCCTAATGTCCCAAATCCTATTGTTCCTGCTGGAAATACAGACGAAGACAATGAAGAAACATTTAGAGAAGGTGATATTCCAAAATTACATGACGGCGCTTTACCACATTGGGAATTAGCAAAAAAATACAACATCATTGATTTTGAATTAGGAAACAAAATCACAGGTGCTGGTTTTCCTGTTTACATTGGTAAAGGTGCTAGATTACAACGTGCACTTATTGCATATTTCTTAGACAAAAACACTGAGGCTGGTTATACAGAATACCAAGTACCACATTTAGTCAATGAAGCGTCTGGCTTTGGAACTGGACAATTACCAGATAAAGAAGGACAGATGTATCATGTTACTTTAGATAATTTATATTTAATTCCAACTGCAGAAGTACCTGCAACAAATATTTTTAGAGACACACTTTTAAACGAAAGTGATTTACCTATTAGTATTACAGGTTACACACCTTGTTTTAGACGTGAAGCAGGAAGTTATGGTGCTCATGTTAGAGGACTAAATCGCTTACACCAATTTGATAAAGTTGAAATTCTAAGAGTTGAACATCCTGATAATTCTTACAAAGCTTTAGATAGCATGGTAAATCATGTAAAAGGAATTTTACAAGACTTAAAATTACCATACAGAATACTAAGATTATGCGGTGGAGATTTAGGATTTACCTCTGCTCTAACTTATGATTTTGAAGTATTTTCAACAGCACAAGACCGTTGGTTAGAAGTGTCTTCTGTTTCTAATTTTGAAACGTTTCAAGCCAATCGTTTAAAATTACGTTTTAAAAATAGCGATGGTAAAAATGAATTATGCCACACACTTAACGGAAGCTCTTTAGCATTACCTAGAATTTTGGCTGGTATTTTAGAAAACTGCCAAACCGAAAATGGTATTAAAATCCCAGAAGTTTTAGTGCCTTACACTGGATTTGACATAATATCTTAACGCCATAAATTAATTCATATTTTATGTGAATTGTTAAACAAATATGTATTTCATCGATTATTAAGGCATTTCTTCGTTTTATTTGAATATTTTTCAGAAGTTAGTGCTTCCAAATCAGAATAACCTAATTATGAAAAACTTAAAACGAATTGTATTACTTGTTTCATTAATTGTTATGGTAAGCAAAGTTTTGTTTTAACTATTTTCATTTAGAAATAATAAAACAGAACCAAGACAGAATAATTGAATCATATTTACAAAAATAATGGTTAATAGCACATTTATTTTGCTGGTAAATGCCTAAACTAAAGTTTAGGCATTTTTTTTGTGAAATGTTTTTAACTAACTTTTACAATATCTAGGTTTAGCATTTGTTATATTTGGAGTTATCTTAACAAAAACAGTTACATGCTACAGCGATTTTTCATTTTACTTTTTATTTTAGGATGGCATTCTGGCTTTGCTCAAAACAACGAAGCTCAAGCAGAAAGTTATTACAAGAAAGGAGAGTTTAAAAAAGCACTTATCATTTACGAGAACCTAGCTAAAGAAAAGCCATATAACTCTAACTACATTTATAAACTAATTGATATTCATCAGCAATTAGAGCAATATAAAGACGCTGAAAACATTATAGTACAACGGCTAGCAAAAAGACAAAATCCCGCTATGCTTGTTGCTTTAGGTTACAATTTTCAACTTATAGACAGTTTAAATAGAGCAAATAAACTATATGATGAAGCTATTGCTTTTGTAGATGAAAAACCCAACTACATTTATAGTATCGCACAAAAATTTGAAGATTATTCACTCTTAGACCAAGCGATTAAAGTTTACGAGAAAGGAAAAATTTTAACACCAGATAGAAATTACACAATTCAATTGGCTCGTATTTATGGTGATCAAGGCAACATAGAACAAATGTTTGCTAATTATATAGATTACGTAAATTTTAAACCTAACAACCTCAACAATATAAAACGTGCCATCACTGATTTTATTTCAGAAAATAAAGACAATGAGAACAATGTTTTTTTAAGACGACTACTTTTAAAAAAAATACAACAAGAACCAAAACCTTATTGGTATGATATGTTGAGTTGGTTATATATTCAAGAAAAAGCCTATAACAAATCCTTTATTCAAGAAAAAGCACTTTACAAACGTAATCCAGAAAGTTTAGACCGTATAATTGAATTGGCAGAAACCGCTAGAAAAGATAATGATGATGACACTGCAAAATCAATTTTTAATTACATATTAGAAACCACACAAGACAGAGCTACTGCTTTAATTGCTCATCAATATATTTTAGAAATAGATACTAAAACTGCAGACGAAAAAACCTTAAAACTTATTGATGAAACTTATAAGAATCTGTTTCTTGAGTTTGGCAAGTCTCAGTTAACTATTCCGCTACAGTTAGCCTATGGAAAATTCTTAGCCTTTAACCTTAAAGACACAAAAACTGCTACTAATTTCTTAAAAGAAAGCTTAGAACTAAACATTTCTTATTATAGAAAAGCTAAAATTAAATTGTTATTGGCCGATATTTTAGTGCTCCAAGAAAAGTTTAATGAAGCCTTAATTTTTTATTCTCAGATTCAGACCGAATTAAAAAACAGCACTATTGCGCAAGAGGCACGCTTCAAGGTGGCCAAAACAAGTTATTACAAAGGAGATTTTGATTGGGCAGAATCACAGCTCAAAATCTTAAAATCGTCAACATCTCAATTAATTGCAAATGATGCTCTAGATTTAAAACTCTTAATTTCAGATAACAAATTTGAAGACAGTTTACAAACTTCATTAAAATTATATGCTAAAGCAGACTTGTATGCTTTTCAGAATAAAACAGACGAGGCGATATCGCTTTTAGATAAAATTTTAGAAGAACACAAAGGTGAAAGTATTATTGATCAAACACTTTACCAACAAGCAAAACTCTTCGAAAAGAAAAAACAATACAGTAAAGCCGAAGCTAATTACTTAGAAATAATAAAGGATTATAGAGACGGTATTTTGGCTGATGATGCACATTACCATTTAGCAGAACTCTATAATACACCATTAGCAAACCCAGAAGAAGCCAAACAACTGTACGAAAAAATAATATTTGAATACCAAGACAGTATTTACTTTATAGAAGCACGACGCAAGTTTAGAATGTTACGTGGCGATAGTATTAATTAATCGTTCAGACTTTAGTTTGCATATTACCAATTATATCCAATAGCCTCAAGTTGACCTCTTTTCTTTTTATAGATATTTATGCTAAAGTTATAACACATTTACATTAGCACCTTTTTCAACTTTGTAAAACCGCAAAACCGTTTACTTCAAAATTCATACTTTTGCATCAAATTCTTATGACCCAAATATGATTATTTATAACGTTACCCTTAACATAGATAAAAGCATCCATCAAGAATGGCTTGAGTGGATAAAAGAACACATTCCACAAGTACTGGCTACAGGACTATTTAAAGAAGCCAAACTCACTAAAGTTTTAGTAGAAGATACCGAAACAGATACCTACTCGGTACAATACAGAGCGCATTCTAGAGAAGCGTTAAATTCTTATTATGCCGAACATGCAGAACGCTTAAAACAAGATGGATTACAACGTTTTGGTGAAAAAGTTCTATCTTTTAGAACAGAATTAGAAGTTGTAGATGAATATTCGGTAACTATAAATTAAGGTTTCTAAAGTAATTCTGCTTATCTCTATCTAGCTCTATGTATCTTTGCGTAACGACTAATTAAAAACATCCGTGTATTTGTGGCAAATCAACACCAAGTAAAAGCAAAAAAACATCTAGGGCAACACTTCTTAGAAGATGAATCTATAGCACAAGACATTGCAAATAGTTTATCTCTTGAAGGTTATAAAGATGTCTTAGAAATTGGTCCAGGAATGGGTGTATTAACGAAGTACCTTTTAAAAAAAGATACCACTACACATGTTATTGAAATTGACACAGAGTCTGTAGACTACCTAAAAAACAATTACTTAAACCTTGCCGATAGAATTATTGAAAAAGATTTTTTAAAATAC
The DNA here is from genome assembly GCF_018860565.1 of Winogradskyella psychrotolerans. Lineage (GTDB taxonomy): Bacteria > Bacteroidota > Bacteroidia > Flavobacteriales > Flavobacteriaceae > Winogradskyella > Winogradskyella damuponensis. Next base: position 248,169 of record NZ_JAHKPS010000028.1, read on the forward strand.
GATTTAAACCTTGTTTTTAAAGACAAACCTTTTGCTATTATTGGTAACTTCCCATACAACATATCCTCTCAAATACTCTTTAAGACCTTAGAATTAAGACATCAAATCCCTGAGTTTTCAGGTATGTTTCAAAAAGAAGTTGCACTACGTATTTGCTCTAAAGAAGGTTCAAAAGTTTATGGTATTTTATCAGTGTTAACCCAAGCGTTTTACAATGCAGACTATTTATTTACAGTTCCTCCAACCGTTTTTAATCCTCCACCAAAGGTAGATTCTGGAGTATTATTATTAAAACGAAAAGAAAATTACACGTTACCTTGTGACGAAAAACTATTTTTTAGAGTTGTAAAAACAGGTTTTCAACAACGCAGAAAAACATTACGCAACAGTTTAAAAACATTCAATCTGTCGGATAATTTAAAAGCAAATACTATATTTGGGCAGCGACCAGAGCAATTAAGTGTTTCTCAGTTTATTGAACTGACTTCACTTATTGAAAATGATATAAATTAATTGTAATTGCGAGTATTGCGAAGCAATCTATCTCTCTATTAAAAAAAGATTGTTACGCCTTTTATCCTCGCAATCAAGGAAAGCATTAAGTGGAAGACATCCAAGAAAACATACAATTTCAGCTTACAGATGAACTTATTGAAAAGGTAGAAATCCTTGTCGAAGATCAAAATGACAAAGATTTAAAAGCTTTATTAAATGAGTATCACCATGCAGATATTGCCGAAATTCTAGATGAATTAGATTTAGAAGACGCGGTTTATGTCATAAAACTTCTAGATTCTGAAACCACTTCAGAAATCCTAATGGAACTCGATGAGGACATTAGAGAAAAAGTACTTAAAAATCTTTCTACCAAAGAAATTGCTGAAGAGGTTGAAGAACTAGATACCGATGATGCGGCAGATATGATTGCCGAGCTTCCTGAAGAAAGGCAAGCAGAAGTTATCTCCCAAATAGAAGATGACGAACACAGAGAGGAAATCCAAGAACTTTTGGCCTACGATGAAGACACTGCAGGTGGACTCATGGCGAAAGAATTAGTAAAAGTTTACGAAACTTGGACTGTTGCAGGTTGCCTACGTCGTATTAGAGGACAAGCCAAAGACGTTACAAGAGTACACTCAGTTTACGTAGTAGATAAGCAAGACAAACTTATTGGCAGATTATCTTTAAAAGATTTAATCATTTCTAAAAGCGACCAAAAAATAGCAGATATAGCTAAAGATAATGTGGACTGGGTTCATGTTAATGACGATGTAGAAGATGTTGCCAAAGTAATGGCAAAATATGATTTAGAAGCCATTCCTGTTGTTAATGACAATCAAACTTTAGTAGGTAGAATTACTATTGATGATATTATTGATGTTATAAGAGAAGAAGCAGATAAAGATTACCAATTAGCGGCTGGTATTTCGCAAGATGTTGAAGCAGATGACAGCATTTTTAAATTAACAAAAGCACGACTACCTTGGTTGTTTATTGGTATGTTTGGCGGACTTGGAGCTGCTAGTATTATTGAACAGTTTAATGACAATATGGGCAATTTTATTGTATTGCTTAGTTTTGTGCCGTTAATTCAAGCTACTGCGGGTAATGTTGGTGTGCAATCTTCGGCTATTGTAGTTCAAGGTATAGCCAATGGTACTATAGATGGTAAAATCTTAAAACGATTATTTAAAGAATTTTTACTAGGTTTGGTCAATGGTGTCGCAATTTCACTTGTTGCCATTCTTATCACACATTTTATATTTGGAACTCCATATATAGTATCTATAACCATAAGTATTGCGTTAATTGCTGTAATTATTATGGCTGCTATTATTGGCACATTTATTCCTATTTTTTTAGACAAAAGAGGTATTGATCCGGCTGTTGCAACAGGCCCATTTATTACCACAAGTAATGATGTTTTTGGTATATTAATTTACTTCTTAATAGCGAAATTGATTTTAGGAATTTAAGCCCCTAAAAACATCTAAATATTAAAAATCTGCTTAAACTAGTATGACTATGAAAGTACTACACCTAGACTCTAATCACCCTTTACTTATAAAACAACTTAACGCGTTAGGATTTACCAATCACGAAGATTACAAAGCCTCAAAATCTGAAATTGAAGCCAAAATTTCCGAATATGATGGCATGATTATTCGCAGTCGCTTTAGTATTGATAAGGCTTTTTTAGATGCCGCAACAAACCTAAAATTTATAGGACGTGTTGGAGCAGGATTAGAAAACATAGATTGTGATTATGCCAAAAAAAAAGGCATTCATCTCATTTCTGCCCCAGAAGGCAATAGAAATGCTGTTGGCGAACATGCTTTAGGAATGTTATTATCCCTATTTAATAAATTAAATAAAGCAGACAGAGAAGTTAGACAAGGCCAATGGTTACGAGAAGAAAACCGTGGGTTAGAATTAGACGGAAAAACTGTTGGACTCATTGGCTATGGAAATATGGGTAAAGCCTTTGCAAAAAAATTAAAAGGCTTTGATGTAGAAGTATTATGCCATGATATAAAAACAGGTGTTGGAGATGCCAATGCTAAACAAGTTATTTTAGAAGAGTTAAAAGCCAAAGTAGACGTATTAAGCCTTCATACACCACAAACTGCATTAACGTTAAACATGGTTAATTCAGAATTTATAAATGGATTTAAAAAACCCTTTTGGCTAATAAACACAGCACGCGGAAAAAGTGTAGTCACAGAAGATATAGTATCAGCTTTAAAATCTGGACAACTATTAGGTGCAGGATTAGATGTTTTAGAATACGAAAAATCATCTTTTGAAAATTTATTTTCTTCAAACACCATCCCAGAGGCCTTTCAATATTTAATAGAATCAGAAAATGTTCTTCTCTCTCCTCATGTGGCAGGTTGGACTGTTGAAAGCAATATAAAACTAGCACAAACCATTGTAGATAAAATTAAAGCAAAATTTTACTAAATTTATAACAGTGTTAAATCTAAAATCAAATGACATCAACAGCAACTACTCCCGAAGAATATATTACACAACTTCCCAAAGATCGGAAAGCACCAATTACCAAACTAAATGAACTCATAAAGAAACACATGCCTGAGGGACTAGAAGCGGGTATAAGTTATGGTATGTTAGGTTATTATGTACCAAAATCTATTTATCCTGATGGTTACCATTGTAAGCCTTTTCCGCCTTTGTCTTTTATAAATTTGGCTTCACAAAAAAACTTTATTGCACTTTACCATTCCGGTATGTATGCCAAAAAGGAATTATACGATTGGTTTGTAGCAGAATATCCTAAACATTGCAAATACAAATTAGATATGGGGAAAAGCTGCGTGCGTTTTAAAAAAATAGATGATATTCCTTATAATTTAATAGAAGAACTATTAGGCAAAATGTCTGTTGAAGAATGGATTAGCATTTATGAAAATACGATAAAAAAATAACATATAAAATACAGGATTTCAATAGCTGAAATTCTGAAATAAATTCAGGATAAAATGAAAAAAAGAGTTACGGGAATTGGCGGACTATTCTTTAAAACCAAAGATCCAAAAGCAGCAAAAGATTGGTATAAAAAACATCTTGGTTTTAATACAGACGATTATGGTTCTACTTTTTGGTGGAAAGACAAAGAAGGAAAAGACTGCTCAACACAATGGAGTCCGTTTGCAGAAGACACTAAATATTTTGAACCGTCAAAAAAAGACTTTATGTTTAACTATAGAGTTGAAAATTTAGAAGCGCTTTTAAAGGTTCTAAAAACTGAAGGAGTAACTATTGTTGGTGATATGGAGACTTATGATTACGGGAAATTTGCATGGATTTTAGATAATGAAGGCAATAAGATTGAATTATGGGAACCTATTGATGCTGCTTTTCAGTAATTCATATTTGTTTTTTTACTAAATTTAACGTTTTAACTTTTATACCAAATACTAACCTCTAAAACGATTAAAAATGTCAGATGATAATAAAAATTTAAGTGATGACCTAGATGATATGATAGGTGATGCTAAAGAAGGAGCAAAAAAAGCAGGAGATAAAATAAGTCAAAAAGCTAGCGAATTCTCAGAAGATGCTAAAGAGTTTGGTCGTGATGCCAAAGAAGCAGCTAGTGAATTTGCTGATGATGCTAAACAAGTATTCAGTGATGGTAAAAATGTTGGCATTATTGCTCATATGACCTTTATTGGCTGGATAATAGCTATTGTAATGAATAGTAGTAATAAAACCGAATTTGGTTCTTTCTACATAAGACAGATGTTAGGCTTAGTTATAATTGCTATAGTTACATCATGGATTCCAATTATAAATTTAATCATGTGGCTTGTCTTACTTGTAGCATGGATTATGAGTGTAATTGCCGCTTTAGGTGGTGAAATGAAACCAACATTTTTATTTGGTAAACAATTTCAAGAATGGTTTAAAGGCCTTTAAAAATATTAAAACCCAGAATGTTAATTCTGGGTTTTCTTTTTAGCATTAGTTTTCACTTTTATTAAATCTATAATCCAAAGGCAGAGTATCGCCAACACGTTGGTTGCCCATAACTCCACTAAAATAGACTCCAACAATTGGAGAATAATTGCCATACTTGTCTACATTGAATTTAGGAACAGATGTCTGTATCACTGAGCCTTGATCAATTTTATAATAAATATCCAATTTCTCTTTTAACATAACCGTTTTATAACCAAACGCATCTGTATCATAAATAGTAAAAAAATCATAAGGATTAACCGTAAAACGCTTTTGGGCAAACATATAACCATCCTCATCTAAAGACCCATGAAAAAGTGCTCGCATGAAGTGTTGTACAGATCCCTTAAAAGCATGGTCTCGGTGTTTTATTGTTTTAGATTTTTCAGATTTATTTAAATCTTTATAAAATGAAGTCCCAAAATAGACCACAGAATGTGTAGTAAATGTTTTGGTTTCTAGATTTACATATTTAAAGTTGACTTCAAAATCTGCAAGATCATAAGAGATTTCATATTGCAATGCCTTGTTTTTAATCTTAAGCACAGCATTTGAGCTTACGTATAAAGCTTTATTACTTTTATCATACTTTAAGACTAAGTCATCTTCATTTACTATTTTACAAGACTTACCAAACTCAGATGTTCCTAAAAATTCCTTTCTAAAAAGACGTAATTTTTGTCGTCTAGTTAAACCATCATCATATTCAATAAGCACTTCACTTAAAGCGTTATCTGCTTCAACGAGCTCTATAGTAATATTGTTTTGACTTCTATAATCGGAAATAAAAACTTTTTCATAGCCTAAATAAGAAATAACTAAAGTAGATTGTACAACGTCTGTATAAACTATTGAAAACACTCCATTGCTATCTGTCGTTGTACCTATTGTGGTATTATCAAAATATACAGCAGCAGTTTCAATAGGTTGTTGTGTTATTTTATCTACAACACGCCCTGTAAACGTTTGCGACACACAAAATAAAGGTAAAAGAAAAATAATTAGATAAGTTTTACTTATCATGATTATCCATGAATTTACGTTCTAACTCAGCTTGGAACTCTTCCATTACTGGTCTAACAGTACTTTCTGGTAGGTCTGCAATTTTTATATACATTAAGCCGTCAACCGCATTATTAAATAAAGGATCGACGTTAAATGCAACGAGCTTAGCATTCTGTTTGATATATTTTTTAAGTAAAACGGGTAATCGTAAAGCTCCTGGCTCTACTTCGTCTATAATCTTATCAAACTTATTTAAATCGGCTTCTGTTGCATCAAAAACAAAATCCTTATCTGCATCTTGAAGTTTTACTTTAAATTCTTTTTTAGGATGCACATATTGCGCCACATAAGGATCGTAATAATGAGACTTCATAAATTCAATCATCAAACTTTTAGAAAAGTTAGAAAACTGATTACTTATACTTACTCCTCCTATTAAATATTTATGTTCTGGATAACGTAACGTGGTGTGTACAATTCCTTTCCAAAGCAAAAATAAAGGCATTGGTTTTTGTTGGTATTCTTTAATGATAAAAGCACGACCCATTTCTATGGATTGGCTCATCATTTTATGTAATTCGGGCTCAAAACGAAATAAGTCTTGCAAGTAAAACCCATCGATTCCAAAACGTTCAAAAATTTTAGATCCTAAGCCCATTCTATAAGCTCCTGCAATGACATTTTTCTCGTTATCCCATAAAAACATTTGATGGTAGTAAGCATCAAATGTATCTAAATCAATAGCTTCATTAGTCCCTTCTCCTACTTCTCTAAATGTAATTTCTCTAAGCCTTCCTATTTCTCTTAAAATATTAGGAATATCTTTAGGAGAGGCTAAAAACACTTCGTAATTTTTGCTTTCTAAAAGCCTACAATCACTTACTCTAAGCTTATCTACCTCAGCAATCATCACTTTTGGTGCAATAGGAGTCACAATACGTTTGGGTATTTTGGCCACCTTTAATTGTGATTGAATATTATCTAAAATCTTAGGTTTATCTTCAAACGTTTTAGATAACATATACGTTTTTCGCCTTAAAAACTCTGAAAATTCGGGAAGACTAGGATGCTCTTTTTGATCTTTTACAGAAATTGCTTTTCCAACTCTAACCTTAATAACACGGCGTTTTTGAGTTAACAACTCCGAAGGTAATTTTGCTGTTCTAAGTGTGTCACTTAATTTAGAAAGCCTATAAAACAAACGGCTATTTTTAGCATGAAAATAAATAGGAACTACAGGCACTTCTGCTTTCTGAATTAATTTCATAGCCGCAGCTTCCCACTCCTTATCAACCACTAACTTTCCATCTCTATATGTAGAAACCTCTCCTGCTGGAAAAACCCCTAACGGGTGCCCTTCTTTTAAATGTAAAATTGCATTTTTAAAACCGGCAATACTGCTTGCCGCATCTTTTCTGCCTTCAAAAGGATTTACAGGCATTATATATGGCTTTAGAGGCTCTATACGATGCAATAAAAAATTAGCAATAATTTTAAAATCGCTTCGCTGTTCTATCATTAATTTTAACAGTAAAATACCATCAATACCTCCTAATGGGTGATTAGAAATTGTAATGTAAGGCCCTTCTTTAGGCAGACGCTTCATATCTTCTTCAGGTATTTCAAACTTAATCTGAAATTCATCCAAGATAGCATCAAGAAATTCTACATTACTAAGGTGTTTATTTCGGTTATAGATTTTATTTAGAGTAGAAATATTAAGCACTTTCATTAATACCCATCCCAAAAAAGTACCTAAGAATCCATACTTATCAGCATGGATTGCTTTAGCGACTTCCTTAGCGGTTACTAAACCAGTATCAGACGATTTCCCCATAAAACAAATGTAGTAAAGTTTATTTAGTTACAATTTGTACTGTTCCTTGCGTTAATTGCTTCAATAATACCTCTTTATCTTTTTCAAGCTCTTTTATAGCAGCATCATTATAATGCCTAATGGTATATAGACTTACATTTTCGTGACATGTTACATTGAATTTTGCTTTTAAATGCTGAAGCAATTTTTCTAAATTATCGTATAAATTATCTATACAAACAGAAAAACTAATTGCTGAATTCTGAATGACATCAACTTTCATTTTATACAAATGTAATAAACTAAAAATCTCACTAATATTCTCTTCCATAATATATGAAAAATCTAAAGACGATAAAGAAATTAAAGTCTGATTTTTTTTCACAATAAAACACGGAATCTCAGGAACTAGAGCTTCTCCTTTACTAACACATGTACCACTTCCCTCTGGGTTTAAAAAAGATTTTACATACAAAGGGATTTCTTTTCGTTGTAAAGGTTGAAGCGTTTTTGGATGAATTACAGAGGCTCCATAAAATGCTAATTCAATAGCTTCTCTGTATGAAATTTGATGCAATAATTGTGCATTTTCAAAGTAGCGTGGATCTGCATTTAATACACCTGGTACATCTTTCCAAATTGTTACACTATTTGCATTTAAACAATAAGCAAAAATTGCGGCTGTATAATCACTTCCTTCTCTACCTAAAGTTGTTGTAAAGTTATTAGAATCACTCCCTAAAAATCCTTGCGTAATATTTAAAATATTTACATCTAAATGAGATAAAATATTAGCTTGGGTTTTTTCCCAATTTACGTTAGAATGCCTGTAATAATTATCTGTTTTAATAAACTCTCTTACATCTACCCAATTATTCTTTAAACCAATATCATTGAGGTAATGGCTAATAATTGTCGTTGAAATTAATTCACCAAAACCAATAGTTTGATCATAAACATAATTGTAATCTGGTGATTTATTACTTTTAAAAAATGTATTTAATTCGTCAAAAAGTGCTTTTATATCTGAAAACACTTGGTGATTTTCATTTTCAAACAAATCGACCATAATGTCGTTATGACATTTAACAACCTCATGTATTGCACTTTGCAGTTCAGCTTTATTTTCAAAATAATTTTTGATAACCAATTCCATTCTATTGGTTGTCTTGCCCATTGCAGAGATTACAACTAAAGTGTTATTATAACCTGTAGTTTGCAATACTTGTGCTAAATTTTTTACACCGTTTGCATCTTTTACCGATGCTCCTCCAAATTTATAAACGCGCATTATAGTTGGTTTAAATAATTAGTAATTCCATTTTCGTCCAAATGCACCACATCCCAATCTCGCATTACATTTGCTCCTTTACTTTCATAGAATTTAATGGCAGGCTCATTCCAATCTAAAACGTCCCAACAAATTCGTTTTACACCTAAATCTTTTCCATACTTTACTACAGTATCTAAAAGTTGAGAGCCTAATCCTTTACCTCTACTTTTTTCGCTAATAATAAGGTCTTCTAAATGCAAAACTTCACCTTTCCATGTAGAATATCTAGGGTAAACTAAAGCAATTCCTTCTATAATATGGTCTACTTCTAAAACAAAACAAGTAAATTTTGGCTGAGTACCAAAACCATCTTTTTCTAAGTCAGAAACACTAACTTCTACAGCTTCTGGTTCTTTTTCAAAGGTCGCTAATTCTTGAATGAGTTCTAAGACTCTTGGCATATCTTCCTTTACGGCTAATCTTATCTGGGTCATTATATGTCTTAAATGAAAACTCAAATATAAACCAACTCTGTTGACATAACAATTAATTTACAACACGAAAACGTTATAGTTTGTTAAAAAATGCGATATTTGCTTGCTACTAATCAATAATTTACTCATGTCTAAAAGAAATCAAACCTTAGGAGAATTTATAATTGAAAATCAAACGTCTTTTAAATACACTTCTGGGGAACTTTCCCGACTTCTTAACTCTATACGCTTAGCCGCTAAAGTTGTAAACCACGAAGTAAACAAAGCAGGTTTGGTAGATATAATTGGTGCTGCTGGAGACACTAACATTCAAGGTGAAGATCAGCAAAAACTAGATGTATATGCCAATGAAAAATTCATACAAACCTTAACCAAAAGAAATATTGTTTGTGGTATTGCTAGTGAGGAAGAAGATGATTTTATTACGATTAATAGTCAAGATGAAAACCACCAAAATAAATATGTTGTATTAATAGATCCTCTCGATGGCTCTTCTAATATAGATGTTAATGTGTCTGTTGGTACTATTTTTTCAGTTTACAGACGTGTAACTCCATTAGGCACACCTGTTTCTTTAGAAGATTTTCTTCAAAAAGGAAGCGCGCAAGTCGCTGCAGGCTATGTGGTTTATGGAACCTCTACAATGTTAGTTTATACAACTGGTGATGGCGTTAATGGTTTTACATTAAATCCGGCAATTGGTTCATATTATTTATCACATCCAAACATGCAATTTCCTGAAGATGGAAATATTTACTCTGTAAATGAAGGAAACTATTTAGATTTCCCTTTAGGCATCAAAAAATATATTAAATATTGTCAGGAAGATGAAGGCGAAAGACCTTACACAAGTAGATATATTGGCTCTTTGGTTTCAGATTTTCATAGAAACATGATCAAAGGAGGTATTTATATGTACCCCAAAAGTTCTAAAAACCCTAAAGGAAAATTACGCTTGCTTTATGAATGTAATCCTATGGCATTTATAGCAGAGCAAGCCAACGGAAAAGCTAGCGATGGCTACACACGTATTATGGACATAGAGCCAACAGAGCTTCATGAACGCGTACCTTTTATTTGTGGCAGCAAAAACATGGTAGAAAAAGCAGAAGAGTTTATGCGTAATAATTAAGTCTAGAAAAAAGTAATAAAAAAAAGCAACCTAAATTAGGTTGCTTTTTTTTATAATATAAGATCTAAAACGACTATTTATTCATGTTTTTCATTTCTTCAACAAACGCATCCAAATCTAATTTGTCGTGTGCAAGAGCTAAAGCTTTATCTGCAATATATTTTGCATTTTGAGAATGAAATCCTAAGCCAACACATAATTTTTCTAATAACCAATGCTGATTTGGTCCTTCGATATCATCAACCCAAACCATACGCGCCAAATCATATAAACGCTCTAAACGCATATCATAAGATGTTGGTGGATTTATAGAATGTGTATCGTAATCTTTTAAAATTAATTTATAATCGGCTTCTGAGATATCTAATCGTGTTGCTAAACGATCTAAAAAAGCTCTTTCTTTATCAGTGATTACACCATCACTCATTGCAACTCTTACAATAGCTGCAAAATGGTCTTCATTACGTTTTTTAAATCCGCTATCGAATAAATCTGAAAATGACATATATATACTTTATTTATTATCTAATTAATAATTCTGAACAAATATAATTCTATTCAAAGAATTATCATTAGTGAACACTTCAAAAATTTTATATTTGCATCTTCAAACAAAGAAACTTGAGTAAAGGATCTATTGCCCAAACATTCGCACAGACTTTGCAACTGCAAAATCTGCAGACTGCTATTGCCCAAAGCGAAACAAAAACACATTTAAAAGGTCTTGTTGGCTCTTCATTTTCAATTACGGTTTCTGAAGCCTTTAAAACGGCCGACAAACCCTTTTTACTAATCTTTGACGACAAAGAAGAAGCCGCCTATTATCTCAACGATTTAGAACAACTCATAAACACTAAAGATGTGTTGTTTTATCCAGGAAGCTATAGGAGACCTTATCAAATTGAGGAAACCAATAATGCCAACGTACTCTTACGAGCCGAGGTTTTAAACCGAATTAATTCGCGTAAAAAACCGTGCATTATTGTTACCTATCCTGATGCGCTTTTTGAAAAGGTCGTCACCAAAAAGGAACTTGAAAAGAACACTTTAAAAATTTCTGTTGGCAACGATTTAAGCATCGAGTTTGTTAACGAAGTCTTATTTGAATACAAATTTAAACGTGTTGATTTTGTTACCGAACCTGGAGATTTCTCAGTAAGAGGTGGTATTGTTGATGTGTTTTCATTTTCACATGACGAACCTTACCGAATTGAATTTTTTGGTGATGAAGTAGATAGCATTAGAACGTTTGATGTAGAAACACAACTCTCTACAGAGCGCATTAAAAAAGTAAGCATCATTCCTAATGTGGCTAATAAAATGATTGCAGAACAACGCGAAAGTTTTCTAAAGTACATTTCTAATAAAACTGTTATTTTTTCTAAAAATGCAGCTTTAGCGTTTTCACGAATTGATGATTTTTATGAAAAAGCAGAAGACGCTTTCAAAAATTTATCTAGCGAAATTAAGCAGGCTTCACCTGAAGAATTGTTTTGTAATTCAGACTTATTAAAACGTCAGTTTTTAGAATATCCTTTTATCGAATTTGGAAATGAAGCCTATTTTGCTCAGCAACTTATAGCATTTTACACCAAGCCACAGCCAGCATTTAATAAACAATTCAATCTGTTAATTGAAGATTTAAATGAAAATCACGCTAAGGGCATCACCAATTATATCGCTTGTGTAAGCGAACAGCAAGCGAAACGTTTTCATGATATTTTTGATGACGCGGAACAAACCGTGCACTACAAAACAGTAGTGCTTTCACTTTATCAAGGTTTTATAGATACCGAACACAATTTAGCAATTTATACCGACCATCAAATTTTTGATCGTTATCATAAATTCCATCTTAAAAATGGTTATGCCAAAAAGCAAGCCATTACTTTAAAGGAATTAACAAATCTTGAAATTGGAGATTATGTTACGCATATCGATCATGGTATTGGTAAATTTGGAGGTCTACAAAAAATAGATGTTGAAGGCAAAAAGCAAGAGGCTATAAAATTAGTCTATGGCGAGCGCGATATTTTATACCTAAGTATACATTCACTTCACAAAATCACTAAGTTTAACGGTAAAGATGGCAAACCACCAACCGTTTATAAATTAGGAAGTAAAGCGTGGAAAACCTTAAAGCAAAAAACAAAATCAAGAGTTAAGGAAATTGCCTTTAACCTTATTAAGCTTTATGCCAAACGAAAACTAAAAAAAGGCTTTCAGTACGCACCAGATAGCCATATGCAATTGGAGCTCGAAGCTTCATTTGTGTATGAAGATACTCCGGACCAAATCACGTCTACAGCAGATATAAAAGCTGATATGGAAAGTGAACGACCAATGGATCGCCTAATTTGCGGTGATGTTGGTTTTGGAAAAACGGAAGTTGCTATAAGAGCCGCTTTTAAAGCCGTAGATAATGGCAAACAAGTTGCTGTTTTAGTACCAACGACGATATTGGCATATCAACATTCACGTACTTTTAAAGAACGTTTAAAAGATTTTCCGGTAACTGTTGATTATGTTAACCGTTTTAAAACAGCTAAAGAAAAACGCGAAACTTTAGAAGGTTTAGAAAAAGGAAACATTGATATTATTATTGGTACGCATCAATTGGCTAGCAAAAACGTAAAATTTAAAGATTTAGGCTTACTAATTGTTGATGAAGAACAAAAATTTGGAGTCGCTGTTAAAGAAAAACTGAGAACCATTAAGGAGAATGTTGATGTGTTAACATTAACAGCCACGCCTATTCCTAGAACGCTTCAATTTAGTTTGATGGCTGCTAGAGATTTATCCGTTATTAATACAGCTCCACCAAACCGTTATCCTATTGAGAGTCATGTGATTCGTTTTGGAGAAGAAACCATGAGAGATGCGGTGAGTTATGAGATTCAGCGTGGTGGTCAAGTATTTTTTATTCATAATAGAATTGAAAATATAAAAGAAGTTGCTGGAATGATTCAGCGATTAGTGCCTGATGCCAAAATTGGTATTGGTCATGGGCAACTCGATGGTAAAAAATTAGAAAATCTCATGCTCGCGTTTATGAATGGTGAGTTTGATGTCTTGGTGAGTACCACGATTATAGAAAGTGGCTTAGATGTCCCAAATGCAAATACCATTTTTGTTAATAACGCTAACAATTTTGGTTTAAGCGATTTACACCAAATGCGAGGTCGTGTTGGTCGTAGTAACAAAAAAGCCTTTTGTTATTTTATTACGCCAGAATATTCGGCAATGACAGCCGATGCTAGAAAACGAATTTCAGCCTTAGAACAATTTACAGAATTGGGTAGCGGGTTTAACATTGCGATGAAGGATTTAGAAATTCGTGGTGCAGGTGATTTACTAGGAGGAGAACAAAGTGGATTTATTAATGATATTGGTTTTGACACCTATCAGAAAATTTTAAATGAAGCCATAGACGAATTAAAAGAAACGGAGTTTTCAGATTTATATAAAGATGACGGTAAGCCAAAGGAATATGTAAAAGACATAACTATAGATACCGATTTTGAGTTACTATTTCCAGACGATTACATCAACAATATTACTGAACGTTTAAATCTCTACACCAAATTAAACGCGATTAAAACCGAAGAAGAACTCGCTAAATTTGAAACTGAAATTATTGACCGATTTGGAGAACTACCAACACAGGTTTCAGATTTATTAGATAGTGTACGACTTAAATGGATTGCCACAAAAATGGGCATTGAAAAACTGATTATGAAGCAAGGCAAAATGATTGGTTATTTTATTCAAGATCAACAAAGTGGCTTTTATCAGAGTGAGGCATTTACTAAAGTCTTACAATTTGTACAGATGAATGCAAGTAAATGTAAAATGAAAGAAAAACAAACCCGAAAAGGATTACGCTTAATACTAACTTTCGAAAAAATTAAAAACACAAAACAAGCACTTGCTGCCTTATCCGATATTAAATGAATGAAAAAAGTCATTTAAATCATCTTTTACTGCTCATTTTTGCAACAGTTTGCCTTAGCACTTCCGGTCCTTTGGGTAAATTTATAGACATGCCAACTCCTGTAATTATTTGGTGGCGCTCTATTTTAGCTGTAATTATACTTTTCTTGTTTTGTGCTTATAAAGGCATTAATTTAAAAATAAGCAACAAAAAAGATCGTCTCACCTTTTTTATCGCTGCTTTATTAATGGGTGGCCATTGGATTTTTTATTTCTATGCTCTAAAGCGCTCTAATGTAGCTATTGGCATGATTTCGTTATTTACGTTTCCTGTTATTATAGCCTTATTAGAACCTTTTTTTTCAAAAACAAAATTAGATCCTATACACATTGTACTAGGATTAATGGTACTAGTTGGCATATCTATTTTAGCCCCAGAATTCAATTTAGAAAGCAGTCAATTACAAGGTATTATGTTTGGTTTGCTTTCTGCTATATGTTATGCTTTAAGAATTTTAATGTTAAAGGAGCATATTGCTACCTATAATGGTACCATGCTTATGTTTTATCAAGTCGTAATTTTAACCATTATATTGGCACCTGTTTTATTTTTTATGGACACCTCTAATATTACAACACAATACCCTTACGTTTTGTTATTAGCTATAGTAACTACAGCTATTGGACATACCATGTTTGTTCAAAGTTTAAAATACTTTAAAGCTAGTACAGCGAGTATTATTGGTAGCACACAACCTATATTTGGAATTATAATTGCATTTTTTTTCTTGAATGAAATACCATCGTTTAATACATTTATTGGTGGCAGTTTAATATTAGCAACCGTAATTATTGAAAGTATTAGATCTAAAAAGATTAAATAGCGTTATAATGGCTTAATTATTGAGGGTATTCAGTGGTTAGCATTTTTGCAAATAAGGCTTAAGCATGAAAGAAATTTACGAACCAAAATTCGTCGAAAATCTGTTTGATAAAATGTCGGGGTCGTATGCTTATATGAATTACATCACTTCATTTGGATTTAGCGAACGTTGGCGAAAACAATGTGTTGAAGAACTACATATTGAAGACAAAAAAGTGATTGTGGATTTAATGACTGGTATGGGCGAATGTTGGAAGCACGTACTCAATAAGAACACTCTAAATTCACAGCTTATTGCCTTAGATTTTTCATCTGAAATGATAAAACAAGCAGAGAAAAACAAACTAAAATTTCCACATTCTAAAATTACAATTTTAAAAGAGGATGTTTTTCATAATTCAATAGAAAACGAATCTGCAGATTATATTATTTCAGGGTTTGGACTAAAAACGTTTAATGCAGAACAACTAAATGCTTTGGCAAATGAAATTGACAGGCTATTAAAACCAAATGGAACGTTTTCCTTAATTGATGTGTCTGTTCCAAAAAATAATATTTTGAAGTTTTTTTATCTATTATACTTAAAAAATGTCATTCCGCTTTTAGGAAGGCTTTTTTTAGGCAGTCCTGAAACTTATAAAATGTTAGGTATTTATACGGAAGCTTTTGGCAATTCAAAAAATGCTTTTCAAATTTTTAAAAGAGATAATTTTGAAGTCGAATATATCAATTATTTTTACGGTTGCGCAAGTGGCATAAAAGGCAAGAAAATAAAATAACAATTAGCAAACAGTTTTACAAAACATACAATATCATGAAAAAATTATTAATCCTATTTTTGGTTTTACCTTTAATATGTCAAGCTCAAAGTGTAAAAGGCACATTTTCACCCGCCGAAGATTTCAGCTATGCCTTTTTATACCAAGCTACGCCAGAAAGTGCTAATTACGTCGACAGAGGACAGCTTGACCGTACAGGTAATTTTGAAATCCAATTAGACTCTACCGCAAAACCTGGTATTTATAAAATTGTATATGCGATTCCGCCAGAAGAAAACAATTTCGATTTTATCTACGATGGAAAAGAAAATATCTCCTTTAATTTTAGTCAAGAAAATGGTGTAAGCTTTACAGAATCGGAAGAAAATAAACTTTGGAACTCTTATCTTAAAAGCATTGATATGGTTAACCAAACCATAAGCAATTACTTCGCTAAAGAAAACTCAGATAAAAAAGGTTTTAAAGCTATTTTTAAAACCTTAAAAGATACACAAACAGGCTATGAAGAATTGGCTCAAGGTAAATTAGTGTCTAGTTTTATTATCGCAAACAGACCTTATATTCCTACGGAATATGAAGACATCTCCACCTATTCAAAAAACTTAAAGCAACACTATTTAAGTCAGATTGATTTTAGCAATTACCTACTACAAAGCTCATCATTTTTAATAGATCGTGTTACGGCCTATGTGTTTAATATGGTAGAAAACCCAAGCAACGCCACTTATAAGGCGCATATTGACGATGTAGCAGCAGCTATAAACACCAATGACTTAATTATTAAAACAAGTTTATTGGAAATGATTTGGAAGCATTTTGTAGATCAAAAAAATCATGAAGTTGCTAATTATATTACTACCAATTATTTATTAGAACTAGCTAAGGCTACGGAAAATAATGTTTTACTAGACATGGTTATTTCTTTTAAAAACACCTCTATTGGGTCTAAAGCTCCTAATTTTGATATTACCTCTAACGGAAAAAACACCAACTTACATCACTTAAAAGGTGCAGAACATTATTTGCTTATTTTTTGGAGTAGCACTTGCAGTCATTGTTTAAGCGAACTACCAAAGGTTAAAGAAATGGTTGCCAACAAACCCAACTTAAAAGTTGTTGCCTTTGGATTGGAAGACGATAAAAAGAGCTGGAATAATGAAATTAAAAACTACCCCGATTTTATTCATCAAATTGGTTTAAATAAATGGGATAATCCTGTTGTAAAAACCTATGGAGTTTCGGCAACACCAATGTATTTTTTATTGGATTCTTCTAAAATTATTACAGAGAAACCTTATGAACTTAAAGATCTAGAAATTTTACTAAAGCAATTATAAAAACATTAAAAAGTAGACTATAGTCATATTAGCACTTATTTATAGGATAATTAATCAAAGAGGTACAAACGCTAACAATTTTGATTAATTTCAAACTAATTAAAAAAGAAAACGCTCAGAAAAACAAGTGTTTTACCTGAGCGTTTTGAAACTAAATAACCAACCAAATTTAGTTTCATTTCTATGATTTTATCTTTTTTTGAGGTCACTTAGACCACCTAAATTTAAATTCTATCATATAATTTAAGTTTCTATTTATATGCTTCTTGTGTTTTCTCTAGTATTCTCTACTTTCTTTGTTTTTTGCTTACGTTTTTTAAGTTCTTCAGACTGTTTAGCCCCTTTACCATCTTCTACATTTACATTTCTGTAATATTGTATATATCCTCTTCCTGTAAATTCATAAACAGTACCAGAACTCGAATGGTATAACGCAATCTTACTATCATTAATAACGCTGAGTTCAAAGAATTCATTGTCAAAGAAATCATAATCTAATGTTAATGTTTTTAAGTACATATTTCCTGACACATTACCTACACCATAACTCCCTATAAAATCCCAATAAATGTTATTAATATTGTAAGCGTTTACGTCTTGAGAACTTCTAAATGTATCGTCATTTCCACCAGATAAAAACTGAAGGTAGTTCTCATTATCAAAATCATTTAAAACTCCATAATTACTTGTGTATGTTTTTTCCCAAGCTGTATATTCTTGTAAGAAATAATGAATGTTGTCATAAAACACATAGTCATAATCAAAGTTAGCACGCTGGTAACCATTTAAGAAATACGACGTATCATTAAATGGGTTGTATAATTCAATCGTATTATAATCTACTTGATAAACGTCAAAACTATCATACCCATCAATAATATGGTAAACGTCTAAAACCCTATCGTAAGCATCATAACTTCCTATTTCAACACCATAACCATTTCCTTGGCTTCCTATACCAACTAAATTATTGTTTGCATACATACGACCATTATTAAACGACACTGTAAATGCAATTTGTAAAAATGGTGTTTCGCCATAACCTTGTGTTGCATTAATATCTACATACCACAAATCATAAGAACTTAATAATTGATTTAGTGACACTGGTGGCTCATCTATATAATGCGTTTCCTCTACATAACACGATGTAAATAATGTTGCAACAAATGCAAATCCGAAAAGTAGTTTTATAGTCTTCATAATCTAACGGTTTTAAGGTTATTAATTGTAGCGTTTCAAAACACGTGCCAAAAAAATATTATGACGCTATTTAAAACCATACAAAAAGCATATTTGTTCTGGTTATTTTCACTTCTTCAAGGTCTTAAAACAAGGAAGCGTTAACATGGTTTTAGCTCGAATAATTCTATAAATTTTCCGTAACTTTGGTATACTAAACTGATTTAACCTCTATGAGTGATACAACAAAATATGCTGTTTTTGGTGCCGGAAGTTGGGCAACTGCTATTGTAAAAATGCTTTGCGAAAATTTAGATGAAATAGGTTGGTATATGCGAAGTATTTACGCTAAAGAACACATTTTAAAAGAACAACACAATCCTAGTTATTTAAGTTCGGTTGAGTTTAAAACTGAGCAATTAAAACTAAGCAACGATATTAACGAAATAGCAGAATGGGCCGATGTTCTTATCTTCGTGATTCCTTCTGCTTTTATTCATGCCGAATTAGAGAAACTAACGGTAGATATCAGTAAAAAAACGATTGTTTCTGCTGTAAAAGGTATTATGCCAGAAACAGGAAAACTTGTTGGTGAACAATTTCATGATGCTTATAATATTCCGTTTGAAAATATTGCTGTTATTGCTGGTCCTTGTCATGCAGAGGAAGTAGCATTAGAGCGTTTATCTTACTTAACAATTGCTTGTGACGACTCTAAAAAAGCACAAGCTATTGCCGATAATTTATCAAGCGATTATATTAAAACAAAAATTAGTGATGATATCATTGGAATTGAATATGCAGTAATGTTAAAAAACATCTACGCTATTGCTGCCGGAATTGCACATGGACTAGGTTATGGCGATAATTTCCAAAGTGTACTAATGAGTAATTCTATTCGCGAAATGAAACGCTTCATTAAAAAGATGCACAAGATGAAACGCAACATTAATAACTCGGCTTATCTAGGCGATTTATTAGTAACGGGATATTCTATTTTTTCTCGAAACCGTATGTTTGGCAATATGATTGGTAAAGGCTACACTGTAAAATCTGCTCAAATGGAAATGAACATGGTTGCAGAAGGTTATTACGCCACAAAAAGTGCATTTGATTTAAATAAAAAGAATAAGAAAAAAACACAACTCCCTATTATAAATGCCGTTTACGACATTCTATATGAAGGAAAAGATGCTAAAAAGGTATTTAAGAAATTAACGGACAAGTTAGATTAGTTGGAATTTTAGCTATGTTTCTTACTTAACTAAAACACCACGCAATTGCATTAAAGGCAAGGTTTGCAATGCCTTTTCATTTATAGTATTTTTTCTAAAAACATAGGTTTTATCAAACATTTTATTGCCTTCAAAAAAGGTGACCTTAAACGTATTGTTTAGCTCTAAAACCTTCTCTTGCAGAAACTCAATCTTGGCGTAACTACGTGCTGGTAATTTAGCAATAGTATGACGCATCGGTGGAGTTATTTTTGTTTCAGATTTCCCTTGAGAAACAATAAGAACGGTTTCTAAATCGGTATCACTATTGTTTATGATGTAAGCGTTCCAGTCTAAGGTTTTATATTCTAAGTGTTTTTCTTGCACAACAGCAACGTGCACATTTTTTACTTCAGGAATGTCTATGTCTTTTTTCATACTGCAAAAGTAAATATTCTACTCAAAATAAGAATTAGAATACGCACTACTTATAATTCCTTTTAAATTATAAATCACAAGATGCTTAAAAAGTTCTTCTTCTGTATAAGATTTAAATAAATTACCCTCTTTAAATAATAGATAATCTACTCTATAAAAATAGAGTTTTACCACCAAAGCTACATTAACGTCCTGTCTAATAGCACCGGCTTTTTTAGCCTTAATCAGTAAGTCTGATATAATATCCTTACTTAACTCTTCAATAAAATCCTGATATAACTTATTGGCTTTAGGGTAGTATTTCTCAATACCAAAAAGAAAAGAAGGCTTGAAGTATTTTAAATACTCAAACCCTCTTTTGTAAATAAGTATAACGCTTAAAATTGGATCTGTACTATTGCTATTAATCAATCTATTTATATCGCCTTTATACTCATTTAGTAAACTTTCTACTCCACTTGTAACTAAATCTTCTTTGTTTTTAAAAAACGTATAGATGGTTTTCTTAGAGATGCCAAGCTCTTTTGCCAAATCATCTAAGGTAACATGTTTGCTACCAAATTGAGTAAATTTGGCTATGGCACATTGTAACAAGTCGTCTTTAGTAATCATTATATGTTATTTCCAACCTCCACCAAGAGCTTCATACAAATCAACAATAGCAACAAATTGCTGCAATTTGCTATCTATAATATTAAGTTCTGCACTTAATGCGCTTTCTCTTGCTGTTAATAAATCTAAATAATTGGCGTAACCGTTTTTAAGTAATTCTTCAGAGTTGGCTTCAGCAGTACGTAGTGCTTCCACTTCATTTTTTCTAAATTCGAACTTTTTAGTTTCGGCTTCGTAAGAATACAAGGCATTAGACACTTCATTTCCTGCCACTAATAAAGTCTTTTTAAACTGCAGTAAAGCTTGTTCTTGTTGTGCAATTGCGACTTCTTTTTGCGTTTTTAGTTTCCTCTGGTTAAAAATTGGTTGTGTTAATCCGCCAACTACAGTTGCAAACAACGAATTGGCATTTAATAATTTATCTAACTCTAAACTTTGAAATCCACCTGAAGCCGTTAACGTTAAAGATGGGTAAAAGTTACTATTAGCCACGTTGGTAAGTTCAAAGGACTGAATTAAACCATACTCCGCTGCCATAACATCTGGTCTGTTACTTAATAAAGTAGCTGGTACTCCGAGTACAATATCTTGCTCAATATTTTGAGAATCTAAGCGACTTCTTTCAAAATGCTGTGCTGGTTTGCCTAATAAAATACTTAAAGTGTTTTCCGTTTTAAAAATTGCAGTTTCAATATCTACTTGTAGTGCTCTAGCACTGTTGTATTGTGCAATATTTTGGTCTACAGCAACTTGAGTTACTTGTCCGGCATCTTTTAAAGCCTTTATGGTTTTTACACCACTTTCTCTCGTGGCTATAGTCTGTTTCGTTATTTCTAACTGTGCATCTAAAGCTAATAAGTTATAATATGTGCTTGCAATGCTAGATACCAACTGTGTTTTAATTAACTGATGGCCTGCAACACTTTGCAAATAGCCTGCTTGTGTGGCACGTTTATTACTTCTTATTTTCCCCCAAATATCGGCTTCCCAAGATAGGTTTGCAGTAATATCATAAGTATCTATACCTCCACTAAACAACGATCCAAATTGACTATTTTCTGATAGTTCTTGGTGCGTTGCATTAGCGCCAATACTCGCAGAAGGCAAATAACCTGCTTTACCTTGTTTGGCATAGGCTTCTGCAGCTAGCATTTGCTGCAGTGCGATACGAACATCCATATTGTTTTGCAGGCCCTCTTCAATATAATTTTGAAGGTATTGATCTGTAAATAACGTTTTCCAAGATACATCTGCCATAGACACGCTGTCCGTTGGTAAATTATCTGTTCTATATAGCGCTTCAGTTTCAGATTGTATATCTGGTCTTACGTAATCTTGTGCCACAAAACAACTTTGTAATGTGAAGCCAACAACTAGTAACAACGCTCCTTTGCTAAAATTTCTATGTTTTATAATTGATTTCATTATTCTTAGTTTTCAATTGTTTGTACTGCTGGTTTACTTGAAACTTTTTCTTGTAACCACTGAAATAAAATAAAAAGAATAGGAATAACGAAGACTCCTAAAATAGTTCCAATAAGCATACCTCCTGCAGCCCCTGTACCAATTGAGTTGTTTCCTTCTGCACCTACTCCATTCGCCAACACAAGAGGCATAAGTCCTAAAATAAAGGCAAAAGAAGTCATAAGAATAGGACGTAAACGTGCTTCCGCACCATGGATGGCAGCCTCTACAATACTTTCTCCTTGTTTACGGCGTTGCAGTGCAAATTCTACAATAAGAATCGCATTTTTAGCCAATAAACCGATAAGCATAATAAGGGCTATTTGGAAATAAATGTTGTTTTCTAAACCGAAGAATTTCGTACTTATATAGGCACCAAATACACCAAACGGCAAGGATAATACCACGGCAAATGGCAATAAGTAACTTTCGTATTGTGCACTTAATAAAAAATACACAAATAGAATACTTAATATAAAGATAAAGGTGGTTTGGTTACCTGCATTGACCTCTTCACGTGTTAAACCAGAATAAGCCACTGTATAATTACTTGGTAATTTTGCCACTTCTTCTTCAATAACTCTAATCGCATCTCCTGTACTATAACCTTCGTTTGTAGCTCCTGTTATACTTGTAGAGTTTAGTAAGTTAAAACGTGTTACCGATTGCGGACCATATACACGTTTTAAGGTAACAAACTGAGTAATAGGAGTCATTTCGCCACTATCTGTTCTTACATACATGCTATTTAATGCACTTTCATCTGCTCTGTCTTCTGGTAATGCTTGAATATAAACTCTAAATTGTTTTCCGAATCTCGAAAAATCTGAGGCATAAATTCCACCGATATAGCCTTGTAATGTTGAAAAAATACTAGTAACCGAAACTCCCTTTTCTTTAGCTAAAGGTACATTAACTTCCATTTCGTATTGTGGATAATTAGTACTAAAAGAAGACGTTGCGTACTTAATTTCTGGATGACTCATTAAAGCCATAGAAAAATCTTTATTCACTTTGTCCAAATCTGTGAATTCTCCACCATACTTGTCTAACAAATTAATTTCGAAACCTGAAGCATTACCAAAACCACGAATACTTGGTGGTGAAAAGAATATGATATTAGCTTCGGGGATAGTCGCTGCAATTCCAAATAATTTTCCTGTAATGGCTTGTGCGGAAAGTGAAGGGTCTTCACGGTCTGCCCAATCTTCTAATTTAATAATACCAAAACCATAGTTACTACCAGAACCAGAAATTAAACTTCTTCCTTTTATAAAGTTAACACCAACAATACCATCTATCCCTTCAATTTTACTGTATAACGTTTTAGCAACTTCATTGGTTCTATCTAAAGACGCTCCTGGAGGTAATTCAATATTTGCAAAAATAATTCCTCTATCTTCATTAGGCACAAAACCTGTTGGAGTAGTTGTCGATGCCCAATAAATACCAACTCCGGCAATAATTAATAATAATACCGAAACAAATTTTCTTTTGTATAAAAACTGAAGTGATCTTCCATAACGCTCTACAGTAGCATTAAATCCACGATTGAATAAGGTATAAAAACGTTTTAACGGACTTTTCCCTTTTAATTCTTCATCGTCTTTATGCTCTTTTAATAATAAAGCACATAAAGCAGGACTTAAAGTTAAGGCATTAACGGCAGAAATAAGAATGGCAATAATTAAGGTCACACCAAACTGCTCGTAAAAAACTCCGGTTGGACCTGTAACAAACGTTACTGGTATAAATACGGCTGCCATAACTAAAGTAATGGAGATAATAGCTCCAGAAATTTCATTCATCGCTGTTAATGTTGCTTTTTTCGGGTTGTGCTCCCCTTCGTCCATTTTAGCATGTACGGCCTCAACAACCACAATGGCATCATCCACCACAATTCCGATAGCGAGTACTAATGCAAATAATGTTAAAAGGTTGATAGAGTATCCAAAAACATTCAAGAAAAAGAAGGTACCAATAATAGATACAGGTACTGCAATCGCCGGAATTAAAGTAGAACGAAAATCTTGCAAGAAGATGAATACGACTAAGAATACCAGTAAAAAGGCTTCTAATAGTGTACTAACCACTTTCTCGATAGAAGCATTTAAAAATAAACTTGTATCGTATGGCACAAATATATCGAGACCTTCAGGAAGATCGGCTTTTACATCCTCTAGAGTAGTTTTAATGTTTTCAATAATTTCTTGCGCATTTGAACCTTTGGTTTGAAAAATCCCCATAAACACTGCTGGATTTCCTAAACTCATAGCGTTAGAAGCATAAGATTGTGCATCTAACTCAATAGTTGCTATATCTTTAAGACGCAAAAATTCGCCATTTCCTAAAGCTTTGATAACGATATCGCTGTATTGCGCTTCATCTTTAAAACGACCGCTATAGGTTAAGGTATATGAAAATGATTCCCCATTATTTTCACCTAAAGACCCTGCGGCTGCTTCTAAATTTTGTTCGGCTAATGCAGCAGAAACATCTGACGGTATTAAGTTATAAGCGGCTAATTTTTGTGGATTTAACCAAATACGCATGGCGTAATCTTGTTGAGAAAACACACTTACATCACCCACACCACTGATACGTTGCATAGCAGGAATGACATTAATTTTTAAGTAATTCTGAATAAACGTAGCGTCATAATTTTCACTTTCAGAATACATGGCAATAAACATTAACGCACTCGTCTCTTGCTTTTGTGTTACAACACCTGTTTGAGTAACTTCCGCAGGTAATAATGGAGCAGCTCTAGCCACACGGTTCTGAACGTTTACGGCTGCAATATCAGCATCCATTTCTTGATCAAAATAGACCGTAATTTCTGCGGTTCCGGTGTTAGAAGCAGTAGACGTTATGTACGTCATCCCTTCCACTCCATTTATTTGTTCTTCAATAGGAACAATAACACTTTCTAAAACGGTTTCGGCGTTTGCACCTGTATAATTGGCTGTTACCTTAATTGTAGGTGGTGCAATATCTGGATATTCCTCTATGGGTAAGCTAGTAATACTAATCACTCCTAGCAAAACTATGATAATAGAGATTACTGTTGAAAGCACAGGTCTTTCAATAAATGTTTTTAACATGACTATTAAATTTGTAGGTTAATTAGTTTTTAAATAACGTTGGCACTTGCTTAATGGCTTCTTCAAAAGGTATTTCTTGAGGAGATATTGCCATACCATTTCTTAGTTTACCAATACCAGACACAATAATTTTATCTTTTGAATCTATACCAGACTCTACAACATATAAGTTATCTACGGTGCCTTTAACATTTAAAATTGAAGTTTCAACTTTATTTTCTGCTCCAAGTTTAAAAATCATCACATTACCTTGTTGTTCAAACGTGGCAGATTGTGGTACAACAATAGCGTCTTTGTATTCTATTGGAAATCTTATTTTACCACTATTTCCGTTGGTTAAAATTTCATTTGGATTATCAAATGCTGCTCTAATTTGAATGGTACCTGTATTTTGGTTAATCTGACCAGTACTGGTTTGAATACGTCCTTTTTCAGAATATGCTTTACCATTAGCCAAGATTAACGTTAAGTCTGGTGCATTTTTAATACGTTCTGCTTTTGTTTTCCCTTCCGAGCGTTGTAAATGATCAATATATTGTGCTTCATTAAAACTAAAAAAAGCGTAAACTTCATCTATTTGGCTCACCGTAGTTAATGGTGTTGCATCACTTGGGCTAATTAAAGCTCCTTCTCTAAAATTAATAGCTCCTACAAAACCATCGATTGGGCTTTTAATAGTTGCATACCCAATATTAGCTGTAACACTACTATAATTTGCCTTTGCTTGAGCTAAATTTGCTTTTGCTGTTTCTAATTGTACAGGACTAATAATGTTTTTTTCAACCAAAGGAATCAGTTTATTTACCTCAACTTGTGCTACATTAACTTGTGCTTTTGCCGCATCAGCATCTTGACTTAAAGATTGTGTTTCTAATCTAAATAGCACTTGGCCTTTACGTACTTTTTCTCCTTCATCTACATATACTTTTTCTATATATCCAGAAGTTTTTGCTCTAACATCACTATTTACTTTACCTTCTATAGTGGCTGGATAATCGGTATAACCGGTTACCGTTTTAGGTTGTAACTGTGTCACCGGAAAAGGTGCAGGTGGAGCTGCAGCTGCTCCAGACTGTGTATTCTCTTTATTACCACAGCTCACCACAATTAGAAATACACTAACGATGGTTAATATTGATACGATTTTATTTGTTTTCATTATTTTAAAGGTTGAATTTATTTTTAATTAGGTTTTCTTTAAGTTCTTTCATTGATGCCGAAGCATTTGCAATAAATTTGAGGTAATTAATATGAAATGTTAGATCAAATTTCTCATCTTCATCGGTTACATTCTCATTGATAGCTTCTTTGTACGCTTTCATTTCAAGATGAAGCGCCTTAACCGATTCCCATTCTTCAATCATAGTATCAATGTGGTTTAATACTGAATCTTTATTAACTACAAAATACTTTTTACGGTCACCTGTTTTAGTGAAGTATTCTATTTTTTTTAAATCTTGTAAATGGTTTAAATGCGTAGAAATTGTGCTTTTACTTGCGCATAACACTTCAACCATCTCATCGAAAGTTGTACCTCGTCTGCCTGTTAAAATTACGTAAGCCATGATGCGTGCTGCAACAGGTGCTATATTATTTTTACTTTCTAAATGGACACCTAGCTTTTCTACAAGCGCCATTTTTTTACTGCATACCTCTTTCGTCATTATTACTTATTTTAATAATTACTTGGCAAAAATATAGTATAGTTCGGAACAAACCGAACTAATCGAAGTTAAATTGTTGTTAAATAAAAAAAGCCGACTGCTAACAGTCGGCTTCTTATTATATTGTAGTAAAATCTATAGAGCAGATTTAAACTGCTCTAAGAAACGCACATCGTTTTCACTTAATAATCTAATATCACTAATTTGATTCAATAACATTGCTATTCTGTCTATTCCCATTCCGAAGGCAAAACCAGAATATTCTTTAGAATCAATACCACAATTTTCCAACACGTTAGGGTCAACCATACCACAACCCATAATTTCTAACCAACCTGTTCCTTTGGTAATTTTATAATCGGTTTCGGTTTCTAAGCCCCAATACACATCAACTTCAGCACTTGGCTCTGTAAAAGGGAAGTAAGAAGGACGTAATCTAATCTTTGATTTCCCGAACATTTCTGTAGTGAAATATTGAAGGGTTTGTTTTAAGTCTGCAAAACTTACATCTTTATCAATATATAAACCTTCTACCTGATGGAAAAAACAATGTGAACGTGCCGAAATCGCTTCATTTCTATAAACTCTACCAGGTGAAATAGTACGAATTGGTGGTTGATTATTTTCCATATAACGTACTTGTACAGAACTGGTATGTGTACGTAATAAAATATCTGGATCTGTTTGAATAAAAAACGTATCCTGCATATCTCTTGCCGGATGATATTCTGGTAAATTTAATGCTGTAAAATTATGCCAATCGTCTTCAATTTCAGGGCCTTCACTAACGTTAAAACCTATACGCGAAAAGATATCAATAATTTCATTTTTAACAATAGAAATAGGATGACGCGCACCAATAGCAATTGGTTCACCTGGTCTTGACAAATCTCCATAAATACCTTTGTCCTCTTCTTGACTTTCTAAAGCTTCTTTTAGGTTATTTACTTTGGCTTCAGCTGTATTTTTAAGCTCATTTATTATTTGGCCAAATTCTCTTTTTTGGTCATTCGCCACATTTTTTAATTCGCCATAAAATGCCTTTAAGTGTCCTTTTGAGCCTAAATATTTAATTCTAAAAGCTTCAACTTCTTCTTTAGATTGCGCTTTAAAAGCTTCTGCTTCTGCTATAAGTTCTTTTATCTTGTCTATCATGGTTTCTAAAAAGTAGGTGGCAAATTTAATGATTTTATCAACAAAAAACGCCTTCAAATTGAAGGCGTTTTTAAGTATTTAAAAAAAAACAAATTATTGTCTTATAAAAACATCTTTGTAAACGACACCTCCATCAGTTTCTTCAAAGTACATAGTATTACCCTCAAAACCAATTTCTTGAACATAAGCACCTCCATCTTCGTCTGTTGTAGAATATAGACCTGCGCCTAAGTTATCCCATGTACCACTAGAAACGTAATCTAACTCACACCCACTTCCATAATCTTCATAAATAGTAGTTGTATAGGTTTCATTAGACGAAACAACTATAGTTGTTAGCTCATCACAGTCTTCTACAGAAAGTTCAACTCCATCTTCATAATATTTGTAATATTTCCAAGTTCCAACGAAAGGGTCTTGAGAACCTCCATCATCATCACTACTACAAGACGTAAATACTAGTACAAAAACACTTAAAAGTAAAATTATTTTTTTCATTTTTAGATTTTCATGTTAGCTGTCAAAATTATCATAAAAAATTATTCAATATAATTTAACTCTAGAAAGTAATTCACAATCGCTTCTTTCATCAATATACTTTGCTCACCGGCTTTTAAATGAGGTAACTGTGCTAATACCTTGTAATGAGGCCAACCATCGTCATCTACATAATCGAATTCATAAAAACCATAAGGTTCTAAAACCTTACAAATAGCGATATGCATTAAATCGAGTTTTTGGTTTTTTTTATACTCGCGATGTAGTTGTCCTAATTCTTGTACGCCAATGAGGTATATAATAGCATCAAGATCTAAAATATCTCCATCAGCAAATTGATTTGATAGTTTTTCTACTAACAAATCCCATCGTTCCTTTAATTGTTCGTCTCTTGCCATGATCACTTCCCATAAAAAAGGGAATCTTATTAATTATTAAAATTCTTTTTTTATTTAAAAATTTCGAATTCCTATTTCGAGTTCAAATTCTTTAAGTTTTCAAAGTTAAGAAACTAAAGCATCTTCATTTGCGTTATTATATTAAAATGGCAAAATTCATGTACTTTTGTTTAAACCGCTAGTTGTATGAGTATTATTGATATTATTTTGGCTGCCCTTTTACTATTTGGATTTGTACGTGGCTTATTTAAAGGTCTTTTTGTAGAAGTCGCCTCTTTAGTTGCTCTAGTTTTGGGTGTTTATGGCGCCATTCACTTTAGCTATTTTGCTTCTGGTTTTTTAGAAGCTAAGGTAGATTGGAATGAAAAAACCATTAACATTGTAGCCTTTGCTATTACTTTTGTTGTAATTGTCTTAGCAATAGGATTAGCAGGAAAAGCATTAACAAAACTGGCAGATTTTGCCGCTTTAGGTATTATTAATAAATTGGCAGGAGCCGTTTTTGGTGCACTTAAAATTGGATTAATCCTTAGTGTACTCTTGGGTGTCTTTCATAAAATGAATAATACATTGCCGTTTATGGAAAAAGAAGATTTAGAAAAAAGTATGCTTTACGAACCTGTAAAATCGTTAGCACCCATGATTTTTCCAACTATTATTAAAAGCGAATCAGAAGAAAACACTGAAGAAGACGCGTAAAAAAACACGCTTTCAAGTGGCTTTATTGTATTAATCTAAATGATAGATTTCCATAATATCCTTGAGATACTTTTCAAAGTCTATTTTTAAATCGATGAGTTTTCCTGTATGCACATCAAACACCCATCCGTGAACTTTTAAACCTCTATCTCTATAGGCTTTTTGTACGGCAGCTGTTTTAATTAAATTAACACATTGTTCTTGTACATTAAGTTCTACTAAACGATCGTACTTTTTATCTTCATTTACTATAGCGTTTAGTTCTTTACGATGCATTCTATATACATCTCTAATATTTCTTAACCAACCGTTTAATACACCTAAATCCGCTGATAGCATGGCGGCTTTAACACCACCACAGGCATAATGACCGCAAACCACCACATGGTTCACTTTTAATTGCGTTACCGCATAATTAACCACAGACATCGCATTGGCATCGGTACCCACCACCATATTTGCAATATTTCTATGTACAAAGACTTCGCCAGGACCTAGACCCATGAGATCTTCTGCCGTAACTCTACTGTCCGAACATCCTATGTATAATAATTCAGGACTTTGTCCTTCTCCTAATGTCTCAAAATATTTAGGATCAACGGCCAATTTGGCTTTTATCCAATCACTGTTATTTTTAAATACATTCTCTAAATCCATAGTGTTCTAATGTACATCTTTCACATGAGATTTAATCCATTGCAGGCACATTTTAAAATCTTTGAAAATATGTTCATTTGGAATAAATTCTGGAATGATACCTATGCGCTCCATCATGTAACGTGGTTGTTTAAGCAAACCTACAAACAAGACTCTTACATCTTTCTTTTTTAAATCTTGAAGCATATCTTCCATAGCATACAGACCTGATTGATCCATATATTGCATACGACCTAACCTTAAAATCACGGTTTTTGCCGTATCGGGAATTTGCTCAGTTAATGCCTGAAAATCACTTGTAGATCCAAAGAATAAAGGACCTTTAAGATGCTTAATAAAAACTTCTTCTTTTAATGCTGAAGGGAAATTACCTTCGTCATCCCAAGCTTCTTCTTTTAATGATTTAACATCGCTGCGTTCTGCTGTTAGATCTCCTATTTTTTTCATAAACATAAGCGATGCGATAACCAAACCAATACCTACAGCATAAATTAAATCCCAAAATGTAGATAAAAGTAATACGACCAGCATAATTAAGACTTCAGAACTTAATCTTACAGGTCCAAATTTGATATCTCTTGGTAAACTTGGTATCGCTTTAAGACCTCTATAATCCATAACACCAATGCCTACTGTTATTAATATTCCGGCTAAAACGGCAGCAGGAATTTTTGATGCCACATCACTCAATGCCAACATTATTAATAATAACATTATACCTGCAATCATACCAGATAACTTGGTTTTTCCTCCGGCATTAATATTAACGACCGTTCTAATGGTTGCTCCTGCTCCTGGAATGCCTCCAAATATAGCCGCAATACTATTACCAATACCCTGACCAACTAATTCTTTATTAGGTTTGTGTTTGGTTTTGGTCATATTATCAGCAACGACACTAGTTAATAGAGAATCTATGGCTCCTAATAAGGATAAAGTAAGCGCTGTAAAAATGTACGGAGTAATGCTCCCTAAACTAAAATTAGTGAACATTTCTAATCTAGGAATAGGAATGCCACCTGGGATTTCTGAGATAGGACGATAACCTAAATTAAATCCATAGGCAATTCCCGAGACCACAACTAAAGCTACCAAAGTACTTGGAATCGCGGTGGTAATACGTTTAAAACCATAGATTATAATAATTGTTCCTAAAGCTAGCATAAGTTCTAACCAATTAATGTGCTTTAATGCTCTAGGTAATACTTTAATAGCTCCTACGGTACCAGATGCTTCTTTAGCCGCTAATGTTTGTGATTCATTTAAAATTTGTTCTGGTGTAATCTGCTGTGCACGGTCAATAGTTTCTTTAAAATTTTCAAGTACTAAAATGCCTTCACCAGCTTCTTCTTTTAAAATATTTTCTAGTATAACCTCTTCAGCTTGCGGCTTAAATTGTGCTACAAACTCTGCATCTTCTTTTGGGTAGTACCCAATTGAAGGTAATATTTGGGTCAATAAAATAATGACTCCGATGGCCGTCATAAATCCAGAAACTACAGGATAAGGAATGTATCTTATATATTTTCCCAAGCCTAAAAACCCCAGTCCAATTTGTATAAGACCTGCTAGAAGAAACACCGTTAATATTGCTGGTAAGGCTTTTTCTACACTACCATCATTGGCTGCCACAATACCAGCAATAATGACCATGCTCACAGCTGTCATTGGTGCTGTTGGACCCGAAATTTGAGTTGCAGTACCGCCAAAAAGAGCAGCAAAGAAACTTATAAATATGGCTCCATATAAACCTGCTTCTGGACCTAAACCTGAAGACACTCCAAATGCTAAAGCCAATGGCAAAGCAACAATTCCTGCAGTAATGCCACCAAATGCATCACCTTTAATATTTGAAAATAATTTCTTCATAGTTCGATAATTATTGGATTAAAATAGTCTAATTTTTACTTAAACCGAAACCCTTTCACAAAGTTTTGTTAGAAATTAACAAAAGCAATAATATTTATTTGATCCCTTCCTGAGGTTTCAAAAAACTGATTCATATATCCTAGCTCTAGTCTTAAATTATCCGAAAATGTATAACCAATACCACCAAATACGCGGTTTCTATCAAAAACAGAAGACTCAGTATTTAAAAAGATTTCATTATACAAGGATACGTATAAAGGGTTCTTAGCTTCTTCTTTATATTGAAGTGGTATTTTTACACCTAAGAAATATCTAAAACGCATTTTAAAATCATCTTCAACAAATCGCTGCTCAAATCTATAGCGATGACTTAAACCCACTTTACCAACCTTTTGTTTCGTTGTAAATTGCTGAAAAATTCGATGCTCATTTACAGCGGTTTTATCATCAGTATCATCTATGTAATTTTCTGACAAGATATAACCGTATCCTAATAAAATATTATCATTATTATCAGATAAATTATAGCCAACACCAGTTCTAAGTAGTAATTGCTCTAAATCACCAACGGCATTATAATTTCTATACTGCACTTCATTATGAATATTCCATTTAGAATTTAGCTTTTTGTTACCTATGTATATTAACCAATTTCCTAAATTACTATCTTGACTCATAGCAAAAAAAGGCAACACTAATGCGATGATTAGTGTTGCTATTTTACTCGTCTTTTTTAATTTAAATCGACTCATTTATATGTAAGTTATTTTTAGTAAAACTCTACTGCACCAGTATTAATATTATACATAGCACCAACAATTTTTATTTCACCTTTCTTTTCCATTTCTGTTAATATTGGACTCTCTGCATGAATTCTATCTATTGTTAATTCAACGTTTTTCTTAGAAACCTCATCAACAAAATCTAAATTTTTAGAGGTACGTAAATCTTCATCTTTAGGCTCTGTAACGGCATTTACTGCAGGTGTAATTTTTTCTATCAACTTTGTTAAATTACCCATTTCTGCATGATCACAAGCTCCTTTTACAGCACCACAACTGGTATGTCCAAGTACTACAATAAGTTTTGTTCCTGCTAATTTACATGCAAATTCCATGCTTCCTAAAATATCTTCGTTGACAAAATTACCTGCAATACGCACACTAAAGATATCACCTAAACCTTGATCAAAAACCAATTCTGCTGACACTCTAGAATCAATACAACTTAAAATCGTTGCAAACGGAAATTGTCCCTCACTAGTATCGTTTACTTGCTCTAATAAGTTACGATTAGCTTTTAAATTATCTTGAAATCTTTTATTACCTTCTTTTAAATATTGCAATGACTTTTCTGGTGTCATTGTAGCTTGTGTTTCTTTTGTATGTGCTTTCATCGTATATGTTTTTATATGTTTATTAAAATTTGTGTTTGATTATGCTTCTGAAACTAATACCGAAACATTGATCTTATTGACTACCTCATGTAAAGGCATTTCTTGTGTGCTTTTCTTTTGTTTTTCATTTCTATCTACACACAATAAGTTAATATTACTTTTTAAAAGATAAGAAGATAGTGTGGTTAAAGTATTATCATTCTGCTCAAATTTATACTCAATCACTTTGTCTTCCATAACATCTAAAGCTTCTGCTTCTTCGTTTTGGCTACTTATAATTTTGAAAGATTTTAAAGGAGTTGCTGTATGTGTCATTAACGCTTTTGACAGACCTGTATTAAAAATTTTACGAGAACTATTTAACATTGCTAATGTCATTTTTTTGTCTGGTTCTAAGGCATTTTCATTTGAAGCAATCATCACAATTCCTTTAAACTTTTTTAGAATAAAACGGGTAACGCTATCTCCAAATAACTTAAATGATGAGGCATCTCGTTGTCCTAAAACAATAACATCTGGATTATAAAGTTCGATTTGTTTCTGTATTTCTTCCTTTATTTTTCCAAAAGCATAATTACCACTAATATTTAAACCATAGGTATGTGAAACCGTTTCAACTAAGTTATCTATTTGTTTTTTAGTATTGTTATGTTCTTCATTTAGACTTCTCATAGCAGAGAATTGATTCTCTCGCTTTACAATATCTATATGCTTTTTAACATGAAACAATTTTACTTCTCCATCAATCATTTTGGCCAAGCCAACGCTACTTTTCAATAATGTACTTTCCGACTTCTTTAGGTCGGAAAGTACTAAGATTTTATATCTATTATTTTTCATAGCGTTCTAACTTAAACTTAAACTAGATTTAGGTCTCAGTTGAAAAAACTCAATAAAACTTGGTGGATTTTCAACAATTCCACGTTTTGAAATTAATTTGATATCTATATTTCTCTCTTTGGCTTTAAAGGCAAAATCTTCAAGAATTTCTATAATATCATAATCGAGATATCTTGTTTTGGTGACATCAAATTCTAAATAGGTGTCTCTTGGTAAACTATCTAATTCCTTTAAAATCGCACCTTTGTTAAAGAAAGTTACCTCTTCAGCAAGTGCCATCTTAATTTTATGTTTTCCATTACTGTGATCTTCAATATGCAAGAAATGAGAGTTTTGGTAGCTTTTTAATAAAATAACAATAATACCAACGACCAAACCTAAACCAATACCTACTAATAGATCTGTAAATACGATTCCAAAAACCGTAACAAAGAAAGGCACAGATTGTTTCCATCCTAACTTATACATTTTCACAAACAATGCAGGTTTTGCTAATTTATAGCCTACTATTAATAAAATAGCTGCCAATACAGATAAAGGAATTTTATTTAATAAAGTTGGAATTAAAATAACCGAAATTAATAGTAAAAACCCATGTAAGATGGCAGATAATTTACTCTTTCCTCCAGATTGAATATTAGCAGAACTTCTTACAATTACTTGCGTTATTGGCAAACCACCGACCAAACCAGATAATATATTACCTGTACCTTGGGCTAATAACTCTCTATTTGTTGGTGTTACGTTTTTATCGGGATCTAATTTATCCGTTGCTTCTACACACAATAAGGTTTCTAAACTTGCTACGAGTGCAATGGTAAATGCTACAATCCAGACTTCAGGATTTGTAATTGCTGAAAAATTAGGAAAACTAAATTGCCCAATAAATGAATCAAAACTATCTGGAACAGGCACACTAACCAAATGTGAATTTGCAATAGCAAGGGTCTCATTAGATTGTGTAACGATATAAAAAACAATACCAACAACCACAGCGACTAATGGTCCTTGTATAATTTCAAAAAACTTACCTTTTTTAACTAAGACATTACTCCACAACAATAAAATACCTAAGGCAATAAAGCCAACGACCATTGAACCAAGTATAAGGTTATCGAAAATATTAAGTAAAGCAGAAAATGTATTTTCTCCAGAAGCCTCAACAAAACTATCAGCTCCTTCTGGTTCTGCATCATAACCAAAGAAATGAGGAATTTGCTTTAATATAATGATTATTCCAATACCTGTTAACATGCCTTTAATTACTGATGATGGAAAATAATACCCAATAATTCCGGCTTTTAAAACACCAAAAAGCAATTGAATTACTCCACCTAATACTACAGCAACTAAAAAGTTTTCATAACCACCTAAAGTTCCTATGGCAGTTAATACAATAGCAGCCAAACCTGCTGCAGGTCCACTAACTCCAATCTTAGAACCACTTAAGGCTCCAACTACAACTCCTCCAATAATTCCAGCAATTAAACCAGAGAAAAGAGGTGCTCCACTGGCTAAAGCAATACCTAAACATAAAGGTAATGCCACAAAAAATACAACGACACTTGCAGGCAAGTCGTTTTTTAATGTTTTAAACATTTGATATAATGATTTTATACTATTGAAGCGATTTCAATAGTGATTTTAATATTTTTTTTGGGGGACACATGACGTGTCAGGCGAAAAAATATTAAATAAAATCTGGTGGTGGAGAAATAAGGTTAAGGTGAGGTTTAGGATAGTTTTTAAATGTATATCCTATTAGATTAGTGCTTGTATAATCTTCAAACACACTATCAGAATCTTGATTTGTGCTTCCGAAAATCAATTTTGCGCCATGATTTTCTTCCTCTTCAGTAATACTATAGAAACAAGTTACATCAACAGAGTCGTCAAAAGATACAATTATAGTGGGTGCAGAAATAAGCGCCATTAATACAATGGTAAAAAATACAGCCGATCTATATTTATATTTTTGAAACATAAGCCGCAAATATAATAGCTTAGATTTTAACAGAGTGTTAAATAAGTTCTAAAAAAACTTCAATAACTTAATGTCATTTGATGGAATCCAGCCTGTAGAATTATCAGAAAGTTGAATTTTTTTCCAATCTTCATACGTTTCTAACACTTGTACTTTGGTGCCTTCATGTAGCCTAAACACTTCTTCACTTGAGGGGTTAGGATCTGTTTTCACTCTACTTTCTTGAGCAAATACAATGGCAGGATTGTCTTTTTTATCTAAACCTGCTTTCTGAAAAGCCATTGCTACAGAAAAGCAAGCAATACCTAAACTTATAATACTCGTTACAAAAGCAATTCTTTTCTTAGACGTCGTATAAGAAAAATGATAAGCTAAAAATATAACTACAAATAAAAGGACACCGCCAACGGTAATTTTTGCCCAAGTATCTGTTTTAAATGTATTCACAACATTATTTATAATTCTAGAAAACCCTACAACAGGCACATTATCAATGGCGTCAATTGTCATGTTTTGTGCAAAGGCTAAATTATTCTGTATGTCCTTATCATTTGGGTTTAATAATAATGCTTTTTCAAAATAATAAATGCTTGGAGCAATATTATTAAGTTTATAATTGGCATTGCCTAAATTAAAGTACAATGCTGCAGAATGCTGTTTTGAATCTAAAATAGATTCATACTTATCAATGGCTTCGGCATATTTACCATTATTATACAAGGCATTGGCTTCACTAAAACTTTGATCGTTTTGCGAAAAAACAATGGTATTAAAACAACATAAAAGTAAGATTATTAGAGCTCTCATATTATCTCAGTTGCTTATCGATTAATGAAATGGTTTTTGCTGCTTTGTCATAATCATTCTGCATGGTGACCTGTGTAATTGGTGTGTAACGTGCCAATTCACAATTTTCTAAGATGGATATAAAATCTGAAACAACACCACTTTCTACTTGCCGCTCTGCTAATAGGTTTTCAATTTTTTCTTTATTGAAATCACTCGTTTCAATATTTAATTTTGCTTTTAAATAATTATGAAGTGCTTTTTCTAAGGCTAAGTAAAAGGCTTCTTTTTGTCCAAGTGTTTTTTTAGCGGCGCTTAAGTATTTTTTAGCCAATCGGTCTGCTTTTCTTATACGATTACCTTGCACGTCTGCATCGCGTTCGTCTTTCTTTCGTCTTACAACAATAGCTAGAGGAATCGCTAAAAAAGGTAACAACACCAATGACCAAAATCCTTTAGATTTAAAAAATGGTTCTGTTTTTATACTGGACCAATCAGATGTTGTTTTTATAAAGGCAAACGTATTAGTGTTTGGATTTATCGTTTGTTTTATACCTTCCGTTGAACTTTCGTTGTTGCTAATTGCAGCCGTTGGTCCTTCTAAAACATCAATAACAATCTCATCTGATGTAATGCGTTTATAACTTTCTGTATCTGGATCAAAATATGAAAATGAAATACTTGGTATAGGATATTTTCCTCTGTACTGTGGCACAATGGTGTACGTATCGGAAATACGACCTTGCATTCCGCTTAAATTGGTTCGCACATTTTCTTGGTGTTCTGGCTCATAAACTTCTAAAGAACTTGGGACGGTTAATTTTGGTAATTCAAATAAATTCAAATTGCCTTTTCCTGCAACTTCTATTTTAGCTTGAAGCGATTCTGTTGCATTTAACTGTGTTTTAGAAGTTGATACTTTAAATGAATAATCTCCAACAGCTCCTTTAAAATCTGATGGTTTCCCTTGTTCTGGCAATGGTTTTACATTAATTGTTCTACTGCCAGCAGTTACAATTTTAGGAACTTTACTCATCATTGGTCGTCCAAAGATATCCCGTCTATTTGTTGGTACTTCTACTGTTATGTCTAATACTAAAGGTTCTAACTTTAATTCTCCTGTTTTTTGAGGATAAAGCACAGTTTTTTTGAGAACTACATAACGATATTCTTCTCCTTTGTATTCACCTTTTTGAATATTAAGTCCTTTGATTTCTATGTTCTGACTCCAAAAATCGTTATATCTAGGATTGTCTTTTTCACGCCAATTACTTACACCTGTTTCTAACGAGACATATAGCTTGTAAACAACTGTAATGGCTTCATTTAAATACGGGTTCGTTTTAGAAACCTCAGCAACTAAATGAATATTCTCTGAGGCAATATCTGATGCCGTTGTATTTCCGTTTGGTTTATCAACTGCAGCAGTTACATTAATAGTTATAGGAAACGTTTTATAGATTTCTCCATCAATTTCAATAGTAGCTTGTTTAATTGTGAATTTTCCTCGTTTTTTTGGTGCTAAAAAGTAACTGTAAGTTTTAGAATAAGATCGTTTTCCGTTTCTTGAATAATTACTCATAGATGTGTTAGGTCCACCAACCACATCGAAATCTGCAAAACTTGGTGGCACAAAATTATCGCCATCCCTGTTCATTTCAAAATCGATACGCAAGCGTTCGTTAACACCTAATTTCTTCTTACTAACTTTAGCTTCAAACTTTACTTGTGCTGAAGCGATACTTGTTGCAAGTATTAATAATATTATTGATATATAATTTTTGATATTCATAATTTTGACGATTTTAGATTTACGTTTCTTTACATTAAATAAAAATTCGTAGTTCAACAATCGTAATTCGTTTTACCAATCTTTTTCAGTTTTAACTTTAGCTCCCTTTTGCTTTTCGGCATTCATTTTTTCTTGAACTTTTTGTTCTTGATTTTGCATGGCATCTAAAATATTTCTCACCTGCTGAGGAGACATTTGTCCTGGTTGTGGTTTAGGCTTTTGATCTTTTTTATCCTTATCTCCTTTACCATCATCCTTTTTATCATCTTTTGGTTTACCTTCATCATCCTTATCCTTGTCACCATCTTTTTTATCTTGGTCTCCTTCGTCTTTTTTATCTTTATCCTCCTTTTGTTCATCGTCCTTCTTCTCCTCGTCTTCCTTATCTTGTTGGTCTTCCTTATTGTCGTCTTTTTTATCGTCTTCACCACCACCATCTTCTTGCTGATTGGCACACTCTTTTGCTAAAGCATAATTATAGCGTGTCTCCTCATCATTTGGATTGTTTCTAAGGGCATTTTTAAAAGCTTCAACAGCATTTTTACACTGTTTATTCTGCATTAAAATATTACCAATATTATGGAATGCTCTGTGTTTTTCGTCTTTAGTTACGGCATTTTTAGCTGCTTCTTGACTTCTAAATAAAGCCTCATCAAAACTGCCTTTTCTAAAATATGTATGTGCTAAATTATACGACCCAATAGCTTTGTTTGGCGCTTCTGAAATGGCTTTTCTATATTCCATTTCGGCTTCAACATAATTATCTTCTCCAACTAACTCATTAGCTTTATAAACCAAATTAGTGGCTTCTTTTTCTGCTTTTAATTGCGCTTCAATATCTTGGGCAAACCCAAAACTACCAATTAAAAGTATAATAAGTACCAAATAAAATCTCATGTGTATGTTTTAATTATTGTACTAATAATGACTAAATTACTAAAGCCTTTGAATACTTAGCGTTAAAATAATTCTAAAAAATTTTAGATTGACGCTTCATTAAATAAATTCAACTTCTTTAACCATGCTGTCTTTCGTTCTAAAAAGAAGATATCAATGAATAACAATAGTATTCCGAAAGCCAAAAACCACTGAAATTGATCTTTAAAATCTGCAATTTGCTTAGATTCAAATTCTTGTTTATCCATTTTATCTAATTGCTCTTTAATGGTTTTTACAACTTCTGCTGTATTGCTTCCATTAATATAAACACCATTAGCTTCCGTGGCGATATCTTTTAAGGTGGTTTCGTTTAAGCGTGTAATTACCGTCTCACCATTATTGTCTTTTTTATAATTTAAAATGACTCCATTTCGTTTTATAGGAATTGGACCTCCTTTAGTGTTACCAACACCAACCGTTAATATTCTTATCCCTTGCTCACTAGCTTCTTCTGCAACGTCCAACGCTTCTCCATCGTGATCTTCCCCATCTGAAATAATAATGAGTACACGATTAGATTGCTCTTCGTTATCGTAATATGTTTTTGCCAATTGAATGGCTTCACTGATTGCTGTACCTTGTGAAGACAACATATCTGTATTCATGTTTTGCAAAAACATTTTTGCTGAAGCATAATCTGTTGTGATTGGTAATTGCGGAAATGCTTTGCCTGCATAAGCGATAATACCAACACGATCACTTGCTAGACTATTAATAATTTGCGTGACCAATTGCTTAGATTTTTCTAAACGATTTGGTGCAATATCTTCTGCAAGCATACTTTTAGACACATCTACTGCAAACACAATATCTACACCTTGACTACGCACAGTTTCTAGTTTTGTTCCTATTTTTGGATTAACTAATGCTAAAGATAAACAAGCAAAAGCACCACAAAGTACAAACACTTTTAAAACACTTTTAAACAAAGATTGATTAGGGCTTAAGCGGCTTAATAAATTAGAATCTGCAAATTTTTTCTGCGCAGAACGCCTCCAAATTTGAAGTAATACAAACAGCAGAATAATTACCGGAATAACCAGTAATGTCCAAAACCATATTTTTTCATCGAGTTTAAACAAAGCTTCTAAATATTGTATTTCTTAATAATAATTCTATCAATAATAATAATCCTGCAAATAAGACTAAAGGTCTATATTTTTCTTCGTAATTGTAATATTTCTTTTCTTCAACTTCTGTTTTTTCTAGCTTATTAATCTCCTTATAGATTTCAGCTAATTTCTTATTATTTGTAGCTCTAAAGTACTTTCCTCCTGTAACTTCTGCAATTTCTTTTAATAAGGGTTCGTCAATTTCTACCTGTTGACGACCATATCTAAACGAACCATTGGGATTTATAGCAATAGGTGATAACGCCATGCCATTCGTTCCTAATCCAATAGCATAAACTTTAATACCATATTCCAAAGCCAAAACACTAGCTGTTTTTGGATCTACTGCTCCACTCGTATTAACACCATCTGTAAGCAATATAATGACTTTACTTTTAGCTCTACTGTCTTTTAAACGATTAACAGCAGTTCCTAATCCCATACCTATTGCCGTTCCTCCCTCTATAATAGTATTGTATTTAATATCTCTAAGTGAACGTTGTACAATAGATTTATCGCTAGTAATTGGTGTTTTTGTATAAGCTTCTCCTGCGTACTCTACTAAACCTATTCGATCATTAGGACGACCATCAATAAAATCTGCAGCCACTTCTTTTAAGGCTTCTAAGCGGTTAGGCCGTAAATCTTTTGCTAGCATACTTGCCGAGACATCAATTGCCATAACGATATCTATACCACGAGTAGTCTTCGTTTTTGTGGAAACATCTACAGTTCTTGGTCTTGCTAAAGCTGTAATTAACAATGCAAGCGCAATTAAACGCAAAGCAAAAAGTAGGTGTTTAAATTTTGACCAAAATGTAGACGATCCTTTAAATCCTTTTATACTGGACATTTTTAGCTCAGCCGTTTGTTGGCTATGTTTTAAAACATACCAAACTACAGCTATTGGCAAAAGCAATAACAGCCAGAATAATTCTTTATTTAAAAATTCTATATTATCAAACATCATTATTTCTCTTCTTCTGTCTCTTCCGCTTTAAGTTCTATGGAATCAATAATACGCTCAGCCATTTCATCTGCATAAACATCTTCTTTTGGCCAAGTAATAATAATTTGTTGCAATACGTTTTCATTTGAAAAGCACAATAACATATATTCTGCTTCTACAATATTGTTAGTATTAAGAATATTGATACTCATTGTACCAAATGTTTTTAACCCCTCTGCTCCGTTAGGTGTTACATATTGATCTTGCTTAACTGTAATATTAGTTGCTCCTTTGGCTTCAAAACCTTTAATGCTTTGCTCTGCAACTTTTAACAAATCAAATGTTGGGTTTTCTGTATCTTTTGTTTGTGGTGTTTGTTTTGGCACTTTAAGTGTTGTTGTATTTACGGCAACACTAAACACATCTAACATTGTTCCATAAACAAAAGTGGTCATTGTTAACTTATCCTTGGCCTCATCTGGAATGGGTGAATCTACACGCTTTAAGACCTTAGGCGTCTCTATAAAAACAGGAGGAAAACCATAAGCACTCTCAACCCAATTACCTTCTAATAACTCTTTGCTTTCATGGCCAATAATAGTGTCTTTAACATAGCCAAAGCCATATTTTATACCAAAACCAATAAAAGTAGTAATGATTAGGAATACTGAAATACCAATGGTAATCCAGATTTTTCGGCGTTTCTTTTTACGCTCTTGTGCTTCTTTATATTTTTGATCTAATAGTTTTTCTTCTTCCGAAGGTTCTGGTAAACTTTCTTTTACATGATCTATAGCCTTGTCTATGGTTATTTTATCCATTTCGGCAAGTGCCGTATCAGGTGCAGACTTTGCAAATTTCACTAAATCGGCACGTTTTAAAATGGACTCTATATGTAAAATAGTTTCTTTTGAAAGCGGAATTTGGTTTCCATCTTTCAATAAGTTTAATCTATTAATAAGCTCTGCCGTTGTACTCTCCAAAGCTCTATCATAAACTTTTTCATCTAAATATTTTCTAATGATGAAAGTTAATTCTGAATAATATTCTTTGACTTCAGAACGCATTAAATATTGGCTTTCATCGAGTTTAGACAATGCTAATTTTGCACGATCGTAAGGTGGTAATAACGCTATTTCTTCTGCTTCGGTTAATGGCTTTTTTCTCCAAATAAACCAATATAACAAAAATGCAATTAGAGCAATTGTCACCAATATTCCTAAGATTAATTGCCAACGATTACTTCCGCTTTCCTCAACTTCTATAATTGGTTTTATATCGTAGAGTTTTTGCTTAGTGGTATCTATCTCTATAGTGTTAACATCTATCTTTAAAGAATCTGTAAAGAACGGTTTTTCATCAATAATTATTTTTTGTCTAGGAATGGTATAAACTCCAGAATCAAACTGTGTAAGCTTATAAATTCTAGACAATAAAAACTTAGCGTCTCTTTTAATTGTATCTATTTTTAAGGCTTCAACATTTTCTAAAGGCATAAATGTTTGTCCTTCAGGAAACACAACCAGTGCTAATGAATCTGCCTCAACCTTAATTTTATAATTAATTTGTTCTCCTATTCTGATTTTTGTAGTGTCAATTTCAGAAGTAACTTGTGCTGAAGAGAAAAAAGAACATAGAAAAAATAACATAAAACACGACGCTTGAAACATAAAGCTTGTGGTCTTGTTATCTAAATCTACTATTATTTTATTTCTGTTTTTCATGTTTAATATAACTTCCAACTTCTTAAGCCTTACACTCATTATCCTCTTCGTTTGAAATAACCTAATAATTTCTTAACGTAGCTTTCATCAACTCGACAATCAATAACACCTGCTCCAGATTTTGCAAACGCATCTTTAAAATAGTTTACTTTTTCGTTATAGAACTCACCATAATTAAGTCTTACTTTTTTTGAAGCGGTATTGACCAACATTAATTCACCAGTTTCTTCATCTTCCATTTGCACCATTCCTATATTAGGAATTTCTTCTTCGTGTCTATCGTAAACTCTAATACCTGTAATATCG
Source organism: Winogradskyella psychrotolerans (assembly GCF_018860565.1). GTDB lineage: Bacteria > Bacteroidota > Bacteroidia > Flavobacteriales > Flavobacteriaceae > Winogradskyella > Winogradskyella damuponensis. The sequence goes on from NZ_JAHKPS010000028.1 coordinate 292,088, forward strand.
TGTCTACCTGCTGCTATTTTTAAGGTTTGCTTATAATCATCTGCAATAAAATCAGACAACACAAAAACAATCGCTTTTTTCTTCATAACGTTAGACAAAAACTTAAAAGCTTCTGCAACGTTTGTTTGTTTGCTTTTGGGTTGAAATTCTAATAATTCGCGAATAATTCTAAGCACATGAGAACGTCCTTTTTTTGGTGGAATATAAAGTTCAATATCACCTGAAAATAAAATTAAACCAATTTTATCATTATTCTGAGTAGCTGAAAACGCTAGTGTCGCTGCAATTTCCGTAACAATTTCATCTTTAAACTGATTTTTGGTCCCAAAAAGCGCACTACCAGAAACATCTGCCATGAGCATCATAGTTAACTCTCGTTCTTCTTCAAAAACCTTGATATGTGGCTGATTGGTTCTTGCCGTAACATTCCAATCTATATTTCTAACATCGTCTCCAAATTGGTATTGGCGCACTTCAGAAAACGTCATACCACGACCTTTGAAAGTCGAGTGATATTCGCCTCCAAATATATGATCAGACAAACGACGTGTCTTAATCTCTATTTTTCGTACTTTTTTGAGTAATTCCTTAGTATCCATTTTGTCAGTTTGCAATATGCAGTCTTCAGTTAGTAGTTATTTCAAATCAGAATTTAGATGCGTTATTCCCAACTAAATACTGGTTTGGTGTCTACTATTTATGGCACCTCAATCTCATTTACAATCTTATTAATAATGTCCTCAGAAGTGACATTTTCGGCTTCAGCTTCGTAAGTAATTCCAATTCTATGACGTAAAATATCGTGAACAACAGCACGTACATCTTCTGGTATTACATAACCTCTTCGCTTTATAAAAGCATAACATTTGGCTGCAGTAGCTAAATTAATACTTCCACGAGGCGAAGCGCCAAAAGAAATTAATGGTTTTAAATCCGCTAATCTATATTTTTCAGGATAACGTGTAGCAAAGATGATATCGAGAATGTATTTTTCAATTTTTTCATCCATATAAACTTCTCTAACCGCTTTTTGTGCACTTAGAATTTGAGCTATAGAAACCACAGGATTTACTTTTTCGTAAGCACCTTTTAAGTTGGCTCTTACAATTTGCTGTTCGTCTTCAATTGTAGGATAATCAATAACCGTTTTTAGCATAAAACGATCCACTTGCGCTTCAGGTAAGGCATAAGTTCCTTCTTGCTCAACAGGGTTCATGGTTGCCATTACTAAAAATGGTTTATCTAAAACAAACGTTTCGTCTCCAATAGTAACTTGTTTTTCCTGCATGGCTTCTAGTAAAGCCGATTGCACTTTTGCAGGTGCTCTGTTAATTTCATCTGCTAAAACAAAATTAGCGAAGATTGGTCCTTTTTTAATGGTGAAGTCGTTTTCCTTCATGTTAAAGATTAACGTACCAACCACATCTGCAGGTAATAAATCTGGTGTAAACTGAATTCTACTAAAACTAGCATCAATTGCTTTTGACAAGGTATTAATCGCTAATGTTTTTGCCAAACCAGGAACACCTTCTAATAGTATATGACCCTGACCTAATAAACCGATGAGCAAACGTTCTACCATGTGTTTTTGCCCAACTATAACCTTATTCATTTCTAAGGTTAACAAGTCTACAAATGCACTTTCTCTTTCTATCTTTTCGTTAATTGATTTAATATCAACTGTACTCGTTTCTTCCATTATTTAAGGGTTTAAGAACAAAACTATTTTTATGCCATTTTTAAAATTACACAGAAAAATGGTTTCTTAATATTTTAGAGGATGCAAAGTGTTAAAATTTTTCGTTAGATGCTGTTAACAATTGGTTAAAAAAAATGAGTAATACCGAAGTACTACTCATTTTAAGAATTAATTATGGATTAGAGTTAATTAATACTAAATTTTTCTTATTTCTGTATATAGTTTTGGGTTGAGAATCATCATGTTTTCGTCTTCATTGAATTGAATAGAGTTATCAACATCTATATCTATAACGACTTGGTAAATATGATTTTTTTCAAATTCTCTTTCTATTAAATTTGAAGCCGTCGCATTTTCTGCAATGTCTAAACTTATTAAAGTTTCGTTGCTGTTTATAAAATTATTATTACCAAGAACCAATCTTATTTCATGAATAAATGTTGATTTAATTTCAAAATGATCTACTAGTAATAATTCTGATTCTGTTTTTAAGTCTGAAACATTATGTGTTCCTGCGTTTATTGCATTTAAACTTATCCAAGCATTTGGCAAACTGCCATCCTCCTTTACCCTTACTTGCACATCTTCAATCTCAAGAAAAACATTATTTTGCGCATTAGAATTACTTATAAGACTTACTGTAATTGCTGCCTTTTGCCCATCTATACCCATATCATCTTTAGTACAGCTTGTAAAATTGACTAAGATAATAAGTGATAAAACGATTAATTTAATAGACTGTGAATACTTCATAATTTGGGATATTGAATAATTACACTTCAATAATATCGTATTCTTTATGTTTTCAGTATTTTTATACACCAATTACATAAAAACCACTATAAACTGAAAACTAAGTGACATATTCTCGATTAATTGCAGGAACCATGACTTGGGGAAGTTGGGGAAAACAACTCTCTAAAAAAGAAATGGCAGTCTTAATGAATTTCTGCGTTTCTAACCATATTACAACCTTTGACCATGCCGATATTTATGGCGCTTACACTACTGAAGCAGATTTTGGAAAGGCTTTTGCCGATTCTGGATTACAACGTGAAGCTATTCAGCTGATTTCTAAATGCGGCATTCAATATATAAGTGACAACCGAAACAATAAGGTTAAACACTACAACTACAGCAAAAAATATATTATTTCTTCGGTTGAAGACTCCCTTAAACATCTTAAGACTGACTATTTAGACCTATTACTTTTACACAGACCTAGCCCTTTAATGGTTGCTGAAGAAATAGCAGAAGCAATTAGCCTATTAAAAAAAGACGGAAAAATTAGAGACTTTGGCGTGTCTAATTTTACTCCATCTCAAATGGACTTGATTGGTTTACGTATGGATATAGACGTCAATCAAATTGAATTCTCGCTAACTGAACACACAGCAATGCATGACGGAACTTTAGATTTTATGATGACTAATGGCATAAAACCAATGGCATGGTCTCCTTTAGGTTCTGTGTTTAAAGAAGATAATGAACAATCCAGACGCATCCATAAACAATTAGGTGCATTATTAGACAAATACAATGCAACAGAAGACCAATTATTATTGGCTTGGCTAATGAGACATCCTTCAGGAATTCATCCAGTTATTGGGACTACCACTAAAGAACGTATAAAATTAGCTGTTGAAGCTACTAAAATCGAATTGGAATTAGAAGATTGGTTTTTAATATTAGTGGCTGCTCAAGGACATAAAGTTCCCTAATTAGTTCTCAGTCGCAATAGACAGTAGCCAACTCAAACCGATGACACTATAACTAATAAAGATTGCTACTTTTGCAGGAATAACAGACTATGAAAAAAACAGCGTTAATAACAGGAGCAACAAGCGGAATTGGCAGAGCAACAGCGCACGAATTTGCTAAACACGGCATTAATTTAGTGCTTTGTGGCCGTAGACAAGATCGCTTAGACAGTGTACAAAAAGCCTTATCTAAACAAACTATTGTGCACACATTAAACTTTGATGTACGTGATAAAACACAAACATTTGAAGCCATTGCATCCTCACCTAAAGCATTTCAAAACATAGATATTCTTATTAATAATGCAGGAAATGCCCATGGATTAGACCCCATTCAGACAGGAAATATAGACGATTGGGATGCTATGATGGATATTAATGTAAAAGGACTGCTCTATGTGAGTAAAGCAATCATTCCCGGAATGACCGAACGTAAATCTGGACATATTATTAATATAGGCTCTTCTGCTGGCAAAGAAGTTTATCCAAACGGAAATGTATATTGTGGTAGTAAGCATGCTGTATTAGCCATCACAGAAGGCATGAGAATTGATTTAAATCCTTTCGGAATTAAAGTTGGAGCCATTAATCCTGGTTTGGTGGAAACAGAATTTTCTAAAGTTCGCTTTAAAGGTGGTGCAGCAGCAGATAATGTCTATAAAGGCTATAAAGCTCTACAGCCAGAAGATGTTGCTGATGTCATTTATTTCGCCGTTTCAAGACCTGCTCATGTAAATATTGCAGACGTCCTAATGTTTTGCACTGCGCAAGCGAGTTCTACTATTGTGAAAAAGGAATTATGATAAAGTGGCTAGAAGATAACTGGCAAAATTTATCTTCAGACTATGCTAATGACAGCATAACAAATGCTCTTTGGCAAACTATTAAATTGCAATACACTTCCAAAAACAGATATTACCACAATCTTGCGCACCTCCACAATATGTTTCTTCAATTAGAAGATATTGCAACAGCAATTAACGATTTAGACAGTCTTAAATTTGCTATTTGGTATCACGATATTGCATACAAATCTACCAACAAAGACAACGAAGAACAAAGCGCTCTTTTTGCTGAAAAAGCTTTAAATTATGACGTTTTTAAAGTAGAAAAAGTTAGAAACTTTATTATTTCAACTAAAAATCACGAATTACTACTAGCTAAAAGTAACGATAATGCTTATCTTTTGGATTTAGATTTATCAATCTTAGGGACTAATTGGGAAACTTATAAAGTATACATTCAAAATATTAGAAAGGAATACAAAATCTATCCAAACATGCTATACAAGCCTGGTCGAAAAAAAGTACTCAAACACTTTCTCGAAAGAGACTCACTATTCTTTACAGAAGAATTCAAAACTAAATTTGAAAACCAAGCTAGAGAGAATTTAAAAAAAGAAATAAAAATGCTTTAACTCATAAAATTTTCAAAATTCGTTTTAAGTAATCATGATTAATAAACGTCTTCTCATAAAAAATTTACTCGCTCATAATGACGAGAACAGTTTCTATGACAAAAAGCTTAAAATCAATATTGGTCATAAAGAAGGAAAGGCTAAATTTTTAAAACATGTTTGTGCACTATCTAATAGCAATCCTAAAAACAACTCTTATATAGTAATTGGCGTTAAAGACGAAGACAACAAAATTGTAGGTGTCGATTTTTTTGATGATAGTAAAATTCAGAATCTCATTAATGCCTATCTCACAAATCCACCCATTGTACAATATGAAAACATTCCGTTTCCACATCTACCAGACGACAAAGTAATTGGCTTAGTTACGATTAGACCCATTGACTCGATCACCTCACTAAAAAAAAATATTTGGAAATATTATGGTGGCTCTGTGTTTTTTAGAGACGGAAGCATAAGTATGCCTAAAGTTTTTGATATAGAAATTAAAGATGTTAATTCTAAAATTGTGGCTGCCATAGAAAACCATGCACAAAATAATATTGAATTAACCCTAGAAGGTGTTTTTGATTTTATGAACAAACGCCAAGATTACAATCCGCAATACAAAGTGTTTAAAGAATACTTTGTTTTATGCTGGTCTGGCGCCAAAAAAGTAGTAAAAAACGAAATCTTCTATTCTAGAGTTGATATTGAAATGATAAACGAACAAGTGCGTTTGTTTTATTCTACTTTAGACGAAGTATCCATTTCTTATTCTGAAAACTCGTTTAAAATAGTTGAATATGTAAGATTAGGCTTAAACAAATCTTATAAATACTATAAGCTTGAAGAAAAAACAATTCAGTTTAATGACAATGCTAATTATTCCATTGATGCAAATCTTATTTTTGAACCACCTCAATTTGACAAAAAAGTTTTGCATCATATTTATAATGCTAATAATGCCATTTTAGAAAAGCTTGAAAAAAAACAAGAATTGTCTCAAAATGAAACCGAAGATTTAAAAAATTTAGCGGCAAGCTATCTCATCTGTTACCTCAATGGATTTGAAAATGCCTTATCAAAATTAGAAATTATAAAGCCACACATAAAGAACTATAATTCAAAACTCTATAGCTCTTACAAAGATACCATGCGTATTTTAAGAAAAGTAAGATATAGCTAATTCATCGGAAATAATGAATTTTTCATCCTTATTTTTTGCGTCTTGTCGGAATAAGATTATAAACACGACTGATTATACATTTTTTTTAACCATTCATCAAAAAATTTGCTAACCATTCAATATATTACACATCTTTGTATTGCTATTAATCAATTACTAAACCTTGTTTCTATAAAGCCAAAAGCTCTAATTGAAACAAGGTTTTTTTTATGCGCTTAAATAAAGTTCAATTGTTTTTGTTGACTCGGAATAATTTCTTCTACAGAAACATCCATCCACTTCGAAAGTATTGTAGCGTAAACGGATCTAAAATCTACATTGTATTTTAAATCGCCATTAGTATCCAAATCATTTAAACTCGCCAAATCATTATAAAACCCAGCCTGCTTTAAACCCTTACCAATTACAAATACATTATTAGCAGCTCCATGATCAGTACCATTAGCTGCATTTTGTTTAACGCGTCTTCCAAATTCAGAAAAGGTTAAAATCAGCGTATCTTTAAACGTATCATTTCGTTTTAAATCGTTTACAAATGCCGCTACACTTCCTGCATATTGTGACAACAATTTTGTTTGCTTATTATTTTGATTGGCATGCGTATCAAATCCTCCAAGAGACGCATAAAACACCTTCGTATCTAAATCTGAATTAATAAATTGGGCCACATTTTTGAGTTGTTTTGCAAATGCATTTTGAGGATAGGTTTCTTGTGATGTTTTTACATCTGTATGTTCAAAAATATAATTGGCAGAGGACTTGGCTTCAATCATGGTTTGATACAAATACCCTAAGTTATGCTCACTTAAATGGGCATCGTTATAATGACTTAATACATTTTTGAAATAGGGATCTTTTGCCGAATTATACAATACCCTAAAATCATTAGTGGCAATGCCATTAAAGTGTTCACCTTTCATGGCCAAACTAAGCTGCTCATCAATTTCTATGGCATTGTAGGGTTGTTTTCCATGCTGATCTAAATAACGACCTAACCAACCACTTTGCAGGTATTCATCTGAGCCACTTGCTGTTTGCCAAATATCCATAGACCTAAAATGTGATCGCACAGGATTTGGATAACCGACATTATTAATGATAGATAATTCACCGTTATCAAACAACGCACGTAAAGGACTTAAACTTGGATGAAACCCTAAATCGTCATTTAGTTTTATTATATCTTTAGTAATCGCCAATTTTGGCCTTGCGTTGTAATACAGATCATTGTTGTGCGGAATTATAGTATTTAGTCCATCATTTCCTCCTGCCAATTGCACAATAACCAAACGCTTATATCCCAAACGTTCTGAAGCTACAGATTCAAAGGCTTTTACAAAATTAGGAACAAAAAATAAGCTGCTCGCTAGTGCGGAATTCTTAAGAAATTTTCGTCTATCCATAATTAACACATTTGATATTCTGGTAATGACATGAGCTGAACACAATACGCTTGTTTAGACACTTTTCTTAGTGTTTTTAAATAGTCAGAAGTCCCTTTATTAATAGTGCCTTGCAACATATAATCTTGAAGATCTTTGGTTTCAACAGCTTCAAAATTCTCTAAAAAAGCAGTCCAATTGGGTTGGGTTTTAAACGGTAATTTACCCTTATGCTTTTTCATGAATTTCTTTTTAAATTCATCATGTTCCCCTGAAGCAATTACAGCATTATTCAAAATTACAGAAGGCAATTTTAAACGCACCATAATGGTATTGGCATCAATCCAAGCTTTATCGCCTTTCCAACCTGCCACATTTGGTGGATCTAACAGGGTTTGTCCTAGTAATTTTTGAATCTTAATAAGATCTCTTTCTTTTTCAAATGTAACAGGCACTGTATTAGTTAGGCCTACTAAATATTCTATAGGTGATTTAATTTTTGAGCCAATATTTGATTCATCATAAAACCAGTCTGACAGAAACACAAATCGCATTAAGTTTTCAATATTATAATCTTTAAAAAACACCTCAGCCATAGCCTGGATATGCTTTTTATTCGGCTTTGGATTTACAAAATAACGGTAGATTTTATCTGAAATAAACACCGCACATTGTTTATTTTCGAGAATTATATCGACAATATCATCTCCTGAAAAATTCCCCGTTTTGCCGAAAAAGGTTTTTAGTCCTTCATCATGCTGTTTATTTTTAAAATTGAAATTCCCTTCAAAATCATGATTATACCCTGTAAAGGCACGAGCACTTTCTTTAATAGCTGTTTCAGAATAGTGTCCTTCACCTAATGTAAACAACTCCATTAATTCGCGGGCAAAATTCTCATTTGGTTTTGCTTTTCTATTTTGATTACCATTTAAGTATTTAAGCATGGCTGCCTCTTTTGAAATGGCTTTCACAAACGCTTTAAAATCACCGAGAGCATGCACTCTTAATGTATTATTGAATTGCTGAGCAAAAACCACATTATTAGACTTACATACAAAATGATTCGCCCAAAACAAGGTCATTTTCTCTCTTAAAAGTTCTTTAGGTTGTGCTAATTGATGTATCCAAGCGTAATTAAGATCTCTAAGTTTTTTTCTGCTTTTGTCTCTTATATCTTTAGCAAATTCAGGATTGTCTTTTATTTTTTTTATCGTCACACCTTCCATAAAAGATAAATCTAATTGTAGTGGTGTTGATGATTTGGAGTCGGCAAAAAGTTGCTCAACGACATCGTTTCTTCTTTTAGGCAAAGCATGCATGGTTTCAGGATGAATTCCAAAACCTGCTCGCCAATATAAATGCTGTAATTCTTTTAGTGCCATATTACTTTAGACTCTTATAATTATAAAACGTTTAAAACTAAAATTGATTGTTGTATTAAACAAAAAAAGCCATATCTCACGATACGGCTTTCTTTTAACAATTATAAATTTAATTTTATAAATCAAACTTAATGCCTTGTGCTAATGGCAATTCGTCTGAGTAGTTAACCGTATTGGTTTGTCTTCTCATATACACTTTCCATGCATCAGAACCAGACTCACGTCCACCTCCAGTTTCTTTTTCACCACCGAATGCACCTCCAATCTCAGCACCAGACGTTCCGATGTTGACGTTAGCAATTCCACAGTCAGAACCAGCATAAGATAAGAACTTCTCTGCTTCTTTCATCTCGTTAGTCATAATCGCTGATGACAACCCTTGAGCCACACCGTTTTGTTTCTCTATCGCATTTTCTACGTCTCCAGAATATTTCATTAAGTATAATATTGGAGCAAATGTTTCGTGTTGTACAATTTCAAAATGATTTTCAGCTTCGATGATTGCTGGTTTAACGTAGCAACCACTTTCGTAACCTTCACCTTCTAAAACTCCACCTTCAACTAAAACGTTTCCGCCTTCTGCTTTTGCTTTTTCAATCGCCGCTAAATAGGTATTTACAGACTCTTTATCGATTAATGGTCCAACATGATTATTTTCATCTAACGGATTACCAATTTTAATCTGTCCGTAAGCACCAACAATGGCATCGCGTACTTTATCGTAAACTGATTCGTGAATAATTAATCGGCGTGTCGATGTACAACGTTGTCCACAAGTACCCACAGCACCGAATACAGCACCAGGAACCACCACTTTTAAATCGGCAGTTGGTGTAATAATAATAGCATTATTTCCACCTAATTCTAATAACGACTTACCAAAACGTTCTGCCACTGTTTTACCAACAATACGTCCCATTCTTGTAGAACCTGTAGCAGATACTAAAGGAATTCTATGGTCTGTAGTCATCATTTCACCTACTTTGTAGTCTCCATTAATGATACAAGAAATACCTTCTGGTAAGTTATTTTCTTTTAGAATATCCGCAATAATATTCTGACAAGCTATTGAACACAACAATGATTTTTCAGAGGCTTTCCAAACACAAACATCACCACAAATCCAAGCTAAAGCAGTATTCCAAGCCCAAACAGCCACTGGAAAGTTAAATGCCGAAATAATACCAACCACACCAATTGGGTGCCATTGTTCTCTCATCACGTGACCAGGACGTTCTGAAGGAATGGTTTGTCCGTTTAATTGACGTGATAAACCAACAGCAAAATCACAGATATCAATCATTTCTTGAACCTCACCGTAACCTTCTTGCAAGGATTTACCCATTTCATAAGACACTAATTTCCCTAAAGGTTCTTTTAGGTCTCTTAATTTATTACCAAACTGACGTACAATTTCGCCACGTTGTGGTGCTGGTACATCTCTCCACGTTTTAAATGCGCTAGTGGCAGCATCCATAACTTTGTCGTAGTCTGCTCTTGTGGTTGTTTTTACTTTTCCTATTAATTTGCCATCTACAGGAGAGTAAGACTCTATAATATCTCCATTAGAAAAATTATTTGAACCTGTAGAAGATCCTTCATTTATATCTTTTACGCCTAATTGTTTTAAGGCTTCTTTAATTCCGAAATCGGTAGCTACTGCTTCCATATTTGCTTATTTTTTATGAATTATTAAAATTTTATGCGAAGTTACTAATAAAATGTCAGCTTTTCTCATAGCAACCATGTCAAAAAAGAGAACACTAAAGCGCTTTAAAATTTTATCTCTTAAAAGTGTACGCTACTTTAAATAAAGCCAAGTACTCCTATTTTTTAAAGATTAAAATCAAATGTAAAGACATTATTTGTAACAATTTAATATATTTAAACACAAATAGTTACTCAACCTCAACTACAACCATCAACCTAATTTATTTTCAACCTAAAGAAAATAAATGATTACATTGTTTTGCTCAATTAGGCTATTCATCCTCCCCGAGATTTTTTTCGAAATATTTTCCTATACCATAAACCAAACTCTCCCTATAGTTATCGGTATTATCATAACATATCCAACAAATAGATTATAACCAAAACAGTATGAAAAACAAAAAACCTAACTGGACCAAAACCGAATTACAAATCTACATTATGCTACTCTGTGCTAATGCCGATAAAACCGAAACTGAAGAAGAGTTAGAAATGATACAAAACAAAACATCCAAGAAAACTTTTCTTAAAATGCATAAAAAATTCCATAAGCATTCTGAAAAAAAACGCTTTAAAAAAATAGACAACGTTATCCATAATCATGATTACAGCCAAATGGAACTCGCAGCCTTTAGAAGAGAGATGTATAAAATTTTCTTCTCAGACTCTAGTTTTAGCATGTTAGAAGAGCGACTAGATATAACCTTGGATAATATTCTTTACTAAAAATCAAATAAGATTCCCACTTTCTCAAGAAGTTAAAAGATAAAATAAACAATGATTAAGTTTTTTAGAAAAATAAGATACAACCTTATGGAAACAGGTAAAACAAGCAAGTACTTTAAATACGCAATAGGAGAAATTGTCCTTGTAGTGATTGGTATTCTCATAGCTCTTCAAATTAATAATTGGAACGAAAACAGAAAGAATACCCAATACGAACAAAACTATCTACAAAGAATTCTAAAGGATTTAAACAAAGACCAAGTAGAACTTGAGATGCATTTCAATACAGACACCCTAAAACTAGATGCATTTACCGAGATAATGCGTATACAAAGGACTAATTCAATTACATCAAATCAACAAGCTTACTTAACGGCTCTAAGTAAAGTTCAAGGGACCAACTGGTTTGAAGGCAACGACGTAGTATTTAATGAAATGAAATTTTCTGGTAAGCTAGCGCTAATCGCTTCAGAGGAATTAAGAGAAAGTATACAAAACTATTATAAGCAAGTAGAAGAAGTTATAAAACAAGAAAACATCTACATTGCCTTACAGACAAGTGCATATTACAGGATAAATGATTATACAGACAATGCATTTATAAGAGAGGCTTCAATGGCACCGAGATGGAATTCAAATACTAACGCGGTAACTTATGAAGATATCATTCATTTTTACGATAATTTAAATGAAGTTCAAGAGAAAGAACTACTAAAAGATTTAACAATACTAAAAGAGAATATTTTGTACTGTAACAGAGTTAGAACTACCCTCTACGAAAAAGGTAAAGCAACAATTAAACTCATAAATGACTATTTAGAAAAGAAGACATAATAAAAGTAAAATCTCGTTGACCATTAGTTGAGATAACCGCTTGCGGAAAACATAAAAGTTAAAAACATGATTAAGTTTTTTAGAAAAATACGATACGACCTTATGGAAAAAAACAAAATAGGGAAGTACCTTAAATATGCCATTGGCGAAATTGTGCTTGTGGTTATTGGGATTTTAATTGCATTACAATTAAACAATCTCAATGATGAACGGAAGACTGAAAATTTAAGGCAAGTATATTATAAACAATTACTGCAAGATTTTGAGAACGACAAAGCATATATAAAAGAGCATTCTTCAAAAATAGATTCTAATATGGTAAAATTTAGAGCCTTTAAAGACATCTATAATCAACCAAACTTACCAATAACCAAAATAATTTCTAAAGTTAGAAATTTAGCTTGGCCACTTTATAATGTTCAATTCAAATCTAACACGATACATACTTTGCAGAATACTGGTGACATCAAATTAATGCCACCTATCATTAGAGAACAATTAATCAGTTTAGAAAAATATATAGAAGAAACAGAAAGAGTTTCTAAATACAACAATGATAAATCTGGTAAAGGGACATCTGCGGCAGCTAATAAATTTGGAAGTGAAGAATTTGCCTTTAAAAATATACAAAATCAGCCCAAACTATTGGAATATGTATTTGAAGAAAAAAACTTAATAGAGCTTCTTATTAAATTAGAGTTTAGTCAATATATGAAGGTGGAATCGGAACAAGGAAGTCTTATAAGATTCAAGAAAATTCTAGCTGATATGGAAGAAATTGAAATTCTTATTAATAAGGAATTAAATAAATAATGAAAGCACAACAATGTTTCTACTTCATTATAACCAACAATTAATCAATAAGATTCCCGCTTTCTCGGGAAATGACTATGATAAAATTCTTTAGGTTATCGAAACACAATTTTGCAAAAGCAAAATCAAAGGTCTAGCAGACCTTTGGTGAAGATAGCCGCTTGCGGAAAAAATAGAAACTAAAAATATGATTAAATTTTTCAGATATATTAGAAAAGACCTCATGGAACAAAACAAAACATCCAAATACTTTAAATACGCCATTGGCGAAATTGTGCTTGTGGTTATTGGGATTTTGATTGCACTCTCTATTAACAACTGGAATCAGTCACGGAAAGAAAACATATTAGCGAAAAATTACTACAATCGACTTTTATCAGATTTAAAAGCTGATAAAGCGTATGCCAATAGATATATCTCAAGAGTTGATTCTTCTCTGGTATTATACGATAACTATAGAAAAAGCTATAATAAACCGAATTTAAGCCTTGCAGAAATTATTCAAAATTTAGGGACAAACGACGTTAACACATTTCATATAGAATACAAAACAAAAACTATAGAAACCTTAATTAATACGGGTGATTTACAAATATTAACCCCAAAGATAATAGATGTAATAACTGAATATAATGGTAGTAAAAACCAGATTGAAATACTTGCTAGGGACAACAATGAAGATGTTAATGATTTGTTGAAAAATCTTGCTCTCAAAGGTGGAGTCCTACTTAATATTAAGAACTATCCTAATCAGCCAGAATTATTTAAAAAATTAGATTTTGATGATAGAATTCCAGATATGATAATAGCATTTGAATCCTACGTTATTTGGAAACAAGCTGTGAATAGAACTAGTATTAAAGAGCTTACTAAAATCAATAAAACCGCAGATTCCATTATTGAAATTATTAAACTAGAATTAAAAAAATAATGAAAGTACAAACCATTAACCAATGATAAAATTCTTTAGACACATTAGACAGCAATTACTTTCTGAAAACAAGTTCAGTAAATATTTACTCTATGCCATTGGCGAAATAGTGCTGGTAATAATAGGTATTCTAATTGCATTAGCTATTGACGAAAATGCAAAAGACAAAAACAACTTAGAATTACGCGATTTATATATCATTCAGTTAGAAGATGAAGCCAACCGCAACCTAAATCGATTAAATGAGCTTAAGGAGTTTACAATTGAAATGCTTAATGAAGTTGATACTTTAGGTTACATATTATACACCAAAGATTTCGATAACCCCAAATTGCCACCAAAAGCCTTTAGGCTCATGGATACAGACTACTTTAATCCATCAACGGTAACCTACGAAAATTTGAAGTTTTCTGGAGACCTGAAATTGTTTGATGATTTAAACTTACGTAACGCTATTTCTGAACCTTACGAAACTTTTAATGATATAAAAGTCGTTGAAGATTTGGATTTTGATGGGTTTAATAATTATTATCATGATTTTTTAATTAAAAATGTAAGCTTTTTTGAAATGCAACTAACTGCAAAAAGTTATGCAAAAGAAATCCATTTTCAGAATTATATTCTAGCAAGGAAAACATCTTTAAATTTTAATAAAGAGGCCTATGAGCGATCCATTGAATCCTTAAATCAACTAAAGACCATTTTTGCAGAATTAAAAAAAGACAATTAAACAACTAATATTTAAACCGTTGCACTTTATGACCACCAACCGCTAACCCATGATAAAATTCTTCCGAAAAATCCGTCAAAACCTCATAATGAAAAATAAAACAGGCAAATACTTTAAATATGCCATTGGCGAAATTATACTAGTGGTAATTGGAATTCTCATTGCACTACAAATAAATAATTGGAACGAGAATAGAAAACAAGCTATAGCAGAAAAAGAATTTTATAAAGGCATAAAAAACGATTTAAAGCAAGACTTAGAATTTATAAGTTATGTACAAGGGTATATAGAACCCAAAATGGATGCTTATAATCTTTTAAACAGTAAATATTCCAAAGATTATGTTAGCAACAAAACAGAAATAGATTCTTTATTGTCCATTTATCTCTTTTCTGGACAACGTACATTTTATCCTGTTTCTGGGGCATTTAAATCTGCTGTCGCAGGAAATGAAATTAACAATTACAAACAAAAAAAGTTAATTTAAAATATTATAAAACTATATGGCTCTAATTATGATAGGATAATAGACAACGGTAAAATTGTAGATGATAGATGGAGTACTGTAGGTGAAAAATACATTCATCATAGAAGAACTAATACTTTTGAAACTATTAACAATGAGGTATATATTAAAATGTTAGACGATTTTCACTTTCACTTCATTCAATTAAACTGGTACAATAAGTTATTAGATGAAGCAGAAATAGAAGTTAACGAATTGTTGAAAAAATTAAAATGATAAAATTCTTCCGTCATATCCGCCAAAACCTCATTATGGAAAACAAAACATCCAAGTACTTTAAATACGCCATTGGCGAAATTGTGCTTGTGGTTATTGGTATCCTCATCGCATTACAGATTAACAATTGGAATGAAAATAGAAAACAATACATACAAGAGGAAAAATTATTAGTATCATTAAAATCCGACTTTTTAGAATCTAAAGATCGTTTACAACAAACGATGTACATGCAAAAAAATGTGATTAGAAAAAGTAGTGAACTTATTAAAATGTATGAAGGTAAAATACCTCGTGCAAGTAACGACTCTATAAAGAATTTTATTATTTATGGTGCTCAAAGCTGGTATCGTGCCGAATTTTTAACAGGAGCTTACGATGCCTATATTAGTACCGGAAACGCCGAGTTATTGCGTAATAACCAACTTAGAAAAATGCTTGCCGAGTATTTTTCAATTGTAAAATTAGGATTTGAAGATCAAGACAACAGTATGAATCTTCTAAATAATATGCAAAATATAAGTGCTCCAGTCAGTGCGCATCTAGAATTACCTGTTGCCAGGAAACAAATTGGATTAGACACCCTAAGAAGTCCTAAAGAAGATATGGCTATTGACTTTATTTTTAATCAAGACGCCTATTTTGGCCATCTCATGAATAGAGTTGCTGTTGAACATCTCAGATACGATATACAAAAAGAAATGCTCGATAAGATATCTCAAATATTAGCAATCCTAAACGATGAAATAGAACTGCAAAATGATTAAAATCTTTCGAAAAATTCGTCAAAACCTAATTATGGAAAATAAAACATCCAAATACTTTAAATACGCCATTGGCGAAATTATACTTGTGGTTATTGGTATTCTTATTGCACTTCAGATTAATAATTGGAATGAAGGTAAAAAAGCTAAAGAAAAAGAACATCAAGTATTAACTGAAATTATTTCAGACTTAGACTTTACGCTTCAAGATTTAGACAGAGTTCTCAATAAAAGAACCAACAACTTAAATAGAACCATAAATTCAATTAATACCATAATTGATGTGCTTAAAACCGATAAACCTTATCATGATTCTTTGGCATATCATTTTAGGGCCGTTCACGCTTACGATGAGATAGATTTTAAAACCAGTGGTTATCAATCCTTAGTGTCTATTGGCACTGACCTCGTTGAAAACCCTAAGATTCGTTCAGCGATTGGTAAGTTTCACACCTCTTCTATTAACGATACTCAAGGTAGTTTTGAAGAAGTACATATGGATTTTTATAGCTATATGATGGATTATTACAGAAAGTACTTTACAACAGTTATTATTAGTAATTCTATTGACAAGATGGTTCCTAATGATTTTGAAGGACTAAAAAATGACAGCGAATATATACAATCATTAAATGCCTTTTTAGGTGTTAATATCGCTTACTTCGAAACTTTAAATCAAGTCAATGATGAAGCAGAGCAATTAAAAAAAGATATAGAAAATTATATAGAATAGTAACTTGTCATTCCGAACTTGATGAGGTATCCACAGTGAGCTGAAAGCGTTATTCCGTGTACGAAGGTATGACAAGACAAAACCAAATTTCGTCAGTTCTAGTGAAGTTGCCGGAGCAATTTTGTATCGAGAGACTGTAGAAAATGTAGGTCCAGAACTTCTCGATAAAATTTCAATAAATAGAATCCTCTCAAAGCGGCATTTCTCAACTTAAAGAACAATTTAACAACAACAAAAAGTCTAAACACCTTTTGTCATTCCTGCGAAGGCAGGAATGACAAAACAGAACTATTTATTCATTACAAAAAGAATCCCAATTTCTTTAACTCAATCACTAACAATTCTTAACTTTAAGACCAATTTAACAATTTACCTACGTCTAAAACTAAAAACACAACCGTACTTATTTAACAAGAAAGCACTTACCTTTGCTTGTAAATCAAAACTTTTACTTAAATCCATCATCATGAACATCAAAAAGCACCTCCTCCTACTCTTAATTCTCGCATTTGTAAGTTCTTGTAAAAAGAAACCTGTTGAAACGGATAACATTTTTAAATTTAGAGACTATATTAGTTACACCACTTCTGGATTGGTATCTGTTGCAGATCCTATAAAAATTACGCTTTCAGATACAGTAAGCGGATGGGAAATAGATAAAACACTACCAACTGACCTTATCAAATTAACACCTCACGTTCAAGGCCAATTAAAAGCCATGAACAATCATACACTTTTGTTTACGCCAGATGAATCTTTAGAACCTGCTACAGAATATACTGTAAACGTTAAATTGGGTGAAATTTATAACACCATACCAAAGGATTTTGAAGATTATACGTTTCAATTTAAAACCATTACACCAAGTTTTAATATCACCACCCAAAACCTACAATCGTATAGTAAAGAATGGCAGTATATGTTTGCGCAATTACGATCGGCTGATGTAATTTCACTTAATGAGGCTAAAAAATTAGTCACTGCTGCTCAGAACTCAAAGCCTTTACATTTAGTATGGAATGAAGCTAATGAAACTTCAAAATTCTTCGAGTTTAAAATAGATAGTATCAACCGTTTAGTTGAAGATAGCAAAATTGATATCGCATGGGATGGCTCTGCCATAAAAGCGGAAAATAAAGGTGAAAATTTTATTACTATTCCTGGAAAAAATAATTTTACGATTGTAACGACAGAAGTTGTTCAGAGTCCAGAACAATTCTTATCACTTAACTTTTCAGACCCTTTAGTAAAGCAGCAAAATTTCGCCGGATTGGTATCACTCCAAGGCGTTAAAAATCCTAAATATATTGTTGATGGCAATGTATTGCGTGTGTATCCAGATTCTAAATTGGTTGGGGACATCCAAGTTGATGTCTTTAAAGGCATTAAAAACACCGATGGTTTCAAATTAAAAACACCGTTTTCAGAACTGGTAACTTTTGAAGAATTAAAACCTGAAGTCCGACTTATTAGCAACGGAAGTATTCTTCCAAATTCAAAAGAATTAAAATTCAATTTTGAAGCGGTTAACTTGAGTAAAGTCGATGTCAGAATCATTAAAATATTTGAAGATAACGTCCTTCAATTTTTACAAGATTACAACCTTAATAGTGGAGACCAATATGCTATTAAAAAAGTAGGTAGACGTATTGCAAAGGAGACTATCACTTTAATTCAAGAAGAAAATCAAAACACCGGAAAATGGAAAGCTTACAGTATTGATTTATCAAAATATCTTAAAGCTGATCCTGGTGCGATTTACAGAGTGGAGTTAAGCTTTAAAAAGGAGTATTCGCTTTACAATTGTACCTCGAACGCTGAAACAACAACCATTGATGAAGATGATTACTACGATGATTATTACGAGGAAGATTACTACGCTTCTGAGGAGCTTTCTGAAGAAGAAGAAAACTTGCGCGAAGAACGCTACTGGGACAATTTAACCTATAGCTACAGAAACACCAATTACCGTTGGAGAGATAGAGACAACCCTTGTACAGATTCTTATTATAATTACGGCAATCGTGTGGTGTCTCAGAATTTAATCAGTTCAGATCTTGGTATAATTGCGAAGCAAGGTGCCGATAACACGTACTTATTTGCGGTGACTAATATTTTAACGACTAGTCCAGAAAGCGCTACAAAAATCACCTTATATAATTACCAACAACAAGAATTAGCAAATGGCATTACCAATAAAGACGGTATTATAAAAATCGATGCTAAACACAGAGCCGCTTTTGCCATTGCAACTAAAGGGAGCAACGTGAGCTATATCAAACTACACGATGGTATGTCTTTATCGTTGAGTAAATTCGATGTATCTGGTAACCGATTACAACGTGGTCTAAAAGGGTACATCTATGCAGAACGTGGCGTTTGGCGACCTGGAGACAGTTTGTTTTTAACCTTTATGTTGAATGATGTTGCGAATAAACTACCAAAACGTCATCCTGTAAAATTAGAAATCACAGATCCTGTTGGAAAATTGGTATATAGAAAAATATCGATAGACAACCTTAATAATTTCTATGATTTCACTGTACCAACCTCAACCGATTACAAAACCGGAAATTATAACGCAAAGGTTTCTGTTGGAGGAGCTACATTTTCAAAAGGCTTAAAAATTGAAACCGTAAAACCAAACCGATTAAAAATAAAAATAGATTTTGAAAATGATATTTTAACCAATGACAAACCGCTTCAAGGTGACTTAAACGTGACGTGGTTACACGGCGCACCAGCAAAAAATTTAAAAGCTGAAATAAAAGCAAAATTCACCTCGAGCTACACCAGTTTTAAAGGGTATAAAAACTATGTATTTAACGATCCTACACGCACATTCAATTCTGAAGAAACCAATGTTTTTGAAGGTAATTTAGATGAAGAAGGCCATGCTACAATTGACTCGAAATTAAATATCGGTAAAAATGCTCCTGGTATGTTAACGGCTCAATTTTTAGTGCGAGCGTTTGAAAACGGAGGTGATTTTTCACTAGATGCTTTTACCATGCCTTATGCACCTTACGAGAGTTTTGTTGGATTACAATCACCAAAAGGCAATAACTACGGTTCCTATTTTACAGATGAAAATCACACCTTTGATGTAGCAACCGTAACGGCTAAAGGGAAACCTATTAAAAGAGAAAAGCTAGAAGTAAAAGTTTATAAAGTCGAATGGCGTTGGTGGTGGAATTCCTCTTACGATAACTTATCGAGTTACGTATCGAGCAATTACCACAGACCTGTTCAGTCCTTTTTAGTGAATACAGATGCCAATGGAAAAGCGAATTTCAAATTGAAGATTCCAGAAGATGAACGCGGACGCTACTTAATTAGAGTGGTGGATCCTGTAAGTGGTCATGCTACAGGTAGAACGGCGTATTTCTATAAAAACTGGTGGTCTACAAATCCTTCAAACGATAAGGAAGCGGCTAAAATGTTAGTATTTTCAACCGATAAAGAAAACTATAATGTTGGCGATACGGCAAAATTAACCTTCCCTTCAGGTTCAGAAGGCAGAGCTTTAGTGAGTATAGAAAATGGTTCAGAAGTGCTACAACACCAATGGGTAAAAACCAAGCCAGGTGAAACCACTATTGATATTCCTGTAACTTCCGAAATGGCACCAAACGTGTTTATTAATATCTCGTTATTACAACCGCATGCTATTACCTCTAACGATTTACCAATTCGTTTGTATGGTGTGATTCCTATGATGGTTGAGGATCCTTCAACAAAATTAGAGCCGCAAATTAAAATGCCAGATGTGATTCAGCCAGAGCAATCATACGAGATAAAAGTATCTGAAAAGCATAACAAAGCCATGACCTATACTATTGCTGTTGTAGAAGAAGGCTTGTTAGATTTAACGCGTTTTAAAACCCCAAATGCTTGGGATAGCTTTTATGCACGTGAAGCTTTAGGCGTAAAAACTTGGGACATTTTTGATGATGTTATTGGAGCGTATTCAGGAAGTATTGATCAAGTCTTCGCTATTGGTGGAGATGGCAGTGCTGCTGGTGGAAAAAACAAGAAAGCCAACCGTTTTAAACCTGTGGTGACCTATTTAGGACCTTTCCTTTTAGACAAAGGACAAACAAAAACGCATCAGCTAAAAATGCCAAATTATATTGGTGCGGTTAGAGCCATGGTTGTAGCAGGTAATAATGCCACAGAAGCTTATGGAAGTGCTGAGAAATCGGTTCAAGTTAAAAAACCATTAATGGTGTTAGCAACTTTACCACGCAAATTGAGTCCTGGTGAAAAAGTAACACTTCCTGTAACCGTTTTTGCCATGGAAGACAAAGTGAAGAACGTCAACCTATCCTTAAAATTAAGTGATGGTATTGTCGTAAAAGGCGACGCTTCACAATCATTAAAATTCGATAAACCAGATGAAAAAATGGTCTATTTTGAGTTGGATGTTACCAAAGCAAAAGGCATCAATACCATTGAAGTCATCGCTACAGGAAACGGTGAAAAATCAACCTATAAAGTTGAAATTGATGTAGAGAATCCTAATCCGTATACATCGCGTGTTATTGATAATGAATTAGAGGCAAATGCCAAACAAACAATAGATATCACAACCTTTGGTGTTGCAGGAACAAACTCGGCAACAGTAGAATTTTCAACTTTACCACCAATGGACTTTACGGGTAGATTACAATATTTAATCCGCTATCCACATGGTTGTTTAGAACAAACCACATCTGGTGTGTTCCCACAACTATTCTTAGCTGATATATTTGATTTAACTCCTCAGAAGAAAAAAGAAGTGCAAAGTAATATTGAAAGTGGTATTAAACGTTTAGGTAATTTCCAACAACCTAATGGCGGCATGAGCTATTGGATGGGAGAAAACACGGCTAATGATTGGAGTACAAGTTATGCTGGTCACTTTATGATTGAAGCTGAGAAAAAAGGCTTTGTATTGCCATTAACGTTCAAGAGCAACTGGATTGCGTACCAAAAACAAGCCTCTAGAAACTGGAGACCTAGCTATCGTGTTTATCATTCCGATTTGGCACAAGCCTATCGTTTATACACCTTAGCGTTAGCTGGTAGCCCAGATTTAGCAAGCATGAATAGATTGCGTGAGTTTGAAGAACTATCTAACGAAGCCAAATGGAGATTAGCAGCAGCTTATGCTTTAGCAGGACAACAAGAAGCGAGTGATGCCATTGCCAAAACAGCAAATATTAATTTTCAGCCACCAAAATCTAATTATTACACTTACGGTTCAGTAGATCGAAATAGAGCCATGGCTTTAGAAACCATGATTATTACTGGTAATCCAAAGGCTAAAGAACTTGCAAAAACCATTGCTAAAGATTTGTCTAGTAATCGATGGATGAGCACGCAAACCACTGCTTACAGTTTGTTAGCAATGGGAAAAATGGTGATTAAAAATGGAGGTAAAGATTTAAAACTTAGTTATACCATCAATGGAAAATCCGAAACTATAGACACTAAAAATGCTATTGCGCAACGACAGCTTCCTATAAAAGATGGTAGTAATCAAATTACGATTAACAACGCCAAAGACAATTTGGTTTATGTACGTGTTTTAAACTCAGGCAAATTAAAACTAGGCGAAGAATTATCAGAACAACGTGGCTTTACTATTTCAACAGTATACAAAGATTTACAAGGCAACAAAATTGATGTTAAAACGCTTCAACAAGGACAAGATTTTGTAGCCACAGTAAGTATTTCCAACTTAACTAATGACTATGTACACGATGTGGCCTTAACTCAAATTTTCCCTTCGGGTTGGGATATTGTCAATACAAGATTTACAGCCTTTGGAGATACCACAGTAAGTCAAGCGAGATACACAGATATTAGAGATGACAGAGTGAATTTCTATTTCGATATGAATCCTAAAGGCAAACATGGTACCAAAACGTTTACCGTATTGCTGAATGCCTCTTACCTAGGCACCTATTATTTACCAGGCTCACAAGCTGAAGCTATGTATGATAATGATTATTTGGTGAGAAACAAAGGAGAATGGATTACTGTTGAGAAGTAACACAACAAATTCCTGCGCAGACAGGAATCTCATTCCAGACCTGCAAGGTTTCAAAAATCTTGTAGGTCTAATTAACCTATAAAATTAATACCTACAAGGTCAAAAAAAAAAAAAAAAAAAAGACCTTGCAGGATGAGTAAATAAACTAAATACTCGCCGTCCGGAAGGCAAGAATCCTAGAAACAAAACCGCTAAAAATGTTTAACCTTAAATCACAAAATTATGAGAAATTTAAAGCAGATTTTAGCGATCGGAATGCTCTTCACTGTCGCATTAGTAACAGCACAACAAAATGCTTACGTAGCAGCAGAAAGCGGATTATCTCTTAGAGACCAGCCCGATGTAAGCGGCAAAATGCTAAGCAAATTAGCCTATGGCGAGGCCATTGGAGTCCTTGAAAAAACAGATAAAAAATTAGTCGTGCTCGATGGCGGAAAAAAAGTAAGTGGAGAATGGGTAAAAGTTGAAACTCGAAACCATATTGGTTATGTATTTAATGGCTACTTATCTTCAACAAAAATTTCTAAAACTATTCGATTAGATTTAGACCTATTGAATGTTGAAATAAAGAATTTAGCGACTAGCGATTATAAAAGACTTCACAATTTAAAACAAACCGACTCCACAACAATCCATGTCGATTTAGGGGCGTCACCTGAAAAAAAACAAATTGTTTTAGTTGATAATGATTATAAGCATGTGAGTATTTTTCAACGTTACGAAAATAGCATTTCATTTATGAGTGCAGATGCTCAATGTGACTCAAAGGATTGGAAACATTTTGATTCGGAATGGAAACCATTAAAACAAAATAGATCTAATACGTTTGAAACTTTAGCGTATACAGAAAACGATTGGAAACACTTTATTGACACCTCCGTTGAGGATTTAAAAACTGAAGTTATTGACCAATGTGGAGCAGATTGGTTGGACTATTTTAAGACGATAAAAACGCTAAAAGATTATCCAATTGGTGTCACTACAAATCGTGTTTTTCTTAAAATCATCTTGACCGATTTTGAAGATAATATCACTGAAAAAATCATAGAATTTGATATACCAAATGGCTGCTAGTTTGATATAAATAAGACTTGATAGGTTTAAGATCTGTCAAGTCTTATTTACATTTACTTCACTTTAATTAAAACGTAACATGAATTTACTTTTAGTTTAAGTTGCGTCATAAATATTTCAAAAGTCCAAGAAAACATTTAACAGCTTTAAATATATAGATAACTTTGTTTGACAAGTTTTAAGTAAGCGTTCGGTAAATCATTTATGCATAGATTAATTCATGTTTTTAAGCGAAATAAAATAAAATCCTTAGTGGTTTTAATACTTTTAGGTGCTTATTATTTTTGTTTACCAAAGACATTATTTAAAGCCCCAACAGCAACAGTTATTACAAGTCGATCAAATGAACTATTAGGAGCATTAATTGCAGAAGATGGTCAATGGCGATTTCCGGCAAACGATAGTGTTCCAGAAAAATTTAAAATTTGTATTCTTCAGTTTGAAGATGAATATTTTTACAAACATCCTGGATTTAATCCAGTTTCAATTTTTAAAGCTTTAAAAAGTAATTTAAGTTCTGGTGAAGTTAAACGCGGAGGAAGCACATTAACACAACAAGTCATTCGATTATCTCGACAAGGACAATCGCGCACTTATTTTGAAAAATTTAAAGAACTTATTTTGGCGACACGTTTAGAATTTAGATTGTCTAAAGACGACATTTTAAACCTTTATGCTAGCTATGCTCCTTTTGGTGGAAATGTAGTAGGTATTGATGCCGCTTCTTGGCGTTACTTTAATCGAAATGCTTCAAATTTATCTTGGGCAGAAAGTGCCACTTTAGCGGTTTTACCAAATGCACCAAGTTTAATTTATCCTGGTAAAAATCAGAAACTATTATTAGATAAGCGTAATCGCTTGTTGAAAAAACTATTTAAAAATGGAACCATAGATAAATTAACTTACGAACTATCTATAGCAGAAGACTTACCAGAAAAGCCATATCCTTTGCCACAAATCGCACCACATCTACTTCAAAAAGTAACTAAAACTAACAGAGGCGAACGTATAAAAACGACAATTAACACTGACCTTCAAGAACAGACTAACACCATTGTAAAGCAGCACTATAACCGTTTAAAACAAAATGAAATTTATAACCTTTCGGTGTTAGTCCTAGACGTAAGAACAAGAGAAGTTTTGACTTATATTGGAAATTCCCCAACAGATAAGGAGCACCAAAATAGTGTAGATATTATTGATAAGCCAAGAAGCACAGGTAGTATTTTAAAACCTTTTCTGTATGCTGCTATGCTAGATGCAGGTGATATATTGCCAAATACTTTAGTTGCCGATGTCCCAACACAATTTGGAAGTTATCATCCAGAAAACTACAACCAAACATACGACGGCGCAGTACATGCTAACGAGGCTCTATCACGCTCATTGAATGTTCCTGTGGTACGAATGCTTCAAGAATTTGGTTTAGACCGATTTTACCATTACCTCAAAGCTCTCCAACTAAAAGATTTAACCTACAATGCCAATCATTATGGTTTGTCTTTAATACTTGGAGGTGCAGAAAGTAATCTTTGGGATTTGTGTAAAAGTTATGCTGCTATGTCTTCGACTTTAAATCATTTTAATGCCAATTCTAGTCAATATTTCTCAAATGAATTTTGTCAACCCATTTACAATTCAAAACAACCTGTTGATTTCGGAAAATTATCTACAGAAAAAGAAGTCTTTGATGCCGCTTCCATTTATCTCACCTATGAAAGCATGAAACAAGTTAACCGACCACAAAGTGATGAAAGCTGGGAATACTATGATTCTTCTCAGGAAATTGCCTGGAAAACAGGAACAAGTTTTGGTTTTAGAGATGCTTGGGCAATTGGAACCACCAAAGACTATGTGGTTGGCGTTTGGGTTGGTAATGCCGATGGAGAAGGACGGCCTGGTTTAGTTGGAGTGCAAGCAGCTGCACCTATTTTGTTTGAAGTTTTTGACTTACTACCAAAAAGCGACTGGTTTGCAATGCCATATGACGAAATTTTAGAAGTTAATATCTGTAAAAAAAGTGGGTATCGTGCATCATCTATTTGCGATGAAACCGAAATGCGTTATATACAAGCAAGCGGAAAGAAAACCGAGCCTTGTCCTTATCATAAATTAGTTCATTTAGATGCTTCTGAACAGTTTCAGGTAAACACTTCATGTGAAGCCATTTCAAACATTAAAAATAAATCTTGGTTTATTTTGCCTCCTTTACAAGCCTATTATTTTAAAACTAAAAACCCGTTTTACAAACCGTTACCACCTTACAGAGCAGATTGCACTGAATCCATTGGAACTCCCATGGAGTTTATTTACCCAAATCAACAAAGCACTATTTATTTGCCAAAAGATTTTGACGGTAATATTAATGAGTTAATCTTAAAAGTAGCGCATTCTAAACCTGAACTAGAATTGTATTGGTACGTTGATAGTGAATATATTGGACGCACAAAAGACATTCACGACATGGCTATTCTTCCAAGTTCTGGAAATCATATCATCACCGTTATAGACGAATTAGGAAACGAGCTAAAACATAAAATTACAATTTCAGAGTAATTACATTCACCCTTAAATCCTTATTTTTACAGAAATTAATCAACTTATTATTATGGAAACTGTACAGTTTATACATTCAACATGGGCTTATTTAGTACTTCTTGTATTAGTACTTGCTACATTTAATGCACTTATTAAATTTTTTGGCGACAAGGAATTTGATGCAAAAGATTTTAGAATTTCATTATTTGCACTAATAACAATGCACATTCAGTTGCTCATTGGTATTGTATTGTTTTTTATGAAAGATTATTTTTCAGTAATAGAACAAGCTGGAGGTATGGGAGAAGTAATGGGAAACAAAGCTTTAAGAAATCTCATTGTAGAACACCCACTAACTATGATAATTGCAATAGCGTTATTAACTATAGGCTATTCAAAGCACAAAAAGAAATTAACATCTAAACCAAAATTTAAAATGCTGGCTATTTTTTATACCTTAGCTTTAGTTTTAGTCTTGGCTAAAATTCCGTGGAACCTTTGGTTTTAAACCTCAACTTATTACATATAAAAAAAGCGTCTAAATAGTATTTAGACGCTTTTTTTAGTTTTACAATTCGCTTATTCTAATTCTTTAACTAAGTATATATACACAGGGAAATGATCGCTATAACCACCCGAAAGTCCGGCATCAACCATACGATAAGGATAGTCTTTATAACGTCCTTCTTTGTTAGTTAAGTACGATTTATTAAAAATTCCTGCTTTATAAAATCTAAATGAAGAATAGTCTTTTTCTAAAAATGGTTGCGTGAATAAAATCATATCAAACAAACTCCAAGAATCTCTATAACCAGTTGTTCCTAAACCTTTTTTCTTATATAAGTTTTCATAAGGGTTATAAACACCTTTTAACTTCACTCTAGCTTTGTCTGATTCCGTTTTTAACTCCTTTTTCATACTATCATTTATAGGGTTATCATTAAAATCGCCCATTGTAATAACTTTAGCATAAGGATCTATAGATTGTAAAGAGTCTATAATACGCTTGTTTAATTTCCCTGCTGCAACACGTTTAAATCTACTTCTTGCTTCACCTCCACTTCGCGATGGCCAGTGATTAACAATAATATGAATTAAATCTCCTTCTAATTCACCACTAACCAATAACTGATCTCTTGTATATACACGTTCTCTTGAAGAATCATCATAAATAAGTAACTCATGAGAGCTTGTTTCAACAGGCTTAAAAAGTGCTTTTTGATATAGTAAAGCGACATCAATTCCTCTCTTATCAGGAGAATCAAAATGAACAATACCATAATCTTTATTCAATAACTGATGGTCATTAACCAAATCTACAAGTACTTGTCTATTTTCAACTTCAGAAACTCCAATTATTGCAGGTGAGTTTTTAGTGTCTTTAAGACCTATATCAGCAACTACTTTTGCCATATTTTTAAGCTTCTTTTCATAAGCTTCTGCTCTTAGAGCTTGATTTAGCTCCATAATAGGACTTGCTTCATCATACTTAGTAGTATCATTTATAGTGTCAAATAAATTTTCTAAGTTATAAAAAGCAACCGTATGGATTTTATACTTTTTCTTTTCTTGTGCATTTGTACTTATAAACGCAAAAAGAAGCATTACTATTAAAGTGAGTTTTAAATTTTTCATTTAGTAGATGTTATGTTAACATTAATTACTTTACAAATCTTGAGCCAAAAGTAGATATTTATTATAAATAATGTAAATTTGCACGCCTTAAATAACTTTTATTTAATGTACAAAGATTAATAACTTTAAAATTAGGTATGAAAAAAAGTTTAATTATTTTATTATTTGGAATTTTTTCTTCCTTTACAATGATGGCGCAAAGCACCATTATTAAAGGTAGTGTAAAAGATGCTACATCCTCAGAACCAATCCCTGATGTAACTATTACTATTGAAGAAACTCAACAATCAACTTTAACAAATGGTTTCGGTGAATTTATTTTCTCTAGCAACGTACCATTAGGAGAACAGGTTTTAAAAATCTCAAAAACAGGTTACGAAACAAAACGTTATCCTATTATTGTTAACGAAGGACAAACCGTGAATATTACGGATATGACTTTAGACTTGGACGTTTCAGACGTGCAAGATATGTTTACAATTACACTTTCTGACGACGAGCTAAATGACGACACAAGTGGTGCAGATAATATTTCTGGATTACTATCTTCTTCATTAGATATTTTTCAAAGAACAGCTGCTTTTGAATTTAGTTCTTCATTCTTCAAAGTAAGAGGTTTAGATTCTGAAAACGGTTCAGTTTTAATGAACGGTATTGAGATGAATAAGCTTTATAACGGAAGACCACAATGGAGTAATTGGGGCGGATTAAATGATATGATGCGTAACCAAGTATTAACAACTGGTCTTACTCCTTCAGATTATAATTTTGGCGGTATTTTAGGATCATCTAATATTATTACAAGAGCATCTTCTTATAGAAAAGGTGGACGTATAACATATTCATCATCTAATAGAAGTTATACAAATCGTGCTATGGCTAGTTATGCTTCTGGTTTAGTTGAAGGAGGCTGGTCTTACGCTTTTATGATTGGAAGACGTTGGGGAGATGAAGGTTTTATAGACGGAACATTATATGATTCTAACTCATTTTTCGCTTCTATAGAAAAGAAAATAAACGACAAGCACAGTATTAACTTTACTTCGGTTTATACTCCTAATAGAAGAGGGAAATCTTCACCAAATACACAAGAAGTTTATGACCTAAAAGGCATTAAATACAATGAGTATTGGGGAAATTTAGATGGAGAACAACGTAATTCTCGTATTAAAGAAGTTGAAGAACCAATTTTTATGTTGAATCATTATTGGGACATTTCTTCTAAAACAAAATTAAATACCAATGTTGGTTACCAATTTGGTAAATTAGGAAACAGTAGATTAGATTACAGTGGTGGTGGTAACCCAAGTCCTGCTTATTACCAATTACTACCTAGCTATCACGAACAAAGAGATGATCTTGTAGGTGCTTATTTAGCACAACAGAAATTTGTTAATGATGGACAAATAGATTGGGAACGTATTCTAGATGCTAACGTAACCAACAACATTAATGACATTAGCTCTGCATATGCTTTATACGAAGACAGAGCAGATGATACTCAATTAACAGTTAACTCAATCTTCACTTCTGAAATTAATGATAACATCATTATAAATGGAGCCGTTAACTACAAAAACCTTAAATCAGAAAACTTTGGTGAAGTTTTAGACTTATTAGGATCTGAGGTAGGTTTATTAAACGTAGATTCTTTTGATGGTTTTGAGTACGATAATAAAAACCCTGGACGTTTAGTAGGCGAAGGAGATAAATACAGATATAACTATAACTTATATGCAGATGTGATCTCGGCTTATGCACAAGGGCAGTTTAAATACAATAAAGTAGATTTTTATGTTTCTGCTAATGTAACAAGCACAACATACCAAAGAGAAGGTTTATGGGAAAACAGTAGATTTGATGGCCTTGATGGACGACCAGAATCTTATGGTAAAGGGGAAGAACTTTCTTTTACTGGTGTAGGTGCAAAAGCAGGATTTACGTATAAAATTTCTGGGAAACACTTAATTGATGTTAATGGAGGTTACCTTACAAGAGCCCCTAACCTAAGAAACACATACTCTAACTCTAGAGAAAACCATAATATCGTAAAAAATATTAGTGAAGAAACCGTAACTTCATTTGATGCAAGTTATATTTTTAGATCTCCAATTGTTAACGCTAAAATTACAGGATTCTATTCTAAAATTGAAGATGCTAATGAAGTTGGATTCTATTATGCAGATGGTTTAAGTGGAGGAAATGATATTGAAGATAATGACACGTCTGCTTTTGTACAAGAAGTTTTACAAGGTATAGATAAAAAACACTTAGGTGTAGAATTAGGAATTGAAGCACAAGTAACACCAACCATTAAATTAAAAGGTGCTGCTTCTGTTGGTCAATATACTTATGACAACAATCCTGATTTATATTTAACCTCAGCTAGCTTTAATACAGCAGATGGTTCTATTCCTTATGGTAAAGCTAATCTAAAAGATTATAAACTTGCTGGAGGACCTCAAAGAGCTGCTTCTATTGGGTTTGAATATAGAGACCCTAATTTCTGGTGGTTTGGTGCAACAGCTAACTTTTTCTCTCATGCTTACATAGATGTAAATGCATTAACAAGAACAGAGAATTTTTATTTAGATTCAGACGGATTGCCTATTAATGATTATGATGAAGAATTAGCTACTGAATTACTAAAACAAGAAAAGATTAGCGACTATATGGTGGTAAACCTTGTTGGTGGTAAATCATGGAAAGTTGGTGATTATTACATCAGTCTTTTTGCTAGCGTTGGTAACATCTTAGACGAAGTTTATAAAACAGGTGGTTTTGAGCAAGGTAGAAATGCTAACTATAGAGAACTTAGAGATGATAATGCTGATGGCAACCCTAGGTTTGGCTCAAAATATTGGTATGGTCGTGGTGCTAATTATTTTGTTAACTTAAACGTACGATTCTAAAAAAAGAAAATTAATAAATAAAATTACTATTATGAAATGTTTAAATTTCATAAATTCAATAATTATAAATAAAAAAGTTATGAATAAAGCGATTAAATCTTTAAAATTAATGTTAATCCTAGTAGCTTCCGTAGCTATGACATCTTGTGTGCAAGATGACGATTATACTATTCCTAGTAGTTTAGGAGACGAAGAAAACAAAGCTCTTACATTATTGCTAGAGACTGGAAATGAATTATCGTTCGCAGAAGTCAAAGCATTATATCAAGGTGGAGAGTTCATTGACCCTGAAGATACTAATGTCTATGTAAAAGGATATGTGTCATCATCTGACCAAACTGGAAACTTCTTTAAAGAGTTTTTTATTCAAGATAGCCCAACAAACCCTACATCAGGTTTAAAAGTTATTTTAAATCAAGTTGATACATACAACCAATTCAATTTAGGAAGAGAAGTTTATATTAGCTTACAAGGTCTTTATATTGGTGAAGAACGTGTTGGAAACGGAGTAATTACTATTGGTGGTGGAACTGAAACTGATCAATACGGTACTACTGTAACAAGTTTAAATGAAATTCAAATAAGACAAAAAGTTTTAAGATCTTCAGTTACAGAAACTATTACACCTTTAAATATAGGTTTAACTGCAATTAATGGTGACCATGTTGGTTTATTAGTTAAAGTTGACAATGTAGAATTTGCTGATGATGAAGTTGGTTTAGCAAATGATCCAATTGGTTTAAATTATTTTGACCCAACTGAAACGTTTGATACAAAAAGAACATTACAAGATTGTAGCGGTTTTGAATACTCACAATTTATATTAGAAACGAGTAGTTTTGCAAGTTTTAAAAATGAAGAATTACCAGATAAAAATGGGTCAATTACAGCTGTAGTTAGTAAAACTTTTGATGGTGCTAGCTTAATATTAGCTCTTAACAGTACTGATGATGTAGATATGAAAAACCCGAGATGTACATTATTAGATATTGAAGATTTTGACGTTGTTTTTAACGAAGGCTTTGATAATGGTTTAGGAGACTGGGAAGTTATCAATACATTAGGTACACAGGAATGGTATGCTAGTAGTTATCAAGGAGAAGGTTATGTAAGAGGTTCTGCTTATGATGATGGTGACATTTTAGAAATGATTAGTTGGTTAATATCTCCTTCAATAGATTTTGATGCTAATGAAAATGAGCGTCTTATTCTACATGTTGCAGATGCTTTCAGTAACGGACAACCATTAAAAGCGTATTATTCTAATGATTATGTGTCAGGAACCAATCCTGATGATGCTACATGGATAGAAATAGGAGCTTCAGAAATTGCTACTTTACCTGAGAATACTGGTTTCTTCAACAATGTTTATGATGCTACTGGCCTAATTAATATTTCAATGATTGAGGGTGATGCTGTTTTAGCATTTGTTTATGACAGTGATGATGCTTCAATATCTTCTACTTTAGATTTAAGTAATGTGCAAATTTTAGCGCAATAGAAATTTTTATAAAAGGATAACGAAAAGACTGTCTGAAAAGACAGTCTTTTTTTTATGTAAATATTTGACTAAACACATCTGCCAAAGGTGTAACTATTATGTTTTATTTAATTAATAGTCATTTATTGTAAATCACTATATTTATAACCTTAAAAAAAGGATATCACCTATATGTTAGACACCATATATATTTCAATATTTAACCACTATAAGAAAGCTTTAGGAAAAAAAAGTATCCATATAGCCTTACTTTATATTTGTACTCTAGAGCTATCTATAGCACTTGCATTAGGTGCCTTTTTTATAGCTTTTGCTAGTCAGATGAAAATGCTAGTAATGTCTTCTACTAAGTTTTGGGTATTATTCTCATTAATCGCATTGTTTATCATTTCTAAAAACTGGATGCGCTATAATGGAAAGAAAAGAACGATACTTAACGCTAAGTCCAAGCGCAGTGATACATCTATCTATTTATTATGGCTTTTACCTTTAGGATGCTTCGCAATAGCTTTTATACTGCTTCAGGTGCAATAAAAAACGCCACCCATTCGGATAGCGTTGTTTTTTAATATAATTGATATAGAAAGTAACTTACTCTGCTTTCTTTTCTTTACTGCAACATTCTTTTTTACAATCTGCTTTACAAGCTTTTTTTTCAGCTTCAGATTTATTAACACAACAGCCCTTTTTGCAATCTGCATCACACGCCTTTTTTCCTAAACCAAAGTCTTCGACCTTATGTATATCTTTAACTTTGTAGATGTCTGCTACTTTGCTAACAGCTTCTTCTAAAGATTTAGGCGTTACTTTAGCTTCGTCATATTCTACCATTGCTAAACGTGAATCAAAATCTACTTTTGCAGATTTTACTCCTTCCATTTTAGCCATTTTCTTTTCAATGGTTTTAGCACAACCCATAGCACAAGTCATTCCTTCAATACCAAATTCTACTTTGACATAAGTTGCATTTGGATCTAAAGTATGAGCAACATCTTTTTCAGAAACTTCTACCTCTACAGTTTTAACTTCTGGTTGTGTTTCGTTTTTACAAGACGAGATTGTTATCGCTAATATTGAAACGAAAAATATATTCTTTAATGCCTTCATATATTTAAACTATTAAATTTTGTATAAATCTAATAAATATTGGTGTTTCTTGCGTAAGAATTAACGAATTTTGTGATTTAATAGCTGCAAATAAGTATGAAAGACCTTAATATTAAGTGGATTTACCTGTTAATACTTTCCATTATTTGGGGAAGCTCATTTATTTTAATCAAAAAATCACTTTTAGGTCTTACGGCTTATCAATTAGGCGCGCTCAGAACTATTATAACTGGTCTAATTCTTTTGACTTTTGGCTTTAATAAACTTAAAACGATACCAAAATCGAAGTGGAAATGGCTTCTCCTCTCTGGCCTCTTAGGTTCTTTTATTCCTGCTTTCTTTTTTGCCATTGCTGAAACTGAAATAGATAGTGCTGTGGCTTCTATATTAAACTCTTTAGTGCCTTTAAATACTATTTTGTTTGGGTTTGCTGTATTTAAAATTACCTCAACAAAACGACAGGTTTCAGGTGTTATCATTGGCTTTATTGGTACTGCTATCCTAATTTTAAAAGGTTCAGAATTAAATCCCAATCAAAATTATATATATGCTGGTTTTGTTATTGCATCCACAATAATGTATGCTGCCAATGTAAATATTATAAAACGCTATTTACAAGATATAAAACCATTAGCGATTGCAGCTGGTAATTATGCTTTTATAGTAATACCTGCATTAATTATTCTCGTTTTTAGCGACTTTTTCACCCCCAAAACCTTTGAGAATCCTGCTTTTATAAATGCCTTTATTTATGTTACCATTCTTTCTGTTTTTGGCACCGCAATAGCAAAAGTGCTATTTTTTAAGTTGGTACAAATTTCTACACCTGTATTTGCATCGTCAGTAACTTATATCATGCCTATTGTAGCCTTAATTTGGGGTATTATAGATGGCGAATCTTTTAGCTTTATTCAGGGACTTGCTGCTTTATTAATATTAGTGGGCGTTTATTTATCTCATGACCGTAAGGCATAAAAAAACCGAAGCTTTCGCTTCGGTTTAAATATATTATCTAAGACAATTTCTGATTAATTGAAATCAGCATCAGAAACACCTTCGTTTACTTTTATTTCTTTTACAATAAAATCAAATTTACGTGGTCCCATTGTTTGAGAAATTTTAAAAGGGAACATAATTCCATCAACTTCTTTATAATCTGCATAGAATGTAGATTGAGAACCCATTGGAGATGTTTTCTCTTCTTTAATTTTTAAGCCTGTTTCAACACTATAGAAAATAGACGTTATATCATCTACTTTTACTTTATAAGCATTTTCTCCATCAACTTTTTCTATCTTTTCTAAAGTAACACCACCACTTAAATAGTTAACTTCTGGAAAAGGAGATGATTCTGCTTTAGCATCTTTAAGTTCGTCTTCGCTCATATCTTTACGTTGACCTTGCATAACCATATAACCACCATCTACACCAACAACCGTTTTCATAACCGACTGTCCCATTGCTGTAATCTCTTGTGCAAACTGTTTTTTACTTGTTTTTTTCATTTCAAGATTCATCATTACACCTGGTTGTAACTCTGCTTCCGCCATCATTTTAACAGAATTCACACCATCTAAACGCTCTTTACCACCAATTTTAGCGATATATGCGTTTAAAACTTTAGTAACATCCATATCTGCTGGCATTGGAATGTCGTAAGTTGGTTTTTCTACTGAATTAGCGTATGCATCGTAATACTTAATTGGAATTCCTGTTTTTTCAAGGTTTTCTATGACATCACTTCCTTTACCAACAATAACAACTCTAGCATTTTCTGTCTTTAAATATTTATTAGCAACTCTTTGTACATCTTCTACACTAACATCATTAATTTTCTGTAAATATGTAGAATAGAAATCTTTAGGTAAATCATTCAACTTTATGTTTAAAGCGTAATTAGCAACTGTTTGAGGACTTTCTAACCCCATAATAAAATTACCAACATATTTTGCTTTAGCATCTTTAAGTATTTGTGGATCTACAGGTTCCGTTTTAATACGATTAATCTCTTTTAAAGCCTCAACAACAGCACTATCTGTAACCATATTTCTTACTTTAGCCGAAGCACTAAAACGTCCTGCACCATATCTGTTTGCTCTTAAGCTAGAATAGGCACCGTAAGTATAACCATGTTCTTCACGAAGGTTTTTGAATAAGTAACCTTCTCCTCCACCACCTAAGATGTTGTTTGTGATTAAAGCAGCATGGTAATCTTCATCATTCATCTTCAAATCTACATTGTTGGTAATAGATATGCTAGACTGCGTTGCTGTTGGCATATCAACAAAGTTAATTTGAGTGTATTGTGCATTAGGGTTAACTTTAGGAAGTGTTGTGGTTATATCAACAGATTTTTTCCAATTACCAAAGTGTTTTTTTATTTGCTTTTTAACTGTTTTAAAATCTACATCACCAATTACAACTAAATAGGCATTGTTTGGATTAAAATATTTCTCGTAAAATGCTAATGCATCACCAAATGATACATTGTTAATAGTTTCTTCTGTAACAAATTCTCCATAAGGGTGTTTTGTTCCATAAGATAAGGCATCACCTACACGACTACCAATAGCATCAATACTCTTTTCGTTTTGTTTTAAGCTTTCAATTAGCTTAGTCTTTTCTTTATCAAACTCTTCTTCAGTTAATAATGGGTTTAATGCTGCATCTGCCATTAATTCTAAAATACGATCAGAGTATTTAGTTAATGAACTTGCAAAACCACCACTAAAACCAAAATTAAGTCTAGCACCTAAGAAATCGATTTCTTCATTAAATTCATCTTTAGAAATTGACGTTGTTCCATTTCCTAACATGCTTCCAATTAAGCTTTCTACTCCAGCTTTTTTTCCTGTAGCAATAGGCTTATTATCTATTCTTAAAGAGTAAGATACTCTTGGCAACTTGTGGTTTTCAACAACTAATACTTTTAAGCCGTTTTTTAATTCAAATTCCTGAGGAACTTCTAATGTAATTTCAGGCTCTGGTCCAGCTTTTGGCTGTTTAGATCTATCTATTTGTGCATTAACACCTATAGTTACTAAAAACAATAGGATAAATGCAGATAATTTTGTTTTCATAATATATGTTGTTTTCATCTTACTGATCTTCTTTTTTAGGTAAATATTCTATTTCAACACGCTGATTTGGGCTTAAATACTTTTTAGCTACAGCTTGAATTTCTTCTCTTGTAATAGATCTGTAAATGTCTATTTCTTTGTTAATTAAATTTACATCGCCGTATAATAAGTAGTACGTTGCTAAAGAACCTGCAATACCTGCAATACTAGAGTTAGCGTTTACAAATTGATTTTCAAATTGATTTAATAATTTTTGATGATCACGTTCTGAGATTAATTCATTTTGCATTTTAGCAACTTCTACATCAATTTCAGATAACAATGTACTTAACTCTACCTCTCCTAAAGGAATAGCAAATAATGCAAATATGCTGTAATCCATTTGTGAAATGTTTACCGCTTGTACTGCTAACGCTTGTTTTTGTTGATCTACTAATTTCTTATACAAAACAGAACTTTTACCACCACTTAAGTAAGATGAAATCATGTCTAAAATATAAGCATCACGTGTTCC
The DNA here is from genome assembly GCF_018860565.1 of Winogradskyella psychrotolerans. Taxonomy (GTDB): domain Bacteria; phylum Bacteroidota; class Bacteroidia; order Flavobacteriales; family Flavobacteriaceae; genus Winogradskyella; species Winogradskyella damuponensis. Next base: position 329,283 of record NZ_JAHKPS010000028.1, read on the forward strand.
ATGGCCTGGTGTTCTATAAGTTGCTATAATTGCAGGCACTTGAATGTTTTTATCAAAAGCTTGAGCTTTAATTGTCTCAGTAATAGGCTCTTCTTTTGGGAAGTTTCTAACCACTTCTGGTCTTTTCTTAACAGCGCTAAAATAATCTCTTACTAATTTCTTAGTTTCTTCAATATCTATATCTCCTGCAACTACTAAAACCGCATTATTAGGACCATAATATTTATCAAAATAGGCATTAAACTCTTCTAAAGTTGCTGCATCTAAATGCTCCATATACCCAATATTAGGATCTTTATAAGGGTGTACTTTAAAAAGATTAGAACCAATAGCTTCTAAAATACCACCATAAGGTGCATCATAACGCTGACGTTTTTCTTCTTTTACAACTTCATTTTGAGTATCTACACCAACTTGATCAATAACAGGGTGTAACATACGCTCTGACTCTAACCATAATCCTAATTCTAATTTATTAGAAGGAAAAATTTCGTAATAATACGTTCTGTCCTGAGACGTATTAGCATTAAACGTTCCTCCATTTGCTGGAATAATTTTCATGAATTCTCCACGTCCAATGTTTTCAGAACCTTCAAATAAAAGGTGTTCAAAAAAGTGAGCAAAACCCGTACGAGCTCTATCTCCATCTTTTCCTCCTACATCATACATTACAGAAGTAATAACCACTGGTGCTGTGTTATCTTGATGCAAGATTACATGTAATCCATTGTCTAAATCAAACTCTTCGAATTCTACTTGTTGCGCCGTTGAATTAAATCCAACCAACAACAAAATAGCTAGAGTAAATAAGCCTTTTTTCATTATTAAGTGTGTTTAAATTTAAATTGTTTTAAATATTTGTCTTTACTAAATGCTTTTTGTTACATGAAGTCTCACAAAAATAAGGAATGATTTGTCTTTTTAACATAATTAAGTGTAAAAACTCACTTAATAACTTTCTGCCGTTCTCTGTTTTTTTTAATAATTACATACGAGCTTATAAAAACAGCTTGAAAAGCCTTAAAACGTTTGTAGATTAATAATTTAGGAGTATATTTGCATCCGCTTTCTGAGAAGAAGGCTATTTTATTTAACAAACAAATTAATAAAAACGTTACGCTATGTACGCAATTGTAGAGATAGCAGGGCATCAATTTAAAGTTGAAAAAGACCAAAGAGTTTTTGTTAACCGTTTAGCAACAGAAGAAGGTTCGAAAGTAGATTTCGATAACGTTCTTTTAATTGGCGATGGTAACAATGTAACTTTAGGCGCCCCAGCTATAGACGGAGCACAAGTAAGTGCAAAAGTCTTAAAGCACCTTAAAGGTGATAAAGTAATCGTCTTCAAAAAGAAAAGACGTAAAGGTTACCGTGTTAAAAATGGACACAGACAATCTTTAACTGAAATCGTAATTGAAAGCATTACAGCTTCTGGAGCTAAAAAAGCTGCTCCTAAAAAAGAAGCAAAGAAAGCTGAACCAAAAGCAGAAGCGAAAGCTAAAAAAGCAACTGGTAAAGCTGATGATTTAAAGAAAATTGAAGGTATTGGTCCTAAAATAGCATCTACATTAGTAGAAGCAGGTATCGCTACTTACGCTGATTTAGCTAAAGCTAAGCCAGAAGCAATTTCTGAAATCATTGCAGATGTTCGTGGTAACCATGTTACTGATACTTGGCCAGCTCAAGCACAATTAGCTGCTGATGGTAAGTGGGACGAACTTAAAAAATGGCAAGACGAATTAGATGGTGGTAAAGCTTAATTGCCAAACCACTTAAGTATAACAATATAAAACCTTAGATCATGGCTCATAAAAAAGGAGTTGGTAGTTCGAAGAATGGTAGAGAATCAGAATCAAAACGTTTAGGCGTTAAGATATTTGGTGGACAAGCTGCTATTGCTGGAAACATCATTTTAAGACAACGTGGTAATACACATCACCCAGCTGAGAACGTATACCAAGGAAAAGATCATACTTTACATGCTAAAGTTGACGGTCTAGTAAAATTTACTAAGAAAAAAGATAACAAATCTTACGTTTCTATTGAACCTTTCGAGGCTTAAGAAACATATTTCTTTATAATTTATAAAAACCCTTTCTATTTTTAGAGAGGGTTTTTTATTTTACTCAAATACCTTTATAAAACACTTATAAGGTATCTTTTAAATACACAACGGGATTTAATAACTTATTTTTTTAATAGTAGAACCAAATACTAATCCGTTTGGCAAGGTTAATTATATAATCTCCATCTTTTTTAATAGGAAACTCGCATTCATATTTTGACAAACACCTTGTTTCAATTTATAGTCAAAAAAGAGTTCATCATTAATGATTTCTGCATCAAAGTAGTAATTTTTTATAGCTTCTAACTCGGTTTCAATTTCAGTAAGACTTAAATCGTGAGTAGCAATGATTCCTGTGGCATTTTGTTTTACCAGTTTCTCTACAAATTTTCGAGAGCCAATAGCCTTATCTGTACTGTTGGTTCCTTTTAAAATTTCATCTAAAATCACAAAATAATTTTTATCATTTTCAATGGTGTCAACCACAAATTTTAATCGCGTAAGCTCACTAAAGAAATACGAACTATCATCTGTTAACGAATCGGTTGTTCGCATACTTGTAATTAGCTTAATTGGCTTGTATTTGCTTTGTTTCGCACAAATAGGTAATCCAACATTGGCCATCACAATATGAAGCGCAACAGTTCTTAAAAACGTGCTTTTTCCTGCCATATTTGCTCCTGTTACAATAAAGAATTGTTCTTCTTCAAGCTTTAAATTACTATCTACTCGTTTTTCAGGATTTAATAGCGGATGCCCTAAACCCTCTGCTAAAATTGTCACAGGTTCTTCGGTTAATATTGGATAGGTAAATTTTTGATGATTAAAAGCATAGTTTCCAAAGCTATTAAAAGCATCAAAAAACGTCACCACTTCAAACCAATCACCAACCTTATGTCCATATTTACTAATCCATTGTTCTATCTTATAAGTTTGCCTTATGTCTAAAAGCAAAAGACCGTTACCAAATATCGCAGAGATTAAATTATTTCGATTGTCTAAAGCATCTAAAGCTTTTGAAAATTTAGAAAATATCTCAGAGGCTTTCATACCTTCAGATTGAATTTTCTGTTGTTGCTCATTGAGTAGCGGAGATTTAAATTCATTATTTTCAATTAACTCTAACAAAAAAGCATATTGTTTAAATGTATCCTTAGCCATTTCAGTATTCTGAGCAACTAAATTTATTTTCTTCAAATAAAATGCGGTTATTCCTAACCCTAAAATTAACCATCCCAACAATAAATAACCTGAACGCTCCATTGGAATAACCTCAAGAACACCTAAAGTTAAGATAAGCACTGAAATAACACTATAAGCAATTGTAAACCAATAATGAAAAAGATTTAAAAACGGTTTGTAATACTTAAGCCAATTTATAATTGATGTTGCAGAATGCTCTACCTCTACACCTTGGGAAACACCTGAATAATTTTGTCTCCATTTTGGTAACGATGCTAATTCTTGTATCGCTTTTTGTCTATTTTCAATATTAGAAATATCATTAGCAAGCAATTGCTGCATCAACTTTTCCGTTCCTTCTTTTATGGTTGTTCTATTTATAAATTGAAAGAAGGAACCTTTCCCAAATAAATCGATATCGAGACTAAAAAAATGCTTCGGATTTTGAAATTGAGAACCGTCTGGTCTCCCATCAAAATTCCCTTTGGCAATTTTTAATTCATCTTCATTTATTGTAATCAGCCGTTTGTGTAAATTTCTTTTCGACTTTAAATCTGTATATCTAGAAAGCAAAAAGAGAAAGAGCGCCATTCCCGCAACTCCAATCCCAACTGCAATTTTCCAATTTTGATAGGTAAAATAGATTCCTACTCCCGTAAGAATAAAAATAGAGAGTCTTAGTATACTATAAAGGCTAAGTTGCTTAAATATACGCTTAGACTCAGCTTTATTAATTTCTAATTGTTCTGTATAAAAAGAATTTGGGTTTTGCATAATGCTAAATTAAAAAATCCCAAGATAAGACTTTACCTTGGGATTCTGTATTTTGTAATTCCTGCTTTACCAGGGATTTATTAACCTTTTAATGTTGCCGATAAATACTCACGATTCATACGTGCAATATTTTCTAAAGAGATACCTTTAGGACATTCTACTTCACAAGCTCCAGTATTGGTACAGTTACCAAAACCTTCTTCGTCCATTTGTCTTACCATATTTAAAACTCGGTCAGTAGCTTCTACTTTACCTTGTGGTAATAATGCAAATTGAGACACTTTTGCTCCAACAAATAACATGGCGCTAGAATTTTTACAACTCGCTACACAAGCTCCACATCCAATACAAGTAGCCGCTTCAAAAGCTTTATCTGCATCGTGTTTGTTTACAGGTATTGAGTTAGCATCAATAGTATTTCCAGAAGTGTTTACAGAAATAAAACCTCCAGCATGCTGAATACGATCAAAAGATGTTCTATCTACAATTAAATCTTTTATAACAGGAAAAGCGGTTGCTCTAAATGGCTCAATTGTAATTGTATCACCGTCTTTAAACATTCTCATATGTAATTGACAAGTCGTAATACCACGATCTGGACCATGAGCTTCTCCATTAATGTATAAAGAACACATTCCACAGATTCCCTCACGACAATCATGATCAAAAGCAATTGGGCTTTCATCTTTATTAACTAACTGCTCGTTTAAAACATCTAGCATTTCTAGGAAAGACATGTCTGGAGAAATATCGTTGACTTTATAATCAACCATTTTTCCTTTATCACTAGCGTTTTTTTGACGCCAAATTTTTAGTGTTAAATTCATTGCTTTCTTATTTGTATGATCTTTGTTTTAATTCTATATCCTTGAACTCTAATTGTTCCTTGTGCAATACGGCATCACTTGGCTCTCCTTTATATTCCCAAGCTGCTACATAAGCAAAGTTTTCATCGTCACGTTTTGCTTCTCCTTTTTGCTCTCCATCTAACTCAACAGAATCTTCTCTAAAGTGTCCACCACAAGACTCTTCTCTGTTTAAAGCATCTTTAGCAAATAACTCTCCTAATTCCAAGAAGTCTGCCACACGACCAGCTTTTGCCAATTCTTCGTTGTATTCTTCGTTAGTTCCAGGCACTTTAACATCTTTCCAAAACTCTTCACGAAGTGCTTTAATTTCTGAAATAGCCTCTGTTAAACCTTTCACATTACGTGCCATTCCAACTTTGTTCCACATGATTTTCCCTAATTTCTTATGGAAATAATCTACAGAATGAGAACCGTTATTGTTAATTAAATGATCTATATTTTTTCTTACTTCAGCTTCAACTTCTTCAAATTCTTTGGTATCTGTAGAAATTGGTCCTGTCCTAATATCATTTGATAAATAATCGCCAATCGTATATGGTAATACAAAATAACCATCTGCTAAACCTTGCATTAAAGCCGAAGCTCCAAGTCTGTTTGCACCATGATCAGAGAAGTTAGCCTCTCCAATACAGTATAAACCAGGAACAGTTGTCATTAAGTTATAATCTACCCATATACCTCCCATTGTATAATGTACCGCAGGATAAATCATCATTGGTGTATTGTATGGATCTTGATCTACAATCTTCTCATACATTTGGAATAAGTTTCCGTATTTATTTTTGATGACTTCTTGACCTAACTTCTTAACAAGCGCTGCATCATTTTCATCTAAGCCTCTAACATGTGCCGTTTCTTTTCCGTAACGCTCTATTGCTGAAGCAAAATCTAAAAACACAGCTTCTCCTGTTGCATTAACACCATAACCAGCATCACAACGTTCTTTTGCTGCACGAGAGGCAACATCACGAGGTACTAAATTTCCGAAGGCTGGATAACGACGCTCTAAGTAGTAATCGCGATCTTCTTCTGCTAAATCTTTTGGTTTTAATGTTCCTGCTTTAATTGCCTCAACATCTTTTTTGTGTTTTGGCACCCAAATACGGCCATCGTTACGCAAAGACTCAGACATCAATGTTAATTTAGACTGATGGTCTCCAGAAACAGGAATACATGTTGGGTGAATTTGTGTGTAACAAGGGTTTGCAAAGAAAGCACCGCGTTTGTGAGCTTTCCAAGCAGCTGTTACATTACTTCCCATCGCGTTAGTTGATAAGAAGAAAACGTTACCATAACCACCAGTTCCTAGAACTACAGCGTGAGCTGAATGTCTTTCTATTTCACCAGTAATTAAGTTACGTGTTATAATACCTCGAGCTTTTCCATCAATTTTTACAATGTCAAGCATTTCATGACGGTTGTACATTTTGATTTTACCACGACCTATTTGACGATTCATGGCAGAATACGCTCCTAATAATAATTGTTGTCCTGTTTGTCCGGCTGCATAAAAAGTACGTGATACTAATACACCACCAAACGAACGGTTATCTAATAAGCCTCCATATTCACGTGCAAAAGGCACACCTTGAGCAACACATTGGTCAATAATATTTGCCGAAACCTCAGCCAAACGATATACGTTAGCTTCACGCGAACGATAATCCCCTCCTTTTACAGTATCGTAAAATAATCTGTATGTTGAATCACCATCTCCTTGATAGTTTTTTGCGGCATTTATTCCACCTTGAGCTGCAATAGAGTGTGCACGCCTAGGTGAATCTTGAAAACAAAATGCTTTTACATTATATCCTAGCTCTGCTAAAGTCGCAGCAGCAGATCCTCCAGCTAAACCTGTACCAACAATAATAACGTCTATGTTACGCTTGTTTGCAGGATTAACTAAATTTATGTGATTTTTATAATCTGTCCATTTATCTTTAATTGGACCTTTTGGTATTTTTGAGTCTAAAGCCATATTAAGCTATTTTTTAGTGTCCTGTTAAATGATGAAACAATGCAATGAAAATAAATCCTAAAGGAATACCTATAGCATAAATTTTACTGAAAGTCTTTAAGCCTTTTGTGTACTTATTATTTGCTCCAACTGATTGAAATGCCGAATTGAATCCATGTAATAAGTGCAAGGCTAAGAATACAAATGCTACAACATATGCTCCTACCCTAAGTGGACTATGAAATTTTTCAACTAATTCATGAAAATACCTATACTCACCATTGTGCATACCAGACATATCACCAACAATATATTTTGTGTTTATTTCTGGGATCCAAAAATCAATAAAGTGAAGTACTATAAACGCTAAAATTGCTAAACCGCTCCAAATCATATTCCTACTCATCCAAGTAGAATTTGCTGCTCCATTATTTTTAGCATAAGTAATTTGTCTTGCCTTGTTGTTTTTAATTTCTAATACAAATCCCATTACAAAATGGAAAATAACACCAAAAATTAATACAGGCTGCATCACATATTGAATTACCCAAAACGTCCCCATATAATGCGATACTTCGTTAAAAGTGTCTGCGCTAAATACAGATAATAAGTTAATTGCAAAATGTTGTAATAAGAAAATCATTAGGAAGAGTGCCGAAAGTGCCATGGCAAATTTTCTTCCAATCGAAGAATTTAAAATTCCGCTCATTGTATATGTAGTTGATTATTTGTCTAACAAAGATACAGCACAATTAACTTTCTCCCAACTACGCTGAGAGATAATTAATTTATTTAGAATGAATTTAATCTAGTTACACTAAATATTTTTGACTTAACTTGATAATTACTAGTTGCTGAGAAAAAACTCAAAATGAAAAAAACGCAGATTGAAACTTCATAAATGTCTCTTAAAATTTATCAGATTATGAGCTTTACCTTTTGCTAGCGGTTTTGTTTGTTTATTTTTGGATAATCAAGGAAAAACAATCAAATGTCAGCTTGAGTATTGTTGGCCTTAAAATATATTTTAAGCCAAAACAGCTCACAAAGCACGTTAAAAACCTCTGTTTATATTTTTCAAAAGAGCATTACAACAACACTCAATATGACAATTTTTAAAACTATTCTCTATTATGAAATACGATTTAATCGACAAGCAACTTTTTATAAAAAACCGCAAAAACTTTACGGCTCAAATGAAGCCAAACAGTTTAGCTGTTTTTAACTCTAACGACATTTATCCTATAAGCGCAGATAGCACTTTACCTTTTGCACAACATCGCGATATTTTTTACTTAAGCGGAGTAGACCAAGAAGAAAGTATCTTAGTTTTATTTCCAGATTGCCCAAAAGAAAACCATCGTGAAATTTTATTCTTAAAAGAAACTAACGAGCATATTGCTGTTTGGGAAGGCGAAAAACTCACTAAAGAAAAAGCATTTGAAACTTCTGGCATTACAACCGTATATTGGTTACAAGACATGGAGAAAGTAATGTTTGAATTAATGACGCAATGCGACACCATTTACATTAATACCAACGAACATTACAGAGCGAATGTAGAAACGGAAACCCGAGAGGATCGTTTTACCAAATGGTTAAAGGATAAATATCCTGCGCATAGTGTAGCTAAAAGCAACCCTATTCTACAGCGTTTACGTTCTGTAAAAGACCAAATAGAATTAGATTTAATTCAGCAAGCTTGTAATATTACCGAAAAAGGATTTAGACGTGTTTTAAAATTTACAAAACCTGGCGTTTGGGAATATAATTTAGAAGCAGAGTTTATGCACGAATTCCTAAACAACCGCTCTAAAGGATTTTCATACACACCTATTATTGGCTCAGGGAATAATGCTAACGTACTACATTATATTGAAAACAACCAACAATGCAAAGCTGGTGATTTAATCTTAATTGATGCTGGTGCAGAATACGCAAATTATTCTAGTGATATGACGCGTACAATTCCAGTCTCTGGCAAATTTAGCGACAGACAAAAAGCAGTTTATAATGCTGTAAATAGAGTTAAAAATGAAGCCACTAAAATGCTTGTTCCTGGAACATTATGGGAGCAATACCATATTGAAGTTGGTAAACTCATGACTTCAGAACTTTTAGGTTTAGGCCTTTTAGACAAAGCTGACGTACAAAACGAAAATAAAGATTGGCCAGCTTATAAAAAGTATTTTATGCACGGTACATCTCACCACATGGGCTTAGACACACATGATTATGGGATTTTAACAGAACCTATGCAAGCTAACATGGTGTTTACGGTTGAACCAGGAATTTATATTCCAGATGAAGGATTTGGCATTCGATTAGAAGATGATGTTGTAATTCAGGAGAAGGGTGAACCTTTCAACTTAATGCGCAATATTCCTATTGAAGTAGAAGAGATTGAAGATATTATGAATTCGTAAACTCAAAAACTATAAAAACAAAACCTACAAGTTAAAACAGCTTGTAGGTTTTTTTATCCCTCTATGTTAAGCTTCAAAAACAAACAGACGTTCAACACTTGTTTTAGGCGCTAAATTTTCAGCATGCCAAGAAAATGTTGTTTTTGCCGGCATTTCCCAAACAGATTTAAAATCTTTTGGAGCATTATATTCACTTACAAAAACCTGATGACCGGCCTTACTTTGCTGCCTACACCATTCCCAAAATTGTTCGTGATTAAAATCATCCCTATATTTTGTTGTGGAGGCATAAGGCGGATCACAATACACAATACTTTGTTTTGGAATATCTAATTCTAAATACGATTTACACGACAAAACAACTCCTTCTAGATTTGGAACTTGTTTTGTAATATTTCTATAATGTTCTCCCCAATAATCACGCTTACCTTGCTTATCTCTTCGGTATCCAGAAAACCATTTTCCACCAAAAGAATTAAAACCAACATAACCAACCAAATGTTTGGGATATTGATCTTGATGCGCTCTAATTTTACGATAATCTTCTTCAGTCACCGATTTTGGAGGGTCCCAATTATCATAAATTAAAGCTTGCCACATCGCCATTAATTCTTCATGTTGATCGTTAGCAATTCTCACACCTGTAACCTTATCAATCATATTCATACCTCCAGCAAACGGCTCAACATAAACTTGCTCAGAAACTCTGTTTTTAAGAAGTATTGGTAATAAATATTTGGCAAAACGCGCCTTGCTTCCCATGTATTTCATGGACTAATCATTGTTTTTTAAGTTCTAAATCATGAAAATCAAAACTAAAATCAGTAATAGGAGCTATGTACTTCATAGATGCAGAAACAGCGTCTCCTTTTTCATTAAAGGTAAATTGCACATAGACATCTGCGTCATAACTTCTATCATTCCATTTAGCAACAAACGTAGTGGCATTTAATGGTAATAATTCTCCAAAAAGTCTAGACGAACGCTTACTCTTTATAGTATACCCTTTTTTTGCTTCATGTAAAATATCTATATCACCAAACCAATCGTCTGTATACGTTCCAACAATTTGTTCTGGTTTTGGCAATGTTTTTAGCTTTTTCGCCTTTTCAACTTTAGAATAAACAGCGTTTTTTATACTGTCGTTATACTTAATATAATCTGCATTTCTTTTGCCATATTTTTCTAACCAATTTCTGTTTTCATATCCTAAATAAGAATCTTTAATTGTGTTAGTAATAGTACTAAAAGCAGCACCATTCATTTGATTGGTTAACACCACAATTCCCAAATCTAAATCCGGAATCATAGTAAATTGTGTAACTGTCCCTAATAAACCTCCTGTATGATAAACTTGTTTATATCCACCTTTAACATCTGAAACAAACCAACCTAAACCATACCCCTTAAAGTTAGAATTATAAGAATCATTAGGATATACATTTAAAGGAGTCTGTAATTGCCAAAGTTCATAAAACTGTTTTTCACTTAATAGACGTTCGCCATTCTTGGTAACAGCATTATTCATTAAAAATTCTGCCCAAGCCAACATATCTGGAACATTACTAACAATACCTCCTGCTGGATTTGCTATTTCACTCCAGTCATGTGGAATTTGAATAACCTCACCTTCAGTCATTGTATGCGCATCAATAATATTCGATTTATCTGTCACACGATTGTAAGATGCTTTACTATGCGTCATTCCAACCGGTTGCAATATTTTAGTTTCAATAAACGCTTCCCACGACAACCCACTTACACGCTTTAAAACTTCACCTGCAATAATGAACATATTATTATTGTACTGAAACTCACTTCTAAACGAGCTTTCTGGTTCCAAATAACGCACATTCGTAATCACATCATCCACACTAAAATCATTACCTTCAGGAAAAAACATTAAGTCTCCTGCTCCTAATCCTAAACCACTGCGATGTGTTACTAAGTCTCTCACTGTAAATTCTTGAGTCACCCAAGCATCATGCAACTGAAATTCAGGAATATGCTGGCGTACCTTATCGTCCCAATTTAATTTACCAGCATCAACCATCATAGCCAAAGCAAAACAGGTAAACCCTTTACTATTTGAAGCAACACCAACTAAAGTTTTGTCGTTCATCGCTTTTTTATTCACTAATGAACGAAGCCCATGACCTTTAGAATATACAATTTCCCCATCCTTATAAATACCCACAGAAATTCCAGGCACATCAAAGGTGGTTAAAGTTTCTTTTATGAGCTTATCGAGTTGTTGCTCTTCAATTTGAGCGTTTAATAAAAGCGCTGTAAAACATAAAACTGAGGCAAAAAATTGTTTTAAAAACATGAAATATTGAATTTAGTTTTGAATGTTTCCAAAGATACTAAAATGTTATAATGAATAATGGCATTGCATACTTTCAAAATATATCTTTGTAATCATGAATATAGATTACAAAAACAGCAAGATTTACTACAGCATTGAAGGCAAAGGCGACCCCATCATTTTGCTACACGGATTTCTTGAAACTGTTGCCATGTGGAATGATATAACTCCAGAATTATCAAAAACACATCAAGTTATAAGTATTGATTTACTTGGCCACGGACAAACGGATTGTTTGGGCTATATACATACTATGGAGGATATGGCAGAAGCGGTTATTGCGGTTTTAAAACATCACAATATTAAGAACGCTAATTTCATTGGACATTCTATGGGAGGCTATGTGGCTTTAGCACTTGCAGAGAAACAACCCGAATTAGTTAAAGGCTTATGTTTAATGAATTCTACGTTTGAAGCAGATGATGATGAAAAAAAACAATTACGAACACGAGCCAATGCCATGGCTAAAACAAATTTTCAAAATTTAGTACGCATGTCTTTTGTAAATCTATTTGCCCCTGAAAGCAAACTTAAATTTAAAAACAAGTTTAACAACGCTTTACAAATTGCTTTACAAACTCCGGTTCAAGGCTACATCGCTGCCTCAGAAGGCATGAAACTTAGACCCAATCGTTTTGAAGTTTTTAAAAACCTCAATGCGAACAAATTAATTATTATTGGCAAAAAAGACGGCTTGATAGACGGTGAGCAGCTTATTAATAAAATTACAGGTACAGATATTGAGTATATAGAATTTTCAGAAGGACATATGAGTCATATTGAAAATAAATCAGAATTAACCTACAATTTAATACACTTTGTCGAAAAATAAACCACTTAAACGTTTTGTTTGTCTTTTTTTTCTAAACTTGTATCATAGATTCAAAAATAAATTGTAAAACAAACCTGTATGAAACCTACTAAACTATACTGTGATTTATTTGGCCATAACTATCAAATAAGTAAAAAAGTAACCAATCATGTAAAAGAGTACACTTGTAAGTGCTGTAAAAAACAGTTAACAACAAACAGCAATGGAAGACTTACAGAATTAACAGCCAAACGTCAAGAAATAAATTCGGCACTAGAACGCATTTACAACAACAGAACGATGCGTTTAAAGCAAAAAATGCTCAGTTCATCGATTTGTTAATTGTTAATAACTTCTTCGTAACTAATTTTCTTATATTACAGTCCTTTACGAGATTACTAATCCCTATAAGAAAACTAGTTAATGAAAAACGTTTATTGCTCATTATTTGGTCATGACTACAAGGTCTCCAAAGAAGTGACTTACCATGTAAAAGAATACAAGTGCAAAAATTGTAAATCTGAAATGACCATTGATGGTAATGGAAAATTTATTCCTTTAACACCTAAGTTCAAAGAAATTAATTCTGTATTACATCGTGTACATACAAAACGCTTAGAAAAAAGCCAACGTTTTTTTATTCTTGATTTTTAAGAGCATTCCAACCTTTAGCAATTATCTGAATCTTTTCATCTGCTCTAGTTACCAAATGCATTCCTCTATCTTCTTCTGTTATATAACCTATAACCGTTAAGTTTGGATTACCTTTTATTTTAGGGAAATCTTCTTGGGAAATTGTCATTAATAATTCATAATCCTCACCACCATTTAAAGCAATAGTTGTGCTATCTAAATTGAATTCTTCACAAGTAGAAATCACCTGAGGATCTAATGGTATTTTTGTTTCATAAATATCTGCACCAACCTTACTTTGCTTACATAAATGAATGATTTCAGATGAAATTCCATCACTAACATCAATCATGCTCGTTGGTTTTACACCTAACTCCTTCAATAATTCAACTATATCCTTACGAGCTTCTGGTTTTAACTGACGCTCAACAATGTATGTATACATAGATAAATCGGGCTGATTATTAGGATTAACTTTAAAGACTTCTTTTTCACGCTCTAAAACCTGCAATCCCATAAAAGCGCCACCAACATCACCTGTTACCACAATTAAATCATTTGGTTTTGCTCCAGATCTTAAAACTTCATTACCTTTTTCAACCTCACCAATTGCAGTTACCGAAATAATTAATCCAGATGTGGAAGAGGTTGTATCTCCGCCAACGACATCGACATTATAAAATTTTGCCGCTAATGTAATTCCTGCATATAATTCTTCTAGTGCCTCTAAAGGAAAACGATTAGACACAGCAATAGAAACTGTAACCTGCGTTGCCGTAGCATTCATGGCATAAATATCTGAAAGGTTAACAACTATTGCTTTATAACCTAAATGCTTTAATGGAGCATAGCTTAAATCAAAATGTACTCCTTCAACCAATAAATCTGTTGAAACAACAATTTGCTTTTTTCCAAAATTTAGAACAGCAGCATCATCACCAACACCTTTGATGGTGGATTTCTGAGTCACTTTAAAGTGATCTGTTAAATGCTCAATAAGTTTAAATTCTCCTAATTCACTTAAAGGAGTTCGCTGTGGGTTCTTATCTTCAATCATAATGCAAAAATATTATGCTTTTCTGACATAGAAGTACATTATACTAAATGAATTTTATTTCAACACTAAAAATTCCTTAAATTGCTAAAAAAAGATTATGAAATTTAACACTTGGGCTTTTATGGCTTCTGTATTATTTATGCTAACCAATTGCTCTAACGACGACACTGCCAGAACAAGCGACCCTGTTACTGAAGCACAATTTCCTTGCGTCAATGGAATGGCTGGCACCTACCCTTGTGACGGTTTTGATTTAATGAGCCATATTTCTGTTGAAGAATTAGGAGGCGCTGGTGCCGAAGGCAATGATTCTTGGGGCTGGACAGACCCAGAAACAGGCAAAGAATACGCCTTAATTGGCACTACAACGAGTTCTGCTTTTGTTGATATGTCAGATCCTGCAAATCCCATCTTATTAGGAAGACTACCAACAGCCACCACTAATAGTCTATGGCGCGATATTAAAGTTTATAACAACCATGCCTTTATAGTAAGCGAAGCAGCAGGTCATGGCATGCAAGTCTTTGATTTAACCCGCCTAAGAAATGTAGAAAACCCTCCGCAAACCTTCACTGCAGATGCAAATTATAATGAATTTGGAAACGCACATAATATTGTAATTAATGAAGATAGTGGTTTTGCATATATTGTTGGATCTAATACATTTAATGGAGGACCACATTTTGTAAATATTCAAAACCCAACAAACCCTATAGCAGCGGGAGGACATGCAGACGATTCTTACTCTCACGACGCACAAGTAGTTACTTATAACGGGCCAGATACAGATTACACAGGCAAAGAAATACTAATAGGCAGCAATGAAAATGAAGTCGTTATTGTAGATGTAACAGATAAAAATGCCCCAACACAAATATCAACCATAGATTACAGCAACATAGGCTACACACATCAAGGTTGGTTTACGGAAGATATGACCTATTTTATATTAGGTGACGAATTAGATGAAATTAATTTTGGTTCAAACTCTAGAACTTTAGTCTTCGATTTTACAGATCTTGACAACCCGACTTTTCACATGGAATATTTAGGCCCAACAGCTGCTATAGACCATAATGTTTACGTGATTGACAACACCTTATATATTGCTAATTATTCCGCAGGTATTAGAGCTGTTGATATCTCTAATATTAATTCGGGAATAATGGTTGAAACAGGATACATAGATACGTTTCCTACAAATAACAATACAGCATTTAATGGTGCCTGGAATATCTATCCTTTTTTTGCAAGCGGAAATATTGTAGTAAGCGATATTGAAGGAGGCTTATTTATAGTTAGACTCACAGAATAAAATGCTACCTAAACCTAAATTCTTTATATTTTACATCTTAATTCTTCTCATTTTAGAGAGTTGCAGCAAGGATAACGCTATTACATTAACTCCCACTGTTAATGTGAGTTTTGTCAAAACCTTAGGAGGCACAAAAAACGATAGCGGACAATCTGTTGTTGCCACTACTGACGGTGGCTATGCCATACTAGGGTTTACCCAAAGCATGAATGGAGACATTACTGATAAAACCAATGAAAGCTTTGATTTTTGGGTATTAAAATACAATGCTTCAGGAGATTTACAATGGCAAAAAACATTTGGAGGCTCTGTAGATGAACGCGGGAGTTCAATCATACAAACTCAAGATGGTGGTTATGCTATTTTAGGCTTTAGTTTTAGTAACGATGGAGACCTTAATAATAACTCAGGATTACAAGATTACTGGGTAGCAAAACTAGATGCTAACGGCAATTTATCTTGGCAAAAATCATTTGGGTTTCAAGGAGCCGATTCAGGAATTTCAGTTATTCAAACCAATGATCAAGGCTATTTGCTTACCGGAATTTTAGACGTTACTGCTTCTGGCGGCGAAGGAAACACATCTAGAAACACAAACAGACATGCTGGTGGAGATTATTGGGCAATAAAGCTAAACACAACAGGCACAATAGAATGGAGTCAATACTTTGGCGGCAACTTTACAGACACACCTAATGATGTTATTCAAACCGAAGATAATGGATTTATAATAGTAGGAAGCTCGGATAGCGACGATACCGACATTTCTAATAACATTGGCACTTACGATTTTTGGATAGTAAAAATTTCAGCAGTAGGTAATTTGGTTTGGGAAAAATCTTTTGGCGGCACTCAAATTGACGAAGCCAGAGCCATAACTTCAACTAATGATGGCAATTATTTAATTGCTGGTGACACAAGAAGCTATGACAATGATATCTCTAACAATAAAGGAGCTGCAGATTTATGGTTAATCAAAATGTCACCAGAAGGCAACTTACTTTGGAAAAAAACAATAGGAGGTTCAAGTTTTGACGTGGCCCGTTCCATTGTTAAATCTCAAAATAACGGTTTTATTTTAGCAGGAAGTTCTCGAAGTAATGATTTAGATGTTTCTGAAAACAAAGGACAAAACGATGCTTGGATTTTAAAAGTAGATAACAACGGTAATTTGCAATGGGAAACTACTATTGGCGGTTCAAATATAGATTTTGCTTATAGTGTTGCAGAACTTAATGACGGCTCAACTATTGCCGTAGGAGATAGCACAAGCAATGATGGAGATATCATAGAAAATAAAGGATTCACAGATTTATTAATTGTAAAAATTGATTAAATAATGACAACAGCAATACCTATGAAAAAGATTTTAACTCTTACCCTAATTATACTTTTGAGTTTCACCTCCTGTAGCGAAGACAATGATGATAATTTAAGTTCGCAATCAACAGCTACATTCAATTTTACGCATAACTGGGACGGGACTTTAATCACTAATGCAAATTTTAACAGCATTGCATACACTAATGCCAAAGGAAACCTGTTAAGCATTGAAAGATTGCGCTATATAATCTCAGATATTACGTTTACATCCAGTACCAACGAAAGCATCGTTTTAGACAACTACAATTTAGTCGATGTCACAAATAATAGCGGTTTAAGCTATACAACCGAAATACCTACTGGCTCATATAATGTTTCATTCACATTTGGATTGGATAACGAAGACAACGCTGAAAATTATCTCGATTTAAATTCGGCATCATTCAATGTACCAGATATAATGGGAGGCGGTTATCATTACATGCAATTTGATGGTAAATTTATCAACACCTCTAATGAAGAACAAGGATTCAATTACCACGCTATTAGAGCAGTTGATAACGCTGGCACAAACCCAACATTTCCGCAAGACACATTCTTTTCAGTAGATTTAGGTACTATAACAATTTCGGCAAATACCGAAATTGAAGTACAAATGAATATTGCAGAATGGTTTAAAAACCCGAATCTTTGGGATTTGAATGTATTTAACCAAATGCTTATGCCAAATTCTACAGCACAAATAATGATGTTTGATAACGGACAGAGTGTTTTTAGTTTAGGAACAGTAAGTCAATAAGTCACAGTTTTATGCAAAAAAGGTTCTACTTAATATCAGCATTAATTCTTACATGTCTAAGCTGCTCCAGTGATGATACAACAAGTTATGAACCAGTACCTCAACCTTTAACTATTCCACAAATATTTTCGGACCATATTATCCCGCCTATTATCCCAACCAATAATCCACAAACAGTTGAAGGCGTTGCATTAGGAAAAAAATTATTTTTCGATACTATTTTATCTTCAGATGGCACACAAGCTTGCGCCAGCTGTCATGCACCACAAAATGCTTTTACAGATAACACAGCAACAAGTGTAGGTATAGATGGTGTTTTTGGTACTCGTAACGCTATGCCTTTATTTAATTTAGCTTGGAATTACAACGAACGTTTTAATTGGGACGGCACCGCTCTAAGCTTAGAAAGACAAGCCGAAGAACCTGTAGAAAATCCAATAGAACTTCATAGCAATTGGGACAGTGTTGTCTCAAGATTACAAGCACATCCTGAATATCCAGAACTTTTTAGATTGGCTTTTAAAACAACAACCATAACCAAAGAACTAACCACTAAAGCAATTGCTCAATTTGAACGCACCTTAATTTCTGCAAATTCAAAATTTGATAATTACACTTTGGGCAATGCCACTTTAACAGCTCAAGAATTAAACGGCTTAGATGTTTTTTTAAGAGAAGATAAGGGAGATTGCTTTCATTGCCATGGCAACCCTAGCAATCCATTATGGACAGATAATTTATTCCACAACAACGGTTTAGATGCCACTTTTACAGACTTAGGCTTAGGAAGTGTTACAGGAGATCCAAATGACAACGGAAAATTTAAATCACCCTCACTACGTAATTTAGCTTTTACAGCACCTTATATGCACGATGGTAGATTTAGCACGCTAGATGAAGTAATAAATCACTATAGTGAAGGACTTCAAAATTCAGCAACAATAGACCCATTAATGAAACAAATTGCCCAAGGAGGAGTTCAGCTTACAGATGAAGATAAAGCCTATTTAAAAGCCTTCCTTTTGACACTTTCAGATGCTTCATTTATCACTAACCCCTTGTATCATAATTAATTTCACCTTTAGAAATTACAATTTTTATGCATTTCATCGAAAAATCAGGTATTTTAACTTAAATTGAATATGGTTTTATAAATTGGTCATCCCTAAGTCTATATTAAGTATGAAACCTAAACCAACAGAAACCTTACCGTGTTCCGTTTTTGGTCATAATTATGTAAGATCAAAAACCAATTTAGATCACTCTATTGAAATGACTTGTTCGCACTGCGATGTAGTTGTGGTTACAGATGTTCACGGAAATTTTGAAAACCATACGTTTTCTAACACCCAAATTAAAGATACGCTACAAGAGTTATATCGTCTTACAAAACGTATCACTAAAACAAAAGTAGCCTTCTAATTGCACTTTTGTTACACATTTGCATTGATAGCCAAATCTTATCAAACCATATGCTAATATAATGTTAGTACCTATGGTAAAACCTTTGTTATATCGTATATTTGCATTCTATTTAGAACTAATCTAGTTAAACGATATGATTAAAGTCTCAGATCAGGCAAAAAAGAAAGTCATGGAACTCATGACTGATGACGGCTTCAACCCAAGCACAGACTATGTTAGAGTTGGTGTAAAAAGTGGTGGTTGCTCTGGTTTATCTTACGAGTTAAAGTTTGATAAATCCCAAGTAGAAGACGATAAAGTCTTTGAAGATAATGACATTAAAATTATTGTAGACAAAAAGAGCTTTCTATACCTTATTGGTACAACTTTAGAATATTCTGGTGGATTAAACGGAACTGGTTTCGTATTTAACAATCCTAATGCTAACCGAACTTGCGGTTGTGGTGAATCTTTTTCACTTTAAAAAACTAAAACACACATGTCAAAATACACAGAAGACGATCTTAGAGAAGAATTAAAAACCAAAGAGTATGAATATGGTTTTTATACAGATATTGAATCTGAAACATTTCCTATTGGATTAAATGAAGACATCATTCGCGCTATTTCAAAGAAAAAAGAAGAGCCAGAATGGATGACAGAATGGAGACTTGAAGCTTTTAAAGCTTGGAAAGAAATGACTGAGCCGGAATGGGCAAATGTACATTACCAAAAACCCGATTTTCAATCTATTGCATATTATTCAGCACCTGTTGCTGTAGATCCTAATAAAACATTAGACGACGTAGATCCGGATCTTTTAGCAATGTATAAAAAGCTAGGAATATCTGTTGATGAACAAAAAAAGATGAACAATATTGCTATGGATATTGTTGTAGATTCTGTTTCTGTTGCAACAACATTTAAAAAGACCTTAGGTGAAAAAGGCATCATCTTTATGAGCATATCTGAAGCCATAAAGGAGCATCCTGAATTAGTAAAGAAATACCTTGGTACTGTTGTACCTCAAAAAGATAATTTTTATGCAGCATTAAATAGTGCTGTATTTAGCGATGGGTCATTCTGTTATATTCCAAAAGGCGTTCGTTGCCCAATGGAATTATCTACCTATTTTAGAATTAATCAGGCAGGAACTGGACAATTTGAAAGAACCTTAGTCATTGCAGACGAAGGAAGTTACGTATCGTATTTAGAAGGTTGTACAGCACCAAGTAGAGACGAAAACCAATTGCACGCTGCCGTTGTAGAATTAATTGCACTAGATGATGCCGAAATAAAATACTCTACAGTACAAAACTGGTTCCCAGGAACTTCCGAAGGCAAAGGTGGTGTTTACAATTTCGTAACTAAAAGAGGGCTTTGTGAGAAAAACGCTAAAATCTCTTGGACACAAGTTGAAACTGGTTCTGCTGTAACTTGGAAATACCCAAGTTGTGTATTAAAAGGAGATAATTCTGTAGGCGAATTTTACTCCATTGCAGTAACAAATAATTATCAGCAAGCAGATACTGGTACCAAAATGATTCATTTAGGTAAAAACACAAAATCAACGATTATATCTAAAGGAATTTCTGCTGGTAAATCTCAAAACTCATATCGTGGACTAGTACAGGTTGGGTCTCGTGCAGATAATGCACGTAATTTTTCTCAATGTGACAGTTTATTAATGGGAAATGAATGTGGCGCACACACTTTCCCATATATAGAAGCAAAAAACAAAAGTGCCATGATTGAGCACGAAGCCACCACAAGTAAAATTGGAGAAGACCAAATATTTTACTGTAACCAAAGAGGTATTGATACCGAAAAAGCCATTGCCCTAATAGTAAATGGTTTTAGTAAAGAAGTCTTAAATAAATTACCAATGGAATTTGCTGTGGAAGCTCAAAAACTATTAGAAATAAGTTTAGAAGGTTCTGTAGGATAATTAAAATAATATGTCATCACACTCTGAGTACTGATAAATTCCTTAGAGTATAAAATTTTCGAAATGAAAAAAATCAATCTTATCATTATTCTAGCTTTAGTAATGTTCGCTTGTAAAAACGAAACAAAACAAGCTGTTGACTTAGAAGAAAATCGTTCAAAATCTTACGACCAAAACGATGGATTTATAACCCTTAAAGGCGACTTCGTCTATTATGCAGATGCAGCTGTTTTACAAACACCATCAGAAATTTACGGTGTCGTTATCGATGAAAACCTACAGCTTTTAGAACAACAAGTAAAGCCATTTAAAAAAGAAGCTACTGATATGGTTCCGGTTACCGTACGTGTTAGAAAATTTGAAAAGCCTAAAGACGAAGAAGGCTGGCAATACAGAGTAGAAATAAAAGAAATATTAAAGGTAGATACACCTAATCCAGAATCAAAAGACGTTATAAAATTAGCAAATTAAGACTATGTTAAAGATTAATAACTTGCACGCAAGTATAGAAGACAAAGCCATATTAAAAGGTATAAATTTAGAAGTTAAAGCAGGAGAAGTTCACGCTATAATGGGCCCTAATGGCTCAGGTAAAAGTACTTTGGCTTCTGTAATTGCTGGTAAAGAAGAGTACGAAGTTACCGAAGGTAACATTTTACTAGACAATGAAGATATAGAAGAATTAGCCGCCGAAGAACGTGCTCATAAAGGGGTGTTTTTATCATTTCAATACCCTGTTGAAATTCCTGGAGTTAGTGTCACTAACTTTATGAAAACAGCAATTAACGAGACACGTAAAGCTAAAGGCTTAGACGACATGCCTGCTAAAGACATGTTAAAAATGATTCGTGAAAAATCTGAGCTTTTAGAAATAGACCGTAAGTTCTTATCGCGTTCTCTAAATGAAGGATTTTCTGGTGGAGAAAAGAAACGTAACGAGATTTTTCAAATGGCCATGTTAGAACCAAAATTAGCCATCTTAGACGAAACTGATTCTGGTCTAGATATCGATGCCCTTCGTATTGTTGCCAATGGTGTAAACAAATTAAAATCTAAAGACAACGCTGTTATTGTCATTACACACTACCAACGTTTATTAGATCATATTGTACCCGATTTTGTTCATGTTTTATACAATGGTAAAATTGTAAAATCTGGAGGAAAAGAATTAGCACACGAGCTAGAAGCTAAAGGTTACGATTGGATTAAAGAAGAGGTTAACGCTTAATTAGTGGACAGTGGTCAGCCACCAGTAAGTAGTAACTTACTCAAATGTGACCATTTGTAGCAAAAACATTAAATCAAGTATTAATTTCACAGTTATAGTTGCCATTGAGCGAACTGCCGACTGAGGACTTATTACTGAAGACTTAAAAAAATGAGTTTAAAAGAAAAATTAGTATCGTCATTTATGGCCTTTGAGGACACCGTTGATGTGCACTCGTCAATACATGACATTCGTACTGAAGCCATAAAGACTTTTGAAGCTGAAGGGTTTCCTACTAAACGATTAGAAAACTGGAAATACACATCCTTGAATTCGGTTTTAAAGCACGATTATAGCGTGTTTCCTAAACATGAAAACAAGCTAGAATTTAATGATGTAAAAAAATATTTTATTCACGAAATTGATGCTTATAAAATCATCTTTATCGATGGCAAATACGCATCGCATTTATCACAAACTACACATGACGGTTTAGATGTCTGCCTAATGTCTGCAGCCTTAACAAAACCAAAATATAAAGTTATTATTGATAATTATTTCAATAAAATTGCTGCAAAAGATAGTTTGTCTTCCTTAAATACTGCCTTTTCAAGTGAAGGAGCGTATATTAACATTCCTAAGAATAAAGTCGTTGATAAGCCTATTCAGATCATTCATTTTTCAACAGGAAGTGAAGCTGCCGTAATGTTACAACCTCGTAACTTAATTGTAGTAAACGAAAATGCACATGTTCAAATCATAGAACGTCATCAGAGTTTGACAGACAATCCTGTTTTAACAAATTCTGTTACGGAGATTTTCACAAACAAACGCGCTATTGTAGATTATTACAAGATACAAAACGATAAAGAAAACGCCTCTTTAATAGACAATACATTTGTTAATCAAAAACAAGAAAGCTTAGCCAAAGTACATACCTTTTCTTTTGGCGGAAAATTAACTAGAAATAATCTTAACTTTTACCAAAACGGTGAACGCATTGATTCTACCATGAAAGGTATTACCATCATTGGTAACAAACAACATGTAGACCACAACACATTAGTACATCATATTGAACCAAATTGCGAAAGTCATCAAGATTATAAAGGTATTTTTAACGATAGCTCAACAGGAGTTTTTAATGGTAAAGTTGTTGTTGAAAAACTAGCGCAGAAAACCAATGCATTCCAAGCCAACAACAATGTTTTAATGAGCGACAAGGCTACCATCAACACCAAACCTCAATTAGAGATTTTTGCGGATGACGTAAAATGTTCTCACGGTTGTACAATTGGTCAATTAGATGAAAGCGCTATGTTTTATTTACGCTCTAGAGGAATTCCAGAAAAAGAAGCAAGAGCATTGCTAATGTTTGCTTTTAGTAATAACGTTATGGATTCGGTTAAAATACCAGAACTTAAAAACAGAATTACTAAGATTATCGCTAAGAAATTAGGTGTAAATATTGGGTTTGACTTATAAGTTTCACCAAAAAATATAATTAAAAAAAGGATTGCTATTTAGCGATCCTTTTCTCTTTTAAATACAATCTCTTTTACAGTGCCATCACAAGATAAAAGCATACCTGTAATGGTGTCATTTTTACCTTTTATAAAATGATAAAGCGTTCTATCATTATTTCCAAATTGATTTAACTGAACAGGATGTAAATTTACGTTTTCCTTTTCTGCATAAGTTAATTTAAGCATTGCGTCTTCTTCAAAAAAACGATAAACAACATCCAATTCTTCAGAATAAAAATTACCTATAAAATCTGAGACTTCAACGGATTCAGCATCAATAAAGTTAGCCTGTTCAAAATAAAATGGTGTTCCACCAAATGAAATAATCATATCATGAGATACTGAAGGTGTAAAATCGTATTTCACACTTTGACTTTGAGATCTATGAAACTTATTTTGTTCATATTGCACAAGAGCAGCAGCAGTTCTTCCCATAGAGCCAACTGATTTTAGTGTGTCATTTTCTACAAATATTTTCATAGTCATATCACTATTAATTTCTTTGTATTCGCCAATAAATTCTTTTAAATTTTGTGCCTTGAATACCATTTCCTCTTCCTTTTCATTTTTAATTCTTTCGTCATTTTTTATCAAAATATCTAAAATTTGATACGCTATTCTTGGAGCATCTATCCCTTGTGAATTCGTTAGAACTATAATACCTATTTGCTTTTCTGGAACTGTAATTAATTGCGAACGTCCACCAAAACCAAATCCACTGTGATTTTCAGTTTCATAACCTTTATAATTATCTAACATTAATCCTCGTGCGTATTTCGCATTCTTTCCTGAAATTAGAGTTTCAGTCGTTTTTAAAAATTCCGCTAAAGATTTAAATTCTAAAATCTGGTCATTCAGCATTTGCATCCAAATAGCCATATCATTTACTGAAGACCCCATGCTTCCTGCACCATAACTCAATTGGTCATTTGTATAAAAACTGTAACCATCTCGATGTTTTTGATAACCAACCGCTTTATTACTAATGGGTTTTCCATGTTCAACTCTTACAAAAGTTGAATTCATTTTTAAAGGATTCAAAATTTTCTGTTTCAAATACTTATTCAGATTTTGCCCTGAAATACGCTCAATAATAATAGCCAATAAGTTATAATTGGTATTAGAATAGCTCACTTTTTCGCCAACTAAATGGTTTAAATTTTTCTGTTTAATAGCTAAATCTAAAACCGTATTATTATCGTAATATTGAGTATCATAATCAAAACCTGCCAAGTACATTAATGTCATATAATTACGAATACCACTTGTGTGGTTCAGTAAATGCTTTATTCTAATGGTTTCTTCGTACTTTGGAAATTCTGGCAGATACATTCTAATATCATCATCTAAATTGATTTTACCATCATTTGCCAAAGCCCAAATAGCCGAAGCTGTAAATTGTTTGGCAATGGATGCTAAACTAAAAACGGTAGAATCAGAATTCTTAATGTTATAATCTAAACTAGAAAGCCCAAAACCTTTAGAATAGATAGATTGCCCTTGATTAATCACCTTTACGCTCAATCCTGGCGCATCATTAGAAACATATGTTGCTAACAATTCATCAATTTTTAGATTTGCATTTGTTTGTGCTTTTGAACTTAAAAAGACAAGCACACCAATCAATAAGCACGCGCTTCTTAAATTGAACATTGCTTATATTTTTGATAGAAATAGGTTGGAATAAGTCCGAAATTAAGAAATAGAAAGCCAATAAAAACAATGATTCCTCTGTATGGCCAAGTCAAAAACTCGAACATAGCACCAATTCCGAGAATAAAAAAAGTAATAAATCCGACGATGTAAAATGATTTCTTCATGATAAAACGATTTAAGAAAATTTGTGAATAGATTTTTTATAGCTCGCGTAAAAATGAACTGGTAGTATTACTAACACTACAATGACAATAGCACCAAGTAACCAAGCATTAGCATAAGGCCATTGCATCATTTGAAAAACTAAACTAACCACCAACAATAAAATAACCATGAAGCCTGCAGAGAATTTCAACTTATTGAATGTCATAAGTTGCTTAGCGAACTTTTGATAATTCGTTTCTAATTGTAAATTCTGAAAACTAGAATACCCACCAAATTTCTGCAACGCTTGTTGATATAATGCATTAAAATCATCAGAATTTTGATGCTCTATATATGTACAGATATGGTCTAGTAAATCCTCTCTTAAATCTTTATTTTTAACACCATATAAGGTTAAATTGTTTTCAATAAAGGCGATATGCTTTTCTGATAATTCCATGATTATATCGGTTTTGGATTAAAAATTAAATTTAAGGTCTCAATAAAATCATTGATTTCTTCAGTAACAGTCTCTACCATTTTCTTCCCTTCTTTAGTGACTTTATAATATTTCCGAACACGCTTGCCAATAAAAACTTTTTCAGTTTCTAAAACTTTTTTCGCTTCAAGCTTATGTAAAATGGGATATAATGCACCTTCCGAAATATCTATTTTTCCTGAAGTCATCGTTTTCACTTCTTGTGTAATCTCGTAACCATACATTCTACCCTTTTCATTTATAAGTTTTAAAATGATAGGTTGCAATGTTCCTTTTGTTAATTCTTTACTATACATATCACAAATATACATTTTATATAAATGTATCCTAATAAAATGTGTATTAAATATTTTAATGACTAATTATAAGTTTTTCTTTAAGAACAATGCGTTGTATCTTTGTAACTAGGAATTAAGCCCATGTTAGACGTACAAAAAATAAGAAAAGACTTCCCCATTCTCAACAGAACGGTTAATGGGAAACCACTCATATATTTCGATAATGCTGCAACTTCGCAAACACCTCAGCAAGTCATTGATGTTATTGTAGATTATTACAGCAATTACAATGCAAATATTCATAGAGGCGTGCATAGTTTAAGCCAGGAAGCAACGGATGCTTATGAGCAAGCACGACTAAAAATTCAGAAGCATTTTAATGCCAAACACAGTTACGAAATCATTTATACTGCTGGTACAACGCACAGTATTAATTTAGTTGCTAACGGATTTTCTTCACTCTTAAAAAAAGGAGATGAAATTATTGTTTCTGCTTTAGAGCACCACAGTAATATTGTGCCATGGCAAATGCTTTGTGAACGCTCAGGAGCCAGTTTAAAAGTCATTCCTATGAATGAAAATGGAGAATTAATCCTTTCGGACTATGATGCGCTTTTAAACGAACACACGAAATTGGTTTTTGTAAACCATATTTCAAATGCTCTTGGCACCATAAATCCTATTGAATATATTATAGAAAAAGCTCATGCTGTTGGCGCTGCTGTTTTAGTTGATGGCGCACAATCTTGCCCACATTTAAAACCAGACGTTCAAGCGTTAGATGTTGATTTCTATGTGTGTTCTGCCCACAAAATGTGTGGACCAACAGGTGTTGGGATGCTTTACGGAAAAGAAGAATGGCTTAATAAATTACCACCTTACCAAGGAGGAGGCGAAATGATTGCAGAAGTGTCATTTGAAAAAACAACTTATGCAGGTTTACCTCACAAATTTGAAGCTGGTACACCAAACATCTGTGGAGGCATAGCCTTTGGAGCTGCATTAGATTACATGAATACTATAGGCTTCGAAAATATTGCCAAATACGAAAATGAACTTTTAGACTACGGAACAGAACAGTTACTTAAAATTGAAGGTTTAAAAATTTACGGCACAGCAAAGGAGAAAACCTCTGTAATATCTTTTAATGTTGGCACTATTCACCCTTATGATATTGGAACCATTTTGGACAAAATGGGCATCGCAGTACGCACAGGTCATCATTGCGCACAACCTATTATGGACTTTTATAAAATTCCAGGCACCATAAGAGCTTCTTTTATGTTTTATAACACCAAAGAAGAAATTGACGCATTTATTGTGGCGCTTAAAAAGGCAATAATGATGTTATCTTAGACTTTGGCATCAAATATGTATCTTACAGTATAAAATAGTTTACAGATGAAAATTTTAGTTAGTTTATTTATGCTTTTAGCCACATTAAATTCTTGTGATTCGTCTAAGAAAGCAATAGAAAATAGTAAAAAAATGCAAGAACCAATTTCTGGAACCTACAACATAACACAACTTGGAGATACAGATGTTTCTTCAAATAAAATTGTAATTAATTTTGACGACACCAATAATAAAGTCGCAGGATTTGCAGGTTGTAATAGCTTCTTCGGGAATTATTCAATAGAAAATAATACAATATCTTTTGGTAGTATTGGTTCATCAAGAAAATTATGTCCTAACCCAATAATGGATATTGAAAACCAACTCTTAAAAACCTTGAATTCAGTGACTTCATTTTCAACACAAGACAATGAAATTTCGTTCTATTCAAATAACACTGTTGTTTTCAAAGGAACAAATAGCATTACCGCATCTAAAAGAAGTGCTACTGTAAACTACGAAGACAATACTACTGTTAAATATCAAACTGTAGCGAGAGGCTCTTTTAACTACATCACGATTTCAAAAACAAAACTATTAATTTCAAAAGATCAAAATCTTCAGAAAATAGATAAATTTAATACAGACCCTGAAGACTGGAAGGCTTTAAACAAATTGATTGAAGCTGTAGAAGTTGAAACCATTCATAATTTAGTTCCTCCGTCTACAAAGCATCAATACGATGGAGCTCCTCTCGCTACTTTAGCTATAATACTTGGTGATGTTCAATATATGACACCAGCTTTTGACCATGGAAATCCACCTGAATCTGTAAAAGCTTTAGTTAATAAAGTGTTATCCATTAAAGAAAACACCGTTAAAAACTAACGATTTTGTAATTTTGCACAAAAGAATGAGACTATGACTATTGAAGAAGTACAAAATGAAATTATAGATGAGTTTTCTATGTTTGAAGATTGGGAAGAACGCTACCAATACATGATTGACCTAGGAAAAGACTTGCCTTTAATTGATGAAAAATACAAAACGGAAGACAACATAATAAAAGGTTGCCAAAGTAAAGTATGGGTTCATGCTAATTTAGAAGGTGATAAGATAAACTTTACAGCAGATAGTGATGCTATTATTACAAAAGGCATTATTGCAATATTAATTAGAGCTTTTTCTAATCAGCATCCTACAGCTATTATTGAAGCCAATACTGATTTTATTGATAAAATAGGATTAAAAGAACATTTATCACCAACTAGAGCCAATGGCTTAGTGAGTATGATAAAACAACTAAAATTATATGCTATTGCGTACCAAACACAATTAAATTAAATGGGTTACTACTGAATCTTTTACAGGTACAATTAACACACCTATTTAACAACAAAACAACTAAATTATGAGCGACACAACTATAGATACAGCAATGTTAGGGGAAAAAATACTAAGAGTTATAAAAACGATTTACGATCCTGAAATCCCTGTAGACATCTACGAATTAGGATTAATCTACGACGTTTTTGTAAACGAAGATTTAGAAGTAAAAATTCTAATGACCTTAACAACACCTAACTGTCCTGTAGCAGAAACATTACCTTTAGAGGTTGAAGAAAAAGTAAAATCTATCAACGAAGTTAAAAACGCCGAAGTAGAAATCACTTTTGATCCACCTTGGTCTCAAGACTTAATGAGCGAAGAAGCGAAGTTAGAACTTGGGATGCTATAACCTAAATTTCTAAATGCCAAGACACAAACCCACATCATTAAAAGACGATCAAAAAACAAACATTAAATCGTCTTTTAATGCTTTAATCTATATTCCTCGATTTTTCAAAGAAATTTGGAAAGTCAACAAAAGCCTCTTCTTATTATCCGCTTTTTGTAGGCTTATTGGTGCCTTACTCCCTGTTGTTATTTTATGGATTGGTAAATTAATTATTGATGAAATTATATTACAAATTTCACTTGATAATCCAGAATATTACACACTGTGGACCTATGTTGCCGTTGAGTTTGGCTTAATTATTCTTTCAGATTTAATAAGTAGAGCTATTTCATTAACTGATGGTTTACTTGGTGACGAATATAATATTGCAACTTCTGTCACCATCATAAAAAAAACCAATCAAATTAACATTAGTTTACTCGAAGACTCAGAATTTTACGATAAACTAGAACGTGCCAGAACGCAAACTACAGGTAGAGTTGCGTTAATGTCTAACGTACTTGGACAAGCACAAAGCGCCATTTCCATCACCACACTTATCGCTGGTTTAATTTATTTTGAACCTTACCTAATTATTCTTCTTGTTTTAAGTATAATTCCTTCGTTTATAAACGAAGTACGCTATAGCCAACGACAATATTCTTTGGCTCGAAGCTGGACTTCTGAACGACGCGAATTGGATTATTTACGTTTTATTGGAGCAAACGACAAAACCGCTAAAGAAATTAAACTTTTTGGCTTAACTGATTTTGTGGTCAATCGCTTTAAAAACCTTTCTGAAGAGTATTACCAACTCAACAAAACATTAGCCATTAAACGATCTGCTTTAGGGTTCCTGTTTAATGTATTAGGCTCTTTAAGTTATTATGGAGCTTATGTATTTATTATTTATCGTGTACTATCGGGAGCAATAACACTTGGTGAATTAACATTTTTATCCGGTTCTTTTAATCGCTTAATGCGAAACCTTCAAGATTTCTTTTCAAAATTTACTCGAATTTCAGAAAGCGCCTTATACCTTAAAGATTATTTTGATTTTATAGACATTTCAATTGTTTCAAAAGTAAAAGAGAATATCCCGCTGCCAAAACATATTACGAAAGGCTTTGAGTTTAAAGATGTCCATTTTGCGTATCCAAATTCTGAAGTAGAAATTTTAAAAGGCATAAGTTTTAATCTTAAAGCCGGAGAAAAATTAGCTTTTGTTGGTCAGAATGGTGCAGGAAAAACGACGTTAATAAAACTACTATTACGATTCTACGAACCTACATCAGGTGAAATCCTATTGGATGGCATCAATATTAACCGTTTTAATATTGCTGAATATCAAAAATATTTTGGTGTTATATTTCAGGATTTCTTTAGATATGAATTTACAGTGAGAGAAAATATAGCTATTGGAAATATTGACGAATTAGAAAACCAATCTAAAATTGAAAATGCCGCAGAATTAAGTTTGGCCAACGATGTAATTGCCGAGTTAAAACATGGCTACAATCAGCAATTAGGCAAACGATTTTCTAATGGACAAGAACTTTCAGGTGGACAATGGCAAAAAGTAGCATTAGCAAGAGCGTATATGAAAAATGCTGAAGTTATGATTTTAGACGAACCCACGTCTGCATTAGATGCTAGAGCAGAAAGTGAAGTATTTGGACGTTTTATAGGTTTAACAGAAGGCAAAACAAGTATTATTATTTCGCATCGTTTTAGCACTGTTCGCCAAGCCAACAGAATCTTAGTACTAGAACACGGAAAAGTATTAGAAATAGGAACACACGAAGAACTTATGACAAATAAAAACTTGTACTCTGAATTGTTCTCACTACAAGCCGAAGGCTATCAGTAAAATAATTACCTTTACAATATGGCAAAAGAGATTATTAATAGAGTTGCTAATAGCAAATTAAAAGTCGTTGACCTAGAGGATTACTACCCAAAAGGCAATCGTATTCTTTTTGATATTAAAGATTGGCTACTAGAAGGTTTGGTGCTTAGAGAAAAAGAGTTTAGAATATCTGTTTCAGAACATGATTGGTCGCAGTATCAAGATTGTTATGTCGCTCTGCATTGTTCAACAGACGCTATTGTACCTGACTGGGCTTATATGTTAATTTCAATAGAACTACACCCCTATTCTAGATTATCAATTATAGGCACCTTAGAAGACTTAGAATCTATTTTGTATAGTGAAATCATTTCTAATTTAGAGGTTTCAGAATTTAAAGATGCACCTGTAATTATAAAGGGATGCTCGCATAAGCCAGTGCCTTCTAACGCTTTAGTACTACTTTCACAAAAATTAAAACCTATAGCTAAATCTATTATGTTTGGTGAGGCTTGTTCTTCTGTTCCATTATTCAAAAAAAAATAAGTATTTTAATGTGACTTTTATTAAGTATGAGTGTCTTAATAATAGGGGTTTTATCGAAAAAAAATATAACCAAAAATCAATAAACCCTATATTTGCAAATTCAAATTTTTAAAACAATTATTACTTAATAAATTTAATCCATTATGAACAAGAAATTATTTCTTTCCCTTATCCTATTGTTTGCTGTAACTACTATCACTTTTGCACAAACAAAAGAAGAATTACAAACGCAAAAAGCTGAAAAACAAGCTGAAGCAGATAAATTTCAAAGCGAAGCTAATGCTTTACAAGCGCAAATAGATGCTTTACCAGGTTGGAGAGTTGGTGCTTTTGGTACTATTGGTGGAAACCTATCTAACTTTAACGATTGGTATTCTCAAGCTGCACCAAATAATATAACAGGAAATATTGGAATCACTTTTAATGCTTACGCGAATAAAATTGAAGACAAATATTTTTGGAGAAACTCGCTTAACACTAACCTTGCTTGGGTAAAATTAGATAACAAAGACACAGAAGATGATAGCGATAATTTTGAACCTACATCAGATGTTTTTAATATTTCATCATTGTACGGTCGTAAATTAAACGAAAAATGGGCTATTTCTGGTTTAGCAGAATACAGAACGACACTTTTAGATAACTTTAATGATCCTGGATTTTTAGATCTTGGTGTTGGTGCTACTTGGACTCCTATTAATAATCTAATAGTCGTAATTCACCCTCTAAACTACAACTTTGTATTTGCTGATAATGATGCTGCTTTTGAATCTTCTGCAGGTGCTAAGATTGTGGCTGATTATACTAGACAAATTGGAGCTATTAACTTTAAATCTAACTTCTCTACATTCCAAAGTTATAAAGATAGCGACTTATCTAACTTTACTTGGACTAACTCATTTAGCTACACACTATGGAAAATGATTGGTGTTGGTTTTGACTTTGCCTTAAGAAGCAACAAACAAGAAGCGGCTAATTACCAAGCTGTAGACTTAAAAGATGCTGATAATAAACTACAATCGTATTATACAGTTGGTTTAAGCTACAAGTTTTAAGACTAAAAAAATATAAATTAAAAAACCTGTTTAGATTTAAATCTAGACAGGTTTTTTTTATGCTTCTAATTAAACGTTTTCTTTTTCTCTTTCTTCTTAAACAAGCGTTTAATAAAATTGTCCCGTTTTGTAGATTCACAATTCAAATCATCTAAAACTTGTTGTGATGGTTTTTCGAAACTCGCATTAGTGACGGACTTAAAATTACTATCTGCATTTAGCTTTTGATAAAATTTAGCAAATATGGGTAAAGCTGAATTAGCTCCTTGTCCCAATGCTGTGGACTTAAATCCTATAGAATGATTATCGTTACCAACCCAAGTAACTGTTACCAAGTTTGGTGTTAAACCAACAAACCAGCCATCTTTATTATCTTGGGTGGTTCCTGTTTTTCCAGCAATTTCATTTCTTAATCCATACACGGTTTTCAATCTAGAAGCTGTGCCTTTATTAACCGTAGATTTCATCATTTCTAAAAGCACTTGCCTAGTATAATCACTATAAGCTTCTTTTTGAGATAGTTCTGGTTCAAATGCAGCTATAACGTTTCCAAATTGATCTTCAATTTTAGTGATATAATAAGGGCTTACCGCTTTACCTTTGTTTAAATAACTTGCGTATGCACCTGTTAAATCCTTCAAACTTATCTCTGCAACACCTAAGGCTAAAGAAGGTTCATTTGGTAGTGCTTTTGAAATACCTAATTTTTCAACTTGTTTTAAAACCTTTGGAATACCAACGTTTTCTAGAACCTTAACAGAAATAGTATTAACAGAATTGCTTAATGCCTTTTCTAAAGTGTAATTTATATAAGGATCTTCATCAGAATGACCAGAATTACTCGGTGTCCAGTTATCATAATTTGTATAAGTGACTTTATTTAATGAAAAATAAGTACATGGATCTAATCCATTCTCTACAGCAGCTGTATAGACAAAAGGTTTAAACGTAGAGCCTACTTGACGTTCACTTTGTGAAATATGATCGTATTTAAAATACCTGTAATCTATACCTCCAATGTAAGTTCTAATGGCACCAGTGGTTGGCTCTACAGACAACATTCCTGTGTTTAAAAACTTCAAATAATACTTTAAACTATCTATTGTAGATAATGTTTTAATAGTATCCCCATTCCAACTAAATAAATCAATAGGCTTTTTAATCTGCAATGAATCTTTTATTTGGGCATCGGTTAAACCATGATCCTTATAAATCTTCACTTGAGGCAACTTTTTAATGGCACTTTCTATCAGGTTTTTATTGGTTTCCCAAGGAGCGTTTTTCCCATAAGATTTTTCAAAATCTGCCTGAAGCATACTGATATGTGCTTTCATAGCAGCTTCTGCCAATGCTTGCATTTTGTAATCTAAAGTCGTGTGAACAATTAATCCATCCTTATAAAGGTTATATTTTTCTCCTTCTGACGTTTTTAAAGTGTCTAAAATAGATTCTAATTGCTTTTTTACTTCGGCTCTAAAATAAGGAGCTAAACCCAAATCGTGATTAAAGGAACGGTACTCTAATTTTAAGTCTTGATTTGAATAGTATTTTAACGAATCTTGCGACAGGTAATTATAATTTACCATCTGACTTAACACCACATTTCTTCTACCTTTACAGCGTTCTGGATATAGCCTCGGATTGTAATACGTATTTGCTTTTAAAGTACCAACCAAAGTAGCCGCTTCATTTATAGAAATATCCTGTACTGATTTGTTGAAAAATTTACGTGATGCACTTTCTATACCATAAGTATTATCAGAAAAAGGAACCGTATTAAGGTATAACGTTAATATTTCTTCTTTAGAATAAACTTCTTCTATGCGTTTTGCAACTATAGACTCTTTAAACTTATTAATAAGCATACTAAAGAAAGCATAATTCTTTCTACCATAAAGATTTTTTGCCAATTGAAGCGTTATGGTACTTCCGCCTCCTGCTGACTTATCTTGAAGAATTAAATTTTTAATAAATACGCGCATCAAGCTAATATTATCTATCCCATCGTGCTCGTAAAATCTAGAATCTTCGGTTGCAACTAAAGCATCTATAAGATGTTTCGGTAAATCTTCAAACGTTACAGGTTGTCTGTCGTAGATATAATATTTGCCTATTAATTTCTGATCTTTATCTAAAAGTTGTGTGGCTTGTTCTTGCTTTATAGATCCGACGTCTTTTAATGTTGGTAGTTTTCCTAATAATCCTGCATATATGCTCATGTAAAGCCCAAAAAGAAATACCAAAACAACAGCTACTATTAGAGCTATCCATTTTATCCATTTATTTTTTAATGCTTTTTTTATCCCAGTTTTAAAACGTGGCAGAAAAAAACTCATATATAAGGAATGTTATTTATTCTATATCTTCAACGTCTGGATATAGGAAATGATTGTACGGAAAACGTGTGACATGAACTTCTCTTACTTCTTTATAAACCCGTTTTCTAAATTCCTCCATATTCTCTTTGTTTAAAGCAGAAATAAATAAGGCATTATCTCCAACTCTAGACATCCATGTCTTTTTCCATTCTTCAATCGTATAGTTAGCTTTAGTACGCTCATCAACTAAATTATCATCATCAAAAGGTTCTGCCTCATAAGCATCAATTTTATTAAAGACCATAATAGTTGGCTTGTCTTTACTTTCAATTTCGTCTAAAATCTGATTTACAGAATCAATGTGCTCTTCAAAATTAGAATGAGAAATATCTACAACATGAAGCAATAAATCTGCTTCTCTAACTTCATCCAACGTACTTTTAAAGGAATCTACGAGTTGCGTCGGTAATTTTCTAATAAAACCAACTGTATCACTAACTAAAAACGGAAGGTTTCCAATAACCACTTTTCTAACCGTAGTATCTAGGGTAGCAAATAGTTTATTTTCTGCAAATACATCACTTTTACTAATTACGTTCATCAACGTAGATTTCCCCACATTTGTGTATCCAACTAAAGCCACACGGACCATTTTCCCTCGATTACCTCGCTGAACGGCCATTTGTTTATCAATCGTTTTTATTTTAGCTTTAAGCAAGGCTATTTTATCACGTACAATACGTCTATCTGTTTCTATTTCTGTTTCACCTGGCCCACGCATTCCTATACCACCTTTTTGTCTTTCAAGGTGCGTCCACATACCTTTTAATCTTGGTAGTAAATATTCGCATTGTGCTAATTCTACTTGCGTTCTTGCATAACTGGTTTGTGCACGTTGCGCAAAAATATCTAAGATTAAGTTGGTTCTGTCTAGAATCTTACAGTTAAGAATTTTACTGATGTTACGTTCTTGTGCTGGCGATAATTCGTCATCAAAAATTACAGTTCCAATATCATTTGCTTCTACAAACTGCCTTACATCCTCCATCTTACCTGTACCTATAAACGTTTTAGGGTTTGGCAATGCCATTTTTTGGGTGTAGCGTTTTATAACTTCACCACCAGCCGTAAAGGTTAAAAATTCCAACTCGTCTAAATATTCTTTAGACTTCTCTTCATCTTGATTTTGAGTTATTACACCAATAAGTACAACCTTCTCTAAAGCAATATTTTTTTTCTCTATCATAAGTACAAAGTTAAGCAAATGGATTATTCTTAATAATATTTTAAAAACCTATATTTATTGCCATGAACAATAATTCTGAAATTTACACAATAGCATTCTATAATGTTGAAAATTTATTCGACACAACTAACGACCCATTAATTCATGACAATGATTTCTTACCCAACTCATTAAAACGATGGACTCCAAAACGTTATCAAAAAAAAATTTTAAAACTTGGAACCGTAATTTCTAAAATAGGTGAAGAAAATACAAGAAATGCACCAATTATTGTTGGTTTGGCCGAAGTAGAAAACCAAAAGGTACTTTCAGACCTAGTAAATAGCAAAAATTTAGTTGATGAAAATTACAGCTTTGTACATTTCGACTCTTTAGATGAAAGAGGGATTGATGTGGCTCTACTATATAAACCTGATGTTTTTAAAGTTGACTACTCTGAAACCTTTTCGGTTTATCTTCAAAACGATATGGGATACCAAGACTATACTAGAGACATTCTACTTGTAAAAGGCCAACTAAATAATGAAAACATCAACATTATAGTTAACCATTGGTCTTCACGCAGAGAAGGCACTAAAGAAACTGAATTTAAACGTATAGCAGCAGCAAAAGTCGTAAATTCTGTTATTGAAACACTAAAAAAAGAAGACCCAAACACCAAAATTATTGTTATGGGAGATTTTAATGATAATCCCAATTGCAAAAGTCTGATATTACTAGAGGAAGAAAGTAAGCTTTACAATCCTTTTAAAACAGTTTGGTCTCGTGATAACGGCAGTTTAAATCACAGGTTTCAGTGGAATTTATTTGATCAAATTTTATTCTCAACTAATTTCTTTGACACCAATAATTCTAACTTAGATTTTAAAGACGCACAAGTATTTAATAGTAAGTTTCTTACTCAATACGAAGGCAAGTACAAAGGACAACCATTTAGGACGTTTGTAGGCAACAAATATAAAGGAGGTTACAGCGATCATTTCCCTATTTATATTCAATTAAAGCCTTCATGAAAAATAGCTAAACCATTTATCGATTATTACGGTAGTTAATCTATTATACCATTGTTAACATCTTGTTAATAGCCATTTTTTATATATTCGAGTTCGCATAGTTTAAAACGTCCAACCAACGTCAACAATGCACAATTACAACACATTATTTTAGAAACACAGCAAAGCCTTCCATAACCAAGTGGTTATAAGGTCATTAAATAATTTTAATAAACCTATTAATAATGAAAAAAAGTACTTTACTACTATTTGCACTTTTCACTATACTTTTTCAAGTTAATGCACAAGTGACTATAGGAGCTGGTAATTTGCAGACTGAGAATGCGCCTTTTGAGCCGTATTTTGGGTATTCTTATGCGCAAACTATCTATTTGGCTTCTGAAATTAATGCTAGTGGAACTATCACTGATATCCAATGGTATTATAGTGGAACCTCTGCTTTACCATCTAGTCAAGATTTAACAATCTATATGGCTGAAGTTGCGAAAACAGAATTTGCATCAACAACAGACTGGGAACCCCTAGCTTCTTTTACAGAAGTATATGCTGGAGGCATTACTGTTACAGCCGGAACAGAAGGTTGGGTAACACTAACATTAGACACTCCATTTAATTATGCTGGTACAGGAAATTTAATAATTGCAACAAAAGAAAATTCTGCGGGTTATGACGAACTTAATGATGACTTCTACAACTCTCAAGTCGCTACTAACAGAACAATATCTTATTTTAGCGATGGTACAAATCCAGACCCTGCAGATCCGCCAACGGCTAGTAATATTGATGACACAATTCCAAATATTATTTTAGGGGGAATTACTCAGGCTTGTCCAAACCCTACTGACATAAGTGTTACAGGTGTAACGGCAAATGAAGCTGTTATATCATGGACTGAAAATGGAACATCAACCGTTTGGAATATTGAAATTGTTGAATCTGGAACTGCCCCTACCGGTACACCAACCGTGACCAATGCACCTAATCCTTATACCGTAACAGGTTTAAACGCTGTTACTGGTTATGATATATACGTTCAATCTGATTGTGGTACTGAACAGAGTGCTTTCTCTGGACCTGTGACATTCACTACTTTGTGTGACATCTTTATTCCAGATTACATGCAAAACTTTACAACCATTATTCCTGATTGTTGGGAAGTGGCTAGTGAAGGTGACCCAACCTCTGGTCCAACCGATTTTGGTAATAGTTCATGGAATTCAGATAATTTTCTTAATAATGGTACCCCTTCTTATAATATAAATGTATACGGTTCAACTTTTGCTAGTTTCAATGATTGGATTATAACACCTCAATTTGATTTAACTGGAGGTCCTTTTCAAGTAGAATTTGATTTTGGAATTACAGAATGGCTTAGTTCTACTGTAGCAGGAACATTAGGTTCTGATGATACTGTACAATTATTAATATCAAATGATAATGGGGTAACATGGGTTAATTTATTAACCTATGACAATACATCTGTTATTCCTATTGCGGGTGTACACCCAGTAATTAATTTAACAGCTTATAGTGGTCAAATAGTACAATTTGCAATATATGCCACTAGTGGAACTGTAGTTGATTCAGCTGATAATGATATTTTTGTAGATAACTTTCAGGTAAGAAACATACCTACATGTCCTGAACCTCAAGACTTAAACGTAACAGGTATCACTTCAAATGAAGCTGAGTTTTCTTGGACGGAAGGCGGAATAGCTGCAAATTGGAATATAGAAATTGTACCTACAGGTACAGCACCAACAGGTACCCCTACAGAAATGAATGTTTCTAACCCATATGTAGTCACTGGATTAGATGCTATTACAACTTACGATTTTTATGTACAAGCCGTATGTGGCCCTGCCGATTACAGTTCTTGGACTGGTCCCCTAGCATTCGCAACCTTATGTGATGTTTTTGTACCAGATTATTTACAAGACTTTACAACAATTACACCAGATTGTTGGGAGGTAGCTGATAATGGTGATCCTACAACGGGCCCTACTGATTTAGGGAACAGCTCATGGGTTGCTGATGAGTTTTTAAATATAGGTGCCGATGATGGTGCTTACAAAATAAATCTGTTTTTTAATAATAAAAGCGACTGGCTTATTTCTCCTCTTTTTGATTTAACAGGTGGTCCGTTTCAAGTAGAATTTGATTTTGGAATAACGGATTGGAATAGTGATACTAATCCTGGAACATTAGGATCTGATGATTTAGTACAATTATTAATGACTAATGATGGAGGATCAACTTGGATTACACTTGTAACTTACGATAGTACATCTGTTGTTCCTATTACTGGCGCTCATCCAGTTGTTAATTTAACAGCGTATAGTGGTCAAACTGTTCAGTTCGCAATTTACGCTACAGATGGCGCAATAGATGATACGGGTGTTGATGTAGATGTTTTTGTAGATAACTTTCAAGTAAGAAATATCCCTTCATGTCCAGAACCATCAGATTTATCTGCAAACAACTTAAGTTTAACATCTACTGAAGTTGCCTGGGTAGAAAATGGCGCAGCAACATCTTGGAATATCGAATATGGTGAGCAAGGCTTTGCATTAGGAACTGGGACTACCGAAACAGGTGTAACAGCCAACCCTTTTACACTAACAAGCTTAACACCTGACACTTACTATGAGTTTTACGTACAAGCTATATGTGGTCCTGGCGATGAAAGTTCTTGGACAGGTCCTTTAGAATTCTTTACTGGGTATTGTGAGTCTGTTCCATCTAGTAATGATGGTGATGGTATAAACAATGTAACTGTTGGAATTACAACCTTCCCTAGTGCAGGAGACTTAACCTATGAAAATTTCGCATCTACAGTGGTGAATGTTTTTCAAGGTTTAGACACTACGGTAGAAATTGAATATGACCATGGATTTACATATGACACTAACATTTGGATAGATTTTAATGATAATTTAATTTTTGAAGATACAGAATTAGTTTTCCAAGGGGCAACTGACGGTATTGGCGATCCTCAACTATATGACGCATCTTTCGTAATGCCTTTAACAGCTCCAATAGGAGAACATAGAATGCGTATTGCTGGCGCTGACTTTGGTCAATTAGTACCAGATCCTTGTTATACTGGCACTTGGGGTATTACTTTAGATTTCACAGTAAATGTTCAGGAATTATTATGTACTCTTGCTGAAGCAAATTACACTACAGTTCCAGATTGTGCAAATGATCAATTTTATATTGATGTAAATATTACAGATTTAGGTGATGCTACATCACTAGAAATTTCTAATGATTATGATAACACAACAGAACAAGCATTTGCTGTAGACACTTATCAAGTCGGTCCTTTCCCATTTGGAAATGCAGTAAAAATATTTGTAACTAATGAGCAAGACACTAATTGTGTTATTAGCAGTGATATATACAATGTTTTAGCATGTCCACCAGTTAACGATGATTGTGTAGGTGCTATTGAAGCTGTTGTAAATGCTGGAGAATCTTGTAATCAAGTAAATTCAGGTACCATTTTAGCAGCGACTCCATCTGGCGTACCAGGCGCAAGTTGTGGTGGCACACCAAATGATGATGTTTGGTTTCAATTTACAGCGTTAGGAGAGCAGCAGATTATTGAAATACAAAACGTAGTTGGAGGAACATTTAATATAGACCATGCTGTATACGAAGGTTCTTGTGGTACTCTTACTGAATTGTATTGTTCTGCTGACGACTTTAGTATAACACCAGCTTTAACCGTTGGAGAAACATACTACATTAGAATTTTCTCTGCTGGATCTAGTCCTGAAACAAGCACGTTCGATCTTTGTATAGGAACAATAGGACTACCAACATATTGTTTAGACGCATTACCTATCTGTGCTGACCCAGATATTGAATACGAAAGTGTTGTTGGTGACCAAACAGCACCACCATACATAGATTACGATTGTTTAGGTTCTCAACCAGATCCGCAATGGAATACTATTAATTTTGATGAGCCAGGTGACTATGAATTTACTTTAGAACAAACAAATGCTGCTGGTACTGGTTTAGATATTGATTTTATAGTATGGGGACCTTTTGTAGACCAACAAGGTGGCTGTGTAGAGTTATTACCAGAAACAATAGCCGACTGTAGTTTTTCTGCTGTTTCCTCTGAAACAATTACACTTACAGATGTACCTGCAAACTCTGTATATGTTCTTTTAATAACTAACTACTCTCAACAATCTGGTACTTATACTTTTGTACAAGATTCTGGTCCTACAGACGGAACAAATTGTGACGTAGTTTGTGATGTAACACTAAACGTGGAAGGAGCACCTGTTGAAGATAGTATAGAAGATGTAACTCAAATAGATGAAGTATTTAATTATTGTGGTTATGATACTGGTGTGCTTTTAGAAGCAACAACGGTTTACAATGTTGATTCTTATTTATGGTATTATAATGGTTTTCCAATAGAAAATTATGATGAACCTACATTAACAGCAACTGAATCTGGTACATACCAAGTTCAGGTATTAGGAGGAATATGTGATCAAAGTTTAACTTACTTCTCTGCTTACATTGAAATTAATTTTTACGACGATGCAGACCCTGTATCGCCTCAAAATATTACAGTATGTGACGGACCTGAAGCAGATGGATCTGAGTCATTCAATTTAGATGACTTAACAGCATCACTAAACCTAGATGGTTTTACAGTAACTTATTACACAGATGTAAATGATGCCAATCAAGGTATAAATGCAATAACTTCAACTAATGATTATGTATCATCTGGAGAAACTCTTATCATAAGAATACAAGATACTGACGCTGCTAACGATCCTGATTTAGTTGGATGCTTTGACTTATCGCAAGTAGATTTGGTTGTTAACGAAAGACCAACGATTAATCAACCAGCACCATTTGCTCTCTGCGATGATATGGACGGTACGATAGATGGTGAAGAACAAATTGATTTAACTACCTTTAATAGTGAAGTTACAACGGATACAGACATCATAGTAACATATCATACATCTCAGGAAGATGCTGATTCAGGCAATGGTGATGTAACTAGTACGACATATGCAACGCAAAGTGAAACACTTTATATCAGAGCTGAAAATTCTGTAACAGGTTGTTATGAAACAACAACGCTTGATATTGCCGTTAACTTACCACCGGTTGCAGCATTTGATCCTTTAATCGAATATGAAGTTTGTCCAAATGCAACGGTTCCTATTACTATTGAAGTAGTGCCTGATGGCTTTACAGATGCTGATGTATCTGTTAGTTGGACTTTAGATGGTGTGGCATTTAGCGGCAGTAATTTAAGTTTAAATAACGTATTACTAGCTGGAACTTATGAAGCAACCATAACATTTAATGATAGCGGATGTTCAATAGCAGTAGCAACTACAGTTATTGAATTAGAGTCATGTATATTCCCAGAAGGTATTTCACCTAATGGAGACGACTTAAATGATAGTTTCAACTTAAGTAGCTTCAATGTTACTAAACTAGAAATATTTAATAGAAACGGAACGCTTGTATATAGCAAAAATAATTATGTAGATGAGTGGTATGGTCAAACCAATGATGGTGATGAATTACCTGTAGGAACATACTTCTATACCGTAGTTTACGAAGGTGGTGCCAAATCAAAAAGTGCCTGGGTATACATTAACAGATAATCAACTAACAGAATTAACTTAATATAATGAAAAAACTCTCTATTATAGCGGTTTTGCTTTTAGCATTGCAAATGCATGGACAACAAGACCCTCAGTACACGCAGTACATGTATAATATGAATGTAGTAAACCCTGCTTATGCAGGCTCTAGAGAAAATCTTTCTTTTGGACTATTATACAGAAATCAATGGACAAAAATTGATGGCGGACCAGAAACTGGTACTTTCTTTGGGCATGCACCCATAGGTAATAATCTAGGATTAGGAGCCTCTGTTATTGCAGATCAAATTGGACCTGTTAAAGAAACTAATGCCTATGTAGATGTCTCATACACCTTAAACTTAGGCGGCGAACACCGTTTAGCTTTTGGTGTTAAAGCAGGTGCTACATTTCACGACATTGGTTTAACCGATTTAGACGTTATTGATGAAGGCGATGATTTTTTCTCACAAGACATCAAT
The DNA here is from genome assembly GCF_018860565.1 of Winogradskyella psychrotolerans. Classification (GTDB taxonomy): domain Bacteria; phylum Bacteroidota; class Bacteroidia; order Flavobacteriales; family Flavobacteriaceae; genus Winogradskyella; species Winogradskyella damuponensis. The sequence goes on from NZ_JAHKPS010000028.1 coordinate 372,727, forward strand.
TCAACAACACCTAATATCGGTGCAGGATTCTTTTATTACACCAATAAATATTACCTATCACTTTCTGTACCTAACATGCTGTCTTCAGTACACTTAGATGCAGATGGTATTAAACTAGGATCTGAAACACAGCACTATTTCTTAACTGGTGGTTACGTGTTTGATCTTTCACCAAATACAGAACTTAAACCATCGTTTATGGTAAAATCTGCTTTTGATGCACCTACATCATTTGATGTTAATGTAAATGCGAGATTCTATAAGAAATTCGAAATAGGAGCGTCTTATAGATTGGACGATTCATTTTCTGGTTTGGTAAATTTTGCACTTACAGATGCTGTAAGAATTGGTTATGCGTATGATGCTATATCTTCTGATATTAAAGCATATGCAC
>NZ_JAHKPS010000031.1 GCF_018860565.1 Winogradskyella psychrotolerans
CGTAATACGCAACTGACCAGCTCGCATTACCTCCTGTGATTTCTGCATCTTTTAAAGTAAGGTCAAATTCCGTGATCTCATCACCTGGTACTTCTCCTAAATCATCACAGGCATTTAACTGTGTTGGCTGTATAGCCTCTGGTGGTAATGCTACATTCAATTCAAACATTCCTGTATCGAAACATTCTGTAATTGGATCATATAAGCGTACATAAATAACTTGTGGATTACCATTATTGGTATAGTTACCAACATTGATAATTGGGTTACTACCGTCCTCTGCATTTACAGCACTTACATGATACGTTAACACTACTGCAGTTGGGTCTTGACCGTTAAGAATTTCTGCATCCTTTGTTGTAAGATCAAACTGGGCTAAACCATCGTTATCGCTATCGCATATGATATAAGGTGCTATATCTATTGGCACTTCCGGTGCTGGATGTACAATAAGCTCTAGTGTGTTTTCTGTGAGACTATAACAACCTGTTATGGTGTTCTCTGAACGCACATAAATGATTTGATTGTTTGCAACGATGTTTGTGTATAATCCCGTAATTGGATTATCACCCATTTCCGCATCGGTCTGAGTTTCGTGATAAGTAATTACAACATCCGATTCTCCGTTAGTGATTTCTACGGTACGAATCTCTAAATCAAACTCAGCAAATCCATCATTGTCTTCGTCACAAACCTCTATTGGCTCTGGTGATGTTTCTGGTGATGGTATTGGATTAACTCTTAGGGTTACCGTTACCGTATTGTAACAACCCGTAATATCGTTTTGAGCTCTTACAAAAATCGTTTGAGCATTACTTAAATTTGTATAAGGACTTACGATTGGGTTGGTTCCATTAGCTGCATCTAATTGCGTTTCGTAATGCGTTAAGGTTATACCTGTTTGCCCATTTAAAATCTCAGCATTGGCTTCTTCTAAAATAAAAGCTTCTTGCTCATCTCCTGGGTTGTTTACATCACACAACTCTAAAGGTGCTGGGGTTACTAAAACAGGTAATGCATTAACAATTAATTCTAAGGCTATTAATTTGTAACAGCCTTCTACTGTTGTATTATCTTCTACGCGTACCCAAATGATTTGATTAAAATCGTCTGTATTGGTATAAGCTAAAGGATTAGCTATAGGATTCAATCCGGTGGATGCATTCGCTTCACTTTCATAATAGCTTACAATATACTGCGTTGGATCTTGACCGTTTAATATTTCGTTTGCCTTAGTGGTTAAATCGAAGCTCGCAAATCCATCTGCTGAGATATCATCACAAACTTCTAATGGCGTTGGCGCTACTAGTTGTGGTGTTGGCTCTACAATTAAATCTAACTCCACAATCGTTGCACAATCTGTAGCTATTGTTGCACTTTCTACTCTTACATAAAGTGTCTGAGCATCTTGTACAATGTTATTATAATTAACTGTAGTATCTATGGCATCTACACCATTATCTGCATTGATCTCTGTTTCATGGTAAGTTACCGTTAACCCTGGTGCTCCACCTGTGATTTCATTGTTAACACTTGTAAGGTTAAACAATCCAAAACCATCATTATCAGGATCACAGTAGCGTAATGCTTGTGGTGTAAATGCTATTGGCGCTTGCTCTACTATTAACTCTAAGGTCGTTGTATCATAACAGCCTGTATTTGTATCTTCTACACGTACAAAAATGATTTGACCATTACTCGTATTAGTATATAAGGTAGGCAATGGATTGGTCTCTGAATCTGCGTCTAACTGTGTTAAATAATAGCTTACAGAATAGATAGGATTATTACCTGTAATCTCTGTGTTCTTAAGACTTAAATCGATCTCTGTTAAACCATCTGGAATACCATCATCACAAACTTCTAAAGCGCTTGGCGCTATTAAGACTGGTAATGGGTTTACTACTAAATCAAAGGTTATTGTTGTAAAACAACTTGTATTTAAATCGTTTTCTGCACGAACATATATTGTCTGGTTGTTACTCTCATTTGTATATAAACTTGTTATAGCATCATCATTGTTTTCGGCATCTAATTGAGACAAGTGATACGTAACCGTTATACCTGTTGCTCCATTAAGTATGATGGCAGTTTGATTTTCAAGATTAAATTGTGCTAAACCATCATTACTGACATCATCGCAAGTTTCAAGATTGTCTGGAGTTGTGATCGTTGGATTATCAAACACTTCTAAGTTTAATGGCGCAATACTATAACAGTCAGTCGCATCCGAATCAACTCGAACATAAATAGTTTGGTTATAGGCATCTGTATTTTCAAATGTAGTAGGATTTGTAATCGAAGGGATTCCTGCTTCAGCTTCAACTTCTAAAACATAATAAGATACTTGAACTCCTTGTGTGTTTCCTGCAATAACCTCAGCTTCAACTTCAGTTAAATCGAAAATACCAATACCTGAATTATTAAAAGCACAAGTTTGCAAATCTGGTGGTGTATTTGCAATAGGAGTTTCTATAACATTTAATTGAAGCGTTGAAAACATAACACACCCTAAATCAGTCTCTAAGCGTACATATACCGTTTGATTTGCAGATGTGCTATTATATGTTGAAACTAAGGCGTCTGTTGGATCTCCATTAATTGATAAGGCTTGGGTTTCAAAATAAGTTATGGTTAAATTAGGGATAGGGCCATCAATAATACCTGCACTTACTGCATCTAAATCAAAACTTGCTGTATTGGGATTTACACCATCATTACATTTATATAAAAAGCCTAAAACCGAATAATCTGGAAAAGGATTTACTACGATAGTTTCTGTAATATTTAATACCAGTTCACAATTAGGAAGTAAATCTCTAGTAACTGATATAATTTCAATATCTGTATCTGCGGTTAAATTTGGAATTGTAAGTGTAAAATTCCCAGTTGCACCTAAGTTTAATGTTTGAGGTGCGCCACTATCAACGGTATATGTAATTATGGCATTAGGATCGCCTGATAATTGTAATTCTCCATTTTCGTTTTCACAAATAGGTGAATTATTAATAATTGTTGGTGTTGTATTTGTTTGAATTGTAACTGAAGTGGAATCTGTTAATGCCTGTGAACAAACCACTGTATTGGTCGCAGTCAAAATCTGAGCATCTTCCAAATTAACTTCTGTATTTAACATTGGAGATTGAACAAGTGTCGCTGTACCTGTGGCATCTAATAAAACCTCTTCCGTTGTTCCTCCGTTTATATTATAATGAATCACAGCATCTGGAGTTCCCGTGATTGTAAATGTTACCTCTTCTCCTAAGCAAATGTCAGTATTTGAAACCGCTATGGTGGCATCCGGAATAGGTGTAACTACCAAATTAAAATCAATTAAAGAATAGCAACCTGTTATTCCTGATTTTACTTTAGCATAAATTTGCTGAGGATTAGCAGTATTAGCATAAATACCTGGCAACTCATTAACATCATCGGTTGCATCTGCTAAACTCTCATAAAAATCGATAACAACTCCTGAGTCTGGGTTAATACTTGATTTTATACTATTTAGATCAAAAACAGCAACATCTGGATTACTACTGCATTGTTTTACATCTTCAATGTCATTAGTTTCTGGAGGTGCAGGAAATGCACCAGAACCTTCATTAGCAGTACCTGTCCATTCCAATTGAAAACCACCATCTCCTGTAGGTCTATCAATAACAATAAAATACGACTCTCCTACTGTAACATTTAACCAATACACATAGCTATTACCACTAGCTCCTGGTCCTGATTGTGTTAATGTTGTACTCCCATTAATACCTGTATGATTATTTGATAAACCTGCTTGATTAGGATTGGTAGTTGCACAACGGATAGGACTACCTAAATCTTCACATGATCGATTGGGGCCAAAAACCCAAAAATCATAATCGACCATAATATCTGGATCATCAGGAATTAAATCAAATCCTAAAGTTCCTGATTGTGCTATATTAACCTCTAGCCATATCGAATTATTTTCAAAACCACCACATCCAGAAACTTCCTGAGTATTTCCTATACCTGTAGCGTTAGACATAAATGTTTCATTACCACAAACTACAATAGCATTTACACAATCATTTGGTTCTTGTGCTTGCACTTCAAAGAAAAGAACTATAGAAATTAATAAGAGTAAAATCTTCTTCATCTAATATTTTTTATCATCTATTTTATTCCTAATTAATTGTGTTATAACAAAATCATAATTTTTTATTAAAATAGAAGTATTTGAGATTGCAACTATAACAATTTGTAAATAAAAACTCCTATTCTAAAAGCAATTACTTTTCTTTAATTAATTACAAAACTGTTATTCTTTAATAATAAGAAATTCTGAACGTCTATTTTGAGCATTTTCCTCCTCTGTACAGTTAGATTTACAATCTATTTTTGGTGTTGTCGCTCCCATACCTTTGGCTGATAAGCGCTCTTTACCTATACCTTTAGAGATTACATATTGCATCGTAGATTGTGCACGTCTTTCAGACAGTTTTAAATTGTAATCGGCACTTCCTTTGGTATCTGTATGTGATCTCACCATAATTTTCATCTCTGGGTAATCCTTCATAATAGCAACCAATTTATCTAATTCTAAAGCACCTTGATTAGTAATGTTACTTTTATTAAACTCAAAGTAAATGTTATTTAACTTGACTTCTGTCTCCGTAATCATCTCATTAATTGGTTTTAAATCAGTATTAACTGTAACATCTTCACCTTCTGAAGTTGCAACTTTAAATGACGCTGTTTCATAACCTTCTTTTGAAACTGTTATGGTATAATTATTATCACAACTCACATTAAAACTAGTGATCTCTTTAACGTTAGTGCTATGTGATGCTATGGTGTTGTTTTCTGCATCTAAAATAGTTACACTTGCTCCCAAAAGTATGGCGTTTGTATCTTGGTCTTTCACAAATACTATAGTTTTAAACTGACAGATTGGAATGGCCTTATAAATATTATCTACTCCTGACTTATTTGATGAAAAATAACCGACTTTTAGAGTGTTGTTAACACCAAAAGCAAAGTCGTCTCTATTAGTGTTAATTACCTTTCCCAAGTTAACCGATGCTTCTTTTTTGTTTAAATCAAATTTAAAAATATCTAGCCCTCCATAACCTTGGTGTCCGCTTGATGCAAAGTATAAGATATTATTTTCACTGATATACGGAAAACCTTCCTTACCTGAGGTATTGACTTTAGGCCCTAAGTTGACCGGTTCTCCATAAGTATCTCCAGACACACTTATTTTCCAGATATCAGAATCTCCAAATCCATTAGGCATATTAGAGGCAAAATAAAGTGTTTTACCATCCTTACTAATACTTGGGTGACTTACGGTATACTCAATACTATTAATCGGTAAGGCTTCTATATTACCCCATTTACCATCAACCATAGTCGCTTTATAAATGCCTTGCTGTGCTACTTTTACACGTTTGCTTTTTAACTTTTTATAGGTGCCATCACTGTGGCCATCTCGTGAGAAGTACATGGTTTTTCCATCGGCGCTTATCGTTAAAGGGCCATCATGATACATGGTGTTTAATTCGCTTACTTCTTCTGGCACTGATAAATTACCTTTTTCATCTCTAGTGGATTTGTAAATATCTAAATACGGTTGGTTGGTCCATGCATCTTCTTTTCCTGAAGTTTTTCTTGTACTTACAAAGTAGAGGATATTGTCGTTAGATAATACGGCTCCAAAATCACTGTGTTCCGCGTCATTTATAGTAATATCCTCAACTTCAAATGTTTTGGTGATATCTGCTAATTGCGGAATGTAATTCGGGTTTGCTAAATGGGCTTGGGCACGTTGGTCTTTAGGGGCTAGTTTTGCAAATTTATCCATTTGTGTATTCGCCTGGTTATATTTGCCTTCAGACTTTAAAACCTGAGCATAACGAAAATACGTTTCCGCATCTTGTGTAGTTTCCAAAGCTTTTTTATACCACTTTGAAGCTTCTTTGATGTTAAACAAGTGGTAATAACTATCGGCTAATTGCTTATACACATATGTATCTGCGTCATTGTCGTCAACAACTTCTAAATAGGCTTCAATAGCATCTACATATTGATAACCTTCATAAAGCTTATCTGCTTTTTCTGACTGTTTATTTTGTCCGAAGCCTGAAGTTATAATTAAAAACAAGCTTAAAAGACTATATATTTTTTTCATTTTAAAATGTTTTAGATGTTAGAAGAATCTAGGTGAGATTGATACTTTTTTAGAGAAATTTAAATCGAATAACAACATAATTTCATGTGAGCCAGATGATTTTATATTAAGGTCTGATGTTGTATAGTCATAAGCATAACCTATTCTAATGTCTGGAGTTACTGCAAAATTAGCCATAGCACCTACAGAATCGTCTAAACGGTAAGTAGCTCCTACTTCAAATTTATCATAGAATAAAAAGTTAGCAGACAGATCCAAAGAGGTTGGGGCTTCAAATGCTGATTTTAATAAAAATGAAGGCTTGAATTTTGTGTTAGTTGCAATGTCAAACACATAACCCGCAGAAAGAAAATAATGTAATACCTCAGAGCCATAACTAAACTCTTGTCCATTATTTGTAACGTCTAAATATGTGCTTTTTAACATATTTGGTACCGACAAAGACACATAATATTTATCTGTATAATAAAATGCACCAGCTCCAATATTTAAATACGTATTATTTGTATTTTCGCTAAAAGCCTCATCTCCTGCATCTGGCACATAACCATTTCCAATATCACTAAACAAACCTATGTTATGAAATGTTGCTCCTGCTTTTAATCCAAATGCTAAACGATGTTCTCCTCCCAAGTTTAAAGTATATGAAAAATCGGCAAAAACATTATTTTCTTCTACAGGTCCAATTTTATCTGAAATAACAGATAATCCTAAACCTACATTATTATCAATAGGACTATGTACTGAAAGTGTTGCTGTTTTTGGCGCATCATTAATACCAACCCATTGTGATCTGTATAATAATCCGATAGATAAAGCTTCATTAGAGCCTGCATAAGCCGGATTTACAACATTCATATTATACATATATTGTGTATACTGAGGGTCTTGTTGCGCATTAGCACTCATAAAAAATATAAGTGTAAAAGCTAGTGTAAAATATATTTTTTTCATCTGTATATAATATTGCTTTATTGTCTTTTATAATTATTGTGCTCTGTTGATATACACCCAACCTGTTACTGAACTTCCATCGTCTTTTTGAAGGCTATAGAAATAGGTACCATCTGGTAATGCTTTACCATCATTAGTTTGTCCATGCCATTGATTGGTATAATTACCATTATATTTATACACTTCTGTACCATAACGATTAAAAATCAATAGAGAATTAACACCATAACCTGTGAGATCAAACGTATCATTCTTATTATTTCCATCCGGAGAAATACCTTGAGGAATACTTCCACAAGACAAACGTTCGGTTGTGTAAGTTGTAGTTGTTGAGCAACCACCAAAATCTACCGTTACAGAGAATTGTAATGGTACAATTGCATTAGGATTTTGATTCGCATAATCTGTAACATTAAATACTTCTGAATTATCTCCTACAATATTTCCACTTGCATCCTTCCATGCGTAATTTGCTTCGGTAGTATCAAAAGAATCGTCAATAGGAAGTGCCGTTAATGTATAATTAGAACCATCGCATTCACCTTCAACAACAACGTCTATAGTATCTAATATCGTAATATTAAACGTCCCTACACTCCCTTCTGCACAATTAGAAATGTCTTCTAAAATTTCATAAGTAACGTCATAATTACCTAAAGTACTTAAAGCCACATTAATTTCACCTGTTGTCGCGTTTATAGATAAACCACTTTCGGCACTAAACGTTCCTCCAGTTGTAAACCCTGTCGCAAACTCTGGAAGAATAGTATTTGTATCTGCACAATAAACATCTTCAGCATAACTAAATTCAGTTATTGGACTCGTACTTGCCGTAATGAGAATAGTTGAAATAGAAGAACCTGTATCAGAACATGCTGTCGCATTTGCTTCAACTGTATAAGTAACTTCATGGCTACCTGAATTTGCTGAAGCCATATCAATAGCTCCTGTAGTTGGATTAACCGTTAATGTTGAAGAACTAAATATACCTCCTTGTGTAAAATTAGGAGTTAATGTTGGTATAATAGTCTCTGATGATAATACACAATAGGCCTCAGTTCCATAATTAAAAACAGTCACAGGAATAGATGCCGCTGTAAACTCAATTGTAGCCACATATGATCCTGATAACGTACACGTTTCTTCATCTCCATCGTACGTATAAATGATATCATGTTGTCCTACTGATGCTGAAGCCATATCAATAGCACCTGTTGTAGTATCTACCGTTAATGTGGTTGATGAAAATGTACCTCCAGTTTCAAAATCGGTACTTAAACTTGGACTTGGATTTTGTGTTGAAACCACACATACATCTTCATAAGTAAATGTGAGTTCTGGTGTAAAGGATTCACTCACCACTACTTCTATTTCTGATCGCGGGCCTTCACAACCTTCGACATCTACATAAGCTGCATAGTACGTGGTTGTGTTTACTACTGAGGTGTCTGGCGTTGGTGCTGTTGCACTACCTGTGCCTCCGGTAGCTTGGGTAAACCACATTAAACTATAGGTATCTGAAGGTGTAGCTGCCAGTTGTACTGCGGTATCATTTAAACAATACTCCACGAGACTTGTAACTTCTGGTATATCAGAAATACCGTTATACGTAATTTCGATGTCGTATGAACAATAAGACGTTTGCCATGTAAAGGTGTAAACTCCTGGTTGCACAAAATTAGTAATAGCTGTTGCATTACTAGTAGCATCTGCTATTGTTACCGATCCTGGATTGGAACCACTAGCTATCCATGTTCCAGATCCATTTGCTTCCACATTCGCTATGACATTATCACAGTCTACAGTAAACGGCTCTGAAACAATGGTATTATTTGGAATAAACTCAACCGCATCTATGATATTTCCAATGACATTGTCTCCTGCAGCTCTAAAAATAAATCTCGTCACGGTCTGCCCTTCTGGAACTTGGTATTCACCTGATATTAGTGTCCAAGCTTGTACCTCTGCTAAATTTTGACTAACCAACGTATAAGGCCCATCAGGAGAACCAGCAAATAATTGTACTATACTATTCTCACCTCTTCCGAGATGTGCATAACTATAATCAAACAATGTAATTTCTGAAGTATCAAAATCTCTATAATATCCTTTTACATCAAGGTCGTTAGGATCTACAGGTTCATTTTCATCTGAAAGTATTTGAACACATTGAGAGCCTTCATAGGCATCAAAACCAGGGGCATTTATTCCTTCCCAAATAAAAATCGCTTGCCAATCTAAATTAGTTCTCCAACCTGGCATCGGCTGAATAGCAGCTATTGAAGTAATACCACTTAAATAATCTAAACCAGGTTCCTCAAAACCACCGTTAACTGTTTTAACATCACAAAGATCTAACGGTGTTCTTAAACATACTTGAAATCTACGATCATTAGGCTCTGAACTATTTAGGGTTAACCTCAATTTATAGTTATCACCAACAACTAATTCTGAAGCATACATCGCCACTAAAACTTTATCATAAGTACAAGCAATTTCTTGAAGACTGCCACCATTGTCTTTGTAAAGTGTCATAGTAATATCAGGATAAGGCATATCTCCACTGGTATCATAGAAACTCCCTGTAAAACCATTGATTTCAATAATATGCACTAGTGATTCGGCTGTAAAATCGAACCAAACATCACCAGCATTATCACCATCACAACTCATAGTTTCAGCTGAAACCGTTGCATCTACGAATGAAACTTCTGTGGCTTTAAGATCACAAGAATCATCTGTATTTACCGGAAGGCTTAAAGCGGTGGTAATATCATCATTTCTTACAAAATCGAAAGGACCAGACCAATAGCTTTCTCCATCTGCACTACAAACGGCTCTTACAAAATACTCATAGGTGGCTGCATAAGGATCATTAAAATCTGCCGCAGTAGGTGTATAAGAATTAGTTGAAACAATGGTTCCTGATTGTGGTAACGTACCATTTTCAATCGGTTGAATAGCAACTTCCCATTCCGTTTCACTTCCTCCAGGAGTCCAAGACATTACATTAGTATCACTAATGGCTAAATCCGTAGGTTGTGGACAAGGAATCTCACCACAAATGGCAGTGCCTTCATAAACTGTTCTTCTTAGTGGTGGACTAAAAGGACTTGTATAAATGGAAGTACCTTCACTATTTAGAATTTCAAATTGATAATTATCATATTGGTGTTGCGCACTACCTAAAGTAGCAAAGAACACAGAAAATTCAACACCCGAACATAAAAAGACGGTAAACTCTTCAGCTTCTTCACCATTAAATGGTAATGATTGTGTTACCTGATTGTTCTGTGTTATTTCAAGAGATGCTGATATACTCCAATCACTAGTTAGTATAAACGTATATTGACATAAATTATCGAAACTACATTTAGTTGTAACGACTTCTGGTGCTGTCCACTCGCCATTACTGCCATCACATATAGCTCTAATGTAAATATCATACATTGTTGAAGGCTCTAACCCTGTAATGGTATATGGATTTGTTGAAGCATTATATAGATAAGCCGGATCTGTATCACCTACTGGGGCAGGAGTTCCTGACGGTTGCACTGAAATCTCCCATTCTGATTCCGAACCATTCACTTCCCAACCCAAATCAACTTCAGTATCGGTAATATTGTTAATGGTAATATTAGTCGGTTGTGCACATTCTGGCACATCTTCAATATTCACATTGTCTAAGAAAAACACTTGACCTCTATAACCTTCAGGACTTGGAGGAAAATAAGGGATGTGAAACGCAATATTGATATCACCAGAAATACCCGGAGGAAAATTTAATATTTTCACCTTATATTCGGCATTATCAATAGTCACTGGATCTTCATCTGAATCGTATAAAACGGTTGTAAATTGATCTAAACCGATTCCGTTAGTAGAAAGAAGCACTTCTAAATCTTCAATATAATAACCGCTATATGCACTGTAATAAAAACGTAAACGTTGATTTTCTGTAATCGTAATTGTTGGAGAAATTAACCAATCGTCACTGTTTCCGTTAGTGGTTGTGGGAATGCCTGCAGATTGATTTCCTTCATAAGGTTCAATTGCGCTATTTAAATTCCAGAAGTAATAATCTTCATTATTATTAACAATCTGCCAACAGTCAGCAGATTCAGAATCTGTATTAAAGGTTTCTACAAATGGACTTGCAAACGATGTACAAAGTGTACTAAATGTTACAGGACCAATCCATTCGCTGGTGCCATCACCACAATTGGCCATAACATAAAATTCATAGGCAGTGTCCGTCATTAAATCGGTTGCCGAATAGTTAGTCGTTGTTACCGCAATACCTTCTTCTGTTGGTAAACCTGATCCTGCAGGTTGCACCACAATATTCCAATCTTCTTCGTCATATCCAGCAGACCAAGATAAATCAGCGGTAGTTTCAGTTGTTGTATTCACCACTAGATCAGATGGATTAGGACACGTAGGTGCATCGGTAATGCTTACATCATCTATACTTAGTATTGACCAAATTCCTGTAAATTCAGGTGGTACTCTAAAAGCGAAATAAACAGTTCCGGTACCTTCCACAATTATCGTTTTCTCTTCATAAGTACTGTTAGATATAATCTCTAAAGGTGAAATCACAGAGAAACTTCCTGGACTTGTATTTGTAGTAGACATTAATACTTCTAAGCCAAAGCGGGCTGCACTTGAAAATAATGAAAAATCCGCTCTAACGTTAAATTTTAAAGCCTTGGGAGTTCCGTCTAAATTTATTGCTGGAGAAATTAAATAGTCATCAAAATCAGATGGAGGGGTAAATATTGATGTTTGCATTATGGCATGATAATCATCAATCATCCAAGTTGTTCCATCATTGTTTGCATCAGTAATTTCCCAACAAAATTTTTGTGTTTCTGAATCTTCATCATCAAAGCTTTCGAAGAATGGTGTGTCATAAGATTCACATAAGGTTGTAAACGGTACAGGTCCAACCCATTGACTTTGATCATCTTCTGCACAGACTGCTCTTACATAAAATTCATACCTATTTCCGGAATCTAAATCATTTGCCATATATGGAAAATTACTAGATGTAATAATTCCTGGTTCTGTAGGCAACCCTGAATTTAAATCTTGAATTGCCAGCTCCCACTCTGTTTCTTCTCCACCTGCAGTCCAGAAAAGCCAAGCAGAATCTTCTGTAATTTGAAGAACGAAAGGATTTAATGGATCTGGACAACTAGGTTTATCTTCAATATAGACATCATCTATAGATACTCTCAAGGCAGTCTCTGTTGTATTAGGCTCTACTATCCAAGCAATATTAACCTCACCAACAATATCCTCAGGTAGATCCACAATGATTTCTTGAAAACTAGTATTGTTAATAGTTGTTGGGGGTAAAACTACAGTAGTAAAATCATCTATACCAACCCCTGTGGTAGATAATTTAACGGTATAAGTAGAAGCCCCTTGGGTAGAACTATGTTTGTATCGAATACGTTTTGGTGTACCATCAAAATTAATACGTGGTGACACATAAAAATCATTATTCTCATAACGAGATGTTTGTGTTTGTACAGTAGCCCAACCACCAATAAAATTCCAAGTAACATCATCACCATTACCATCGATGGTTGTCCAACATGGCTCTGGATTCTCATTTGTTGCATTATTAAAATCGGTAAAGTATGGGGTATCAAACGTAGTACATTGCGTTGTAAAAGTTGTTGGATTACTCCAATCTCCTGGAATTCCATCACATACAGATCTTACATACAAATCGTAGGTTGTAGCTGTTGTTAACCCTGTATTAATAAGATTCCCAATATTTGAATTAGTTGAAATCCCAGCACCCGATGGCTCTCCTGAACCTGTAGGTACTACAGCGTACTCCCATGAATCAGCAAAACCACCTATATTATCCCAGCTAAATTCTACGCTATTTTCTGTTAAGTTATTAAATGTAAAATCTGCCGGTGGCACACATGTTCCACCAGAAATTTCTAATTCAAAACACATCCCAGCACCTGATGAAAATAATGTAGAGACTACGATGACATAAGTTTCCCCTGCTTCTACAAATAAATTATTAATTGATTTTGGTTCAAAACCATCAGTTGTATTTACACCCGCAATACAGTTGACCCCTACTGAAGAACAACTATCGTATACAAGAAGCGTACTTAACGCATTATAGCAATTGTCCGTTTCATTTCCTCCATCAAACGTAGTTTGTGTTAAAGATATTAACTCATCTTGTGTTGGAGTATACGTAAAAAACACTTTATCTCCATTTAAATAATTAGTTCCATCCAAGCCCGATATACAGTTAGAACCTTGTGTGGAATAACTGACGTCTGGATTTGCCCAATTGGCTAAATTATCTGTAAAAATGTAAGGAGAAGAAGAGAGATCTGGAACAATAATTGGCGTTTCACAAGACAATCCATATTTTAAGGTTTCAAAGGTATAAGGTCCTGTAAACGCACTTTGTGTATCGTTATCACAAATTGCAGATAAATAGATATCAAATGCTGTTTCAGGATCAAGATTCATTAAGGTATAACTTGTACCTGACACCGCAATACCACTATCTGCTGGTGTACTGCCTTGTGGAATTATTTGGATTTCAAAATCATTAGCTGTTGGATGTGACCAAGACACTTCTGCAGTATCTACCGTTATATCACTTATGGTAACATCACTATCGGCAATTTCAGTACAGCCCTCTAAAATAGAAACGTTATCTATAAACCATTCATCACCTGTGGGAGTTGCTCCATTTTGAGTATTCACCGCGACGAAAGCAATATATATATTTAACCCTGCCGGTATTGAGGTAGGAATCTCAATCACTTTCTTTTCATATTCTGTTTGATCACCTACATTTAAATTTGATTCTGTATAAGACTGAATCGTAATATTGAAGCCATTGACATCGGGTTGGGCAGCCGTTGATAGCCTTATCTCATATTGTGCGCCATTATCTATGGCACTTGCTTGTTTAGTATAAAATTGAATTTCACCATTTTCTGGCACCGCAATTTGAGGAGTTACTAAGAAATACTGAGCGGTATTTTGATCACCTATATTATCGGCAGATGGATTTATGGAAGCTCCATTGGTACCTAAATACCCATCTGTAGTAGACGACCAATTTTGAGAACCTATGCCATTATTTATAATTGTCCATTCTGATGGGTTTGTAGGAATACCACTATCAAAACTTTCATCTAATTGTGCAAATCCTTTGACTGAAATAAATAAAAAAAGCGTAACGGCAAAACAAAATTTGAAGTCTTTAAACATTGTAATCGAAGAAAAACGGAATTGTTTTGCTACAGGTTTTTGTAACTTGTGTCTCATGTGAATCAATTTCAGAATTAATAATTTACTGCTAAATATATATCTATATCATCTATATAAATAGTGTAAGTCTTTATTTTTTCCCGAAATCTAACAACCAAAAACACATTACAAAACCCTAATTATCAGTGCTTTAGTTAAAAATAGTGTGTTATTTAACTTTAATGGTAGGTTTAATACTTTGTGTGCTTTCTATTTTTTGTTGTAGTGCTTTTATTACTTTATTATTTTTAATTTCAATAAAGAACACTACGATTATGAAGATTAAAACGACCGCCGTAATGATATAAATTCTAAATTTAAATTGAGATTGAATAGTCTCTACCTCATTATCTAAATTTTTAGAATTTTCAATAATTGAAACGCTTACAGAATTGCGTTCAGATTTTTTAATTTCTAATTGTGTCTTAAGAAAGAGTTCATAATAATTCTGATATTCACTCCAGTTATTAAGTGCTAAATAATTTTCAAACAGACCTTTGTAAATACCCAAGTTTAAAACTAGATCACCCACATTTTTAGATTCTTCTAATGCAGATTGTAAGAGTAAAACAGACTCTTGGTATTTACCTTCTAGCGTATATACTTCTGCCATACCTTTTTCAGCAAAAGAAACTAAACTACTAGCATTTTCAATTTTTGCTAATTCTCTAGATTTATTAAAACTTTCTTTTGCCTTAGCATATTCAGAAAGCAATATTTGACAATTTCCTTTATTATAATGTCCTATACTTCTGTTATGATGGTATCTCCCTAATCTTTCGTATTCTTTTAATCCTTTGTCAAAATACGTTATGGCGATATCACAATTTAAATTGTCTTTATAAACAAAACCTTTAACTAAATAACTCGATGCCAAGGTGCCACCAATAAGGTCGCGATCAGGGTAATTTAAACATCTGTTTTCAACTTCCTCCATATACTCTATGGCCTTATCATAAATTTTTAACTGTTGATATAAAATCCCTGATTTAAATAAGATTTCTATTTGCAGTTTTCTATTATCAATTTGGCTAGAAAACTCATTAGTTTTAATTATATAGTCTAATGCTTTTTTATAGTCTCTTTTTGACGTGTACGCTGTAGAAACGACCATTAACGCATTAGTCCTAGCTTGTATAGAATACGAGCTGTCATCATAAACGGCTAAAGCTAATTCTATTGCTTTGTTAGGATCTTTATAAACCGCTTTAATGGCTTCTTTTACAATACTATCTGCTATCTTATCTGGAGATTGAATCGCTGCAATGGACAGTGTATTAAAGAATAATACACCAAAAATAAGGCTGTATTTAAATTTTATTTTCATCCAGATTCTTTATTACCACTAATTTCCTCTCTTTCTAGCTTTAATAAATTGATAAATGTTGCCGGTGACATTCCTACAATTCCTTTAAAAACGGTTGTAAAATTACTATGTGATGAAAAACCACTCTCTTCTGCTAAAAAGCTAATTTTATAATTAATATAACTGGTATCACTTTTTAATTTTTCAATGATATAATTGACTCTAAGCTTATTAATAAAGGTGTTAAAGTTATCGTTATAATTTTTATTAATTATTTCAGATAAATATTTGGTATTTGTTTCAAACTGACCAGCTAACATGGCAAGTGACATGTCTTTATTAAGATATTTTAACGATTTCTCAAAACGTTGAAGCTTTAATAAAATATTTTGTTCGGTTTCTTCGGGTATTACTAAGCGTTTATTCGTTTGACGATTTACCTTTTTTGTTGGTTTTACTTTTGAAAAGATATTACGACTAACCTCTAAGTAATTTATAATCTGCCTTTTTCCCTTCTTTCTGTTTTCACTCTTTACAAGAATCAAAACCCCAACAATTATTATGAATAAAGCTATTCCAAGAACAATATATAAGTTCTTATTATATTTTGAATTAAAATGTTCTAGCCGCTGCTCTTCTTGCTCACTTATAACATTAAAATAAGTATTGACAGATTGTTGCTCAATTTCCTCTATAGAATTATTAAGATTTAAAAACTTTTTATAGTATACATTATGTTGATTATGTTGATTAGATGCCAAATAATTAATGGCTAAATCACGATGTATCTGTTCTAATAAAAATGGATTATCTAATATTTCAGCAAATTGTAAAGCGATGAACAAAGTTTCTTTACTTTCTTTAAACGCTTTTTTATGTAGTTGTAACACCCCTAATTCCTTATAAATCTGAGCTTTTTCAATTAAATTATTATTTTTAGAAGTGTTAATTAACTCAAACGTTTTGTCTAAGTATACAGCTGCAGAATCACTTTGGGTTAAACTATTATAGGCTTTTGCAGTTACTAAATAAAGGGCTCTTTTTTGATTTACATTTTTATCTAAAAAACTTTTAAACTCAATTTCTGAAGCCTTAATTTCTGCCAAGGCTTCATCTATTTTAAGCCTATCTAACAGCATATTGATGTGCTCTAAAACAAATTGAAATTTAAAAATTTCTTTATCTGTTGAATTTTCAGAATATAAGGAACGGGCTATATCCAAATATTCTAAAGATTGAATATCCAAATATAGCTTTCTCAATAAGGTCGCTTTTAAAATATTGGTTTCTATTCGTGTATTAATATTAACTTTATCTGCCATGTTACTATCATCAAAGGCGAAAATGATAGCATTATCATAATCTCCTTTTGTTAAATAACTCTTAGCCAATATTAAATTAGCAATCGCTTTTTGATTTGGGTTTTGACTAATATTTGCAATATGATCTGCTATTTTTATAGCTTCAATTGGATTTGAATTTATAAGATCTTCTGCCTGTAACACTAAATCATTTTTTTGTTGCGAATACATCTGCATTGCTAACAAAAAACTAAATAACACAAAAAGACAAGGTTTTCTCTGCGGAAAACCGCCACGATAAAAAATTGTTTTTATATTTTTTAGATTTAATGTCATGTTATAATATCCAAACAAATTTAGTTTGCGTGTTATACCCATTATAAGGATAAATGTAAACAGGCTAATTTTACAAACAATACTTTTAAGGAATATGAAAATATAGGTATAAAAATATTAAACTATATCAATTCGACATCACAAAATAAAAATTGATTTAAATTTACTTTAGATTATTTGTGTAAAACACAGAAAAAGCAGCCAATAGGCTGCTTTTTCTGTAAAAAAATAAATAAAAACATGGACTATATTAACTATAGTCCATGCTGATTAAACTGCTATTAATCAATTCTGGTCATGACAGCTTATTTTTTAACAACTTTAATAGTGTTTTGAGAACCATTAGTAGTAATTGTAACAAAGTACACTCCACTAATTAAATCCTCCATATTAATTGTTGTCTCTAGACTGTTAGGGATAGTCATCTGCACTTTTTGACCAACAATGTTGAACACACTAACATTTGATATTTTAGCCTTTGCTTCAATGGTTAATGTATTTATAATAGGGTTAGGATAATATTTAAACGCGTCTAACTTGTTTGAATCTACACTTAATGTAGCATCTGGATAAACTAACAAATCAAAAGATTCAATATCACTAGCAAAACTAAAAACAGCTATTAAATAAGTGTTTCCTGCAACTAAATCTACTGTACGTTCACCTGAGTTGTAGCAATATGTGTCAGTCACAAAATTATCCGTTGTTAATGAGCAATCATCAGTATTGTATATTGTGTAATTAGGATAACCAACAGTATTTGTAAGATTAAAATGGTATAGTCCTGTGTAGCTAGGTGTAAAGCTATACCAAATCGTTTTAGCACCTGATGCACAAGATTCTGACGAAGGATAAGCGTTAGCAAAATCACCTGAAATTAAATTATCACCTGTTGCATCTGTAGATTCAGATAGTACGGTTGGTGTAGCACAACTATCATTTTCAACAGGAGGTGGTAATTTGAATATACATAAATCGAAATCAATACCAGGCCCATCATCTCCAGATCTTACCATTACATAATAACTTTCACCACTAGTCGCTGAAAGCACGTATGGACTATTATTATAACAATCTGTACTTTCTTCAACTAAAGCTCCACAAGTTCCTGAATAAACAGAGAAATATGAACTTGGATCAAGCTGAGTTCTTTCAAAAGAAAGCTTGTATAAACCAGTTTCAGGTGCTGTAAACACATACCACACATCTTTATAAAACGCTGTAAAGTCAGCGTTGCAGCTATTATCATCCGAAATTGTTGCTCCTACTGTAGTTCCAGTAATCTGGTTATCACAACTTTCATCAGTTGACACGTTTAATACTGTAGCATTAGCACACTCATCATTAGCTGGTGCTGCAGGTGCCTCTTTTAAACAGATGTCAAAATTTTGAGCATATTCACCGTCATTACTTGAGCTATTTCTGATATAGTATGTATTACCTACAGTTAAATTATTGAATGTAATATAGTTGCTAAATGATGTTATACAAGCCAAACTTGTAAAAGAACCACAACTACCTTCTAATAATTCAGTCGCCTGAATTATACCTCCATCACCAATTGCTGCAACAACATTTGAGTATTCTAATATGATTGTTTCGTTTGTAGCCTCAAAGTGAAACCAAACATCGTTATTATTTGTAAAATCACAATTCAAAGGATTCGTTGCAGATTCTGTAGCTCCAGCATTTGTTGCACTCGTATAGATGGTACATGAGTCATCTGTATTAATTGTTAAAGCTGTACTATTTACACAATCGTCATTTGTAGGAGGACAATAAAAGAAAGTTGAATCTGAATAAGAACATTCAGTATAACCATTATTAGTCAATGTAAATTCAACTGTAGTTCCAGTTGGATAAGGACCAACATTTACAATTCCAGTAGAAGTGATAGCATCGTTCGAATAACCAAAATTATCCGCTAAAGTTAAGTCTGATGCATCACCTAAATAACTAATATCAACATCCACAGAAAATTCTCCTGAATCACATTCAGCAACAGGAGTAACCGTAAATTCAGGATTAATACACTCATTCTGAGTAACAATCATAGAATAAGAAAATGTACCGTCATAACTTGCACGACTCAATACAATAAAATAAGAATGACCAGACAATAAAACAACATCTGTAAGTTCCATTGTATAAGGTGGTGTAGATGCATAATTATCTCCTAAGGTTGCGACACAATTTGAAGACGTATCAGGACAACCTTCCATAACGTGAATAGCCGCTGCATATTCAGATACATTAGCAAGACTAATATCTATTGACATATCTGCATCAGGTGTAATTTGATAAAATACATCATTGCCTGTCATAAACGCTTCTGGATAACCACCACAAGGTCCTACATTAATATTATTTTCGTAGTTAGCAGTATCGTCATTTGAAACAATATATGGTAGTGTAGCTATATCTATTGGGCTAGAACATGTTGCTCCTGGTATTGGTGTTAAACGTGTCGTAAAACTTTCTTCTGTACAACCTGTTGCACTACCAATACCATTAAATGGTACAATAGTTACAAAATATTCTGTCTCATAAACCAAACCTAAGCCATCTAACGAATAACTTGTAGTTGCTGTAGTAGCTCCATCCAAAATATCAGTTCCTCCTGAAGTCGTACCGACATAAACAGAATATCCTGTTGGTAAGCCAGTGGCAGCCTCCCAAGTTAAAACAGTATTTAAATCAGCATCTGCAGATGCGTTTACAGGATTTAATAATACTGTATCACAATTTGGTACTTCAGTTGCCACTTGAGTCATTGAAATATTATCTATTACAACAAATAATTTAGCTGTTGCAATTGTATTTACCGTAGCTACAAATCGTGCTTGAAAGTCACTACCTGCTGTAAGTACACCTAAATTAGTCACTGGTATTGAATAACAATTATCAACAGCGCTAAACGTATAATTTGAATCATCTACAGTATATGCTGTAATCCAATTGGCTCCTCCATCTAAGGAATACTCGAGCACTACACTTCCCCAACCCTCTGCCGGAGCACTATATGTAATAGGTGGCCAAAATGTAGCTTGTTCAAGAATATTTATAGAGAAACTAACGGTAAGATCAGTATCATTAGTTAAAGCTGTGTAGTTTTGAGTTGTAACTGTAGCTGAACCAGCAAATTCAAAACCTGTAACTAGCGCCTTATTAGACCCTTCACATGCAAAACCAGGTGTCGCTAAAAAGTCGCCTGTTTGAGTCCAACCTGTGGGAAGCTCAAAATCTGGCGTATTCTCAAAATTTTCAACAATCTCTACTTGTGAGAATGCTGTAATGCTTAAGAGCATCATTATGTACAAAGTAATTTTTTTCATTTGGTTTTGGATTTTAATTAATAGTGTGATTTATAATTAGGTTAATCTTTCAAAACTCTAATATAGAATTCAAAGTACATTATATAAAGTGAATGTTTGTAATATTTCCCGAAATATTAAAAACAAAAAACACAACTAAAAACCTGAATTACTGACTATTAACTACAATTAATTATTTGATATTGTTTTAAAACCAAATTAACTTAAATTTTAAAATTCTATTAAAATTCGACCAGATTTAAAGTATTTAGATAAAAAATAAAAAGACCAATAACATTAATTAATGATAAAATTAAACGTAACATTTTAACAAAATAAAATACTTTTATTAGGTAAATAAAAACATTTTTTGATAAAATATTAATCACTACAATAGCAGATATTATACTTTTTAAACCAACACAATCAAAAACATTGAGCTCCCAATTTGTACCTCTTTATAGTCATTTGTGCTATAATTTAGATTTACCAACTATTTCTATAGTTTTCTTGGCTATACCCTTAGATTATTTAATCAATGCTAATAACTTTGATATAACATAGTGCATGTTCAAGTTGCAGCTCCTTCAAATAATTTTTAATTATTGATTACGTTTCCATTAAAACCTGTATGTAAGCAAACTAAAATTTTCATCTCCAAATAATTCTTATCGAATAGTTTTGTAATACCAAAGTAGCTGATTGTGTATCAGGTAAAATATCAAACACTAAGAAGGCCTATACATTCAATAGCGAAACTAATACCTGTTTCCATATTACCTACCACATTAGTCCGTACAGAACAATTAACTTCTTTATTGAGTATATCAACAATCTTAATTTGACAAACTGCCACAATACTAAAAAGCGTCAAAATTAAAATATAATTTTATCCGTTAAAGAATTAAATAAGTTCTTATCTACTAATGTATAAACAACACTACTTTTTTTCTGCATCTAAAATATAATAAGTTATAATTGTAAATTTGACACGCTATCAATCTTTTCATAATTTCTCATAGAAATTATTTCATACCTTTAAGGCATGAATTTTATAAAAACTACTGAGCAAGACTCTAACTATAATAATCTCGAAAAAATGTCAATAAGCGAGATTACACATCTTATAAATAAAGAAGATCAAACGGTTCCTTTAGCCGTAGAAAAAGCATTACCACAAATTGAAGTGCTTATTGAACAAGTAGTAGATAAATTAAAAAATGGCGGCCGACTTTTATATATTGGAGCTGGCACAAGTGGAAGATTAGGCATACTTGATGCTTCTGAGTGCCCTCCAACTTTTGGAGTGCCTCATGAGCTCGTTATTGGTTTAATTGCTGGTGGTGACGACGCCATACGTAAAGCAGTTGAAAATGCAGAAGATTCCACGACTCAAGGTTGGGAAGATTTAAAAGCATGCAATATTTCAGATAAAGATGTTGTTGTAGGTATAGCAGCATCGGGTACTACACCTTATGTTATAAGTACTTTAAAAAAATGTAATGATCAAAAAATAGTAACTGGATGTATTACATGTAACCAAGGAAGCCCTTTAGCATTAACAGCAAAATTCCCGATTGAAGTTGTCGTTGGTCCTGAATTTTTAACTGGAAGTTCCAGAATGAAAGCTGGTACAGCTCAAAAACTTGTTCTAAATATGATCACGACGACATCTATGATTCAATTAGGCAAGGTGAAAGGAAACAAAATGATAGATATGCAATTGAGTAATGATAAATTGGTTAATAGAGGTGTAAAAATGATTATGACAGAACTAAACATTTCAGAAGCAGAAGCAGCTATATTATTAAGTAAACATAAAAATGTAAGAGACAGTATTACCCATGGACGAAAATAATAGAACAGACAGAGACCTATTAGCGAAAGGATTAAAACGATTAGGAATTTGTTTAGGCCTCATGTTCGCAGGTCCTACATTATTACATTTAGCATTAGATAATAGCGAAAAACCACTTTATATACCGCTTCTAATTATAGCCTTTATACTCTGCATTGGTGCTATTCTTTTCTTATTTCTAGGGATTAACACTATTCTAGATAGTATCTTTAAAAAGAAAAAATAATATTTATTCTTTTTAAAGAATTATATTATTAGTCACCTACCTAAATCTCAATTCAAAATTAAAATATTAAACGGCTTTTGCTTAGGTAAATAGAATAGAGCTTTAGTAATTAATAGATTTTTCCTTTGTATTTTAATACAAACGCAGCAGGCTTTTTACTTCAAGATAGATTC